>NZ_VOJI01000013.1 GCF_007923445.1 Puniceibacterium confluentis | reverse complement strand
CGTCCCGTTGTGCGCCTCAGCGCCGCCGGTGAAGGGGGTTCTAGTGTCACCCGACAAAACCCGCAAGCGCTTTTTTCACGAAAATGCACTTGCGGCGCATTTTCTCTGAAATTTCTCGAAAATTCCACGTTTCAAGGCATCCGCCGCGCGCCCGGCACGGCCAGGATCCGCGTTTGGGCCGATGGCAGGGCTCCGGATCTCGGCTTTGACGCCCGGATCGAGTCGGAATCAGCCCCTTCGCGGGCGAGTCGTCGTGCGCGAGTCTGCTTCCGGACACGTCTGCAGTCGCGAAGCCTGAGCTCCCATCCCTTCACACCTGCGGCCAGTGACACCCGCAGCCCGGCCGCGAGACGACTCCGCCCGCCCCCGAAACCGGCAGGGTGGACGTGTGCAGCTGGCTGTCTGTTCAGGCCCACAGGGGGCGGTCGGCGGAGCCCGCAAGGCCATCGGGCGCGTACCAGCTATATATAATGTGTGGTGAGGGTCTCTCCATCCTGGCGGGACATGCGGGATCCACGGCATCAGCCCCCCGGTCTTGGCCCTTGCAGTTTCAGATTGCGCCGCGTATATGGCCCTTAATAGCGGCGCGTCGGTCTCCACCCCGAACGCTCCACCGGGAAAGAGCAACGGGCCGCGCGCCCGTTTTTTTGTGTTCCGAACACATGGATACCCAGAACCAATGAGTGACATGATCGCCAAAGCCGCCATGGACAAACGTCTGGCAGAGATTCTGACCCCCGTCATCGAGGACATGGGGTTCGAGCTTGTCAGGATTCGCCTCATGGGTGGCAACACTCCGACCCTGCAAATCATGGCAGAACGGCCCGAGGGCGGTATCGAGGTCGACGAATGTGCCAGAATCAGCACCGCCGTCAGCGCCGTGCTCGATGTCGAAGATCCGATTCTGGACGGCTATACGCTGGAAGTGTCGAGCCCCGGCATTGACCGCCCGCTGACCCGGCTCAAGGACTTTGACACGTTCGAAGGCTATGAGGCCAAGATCGAGACGTCAGAGCTTGTTGACGGACGCAAACGCTGGCGGGGCATTCTGGCGGGAATCGAAGACGACGAAGTGCTGATCAATATCGAGGAAGGTACGGTTGGACTCAAGTTCGACTGGCTGGCAGAGGCCAAGCTGGTGCTGACCGACGATCTGATCCGCGAAATGCTGCGCGCCCGCAAGGCCGCCGCCCCGGACCCATCCGTTTTTGACGACATCGAGGCCGAAGACGGCCCGCAGGAGGAGTAAGAGACATGGCGATTACCTCTGCCAACCAGCTTGAGCTGTTGCAAACCGCCGAGGCCGTGGCCCGGGAAAAGATGATCGACCCCGGTCTGGTCGTCGAGGCGATGGAAGAATCGCTCTCGCGTGCCGCCAAATCGCGTTACGGCGCCGAGATGGACATCCGCGTCAAGATCGACCGCAAGACCGGCCGCGCCACCTTTACCCGGGTGCGCACAGTGGTCGAAGACGATCTGCTTGAGAACTATCAGGCCGAATTCACCGTCAAACAGGCCAAGCAGTACATGGCCGATCCCAAGGTCGGTGACGAATTCGTCGAAGAAGTGCCCCCCGTCGACATGGGCCGGATTGCGGCGCAGTCGGCCAAACAGGTCATTCTGCAGAAGGTCCGCGAAGCCGAACGTGACCGGCAGTACGAGGAATTCAAGGACCGCGCCGGCACCATCATCAACGGTCAGGTCAAGCGCGAGGAATACGGCAACGTCATCGTCGACGTCGGCCGGGGCGAAGCCATCCTGCGCCGGAACGAGAAGATCGGTCGCGAAAGCTATCGCCCGAACGACCGCATCCGCTGCTACATCAAGGATGTGCGCCGCGAGGCCCGGGGCCCGCAGATTTTCCTGTCGCGCACCGACCCGCAGTTCATGGCGGAATTGTTCAAGATGGAAGTGCCCGAGATCTACGACGGCATCATCGAGATCAAGGCCGTGGCCCGTGACCCCGGCAGCCGCGCCAAGATCGCCGTCATTTCTTATGACAACTCGATTGATCCCGTCGGTGCCTGCGTCGGCATGCGCGGCAGCCGCGTGCAGGCCGTGGTGAACGAACTCCAGGGTGAAAAGATCGACATCATTCCGTGGAACGAGGACATCCCGACCTTCCTGGTCAACGCGTTGCAGCCGGCCGAAGTGACCAAGGTGGTTCTGGACGAGGATGCCGAACGGATCGAGGTCGTGGTGCCGGACGAGCAGCTGTCGCTGGCCATCGGCCGTCGTGGCCAGAACGTGCGTCTGGCGTCCCAGCTGACCGGTCTGGACATCGACATCATGACCGAGGAAGAGGAATCCAAGCGTCGGCAGAAGGAATTCGAAGAGCGCACGCAGCTGTTCATGGACACGCTGGATCTCGATGAATTCTTTGCCCAGTTGCTGGTGTCCGAAGGGTTCACCAACCTCGAAGAGGTCGCCTATGTCGATCTCGACGAATTGCTGGTGATTGACGGTGTCGACAGCGACACTGCCGCCGAACTGCAGACCCGCGCCAAGGAACAGCTTGAAGAACTGGCCCGCAAGGCGATGGAGCGCGCCCGCGAACTGGGTGTCGAAGACAGCCTGGTTGAATTCGAAGGCCTGACACCCCAGATGCTGGAAGCGCTGGCAGAGGACGGGATCAAGACCCTCGAAGACTTTGCCACCTGTGCGGATTGGGAACTGGCCGGCGGCTGGACCACCGACAACGGCCAGCGTCACAAGGATGACGGCCTGCTGGAGAAATTCGACGTTTCCCTGGAAGAGGCGCAGAACATGGTCATGACGGCCCGGGTTCTGCTGGGCTGGGTCGATCCGACCGAACTCGAGACGCAGACCGAGGCCGAGGATGACGACGCCGAAGTCGATGGTGAAGAGGCCTGATCATGTCCCGAGGTGGTGTGACCAAAGAACTGGACGACGGACCCGAGCGCAAATGTATTGCGACCGGTGAGGTACAGCCCAAGCACGGGCTGATCCGGTTCGTGGTCGGCCCTGACAACCAGATCGTTCCCGACCTCATGGGCAAACTGCCCGGTCGGGGCATCTGGGTTTCGGCGGACAAGGAAGCGCTTGCAAAGGCCGTGAAGAAAGGCCTGTTCGCCCGCGCGGCCAAAAAGCCGGTGACGGTGGATGAAGAAATGCTGAACCAGCTGGAACCGATGCTGGCGCGGCGCGTTGTGGATCTGATAAGCTTGGCGCGTCGCTCCGGCTCTGCTGTTGCGGGCTATGAGCGGGTAAAGGATTGGCTGTCCAAAGAGGAAGCCGAGGTGCTGATCCAGTCCAGTGACGGATCGGAACGTGGCAAGACAAAACTCAGCACGCCGCACTTTGGCAGTTACATAGGCTGGCTCACAGCACAGGAGCTGGGGTTGGCCTTTGGACGACAATCTGTGATACACGCTGCGCTTGGCGCTGGCGGACTCACGAAACGTGTTGTAGAGGAAGCCCAGCGATTGAAGGGCGTACGCATTGGAACTGTCAATGCAAATGTCAGCGGCAGGGGCCGCACAAAAGGATAAGAGAGCTTTATGAGCGATAACGACGGTAAGAAAACTTTGGGTTTGCGCAGTGGCGGTCCCCGGTCGGGGAGCGTAAAGCAGAGCTTTAGCCACGGACGCACCAAGAACGTCGTGGTGGAGACCAAAAAGCCCAAGCGGGTTGTTGTGCCCAAGACGGGTATGGCAAAGCCTGGCGCTGCTCCGGGTGCAGCTAACGCCTCGCCGGGAGTCACGGCAAGACGCCCTGCCGGAATTTCCGATGCCGAAATGGACCGCCGCCTGAAGGCGTTGCAGGCCGCGAAGGCACGCGAAGCGGACGAGATTGCCCAGCGTGAGGCGGATGAGCGTGAGCGCGCGGAAGAGCGTGACCGCCGCCGGGCCGAACAAGAGGCGAAAGAGCGCGAACAGCGCGAGGCCGCCGAAGCCATCAAGGCGAAAGCCGAAGAGGAAGAGCGCAAGGCCCAGGAAGCCGCCGCGGCCGCCAAGGCTGCCGCCGAGCCTGCGTCCTCCGCGCCCACTCCGGCTGCGGGTGCCGATGCCGCCGCACGGGTTTCGGCGTCCAAGCCTGCACCTGCCGCCGCCGGTCCCCGCAAGGCGGAACGCGAGCGCGAAGAGCGTGGCCGTGGTGTGAAAACCCGCGATGATGCCGGTGGACGTCGTGCCGGCAAGCTGACCCTGAACCAGGCACTTTCCGGTGAAGGCGGACGTCAGAAGTCGATGGCCGCCATGAAGCGCAAGCAGGAGCGTGCGCGCCAAAAGGCGATGGGCGGCCAGGTTGCGCGCGAAAAGGTTGTGCGGGACGTTCAGCTTCCCGAGGCGATCGTGGTGTCGGAACTGGCCAATCGCATGGCAGAACGCGTCGGTGACGTTGTAAAATCGCTGATGCAAAGTGGCCTGATGGTGACTCAAAACGAAACCATTGATGCCGATACCGCGGAACTGATCATCGAAGAATTCGGCCACCGCGTGGTGCGCGTGTCGGATGCGGACGTCGAGGACGTCATCACCAAGATCGACGACAACCCCGAGGATCTGCAATCGCGTCCGCCGGTGATCACGATCATGGGCCATGTCGACCACGGCAAGACGTCGCTTCTGGACGCGATCCGCAAGACAAAAGTCGTCTCGGGCGAAGCCGGCGGGATCACGCAGCATATCGGCGCCTACCAGGTCACAACCGATTCTGGCGCTGTGCTGTCGTTCCTCGACACTCCGGGCCACGCCGCCTTTACATCCATGCGCTCGCGCGGTGCTCAGGTGACCGATATCGTCGTGCTGGTGGTTGCCGCGGATGATGCGGTGATGCCGCAGACGATCGAAGCCATTGCCCATGCCAAGGCGGCCAAGGTGCCGATGATCGTCGCGATCAACAAGATCGACAAGCACGACGCGAACCCGACCAAGGTGCGGACCGATCTCCTGCAGCACGAAGTTGTTGTCGAACAGATGTCCGGCGATGTGCAGGATGTCGAAGTGTCGGCACATACCGGTCAGGGCCTGGATCAACTGCTTGAGGCGATTGCGCTTCAGGCCGAGATTCTCGAGCTCAAGGCCAACCCGAATCGTGCGGCCCAGGGCGCCGTGATCGAAGCGCAGCTTGATGTTGGCCGCGGTCCGGTTGCAACGGTTCTGGTTCAGAACGGCACCCTGCGTCAGGGCGACATCTTTGTGGTGGGCGAGCAGTACGGCAAGGTTCGTGCGCTGATCAACGACAAAGGCGAGCGCATCCAGGAAGCCGGTCCTTCTGTTCCGGTCGAAGTTCTGGGTCTGAACGGGACTCCCGAAGCCGGCGATGTACTGAACGTCACCGAAACCGAGGCTCAGGCGCGCGAAATCGCCGAGTATCGTGCCAACTCGGCCAAGGCCAAGCGCGCAGCCGCAGGTGCGGCGACCACGCTGGAACAGCTTATGGCCAAGGCCAAGGACGACGAGAACGTCTCGGAGCTGCCAATTCTGGTCAAGGCGGACGTTCAGGGTTCGGCCGAAGCGATTGTCCAGGCGATGGAGAAGATCGGCAACGATGAGGTCCGCGTCCGCGTGCTGCATTCGGGTGTCGGTGCCATCACCGAAACCGACATCGGTCTGGCCGAAGCCTCTGGTGCACCGGTCTTTGGCTTCAACGTGCGGGCCAATGCCAGCGCGCGGAACACGGCGCATCAAAAGGGTGTGGAAATTCGCTATTACAGCGTGATTTACGATCTCGTGGACGACGTGAAGGCAGCGGCCTCCGGCCTTCTGTCGAACGAAATTCGCGAGAAGTTCATCGGTTACGCGGCGATCAAGGAAGTCTTCAAGGTGTCGCACGTCGGCAAAGTGGCCGGGTGTCTGGTCACCGAAGGCGTCGCCCGCCGCTCGGCCGGTGTTCGTCTGCTGCGTGACAACGTCGTCATTCACGAAGGCACGCTCAAGACGCTCAAGCGGTTCAAGGATGAAGTGCCCGAGGTCCAGTCCGGTCAGGAATGCGGCATGGCCTTCGAAAATTACGAAGATATTCGCCCCGGCGATGTCATCGAGATTTTCGAGCGTGAAGAGGTTGAACGGAACCTCTGATATACTCCACGGGCGCCCGTCGTTGGCGCCCGTTGTGTTCCGACTGAAAAATCCGACCCCTTGGGTCGGATTTTTTGTTTCCGCAGCGCCGCAATCGGGTCATCCGGCGTCAGGCCGCGCAGGCGGTATTCGCGCCTTTGTCCCGTCAATCCGATTGTGGCAGTCCCGTCGATGTCCCAAGCGCCCCTGCAAGGCGCTATCCGGCCGATACGCGACACGCACGGCGCAAGCATGGTTCGTGACCGGGTTGCGGACCTGCCTTGTGCCACGCACCCAGCAACCGGGTGATTCTCGCTGGTCTGTCTGACCGGCGTCTGCTCGCGAAAATACGCCCGACGCGGCGGCGCAACCGTCCCTTCTATCGTCATTCCACACCGCGCTCGCCGGTGCGCTGGGGGGCGTCTCTGCCAGCGGACAAACTGCGACGCCGGATTACAGCGCGCGCTTGCACCCACGCAGACACAGGTCGGGCATATGAATTGCCCGGCCTGCGACGACGCCCCGCCCCTTCGGTCAGACCGGAATGCCGGTAAAGATCTGTTTGCCCACTCGCACACTTATGCGGCCGTCTGGAAGTATTTGCTCCAGAATACCCTGCACGGACACACAACTGCCAAGAATGATTGTTTTCAGCATTTCACTTTCCCCATGTCATCTCTTGATAAGGATTAAGGAGAGTTGGTTAAGATAACCAGAAAAATAGAACCGGGCGGTAATATTTATTCAATTACCCATCCCAATTTGAAATATTCTGCAATGCAGCGAGCGTATGCATTGAGCACCTGGACGATGCAATTATAGCCAGTCACGCAATATCGGAATAAGGGGAATATCGGCCGCTGGCATGGGATAGTCGGAAATGTTCTTTGCGTGCACCCACTTGAGCGATTGATTTTCACGGGGCTGAATGGTCCCGCCCCACTTGCGACATGCAAACAAAGGCATCAGCAAGTGAAAATCGTCATAACTGTGGGACGCGAAAGTCAACGGCGCAAGACAGCTTTGCCAGGTTTCGATTCCAAGCTCTTCGTGCAACTCGCGAATCAACGCTGCCTCGGGGGTTTCGTTCACCTCGACTTTGCCGCCCGGAAACTCCCACAGACCGGCCATCGCCTTCCCGGCCGGTCGTTGTGCCAGCAGCACCCGCCCGTCCCGGTCGATCAAGGCGACAGCCGAAACCACCACAACTTTCACGCCACTAACCCCGGCTCACGAACGATAATCGGCATTGATCGCGATATATCCATGGGTCAGATCACACGTCCAGATCGTGGCCGCCCCGTTGCCCAGCCCAATATCAACGTTGAGGGTAATCTCGGGCTGCTTCATGTGCGCGGCGCCAAGGTCTTCCTTGTATTCCGGCGAGACCCAGCCATTTTCGGCCACCAGTATGTCCCCGAACCGAATGCTGAGCGCGTCGCGATCAGCCGCAGCGCCGGATTTTCCGACGGCCATCACGATGCGGCCCCAGTTCGGATCCTCGCCGGCGAGCGCCGTCTTGACCAGCGGCGAATTCGCGATCGTCAGGGCGTGCGTGCGGGCGTCCGCATCAGTGACGGCGCCGGTCACATTGACCGTGACGAACTTGGTCGCACCTTCGCCGTCCCTGACCACCTGATGGGCGAGATCCAGCATTACCCCATGCAATGCATCGGCAAAGGCGGTGTCCTGCGCGGTGACAGCGACGCCCGACGCTCCGGTCGCGCCCATCAGCAGGGTGTCCGACGTCGAGGTGTCGCTGTCCACGGTGATGCAGTTGAAGGTGCGGTCATTGATGCCGCTTACAAGTGCCTGCAAATCCCCGGCGGGGATCGCGGCATCGGTGAAGAGATAGACAAGCATCGTCGCCATGTCGGGCGCGATCATGCCGGAACCCTTTGCCATGCCGGCAATCCTGACCGTCCCGCCGGGCAGGTCGACCGACGCCATGGCGCCTTTGGGAAAGGTGTCCGTGGTCATGATGGCCTGTGCCGCAGCACCGATGCCGGTTTCGTCCAGACCGGCGACCAGCTCGGCGATCTTGGCAGTGATCCGACCATGCGGCAGCGGTTCGCCGATCACTCCGGTAGAGGATGAGAACACGCGCCCCTCGGGCAGGTTCATGGTCTGGGCCACTGCCGACGTCACGGCGCGGGTCGCGTCGACTCCGTTGCGGCCGGTAAAGGCGTTGGAATTGCCGGAGTTGACGATGATCGCCGCACCGTCATCGGTGTGCGTGCCAATCTTGGCCTGGCAATCCAGCACCGGCGCCGAGCGGGTGGCAGAGCGTGTGAACACGCCCGCCACCGTGGACCCCGGCGCCAGATGTGCCAGCATCACGTCGGTTCGGCCCGCGTAGCGCACCCCCGCCGCGACCGAGGAAAACCGAACCCCCTTGATCACCGGCAGGTCAGGAAAGCTTTCGGGCGCAAGCGGCGAACGGGACGTAATTTTGGCCAAGCTCAGTTCCCCACGAGATCGAGATTTTCGATTACCGACGTGTCGATGTCCTCAGGCGCGATGCGGGTGATGTCAGCTTTCTTCACCAGATCGTTGATCGCCGCCTCTACCGCCTCTTTCTGCAATTGCTCGGTGATCTGATCGCGGACCTCGTCCAGCCCGGGCGCCGTCTTGGCACGCGTGTCGTTCAACCGGATCACATGCCAGCCGAACTGGGTTTCGACCGGCTCCGAGATATCGCCGGGCTGCATCGCCTCAACGGCTTTCTGGAAAGGTTCCACCATCATTCCCGGTCCGAACCAGCCAAGCGCACCGCCGTTGGGACCGGAGGGTCCGGTGGACTTTTCCTTGGCAAGGGTGACGAAATCGGCGCCGCCAGCCAGCTCTTCGGCGATGGCTTTCGCCTCGTCCTCGGTTTCGACCAGAATGTGCGAGGCATCGAATTCCTGCCCCTCTTGTTCCACATTGGCGAAATTGGCGTCGTAGGCGGCCTGGACCGCGGCGTCGTCCGCGGCGTTCGCGGCAATGGCAGTGATCGCTTCCGAGGCCAGCATGGCGCGTCGCTGATTTTCCAGCGCAAGCTTGATGCCCGCTGTTTCCGTGATGCCGTCAGAATTTGCGAGAACGGACTGCTGGATCAGCTGATCCATCACCCCTTCCCACAGCACGGTCGAGGGCAACTGGCTGTATTGCTCGGGAAGGCCCGCGCGCGTGACCAGCATGTGGCCAAGCGTGATTTCCGTCCCGTTTACGGTCGCGACAACGGTGTCGGCGGTAGGGGCATCCTGCGCCGTTGCCGGAAAGGCAAGGCTGATCGCCAGCGCTGCGGCAGACAGTTTCGTAGTGCGATTCGACATTGCTATCGTCCTTCCTTGGCCGCCCGGTGGCCGGGCGACGTTGACACTGCACATGCTGCCCACTACATCGCCTTGAGGCGTCGAGAAGGCCAGCCGTTCCCCTGTTTCATATGGGCTGTGTGCGTGGCGGGCAAGCAGATGCCGCACACGATGATGTCAAACCACGAAAGTGAGACCATGCTGGGTATCGGAAAAATCGCGCGCAAGGTGTTCGGAACGCCGAATGACCGTAAAGTCAAGGCGACGCGCCCGCTGGTCGATCAGATCAACGCGCTGGAACCCGAATTTCAGGCACTGGACGACGCCGGATTGAAGGCCAAGACCGAAGAGTTCCGCAAGCGGATCGAGGGTGGCGAAAGCCTGGACCACATCCTGCCGGAAGCCTTTGCCAACTGCCGCGAAGGCGCGCATCGCGCTCTTGGGCTGCGTGCGTTCGACACCCAGCTGATGGGCGGGATCTTCCTGCATCAGGGCAATATTTCCGAAATGAAGACGGGTGAGGGCAAGACCCTTGTCGCCACCTTCCCGGCGTACCTGAACGCGTTGTCGGGCAAAGGCGTTCATGTGGTCACCGTGAACGACTACCTCGCACGGCGCGACGCCGACTGGATGGGCAAAGTCTTTTCCATGCTCGGCATGACCACCGGCGTGGTCTATCCGCGCCAGCCCGAGGACGAGAAAAAGGCGGCCTACGCCTGCGACATCACCTATGCCACCAACAACGAGCTGGGTTTTGACTATCTGCGCGACAACATGAAGTCCGAACTCAGCCAGATGTACCAGCGCGACCACAACTTTGCGATCGTGGACGAGGTCGACTCGATTCTGATCGACGAGGCGCGCACGCCGCTGATCATTTCCGGCCCGTCCCAGGACCGCTCGGATCTCTACATCAGCATCAACAAGCTGATCCCGGATCTCACCGCAGAGCATTTTACGCTTGATGAAAAGACCCGCAACGTCACCTATACCGACGACGGCAACGAGTTTCTCGAAGATCAGCTGCATGCCCGCGGCCTGCTGCCCGACGGACAGACGCTGTACGACCCGGAATCGACCACGATTGTGCACCACGTCAATCAGGGCCTGCGGGCGCACAAGCTGTTCCAGAAGGACAAGGATTATATCGTCCGTGACGACGAGGTTGTCCTGATTGATGAATTCACCGGTCGGATGATGGCGGGTCGCCGTCTGTCGGACGGGCTGCATCAGGCAATCGAAGCCAAGGAAGGCGTCAAGATCCAGCCCGAGAACGTCACTCTCGCCAGCGTGACCTTCCAGAATTATTTCCGTCTCTATGACAAGCTGGCCGGCATGACGGGTACAGCCACCACCGAGGCCGAGGAATTTTCCGAGATTTACGGACTTGGCGTCGTCGAAGTGCCCACCAACCGACCAATTGCGCGGATTGACGAAGACGACAAGGTCTACCGCACCGCACGCGAAAAGTACGAAGCGATTGTCGAGGAAATCAAGAAGGCTCATGCCAACGGCACGCCTGCACTGGTCGGCACCACCTCGATCGAGAAATCCGAAATGCTGAGTGCCCTGCTGACCAAGGCCGAGCTGCCGCACAACGTTCTGAACGCGCGCCAGCACGAGCAGGAAGCCCAGATCGTCGGTGACGCGGGCAAGCTTGGCGCGATCACCATCGCCACCAACATGGCCGGACGTGGAACCGACATCAAACTTGGCGGCAACGTCGAGCTCAAGGTTCTGGATGCCATCGCCGCCAACCCCGACGCCCATCCCGACGAGATCCGCAAGCAGATCGAAGACGGACATGCGGCCGACGAAAAAGCCGTGATCGACGCCGGCGGCCTGTTCGTGCTGGCCACCGAACGGCACGAATCCCGCCGCATCGACAACCAGCTGCGCGGCCGGTCGGGCCGTCAGGGGGACCCGGGCAAATCCTCGTTTTTCCTGTCGCTCGAAGATGACCTCATGCGTATTTTCGGCTCGGAACGGCTGGACAAGGTGCTGTCGTCGCTGGGCATGAAAGAGGGTGAGGCGATCATACACCCTTGGGTGAACAAGTCGCTGGAACGTGCCCAAGCCAAGGTCGAAGGCCGGAATTTCGACATTCGCAAGCAACTGCTGAAATTCGACGATGTGATGAACGATCAGCGCAAAGTGGTGTTCAGCCAGCGCCGCGAGATCATGGAAGCCGAGGATCTCGGCGAAATCGTTCAGGACATGCGTCATCAGGTCATTGACGACCTTGTGGCTCAGTTCGTCCCGGCCCGCAGCTATGCCGACCAGTGGGACATGCAGGGGCTCTATGCCGCTGTGCTGGAAAACCTCGGGCTGGATCTGCCGATCATCGGCTGGGCCGATGAAGAAGGCGTCGACGGCGATGTGATCCGCGAACGTCTGGAACAAGCCAGCGACAAGCAGATGGCAGAAAAGGCCGAAGCCTTTGGCCCCGATACGATGTCGCAGATCGAAAAGCAGGTGTTGTTGCAGGCGATTGACGGCAAGTGGCGGGAACATCTTCTGACGCTGGAACACCTGCGTTCGGTCGTGGGGTTCCGCGGCTATGCCCAGCGTGATCCGCTGAACGAGTACAAGACCGAGTCGTTTCAGCTGTTCGAATCCATGCTGGACAGCCTGCGCACCGATGTCACGCAGAAGCTCGGTCAGATCCGCCCGATGACCGAAAGCGAACAGCGCGCCCTGGTAGAGCAAATGCGGGCGCAGCAGGCCGAGGCCCGTCGCGTCAACGACGCCGCGGCAGCAGCGTCCGACGTCGCCGCGGCAGAGGCGGCCGGTCCCGCAGTCGCAGAAGCCGAAGCCCTGAACTCCGGGTTTGACGAAACAAATCCGGACAGCTGGGGGGCTCCGGGGCGCAACGACCCCTGCCCCTGCGGCTCTGGCAACAAGTTCAAGCACTGCCACGGCCGTCTGGCCTGATCCTCACCACGCGAGAAGGCGGCTGTCGCCTTCTCGCCGCACTTGGGTAGGGATGACCGGTGTGCCCGCCGCACAAGCGTCAGAATGAGTCCTTCTGCTCGCCGCAGCTTTGCCACCTTCCTGCGTCACAACTGTTCCCGGACTGATAGAGGTTCCGGAGGCACCGATGACACGCGCAAAGACATACATTCTGGGTCTGGGGACATTCGTCTGTGCTCTGACTATTGGCTATATCATGCAATTCGGTTTCGCTCTGCCGCGCACGCAGCCCCAGGCCGACGCGTCCAGAATGATGGTGTCCGAAATCGTCGACACGTCGTCCGTCGGCCTGCCAAGAACGCCCTCGGTGCTGGGAAAGCCCGCGATGCCGGACTCGGCCGCCGTACTGGCGTCTGTCGAAGGCAACCCCAATCTGCCCCTGGCGACAGACGATAGGACGGGTGATCTCACCTGCCCCGTGGACCTCGCCGCCACTGCCACTGCCGGTGCAATGGTCACACTGTCACTCTCCGCCCCCTGCCTTGGCGGCGAGCGTGTCACCGTCCATCACAACGGCCTCATGTTTACCGAAGTGACCGGTAAGGACGGCTCGCTCGAGGTTGTCGTCCCGGCGCTGGCGCAGAAGGCGCTGTTCATTGCCTCTTTCGACAATGGGGACGGTGCGGTTGCTTCTGCCGACGTCACATCCCTTGGCTTTTACGACCGGGTGGCCTTGCAGTGGAAAGGCAACACCGGTTTGCAGCTGCATGCCCGCGAATTTGACGCGCCCTATGGTGGCAGCGGCCACATCTGGAACGCGTCGACCGGAGATTTTGCCAAAACCGCCCGTGGGGAAAGCGGCTTTTTGATCCAGCTCGGCGATGCAGGCAGCCCCGACGCGCTGCTGGCCGAGGTCTACAGCTTTCCTGTCGGAACAACCGAAAGCACCGGCAGCATCGCCCTGAGCATCGAAGCCGAGATCACGGCCGACAACTGCGGCACCGAAGTCGAGGCGCAAAGCCTGGAACTGACCGGCGGCGGCTCCATGCAGGTCCACGATATTTCCCTCGCCGTTCCTGACTGCGACAGCATCGGTGACTTTCTGGTGTTGAAAAAGCCGCTGGAAGACCTGACAATCGCCAGCAACTGACATCGGGTCACACGGGGTCCCTCATGCACAAGCGACGTGCGGCGATCATCGCCGCACTTTTCTGTTTGATCTGGGCTGGATCCGTTGGCGCGCAGGACGTGGCCCTGCGGTCGCGCGACGGGGCGATCGAGCTGGTCGGCACCCTTCTGGGATTTGACGGGGAATTCTATCGCCTGCAAACGCAATATGGCGAGCTGACAGTCGACGGTTCGGGTGTGACCTGTGACGGCCCCGGATGTCCGTCGCTGACAGATTATGTCGCCGAACTGTCGGTGTCCGGGTCCGCGACAGCAGGCAGCGTCCTGATGCCGGCATTGATCGAAGGCTTTGCCCGCCGCAACGGGCTGACGGCCGAGCGCGCAGCAACGGACCCGACCCATTTCACCTACGCTCTGATGCAGACAGATACCGGCAGGTTGGTCGGTCGGTTCGGATTCCGGGTCACCAACACCGACGAGGGCTTTGCTGATCTTCTGGCGGACGAAGCCGACATCGTGATGGCCCTGCGCGAGATCCGGCCCGCCGAGGTCCGGCTGGCGCGGGATGCCGGCCTCGGCAACCTGCTGGAAGCAAACCGAAGTCGCGTTCTGGCGCTGGATGCGATGGTGCCGGTGGTGGCCGGAGCCAATCCGGTGCAGAGCATTTCACTGCCGCAACTGGCCCGGATTGCCGCGGGCAAGCTCACCAATTGGCGTGAGCTGGGTGGTCCCGATGCCCCGGTGATCCTGCATCTGCGCGACCCACGCTCGGGTCTGGCGCAGGGCTTTGAAGACAGGGTGCTGCGACCGGCCCGGTTTTCCCTGCGCGAGGATGTCGTGCGGCACGCCAGCAACGCCGCACTCTCAGAGGCCGTGGCACGTGACCCGTTCGGCATTGGAATCGCCAGCTTTTCCGAACTGGGCAACACCCGCCCGCTTGTGCTCTCCGGCGATTGCGGCTTTGCCCTGCGCGGCACCCGGCGCAACGTCAAGACCGAAGACTACCCCCTCACCGCGCCGATGTTCCTGTATCTTCCCGCCCGGAGGCTGCCTGCGCTGGCACGGGAATTTCTGACCTACGTGCGCAGCGCCCCGGCCCAGATCGTGATCCGTCGCGCCGGATTTGTCGACCAGGCGGTGGAAGAAGTGCCACTCGACCTTCAGGGCGACCGCATTGCCAATGCCATCAGTGTGGCCGAGGGCGCCGAGGGACTGCACGAGCTCCAGCGCATGATTTCGACCCTTGCCCCCATGAGGCGGCTGACCACCTCTTTCCGTTTCGAAACCGGGTCGGCGCGGCTCGATGCGCAGTCGCGGTCCAACGTCCTGCAACTGGCGCAGGCTCTTGAAGACGGCGACTATGACGCCCGCCATCTTGTCTTCGTTGGATTTTCGGACGGAGACGGACCGGCAGCGACCAACCTGTCCATCGCCGCACGTCGGGCCGAGACCGTGCGAAACGCCGTGTTGCTTGCGGCGGAAACCGCCGATACCGCCCGGCTGGACCTGAGGACAGAGGCCTTTGGCGAGGCGATGCCAATGGCCTGCGACGAGACCGACTGGGGCCGTCAGGTGAACCGCCGGGTCGAAGTCTGGGTGCGTTAGCGCATGGTCCGCCGGTTCAGATCAGCCCCTGCGCCCGAAAGCTGAGTTCGGTAGATTTTCCGATCACCAGGTGGTCATGCAGCACCAGACCCAGCGCTTCGGCGGCGGTCTGGATCTGCGCTGTCATATCAATATCCGCGGCCGAGGGTGTCGGATCCCCCGACGGGTGGTTGTGCACCAGTATCAAGGCGCTGGCATTCAGCTCCAGTGCCCGCTTCACAACCTCTCGGGGATAGACCGGAACGTGGTCGACGGTGCCCTGGGCCTGCGCTTCGTCCGCGACGAGCACATTCTTGCGATCCAGATACAGCACCCGGAATTGTTCGGTTTCCCGGTGGGCCATGGTGGTGTGGCAATAATCCAGCAGCGCATCCCAACTGCTGACCACCTGCCGCTGCAACACCCGGCTGCGTGACAGACGGTGGGCGGCCGCCTCGACAATCTTGATTTCGGCCACCACCGCCTCGCCGACCCCCGAGACCTCTTGCAGGCGGGCGACCGGGGCCGAAATGACCCGATTGAAATCGCCGAATACCTCGATCAGGTGCCGTGCCAGAGGTTTGACATCCCGGCGCGGGATAGCCCGGAACAGGACCAGTTCCAGCAGCTCGTAGTCCGGCAGGGCATCCGCGCCGCCCAGCAGGAACCTTTCCCGCAGGCGCGCACGGTGATCCCGGATATAAGAGGGCTGCCGGGCGAGTTTCTCCGGGACCCGGGGAACCTCGTCCCGGGCAAAGAGGGCGGCCTGTGAGTCCGAGAAATTGCCAGATTTGCGCATGCCACCAGAGTGATCTGACGTGGTTAGTGAATGGTTAAGGCGCAATCAAGAAAGTTTACAACCGGCCACAACCCGCCTCGATGCGCGGTGCCGGTGCCACACCATCCGCTCAGACGAAAACGCGCCACCCGGTCTGGGCAGCGCGTCCGGAAGTTTGTCTGGCCCGAAGGCGCGCGGGCATCAGCCCTTCATCGAATCCCAGAAGCTTTTGACCGATGAAAAGAACGTCTTGGATTCCGGGTTGTTGTCCTCGGACAGGGCCTCGAATTCGCGCAGGAGTTCACGCTGTTTCGACGTCAGGTTGACCGGGGTTTCCACCGCGAGCTCGATGAACATGTCACCGGTTCCGCCGCCTCGCAGGGCGGGCATTCCCTTGCCGCGCAGACGCATCTGACGGCCCGACTGTGAACCAGCGGGTATCTTGACCCGGGACCGTCCGCCGTCAATTGTCGGCACCTCTATGTCGCCGCCAAGCGCCGCGGCACTCATCGACACGGGCACCCGGCAGTGCAGCGAGACACCGTCACGCTCGAACAACTCGTGGGGCGCGACTTCGAGAAAGATGTAGAGATCCCCCGGGGGGCCACCACGCATACCCGCCTCGCCCTCACCGGCCAGACGGATCCGCGTGCCGGTCTCGACACCGGCCGGGATATTCACCGACAGCGCCCGATCCTTCTGCACCCGACCGTTGCCGCCACAGGCCTTGCAGGGGTTCTTGATGATCTGTCCCAGACCGGAACAGGTCGGACAGGTACGTTCGACCGTAAAGAAACCCTGGGTGGCACGCACCTTCCCCATGCCGGAACAGGTCGGGCAGGTGGTCGGTTCGGCGCCGCCTTCGGCCCCCGACCCGCTGCAGGGGCCGCACTGGACCGAGGTCGGCACATTGATGGTCTTGTGCAGACCACCATAGGCTTCTTCCAGAGAGACGCGCAGGTTGTACCGCAGGTCGGCGCCACGCGCGGCGCGCTGGCGTCCACCACGACCACCGGCGCCCATGAAGTCGCCGAAGAGGTCGTCGAACACGTCCGAAAAGGCCGAAGCAAAGTCGCCCTGCCCGCCTGCGCCACCGCCAAAACCCGGGCCTCCGGGGCGACCGGCACTGGCACCCAGTCCACCTTCAAAGGCGGCGTGGCCGTACCGGTCGTAGGCCGCCTTCTTGTCGTTGTCCTTGAGAACCTCGTAGGCCTCGTTGGCCTCCTTGAACTGATCCTCGGCCCGCGGGTTGTCGGTGTTGCGGTCGGGGTGCAGTTCCTTGGCCTTGCCACGGTAGGCCTTCTTGATCTCATCCGGCGAGGCGCCTTTTTTCAGGCCCAGCACGTCGTAGTAATCACGTTTGGACATCTAGCCCTCCTTTTGCACGGAACGTCGAGGGGCCGGCCCGGTGTCCGGACCGGCCCCTGATTGGTTCCGCGGGTATGGCTTACGCCCGCTTGCTGTCGTCGAGGTCCTCGAAATCGGCATCAACGATGTCGTCATCCGAGCCACCCTGATCCGCGCCCTTGGGTTCGTCGTCACCCGACTCGGCCTGGGCCTTGTAGATGGCTTCGCCCAGACGCATCGCCGCCTCGGTCACGTTCTGGATGCCGGACTTGATCTTGTCGGCATTGTCGTTTTCCAGTTCGTCCCGCAGCGCGGCAATGGCCAGTTCGATGGCTTCGACGGTCGAGGGATCGACCTTGTCGCCATGCTCTTCCACCGACTTTTCGGTCGAGTGGATGAGGCTTTCGGCCTGGTTGCGCGCCTCAACAAGCGAGCGGCGTTCCTTGTCCGCGTCGGCATTGGCCTCGGCGTCCTTGACCATCTTTTCGATGTCTTCGTCCGACAGGCCACCCGAAGCCTGGATCGTGATCTTGTGCTCCTTGTTCGTGCCCTTGTCCTTGGCCGAAACCGACACGATGCCGTTGGCGTCGATGTCAAAGGTCACCTCGATCTGCGGCATGCCGCGCGGGGCGGGCGGGATGCTTTCCAGATTGAACTGGCCCAGCATCTTGTTGTCCGCGGCCATCTCGCGCTCGCCCTGGAACACCCGGATCGTCACGGCGTTCTGGTTGTCCTCGGCGGTCGAGAAGATCTGCGACTTCTTCGTCGGGATCGTGGTGTTGCGGTCGATCAGGCGGGTGAACACGCCACCCAGCGTTTCGATGCCCAGCGACAGCGGCGTCACGTCGAGCAGGACCACGTCCTTGACGTCACCCTGAAGAACACCGGCCTGGATGGCGGCGCCCATGGCGACGACTTCGTCCGGGTTCACACCCTTGTGCGGTTCCTTGCCGAAGAACTTCGTCACTTCCTCGATCACCTTGGGCATGCGGGTCATACCGCCGACCAGGACGACTTCGTCGATGTCCGAGGTCGAGAGACCGGCATCCTTGAGCGCCGCCTGGCACGGCTTCATCGAGCCCTTGATCAGGTCGCCGACCAGCGATTCCAGCTTGGCACGGGTCAGCTTCATGACCATGTGCAGCGGCTGGCCGTTCGAACCCATCGAGATGAACGGCTGGTTGATCTCGGTCTGGCTGGAGGACGAAAGCTCGATCTTGGCCTTTTCAGCCGCCTCCTTGAGACGCTGCAGGGCCATCTTGTCCTTGGTCAGATCGACGTTGTTCTCTTTCTTGAACTCGCCGGCGAGGTAGTTGACGATCCGCATGTCAAAGTCTTCGCCACCAAGAAAGGTGTCGCCGTTGGTCGATTTGACCTCGAACAACCCGTCGTCGATTTCCAGGATGGTCACGTCAAAGGTGCCGCCGCCGAGGTCATAGACCGCGATGGTGCGCGATTCCTTCTTGTCGAGACCGTAGGCCAGAGCGGCCGCCGTCGGTTCGTTGATGATGCGCAGCACCTCAAGACCGGCAATCTTGCCTGCATCCTTTGTGGCCTGACGCTGGGCGTCGTTGAAGTACGCCGGAACGGTGATGACCGCCTGCGTCACTTCTTCGCCAAGATAGCTCTCGGCGGTTTCCTTCATCTTTTGCAGGATGAAAGCGGAAATCTGCGAGGGGCTGTACTTTTCACCCTTGGCGCGCACCCAGGCGTCGCCGTTGCCACCGTCGATCACCTCGAACGGCAGGTTTTTCTTGTCTTTCGCCAGATGTGCGTCGTCATTGCGACGACCGACCAGGCGCTTGACGCCAAAAATGGTGTTTTCCGGGTTGGTGACAGCCTGACGTTTGGCCGGCTGGCCGACAAGGCGTTCGTCATCCGTAAAGGCGACAATCGAGGGCGTGGTGCGTGCCCCTTCGGAGTTTTCGATCACACGCGGCTGGGCACCATCCATGATGGCGATGCAGCTGTTCGTTGTGCCGAGGTCGATACCAATCACTTTGGCCATGTTTTTCGATCCCTTCTAGTGCTTCAAGGCGATGTCACGAGGCGAGGACCCGTTCCGGCATCCTGCCCCGATGGGTTGATGCGGCCCGTGGGTCTCCCCCCGAGTTGCGCTTCGCAGGGTATATAAGGAGGGGTCTTGGGTGCTGCAAGCACCGCGTCCGGGCAGTTTCCGCGAATTGGACGGTTTTTCTTTGCCATTTGCGCATGGATTGGCCGAGTGTGCGCTTCATGACAGATATTCTTCAAGAGCGCGGGTTCGTGATTTATCGCGGGTATCTGGACCGTTCGGCGCAGGAAAGCCTGGTCGATGTGGTGCGGGACGTGCTGGAGCAGGTGCCGCTGGTGCAACCGGTCACCCCCCGGGGCAAGCCGATGTCGGTGCGCATGTCAGCCGCCGGAGAGTTCGGCTGGGTCAGCGACCGCGGCGGCTATCGTTACGCGCCGACCCATCCGAACGGCACGGAATGGCCGCCGATCCCCGCGGAAGTCCTGGCGATCTGGCAGGATGTCAGCGGCGCCACACGCCGCCCGGAATGCTGTCTGATAAACTGGTATGGCGAAGGCGCGCGCATGGGGCTGCATCAGGATCGGGACGAGGCGGATCTGACACAGCCCGTGGTATCGGTCTCGTTGGGCGATTCGGGCCTGTTTCGCATGGGAAATGTCGACCGCGGCGGGTCGACCGGTTCGGTCTGGCTCGACTCAGGTGATGTCGTGGTGATGGGCGGCGCGGCGCGGCTGTGCCATCACGGGGTGGACCGGATCAGGTTCGGATCCTCGACATTGTTGCCGCGCGGCGGACGGATCAACCTGACCTTGCGGGTGGTGACCTGATCGCGGGCGAAGGCACCGCCGGGTCGCCGGTCCGCACGGGTGCAGAGCGTCACCGACCCGCCTGAAGCGTGCAGCATCCCGACAGCAGGCGCGCAGGCCCGGGCAGGACCAGATCGACCGACAGGCCATAAAGCCTGTCCGACATGCCGTCGCTGCATTGCTCGCGGCGCAGGATCAACGCCAGACCATAACCCGTCAGTCCGAAGGTATCCCGACGGTTGCCACTGCGCAGCAGCGTCTGGGTGGCAAAGCTGCGATCGCTTTCGCCAGGCATCGTCACGGTCGTCACCCCTTGCTGCACGGCGTCCACCCGCCAGAACGGCTCGTTCCCGAAGCAGGCAAACCGCTGCGGCAGCGGCTGACCAGTGTCGGCGTGCACAGCGAGATATGCCATCGAAACCCATCCGACGGCGTCTGCCACATTCAGCCGCCCCCAGCCCTTGTCCGCCGACAGGGCAGTCACCTCTACCCCGGTGGTCTCGGGCGCAAGACTGCCCAGAATTTCGGCCTGCGGCGACGGTTCCGCCCGAATATTCAGCACGTCATCGCCGGAAACCCGGACCACGTCGAACAATGCCGGCAGTTCCTGCGCGCCCGCCGCCCCTGCCAAAGCCATCCAGAGCAGCGCCGCCCGCATCATCGCCGCGCCGACCACGAGGCAGACGCGTGTTTGCGTGTATAGAACTCGCCCATCAGGCCGATCATCAGGAACACCAATGAAAAATAGAGTGCATATTCCCAGTTCGAATTGCGCGGATTGTAGTCGACAAAGGCATATCCGCGCGACTGGTCGATGGTGTGAAACAGCGGGTTCCAGTTGAACATCACCAGCATGTAGGTCGGCAGGGTGTTGGCCACGAACATCTTGCCCGAGGCGATCATGTTGGCACGCTGATAGACCGTCGAGATGATCGACACAGGCGTCGGAAACCACGGCTTGGCTGCCAGCAGAACCATACCGATGGCCGCTCCGGAAAACCACGACAGCAGGATCATTCCCAGACATCCGATGGGATCGTGGATTTCCTGCAGTACAAAGGGGTTGAAAGCGACGTCGTAGATGAAAAGGATCACCAGCAGTGACAGCATCTGGATATAGAGCGTCGACAGCATCGCAGCGGCAATCGCCACTGCCGTGTTCATCGGTGCATGCTGCATCATCGGGCTGGCCGGCCCTTCAGACCCCGAAACCGCGCCCAGGGTCTTGGTATGGGTCATGTACAGAAAGATGCCGGTCATGATGTAGATCATGAAATCGCCGCGCAGCGCCGTGCCGCGCAGGCCCAGAATCATGAACATGAAGTAGAAGGCGAGCACAAAGATCGCCGTCTGCAGCATGTTCATCAGGATCGACATCACGGCATTGCCATGTGTCTTGCGCACCGAGCGGACCGAGTTGTGGTAAATCAGTTCGCAGATGAAAATCGCAGAGCCAATGCGCGTGCGAGGGGCCTGTTTGTCGAACATCGGTGCGCTGCTCCGCGGGACAGGGTTTTCTTGCTGTTCCTATTTTCGCAAAGCATAAGGGGCAGGACATTTTTAATCAATGAATCCGCGCTAGCAATGCGGAACTAAGGAGCAGAACTGTGAATTATCAGACACTCACCGAAGTGATGCGGCGCCTGGCACTCGAGGCCGGCGACAAGATCATGGAAATTTACGAAGCAGATGATTTCGAGATCAAGACAAAGTCTGACGAAAGCCCGGTGACAGCGGCCGACGAAGCCGCAGATGCTCTGATTTCAGATGGCCTGCGCAAGGCTTTCCCGGATGTGGCGCTCGTCACCGAAGAGCAGTCCGACAGCCATGGCGAAGAGGCCAGCACCTTTCTCATCGTCGATCCGCTGGATGGCACCAAGGAGTTCATCAACCGGCGCGGCGATTTCACGGTGAACATCGCTCTGGTCGAAAACGGCGTGCCGACCCGCGGCGTGGTCTACGCGCCCGCCAAGGGGCGGATGTTCTTCACCGACAGTGTCGGCAAAACGGTCGAGGAAAAGGGGCCCTTCGACAAGGACAGCCTGGGCGAGACCGTGCCACTGCATGTATCGACCCCCAATAACGAGTCGCTTATGGTGGTGGCCTCCAAGTCGCACCGCGATCAGGCGACAGATGACTATATCGGAAAATACGGCGTCAAGGACATGACCAGCGCCGGCTCGTCGCTCAAGTTCTGCCTGGTGGCGACCGGAGAGGCGGATCTCTATCCGCGCCTCGGCCGCACGATGGAGTGGGACACGGCCGCCGGTCATGCTGTCCTTGCAGGCGCGGGCGGACGCGTCGTGCGGTTCGACGATCACTCGGCCTTGCGCTATGGCAAACCCGGTTTCGCCAATCCGTTCTTCATCGCCTACGCTCCCGGGGTGACGCTGAAAGACGGCTAGACCGCGATGCCGTCCACACCGACCACGCCAACTGTTAGCGTTGTGATCGTCAGCCGCGATCGCCCGCTGGCCCTGGACCTGTGCCTGACCGGCGTGGCGCAGCTCGACTATCCGGCATTCGAGGTGGTTGTTGTCGCCTGCCCGCGCGGCTGCGCCCAGGTCGCCGACCGCAGGGACGCCGGGCTGATCAAACTGATCCCCTATGACGAGCCCAACATTTCGGCGGCGCGAAACCGGGGGGTGGCACAGGCCGCGGGCGAAATTGTCGCCTTTATCGATGACGACGCGGTGCCCGAACCAACCTGGCTGCACCATCTGACGCAGCCTTTCGTCACACCCGAGGTGGCGGCGGCCGGCGGCTACGTGCGCGGGCGCAACGGCATCAGCTTCCAATGGAAGGCGCGCAGCGTCGACCACCGCGGAAACACTGCGGACCTGGATCTGGGTGGGGATGCGCCCCGGGTGCTGAGCCCCGCCGAGGGCCGGGCGATCAAGCTTGAGGGCACGAACATGGCCCTGCGCCGCGACCTGCTGGCCGAGATCGGCGGTTTCGATCCGGGCTTCCGGTTTTACCTGGATGAAACCGATCTCAACATGCGGCTCGCCCGGGCCGGGCACCTCACGGCCATCGTCCCACTGGCGCAGGTCCATCATGGCTATGGCGCCAGTGTGCGGCGGGGGCGGGATCGCACGCCGCGCGACCTGCGCGAAATCGGTGCCTCGCAGATGCTTTTCCTGCGCAAACACTGCCCCGAAGCCGACCGGCAGGACGCCTGGGATCACTTCCGCGCGCAGCAGCGGCTGCGCCTTCTGCGGCTGATGCAGACGGGGCCTTTGGCAGCGGACGATGTGGCGCATCTGCTGCGCGGTCTCGAACGCGGTCGCCGCGATGGATTGGCCCGCAGCCCGGACAGCTTGCAACCGCTGCCTCGTGCGGCGCGAGGGTTTCTGGCACGCCCCGCCGCCACGGGCGAGGCACCGCTGATTCTGGGCGGATGGGTCTGGCAGCGGCGCAGATTGCGACAGCAGGCTTTAAGCGCCCGAACTGCGGGACGTGGTGTGACCCTGATCTTGCTGTCCCCCACCGCCCTTTACCACCGTGTGCGATTCCGTGCCGAAGGATGGTGGGAACAGACCGGGGGTGTCTACGGGCGCAGCCTTCGCAGTCAGCCGCTGCTGCGGATACAGCGACTGCGCAGTCGGCTGCGCGAGGAAGTCAACCGTCTGCGGAACCTCCGATTTTTGACAGACTGAAACAAAAGGCTAAAATGTACGCTTACGAACGACCCTACTATCCGCCGAATGTCACATGGAATACATTTCGGTGCTTTTTATCACCCTATGATGATGTAATGAAATTTAGCAGAATTTCCGCTACAGTGATCTGCAGAACGCAAGGAGCAGTTTAATGCGTAACAAGGTAACAAAGGCGATTTTTCCGGTCGCCGGTCTCGGGACACGCTTTCTTCCGGCCACCAAGTCGGTTCCGAAGGAAATCATGACTCTCGTTGACCGTCCCTTGGTACAGTACGCCATCGACGAGGCCCGCGCGGCCGGGATCAAGGAATTTCTGTTTGTCACCTCGCGCGGCAAGGGCGCGCTCGAGGACTATTTTGATCATTCACCGCAGCTGGAACAGGAACTGCGGCGCCAGGGCAAGGATGAGCTGCTCGAGATCCTGAAATCCACCAACATGGATTCCGGCGAAGTCGCTTATATGCGCCAGCACAAGGCACTGGGCCTGGGCCACGCGGTGTGGTGTGCGCGCCGTCTGATCGGCAACGAGCCCTTTGCCGTGATCCTGCCGGATGACGTGATCGCCGCCGAGAAGCCCTGCCTGCAGCAGATGGTCGAGGCCTACGAGGAAACCGGCGGCAATATGGTCGCGGCGATGGAAGTGCCCGCCGACAAGGCTTCGTCCTACGGCATCCTGGACGTGCAGGAAGACATGGGATCAATGGTTTCGGTCAAAGGCATGGTCGAAAAGCCCGCAAAAGGCACGGCACCGTCCAATCTGGCGGTCATCGGACGTTATATCCTGTCGCCGCGCGTGCTGAAGAACCTCAACAAGATGAAGGCTGGCGCCGGCGGAGAAATCCAGCTGACTGACGCCATCGCACAGGAAATCGGCGGCGAAGAAGGGGTGTACGGCCTGCGCTTCCGCGGCCAGCGTTTCGACTGCGGCTCGAAGGCCGGCTTCCTGCAGGCAACCGTGGCCTTTGGTCTCGCCCGTGACGAACTGAAAGATGACCTGCGGCGCTTCCTGCACGAAGTGATCTCGGTCGAGAAAGCGGCTGAATAACACCGTGCAAAACGTTCTGGTTACAGGAGGCGCCGGTTACATCGGCGCCCACGCCTGCAAGGCGCTCGCCCGTGCAGGCTATACCCCCATCACTTATGACAATTTGTCCACAGGTTGGCAGGATGCCGTGAAATTCGGTCCTTTCGAACCTGGTGACCTGTTGGACCGCGTCCGGCTTGACGAGGTTTTTGCCAGGTGGAAACCCGTTGCGGTGATGCATTTCGCGGCACTGAGCCAGGTTGGCGAGGCAATGTCCGAGCCCGGAAAATACTGGCGCAACAACGTCACCGGTTCGCTGACCCTGATCGAAGCGGCGGTGGCGGCGGGCTGTCTTGACTTTGTTTTCAGCTCGACCTGCGCCACCTATGGTGAGCAGGACAATGTCGTGCTGGATGAAACCAGCGCGCAGATACCGCTGAACGCCTATGGTGCGTCAAAGCGGGCGATCGAGGACATCCTGCGCGACTTTGAAGCGGCCCACGGCCTGCGCCACGTGATCTTCCGCTACTTCAACGTGGCAGGCGCCGACCCCGAAGCCGAGGTGGGGGAACATCACCGTCCCGAAACCCACCTGATCCCGGTGATGCTGGACGCGATTCAGGGCAAGCGCGACGCGCTGACCATCCACGGCACCGATTACGACACGCCGGACGGCACCTGCATCCGTGACTACGTGCATGTCTGTGATCTGGTCGATGCGCATGTGCTGGGGCTGAAGTGGCTTCAGGACGGACGGGGCAGCCGGGTGTTCAATCTGGGCACGGGCACCGGATTCTCCGTGCGCGAGGTGATGGAGGCCAGCCGTGCGGTCACCAATCGCGCCGTTCCGGCACACGACGGCCCGCGCCGGGCGGGCGACTGCACCGCGCTGGTTTCGGGGTCGACCCGGGCCGTGGCGGAACTGGGCTGGAGCCCCGAACGTTCCACCATGCACCAGATGATTGCCGACGCCTGGCGCTGGCACCAGTCGGGGCATTTTGCCAAGTGATCCAATGACGTCAGGTCCGTCAGCCCGACTGCTGGACCTGACGCGGCTGATCCGGCGGGCGGATCGCCGGATGACCGGCGTTGACCGGGTCGAATTTGCCTATCTTGAACATCTTCTGACCGTTCCCGAACCGTTGTACGGGTTGGTGCGGACCTCGCTGGGATACCTGTTGCTGGACTTCTCAGGGTGCGCCGCCGTGCACGAGAGGGTAGCGCAGGGCACCTGGGGACCGGTGGATCTGCCGCGACGTTTGCATGGTGGCAACACGGGACGTCGGCAGGGCGAGGCCGATGCCCGTCGGCTGGCGATTGCCCGCTGTTTGCCGCCTGGTCTCGGCCGGATGCTGCGGCGCCATCTGCCCGAACGGACTCATTACCTGAACACCGGTCACAGCAATCTGACCGCCCGTGTGCTGCGCGCGGTGCGGCAGGTGTCGGGCATGCGGATCGGGGTGCTGGTGCACGACACGATTCCGCTGGATTTTCCACAATATCAGCGCGCAGGAACCGCCCGGAAGTTTGCGGGTTTCCTGCAAAGGCTGGTGCAGAATGCCGATGTGGTGATCTGCAATTCCGCCCAGACTCGGGGCGATGTGTTGCGGCATGCCGCCCGCTGGCAGGCCGCACCTTCCTGCGTCGTCGCCCACCTCGGGGTGCCCCTGCCGGTACCGGGTGTCGCGCCGGAAGGCCCCTGGGAGGCGCCCTATTTTGTCGCTCTCGGCACCATCGAGCCGCGCAAGAACCACGCGCTGCTGCTGGACCTTTGGGATGAGATGGGTGCGACCGCGCCGCATCTGGTCATTCTTGGCGCGCGTGGCTGGGAAAATCATGACGTTTTCGCGCGTCTTGACCGCGCCTCGCCCCGGGTCCACGAACTCAGCGGGTTGCAGGATGGCGCGGTTTTCGCGCTGCTCGCGCAAAGTGCCGGACTCCTGTTCCCCAGTCATGCCGAAGGCTACGGTCTGCCCCCGGTCGAAGCGGCCGCGCTGGGGGTGCCGGTGATCTGCTCTGATCTGGCTGTCTGCCGCGAAGTGCTTGGCAACATTCCCATTTACGCAAAGGTCACGGACCGGTATCTTTGGCGTCAAAGCATCATCGCACTGGCCAAATCGCAACAGACGGACAAGAAACAGGCGCTGGAATTTGTTCCGCCGGACTGGCAGACCCATTTCAACATCGTCTTAAGGTCGATCTGATAGGCGCCAGAAAGTGAAGGTCCGGGACGCCGGTCCATAACGAGGTAAGAGTTTGGGGGCATGGCAGTCATACCGGCTTCGGCTGCAGCGCCAGCGCTGGCGGATTCGTGCCTTTCGCAAGCGACGCGAACTGAAACCTGTGGCACTGCGGCACGAACAGACCCGGTCATCGGACATCTTTGTGTTTTCGACCCAGCGCAACGAAGGTGTGCGCCTGCCCTATTTCCTCAAGTATTACCGCGACATGGGGGTGAACCACTTTTTCTTCGTCGACAATGACAGCACCGATGGATCGCTCGACTACCTGGCCCGGCAGGACGATGTTTCGGTCTGGTCCACCCGCGCCAGCTACAAGCGGGCACGTTTCGGCGTCGACTGGCTCAACTGGCTGCAGATGAAATATGGTCACGGCCACTGGACGCTTGTCGTCGACCCGGACGAGCTGTTCCTTTATCCGTTCTGCGACACACGGCCACTGCGGGCGCTGACCGACTGGCTTGATGCCTCGTCGATCAAGAGCTTCAGCGCCATGCTCTTGGACATGTATCCAAAGGGTCGGATCGATGCCGAACCTTATCAGGCCGGACAGAACCCGATCGAGATTGCGTCGTGGTTCGATGCCGGCAATTACACGATTTCCAAGAACCCGCGCTTTGGCAATCTCTGGATCCAGGGCGGACCGCGCGCCCGTGTCTTTTTCCCCGAAAACCCCGAACGGGCTCCGGCCCTGAACAAGGTGCCGCTGGTAAAATGGGACCGGCGCTATGCCTATGCCAGTTCGACCCATCAGCTGCTGCCGCGCGGATTGAACCTCGTCTATGACGAATGGGGCGGAGAAAAGGCCAGCGGCGTGTTGCTGCACACCAAGTTTCTCGACACCTTCACCGCCAAGGCCGAGGAGGAAATCGAGCGCAAGCAACACTACTCCGGGTCCAAGGAATACATCGCTTATGCCGCCGGGCTGCGGGACAATCCCGAACTGTGGTGCAAGTGGAGCGAGAAGTACATCAATTGGCGTCAGCTTGAAATTCTGGGCCTGATGTCCAAGGGCAACTGGGCATGAGTGTCGGCATCATCATGCTGGTGCACACCGCACTCGGGCGGGCCGAACAGGTGGCGCGCCATTGGACACGCGCGGGCTGTCCTGTGGTCATTCACGTGGACCGCAATGTGCCGCGCAAGATTTACGACGCCTTTGTCGCCGGTCTCTCGGATGTGCCGACGGTGCTGTTTTCACGCCGCCACAGCTGCGAATGGGGCACCTGGGGGCTGGTCGCGGCCAGCCAGGATGCCGCCGAGATGATGCTGGAATGGTTCGACGATGTGCGCCATGTCTATCTGTCGTCCGGATCCTGCCTGCCACTGCGTCCGGTCGAAGAGTTGGTCGAATATCTGGCCGCCCGTCCACGCACCGATTTCATCGAAAGTGCGACCACAGCGGACGTGCCCTGGACGGTGGGCGGTCTCGATCACGAGCGTTTCACCCTGAGGTTCCCGTTCTCCTGGCGCAAGCACAGGTATCTCTTTGACAAATCCGTCGCCGTGCAGCGATGGCTCGGTTATCGCCGCAGTGTTCCGCATGACATCGTGCCGCATATGGGCAGCCAGTGGTGGTGCCTCACCCGTCAGACCCTGTCGGCGATTTTGCAGGATCCGGCCCGACCGGTCTATGACCGCTATTTCAAACAGGTGTGGATTCCGGACGAATCTTATTTCCAGACGCTGGCACGGCTCTACGCGACCCGGATCGAAAGCCGGTCCCTGACCCTTTCCAAGTTCGACTTTCAGGGCAAACCGCACATCTTTTATGATGATCACCTGCAATTGCTGCGCCGCTCGGACTGTTTTGTCGCGCGCAAGATCTGGCCCCATGCCGAACGACTTTACGAGGCATTCCTGTCCGACAGAGACGGCGTGATGAACAAGACGGAACCCAATCCTGGCAAGATCGACCGCATCTTCGCCCGTGCCGTCGATCGCCGAACCCGCGGACGGGCCGGGCTTTACATGCATTCGCGCTTTCCCAACTATGGCTGGGAAAACGGTGTAACAGCGACCAAGTACTCGGTATTTCAGGGGTTTTCTGAACTTTTCCAGGATTTTGAACCCTGGCTTGCCCGCGCGACAGGGGCGCAGGTGCACGGCCATCTCTACGGCCCGGACCGGGCCGAGTTTGCCAATGGCCAGTCTGTGATAAACGGCGCACTGTCTGACGATGCCCTGTTGCGCGACAACAATCCGATGGGCTTTCTGACCAACCTGATCTGGAACACCCGGGGCGAGCGTCAGTGTTTTCAGTACGGTCCGCGCGACACCAAAAAGATCAACTGGCACATGGCGCGCGATCCCAATGCCCAGATCTCGGTCATTTCCGGCGCCTGGGCCGTCGAACTTTTCAGGTCCAACGCCAACTTTGCCGACATCCGCAAGGAAGCGGCGGCGCTGCAGAAGATCGAAAGCCGGATGCTGGACGAATTGCGCAGCCCCGACGTGAAGGCCCGTATCCGGATCTGGACGATGGCGGAATTCATCGAGGCGCCGATGGAGCCGCTGCAGATCATCATCGACGAGATCGGTCAAAAATCCCTTCGTCGTTTGGCCGAAGCACCGCTGATGCAGGATCTCGCCGGCTTTGGCCAGTTTTTGCAAAACCTCAAGAACCAGGGGATGCACCCCTACCTCATGGGTGATTTCCCGGTTGACCCTCTGCCCCGCACCCCGATCGGTCGGCCGCGCAAACCCTATCTTGTGAAGAAGTGAGCCCCTATGGCCAAGCCTTTCGACTGTTTCGTGATCTTCGCCGAAATGCGCACCGGGTCAAATTTTCTCGAGGCGAACCTGAATGCCTTTGACGGCGTCACCTGCCACGGAGAAGCGTTCAATCCGCACTTCATCGGATATCCCAATTCGGAACACATCCTTGGCATCACCCAGGAAGAGCGCGATGCCGCCCCCGACCGGCTGCTGCACCAGATTCGCAATGTCACGGCAGGACTGGGCGGTTTCCGGTTCTTTCACGACCATGATGCCCGTATCCTGCCCAAGCTGCTGCAGGATGCGCACTGTGCCAAGATCATCCTGACGCGTAATCCGGTGGACAGTTATGTCAGCTGGAAGATCGCCCAGTCGACCGGTCAGTGGAAGCTGACACATGTGAAAAGGCGCAAGGGCGGGCGGGCGCTGTTTGATCCAGCAGAGTTCGAAGCGCACATGGCCACGTTGCAGGGTTTTCAGATTCACCTGATGAACGCGCTGCAGACCTCGGGGCAGACGGCGTTTTACGTTGCCTACGAGGACTTGCAAGACGTCGCGGTGATGAACGGTCTGGCCCGCTGGCTGGGCGTGGACGACCGGTTGAAAAGTCTCAACACCGCGCTCAAACGGCAGAATCCGGAACCCCTGTCTGAAAAAGTAGAAAATTTTGAAACGATGCAGGATGCGCTGGCCCGGCTGGATCGGTTCAACATGGCTCGCACGCCGAATTTTGAACCGCGCCGGGGGCCGGTTGTCCCTTCTTATGTCGCCGCCGCGCGCACCGGGCTGCTGTCGATGCCGATCCGCTCGGGGCCCGAGGCGGCGGTCAACACCTGGCTTGCGGAACTGGACGCGGTCGACGACTCGGCCCTTTTGCGCGATTTCAGCCAGAAAGACCTGCGTCAGTGGAAACGCGAGCACGAAGGCCACCGCAGCTTTTGTGTCCTGCGCCACCCGGTGGCCCGCGCGCACGACGCCTTCTGTTCGCGGATCCTGTCCACCGGACCCGGCACCTTTCTGCAGATCCGCAAGACCCTGCGACGGGCGCACAATCTGCCGATACCTGAGGCAGCGCCGGGGCCGGAGTATGATCTGAGTGCCCACCGCAGCGCCTTTACCGCCTGGCTGACGTTCCTCAAGGCGAATCTTGCCGGACAAACGGCTGTGCGGGTGGACGCGCACTGGGCATCCCAGGCCCAGGTGCTGCAGGGCATGGCGGAATTCACCCTGCCCGACATGATCATCCGCGAAGAAGAAATGGGGGACTACCTGCCCGCGCTGGCCATGCAGGTCGGGCATCCTGCGCCGCCCGATCCTGTGCCCGTCCCGACCCGCGCGCCATTCGCATTGGCGCAAATCTACGACGACGAGATCGAAAGCCTGGCGCGCGATGCCTACAACCGCGATTACCTGATGTTTGGCTTTGCCGACTGGGATTAGCCGACCCGATCCGCGCCCCTACCTGCGCCTTGACCCGGCATATCGTCGAGAACGGCCCTCAGGCGGCCTGGGACGTATGGGGTTCGGTCAGGATGGTGTAGAGGGTGCTGGCGTCATGATTGGCCCGCAATTTTGCACAGACAGCATCTTCGCGCAGGGTGCGAGACACCAACGCCAGCGCCTTCAGGTGCTCTACGCCCGCCGATTCCGGCGCAAAGAGGGCAAAGACGACATCCACCGGCTGGCGGTCGACCGCTTCGAAGTCGATGGGTTTTTCAAGCAGTATGAAAACGCCTACGACATCCTCGAGCGAGGGAATGCGCGCGTGCGGCAACGCAACCCCATGTCCCACACCCGTTGGCCCGAGGCTTTCCCGTTCCATCAAGGCTTCGACGGCGGTCGGCGCATGTATTCCATGCGCCGATTGTGCCAGATCCGCCAGATCGTGCATCAGCCGCTTCTTGCTTGATGCGGCTGAAATGACTTTGACGGCGGACGGCTTTATAAGCTGCGCGAATTTCATGAGCTGCCTGTTCTAGTTTCTGCTGTGCCCTAACGCGTCACGCGCAGAACGGCAATGTCATGGATCTATCCATCCGATATTGCCATCTTCCCTGCGGTACACGACGTTGACGCCATTCTTCTTTTCGTTCCGGAATACCAGTACCGGTGCCCCTGCCAGTTCCATCTGCATCACCGCCTCGCCCACGGAGAGCGACGGAATCTGCGTTTGCATTTCGGCCACGATCACCGGCGCGAGTGAATCCGGCTCCGTATCCTCGATATCGGATTCACGCGCGAGGATATACGAGGACGCGCCGAAGAGTTCAACGGGTTCGACGCGGTCCTTGTGGTGATCTTTCAACCGACGCTTGTAACGGCGCAGCTGTTTGTCGAGTTTTTCCGAACATCCGTCGAACGCGGCATAGATTTCGGTCGCATGGGCCTTGGCGGTGGCGGTCAGCCCGGTGGACAGGTGAACGGTGGATTCACAAACATACTCGTGCGCACTTCTGGAAAAGATGATGGTCGCATCCGTGGGCCGCCCGGCGTACTTTTGCACCACCGAGCCCAGTTCGGTCTGGACATGCGTCTGCAGAGCCTCTCCGATGTCGATCTGCTTTCCCGTGATCTGATAGCGCATTGTTTTTCCTTTTCTTTATCAACCCATACGCAGCAACGGGCGAAGCCGCCCGGCCTATCGCCGCGTCTGGAGGGAAGGTGACACTCCCGACCTTGGCCTGATCGCAGACACCCTGGAGAGGGGGTGTTCACCAATCAGACATGCGGTCCACGAAAGCGTCATACCCTTCATTTGAGTTGAGAAGGCCCCGCTCTGTCAATCAAATCCAGCATCACTGTCCGAGAATATTCTTAACCGATCATGAACACCGTCACGGAACGCCGGTTCAGCTGATGCGAAAGTTATCGCCCAGATAGACCCGCCGCACGTTCTCGTTGCGGACAACTTCGTCGGGGGTGCCGGACATCAGCACGGCACCGTCATGCAGGATGTAGGCGCGGTCCACGATTTCGAGCGTTTCGCGCACGTTATGGTCTGTAATCAGCACACCGATGCCACGTTTCTTGAGGTCCGAGACAAGGTGCCGGATGTCGCCGACACTGATTGGATCAACCCCGGCAAAGGGTTCGTCCAGCAACAGATACTTGGGGTCCGCCGCCAGACAGCGGGCGATCTCGACCCGGCGGCGTTCCCCGCCGGACAGCGCCAGCGCCGGGGCGCGGCGCAAATGCTCGATGGAAAACTCGCCCAGCAGCTCTTCCAGCCGTTCGCGGCGCTTGTGGCGGTCGGGCTGACTGATGTCGAGGATCGCGGCGATGTTGTCTTCGACCGACAGCCCGCGGAAGATCGACATTTCCTGCGGCAGATACCCGATTCCCAGACGCGCACGGCGGTACATCGGCAGATAGGTCGCATCCTTGCCGTCAATCAGGACCTGGCCGCCCTCGGGGTTCACCAACCCGGCGATCGCGTAGAAAGTCGTCGTCTTGCCAGAGCCGTTGGGGCCCAGCAACGCCACCACCTCACCCCGATTCAACTCCATCGAAAAATCCCGGATCACCACGCGCTTGCGGTAACTCTTGCGCAAGTGCTGCACATGCAGGCCGCTGGAGCCTGTCGTCACGGTGAACTCCGGAGGCGACATCAGGGGTTGGCCGCCTTTGGCTGTTGCTGGAGCACGGTCTTCACCCTGCCGGACATCTGCGCCGTGCCATCGTCGAGATTGACGGTCATGGTTTCGGCGGTCAGCGCATTGTCGCCCTGCGTCAGCAGCACATTGCCGGTCATGACGACGGTGCCCGCGTCGATGTTGTAGTCCGCGCGCTCTGCCTCGGCGGCGTCGTCGCCATTCACCAGCGTCACACCGCCCGTCGCCTCGAGCCGCTCGATCCGGCCCGCCGCCTCGCCGTAGACCACCAGCACCCGCGGTGCGGCCAGACGCATTGCCCCCTGACCGATGATGACGTTGCCGGTGTACAGCGCGGTACCGTCGGCCTGGTTCACCGCCAGTTGATCGGCCGTGACTTCGACCGGGGCCGATGTGTCCTGAGTCATGCCACCAAAGGCGACCTGCGCCCCCTGTGCCAGAACGGAACATGGCGCCATCAGCGCCAGGACAAGAGTCAGGTTTCGCAACATCGGGAAGCACTCATTCTGTTTGCGGGTCATATACCAGCTTTACCCCGCCGGTGAAAAGCAATTGGACGTCATCGCCGGTTTCCCCACTGGTGACGCGCATCTTGCCGGCCGTCAGATGCCCGGCCGGCCCGTCACCCTCGACCGGCCCCAGGCTTTCGATCTCGATCCGGTCGAGGGCGGCGGTCAGGCTGTCGGTGCTCAGGGTGTAGCCGGTAGTGCTCGACACGGTGACGCCACCGGTCATATGTGCATCGCCACGCCGGTCGCTCAGGTTGGCCAGCGGCGCCTTCAGTTCGATCTTGGTGCCATCGGTCATCACCATCACCGCATCCAGAGTGTCGGCCTCGACCTCATCGCTGTCGGGCAGGGGCCGGGCTGATCGCGCCGTCATCGTCAGCGACCCCCCCGAGCTTGTGGTGCCGGCAAAATAGGGATCGGTCACCTGTTCGCGCACCACCCCGTCCGGGTCCGCACTGCCAGAGATTGGCAGATTGGCCGACGGATCGGGATCCCGCGACAACAGGAATGTCGTCGACAAAAGCACCAGCGCCGCCATCGGCAGAAGGATCTTGAGCCACGCGATCATACGTGAATATTTGCTGCCGCGCTGACGCATGATGCTCTTTGCCCGATCCTAGCTGTGGGCGAAGATATCTGTTTCCGGCCAGCCCGCCAGATCCAGTTGCGCCCGCGTGGGCAGAAAATCGAAACAGGCCTGCGCCAGGGCGCTGCGGCCTTCGCGCTCCAGCATCAGATCCAGCGCGCGGCGCAGGTCATGCAGATACAGCACATCTGAGGCGGCGTAATCGAGCTGCGCCTTGGTCAGTTCTGCGGCGCCCCAGTCGCTGGACTGCTGGTATTTGGAAAGATCGCTGCCCAGCAGATCCTGCACCAGATTCCGCAGCCCGTGCCTGTCAGTGTAGGTGCGCACCAGTCGGCTGGCGATCTTGGTGCAATACACCGGCGCCGCCAGGGCGCCAAACGTATTGTACATCGCGGCAATATCGAAACGGCCATAGTGGAACAGCTTGAGCACGGAGGGATCGGTCAGAATGCGGGCAAGGTTCGCGGCCACCGTCTGCCCCGGCGCAATCTGCACCAGATGTGCCGTCCCGTCGCCGCTGGACAGCTGAACCAGACAGAGGCGGTCACGCCTTGGATGCAGGCCCATGGTTTCACAGTCGATCGCCACGACGGGTCCGAGGTCGAGTTGATCCGGCAAATCGCCCTGATGCAAATAATTGGTCATGCTGCCCCCGTTTCCCGCGTCCTCTCGGGACATAACCACAGGACCCCGGGCTTGCAATGTTGACCCCGGGCGCCGACGGCGCCAAAGGCCGCACAGTTCGTCGCGGGAGCGGAACTTGGCCCGAATTGTGGCGCGCGCCGCGATGATTCGGCCTGTGATCAGACGGTGAATGCGCCCATTTTACGCCATTGTAACAATCTGTGAGGCATCGCACTCACCCGGAGCGTGTCACCAGTTCAGACGTCGGAACCGTCCGCGCCAAGACCGTGACCGGAGGCAGGCAGCGCGCCGACAGGCAACCTGAGCGGGTACCGAACGTGGCCGCCGATTGTTTCCGAATATCCAAAAGCAAGCTCAAAGCGCTCTCTGACGCAGGGTAATTTCGCGTGTTTTTCCGACCAATCCCGCAACAGCGCCAATTTGTTGCCAAAGCCGAAACAGTCGGGGGATTTTTGTTGCCCCTGACTGCAAAATCCAGACTCGAATTTTTCGGTGATAAACCGCCAGAATCAATGGCTTCGCCCAGGGAAACCCACATGTTGAGCGCTCTCTCGGCGCCGCCGAAATACCCTCTGAATCGCGGGCATAGCAGGCCGCCCGATTCTCCCTTTGGTTGAAGGATTTCTGAATATTGACTAAAATAAGGCATGAGGTCATAAGAATTAAGTTGGACAAATTTTAACACAATTTTGCCGACGCCTGCATCAAGGCACTGGGGGGCTGGTGCATTCAACCTGGAGTAACTCGTAAGTCTGCCGAACGCTGTCCTCGACTGAACGATCCCACACTTCGCTGGCCAGTAGGCGGCACCGATGAGTGCAGCACCCGTCTGACGGGTGCGGTGTTCGCGGTCGGGAACTTGTCGCTGTGTCGCATGGGTTCCGATTTCCGTGACTCCCGAATTGACGATTTGCCTCAAGGAGGTCGCTTTTGACCCTGCACCTACGCCGCCCGATGCACCTGCCGACCTTTGACCACCTCATCGACGAGGCCATGCAGGCCACGCCGGACGCACGCCTGTACCGGGATACGGTCAAGCGGATCGTCGACCTGGCACTGGTCGCTGTCGCGGCGGCGCCGGTTCTGCTGGTCATGCTGATCCTTGGCGCTCTGATTGCACTGGACGGCGGCTCTCCGTTCTATCTGCAGAAACGTGTGGGCCGGAACGGCCGGATCTTCATGATGTGGAAACTCCGCAGCATGGTGGCGAATGCGGACACCATGCTGGCGGCCCACATCGCTGCCAGCCCAAAGGCGCTCGCGGAATGGAACCATGCGCAGAAACTGCGCAACGATCCCCGCATCACCTGGATCGGCCGACTGATCCGCAAGACATCGCTGGACGAGTTGCCACAGCTCTGGAACGTTCTGCGCGGAGACATGTCGCTGGTCGGGCCGCGTCCGATGCTGCCGGAACAACGGGTCCTGTACCCGGGCACTGCCTATTACGCCCTGCGCCCCGGTATCACCGGATTCTGGCAGACCTCGTTGCGCAATGAATCAAGCTTTGCCGAACGTGCGACCTTCGACACCGCCTATCTGCGCCAGATGTCGCTGAAAACCGATCTTGTTGTCCTGCTGCGCACTGTGCGCGTGGTGATCAACGGCACCGGCGTCTGAAAATGAGTCCGATCTGACCACAAGGCCCCGTCCCGGCTGGGCCTTTCACGTTGTGAGGGTCGCCACCAGACATTGCCGCCCCTGCGGACCACGCACCCAGGCATCCGGACCGTTGCGACACAGAGTGGCGGTTTCATGGTGCATCAGCGGTGCAGTGGCGCGAAAAGCAAAGGTCCGCAGTGGCCTGCGCGGCGTGTCTGCCATCAGCATCAGCAACTGCGCCAGCAGCGGGCCGTGAACAACCAACCCGTCATAGCCCTCGACCCCCCGGGCATAGGATTCGTCGTAGTGAATGCGATGGCCGTTGAAGGTCAGCGCCGAGTAGCGAAACAGCAGCGTGGCGTCGAACGTGACCGTGCGGGCCTCGGTCTCGTCCCGGCGCGCCTGTGGGACGGGGGCACGCGGCGCTTCGGGTGCCGGGTCGGTGCGATACACCAGATCCTGCTCTTCGCGCAGGACAACGGCGCCGTCCTGCCATATTTCATGCCCAAGCGTCACGAAGGCCAGCGGCCCGCTGCGACCGGACTTGTGTACAGTCTGCAACACGCGGGAACGCCGTTGTGCAGGAACACCCGCCAGCAGCGGCGCATCGAACCACAGCCGCCCGCCGGCCCACATCCGGCGCGGCAGGCCCGTATCGGGAATGAGTCCGATGCCAGGTTTCGGGTGACCATCGCGGCCCAGGGTGGCGGGCGGTTGCGGATCCCAGAAATAGATCTGGTGAAAGAACGCGGGCAACGCCATCCCGGCGCAGATATCGCTCTTTAGCCCCAGCGCAGCCTGCACCGCCCGTGCGCGGGCCGGATCCAGTGCATCGCTTTCACCTGGTTGCGGTTCTGCGTCAGACATCCGCTTACTCTCCGTCCACCTTCTGCCCCGAGGAATATTGCCCAGATGACGCCGACGCTCCAGAGCCTTGACCACCTTGTCCTGACGGTCGCCAATATCGACGCGACACTGGCATTCTACCAATCGGTTCTGGGCATGCAGGCGCAGAGTTTTTCACCCGCCGGCGGTCCGTCCCGGTGGGCGCTGCACTTCGGGCAGCAGAAGATCAACCTGCACCTTGCCGGTCATGAATTCGCGCCCCGGGCACAGCAGCCGTGCCCCGGGTCGGCGGACTTGTGTTTCCTGAGCGCTGCGCCGCTCGAGGACTGGATGAACGTTCTGGCACATCACGGCGTACCGGTCGAAAGCGGGCCCGTGGCGCGCAGCGGGGCACAGGGCCCGATCCGGTCGCTGTATCTGCGCGATCCGGACGGCAACCTGATCGAGATATCAAATCAGGACATGCGCTGACCCCGCCGCCACCCCTAGCCCTGGCGCATCCGCAGCGCCTCGCGGCGCAGTTCGTCCATCAACTCGGTCAGCAGCTTGAGTCCCATTTCGCTGGTCAGCCGCCCCTCGCCGTCGAACTGCTGGCCGGACTGGCCAAGCATCACCTCGGGCCCGGGAACCAGGCGTGGACGGAACGGCAGCATCAGCGTGCGCAACATGCTGTGAGCCCGCGCCCCGCCCTGCATTCCCGACGAGGCCGAGATCACGGCAATCGGCTTGTCGCGCCATGGTGCGTTCTTGGTCCGGCTGATCCAGTCCAGGGCATTCTTCATCACACCCGACGTGCCCTTGTTATATTCGGGCGTCGCCAGAATCACCGCGTCGGCGCTGCCGATCAAGTCGGACAGGGCCTGCACCTCGGGCGGGATTCCAGGTCCGTTCTCGATGTCCTGACTGAAAAGCGGCAGGTTCAGGTCAGCTTCGGTAAACGCGGCGGCGTCGAACAGGCGCGCGGCCTCGTTCAGCAACATGCGGTTGGTCGAGGCTTTGCGCAGGGATCCGCACAACCCCACCAGGTTCAGTTCAGACATCAATATTTCTCCGGTCCAGGTTGCCGCATGAACTACAACGTAAAAGCGCCGCGGCAAGCCGCGGCGCTTTCATTGGCTGCAAACAGTCAGGAAATCAGGCGTTTGGCAGGATCACAATCTCGACCCGGCGGTTCTGCTGACGGCCCTCGGGGGTCAGGTTGCTGGCCACCGGCGCATCTTCGCCACGACCAATGGCGCGGACCCGCGACGACGACACGCCCTCGGAAATCAGGATGCCGGCAACCGACTGCGCGCGACGCTCGGACAGGCTGGCGTTGTAGGCAGCCTCGCCGGTGTTGTCGGTGTGGCCGATGACCTGGACCGTGGTGTTGGGATAGGCGTTCAGGTTCTGCGCGACGGTGCGCAGGTCACGCTGCAGGTCGGGACGCACCGATGCCGAGTCGGTGGCGAACAGGATATCCTGCGGCAGTGTCACGATCAGACGGTCACCCGTGTTCTGGATCGACACGTTCGAATTGCCCATCTGCGCACGCAGATCTGCCTCTTGCTTGTCAAGCTGGTTGCCGACGATGGCACCGCCCGCGGCACCGACAATGGCGCCTGCGATGGCGTTGTTGCGGCGCTCTTTCGGATCGTTGCCCGCCATCACACCGGCCAGGGCACCGATGCCTGCACCGACGGCGGCGCCGGTCTTGGCCTTGCGGTTGGGGTCGACACCGCCCGGATAGGCTGCGGGGTCCGCACAGGCGCTCAGCACCATCAGTGCGGCGGTTGCGGTCAGCAGGGAAGTTCTTGCTCGGATCATCATGGGCCTCGTTGTTTTCCTCCCCGCATCCGGGGTCGCGGAACATATAGCGCCAATCTGCATCCCGGCCCAAGTCAAGTCACGGTGAAATCGGCGCTAATCCGCGCATCGTGATCACGTCCAGATGAGATCAGGCATCCGCCCGCGCCGACTCCCACGCCAGAATCGCGCGCTTGACCGGCAAACCCCAGTGATAGCCCCCCAGCCCGCCGGATTTGCGCAGGGCGCGATGGCATGGGATGAGAAAGCTGACCGGGTTGCGTCCCACCGCCGTTCCGACCGCCCGCACCGCCCGCGGATGACCGACCGCTCCGGCAATTTCGGAATAGGTTGTCACCTGCCCCGACGGGATCGTCAGCAGCGCCTCCCAGACCTTGATCTGGAACGGTGCCCCCATCATGTGCAGCGCCGTGTCGCCCCTTTGGGCAAATGCGGCGTCGACCCAGGGACCAATGGCCTCCGGATTCTCGACATAGCGGGCTTCGGGCCAGCGGCGGGTGAGATCCGCCATTGCCTCTTCGGGACTCGATTCGGAAAGGAAGCCCAATCCGCACAAACCCTTGTCGGTGCCCATTGCCAGCGCCGCGCCAAAGGGAGTTTCGAACCAGCCATAGCGGATCTCCAGCCCCGCGCCCTTCCGGGCAAAGTCGCCGGGGCTCATCGCCTCCCAGCGCACAAACAGGTCGTGCAACCGTCCGGTGCCGGAAAGCCCGACCGATCCGGCGGTTTCGATCATCGTGAATCGCTCCGCCAGCAGCGCCTTGGCATGGCCCAGCGTCAGATATTGCTGGTACCGCTTGGGCGACACCCCGACCCAGCGCGAAAACAGCCGCTGGAAATGCGCCGGGCTCATGCCCATCCCTGCCGCCAACTGTTCCAGCGTCTGCCCGGGCTCACCTGCGTCAATCGCCGCAATCGCGCGCCGCATGACGTTGTAGTGGTATCCGGTGTCCGGTGCAGCCATGGTTTGGACATGGGTCATGTCAGAACGCTCCTCTCGCGTCGACCCGGGAACCCGTTGCCCCAGGCCTGCGCCGCCTGTCGCAACCATACCCTGCCGCCTGCCGGTGACGCGACCCGAATATTGCGCATCCCGGCGGAGCCGGGCATAGAGACGCACATGGTACAACAGCTTGATTATCATACGATCCGAGAGATCTTTGACCGCTTCCGCGCCGCCGAACCGGAACCCAGGGGCGAGCTGCACCACGTGAACGCCTTTACGCTTGTCGTCGCGGTCGCATTGTCAGCCCAGGCAACGGACGCAGGCGTCAACCGCGCAACGGCAAAACTGTTCGAGATCGCGGACACGCCCGCCAAGATGCTGGCCCTGGGACTGGAAAGTGTGACCGAGCACATAAAGTCCATCGGGCTGTACCGGAACAAGGCCAGGAACGTCCTCAAGCTCAGCCAGATCCTGGTTGACGACTATGGCGGCGAGGTGCCGAACTCGCGCGCCGCGCTGCAGTCGCTGCCCGGCGTCGGACGCAAGACGGCGAACGTCGTGCTGAACATGTGGTGGCACTATCCTGCACAGGCGGTCGACACCCACATCTTCCGCGTCGGCAACCGCACCGGGATCTGCCCGGGCAAAGACGTCATGGCCGTCGAGCGCGCCATCGAAGACAACGTCCCGGTCGATTATCAACATCATGCACATCACTGGATGATCCTGCACGGCCGGTATATCTGTGTCGCGCGCAAACCAAAATGCGGTGCCTGTCTGCTCCGCGATCTCTGCTTATTCGAGGAAAAGACCTTATGAAAACCTATCAGGTTGTCGGCATCGGCAACGCCATTGTGGATGTCCTTACCCGGGCCGATGACAATTTTCTGGAACTCATGGGTATCACCAAGGGCATCATGCAACTGGTCGAACGCGACCGTGCCGAAGTGTTGTACGGCGCCATGGAAAGCCGGGTCCAGGCCCCCGGCGGATCAGTCGCCAACACACTGGCCGGACTGGGAAACCTTGGATTGCGCACCGGGTTCATCGGTCGGGTGCACGACGATTCCCTGGGCCGGTTCTATGCCGCCGAGATGGAGAAAATCGGCACGACCTTTGCCAATCCGCCGGTTGCCGGAGGCGAACTGCCCACCTCGCGTTCGATGATTTTCGTCGCGCCCGACGGTGAACGCTCGATGAACACCTATCTCGGGATTTCTGCCGAGCTCGGCCCCGACGATCTGCCCGCCGGAGTCGCCGATCAGGCCGAAATCGTCTTTCTCGAAGGCTATCTGTTCGACAAGGACAAGGGCAAGGCAGCCTTCATCGCCACCGCCCGGGCCTGCCGGGCCGCAGGGGGCATCGCCGGAATCGCGATCTCGGATCCGTTCTGCGTCGAACGTCACCGCGCCGACTTCCTGACCCTGATCGAGAACGAACTCGACTTCGTCATCGGCAACGAGGCCGAAATTCGCGCACTTTACCAGTATGATGACCTCGAGGCCGATCTTGCCGCCGTGGCTGCAATCTGTCCGCTGGTGGTCTGCACCCGGTCGGGCGATGGCGTCACCATCATACGCGACGGCCTGCGTACCGACGTGCCGGTGACCACGGTTGTCCCGGTTGACGCCACCGGTGCGGGCGACCAGTTCGCCGCCGGCTTCCTCTACGGTCTCGCCACCGGACAGGACATGGAAACCGCCGGGCGCATGGGCTGTGTCGCGGCCGCCGAAGTGATCAGCCACATGGGACCGCGCCCCGAAACCTCGCTGCCCGCGCTGTTCCGCGAGGCCGGGCTGAACCTCGCCTGATCATACGGCGGGTCGGACAGCCGGTTCCGGGAGGTCCGCCCGGTCCGTCCCTGCCACCAGGCCCGGAGCGTGTGACCACGTTCCGGGCTTTTTCAACTCGGTGCTCCGGCACCGTTTCAAGCTAAAAGTCTCGCGTCCCGCCACCGTCAACACAGCAGTGTCGGTCCCCGTCTCGCCGCACCACGCCCTGTGGCCAAGGCAGGCAGGGTCGCCATCACCGGAGGTAGGAGTCGGCATCATTCAGCGCCCGCAAGACTGCCGCAATCGCCTGTGCACATTGCCGCGGCATCGCCGCCCGCACAGACGCCAAGGCGCCATCGCCTGCGCGAACCCCGTTATGAAACCGATTGCCAGAGCGCCCCGGGCTTCGGCATTGAGAAGCACCGCCGGGGGTCGGTCCGGGCGCAGCCGCGCCAGCACTGCAACGCCACGAACTGCCCCCTGTTTCTTCTCTTTCCAAATACTCAGATGCAGTCGCGCCGCCAAAGCGGTGGCCGGGGTCAGTGCGCCTCGGCCCAGTTGCGGCCCTGACCCGCATCCACGATCAGAGGGACGTCCAGATGCACCACCGGGTCCGCCGCGCCTTCCATCACCTCTTTGGCGATGGCGATCAGCGCCTCGACACATCCGTCTTCGACCTCGAACAGAAGTTCGTCGTGCACCTGCAACAGCATCACCGCGCGCCCCTCGAGGCCGGCGATCGCATGCGGCATCCGGATCATTGCCCGGCGGATGATATCCGCGGCCGTGCCTTGAATCGGGGCATTGATCGCCGCACGTTTGGCAAACCCGGCGTGCGGCCCCTTGGCATTGATCTCGGGGGTATGGATCACCCGACCAAACAATGTCTCGACCCGGTCATGCTTTTTCGCAAAGGCGATGGTGGACTCCATATAGTCGCGAATCCCGGGAAACCGCTCGAAGTAACGATCAATGAAGCCCTGCGCCTCGGCGCGGGGGATCCGCAGATTGCGCGCCAGACCGAATCCAGAGATGCCGTAGATCACGCCGAAGTTGATCGCCTTGGCCTGACGGCGCACCTCCGGGGTCATTTCCGCCATCGGCACGTTGAACATCTCCGAAGCGGTCATCGCATGGATGTCCTGCCCGTCCCGAAACGCCTGTTTCAGCGCGTCGATCCCTGCCACATGCGCCAGAATCCGCAACTCGATCTGGCTGTAATCCAGCGACACCAGAACCTTGCCCGGCTCCGCCACAAAAGCCTCGCGGATCCGCCGGCCCTCCTCGCTGCGCACGGGAATGTTCTGCAGGTTGGGATCCGTCGACGCCAGCCGCCCGGTGTTCGCCCCGGCAATGGAATAAGAGGTGTGCACCCGCCCGGTATCCGGGTTGATATGTTCCTGCAGGGCATCGGTGTAGGTCGACTTCAGCTTGCTCAACTGCCGCCAGTCCAGCACCCGGCGCGCCAGATCATGCTCGGTCGCCAGATCCTCGAGCACGTCGGCCCCGGTCGAATACTTGCCGCTCTTGCCCTTCTTGCCGCCCTCGAGCGCCATCTTGTCGAACAGGATCTCTCCCAGCTGCGCCGGGCTGCCGACGTTGAATTTCTCGCCCGCCAGCTCGTGGATCTCGGATTCAAGCCCCGCCATCTTCTGGGCAAAGGCGCTCGACATCCGGCTGAGTGTCTGACGGTCGACCTTGATTCCGGCCATCTCCATCTGTGCCAGCACCGCCACCAGCGGCCGCTCCATGCTCTCGTAGACCCGCGTGACACGGGCCTGGTGCAGCTCCGGCTTGAACAGCTGCCAAAGGCGCAGCGTTACGTCCGCGTCCTCGGCGGCATATGTCACCGCCGTCTCGACCGGCACCCGGTCAAATGTGATCTGGTTCTTGCCCGTGCCGATCAACGTCTTGATCGGAATCGGCGTGTGGTTCAGATAGCGCTCGGCCAGGGTGTCCATTCCATGCGTATGCTCGCCCGCGTGCATGGCATAGGACATCAGCATGGTGTCGTCGATCGGGGCAATCGTGATGCCATGGCGCGCCAGGATCTTGGCATCGTATTTCATGTTCTGCCCGATCTTGAGAATGCTCGGATCCTCCAGCATCGGCTTCAGCGCCGCCAGTGCCGCCTCCAGCGGAATCTGGCCCGGGACCAGCGCATCATCCGCCTTTTCGGCAAACAGATCCCCTGTCCCGCTGCCCGCCGCCGCCCCGCCCCGGTGGCCCAGAGGGATATAACAGGCCTCCCCCGCCTCGACACAGAGCGACACGCCGACCAGGTCGGCGATCATCTCGTTCAGACCCGTCGTCTCGGTGTCCACCGCCACCCAGCCGCGCGCATAGGCCTTGGCGACCCATGCCTCCAGCGCCGCCATGTCGCTGACGCAGACGTAATTTGCGGTATCAATCGCTGGTGCCTCGGGCGCATTCTCCGGGGTCGCCGCGACCGCGGCTTCGGGGATGGCAGGCGCCGCGACGTTCAGGGCTTCCGAGATGCGCTTTGTCAGCGTGCGGAACTCCATTTCGGCCAGAAAGCCCAGCAACACCTCCGGCTCGGGCTCCCGCACCTCCAGATCGTCCAGACCAAAGTCCAGCGGCGTGTCGCAGTCCAGTTGCACCAGCCGTTTGGAAAGCTCGATCTGCGCCCGGTGTTCGACCAGCGTCTCACGCCGCTTGGGCTGCTTGATCTCGCCCGCCCGGTCCAGCAACGCTTCGAGCGAACCATATTCGTTGATCAGCAGCGCCGCTGTCTTGATGCCGATTCCCGGTGCGCCCGGCACGTTGTCCACCGAATCCCCGGCCAGCGCCTGCACGTCGACCACCCGCTCGGGAAAGACCCCGAACTTCTCGAACACGCCGTCGCGGTCGATGCGCTTGTTCTTCATCGCGTCCAGCATCTCGACGCCGTCACCGACCAGTTGCATCAGATCCTTGTCCGACGAAATGATCGTCACCTGGCCGCCCGCCGCGCGCGCCTGACAGGACAGGGTGGCGATGATGTCGTCGGCCTCGTAGCCCTCAAGCTCCTTGCAGGCGATGTTGAACGCCTCGGTCGCCCGCCGGGTCAGCGGGATCTGCGGTCGCAGATCCTCGGGCATCGCCTCGCGGTTGGCCTTGTAGAGGTCGTACATGTCATTGCGAAAGGTGTGGCTGCCTTTGTCAAAGATCACCGCCAGATGGGTGACATCCCCGCCGGCGTTGCCCTCGACATAGCGCTGCAGCATGTTGCAGAATCCCGCCACCGCGCCGATCGGAAGACCGTCGGATTTGCGCGTCAGCGGCGGCAGTGCATGGTAGGCACGAAAGATGAAGGCCGAGCCGTCGATCAGATGCAGATGATGGCCTTTTCCGAACGCCATGACGCGCCTCCGTTGTCACTTCGACCACAGGGTGCCACGGCCCGGAACCCACCGCCACCCCATGTTCTTCTCTTTCCAAATACTCAAACGACACGGCGCACCAACAGGTGCTCCGCCCGGTCCTCCTGGCGCCGTTCAGGCCATCACCCCCGGCAGCGGGTCGTCTCAGACCTTGCCTTCAAAGTCCCGGTGAACGTATTTCGCGTCACAGTAGCCGCATTCGACAAATCCCCTGTCCACCGGGATCTGCAGCCAGACGCGCGGATGGCCCAGCGCCCCTTCGCTGCCGTCGCAGGCGATGCGGTATTTGTCCACGACCTTGGTTTCCGGCGCTTGCGTCGTCATCGGGCACATTCCCTTCGGGCTGTCTTTGCACTACCTGCGTTATGGGCGAAGGACGAAACAGGAGCAAGCCAGAGCATGACCACGGATGCGATCAAGATCACCGGCCTGCGCAAGACTTACGGCGTCAGCGGCAGGCAGCCGCCGAAAGTGGCCCTGAACGGCATCGACCTCACGGTGCCCGCAGGCGCGGTCTTTGGCCTGCTCGGGCCGAACGGCGCGGGCAAGTCCACCCTCATCAACATCCTCGCCGGACTGGTGAACAAGACCGCCGGCAAGGTCACGATCTGGGGCTTTGACCAGGACGTGAACCCGCGGCAGTCCCGCGCCGCCATCGGTGTCATGCCGCAGGAACTCAACCTTGATCCGTTCTTCACGCCGCGCGGGGCGCTGGACGTGCAGGCCGGCCTCTACGGTGTGCCCAGGGCGCAGCGCCGCACCGACGAGATTCTCGCGATGATCGGTCTCTCCGACAAGGCCGAGGCCTATGCCCGCACCCTCTCGGGGGGCATGCGCCGCCGCCTGCTGCTGGGCAAGGCGCTGGTGCACCATCCGCATATCCTGGTGCTGGACGAACCCACGGCGGGCGTCGACATCGAGCTGCGCCAGATGCTCTGGCACAACGTCCGCCGCCTGAACCGTGACCGTGGCATGACGATCATCCTCACCACCCACTATCTGGAAGAGGCCGAAGAGATGTGTGACGAAATCGCCATCCTCTCGCAGGGCGCGGTGATCGCCCGCGACAGCACCGCCAACCTGCTTGGTCAGATCGACACCCGGACGATGGTCATCACCCCCGAATCCCCGCCGACGACCCTGCCTGCGGCCACGGGCATCGAGGTGGCAAACCGATCCGACGGCAGCCTCGCTTTCACCTATCACGCCCGACGGACCAACGGCGAAGAGGTGCTGGAACTGGTGCGCAGGTCCGGCATCCGCATTCGGGACGTGCGGACCGAACAGGCCGACCTGCAGGACGTTTTCCTGAACCTGACCCGCGCCGGAGCCGCCTGAGGCCTGCCCTGCCGCCGTCCCGCCGGGTCCGCGCGCCAGGGTGCAGTCTGGCGCCGAGCGCCCCGCCAACGGCGGGGTGCGAGACAACCAGCGCGCGCCGCGGGCGCGCCCCGCAGGATCAGGTTGCCGGACGGCTCACGCCCGTTGCAGCATCCGCCCCAGCGGCCGCCCGGCCAGGATGTGCACATGCAGATGCGGCACCTCCTGCACACCGTTCGCGCCGGCGTTGGCGATCATCCGGAAGCCGTCGCCGGCGACCCCTTCCATCGCGCAGACCCGGCCGATGGCACGGGTATAGTCCAGGATCTCGGCATCCGACGCCATCTGCGCAAAATGGTCGTAGCAGACATATGGCCCCTTGGGGATCACCAGCACATGCACCGGCGCCTGTGGATGCAGATCCCGGAACGCCAGCGAGTGGTCGGTCTCGAGCACGGTTGTGTTGGGGATCTCTCCGCGCAGGATTTTGGCAAAGATGTTCTGGTCGTCATAGGCATAGGCCATCGGGGCATCCTCAGTCTGCAAACAGATAGTCGGTTTCGGCAATCTCGCGCGCCTTCTCGATCGAAATCGTCAGAAAGCCGGAAATATGCTGCGCCGTCACCTCGGTCGAATCGACCTCGCGCATCCGTGCGTGGTTGTCAAATTCCCCATCCCGGATGCGGTCGGATTCGTGCACCATGTCATTGCGGATCGCGGGCAGCAACCGCTCGAGCGTTTCGCGCGGCGTGCGCTCTCCGGCCAGCCCCACCCGCATCGCATGACCCGTCAGGTAGTCGTCGCTGAACTGGCAATCGACCTCGAGCAGCCGGGTGACCGCCCGGTCACGGCAGAAATCCTCGATCAGATCAAGGTTGGCCGGGTCCAGGCAGATGATCAGCCGGTCGGTGTCGTAGTAGTCATACAGCATCCGCATCAGCGCGCGGCGGTGACGGTGCCGCTTGCTCAGGGTCGACTGCACCCCCCCCAGATCCGGCAGTTCCGTGTCCTGTTCATTGAACAGGTATTCGATCGCCGGAACATTTGTCACCTGCCGGATCCGCTCCAGCAGCCGCTTGGCCACATGCCATTTCTTGCAGACCACGATCAGCAATTCCCGCTCGCGCCCCAGCGAGCTCTCGGTTTCCCAGAACCGGGTGGCAAACCGCCTGCCGATCCGTCCCTTTCCTGTCAGGAACTTGAACAGCGACCGGCCCTCGTTGGAGATCTGGAACCGCTGTCCCTCGGCGGAATACAGCACCCCCAACCGCCGCTTCAGCTCCTTTGCCGCCGGGCTGATCTTGCGCGCGAACAGAAAATCCTGCGCCAGCAAAAGATCGTAGTGGTCGTTGTAGAACGACACCGGCATGCCGTAATCGGTGAACATCAGAAAGGTCAGGGTGCGGCTGTCGATTTCGTTCCCCGGCACCAGATGACGCACCAGCGTCTGAAAAAAGGTCTCGTCCGGGATCCAGGTGGCGCGGAAGAAGCGCGTCACATCGGGTCGGCGCGCGATGAAATCGAGAATCCATTCGACTGTGCGCCGCCGCAGGCACCACCATTGGCTGCCGATCATGATCTCGAGATCCTGCGGAATCGCCCGGGTCAGGCCCAGTTTGCGTTGCAGATGGAACATCCCGTAGAACAGACGCTTCTGGGTGCGCTCGTTGAACCAGTGGCGGTAGATCAGCCGCTCTTCCTTCCAGCCGGTCTTGATCCAGTCGCCGGCGAAATAGTCAACGCTTTCGATGTAGTCGGCTTCGCGCCGGTCCAGAAACTCATGCGCATATTCCGCCGACTTGATCGCCATGCAGTCCCCGGACAGCATGTAGAAATGCGTCGCGCGCGGAAAGGCATCCACCGCGGCCCGGATCGCGTGCAGCGATGCCTGCACCAGCGACCACTCCCCCCAGCCGCACCGGATGCGCCGCTTGGCAAAGGCAACGTTGGGGTTGCCCTTCAGGGCCTTGCGGATCTTGTCGAAATGGGCGGCGGGCGCCCGGGCATCGAAATGGATTGCGATGTAGTCGCCAACCGCCGTCAGGCTCTGCGCCTGCTTGACGATGGCGTCAGGATCCCTGTGGCACAGCAGGATAAAGGCAATTTTTGCCATTTCTCGAACAATCTGCCCTATTCATGCCAAACTGAATATGTTGATAAAGGTGAACGGGCGTTGAATAAACCGGGTTTCTTTGCTTTTTTGTGTGATGAACAGACCGGAACGCGAAACCGGCGAACGGGCGGAGGCGGCAGGAATGGGTTTTCCCGGAACGTGGATGACCGAAAGCGAAAGCATGGTGTATCGGGTGGTGCCAAAATGCGCCTGCTCGACCATTGGTCAGATCATGTTCTACTCGGACCATGGCAGGTTCTTTGACGGCGACATCCACGATGCCGAAAAAGGTCTGCACAAATGGGCCCGCGAAGACAGCCAGAAGCTGATCAATGCCAATGTAAAGACGCACAACTCCTATGCCTTCACCTGCGTGCGCAATCCCTACACCCGCGTGTTGTCGTCATTTTTCGACAAGATCTGCGGCATTCAGCGCAACGGAAAACGGTATCGCGGCAACCTCGTGCCGCTGCTGATCCAGAAATACGGCATCGAGGTCGGTGGCGAGGACGGCACCGAAGAGTTCGATCAGGTGAAATCCTTCCGGCGCTTCCTGCTGTTCGTGCGCGACACCATCCGCTGGCGGCGTCCGATGGAGCCGGACATCCACTGGTCGGCGATGGCCGGCCATGTCAGCACCTTCATCGTGAACGGCGGCAAATATGATCGGATCTTCTGGACCGAAGCCTTCAATGAAGGAATGCAGGGCGTGCTGGACGCCATCGACACGCCGCACAAGATCGACCTTGCCGACATTCCCCGCTTCAACGAATCCGAGGGTCACGGCCCAAAACGCCTGCACCCTGTCGAGGACTACTTTGACGACATGGCGATGCACCTGATCTACGAGATCTTCAAACGCGATTTTGAGCTGTTCAGGTACGATTTTGCCAATCCGGGCAACAAGATGCCGATCGGCGAAATCGACCTCGATGAGGTACATGCCAAGCTCGGGGACTGAATCCGCCCGCTGCACGCAGCCCATCACCGCCAGATCACCGACGACAATCCCGCCCTCGCCGGACGGCACAGGTCCTGAGGCAAGGCAGGCCGGACCCGGCGGGATCTTTCAGGTGCCGATGCTCATGCCGCGACCTTCCGGGCCGCGTCCAGCGCGAGGTTCCCCGCTCGGAACACTCAGTCGGGCAGCTCCGCCGAGGGGATCATCGGGAAGAACACACCACCCGACCAAAGACCGAACCATTGCGTGCCGTCGACCTCGTGGTGCGCTCCGATCTCGACCAGCCGGTAGAAGCTCTTGCGGTCGATCAACGCGTCCAGCCCGGCGCGGATCATCACATAGGGCGACGGTTCGCCGGTTTCCGGGTCCCGCACCACCCGGATCGGGTGTTCCTTGCCCGCATCAGCGGTGTCTCCGACATTTGTCTGAAAACTGAGCACCTGCCCTGTTCCCGCGTCGGCAACCGTGAAATCAACGGCCACAAACGGTGCGTCCTCAACCGTGATGCCAACCTTCTCGACCGGGGTCACGAGGTAGTATTTGCCGTCCTCAAGCTTGAGGATCGTTGAAAACAATCGCACAAGCGCCGGTCGACCGATCGGAGTTCCTTGATAGAACCAGGTCCCGTCGCGCGCGATGCGCATGTCCAGATCGCCGCAGAACGGCGGATTCCACTTGTGCACCGGTGGCAGGCCGCGTCCTTTGGCGGCACGGATCGATGCGGCGATGCCCTCAGCCGAGGGTGTCACGATATTTTGTGTGCTCATTGCTTTTGCCATTTCCCAGTCGCGCGATACACTCATACCAGCAAGTTAGCATGTCAGGGAGCATTGTCATGACCGAGGCCGAAGATCTGGTCGCCGAAATCGAGGCGCTGGAAGTGAAACTGGCCGAGGCCAAGCAGGCGATTACCAAGCGGTTCATCGGTCAGGAACGGGTCGTGGACCTGACCCTTTCGGCCATGCTCTGTGGTGGTCACGCCATCCTGATCGGTCTGCCGGGCCTGGGCAAGACCCGCCTGGTCGAAACCCTGAGCACCGTGATGGGGCTGCACGGCAACCGGGTGCAGTTCACGCCCGACCTCATGCCGGCCGATATCCTCGGCTCGGAAGTGCTGGAAACCGGCATGGACGGCAGCCGCGCGTTCAAGTTCATTCCCGGCCCGATCTTCTGCCAGCTGCTGATGGCGGACGAGATCAACCGCGCCAGCCCCCGCACCCAGTCGGCGCTGTTGCAGGCAATGCAGGAAAAGGTGGTGACGGTCGCTGGCGAAAACCGTGCGCTGGATGCACCTTTTCACGTGCTGGCAACCCAGAACCCGATCGAACAGGAAGGCACATATCCCCTGCCCGAAGCCCAGCTTGACCGGTTTCTGGTGCAGATCGACGTCGCCTATCCCGACCGCAAGACCGAGCGCGACATCCTTCTGGCCACCACCGGCCTGACCGAGGAAGAGGCGCACCAGGTGTTTGATCCCGCCTCGCTGGTGGCTGCGCAGCGCCTGCTGCGCCGGATGCCCGTAGGGGATGCGGTGGTCGAAATGATCCTTGATCTGGTCCGCGCCTTCCGCCCCTCGGACCCGTCCTCGGGCGAGCGTGTGCGCGACACCGTGTCCTGGGGTCCGGGGCCGCGTGCAGCGCAGGCGCTGATGATGACCGTGCGGGCCCGGGCATTGCTGCAGGGCCGTCTGGCCCCGGCACCCGAGGATGTTCTGAACATGGCGCGCCCGGTGTTGACGCACCGCATGGCGCTCACCTTCTCGGCGCGCGCCCGGGGCGAAGACCTTGGCGCCCTGATTGACGATGTGGCCGCAGGCATGATGCGGTCAGAGGCGGCAGCGTGATCCCAGCCCTCGCCCTGAGGCAAACCTCGGAAGAAGAAGCCGCCCGGCTGCCCGCCCTTCTGGCGCGGGCGGAAAAGCTGGCCGGCACAGTGCTTCTCGGGGAACACGGGCGGCGGCGGGCCGGACTGGGCGACGATTTCTGGCAGTACCGCCCGTTGCAGCAAGGCGACAGCCTGCGCAGTATCGACTGGCGCCGGTCCGGGCGCAGTGACGGTCAGTATGTGCGCGAACGCGAATGGCAGATTGCCCAGAGCGTGATTGTCTGGCTCGACCAGGGCGCGTCGATGCGCTTTGCCAGCCAGAAGAACCTCCCGACCAAGCTGGACCACGCCCGCCTGCTGACCCTCGCCGCGTCGATCCTGCTGGTGCGGGGCGGCGAACGGGTCGGTCTGACCGGCTGGACCCTCCCGCCCCGGCGTGGCCGGGAACAGATACTGCGTCTGGCCGAGGCGTTTACCACCGACGCTCCCGAAGATTACGCCGAACCCGAGGCGCGCGGCATGCTGCCCCACGCCCGCGCCCTGTTCGTATCGGACTTTCTCGCCGATCCGGGCCCGATCGAGGCGGCGCTGACCAAGGCGGCAGATCGTGGTGTGCGCGGCGTGCTGTTGCAGGTGCTCGACCCGTCCGAAGAGGCGTTTCCGTTTCAGGGCCGCACCATTTTCGAAAGCATCGGCAAGTCGCTGGCGCATGAGACGCTCAAGGCCGCCGATCTGCGCAGTCGCTACCTCGACCGGCTGGCTGCACGCAAGGCGCGGCTGGAACACCTGTGCCGGGTCACCGGCTGGCAGTACAGCTGCCATCACACCAACACATCAGCGCAATCGGCCCTGCTTTGGGTGTACCGCGCGATGGATGGAGGTCACGGATGACCGTTTTCGGCGCGCTTGGCTTTTCGGCGCCCTGGCTGCTGCTTGGTTTGCTGGCGCTACCGATCCTTTGGCTGATCCTGCGCGCCGTCCCGCCTGCGCCGATCCGGCGGCGGTTTCCCGGCGTGGTGCTGCTGCTGGGTCTCAAGGATGACGAACAGGTCAGCGACCGTACGCCGTGGTGGCTGCTGCTGTTGCGGATGCTCGCTGTCGCCGCGGTGATCCTTGGCCTTGCCGGGCCGGTGCTGAACCCGGAACCCGAGGCCGACGCCGCAGGCACGTCCCCCCTGCTGGTGCTGATGGATGCAAGCTGGGCCAGCGCCGCCGACTGGCGCGCCCGGCAGGACGCGATCGAGGCGCTGCTGACCCGCGCCGGTCGCGACGATCGTCCGGTGGCGCTGGTCCGGCTGAGCGCGCCCGAAGCGCCGCAGTTCCAGGCCGCCGATGTCTGGCGCAGCCGCCTGGCCGGCGTGTTGCCCGAGCCTTGGGAGCCGCTGGCAGAACAGGTCACCCGCCTGATGTCGCTGCTGCCTGACAGCGATTTTGACACCTACTGGCTGTCCGACGGACTCGCGCGCGACAGTCGCGGCGAACTGCTGGCGACGCTGGAACAACGGGGGCGCGTCACGGTCTTTGAAAGCCCGCGCAGCCTCTACGCCATCGAACCGGCGCGGTTCAGCGACGGCAATGTCGCCCTGCACCTGCGCCGTCTGCATCCCGGACCGGAAGCCGACATATCCGTGGTCGCGCAGGGACTGGATCCGGCGGGAAATCCCGCCACCCTAGCACGTGCCTCGGTAACCTTCGCGACAGAGGCGGTGACGGCAGAAACCGAACTTTCGCTGCCTGCGGAATTGCGGGCCCGCGTTACCCGTTTCGAGGTCGAAGGTCAGCGCAGCGCCGGTGCCGTGACCCTGCCCGACGATTCCCTGCGCCGCCGTGAAGTCGCGCTGATCGCCGGGAACGAGAACCGCGAAGGTCTGGAACTGCTCTCGCCGCTGCACTACCTCACCCGTGCTCTGGAGCCCAACGCCGACCTGCTGGACGGCGCACTGCTCGACATCCTGCCGGCCAATCCGGACGTCATCATTCTGGCCGATGTCGCCACCCTCAGCGCGGCCGAACAACAGGCGACGCTGGACTGGCTTGATAGCGGCGGCATGCTGCTGCGTTTCGCCGGTCCACGTCTGGCCGCCAGCGATGTCAGCCGCGACAGCGAGGACGCCCTGATGCCTGTCCGCCTGCGGGCCGGTGGCCGTACCGTCGGCGGCGCGATGAGCTGGGGCGAGCCGAAATCCCTGGCGGCCTTCACGCCCGAAAGCCCGTTTGCGGGGCTCGACGTGCCCGAGGACGTCAAGATCACGGCACAGGTCATGGCACAGCCGGATCCGAATCTGGCGGATCGGGTCATTGCACAACTGGACGACGGAACGCCGCTGGTCACCCGCAAGCGGGTCGGTCAGGGGCAGATCGTTCTGTTTCACGTGACCGCCAATGCCGAATGGTCGTCGCTGCCACTGTCCGGGCTGTTTGTGCAGATGCTCGAACGCCTTGCCGTCTCCTCGACCCCGACACAGCCCGAAGCCACCGATCTCGAAGGCACAATCTGGCAGCCTGCCGTGGTGCTTGACGCCTTTGGCACCCCGCGCGATGCCGACACCCTGCCCGGGGTCGACGGTCCGGCGCTGATCACGGCGCCGCTGGGCCCCGATCTGCGGCCCGGGCTTTACCAGGGCGAAGACCGCAGTCTCGCCCGCAACGTGGTGACACCGGACACGGTGCTGATGGCTGCAAGCTGGCCCGCCCGCATCGCGGTCGAGGGTCTGAGCCGCCCGCAGGAAACACCGCTGGCAGGTTGGCTTCTGGCGCTGGCGGTCACGCTGCTGCTGGCGGATGTCATCGCCTCCCTGGCTCTTTCGGGCCGCCTGCGGGGGGCGCGTGCCGCCGCAGCGATTGTCGCTGCAGTGATGCTGGTGCCGATGGCTCCGGATCAGGCACGGGCGCAGGACGATGCCTTTGCCCTTGCCGCCACCGCCGAAGTCAGCCTGGCCCATGTGCTGACCGGGGATGCGCAGCTTGACGATCTGGCGCTGGCCGGGCTGCGGGGGCTGACGGAGACCCTGTATTTCCGCACGTCGGTCGAGCCGTCGGAACCCATGGGTGTCGATCTCGAACGTGACGAACTGGCGTTCTTCCCCCTGCTGTACTGGCCGGTCACCCCGAGCCAGCCGACGCCCTCGGACGAAGCCTATGCCAAGCTCAACACCTACCTGCGGTCGGGCGGGATGATCCTGTTCGACACCCGCGACGCCGATGTCGCCAGTTTTGGCGCCGCCAGCCCGAACGGTCGCAAGCTGCAGCAACTCGCCGCGCCGCTGGACATCCCGCCGCTGGAACCGATTCCGCCGGACCATGTGCTGACCCGCACCTTTTATTTGCTGCAGGATTTCCCGGGCCGCTACACCGCCCGGGACGTCTGGGTCGAAGCAGCGCCGCCCGATGCCGAGCTGATCGAAGGCATGCCGTTCCGCAACCTCAACGACAATGTGACCCCTGTGGTGATCGGCGGCAACGACTGGGCCGCCGCCTGGGCAATGGACACGCGTGGCAATCCGCTGGTCGCCGTCGGCCGAGGCTTCTCCGGAGAGCGTCAACGCGAGATCGCCTATCGTTTTGGCGTCAATCTGGTCATGCACGTGCTGACCGGAAATTATAAATCCGATCAGGTCCACGTGCCTGCACTGCTCGACAGGTTGGGCCAATGACCGGAACCATCGTCTTTGATCCGCTTCTGCCCTGGGCTGTCATTGCGGTATTCGCCGGTCTGGCCGCCTTGGGCGTCGTGCTGGCACTGTGGCGCGGATTGTCCGGCTGGGCGCTGCGCGCACTGGCTGCTGTTGTCCTGATCGGGGCACTGACCCAGCCCTCCTATCAGATCGAAGACCGCGCACCGCTGTCCGACATCGTGCTGATGCTGGTGGACCAGAGCGCCAGCCAGTCCCTGGCCGAGCGGGCCGGTGTCACCGAAACCGCCGCAACCACGCTGCAGGCCCGGCTCGCCGGACGCCCCAACACCGAAGTTCGCCGCATCAACGTCGGCGATGGTGACGACGATACCGGCACCCTGCTGATGTCGGCGCTGAACGCCGCCCTGGCCGAAGAACCGCGCGCCCGCATCGCCGGCATCCTGCTGCTGTCGGATGGGCGCCTTCACGACCTGGAGCGCGCGCCGGACCTGCCGGCGCCGATGCATCTGCTGATGACCGGCAAGACGACGGACTGGGACCGCCGGCTGATCGTGCGCAACGCTCCGGCCTTTGCCATTCTCGGCGAACCGGTGACCCTGACCCTGATGGTCGAGGATGAGGGGGCGGCCCCGGCGGCCCTCTCGACGACGCTGGAAATATCCGTCGACGGTGGCGAACCGCAGGTCTTCACCATGCCGATCGGCGAGGCGTTCGATCTGCCCGTGCCGTTGCCCCACGGTGGGCGCAACGTGATCCAGTTCACCGTGCCCGAAGCAGAGGGCGAGCTGACGGATCGCAACAACACCGCCCTGGTGCAGATCAACGGCGTGCGCGACCGGTTGCGCGTGCTGCTGGTGTCGGGCGAGCCGCATGCAGGCGGGCGCACCTGGCGCAACCTGCTGAAGTCCGATTCCTCGGTCGATCTGGTGCATTTCACCATCCTGCGCCCACCGGAAAAGCAGGACGGCGTGCCGGTCACCGAACTGTCTCTGATCGCCTTTCCGACCCGCGAACTGTTTCTGGAAAAGATCGAGGATTTCGACCTGATCATCTTTGACCGTTACAAGCGGCGCGGCATCCTGCCGGCAATCTACCTCGACAACGTACGCAATTATGTCGAGCAGGGCGGCGCCCTGCTGATCGCGGCCGGGCCCGATTACGCCAGCGCCGACAGTCTATACCGCTCGCCGCTGTCCACGATTCTGCCTGCCGAACCCACTGCGCGGGTTCTGGACCAGGGCTATCGGCCCGCGATCACCGACCTGGGTCGGCGCCATCCGGTCACCGCCGGTCTGCCGGGTGAGGACACCTGGGGCCGCTGGATGCGACAGATCGAAGTCACACCCGGCTCTGACGCCGAAGTGGTGATGTCCGGGGTCGACGACCGCCCGCTGCTGGTGCTGGACCGGGTCGGCGAAGGCCGCGTGGCGCTGATGGCGTCGGATCAGGCATGGCTGTGGTCGCGCGGTTTCGAAGGCGGCGGCCCCCAGCTCGACCTCCTGCGCCGTCTTGCACACTGGATGATGAAGGAACCCGAGCTGGAAGAAGAGGCGCTGTTCGCCGAAGCCACCGGCCAGACCATGCGCATCGTCCGGCGCACCCTGTCCGAAACGGTTGGCCAGGTCACCGTCACCGCTCCTGACGGCAGCACCGCGACGGTGACGCTGAACGAAGTCAGCCCCGGCCGGTTCGAAGCCCTGTACGAAGGATCCGAGATCGGGTTGTACCGGCTGGCGGAAGGCGAGCAGACCTCGGTCATCGGCCTTGGGCCTGCGGCACCGCGCGAATTCGAACAGACCATCGCGACCGGCGATCTGCTGGACCAGGTGATCGACACGATGCGCGGCGGCACGCCCAGACTGGAAGACGGACTTCCGACGCTGCGCGAGGTCGGTTCGGGCCGCCCCGCCGCCGGACGCGGCTGGATCGGCCTCACCCCGCGCAACGCCTATGAAACCCGGGATGTCACCCAGACACCGATGCTGCCCGCCTGGCTGGTGCTTGTGCTGGCTTCGGTGATGGTCATCGGCGCCTGGCTGCGCGAGGGCCGCAGCTAGCCCCCGCGGCGTGGCGCACCACGCACAGGGAATAGATTTTCAGACCTGCCCGGGACGTGCAAAAGCCCCCGGCAAAGTGCTTTGCCGGGGGCCGGAATTCAGGCTGAGGCCCGAACGGGGATCAGTTGACCGACTTGGCGTCGACCACGTCCTTTTCAATCGCCTTGGTCTGGGCATTGGCGATCTCGATCCGGCGCGGTTTCAGCGCTTCGGGGATCTCGCGGGACAGGTCGATATGCAGCATGCCGTCGGCGTGGCTGGCACCGGTGACACGGACGTGGTCGGCCAGCTGGAACCGGCGCTCGAAGGCGCGGGTGGCAATGCCGCGGTGCAGATAGGCCCGGGGCCCATCTTCATCGGCTTTGCGGGCGGACACGACGAGCGCGTGTTCCTTGACCTCGACCGACAGGTCCTCGTCCGAGAATCCGGCAACCGCGATCGAGATGCGGTAGGTGTCATCGGCGGTTTTTTCGATGTTGTAGGGCGGATATGTCGGCAGTGCGCCGTCATTTGCCAGCACCCGGTCCATCATGTCTGCGATCTGGTCGAATCCGACAGTGGCCCGATAAAGGGGTGCAAAGTCAAAGCTTCTCATGGGTCATCCTCCAGTGAGCGATACCATTTTCATGTGTCACGCCTTCCCGTCATGGGACAGGCGCAGGTTGCATCGAGACCCGATCTTCGGCATCCCGATGGCTTATAGTTGGGAAGGGTTTTTCGTGCTTTCAAGAGCGCCCGGCACAGGATTTTCGGGATCTCGCAGTCAGACACAGGCAGCCTTGTCCGCCGGTGAACCCGGCAGGCACGGCGTCTCAGGGCCGTACGAACTTGGCGCCGCCTGCGCTGGTGCGCTGGCCAACGATGACGCGGCGCGCACCGTTGGTGACCTTTGGGCGCGCGTCATCGCGGCGCAGCTCCGCCATCAGCGGCTGGACCACGTCGGGAAGCGACATGCCATAGGCCTCGCCGCCCGCCTGGCCCGGCGCGGTGCCGCCCGAGATCAGCGACAGGATCCGCAACCTCCCGTCCTGACGCACGAACACCGGCGCCCCGGACGAGCCGAAGGTCACATTGCAGTCAAACCCCATGATTCCGTGGCGGTAGACCTGCGTGATGGCGCAGTCGGCCTGGCGTGACAATGCCTCTTCGCGGCCCCGTCCGTATGACACGACGCTGACCCGAGCGCCGGGGGCCGAACCGTCGAAGATCCGGAATGGGTCCGCTTCTGCGCTGGAAATCGGTGCGGCCAGCCGCAGCAGAGCCACATCGTGGCGCACCATATCCCCGCCGATGCGGCCCTGCGACGTGCCCCTGTAACCCGGAGCGAGCACGATACGCGACACCCGCCGGTCCGCCATTGACGTGCCGTGGGCATAGCCGGCGCGAAACAGTATTCCATCCTCGACCGATCGGTCGTGCACACAATGTGCCGCCGTCAAGACTGCGTCGGGCGCGATCAGCACGCCGGTACACAACCCGCCGGGCAGGTCGATCCGGCCAACGCCTTCCCAGCCCAGAAGTTCGCCGCGCCGGTCCAGCCCATCCAGCCCCTTCAGGCTGTCGGCGGCGGCGAGCGGCGCGCAGAACAGCGCCGCCAGGGCAAGAAGTCCCCGCAGCTTCATGGTTTGACGAACTTCGCGCCGGTGTCGTTGTGAAAGGCCGAGCCGACACGGCTGACGCTGGATATCCCGTTGGCCGACAGGCCCTCCTGGCCTTCCAGAACCGCGCGGATCGCGACCAGTGGTTCGAGCAGGTCGGTGCCCAGTGACACCGCGACGCCATTGGCCTCGGCCTTGGCCGACACCACCGAAACGATCCGCGGCGCCCCCGAGGCAAAGGAAAACACCGGCGAACCCGAACTGCCGAAATCGACCTGGCAGGACATCACCAGCACCCCCTGCTGGCGTGACATCACCTCGCAGGTGTCCTGCACCGAGGGCGCTTCGGAGCGATTGTGGGCATAGGACACCACGCCCACCCGGTCTCCGGTCTGCGGGCGCAGATCCGTCCGGAACGGTACGATCACCCCGTTGCGTATCGGATGCTGCAGTTCCAGCAGTGCGACATCGACCCGGACCCGGCCCGCATCGTTGGCACCGAAAAAGTCATACTGCGGATGCGGTTCCGCCCGGCGCACCCGGCGGTAGGCCGCAGCGCGGCCGCTGCTCCATCCGGCCAGGAACTGGATCTGATCGGTGGGCACGCGGGCACCGGTTTCAGCATCGAACAGACAATGCGCCGCCGTCAGCACAAGATTGGTGTCGATCAACGCACCGGTGCAAAATGCCTCGCCGGCGATTTCCAGACGACCGACAGCCTGCCATTCGCGGCCGTCCTGCAGGCTGTTGAGCGAAAACAGGCCCTGAGCCGCGACAGTCGTCGCGCCGGTCAGGGACAGCAGCAGGGACACGAGTAAAGCGATTGGCAGCCGCACAGTCATTCTCCGTTCTGGTGTCCACGGTGTAGCGGCCACCTGAGGCGAAACTTTGTCACGGGCTTGATTAATTCGCTGCTCACGTATCTGTCATCAGGCGCGGCGGCTTGGGCCCTCCGGCCGCCCAGTCGAGCAGTTCGACGGTATGCACAACCGGAATTCCGGTGGCCGAACCGATCTGCATCATGCAGCCGATGTTTCCGGCGGCAATGACATCGGGTTTTCTTGCCTCGAGCGTGCGCACCTTGCGGGACTTGAGCTGCTGCGAGATCTCCGGCTGCATCAGGTTGTAGGTCCCCGCCGAACCACAGCACAGATGCGGGTCCGCGGGCTCGACGACGCGAAAACCGGCCCGCTTCAGCAGATCCTTGGGAAAGGTCTTGATCTTCTGGCCGTGCTGCAGGGAACAGGCGGCGTGATAGGCGACGGTCAGCCCCCTGTCCGTACCTTCGGGGGGGTCCAGATCCATCAGCACTTCGCTGATATCCTTGGCAATTGCCGACACCCGGGCCGCATCCGCCGCCAGCGGATCATTGCGGAACATGTGGCCGTAATCCTTGACAGTGGTGCCGCAGCCGCTGGTGTTGATCACGATCGCGTCCAGACCGTCCCCGTCCATCTCGCTCACCCAGGCCCGGATGTTGGCGGCCGCCGACGCATGGCTCTGGTCGATCTTGCCCATGTGATGGGTCAGCGCGCCGCAGCAGCCTGCGCCCCTGGCCACGACAACTTCGCAGCCAAGACGGCGCAGCAGCCGGATGGTGGCGTCGTTGATATCGGTGTTCAGCGCCTTTTGCGCACAGCCGGTCATCAACGCGACCCGTCGGCGGCGCGGGGCCGTGGGCGCAAAGCTTTGCGGCGTGTCGTTGCGGCTGACCGGCGGGATCGACTTCGGTGCCATCTCGAGCATCGCCCGCAACCGGGCATCCGGCATCAGAAAGGCAAAAGGCCGCCCGATCTTGGCCCCCAGCAGGGCCAGGCGGAACCGTGTCGGGTGCGGCAGGATCTGTGCCAGCATCCACCGCAACGCGCGATCGGACCAGGGCCGTTTGTACCGATCCTCGATATAGGCCCGGGCGTGATCGACCAGATGCATGTAATGTACCCCCGAGGGGCAGGTCGTCATACAGGCCAGACAACTCAGGCAGCGGTCGATGTGCTTGACGGTCTTTTCATCCGGAACCCGTTCGTTTTCCAGCATGTCCTTGATCAGGTAAATCCGCCCCCGCGGGCTGTCCAGTTCATCCCCCAGAATCTGGTAGGTCGGACAGGTGGCGGTACAGAAACCGCAGTGCACACAGGCGCGCAGAATCTCGTTGCTGCGCGCCGTGTCGGGGTTGGCCAACTGTTCGGGGGTAAAGGTCGTCTGCATGTCAGAAAGTCACCATTTGGGCCGTGGCCAGTCCGAACCAGGGCAAAGTCGTTCCAAGAAGTCCCGCCACAAAGCTGACGCGTTTCAGCCGGGGGGACAGGGCGCGGCGCCGCAGCGCCAGGATCATCAGTGCAACGGCCAGAACCCAGGACAGCCACAGGCATGCCAGGGCCAGCAGCGGCACGCTTTCGCGCAGGCTGACTGCCAGTGCCATGGATGTGACCACCGCGACGGTCAGGGCCGCAGGCACCGTATTGACGGCCGCAAGTTTCAGTATCGCCACATACAGCAGCGGCCCGGCCACAAACGCCACAGCATAGGCAAGAAGCGCGGCGGCGGTCATCCCGCCATCAGCCCGGGGTTGAGAATGCCGCGTGGATCAAACCGGGCCCGCAGCCCTGCGGAAATGCGCGCCAGCGGTGCCGGTTCCGGGTGGAACACCGGCAGGGCCGCGCGGCTGGCGTCTGATCCGCGCACCAGCGTCGCGTGCCCCGCGATGCCGCCCAGACGGGCGCGCAGGTCTGTACCTTCGGGCATCCGCGCCCAGATCAGCCCGCCGCCCCAGTCAAGCAACAACGCCTCCGCATTCAACTGCGCCGCCACCTGCACCGCGTCCGAAGGTTTGACAGAGATCCGCCACACGTCGCCGGGCCGGTCCTGCAGTGGCGCGACATCCCGGATACCTGTCCAGATCTCTGTCACCGCCGCAGCATCGTCCACGACGGCAACGTCGTGTTGCGTGAACATCTGCCGGATTTTTCCGGCGCGGTAGGCCACGGATTTCGCGAAGCCTTCGATCCGCAACAGCGTCTGTCCGGCGGCGGGCACATGCGCGGCGCCGCTGACTTCGTAGGGCGAGCCCAGCGCATGGCTCATCACAGTTACTGCCTGTCCGATATCCAGTCCCGAGAGGATCAGCGTCGCCGCGCTTGCCGGTTTCGGCAGGACTTTCAGCGACACCTCGCTCAGCACCCCCAACGTGCCCCAACTGCCCGAAAGCAGCTTGACCAGGTCATAGCCGGTGACGTTTTTCATCACCCGCCCGCCATTCTTGACGATGGTGCCCTGACCATCGACAAACCGCACCCCAAGCATGAAATCCCGGCAGGCTCCGACCTGGATCCGGCGCGGCCCCGAGGCATTGGTGGCCACGACGCCACCGATCGTCGGCGTGCCCCCGGTGCCCAGCAACCCGCGATGATCCATCGGCTCGAACGGCAGTCTCTGGCCTTCGGACTCCAGCGCCGCCTCGACTTCTGCCAGCGGGGTTCCGGCCCGGACCACCAGCGTCAGCGCCCCGGGCTCGTACAGGGTGATGCCCGTCAGCCCGGCAGTCCGCACCACATCGCCCGTCACCGGTTGGCCAACCGAACGCGTCCCGCCCCCCTGCACATGCAGAGGGCCCTTGGCTGCGGCAATCATTTCGGCCAGTTCGGCCTCTGTCTCAGGTCTCATGTCTACTCTGGGTCCAAATATCCCGGGATGAATGCGCGGCGCGCAGCGGGGCCGACCGCCGACCCCTCCTTGTCCGTCACTCTGCCGCCAGCGCAACGTGCCGCCGGCTCTGCGATACCGCCAGCGGAAACACCTTGGCGGGGTTGAGCAACCAGTTCGGATCAAACACATCCTTCACCGCCATCTGCGCCTCAAGGTCGGCAGGGTCAAACTGATCCACCATCAGATCGCGTTTTTCGATGCCGACACCATGTTCGCCGGTCAGGCAGCCGCCGACCTCGACACAGAGACGCAGCACATCGGCGCCCATCGCTTCGCAAAGCTCCAGATCGCCGGGTTTGTTGGCATCGAACAGGATCAGCGGGTGCATGTTGCCGTCGCCGGCGTGAAAGACGTTGGCCACACCCAGACCGTACTGCTTGCCCAGTTCACCGATGCGTTTCAGCACATGGGGCAGCGCGGTGACCGGGATGGTGCCGTCCAGGCACATATAGTCGTTGATCTGGCCCATGGCTCCGAACGCTGATTTCCGGCCCAGCCAGATGCGGCCCGCCTCGTCGGCATCTTTCGCTTCACGCAACTCGACCGGGTTGTGCCGACGGGCGATGTCGAGGATCACCGCAAGCTGCTCGTCGATCTCGTCCGCCGACCCTTCGACCTCGACAATCAGCAGTGCCTCGCACATCGGATAACCGGCCTTGGCAAAGGCTTCGCAGGCTTCGATGCAGGGACGGTCCATGAATTCGATCGCGACGGGCAGCACCCCGGCCTTGATGATGTCCGACACACAGGCGCCGGCGACTTCGTTGGAGTCGAACCCCATCAGGACCGGGCGCGCGCCTTCGGGTTTGCGCAGGATCCTCAGGGTCGCCTCGGTCACCACGCCCAGCTGCCCTTCGGATCCGCAGATCAGGCCCAGCAGATCCAATCCGCCGCTGTCGAGGAACGCGCCGCCGATTTCCGTTACCGTGCCGTCCATCAGCACCACCGTGACGCCCAGCAGGTTGTTGGTGGTGACACCATATTTCAGGCAATGCGCCCCGCCCGAGTTCATCGCGATATTGCCGGCGATGGCGCAGGCCAGTTGCGAGGACGGGTCGGGGGCGTAAAAGAAATCGTCCTGCTCGACAGCCCCCGTGACCGACAGGTTGGTGCGCCCGGTCTGCACCCGGATGAACCGGTTGTCGTAATCCGTTTCGAGCACGTCGTTCATCCGCGCCACGCCCAACACCACACTGTCCGCTGTCGGCAGCGCCCCCCCGGCCAGCGACGTGCCGGACCCGCGCGGCACCACAGGCACCCCCATTGCATGGCACAGCTTCAGCACTGCCGAGACTTCCTGCGTCGTCCTGGGCAGGACCACGGCCAGCGGCGGGCAGCGGTACGCGGTCAGCGCGTCACATTCATAGGCTCGGGTCTCGGACACTTCGGAAATCACCGCTCCGGCCGGCAGGATCCTGGCAAGGCCGTCGACAAGCTGCGCTTTTCGGGCAATCACATCGGCGTTCGGGACCGGCATTTCCATCGGGCTTCTCCGTAAATTGGTAACATAATATAACCAAAATGACACGCGCGACAATTGATTTCTGCCAGAGTCGCACCGGCGGCTTGCACTGCGCCCCGGGCTGTCGCAGGGATCGTGTCATGAACTGGGTCAAGATCATACACCTTCTCTGCGTCATGGGCTGGATGACCAGCATTTTCGCCGTGCCCCGGGCGCTGATCTTCTGGAAACGGGAACACGCGCGCCTGGGTGAGTTCGGCCCGCTCGGGGATCTGACTGTCCGGCTCTACCGCTTTTCCGCCGGCCTTGGCGTTGTCGCGCTGCTGACCGGGCTCTGGCTGGCCGCGTTCTGGGGGTTTCCGGGCTGGGTCTGGGTCAAGCTGGTGCTGGTTCTGGCGCTGGCAGGCCATTACGCCTGGACCGGGCGCATGGTGTTGCGGGCACGTCGCGGCGTGTTCAGTGAATCCGACCGGTTCTTGCGGATCTTCAACGAAATCAGTGTGCTTGGCGTGATCGCGATCCTCTGGGTCGTGGTGGCCAAGCCGTTCTGAGGCGCTGCGCTTTGATCTGGATGGACCAACTCGCCCTGTTTTCGCCGCTGGACTATGCGGCGCTGGCAGTGCTTGTGCTGGGCTGGATCATCTGCAACCGGATCATCGAACATCCACCGGAACACAGGCCGTCGGTGTCACGTCTGATGGCGGATTACCGGCGCGAATGGATGCGGCACTTTGTGACCCGTGAACCCCGGATCTTTGATTCCGCAATCATCGACAACATGCGCCAGGGCGCGGCCTTCTTTGCGTCGGCGAGCATGATTGCCATCGGCGGCGGGCTGGCGCTGATCGGCAATGCCGACCTGCTGCGCGGCGTGGCGCAGGATCTGACGCTGGGCAGCGCCCCCACCATCGTCTGGGAGATCAAGCTGCTGCTCATGCTGTTCTTTGCCACCGATGCATTCCTGAAATTCGTCTGGTCACATCGGTTGTTCGGGTATTGCGCCGTGCTGATGGCGGCGGTGCCCAACGATGCCCGAAATCCGGTGGCCTTTATCCGTGCCGCCAAGTCCGGAGAGATCAACATCACCGCCGCGCGCAGCTTCAACGGCGGGCTGCGGTCGGTCTACTTTGGCATCGCGGCGGCGGCCTGGTTGCTGGGGGCATGGGCACTGGCCGTGGCCACGATCGTGACGCTGGTGGTCATCCTGCGGCGCGAATTCTGGTCAGCCTCCCGCAAAGTGTTGCTGGATGGCAGCGATCGCGAGAAGCACACGCCCGAGACACACGGAGTTGACGCCACAAGGCCCGGCAAACTGCTAGGGTGAGCGAATGAAAACGCCCCTGCTCTGTCTTGTCCTCGCCGCCCTGACGGCTTCCGCCGCCTGGGCCAACGGCCCCAACATCGAGGCAGTCATGACCGACAAGGTTGGCATGAACTGGCGGATTGCGGTGACGCTGCGGCATCCGGATACCGGTTGGGACCATTATGCCGACAGCTGGCGGATCGAGGATGTGCATGGCCGGGTCATCGCCACCCGCGAATTGTTGCACCCGCATGTACAGGAGCAGCCGTTCACCCGGTCGCTGTCCTCGGTGATGGTCCCGGATGGCGTACGCGAGTTGTTCGTGCGGGCACGTTGTTCGGTCGAGGGCTGGGACAGCGTGCACTATCGCATCGAAATGTCGCCAGAGATGTGACGGCCTTCGGCGCCCTGCAGGCAATCGCCACGGTGCCTGCCCGCCCGAGGCGGTGCCGGTCGCCAAACCGGAACGCCCGCCCCGAACAGGGCAGGCGCAGTCACCGACATCACCCTTCACCGATCCGCCGCCCTCCCTGCACGCCAGAGCAGACGGGCCCGGCTGCCGCCTATTTGAACGACCACATAAAGGTTTCGCCCGAGCTGTCGTCGACTCCGTCATTGTCGGTCGACACCCAGAAGGTGCCGTCGTCCAGAATTGCCAGCCCTTCGACCTTGTCCGCAACATAGCCGCCCCAGGCCTTGAGGTCCGGGATCAGGTCGCGGACCTCTTCCTTTCGGACCACGGTCAGCTCCGCGCCCAGCGCGCCCGGCACCATGTCGGCAGCGGGAATACGGTAGATCTTCTTGACCCTGGCGGCGTCTCCGATCTGGTTGTCCCGCTCGATCACGTAGACCCAGTCGCCGCGGGCCACGATCTCGGACAGTCCGGTCCAGCCGACGTCGGCCGCCGCCTTGGGATAGAGCACCGCGCCCCATTCTTCGGTCTCGACATTGTAGGCGACCAGTTTCACATGATCCCTGGGATCGTCACCCCATTCGCGCTGCATCGCCATCCACAACCAGTCACCAACCCTAGTCACACCCTCAAAGCCGAACCGGGTTTCCTGCGCCAGAAGCGCGGCGGGCAGGCTCACTTCATCCGTGATCTCGCCTTTGGCATTCACGTGGTAGAGCGCATGCGGCACCAGACGGTCGCTCCGCCCCTCGGAGGCCACCCAGAAACCGCCGTCACCGTCACGCGTGATGCCTTCCATGTCCAGTTTCTGCGCCGGGCTGCCGGCCCGGGTCACCGGCAGGGCGCTGGTGATTTGCGCCGGAGTCACAGCGGTGTCGATGGTGAAGATCGTCGGCTGAAAGCCGTAAAAGCTGTCGTTCACCGCATATAGCGTCGCCCCCTCGCCAGCCACCATGCCGGAAATCGCGCCCCAGCCGATCAGTGTCCCGGCTCCGGAGGAGGTCAGCGTCGGATAGGCCGCCGCGCCTTCGGCGTATTCGTAGATCATGACATGCGCGCGGGGGCCGCCATCCTCGACCAGATCCGCCTCGTTTGCGGTGACCAAAAGGTTGCGCTGCGGAATGGCCACGACACCCTCGGGCGCAATTCCCGAGGGCAGGATCTGGCGCAGCACCGGGCTCGCCGGATCGCGCATGTCATAGACCCCGATCACCGAAGCCCGCTCGGCCAGCAGGAACATGTAGGGCACGCCATCGTATGTGGCGATCTCCATGCCCTCGGGTTCGATCCCCTTGGCGTCCGAGCGTTTGTCCGGATAATGACCTGCCTGCGCCACGGCATGTTCAAAACTGGCGCCGCTTTCATAAACCTCGGTGCCGTCCTTGTGGAACACGGTGAATCCGCGTGACCCGCCGTCCATGTCGCCTTCGTTGGCGATGACGAGATGATTGTCGTCGATCCACTGCACCGCATCCGGTTCCCGCAGCCGGGCGGGCTGGGCCTCGTCAAACCGCAGTACGGCGCGTTCGTCGGTGGCGTCGATACCGACAAGATCCACCGATCCGGCGCTGAAGTGGTTCAGGACGGTGCCGTCGCGCGACAGGATGACGATGTGATTGTTCTCCTGCAAGGTCACCGCGACCTCGCCCAGGGCATTGATATCGGTGAATTCCGGCTCGGGGTCCTCGGGCGCGATATCAGCCAGCCCGGTCACGTCGATGTGGCGCAGGCTGGCGCAGTCCGGCGATCCGTCGGCAAGATCGATCAGCACCACGTCACCGGCGGGCAGTTGCCCGACCCGCCCGTCACCGACCTCCTCGTCGCGCTCGTTCTCGATGGCAACCGCCAGGAACGAGCCGTCGCTGGCAAAGGCGGTGGAATCCGGCTGACCGTCCAGATCGCAGCGTCCCAGCTCATCGCCCGAGACCAGGTCGAAGGCCGCAAGGTGTCCCGACGGCGCGAAGTGATCTTGCGACGTGTTCACCGCGACATAGGCGGTCTTGCCCACGACACTGACCGCAGTCGGCTCGCCGCCCAGGGCTATGTTGCCCAGCGGCTGCGGATTGGCCGGGTCGCTGATGTCGATCCGCCCAAGCACCCGAAGCGGGCTGTCGGTATAGGCCAGCGTCATGCCGTCACCGCTGACCGAGATGATTTCAGCCGAACTTTCCCGGGTGACGACCTCACCGGCCGCCATGTTGCCCGGCGTGGCAAAGCTTGCAATGCGATTGAAGTTCTTGTCGGCACAGGCCGCGCCCGCGCTCAGCGCGAGGGCCGAGGTCAGGCAGAAGGTGCGGATTGGCATGAATGTCCCCCAGGTTATCATTGGGGCGGTGTGCGCCGTTTGGACAACACCGGTTTGACAGTTTTGCAACGTCCGCGTGACATCTTTCGGGTCCCACAGGCGCCCGCCCGAGTGTCCCGCCGCAGGCGGGAAACGAGACGCACAGCGCGCGCCCCGCAGGGGCGCGCACATTCGGATCAGTTTGCCGGCCGGATCAGACCGACAGGCAGACGTATTTCATTTCCAGGTAATCCTCGATGCCGTGATGGCTGCCTTCGCGGCCCAGCCCCGACTGCTTGACCCCGCCGAAGGGTGCCAGTTCGGTCGAGATGATGCCGGTGTTCACGCCGACGATGCCGTATTCCAGCGCCTCGGCGACCTTGTAAACCCGGGCAAGATCCTTGGCGTAGAAATAGGAGGCGAGCCCGAAGATCGTGTCATTCGCCAGGGCGATCACCTCGTCTTCGTCCTCGAACTTGAACAGCGGCGCCAACGGACCAAAGGTTTCCTCGGTCGAAAACAGCATGTCCTTGGTGGCGCCGGTGACGATGGTCGGGGCAAAGAAGTTGCCCTGCATCTCCTGCGTCTCGCCCCCCAGAATGACCGCGCCACCCTTGGCCTTCGCATCGGCAATATGTTCTTGCACCTTGTCGATCGCGTCACGGTTGATCAGCGGCCCCAGATCGGTGCCGTCCTCAAGACCGTCGCCCACCTTCATCGCTGCCACCCGCGCCCGCAGTTTTTCGGCGAAGGCATCATAGATGCCCGCCTGCACGTACAGCCGGTTGGCGCAGACGCAGGTCTGGCCGTTGTTGCGGAACTTGCACAGGATCGCGCCTTCGACAGCGGCATCCAGATCCGCATCGTCAAACACGATGAACGGCGCATTGCCACCCAGTTCCATCGAACATTTCATCACCTGATCCGCCGCCTGCCTGAGAAGGATGCGCCCGACCTCGGTGCTGCCGGTAAAGGTCAGCTTGCGCACCGCCGGGTTTTCGCAGAACTCCTTGCCGATTTCCGAGGCAGAGGACGACGGCACCACGTTGAACACCCCGGCCGGAATCCCGGCCCGCTCGGCCAGAACCGCCAGAACGATGGCCGACAACGGGGTCTCTGCCGCCGGACGGGCCACGAACGCACAGCCCGCCGCCAGCGCGGGGCCGCATTTGCGGGTGATCATCGCGTTGGGAAAGTTCCACGGCGTGATCGAGGCGGCGACGCCGATCGGCTGCTTGATCACCATGATGCGCTTGTCACGCTGGTGGCCGGGGATCATCTCGCCATAGATGCGCTTGGCCTCTTCGCCGAAGAATTCGATGAACGACGCGCCGTAGGCGATCTCGCCCTTGGCCTCGGTCAGCGGCTTGCCCTGCTCTGCGGTCAGGATCACCCCGAGGTCGTGCTGGTTGGCCATGATCAGGTCGAACCACTTGCGCAGCACCGCCGCGCGCTCCTTGCCGGTCCACCTGGCCCAGTCCTTCTGCGCCGCCTCGGCCTGGGCGATGGCGCCGTTGACCTGGGCGCGGGACAGGTCGGCGACCCTTGCCACCACATCGCCGCGCGCCGGGTTGGTCACGTCAAAGGTGCCCTTGTCTCCGTCCACCCATTTTCCGCCGATATAGGCGCGGGTTTCCAGCAGGCTGGGGTCATTGAGCAGCGAGGCGAGATTGGTTGTCTGGTCGAGCATGTCTGTCTCCGATATTGCAGAAGTCTGCGGCGCATCGTCTGCTATGCATATAGTTCAGAATTCAGCACGAGGAAAGCAATGGACATTGACGATGCCTATGACAATGTCGGTCATATCCCCGACGCCGAAGGCTATGCGCCGCGCTGGGATGCCGCCGCCGAATCCTGTCGCAAACGGCTGTCGGTGACGGGGCGGGCGCGGCTGGGGCTGATGTACGGACACGGCGCGCGGCAGGCGCTGGATCTGTTTCTGCCCGACGCGCCGCCACAGGGACTGACCGTGTTTGTGCACGGCGGCTACTGGCGGCGGTTTGACCGCAATCTGTTCTCGCATCTTGCCACCGGTTTACTGAGCCACGGCCAGGCCGTGGCGATGCCGTCCTACGATCTGGTCCCGCGGGTGCGGATCACGGACATCTCGCGCCAGGTGGCGCAGGCCGTGACGGTGGCCGCGCACGAGGTGGCGGGACCGTTGCGCCTGGTCGGGCATTCGGCTGGCGGTCACCTGGTGGCGCGGATGCTCGCTCCGGGGATGCTGGATGCCGAGGTGCACCGCCGGATCGCGCATGCGATGCCGATTTCACCAGTGTCGGACCTGCGCCCGCTGCTGGACACACAGATGAACACCGATTTTAAGCTCGACCCGGACGAAGCCCTTGCCGAAAGCCCGGTGTTTCAGCAGGCGCCTGAAATGCCGGTGACCGTATGGGTCGGCGCCGACGAGCGGCCGGCCTTTCTGGATCAGGCCCGGTGGCTGGCCGAGGCATGGCGTTGCGGCCATGTGGTCGAGCCCGCAAAACACCATTTTGACGTGATCGACGGATTGCTGGATCCTGACAGCGCAATGGTCCGCCGGGTGCTGGCGCCATAGCGCCGGGCCCGGCAGCGCAAGACCCGGGCCGACGGATTGCCGACTGGCGTCAGGTGCGCGGCGCGACCGGGGGCTCCTCCCGGGCCGAGCGGGGCCGTTTTTCAACCGCCGCATCCGGCGACCGAAAACCCATCTTGCGTGGCGGCGCCTTCGGGCGTATCGCTGTTGCAAAGCAGGGCGATGGCGTCGCCGCATGGGATCCCCTTGAGCTTTTTCCCCGTCCTGAACGCCGGGACCTTTCTGTGTCGCGTCACAGGCGGGTCAGGTTTGCCATGACTCCCGGATGCGATAGCTCTCTGGAGGGTCACATGACACAACGTCCTGAATTCTATCGGTTTCACAATGGCGACAAAGCTGCCCTGCCGTTTGCGGCATCAGAATACGACGCCCGGCTGTCCGGCCTGCGCAGCAGTATGGAAAGATTGGGCGTCACCGCCTGTGTCTTCACCTCCATGCACAACATCGCCTATTACTCGGGCTTTCTGTATTGCAGCTTCGGGCGGCCGTACGGGTTGGTTGTCACCGCCACCGAATCAGTCACCATTTCGGCGGGCATCGACGCGGGCCAGCCCTGGCGGCGCTGCCACGGCGACAACATCACCTATACCGACTGGCAGCGCGACAACTTCTGGCGTGCAATCCTGTCGGTTACCGGCACCGGTCAGGTCGTCGGCTTTGAAGAGGACCATCTGACCCTTCAGGGGCTGGCAAAACTCGACACCTTTCTCGCTCCCAAAGGAAGGGTTGCAGTCAACGACGCGACAATGCGCCAGCGCATGCACAAATCCGAAGCCGAGATTGCCCTGATCCGCGAAGGGGCCCGGGTGGCGGATGTCGGCGGCTTTGCCATAAAGGACGCAATCCGTGAGGGTGTGCGCGAAATCGACGTCGCCATGGCCGGGCGCGATGCGATGGAGACCGAGATTGCGCGGGCCTTTCCGGAGGCCGAATACCGGGACAGCTGGGTCTGGTTCCAGTCCGGGCTGAACACCGACGGCGCACACAATCCGGTGACAGCGCGGAAGTTGCAGCGCGGCGACATCCTGTCGCTCAACACTTTTCCGATGATCTCCGGCTATTACACCGCACTGGAACGCACCATGTTCGTGGGTGAAGTCGACGCGGCGTCGCGTGCCATCTGGGAGGCGAACGTGGCCTGTCACGAATATGGCATGTCATTGCTGAAGCCGGGTGCGACCTGTTCCGAGATCACGCTCAAGATCAATGATTTTCTGGAAGAGCGCCAGTTGCTGCAATACCGCACCTTTGGCTATGGGCACAGCTTTGGCGTGCTGTCGCATTTTTACGGCCGCGAAGCCGGGCTGGAACTGCGCGAAGACATCGACACCGTGCTTGAGCCTGGAATGGTGATTTCGATGGAACCGATGCTGACCATCCCGGCCGGGCAGCCGGGCGCGGGCGGATACCGCGAGCATGACATTCTGGTGGTGCATGCGGATGGGGCCGAAGACATCACCCACTATCCCTACGGCCCCGGCTTCAACGTGGTCTGAGGCATTTCCACAACTGGCGCGGGCAATTATTTGCCCGCCCCTGCCGCTCGGATGTCGCCAGGACCGGCGCGCCGAGCGAGATTTGCCATGTCTGTCGCTGGTCGGGCGCGGGTCGCAAAAGGCCGCCAGGGGCATGGGAGGTTCGCACTGATCCGGTCACAGGCGGATCACATAATCCTTGGTGGTGGTTTCGACCACTTCCCATGTGCCGGTAAACCCGGGGCGCAGGATGAAGCTGTCGCCGGCGCGGTAGGTCTGGGGCGGCTGCCCCTCTTCGGTCAGGACCGATACCCCGGAAAGAATTCGGCAGTATTCCCATTCGTCGTAGGCAATACGCCACTTGCCGGGTGTCGACTGCCAGATGCCGCAATAAAGCCCGTCGCGCTCTTCCAGATTCCAGGTGGTGAACCTGGGTGACCCGGAAATCAGCCGATCGGGTGCGGGTGCATCGTATTCGGCAAGAACCGAGGGTGTCACGGGTAGGATGTGCATGGGAGGACTCCGGGCTTTGACATCGCCATCTGGCCGCGCTTGCTGTGTCGGCGCAAGGGGCATTGACTCTGATCTGTGGCCTGGCCGGTGATCTTCCGGGACAGTGCGACCGGGGCTTGTCAGTGCAGGAACAGGTCCGCATGGTGCATCCAACAGTGAGGGAGTGTGGCCATGATCGCGATTATCTTTGAAGTGATCCCTGCGGAGGGGCGCAAGGAGGAATACCTGGACATTGCCGCCGCGATGCGGCCGCTGGTCGAAGAGGTGGAGGGGTTTCTGTCCGTCGAACGGTTCCAGAGTCTGACCAACCCGGGCAAGCTGCTGTCGATCAGTTTTTTCGAGGACGAAGCCGCGGTTCAGCGCTGGCGCCAGCTTCACGGGCACCGAGGCGCACAGCGGCGTGGCCGCGAAGGCGTGTTTTCGGATTATCGCCTGAAAGTCTGCCACGTGATCCGCGATTACGGCATGTTCGACCGCGAGCAGGCCCCGCAGGACAGTCTCGACGTGCACGGCTGACCAGCCGCGCGTTCACCGCGAAAGGGGCCAGGACACATTAGAGGCGGCTGAACGGGCGGGATTGTCGAGGAGAGAGTGACACCGAAAAGGCGCCCCCGGTCGGGAACGCCTTTTCGGGCTTGTCGGACGTGGCTGCCGGGGGCGACAGCCACGCCGAGCAAACTCAGTAGCGGTTCAGGAAGTCGTCGACTTCGCGTTGCGCTTCTTCCTTGGATTTGCCGTACTTGGCCTGGATCTTACCTTCCAGCGCCTGACGGTTGCCGTTGATCTCGGTAACCTCGTCATCCGTGAGATCGCCCCACTGTGCCTTGATGTTGCCGGTCATTTCTTTCCATTTGCCTTCGACTTGATCCCAGTTCATGGGTTTTCCTTTCAGGGGTTTCCGGGCAGGACCAGACCTGCTCCGTGTGTTGCAAGCGAACAGAATGCGCCCGCTGAGGCGCATTCGAGACCGCGGCACGGCGTGCCGCGCGTCATCAGCTTGCGCGGCGAAAAGGCCGTCGCGCAGGCAGGTTACTTTCAGATATGGCGTGTACCGTCAGCCCGGCGTGCAGAGCACCGGATGTCGGATTTCGCCGTCCTCTCGCCCTCAGCGCAGGCCGAGGAAGGAGAGGATGATCAGAACGACGACGATCAGACCGATGATATAAATGATGCGGCTCATGCGAAGGTCCTCACTCTGTGTGTATGGCCGGGCGCGTCTGCCACGGCGATTGCTCTGTGCCCAAATAACGTGCGACCTGAAGAATGGTTCCTTTGATCTGTGACGCGCGGTGCCGGAACGCAAAAAAGCGCCCCCGAACCCGGGAGCGCCTGTATCCGTCAATTGCAATGACCCCAGCGGTCAGCCCGCAGGCTCAGATGCCGACGTCGATGATCGCCTTGGCGAGGATCGGCACGGTCGTCTTGTTCAGACCCGCGATGTTGAGCCGGGAATCGCCCACCATGTAGATGCCATGATCGGCGCGCAGCTTTTCGACCATCTCGGGTGTGGTGCCGAGCCGCGAGAACATGCCGCGGTGCTGGGCGATAAAGCCGAAGCGGTCAGAGCCGGACAGCCGCTGAAGCTCGGATGCCAGTTGTTCGCGCAGACCCAGCATGGAATTGCGGACTTCTTCCAGCTCGGCGCTCCAATCGGCGCGCAGTGCGTCGTCGGTCAGCACCATGGTCACCAGACGGGCCCCGTGATCGGGCGGAAAGCTGAAGTTCTGCCGGTTGAGATAGTTCAGCGTGCCCTGGTTGAGCTTTTGCGCCGAGGCATCCTGCGACACCGCCATCAGCAGGCCGGTGCGTTCGCGGTAGATGCCGAAGTTTTTTGAACAGCTTGCCGCGATCAGGCATTCCGGCACCGAGGAGGCCACCAGCCGCGTCGCTTCGGCATCGGCGTCGAGACCATCGCCAAAGCCCTGATAGGCGATGTCGATCATCGGCGTCGCGCCGGTTTTCAGCAGCAGGGCCACGACCTCGTTCCACTGTGCCAGGTTCAGGTTGGCACCGGTGGGATTGTGGCAGCAGCCATGCAGCAGCACCACGTCGCCTTTTTTCGCCTGCGCGAGATCGGCCATCATCCCGTCGAAATCGACGCCACGGGTGTCTTCGTCGAAATAGCGGTAGGGGACCATCGGGATCCCCATGTGCTTGAGGATCGACAGGTGGTTCGGCCAGGTCGGATTCGAGACAAAGACCCGCACATCCGGGTTGGCCTGACGCACCATGTCAAAGCCCTGCCGCACAGCTCCCGTCCCGCCCGGGGTCGCAGCGGCGGCGACATTGGCACGTGGCACGGCATCGCCCAGCACCAGCGCGACCATCGCATCGCCAAAGGCCGGATCACCGGCCAGCCCGGTGTAGGCCTTGGTCTGTTCGGAGTTCCAGAGCTGCTGTTCGGCGGCCTTGATCGCGCGCATGATCGGGGTGTTGCCGCTGGCGTCCTTGTAGACGCCGACACCGAGGTCGATCTTGGTGTCGCGCGGGTCTTCCTTGAAGGCCTGCATCAGCATCAGGATCTTGTCCGCGGGTTGTTCCTTGAGGGTTTCGAACATCAGATGTCTCCGGTGGCGGCGGGTCCGGTTTCCACGGGTACGGTGGGGAACATGCCCCATTCCGCCCAGGACCCGTCATAAAGGGAATGGTCGGTCTTGCCGATACGCTCGAGCGCCAGCGACACGATAGCGGCCGTCACTCCGGACCCGCAGGTGGTGATGGCCGGCTTGGACAAATTCACGCCCGCCGAGCCGAAAACGGCCTTCAGCGCATCGGAGTCCTTCATCGTGCCGTCATCGTTCAGCAGCGTGGCGTAGTGCACATTCTTCGAGCCCGGGATGTGGCCTGCCCGCAGACCGGGGCGCGGCTCGGGCGCGTCGCCACGAAAACGCGCGGGCGCGCGGGCGTCGAGGATTTCGTAATCGCCCAGCTTGGAGGCCGCGGCAACCTGGGTCACGTCCTTCACCATCTGATTCTGGCGGCGCACGGTCATGTGACGGTCGCGGACAATGGGCGGCATGTCCTCGGTCTCGCGGCCCTCGGCGCGCCATTTGGCAAGGCCCCCGTCCAGCACCGCGACGTCCATCTGACCCATCAGCCGGAACAGCCACCAGACCCGCGCGGCCGAAAACAACCCGGCGGTGTCGTAGACCACCACCTGATGCCCGTCGCCCACGCCCAGCGCCCGCAAACGGGACATGAATTTCTCGATCGGCGGCGCCATGTGCGGAAGGTCCGAGCGGCTGTCGCTGATATCCTCGATGTCAAAGAACCGGGCGCCCGGAATATGTTCGGACGCAAATTCCGCCCTGGCGTCACGGCCTGCGTCCGGCATATGCCAGCTGGCATCAAGGATGCGCAGGTCCGGGTCCTTGAGGTGCCGGGCGAGCCAGTCGGTCGAGACCAGCGTTCTGGGATCGTCTTGGGCCATGTTCCCCCCATAAGAAGCTGTTCCCGTGCATATTCCGCAAGGGCCGGGGTGGCAAGGGCTGGCTGGCAGCTCAGACGGGCGTCACAGGATGTTCCTGTTCCGCCCCACAGCGCCGGTTCAACCGTTGTGGCGCAGCAGACGTGCCTTCTGGCGGCCCCAATCACGCTTGGCGTCGGCTTCACGCTTGTCGTGATTCTTCTTGCCCTTGGCGATGCCGATCTTCACTTTGGCGATGCCCTTGTGATTGAAGTACATCACCAGCGGCACCAGCGTCATGCCCTTGCGCTGAGTCTCGTTCCAGAGCCGCGACAGCTCCTTGCGCGACACCAGCAGCTTGCGGCGACGCCGTTCCTCGTGGCCGAACATGGCGCGGTCATAGGGCGCGATATACGAGTTCACCAGCCAGAGTTCGCCATTTTCGACCGCAGCATAGCTTTCGGCGATGTTGCAGGCGTTTTCACGCAGGGATTTCACCTCGGAGCCCTGCAGGATGATCCCGCATTCAACGTCATCCTCGATGGCATAGTCATAGCGCGCCCTGCGGTTTTCCGAGAGCACCTTGTAGTTGGGATCTGACTTTGTCTGTGCCATGAGCGCGGGTGATATCCAAAGGTGGCGGGTCTGTCCATCTTAGATAGGCGCTTGGGCGCGGGGACCAAGGGGCGCCGCGCCGATACAGGCCGGCCGCTCGGCGGCACATGGTCGAGGTGATGGAACTCGGGCTGCATGTCCTGCAAGGTACCGCCCGCTGCTGGCTGATCCGGATAGGGTCGAGATCGGCCCGACTTCGGGGGCTCTGCACGCTTTTCCGGCAGCGCCGGGCCGGGGTGTGAGCTTGCACCCTGGCACATGGCATGGCGTGTTGACACCGCGGCACGGCGCGGGGCTGTTTGCTGTCATCGACAGGATCGGCAGCACGGCCACTCTGGAAAAATTTCGGCTGAGCGCCCCCGACTCGATCATCGCTCCCGGCCTCTGTGGCCCGGGCTTCATTCCGGGCACTGTCCAGCAAGAGACACACCTCGGCTGTTACCAACTGAACAACTAGGGATATGACAATGACAGACACCAGCCTGGGAGCTCCGGCACAGCTTGCCGATCCGAATTATACACCGCCGCTGGCCAAGGCGGTGCCGCTGGGCATCCAGCATGTCATGGCGATGTTCGCCAGCAACGTGACCCCGGCGATCATTGTTGCCGGAGCGGCGGGCTTCGGCTTTGGCTCGAACAGCCCTGACTTTCCGAACCTGATCTACATGATCCAGATGTCGATGCTGTTCGCGGGCATCGCCACACTGTTCCAGACCATTGGCATGGGTCCGGTCGGGGCGCGCCTGCCGATCGTGCAGGGCACAAGCTTTGCCTTTCTGCCGATCATGATCCCGGCGGTTGCCGGTCAGGGTGTGGCGGGCATGGCCGGGCTGATGACCGGTGTCATGATCGGTGGGCTGTTCCACTTCTGCCTTGGCACGGTGGTCGGAAAACTGCGCTTTGCCCTGCCGCCGCTGGTCACCGGGCTGATCGTGCTTATGATCGGTCTCGCACTGGTGCGGGTGGGCATCTAATATGCGGCCGGGGGTGTGCCGCTGATGGGCAAACCGGAATTCGGCACCTTCGCGATGTGGCTGCCGGCGCTGGTGGTGATCGTCGTGACGCTGGCCATCAAGTTCTTCACCAGGGGGCTGATGTCGGTCGCGGCAATCCTGATCGGCCTGATCGCGGGCTATCTGGTGGCGCTGGTGATGGGCCAGGTCAACTTTGGCAACCTCGGTCGCGCCGCAGTCTTTGCCCTGCCCAATCCATTCCGCTGGGGAATTGAATTCAACTTTGCGATCGTCATCGGCATGTGCTTCATGGCCGTTATCTCGGCAATCGAGACTGTCGGCGACGTTTCGGGCATCACCAAGGGTGGCGCGGGGCGCGAGGCGACCGACGCGGAGATTTCCGGTGCAACCTTTGCCGATGGTCTGGGCACAGCGGTTGCAGGCGTGTTCGGCGGGCTGCCCAACACCTCGTTTTCGCAGAATGTCGGACTGATCTCGATGACCGGCGTGATGAGCCGCCATGTGGTGACCATCGGGGCGGTGTTCCTGATCCTCTGCGGTCTGGTGCCAAAGATCGGCGCGGCAGTGGCGACGGTGCCGATCAACGTTCTGGGGGGCGGCGTGGTGGTGATGTTCGGCATGGTCTGCGCCGCCGGCGTGAACATGTTGTCGGACGTGACCTGGAACCGCCGCAACATGGTGATTTTTGCGGTGTCGCTCTCGGTCGGCCTCGGACTTCAGCTCGAACCGAGCGCGTTGCAGCATCTGCCCAAGACACTGCAGATCCTGCTGACAAGCGGCTTGCTGCCCGCCGCCACCCTGTCCATCGTTCTGAACCTGCTGCTGCCGGAAGATCTGGACTGACAGCCACGGGCCATGAGCGAAAATTAAAATAACATGTCGCCGTCGATCAAATAGGCACATGACATGGCCGCGACCCGAAGAATCGCGGCCATGTGGGTTTTTCGCCGACCAGATGGACCGGCGGCAATCCTGTGTCCCGCGGGGCGGGACGCGTCAGGGTCGTTGCCCGCGCAATGCAGTGGCCGCAAGTGGATCAGATCAGGCGTACTTTTTGATCTCGCCCGTCTTCAGCCGCTGGGTGTAACTCGTCAGCTCCCGCATCACGATCGGCATCAGGAAGTAGAGCCCGATGATGTTCACCACCGCCATTGCAAAGATCGCCGCATCCGAAAAGTCGATGACCGGGCCAAGGCTGGCGGCTGCGCCGATCACCACAAAGATGCAGAAGATCACCTTGAACACCAGTTCCTTGGTCTTGCCCTCGCCGAACAGGTAGGTCCACGCCTTGAGGCCGTAGTAAGACCACGAGATCATGGTCGAGAAGGCGAACAGGATGACAGCAATCGCGAGGACGTACTTGAAGCCGCTGATCGAGGATGAGAAGGCCGCAGAGGTCAGTGCCACACCCGACACGTCACCCACCGTCTTGATTGCCGTTCCCGCCTCGTTCAGGATGAACTTGCCGGTTTCCGGATCCATCATCAGCTGACCGGTGATCACGATCACCAGCGCCGTCATCGTGCAGATCACCACGGTGTCGATAAAGGGTTCCAGCAGCGATACGAAGCCTTCGGTGATCGGCTCTTTGGTGCGCACCGCAGAGTGGGCGATGGCGGCGGAACCGACTCCGGCCTCATTGGAAAACGCAGCCCGTTTGAAGCCCTGGATCAGCGCCCCGACAAGACCACCCGCGACGCCAAGACCGGAAAAGGCGCCCTCGAAAATCTGGCCGAAAGCCCAGCCGATCTTGTCATAGTTCAACAGCAGGATAATCAAGGCAGTCCCGACATAGAGGACACCCATGATCGGTACGACCTTTTCGGTGACCTGTGCGATGGACTTCAGACCACCGATGATCACGGCAAAGACAATGGTCGCAAAGATGATGCCGGTGATCCAGCCCGGGTAATCCCCCAGAACGTTGGTCAGCTGCGCGTGCGCCTGGTTGGCCTGGAACATGTTGCCGCCGCCCAGGGCCCCGAGGATGCAGAAGATCGAAAACAGCACGGCCAGCACCTTGCCCCCCGGGGTGCCGCGTTCGGCAAACCCCTTGGTGAGGTAATACATCGGGCCGCCTGAAACGGTGCCGTCCGGATACTCGTTGCGGTATTTCACGCCCAGTGTGCATTCGGTAAACTTCGACGCCATGCCCATGAGCCCGGCCAGGATCATCCAGAAGGTTGCCCCGGGTCCGCCGATGCCGACGGCCACTGCAACACCTGCAATGTTTCCCAGACCGACGGTGCCCGAGAGCGCGGTGGCAAGTGCCTGGAAATGGCTGACCTCGCCCGCGTCATCGGGGTCGGAATAATCGCCTTTGACCAGTGCGATGGCGTGGCCGAAAAAGCGGAACTGCACAAAACCGAAGTAAAAGGTAAAGATTGTCGCCGCGACCACGAGCCAGCCAACAATCCACGGGAAATTGGTGCCGGGAAAAGAACTGAAGATGAAATTGACAAACCAGCCGGTCGACGACGCGAAGAGCGCGTTCACCTGTTCGTCGATGGATTGCGCCAGCGCCGGAGCAGCGCCAAGCAGCGTTACCCCCAAGGCCGCAAGCGCGGTGCGAATGTACGTTTGCATTTGACTATCCCTGTCTGTTTTTCTTTTGGAATGGCGCCCGGGTCAGGGCACGATGGTGGTCGGAACTGTGGCGATCTGCACCAGAGTTCCCGCGACCGACCCGAACACCCGCGCCGCCAGGGACCCGTGGCCGTCCCGGCCGACGACCAGTTGTATCGCGCCTGAGTCCTTTGCAATTTCGGCCAGCTTTTCGGCGATATGGCCGTACTTTATGACTGTCGTGATCTCGACGCCCGAATCCTTGAGCTTTTCCAGCACCGGGCCAATGACCGCTGTTTCGGCGCGCGCCATCTCTTCCTTGCGCCGGACGTGGCGCTCTTCCAGTTCGTCAGGAGTCAGAAAGGAATAGGGCGACCACTCCAGGACGTGCGCGATCAGGACGCTTGAATCCTGCGCCTTGGCCCGTGCCAGCGCAAAGTCGAGAGCGCGCCGTCCCGCGGCGCTGCCGTCGTATCCGACGACGATTTTTCCGGACATTGGAACCTCCTTTTTGTGATGTGCCCCGGTGTGGCAACAGGGTCAGCGTAAACTCAATTTCGGATAGGTTGTGCCAAAAAACGGCGTTCGCCCCGCAAATGCGCCCTGGTCCCGGAAATTGCGCAGGCCCGGGGAGGGATCCCGTATCTTGGGCAGATGCGCGGACGGGACGGGCAGGATCGGCGCGACTCCGGGCCGACGGATTAAGGTGCCGGGATCGGATCACGCCCATCCCTGGTCAAGTTCCAGGCCGCGCGCCCGCGGATCAGCGCCGCCGTTAGGGGACGACCGTACCCCGCACCACTGTCCAGGTTCAGCCTGTTGCCATAGTGCCGCGGCGCCCTGAGCGCGGTGTGGCCATGCACCACCAGTCGGCCGAAATCATCCGTGTGCTCGAGAAACCCGTCGCGGATCCAGATCAGGTCATGTTCGCTTTGCTGCGCAAGCGCTATGCCGGGGCGCAGTCCTGCGTGTACAAAGATCTGCTCTGCCGTCTCGTGCATCGGATGCAGGTTGTCGAGGAATTTCAGGTGCGACTGCGGCACTGCCTGCAGGGCATCCGCCCGGATGTCGCTCTTGTGGCGACGGCTGTCGGCATCCACCCCGTAAGAGGCCAGGGTGCTCTGCCCACCGATTCTCGGGTCGAGCCAGTCAAGGTATTCCGGCGGCCGAACACCGCTGCCGTTCAGGAAATTGCGCATATAGCGATCGTGGTTGCCCAACAGCGTGATCCAGGGACGACCCCGGGCCTGACCGTCGATCAGGGTTTGCAGCACCGCCCGGCTGTCGGGACCGCGATCCACCGAGTCGCCCAGAAACACCACCGGCGCCGACGAATCTTCATCGACTTCGATACGGGCAAGCGCCCCGTCCAGTTCGCCGACCTGGCCGTGAATGTCGCCGATGGCATAGATCGGTGTCATCTCCGCTTCCTTGCGCTGATAGTCGACCCTGCACGATCCTTTACCCCCGCATCGCCGCGCGGGAAAGCCACTCCGCCCCCGCTACGGAGCCAGGATCAAAGGCATCTTCGGATCGTGCCGCCAGAATGTGCGGCACAAAAAAACGCACCGGAAAACCGGTGCGTTGCAGGGCTTGTCTGACGGGCCGGGACCAGCGATCCCGGCACCCGCTCAGGCGACGTCGAAAACCAGCGGCTTGACCTGCCGGAACATGCCGGTCTTGACCAGCTTGTTGATCACATTGGCCGGCACGACGTCATCGACGTACAGCAGGGCAATCGCCTCGCCTTTGGCCGCCGAACGACCAAGGGTGAAGTTGGCGATGTTCACACCATTTTCGCCCATGGTCATGCCCAGCGTGCCGATGATCCCGGGGACATCTTCATTGGTGGTGTACAGCATGTGCGCGCCCACTTCGGCGTCGATGTTGATGCCCTTGATCTGGATAAAGCGCGGCTTGCCGTCACTGAACACCGTACCGGCGATCGACCGCTCGCGTTTGGACGTCACCACGGTCACCTTGATATAGCCGTCAAAGGCGCCGGACTTGGCCTGGTTGGTGGTCGAAATGCGGATCCCGCGTTCCTGTGCCACAACCGGGGCCGAGACCATGTTCACATCCGGATTGGCGCGTTTCATGATGCCGGCCACGACCGAACAGTTCAGCGCCGCGAGGTTCATCGTCGAAACGCTGCCGTCGTACAGGATGTTGATGGCCTGAATGGGCTCGTCCGTCATCTGGCCGATGAAGGCGCCGAGATGGTCCGCAAGCTTGATCCAGGGGCCCATGACCTTGGCCTCTTCGGCTGTCACCGACGGCATGTTCAGCGCATTGGTCACGGCGCCGGTCAGCAGGTAATCCGCCATCTGGTCCGCCACCTGAAGGGCGACGTTTTCCTGCGCCTCAGAGGTCGCGGCGCCAAGGTGCGGCGTGCAGACCACGTTGGGCAGGTTGAACAGCGGGTTTTCCTTTGCCGGTTCCTGGGCGAAGACATCGAACGCGGCGCCAGCGACGTGGCCCGACGTCAGAAGGTCGGCCAAGGCCTGTTCGTCCACCAGACCGCCCCGGGCGCAGTTGATGATGCGCACGCCCGGCTTGGTCTTTTCGAGGTTCTCGCGTGACAGGATGTTCCGGGTCTGGTCGGTCAACGGGACGTGCAGGGTGATGAAGTCGGCGCGCTTGAGCAGCTCGTCCAGCTCGACCTTTTCGATGCGCATCTTGTCGGCCTTTTCCTGGCTCAGGAAAGGGTCGTAGGCGGCGACCTTCATCTTCAGGCCCCGCGCACGGTCACAGACGATGCCGCCGATATTGCCCGCACCGATCACGCCAAGCGTCTTGCCGGTCAGCTCCACGCCCATGAACTTGGACTTTTCCCATTTGCCGGCATGGGTCGACGCGGATGCCTCGGGGATCTGGCGGGCAACGGCGAACATCATGGCGATGGCATGTTCGGCGGTGGTGATCATGTTGCCGAAAGGCGTGTTCATCACGATCACGCCCTTTTTGGACGCGGCTTCCTTGTCGATGTTGTCGACACCGATGCCGGCGCGGCCAATCACCTTGAGGTTGGTTGCGGCGGCCAGGATCTTTTCGGTGACCTTGGTGGCCGACCGGATGGCAAGACCATCATACTGACCAATGACCTCGGCAAGCTTGTCCTTGTCCTTGCCAAGGTCGGGCTGAAAGTCGACGTCGATGCCGCGATCCTTGAAGATCTGAACGGCAGCTTCGGAGAGTTCGTCGGAGATGAGTACGCGGGGGGCCATGGTGATGGTCCTTCAAAGAATGGGGAAAGGCTTGGGCCCCAGGCGGAGCCCAAGAATTTTCGCAGAAAATTCTGGTTCAGGCGGCTTTCGACAGCGCCTCGATTTCGACGTGGAAGGCCCAGTCGAGCCAGGGCAGCATCGCCTCGATGTCCGAGGTTTCGACCGTGCCGCCGCACCAGATTCGCAGGCCTGCGGGCGCATCGCGATAGGCCCCGACATCCAGCGCCACCCCTTCGGCTTCCAGCCGCTTTGCCACGGCCTTGGCAAAGGTCGCGCCATCCGTGATGCGCGCATCGGTGAACTTGAGACAGACGCTGGTGTTCGAGCGCGTCGCGTCAACCTCGGCCAGGTTTGCGATCCAGTCGTTGGCCGCACAGAAATCCCAGATTGCCTGCGCGTTCGCATCGGCGCGGGCCATGAGACCGTTCAGGCCACCAACCGCGCGCGCCCAGTCCAGGGCAACGAGGTAATCCTCGACCGCCAGCATGGAAGGCGTGTTGATTGTCTCGCCGGCAAAGATGCCTTCGATCAGCTTGCCACCCTTGGTCAGGCGAAAGATCTTGGGCAGCGGCCAGGCCGGGGTATAGCTTTCCAGACGCGCAACAGCACGCGGGCCCAGCACGATGATGCCGTGGGCCGCTTCGCCGCCCAGCACCTTCTGCCAGGAGAACGTCGTCACATCGAGCTTGTCCCAGGGCAGATCCTGCGCAAAGGCGGCGCTGGTGGCGTCACAAATGGTGAGGCCGGCACGGTCGGCGGGAATCGCATCGCCATCCGGCATCCGGACGCCGCTGGTGGTGCCGTTCCAGGTAAAGACGACGTCGGTGTCATAATCCAGCGCGGCCATGTCGACGATCTGGCCGTATTCGGCGGTTTTCACCGTCGCCTCGATCTTCAACTGCTTGACCACGTCCGTAACCCAGCCGGCGCCAAAACTCTCCCAGGCGACCATGGTCGCGGGACGGGCGCCGAGCAGCGACCACATGGCCATCTCGACGGCGCCGGTGTCCGAGGCCGGCACGATGCCGATGCGGTAGTCGGCGGGAATGTTCAGAAGCTCGCGGGTGCCTTCGATGGCGGCCTTGAGCTTGGCCTTGCCGACCGGGGCGCGGTGCGAACGCCCCAGCGGCGCGTCGGCCAGCAGATCAAGCGAGAATGTGGGGATTTTGGCGCAGGGGCCAGAAGAAAAACGCGGGTTAGCCGGCCGCGTGACGGGTAGTGCAATAGCCATATGTGCTATCCTTCCAGATAAGCGCCCCTCGTTGGGGAGGGGTGTCCCACGTGCCGGAATACGGGCCAATTTTCGGTTCCACAATCCCTTAAATGACGATATTGCGCCGCATCAGATGCAATTCGCGACACGCGATGTCTACGATCGGAAACCTGCCCATGTTCACAGCCACCTTGATAGCCCGCCCCGGCGGCCTGGACCCCGCCCTGGTCGACTCACTGCGCAATGCCTGGGGTGGCCAGGATGCTGTCTGGCTGTCACCGGACGAGGCGGCCGAGTTTGCCCTGGCGCAGGCACCGGCAAATCAATGGCAGGTGTGGCAGGACCTGCAGGCACTGTCGGTCGACCTGGTGATTCAGCCAAGTGCGGGGCGACGCAAGAAAATGCTGCTTGCCGACATGGACAGCACGATGATCGAGCAGGAGTGTATCGACGAGCTGGCCGAAGAGGCGGGCGTCGGAGCAGACGTCCGCGAGATCACGGCGCGGGCGATGAACGGCGAGCTGGACTTCGAGGGCGCACTGACCGCCCGCGTGAGCCTGCTGAAAGGTCTGCAGGAAAGCGTGATCCAAAAGGTGCTGGACACCCGAATCACACTGATGCCAGGTGGGTCGGTGCTCCTGGCCACGATGAAGGCACAGAGCGGGTATGCAGCCCTCGTCTCGGGCGGGTTCACCGCCTTCACGGGGTCGGTTGCAACGCAATTGGGGTTCGACGAGCACCGGGCAAATACCCTGCTGATCCAGGACGGCGCTCTGACAGGATCGGTGGCCCTGCCAATTCTCGGACGTGAGGCAAAGGTGACTGCACTGCAGGAGATCACCACGCGGCTTGGCCTGTCGCCCTCGGAGGTACTGGCCGTCGGCGACGGCGCCAATGATCTGGGCATGCTGGCACTGGCCGGCACCGGGGTTGCCCTTCATGCCAAGCCAACGGTTCAGGCAGAGTGCAGCGTGCGCATAAACAACAGCGATCTCACGGCGCTGTTGTTCCTTCAGGGCTACGCCAGGACCGATTTCACAACCTGACAGCCCGTACCGGCGCAAAACTTTTTCAAAAAGTTTTGCCAAGAGTTTTTGCAAAACTCTTGGGCGTCGGACTGACAGGTCACTGCATGAGATCAGACGCCGGACGGATCTGCCCGGTCAGAAAGCCGCGCCGGTTCAGAATCTCGGGGTTCAGGAACTGCACCACCGAAGGATGTTGCGCATCGACAACTCCCAGTCGCACCAGCAACGCCGCGATGGCGCATTCCGAAGCCCGGGTCGCACCATCCTGGATCTTGAGAGCCAGACCCAGCCCGCGCCCCGGCAAGATCGCGACAAAATAGCCTTCGGCACCGGTCTTGACGGCGACCGGCTCTTTCGCGGCCCGCATCAGGAGTGTGCAGGCGCGGTTTTCTCCGGCCACCATCTCGGGGTGCGAATACATCGCCTCGGCAAGTCGCGCCGCAGCCTGGCTCAGGCTGTCGGACCCTGTATGGGCATTGGCGAAAAAAGCCATCGCGCGCGCCATGCCCTGCATCGTCGTGGCATGGTTGGGGGCGGAACAGCCATCGATGCCGTATCCCGGGCTGGACTGGCCAGTAACCGTTTCGAACGCATCGAGACAGGCCTGCTGCACCGGATGATCGACCTCGACATAGTCCGGACCCGCCCCGAGCCGCTGATTCAGGGTCAAAAAGCCACTGTGTTTGCCCGAGCAATTGTTGTGCAACTGGCACGGCGAAAGATCGCGGCGGATCATCTCATGTGCGAGGGCCGTGTCGCGGCTGATCTCGGGGCCGCAGCGCAGGTCCTGTTCCGTCAAACCGAGATCGTTCAGCCAGGCCTGAACTGCGTCGACATGGACTGTCGCACCCTGGTGCGACGCGCAGGCCAGCGCCAACTGGCGGGGAGTCAGGCCGCAGGCATCAGCAGCGCCAGAAGTCACGAGCGGCAGCGCCTGAATCATCTTGGCCGAACTGCGTGGCAGCACCACCGCCTGCGGATCGCCCCAGGCTTCGGTGATGTCGCCGTCCGGACCACAGATCACCGCATGCCCCATGTGCAGACTTTCCGTAAATGGCCCACGCCAGATTTCGGCCATGGGGACAGGCATTGGACGCATCGGGACCTCACAAACAAGCGATATTCTGCCAACGGGGCTTTCAAGCAGCAGGTATTTCAGGCTAATCTCCGCCCGTCGAGACAAAAACGGTTGCGCGGCATCATAAGCCAGACCACCAAGGGCGCAACCAAGGGTATTGGGGCTGAAGACAGCTGGAGGCTGCGCGTATGACATCAATATTGAGCCGTGTGTTGGCCGGGACCGTTCTGGCACTGATGGCCGGAACTGTGGTCGCGCAGGACGCGAGCACGAACCGCGTGGATGCGATGACGGACTGGTCCGTGTTCGAGGGCAAGGAGCCGCGCGAGTGCTGGGCGGTGACGACGTACAAGGAAAGCGTGAACACCAAGGACGGTCGGGTGGTTGCGGTGACGCGGGGCGAGATCCTGCTGATGGTGTTCTATCGCCCCGGAGCTAATGTTGCCGGCCAGGTTGCCTTCACCGGAGGCTACCCCTTTGCCGACGGTTCGACGGTGAATGTCAACGTCAGCGGCACCCAGTTCGAGCTGTTCACCGAAGGCGAATGGGCCTGGCCTGCCACTCCGGCAGATGATGCCAAGCTGATCACGGCGATGAAGCGCGGCTCGGACGCGGCTCTGACCGCACGATCGGCGCGCGGCACCCAGACAAAGGACACGTTTTCGCTGCTGGGCTTTACCGCCGCTGTTGAGGATGCCGAGAAACGCTGCTCCAGTTGATCCGCCGTGCAGGGGGCACCTCTGCACCGCAGATATATTTTGAGGCCATTTCGCACTTCGTCTACCGGGTAGATGGTGAGAGCCAATAGCGACCAGTTCGGGGCGGGCTCAGCCATCTGCGGTTTCGCCCACCTCTGGCCGCGCGGGCGGGCACGCGCTCCGGGCAGCCGGTTGTCCCGGCTGACGGGGATCGTTCGCGCTCTGCACTCCAAGTCTTGCAGATGTAGCCACAGGACGCCCCTGAACCGCCCCGGGCCTGTCGGAGACCGTCACGTTAAGTAAGGATGGCGGTTATGACAAAAAGCAAACTGGCAAATCGGTAGGCGCTTCAGGTATTCGTGCTCACGCAGCAGCGCCGCACCATCACGGGCATTTAAGGGGTTCCTGAAAGAACTCCTTCTTCAAGATGGTCTGCAGATGCTTGGGGAATCGGCGGCGAAACCGCTTCCGAGCACCGCTCAGTGTATCCACGTATTTCAGTTCAATTGTCATCGCCATAGCCCGAGGTGTCCCGGTTGTGACTCGGTAAGTACCCCGATGGACAGCCTAAGCGCCTGATATGCAATGAAATAACGGTGTTCAACAGGTGAACTGGTGCCCCAAGACGGACTCGAACCGCCGACCTACTATTTACGAAACAGTTGCTCTACCAGCTGAGCTATTGGGGCATTGTGGAGCGAGGCAATATATCCGCGATTTTCTTTTTGCAAGTCCATGGTTCGGTCAAAGCGACTGTGTGGTGCCATGTTCCGGCACCATCACGCGACTTCTGGCCGGTAGGGCCGTTGAACCGCAGGCAGGACGTCCCTCGGCGCCCCGGTGCAGCCCGCCGTACCCTTTGTTCTCGCACCCCAGCGCCGCGCGCGGTTCACAGGGCGCTTTGCAATCCGGCCTCTGGGTGAAATCATCGCCCGATGCACCTGAAATCTGTGGCGTTCGAATGCCATGTCCACGGTCTCCACGGTCAGTGAATGTTACTTCACTCACCCGCGCGCCCGACGCGCACACCATTGTGCGATCCGTGGGACATCCAGCGGAGGTGCGGTCAAGGCGCCGTTAACTCTGGGCACCTTTCGCCTGTGTCTCCTCTGCTGCGGGATCCTCGGTCTGGTCGGGTTCGACCAGTTCCGCATCCACGGCAACAGGCGCGGCGGATGGCGTTTCATCCTCCCCCACCAACAGCGGCAGCATTTCGGCACCGGTCGGCATCGAGGATGCCGATTGTGGTGGCGACTTCCAGGACAGGGTGTCGAAGGCGCCGCAGTTTTCGCAAACGGGCGTCCAGGCATTGTGGATGTTGTTACAGTTTTCGCAGACCCACTGCGGCCCGCGCGGCGCGGTCAGCGCCTTGGTCAGCCAGCCGCGGACCACGGCATCCGGTGCCCCTTCCCCGCGTTCGACAGCCGCCATGATGGCAAGTACCCGGGTGTCCGGGTCCGTTTCGATCAGATCCCCGAGCGCGCGGCGGGCTTCGGGAAAATCTTCGGCCGCGAGGTTCAGTTCGGCGGTCAGCAGCCGGGTCTCCCGGTGCTCGGGCCGGATCGCCGTCAATTGCCGGAACCGTTTGAGCCGCTCGACCGGGGTTTCGTTCGGCACGATTTCGGCAAAGGCCGCTGCAAGGTCGGGATGCGGCTGCACCTGCCACGCCTTTTTCAGCAGGCGCACGGCGTTCTTGGTGCGGCCCTCGGCAACAAAGCCGCGCGCCGCCATGCAGGCCGCCGGGATCAGATCGGGCGACGCCTTGTTGGCTGCAATCGCGGCTTCGCGGGCCTCGATCGACTTGCCGCTGTCGAGGATGTCCTTGGCTTCGGACAGGGCCAGAACCGCGTCGCGCCGCTTGTGGACGTCGCGCGGCAAAGACCCGTGCTTGAGCTTGGCATTCAGGGTTTTGCGCGCGCCGACCCAGTCGGCCTTCTGCGCCTGAAGCTTCAGCAGGATATCCTGCACTTCTTCATGTTTCGGCTTCAGGACAAACGCCCGTTCGGCAAGTTTCAGGGCAGTCTCGGTATCGCCCTGCGCCAGCTTTTGCTTCATGATGCCGCGCACACCGACAAAGCGGGTCTCATCACGCTGGACCAGCCGCTTGTAAACCTGTTCGGCCTTGGCGCGGTCGCCATTCATCTCGGCCGCCTGTGCGGTGATCAGATCGGTCAGTTCCGGCCTGTGCAGGTAGCGCTCGGCCTTGGAGGCCTTGGCCATGGCCACCCGCCCTTCGCCGGACGCCAACGCCATCAGCCCCTCGCTGAGCGCCTGATACCCTTTGCGTTCGCGGTTGCGGTCGAAATAGCGCGACAACGAGGTTTCGTCGCCATTCAGGAAATGCAGCACCGCGATCAGCAGGGACAGCAGCTTGAACGCCACCCAGACCGCAAAAACCAGCACCATGGCAGCCAGCACGGATTGCAGCGGGCCAAGGGTATATTCCGTCCCGGCCAGAGTGATCTGAACGCCGCCCGTGCTTTCCATCAGATACCCGGCAGCAAGGGTCAGCGCCGCGACCAGCGCGACGAAGAACACAATCTTTATGAGAGACCAAAGCATTGTCCGACCCTTATTCCTGGTTCAATTCCTGCGCGAGCGTTGCCGCCGCGCCTTGTGCCGACACGCGTGCTTCTGCCCGTGCCATCCAGTCAGCCATCGCAGACTGCGCCGAACCGCTCAGGGTTCTCACCTCGGCAAGAGTCGCGGCAAGGTCCCCGCTGGTCAATGCTGCTTCGGCGCGCGACAGAACCGCATCCGCGTCAGATCCCTCGCGCGGCGTCACAGACCGTGCGCCCACCTGGTCGCGAAAGAAGTTCAGCACATGGTTCGTGCCCTCGGCGGGGGCGGCTTCCGCACGGGCGGCAGCCAGTGCCGCGCGGGCGGCATCCGGATATTCCGCGCCCAGCTCTGCCATCGTCGGAACACCCTCGCCTGCGACGCTGCTCAGGGCGGGGGGAATGTCGACGTCGCTGTTGGTGCGGATCGTGGCAAGGGGCTGTTCGAACGGCGCGCCGCTTTCCAGAGAGGTTGTAAGTTCCGCCAGTGCCGCGCGGACCTTGGCCAGCGAGGCCTGGGCTTCGGCGCTTTGTTCTGCGGCCACGGCTTCGGCAGCGAAGTTCATGATTTCATTACGCTGCGATGCGATGTCGCTGCGCAGGGAATCCATTTCACGCTCGTAGGCGGCCACGGCCTCGGGCGAAAGTGCGGCTTCCATCGGGCGTTTTTCCAGTTCGACGACGCGCACTTCAAGTCGGCCGATCTGGTCCGACAGAGTGGCAATCTGGTTCTGCGTTTCCGTCGCTGACGTGCGCAATTCGCTTACGGCAGTCGTCAGGTCCGAGACATCAAAGGCCCCGACCGCGGTTTCGGTATTGCCCAACCGGGCTGCGAGATCGTCCAGCTGGCTGCGCTGCTGTTCCAGGGCGGCGATGGTCTGCGCGCGGAACGGATCCTCGGCGCCGGTGCCAAAGGGCCATGCGTTGGCCTGATACTGGGCCACGCCGTAGCCGATCACACCCGCCGCCACGCCGCCCAGCAACATCGGGAAAAATCCGCCTTTGCGCTGAACAACGGTTTCCTTGATCACTTGCCCCTCTGCCGGGCGCAACGGCATGGCAGCAGGCGGAACTTCTGCGGCGCCTGCGGACTCAGCCTCGGGGGCGTCGCCTGCGCCGACCAAATCCTCTGTCTGGCTGGTCTTGTCCCGGGACCAGGGGGCGGCCGCGGTGTCACTCGACGTGTCCTCAGGCGATCCATCCCCTGCCACGGCAGAGGCCTCTGCCTCGTCCGGCTTTGTCACCTCGGGCGCTTCGGGCGCGTCGGCAGCCTCTTTCGAACCCGACGGCTCTGCCACCGGTTCTTTCTGCACCACGACATCATTCTCCTGGGTGTCGGTAATGTCGGTCCGGGCCTGCGATGTGGAAACATCTGCGGTTTTGGTCGAGTTCCCGTCGGCCCCGGTTGACTGATCCCGGGTGTCCTTGGATTTTTTGCCGTCTGCCACTTGGATCCACCCTTTCGAATCTTAAAGCACTTAAGATGTTGTCTGTTTCAAAGACCTTACTGTGCGTCCTGCCTGCTCTCAAGCGTCCTTGCCAAATGAAGCAATTGCAATGCCGCTTTTAGCATCGCTTCGCCCGTTGGCTGATCGGTGACAATGTGGCGAATTGCGCATAAATCAATAGCTTCCTGCCAAACAGCCGCACTTATTGCTGCAACCAGCAAAGGTGCCGCACCCCCGTTCACTTCTGCAAAGCGCGCGGCGCTGCGCGAGGAGAACAGCGGCACCACCACCGGCGCCGTGCCGTTCAGTGCTGCCTTGGCCTCGGCGGTCAGATCGAGCAGCGGCTGGTCATAAATCACTGCTTCATGGGTCTCGATGCCGGACCGGGTCAGAGTATCGGCCACGGCACCGCGTGCATGTGTGCCACGCAGATGCAGCAACGGACGCGAAAGCGCGGGCTGGGCGCGTATCAGTTTGACCAGACCCATCGCATCGCCATCAGCGGACACCGGCGCGAAGCCCGCGTTCCGTGCTGCGTCCGCGGTGGTCGCCCCGACCACGAAACAAAGGTCCAGCACGGGGCCACCCAGGGCGCGATACGCAGAAACCCCGTTGGCAGAGGTGAATACGACACCGGAATATTGTGTCATATCCGGCAGGGCGCCACAGGCGGTCACCTGCATCAGCGGACTGATGACAACGGTGAAATCATCACCATCCGCCCCGCGCACCGCTGCCGCGAACGCCTCTGACGCCGCCAGCGGACGTGTCATGAGAAGAACCGGCTGCACCTGGGTCATGAGGCAAGTCCCGCAAGGATGCGGGTCGGGATTGTGAGCTGCATCAGACGGTGGTAGCTGCAGGGGCAGTCTGACGCAATGGAAACGGCCATGATCGACCGCCCGAACCGCCAAGCCAGTGGTGTGCTTTGCGCCCAAACCACGATGCGCGCCTTTGGCACAAGGCACCGTCCGGCATGACCATCGCCGTACTTGGTGCCGGAGCCTTTGGCACCGCTCTGGCAATCGCGCTGGCGCAGGACGGCCGACAGGTAACACTTTGGGGACGGAACGCCGAAGCCGTAACCCAGATGCAAAGCACCCGCCGTTCAACCCACCTGGCCGACGCCCTCCTGCCCGAACCTCTGGTCGTGTCCGATGACCTGGAAGCCGCCTGCGCGGCACAGGTTCTGATCCTTGCAACCCCCGCGCAGACATTGCCAACGCTGCTTGGCCAGATCACAAGCACCTTGACCGGGAAGCCCGTTGTCGCCGCCTGCAAGGGGCTTGATCTGCGCAGCTGGCGCGGCCCCAGCGCGACGATCGCAGCGGAAAAGCCCGGCGCCGTGCCATTGATACTGACCGGACCCAGTTTTGCCGCCGATATCGCCTCCGGTCTGCCCACGGCCCTGACCCTGGCCTGCACGGAGGACGCGGTCTGCGCCGACGTGCAAAGGCTGCTGTCGACACGAACGCTGCGCCTGTACAGATCGGACGATCCGGTCGGCGCGGAACTGGGCGGAGCGCTGAAGAATGTGATTGCCATTGCTTGCGGCGCCTGCATCGGCGTCGGACTTGGCGACAGCGCGCGCGCGGCGCTGATGACGCGCGGCTTTGCCGAAATGCAGCGACTGGCCCGGGCGTTCGGCGCCAAACCTCTGACGCTGATGGGGCTTTCCGGGCTTGGCGATCTTGCCCTGACCTGCACGTCTCCGCTGTCGCGCAATTACCGGCTGGGTCTGTTGTTGGGTCGCGGCGAGGCCGCAGATCCCTCGGTCACGGTGGAAGGCGCCTCTACCGCACGTGCCGTCACCGCCCTGGCTGCGGACCGTCACCTGGACCTGCCGATTTGCGCCGCGGTCACGGCCATTCTCGATCAGCGCCTGAGCGTCGCCGAAGCGCTGCAATCCCTGCTCTCACGCCCACTCAAAGAGGAATAGCCATGCTTGTTGCCATCATCGCCCGGGACAAACCCGGTGCCCTGCCGGTCCGTCAGGAAAATCGTCCGGCGCATGTTGCCTATCTCAAGGCGTCGGCGGCGGTCCAGCAGGCCGGTCCGCTTCTGGATGAGGCCGGCGAGATGGCCGGATCGCTGATCGTTCTCGATGTACCGGACCTGACCGCTGCCGAGGATTGGGTCAAAGGCGACCCCTATGGCCACGCCGGTCTGTTTGAAAGCGTGGAACTGGTTGTCTGGAACCGGGTCATCGGCGGATGAGATACCGGTTTTGAAACTTCGGCCCTGACACCTGGCCCACGCCGACGCGAAATGGGTTGGCGGGGGCTGCAAGGCGAGATTGCCCCTTGATTTGACCCGGCCCCTTCAGCCCCGCCGCTGAAGGCTTTCGATGTCCAGCCCGCCCATGTCGCACACTATGCGCCATTCTTCTTCGGTGACAGGCTGGACAGAGAGACGGGAGTTCTTGACCAGGACCATTTCCGAGAGCCGCGGATCAGCCTTGATCCGGTCGAGCGGCACAGGTTTCGGCAACTTCGCTATCGCCCGGATGTCCACACATTCCCAGCGGTGATCTTCGGTGGTGCTGTCGGGATGTGCCTCGGCGACCACCTCGATGATACCGACCACGGCCTTGTCTCGCTGCGACAGGTAGAAAAAGCCCAGATCTCCGACCGCCATGTCGCGCATGAAATTGCGTGCCTGGTAGTTCCGCACGCCGTCCCACTCTTCCCCGGTCTCGCCCTTGGCAACCTGATCCTCCCATGACCAGGTCGAGGGCTCGGTCTTGAACAACCAATACTGCTTTGCCATTCGAGCCTGCCTTCCTGTTCCGCGAATTTGGCGAGGAGTTTCCTGTTGTAGGTCGATGGAGTGCCGTCATCAGCACCCACTCGGTACATACCTTCTATGCATCGAGGCCCAAAGCGAAGGAAGGAAAACAAGTGTCACGGTGGCGGCTCGTCCGCAAGATTCATCGCGACATTGCTTTGGTGCCACTGCGCCAGATGACGGGTTCAACTGTTTCGGGCCCGTGATACGCATGTTTGGCGCAAGACGGTCGCGGCGCCGGTTGGGTCGCCGCAAGGACGGGTGACAGGCGCGAGCAGGCATGAGCGCGGCCCAAAGGCTTGTCCCCCGCCATCGCGCTTGCGGCAACCGCCCGGTTCTGGCTATAAATCAGTGACTCCGGGACCCGGAGTGGGCGCCGGAAGCTGCGTCACATCGGCCCCAAGACATGTTGGGAATGACTGCAATGGGCATTATTTCGGTTCTGATTGCTGCGCTGGCGTGTTTCGCCACCGGAGCGGCGTGGTACATGACACTCGGCAAGCCCTGGATGCAGGCCGCCGGGATCGAGAGCGACGAGAACGGCAGGCCGAAGGGCAGCGGATCACCGGTGCCCTTTGTCATCAGCTTTGTCGCCGCGGTCCTGATGGCAGGCATGATGCGTCACGTGTTTGCCAGCGCCGGCATTGACACAGCGGGCAAGGGGCTGGTCGCGGGGCTGGGCGTTGGGCTGTTCATCCTCGCCCCGTGGATCACGATGAATTACGCATACGCCATGCGCCCCCGTCAGCTCATGCTCATTGATGGTGGATATGCGGTTTTGGGGCCGACAGTGATCGGACTGGTGCTTGGGCTGTTCGCCTGACCGCCGAGGATCGTTGCGCAGCAAGGTGCCTTTCGGACTGATACGGGTTCTGTCGGGCCGACAAGGCGGGCTGGGCGCAGCATTTCGAACCAACGGCAAGACATGGGGGGCTCCGGACCTTCCGAACCCCCCCATCACCCCAGTCGCTCCCACAGCACCGGTCGTGTTCTGATAAAGGTTCCGGCCGTCCTGGCCCGATGGCTCAGGACTATCGCCAAAACCGTCGTCAGGCAAACGTCAAGTACTTACAATCCATCGGATTTTATTGCGCACCCGGTGAAAAGCAGCGCCAGTGTCCGGCATGGTGGACATGCCGGATCGGATCACGTCAGCCGTAGACCGCGTCTTTGTTGAAGTGTTTGGTCAACATATAGTACACCACCGCGCGGTATTTGTTCCGCTCGGACTTGCCGTATGTTTCGATCACGGACTGGATCGCGTCCATCAGGTCCGGTCCGTCCGGCAGGCCAAGTTTTTTCATCAGGAAGTTGGTCTTGACGGTTTCAAGTTCGCCAGGCTGGGTCGCGGCGACCGTCGAGGCATCGTCACTGTAGATTGCCGGACCACATCCGATCGTCACCTTGGTCAAGAGGGCCATATCCGGTTCCATTCCGCACTTGCTGCGCAGGTCCTCGGCGTATTTGGCAATCAAATCGTCACGTTTTCCCATGTCTTCCAGTCCCCTGTTCTTGTTTCTGCCGACTTTTTTGTCAGTCTGAAAGTGAAACTAGCGTATCGGGGCGGTTTCGGTAAAGAAATTTCGCCAATTCGCCAAGTGCCGTCGGGACACTCGCAAAACGGAAAATGACGCGCCGGACGGCGCGTCATGCATTCAGGTTTCCCGGTGCCGTCAGGAGTTCATCAGGTCGCCGATGATCAGGTCGCCGTCGAGGCCCTCGACTCCATCTTCGTCAAACTCCGGCAACGTCTTGAGCTCTTCCTTGGTCATCGAGGACAGGGCCAGGTCACCATCCGCGTTCAGCGAAAACTGATCCGCCGGGATTGCGACGGTGTATTCGCCCAGCCCCAGAAAGCCGCCGATGCCGATGACAAACGCCAGACCGTCGGTCTGCTGGACAACATAGTCGATCTCGCCGACTTCCTCGTCATCTATGCCGATGACATCGGTGCCCACAACTTGATCCACCGTCATCTGGTTGAGCGAGGTCCGGGATTCGTCCATCTCGGTGGTGACATCCCCGGTCACGGTGGTTCCGCTTTCGGGTGCGAGCACGGATCCGGTCGTCGCATCTGTCCCGGCGCTGGCGTCAGCGTCGCCGGTGATGGTCGACTCCGCGCTGGAGTCCAGGCCCGCTGCACCTGCGCCGATATTGGTGTCGGTCGAGGTCTGCGCCTCCACTGCGGTTTCGGCGGACACGCCCGCGTCAGGCGTTGCGGTTTGTGCGACAGCACCCCCAGCAACAAGTGCTGCGATTGCCGAGCCAAGCATCATGTCTTTCAGGGTCATTGTGCATCTCCTATCGTGCATTGACATCTGCCAGTACAATTCGCGAGAGCCGTGGGGGTTTCCGCTCATGCCAACTTTATCTTTGGAACCAGAGGCTTGCGAATCGCGTTCGCCCGTCTGTTTGCCCTTGTCTTCGGCATTCCAGTCTGGCTGCGACACCGAGGCCCAGGATGGAAGCCATCCCGGAACCAGCCGCCGGGTGAGCGCGTGAACAAGAAAACGCCGCCTGGAGGACCAGGCGGCGCAATGTGTTCAACCGATACGGTCGGCTGATCAGTAGCGATAATGTTCCGGCTTGAACGGACCTTCGGGCGTCACGCCAATATAGGCGGCCTGCTCGCTGTTCAGTTTCGTCAGCTTCACACCGATGCGGTCGAGATGCAGGCGCGCCACCTTCTCATCCAGATGCTTGGGCAGGATGTACACCTGGTTGTCGTACTGATCGCCCCGGGTCCAGAGCTCGATCTGCGCCAGAACCTGATTGGTGAAGGACGCGGACATCACAAATGACGGGTGGCCGGTGGCGTTGCCAAGGTTCAGCAGACGGCCTTCGGACAGCAGGATCAGACGGTGCCCGTTGGGCATCTCGATCATGTCCACCTGTTCCTTGATGTTGGTCCACTTGTGGTTCTTCAGCGCGGCAACCTGGATCTCGTTGTCAAAGTGGCCGATGTTGCCGACGATGGCCATGTCCTTCATCTCGCGCATGTGCTCGATGCGGATCACGTCCTTGTTGCCGGTGGTGGTGATGAAGATGTCCGCCGAAGAGATCACATCTTCGAGCAGCACGACCTCGAAACCGTCCATCGCCGCCTGCAGCGCACAGATCGGATCGACTTCGGTCACCTTGACGCGGGCGCCGGCGCCGCGCAGCGACGCGGCCGAGCCCTTGCCGACGTCGCCATACCCCAGGACCACAGCCACCTTGCCGGCCATCATCGTGTCGGTGGCGCGGCGGATGCCGTCGACCAGCGATTCCTTGCACCCGTACTTGTTGTCGAACTTCGACTTGGTGACGGAATCGTTGACGTTGATCGCCGGGAAGGGCAGCTGGCCCTTCTTGTGCAGATCATACAGGCGGTGCACGCCGGTCGTGGTCTCTTCCGAAACACCCTTGATTGCATCGCGGGTCTTGGTGAACCAGCCCGGGCTTTCCTTCATGCGCTTCTTGATCTGTGCAAAGATCGCCTCTTCCTCTTCCGAGGTCGGCACTTCGATCAGGTCGGTTTCACCGGCCTCGACCCGTGCGCCCAGCAGGACGTACAGAGTCGCGTCGCCGCCATCGTCGAGGATCATGTTCGCGCCTTCCGGGAACATGAAGGACTTGTCCAGATAGTCCCAATGTTCAACCAGCGTCTGACCTTTGATCGCAAAGACAGGTGTGCCGCCCGCGGCAATGGCCGCCGCCGCGTGGTCCTGCGTCGAAAAGATGTTGCACGAAGCCCAGCGCACATCCGCGCCCAGAGCCACCAGCGTTTCAATCAGCACTGCGGTCTGAATCGTCATGTGCAGCGATCCGACGATCCGGGCGCCCTTCAGCGGCTGCGCTTCTCCGAACTCGGTGCGCAGTGCCATCAGGCCCGGCATTTCGGTTTCGGCAATATCCAGTTCCTTTCGTCCAAAGGCGGCAAGATTGATGTCTTTGACAATGTAGTCGTTCGCCATTCCGGCACTCCAATATGAAATTCTCAGGTTGGGGCGAGACCTAGCATCCCTTGATTTGTGCCGCAACGTAGATCAGAATCGCCCGGATAAAACCGCCGACGCCCGATAAACCGGCCCGGGCGCGCCCGAACAACAGGACGGACATGACCGAGCCCAGGCCGCTTCCCCGCAACGAATATGGCGTCTATTGTGTGCCCGACGGGCTGGAACAGCGTCCTGCCGCCCGGGCGGTCCTGTCCGGCAATCCCTACGAACCCGACACCCTGCGGTTCATGCGCCGCCATGCGGGTCTTGGCGACATCATCCATGCCGGTGCGTTCTTTGGCGATTTCATCCCGGCGCTGTCCACGGCGCTGGCAGCCGAGGCCCGTCTTTGGGCTTTCGAGCCGAACCCCGGAAATTTCGCAGCAGCGCAACGCACTGTCGCGCTCAACAATCTCGGCAATGTCACCCTCGCCAACGCGGCCCTTTCGAACAGGACTGACACCGTGCTGTTCCGGACCCGGGACGCAGAGGGAAAATCGCTTGGCGGGCTGTCACATTTCGTCACCGACCCCGGCGAGGGAGTCGAACTGGTACAGGCGGTGATGCTGGACTATACCGTCCCCCTGTCGCGCCGGGTGTCGATCCTGCAACTGGATGTTGAAGGACACGAACAGCAGGCGCTGATGGGAGCGCACCACATCATCCACCGCTGGCAGCCGATCCTGGTGCTCGAATATTTCAACAAACCGAAATGGATAAGCCGCACGTTCCGCGGGCTGAACTACCAGCATGTCGGCAAACTGCATGGCAACCATGTCTATGCCACTGCGCAGATCGCGCTGCAGTGACGTCCTGCGCAGGGTTTCTGCGCCGACACATGGCGTCCCCGGGGCACCGCCGAGGTGACGGTCCCTCCCCGGCCCTGATCTGCCAGAGCAGGCGGGTGGGACAGCACCCGGATTCCGCCGGGGGACCACCACCGGTCAGATTGGCGGATCGGGACTGGATTATTTACTTACCCCGATGCCCCGCTTAAGCACGGGCACAGAACCGCAATGATCCGCAGGAAGGCACCGTCATGCCCCGCCAACCCCGTGCATGGCAACGTATGCTCTCGGGCCGCCGTCTCGACCTGCTTGACCCGACGCCGGTGGACATCGAGATCGAGGATATTGCCCACGGCCTTGCCTTTGTCGCCCGCTGGAACGGGCAGACCCGCGGCGACCATGCCTATTCGGTTGCCGAACATTCCCTGCTGGTCGAGGCGTTGTATTCCCGGCTCTGGCCCGACGCGCCGGTGAAATGGCAACTGGCCGCCTTGCTGCATGACGCCCCGGAATATGTGATTGGCGACATGATTTCGCCGGTCAAGGCCGCCGTCGGCCCCGAGTATGTCGCCCTGGACGACCGGTTGAGCGCGGCGATCCATATCCGCTTTGGACTGCCTGCCGCCATTCCCGCGCTGATCAAGAAGCGGATCAAGCGCGCCGACAAGGTCAGCGCCTGGATGGAGGCAACGCAGATCGCCGGGTTTTCGCATGCCGAGGCTGACCGCATTTTCGGCCACCCGGACGCCGAACTGATCCGGGGGCTGGACATCCATCTGCGCCCGGCCCCCGCGGTCCGGCAGGATTTTACCCGTCGCCATGCCGCGCTGATGGACAGGCTCTGATGGTGACGGTCCGCCGCGCCGGTCGGCTGGATACCCGCGACATGGCCGACCTTTTGAACCAGATCATCCTGAAGGGAGGCAGCACCGCGCTCACAAGCCCGGTGTCCGCGGCAGATCTGGCCGCCTGGATGCAAAGCGCACCGGAGCATTCGGCCTGGCACGTGGCCGAGGACGAGAACGGGCGCATTCTCGGGTTTCAGTATATCGAACCACACCCCGACCTGCCGCCGGACACCTGCGACATCGCCTCTTATGTCCGTCCGGGCGAAACCGGCATCGGCATCGGATCCGCCCTGTTCGCCGCGACCAGCGCTGCGGCCCGCACGCTGGGCTATCGCGCCATCATTGCCGTCATCCGCCAGGACAATGCCGGTGGTCTGGCCTATTACCAGTCGCGCGGATTCGAGGATTGGCGCGACTGGCCGGATGCACCGGTCGCACCGCGCATCTGCAAACGCTTTGATCTCTGACCGGCGCCGCCGAGGGCCGAACCTGCCCTACTTGGCGTCCGGCAGCGGCGGCAAGGTGCGCAGATACGCGACGACCGCCGTCAGGTCATCCGGAGTCATGCGTGCAAAATAGCCGTAGGGCATCGGCGGCAGCATGTCCGACCCGTCAGGTTTCTTGCCCTGCGAGATCATCGCCCTGATCTCGTCGTCGCTGTAACCGGCCAGCCCGTCCGGCCCGTTGGTCAGGTTCGCGGAGACCGAGGTGCCCCAGGGTCCGTGAAATTCGAACCCCCCGCGCCCAAGGTCCGTGTCGATCATCGGTCCGGTCGGTCCCATCGGCGTATGGCATTCCAGACAGTGGGCCACGGCGTTGGCGAGATAGGCGCCGTACTCTGCCGTTGGACCGGGTTCGGGAGCCTGCACGGAGTTGACTTCCGGGCCGTAGGCGGGTGGCAATTCGATATTGTAGACCGACTGCCCGGGATCGTTCTCGACCGCCGGCACCGTGCGCAGGTACATCACGATCGACATGAGGTCGTCGTCGCCCAGCCCGCGATACATCGCAAACGGCATCGGTGGTCCGATCAGGCTGCCATCGGGCCGAAGGCCTTCGCGGATCGCTTTTGCAAGTTCCGCATCGCTCCAGTCCGCGACACGCCCCTCGGGGGTAATGTTTGCCGAAATCGCCTTGAACGCGGGGTTCTCTTCGACAAGGCGTCCCGCCAGATCCCTGGACTGGTCAAGCCCCTGCGGGCCAAAGGGGGTATGGCAGTTGCCGCAACCGGCCGGCCCCTGAACCAGATATTCCCCCCGCTCGACACTGGGGGCCGCCACGGCCCCGCCTGTCAGACAAAATCCTGCAAGGACGGTGGTAAGAAATAATTTCATGTTAATCCCCTTGGTAAAATGACCATGGGTCACCCTACCACCGACACTGAGTCGGTGGCAGGACAATTATGGCTGCCGCGGGGAAGTCCCCGGCCGGGGTCGGGAATCGCAAAAAGATCCTCGGGAAAGGGCCGCAGTGCCGGGTGGTTTCAGCGGGGGCTTCGTTTCGCGAGTATCCGCTGCAGCGTCCGCCGGTGCATGTTCAACCGCCGCGCGGTCTCGGACACGTTGCGATCGCACAGCTCGTACACTCTCTGGATATGCTCCCAGCGCACCCGGTCAGCCGACATCGGATTCTCGGGCGGCGGCGGCAGATCGTCGGTCTTGGCCAGCAAGGCGTTGGTGATGTCCGTCGCGTCGGCCGGTTTGGACAGATAATCCGTGGCGCCGATCTTGACCGCTGCGACCGCGGTCGCAATGGCGCCATATCCGGTCAGCACCACCACCCGGCAGTCGGGCCGCCGTTCGCGCAGCACCTCGACAATATCCAGCCCGTTGCCATCCTCGAGCCGCAGGTCGACCACCGCGTAGGCTGGCGGGCGCGCTGTTGCGATGGCAGAACCCGCCGCAACCGAGTCGGCCATTTCGACCTCAAATCCGCGCTTTTCCATAGCCTTGGCAAGTCGCCGCAGAAAGGGTTCGTCGTCATCGACCAAAAGCAGAGTCCGGTCGTCCCCCAGTTCATCCACTGCGCGTTCTGCTGCCACTTGCCGTCCTCCAGACAGAATTTGTCTGGCCAGTCACTTATCCTGTGACACCGAAGCGGTCAAACATTCCCGCCGTTCACAGCTTGGCGACAAAACAGCTGACCCGGTCGGCGACCTGATCCGCACTCAGGTCCCGGCGGAAGTACTCCACGAATCCCTGTTCGGGCAGAACCAGGTAAGTGAAGGTCGAATGGTCCACGAGATAAAAGTCGTCGCCGGTGTCCTGCGCCTTGTAGTAGGTGCGGTACGCAGCGCTTGCCGCCTTGATCTGCTCGGCGCTGCCGGTCAGGCCGATCATCCGTTCATGCAGGGACGCGGCATAGGCGCCCATCACCTCGGGGGTGTCGCGCTTCGGGTCGACGGTGATGAAGACCGGCGTCGCATCTTCGCCGCGCTCCTCAAGGATATCAACCACTTCGGCATTTCGGATATTGTCCAGCGGGCACACGTCCGGGCAGAACGTGTAGCCGAAATAGACCAGCGACGGTTTGGTGATGACATCCGCGTCCGTCACCGTTTCGCCTTTGCTGTTGATCAGGGTAAAGGCGCCACCGATGGTGTCGGATCCCCCCGCAATCTGTGACGACCGGCAGTCGGCAAAGATGTCTGTGCCCCCGCGCGGCGTGGTGGCATACCAGACGCCAAAGATCAGGGCGACCAAAGAGGTTCCTGCGAAGAAGGCGGCGATGCGGCTCATGTCCTGTTTCCTCATGCTTGCGGCGGTCGTATTCCTTGCGGCAATCGTTGCCTATCCCGCCTGCGACACCTAACAATTGCCCGCAGCCGCGCAAGGGAGCAGCAATGTCTTTGACCGAATTCGGACTGATGGGAGAGCACAACCGCAGCAACTGGATCCGGCTGCGTACCATCATCCTGCTGCGCTGGTTCGCCATCGTCGGCCAGTTGGGTGCGCTGACGGTTGCGCAGTGGCTGTTCGACCTCCAGCTAGAACTGGGGTTGTGTTACCTCGCCGTCGGCGTGTCCGTCATGGGCAATATGGTCGCAATCTTCGTTTTTCCGGAAAACAAGCGGCTTTCGGAATCCGAAAACCTGCTGATGCTGATGTTCGACCTGCTGCAATTGTGTTTCCTGCTTTATCTGACCGGCGGGTTGCACAACCCGTTTGCGCTGCTGGTGCTGGGCCCGGTCACGGTGTCGGCGACGGTGCTGACCCTGCGGTCGACCGTGCTGCTGGGCGGCACCGCCTTTGCCCTGATCACCGCCCTGGTCGTTTGGCACGTGCCGCTGCACACTGCTTCGGGCCAGATCCTGCGCCTGCCGGATATCTTCGTCTTTGGCCAATGGGCGGCGATCAGCATCGCCCTGATCTTCATTTCCATCTACGCTCGGCGCATCACCCATGAAATGCACGCCATGTCCGACGCCCTCGCCGCCACCCAGATGGCGCTGGCGCGGGCGCAAAAGCTGAACGATCTGGGGGGTGTGGTGGCGGCGACGGCGCACGAGCTCGGCACCCCGCTGGCAACGATCAAACTGGCCTCGTCCGAACTTATCGAAGAGCTGGAAGACCGCCCGGATCTGCAGGAAGATGCACAGCTGATACGGGATCAGGCGGATCGGTGCCGCGACATCCTGCGGTCCATGGGCCAGGTCGGAAAGGACGATCTGCACATGCGCCAGGCGCCGCTGTCCGAGGTCATCCGCGAAGCGGCAGAACCGCATCAGGGCCGTGGCAAGGAAATCCACATCGAGGAACGCCCGGGACCTGGCGCGACCGAGGCGCAACCGCAGATCCTTCGCCGTCCCGAAGTCATCCACGGTCTGCGCAATCTTGTACAGAACGCCGTGGATTTTGCCCGGGCCCACATCTGGATAGAAGCGGTGTGGACCGACACCCACGTGTCCGTGCGCATCGTCGACGACGGTCAGGGGTTTCCACCGCAGCTGATCGGGCGGATCGGGGACCCGTTCGTGCGCCAGCGCCGCAGCGCCGCCGACCGCCGCTCGCGCCCGGAATACGAGGGGATGGGACTGGGCCTGTTCATCGCCAAGACCCTGCTGGAACGCACCGGCGCCGAGTTGAACTTTGCCAACGGATCGGACCCGTTTCTGCCGTCCACCGAGCAGGGCGAACGCCGGGGGGCCATTGTCGAGGTCGTCTGGCCACGCGCCAGGATCGTCTCGGAAGCCGGACAACGCGGCGTCGCCATGGGGAAAAACCGGCCGCTGGAAATCTGACCCCGCGTCACTTGCAGCGGTTAACATCTTCTTAACCAGGCATTCGCAATCTGGGTGCTGCTCTTGACAACCCGGTTGGTGAAACGTTTGACCCTTATTCTTGCACTCTCTATCGGCTGCGGCGCCGGTCTGGCGGCGGTGCTTGGTTGCTGGGTCCTGAACCGACCCGGCCTGAGGCCCGGGGAAACACCGGGGGCAGGCATCACAGAGGGCCACATCGCCTTTCTGTTGCGGGACGGGCGGATCTACAATGCCAGTCGTGCCGCACAAAAAATCCTGGCCGGGCTGCGGTTCGAGGATGCCGGGTGGGACCAGGTCCGCGCCCGTCTGGCGCCGGCCTTTCCCGACCTGCCTGCGCAGGCACCGGACCGGACCCTTCATCTCCATGCGGTGGATCTGCCCGAAACACGGCTGACGATTCAGCCGGAAGCCGATTTCCTGAGGATCGAACTGACCGGACGCCCACCAACCGCCGCCGAAATGGTGCTGTTCCTGCTGCAAAGCGCCGAACTGGATATGTTGCGGGTGGCCATGGCCTCAATCCCCAGCCCTTTCTGGGAAAGCGATGCAACCGGCTGGGTGATCTGGGCGAACGCCGCTTATCAGGATCTGAGCGAGCGTGCCGGATCCGAGGCGCTTGAGACGCCACTGTTCGACCTCGTCCTGCCGGAGGCAAGCGAAACATCGCGGGTTCGCGTCAGTGTCCGAAGCAACCAGCCCGACGCGCCTGCCTGGTACGAAGTCACGACACGCAACACGAACGCGACCTGGCTGCATCACGCCGTCGATATCGACGCCGTGGTCAGGGCAGAGACGGCGCAGCGCAATTTTGTCCAGACCCTGACGAAGACCTTTGCGCACCTGCCCATCGGTCTTGCCATCTTTGACCGCGACCGACAGCTCGCCCTGTTCAACCCGGCTCTGATAGACCTGACCTCGCTGCCGGCGAACTTCCTGAGCGGACGGCCGAACCTGCTGTCGTTTTTCGACCACATGCGCGAAAACCGCATGATGCCAGAGCCCAAGAACTACACCGGCTGGCGGGAACAGATGGCCGAACTTGTCGCCGCTGCCTCGGACGACCGCTATTCCGAGACGTGGTCCCTGCCCTCGGGTCTGACGTACAAGATCACCGGCAGACCACATCCCGACGGCGCCATCGCCTTTCTGATCGAGGATATCAGCGCCGAGATTTCGCTCACCCGGCGGTTCCGCGCAGAAATGGAGTTGAGCCAGTCGGTTCTGGATGCCATCGAGGACGCCGTGGCGGTCTTTTCGCACCTGGGAGTGCTGACCTACTGCAACGCCGCCTATCGCGAACTCTGGAAAACCGACCCCGACAGTGCCTTTGCGGAAATGACCGTGCTCGATGCGACCCGCCACTGGCAAATGGCATGTGAGCCCAACCCGATCTGGGCGGACCTGCGGGAATTTGCGCTGGAGAGTCAGGACCGGGCCGCATGGGGTGCGGAACTGATGCTGAAAACCGGCCAGAGCATGGAATGCCGTGTCGAACCGCTGGTGGGCGGCGCAACTGTGGTCTGCTTTTCGGGGGCTGCACCCCGGACCATACCCAAAGTCCAGAACCTGCACCTGAGCACCGAGGGCTGATCCCGGGTTGCAGGCCCCGACAGAGCGGGTAAAGCTGCAGCCATGAAGCCAGAATTTCCCGCCCTCCGTCGCGCGCCGTACGATCCGTGCAATGCAGCACCCTGCGCCCTGCCGCAGGCAGGCCCGGACACAAGGGCATCTCTGTGATCGATGCCTTTCTCGCCTCTGTCGGCTGGGCCGATGCCCTGATTTCACCGCTTGCCGGGGACGCTTCTGCGCGGGCCTACAGTCGGTTGCAGCGTGGCGGAACCTCCGCGATCCTGATGCAGGACCCCACCGGCGATGTCGGCCGTTTCGCATGGCTTTCACGGCACCTCACCGACCTGGGCCTGAGCGCGCCGCAGATCCTGGCCGAGGATTTCGCAGCGGGCCTGCTGCTTATCGAGGATCTTGGCGACGGCCTGTTTGCCCGTCTCACCGCGGTTGATCCAGCTCGGGAAACGCCGCTGTACCTGGCCGCCGCCGACACGCTGCTGTCCCTGCACCGCCACGCGCCGCCTCCGCTGGACAAGGCCACACCAGACCATCTGGCGCAGATGACCGATCTTGCATTTGACTGTTACCTTGCCGCTGCTGCCGGGGCCGCTGCACCGCAGGCCAAGGCAGACTGCCGCGATGCCATGGCGGACGCCCTGAACGCCTATGCACCGGACACCGACGTCATGATCCTGCGGGATTTTCACGCCGAAAACCTGCTCTGGCTGCCCGATCGGGTCGGCGCCGCGCGCACCGGGCTGCTCGACTTTCAGGATGCCTTGCAGGGACATCGGGCCTATGATCTCGCCTCGCTTCTGACCGATGTGCGCCGCGACGTGACGCCGACGACGTGCCAGGCCGTGATCCGTCACTATGTGGACCAGAGCGGCCTGCCCGATACGCCGTTCCGTGCGGCTCTTGCGGTGCTTGGCGCCCAGCGCAACCTGCGGATCCTGGGCGTCTTTGCCCGGCTCGCCGCCAACGGCAAGCCGCGCTATCTGGAACTGATGCCGCGGGTGTGGTCTCACCTTCAGCGCGACCTGGCACACCCGGCCCTTGGCCGAATCGCCGCCACCCTGCATCCCGTGATGCCGCCGCCAGATCCAGAAATCATCGCCAGATTGAGACAGACATGCCCGATGCAATAATGTTGTTTGCGGCCGGCTTTGGCACACGCATGGGCGCGCTCACCCGGGACCGTCCCAAACCTCTGATTCCGGTTGGTGGTCGCCCCTTGATCGACCATGCGCTGGACATCGCCGACAGCCACGGACCTTTGCGCCGCGTGGTGAACACCCACTATAAATCCGACCAGATGGCCCGGCATCTGGCGGACAGGAACGTCTCGGTGTCGACAGAGCTTCCGGAGATCCTCGACACCGGCGGCGGGCTGCGCGCCGCGCTGCCTTTGCTGGGACCGGACCCGGTGTTCACGCTGAACACCGATGCGGTCTGGTCGGGCCCCAACCCCCTGGATCTGCTGGCGGCCGGTTGGGATCCGTCCGGGATGGAGGGGTTGCTGCTCTGCGTTCCCCTGCACCAAGCGCTTGGCCGCAAGGGCGCCGGAGATTTCCGCCTGGAGCACGGGCGCCTGCACCGGGGCGGCGACCTGGTCTACACCGGAGCGCAGATTCTCCGCACCGACGGTCTGGCAGAGATCCCGGAAACCGTCTTTTCGCTGAATCTCCTGTGGAACCGGATGCAGGCACGCGGGACACTTTTTGGCATCACCTACCCGGGCCAGTGGTGTGACGTCGGGCACCCCGAAGGCATCGCGCTGGCCGAATCGCTGTTGCCGCATGTTTGAACCGGACCACGCTCCGCGACTGTTCGGTCTCGCCCCGGGCATCGACTTTCCGAAGGCCCTGATTGCCGGACTGCGCGCCCGGCTGAACGGACAGCCTCCCGAAGCCATGGCCGGTGTCGAGCTGATCGTGAACACGCACCGGATGGCCCGGCGCCTGCGTGATCTGTTTGACGCGGGCCCGCCGGGGTTCTTGCCGCGCATTCGCCTGCTCACCGACCTGTCCGCGCCCGATCTGATCCTGCCCGAACCGGTGCCGCCGCTGCGGCGGCGTCTGGAACTGGTACAGCTGGTTTCGACCCTGCTGGACCGACAACCCGACCTTGCCCCGCGTGCAGCGCTGTACGATCTGGCCGACAGCCTTGCCGCGCTGATGGATGAAATGCAGATCGAAGGCGTACCTCCGGACAAGCTCGCCGCTCTGGATGTGTCGGATCAATCCGGTCATTGGGAACGCGCGCTGACATTCCTGCGGATCGTCCAGGGCTTTTTTGACACGTCAGACACCTCCCCGGACGTCGGCGCCTTGCAGCGCATGGCGGTCGAGCAACGCCTGAAACTCTGGGAACTGGCGCCGCCGACCCATCCGGTGATCATCGCAGGCTCGACCGGGTCGCGGGGGACAACGGCCCGGCTGATCCGCGCCGTGGCCTGCCTGCCGCAGGGCGCCGTGGTGCTGCCCGGGTTCGATTTCGACATGCCTGCACCGGTCTGGGATCAGCTGAGCGACAGCCTGACCGGCGAGGATCACCCGCAGTTCCGATTTGCCGCGATGATGGCGGCGCTGGACCTGGCGCCCACCGATGTGCGCCGCTGGAGCGATACGCCGCCGCCCGGCGCGGATCGCAACAGGTTGATCTCGCTTGCGCTGCGCCCGGCCCCGGTCACAAGCCAATGGTTGACCGAAGGGCCGAACCTGCCGCCGCTCGACACAGCCACCCGCGCTCTGACCCTGGTCGAGGCAGCCTCGACCCGTGACGAGGCGCTGACCATTGCCCTGCGCCTGCGGCAGGCCGCCGAAGACGGGCAGACCGCCGCCCTGATCACGCCGGACCGGATGTTGTCGCGGCAGGTCACGGCCGCGCTCGACCGCTGGAACATCCTGCCGGATGACAGCGCCGGCACGCCGCCGCAACTGACACCGCCGGGCCGGTTCCTGCGCCATGTTGCGGTACTGTTTCAGCAGGATCTCACCGCCGAAGCGCTTCTGACCCTGCTGAAACACCCGCTGACCCACAGGGGCGCCGCGCGCAATGACCACCTGCGCCGGACCCGGGATCTCGAACTTTACATCCGCCGCGAAGGCATGCCCTACCCGACAGCGGATGCTTTGGTCCCCTGGGGGGAAAAGACCGAAAACTCCGACTGGATCGGCTGGATCCTTGGATGCTTCGTACAACCGGCAGAGCCCGCGGACCTGCCGCTGAGCGCGTGGCTGAGCCGCCACATCACCCGGGCCGAAGCGATTGCCGCCGGATCGGCCAGCGACGACTCGTCAGAGCTCTGGGCCGAAAGCGCCGGGCGCGCGGTTGCGGCGATCGTCGAGGATCTGCGCGCAGAGGCCGCCTATGGCGGTACGCTGGATGCCCGCGACTACGCCGACCTGTTCGGGGCCATCCTGTCGCGCGGCGAAGTGCGAAACCCCGACGCGCCGCATCCCCTGATCCGCATCTGGGGCACCATCGAGGCCCGGGTAATGGGCGCCGACCTGCTGATCCTCGGCGGGCTGAACGAAGGCAGCTGGCCCGAGATGCCCGGAGCGGACCCCTGGCTGAACCGCAAGATGCGCAACGATGCCGGGCTTCTGTTGCCCGAGCGCCGCATCGGGTTGTCGGCACATGATTTTCAGCAGGCGGTCGCCGCGCCCGAGGTCTGGCTGACACGCTCGGTGAAATCGGATGATGCGGAAACGGTGCCAAGCCGCTGGATCAACCGGTTGATGAACCTGATGCGCGGATTGCCGGATCAGAATGGCCCGGTTGCCCTCAAGGCAATGCAGGCGCGTGGCCAGCACTGGCTGGCCCTCGCCCGCGCGGTCGAAGCCCCGGTTGCGGCGCAACCGGCCAAGCGCCCTTCGCCAGTGCCGCCCGTCACCGCACGTCCGTCCCAGCTTTCGGTCACCGAAATCAAGCGCCTGATCCGTGATCCCTATGCGATCTATGCCCGGCATGTGCTGAAGTTGTCGCCGCTGAACCCGCTGCAACGCGCGCCCGACGCGCTGATGCGCGGCATCGTGGTGCACGAGGTGATGGAGCAGTTCCTGCGCGATGTGATCGCCGACCCCGTGCTGCTGACCCCGGCGCATCTGCTGGACCTCAGTCAGCGGATCATCGCCCGCGACATTCCGTTTCCGACCATGCGTCACCTCTGGCTGTCGCGGGTCGCACGCGTCGCCGATTGGTTTGTCGCATCCGAGATCGAGCGCCAGTCCCGTGCCGTGCCGCATCCGGCCAGAATCGAGATGCGGGGACGCGCGCCGCTGCCCGGCCTCAACTTTGCGCTGGTGGGCAAGGCGGACCGCATCGACCTGGATGCGCAGGGAAACGCCCACATTTATGATTACAAGACCGGCAATGCGCCTGGAAAATCCGAGCAGAGGTTTTTTGACAAGCAACTCCTGCTCGAGGCGGCGATGGTGGAAAACATGGCCTTTGACGCGCTCGGCGCCCGCCACGCCATCCGGGCCAGTTACATCGCGCTCGGCACCGCTCCCGGCGAGGTCGACGCCCCCCTCGACGAAACCCCGGCGACGCAGGTCTGGGCCGAATTTCAGGCTCTGATCGCCGCCTATTTCGAGCCTGACAAAGGGTATACCGCACGTCGCGCCATGCTCAAGGAAGGCGATGTTTCGGACTATGACCAGCTGTCCAGATTTGGCGAATGGGACACATCCGCGCCCGCAGAATCGGAGGTGCTGGAATGACCCGCGACGCAGCCAGCGAACGCCAGGTACTGGCAGCGAGCCCGGACCTGTCCACCTGGCTGTCGGCCAATGCCGGGTCGGGCAAGACCCGGGTGCTGACCGACCGCGTGGCACGGCTGTTGCTCGGCGATGTTCTGCCGGAACATATCCTCTGTCTCACCTACACCAAGGCGGCGGCAACCGAGATGCAGAACCGGCTGTTCCGGCGTCTTGGCGCCTGGGCAATGCTGCCTGACGCGGAACTGCGCCACGAATTGCGCCAGCTTGGGGTCGATTCAGGCGCTTCGGGCCCCTTTCTGCAAAAGGCCCGTACCTTGTTTGCCCGCGCCATCGAAACGCCGGGTGGTCTGCGGATTCAGACGATCCACTCGTTCTGTGCGGCCCTGCTGCGCCGGTTCCCGCTCGAAGCACAGGTGTCGCCGCAGTTTCAGGAAATGGAGGACCGCGCCGCCGACCTGTTGCGCTCTGACATCCTTGATCGCTTCTCGGACGGTCCCGAAGCGCCCCTGGTGGCGCAACTTGCCGACCATCTCACCGGTGACGCACCAGAGGCGTTGCTGCGCGACATCGTGCGCCAGCCGCAGGCGTTTCTGCCGCCGCGCGACGATGCCACCATCCGCGCACTCTACGGTCTGGCTCCGGATGCCGATGCCGACACGCTGCTGAACCAGGTTTTTCTCGGCGGCGAACTGGAACTGATTGCCGCATTGATCCCGCACTTGCAGTCCAGCAGTGCAAATGACCAGAAGACCGCCGCCAGACTGGCCACCATCACCGCGCCTGACCTGGCCGCGCTCGAGATCCTCGAGTCCACCCTGCTTACCGGATCCAGCGCCAAGGAGCCGTTCACTGCCAAAGTAGGCAGCGTGCCCACCAAAAAGCTCGCAAACAGCGGTGCCATCGACCATCTGCTGCCCCGGCTGGAAGATCTGATGCTGCGCACGGAAGCCGCCCGCGCCACCCGCCTGGGCCTGCGCGCGGCCAGCCGCGACATCGCCTTGCACCGGTTCGCGCAAGCCTTTCTGCCCGCCTATGCGGCTGAGAAACAGCGCCGAGGCTGGCTTGATTTTGACGACCTCATCGACAAGGCCCGCGCCCTGCTCTCGGATCCTCGCGTCGCGCAATGGGTGCTCTACCGGCTGGATGGCGGCATCGACCATATTCTGGTCGACGAGGCGCAGGACACCTCTCCGGCGCAATGGCAGGTGATCGAACGGCTGGCGCAGGAATTCACGTCCGGTGACGGTGCGCGGGCCGATGTCCGGCGCACGATCTTTGTCGTCGGGGACAAGAAACAGTCGATCTATTCTTTCCAGGGGGCCGATCCACGCGAATTCGATCGCATGCGCGACGATTTTGCCGCCCGGCTGGAAACCACCGGTGACCCGCTGAACGACCTCACGCTGGACTACAGTTTCCGTTCAGCCGAACCCATCCTGAGGCTGGTCGACAACACCTTTGTCGGTGCCGAAGCAGCCGGATTTTCCGCCGCACAGCACCATATTGCATTCAAGGAGCAGATGCCGGGGCGCGTCGATCTCTGGCCCCATGTCCCCAAGACCGAAGAGGACAAGGACGGCGATTGGTTCAACCCGGTCGATCAGGTGGGCCAGCGTCACCACACGGTGATCCTGGCCCAGCGCATCGCCCGGTTCATGCGCGACACCATTGACGCCGCAACGCCGCTGCCGATCGAGATCGGCAACAGCGGCACCTATCAGGCGCGCCCGGTGCAGGCGGGCGATTTCCTGATCCTCGTGCGCGGACGGTCACGCCTGTTCACCGAGATCATCCGCGCCTGCAAGCAGGAGGGCCTGCCCATCGCAGGCGCGGACCGGCTCAAGGTCATGGCGGAACTGGCGGTGCGCGATCTGGGGGCGCTGCTGTCCTTCCTGTCGACCCCCGAGGACGACCTGTCACTGGCAATCGCTCTGCGTTCGCCGTTGTTCGGGCTGACTGAACAACAGCTGTTCGGGCTGGCACAGGGCCGAAAGGGATATCTCTGGACCGCGCTGCGCGAGCGTGCAGAGGACTTTCCGCAGATCATGGAAGTCCTGTCCGACCTGATGGCGCAGACCGACTTCCTGCGGCCCTTCGATCTCGTTGAACGGATCCTGACCCGACACAGCGGCCGCAAGCTGCTGCTTGGCCGGTTGGGTGACGAAGCCGAGGATGGCATCAACGCCCTGCTGCAACAGGCGCTGGCCTACGAGCAGAATGCCATTCCCTCGCTCACCGGGTTTCTGACCTGGATGCAGACCGACGAGTTGACCATCAAGCGGGCCGCCGACAGCGCCGGTGGGCGGGTGCGGGTGATGACCGTTCATGGCGCCAAGGGGCTCGAGGCGCCGATCGTGATCCTGCCGGATTGTGCACAGCCGCAGACCGCGCTGCGTGACGCGCTGCTTGTTCAGGGCGACACGGTGGTGTGGAAGCAACCCGCTGACCAGATGCCCCCGGCGCAGTCCCATGCCCAGGACATCGCAAAGGACGCCCAGGCGCGCGAACGTGACAGGCTGCTCTACGTTGCCCTGACCCGTGCGGAAAAATGGCTGATCGTCGCCGCTGCGGGGGAGCTCGGCAAAAATGGAGAGTCCTGGTACGACCGCGTCCGGCAGGGGCTCGACCGTTCCGGTGCGGTACCGCAGAATTATGCCTTCCGGGATCTCGGCGCGGGGGACGGACTGCAGTTGGGACACACTGATCTTTCGACGCTGACGCTGACCGAACCCGACCAGCAGACAGAGCAGACACCGGAATTGCCGGGTCACTTTCTCGGCGAGGCACCCGCCCCGGTCTCCTTGCCCGCGGTGCGCAGCCCCTCGGATCTTGGCGGTGCCAAGGCATTGCCCGGGGCCGACGGAGACGCCGTCGAGGTCGCGCTTGACCGCGGGGACCGGGTGCACAAACTCCTCGAGCGTCTCGCGCCCCTGGACAGGGACACGCGTCGCGCTCTGGCCACCCGACTGACCAGCGAGTCCGAGACACCGGAAGCGGCGGCGCTGATCGCGGAAGCCGCGGCGGTGTTGGAAAATCCCGTGCTCGCGCCTTTGTTTGCCACCGACGCGCTGATCGAGGTGTCGCTGACGGCCGATGTCGCGCCGTTGGGCCGGCTGCATGGTGTTATCGACCGGCTGATCATCGCGCCGGACAGGATCACCGCTGTCGACTTCAAGACCAACCGGACCGTGCCGCACAGTCCCGAGGCCTGCCCCGACGGGTTGCTGCGGCAGATGGGCGCCTATGCCGCCATGCTGCAAACCGTCTACCCGGACCGGGAAATTGAAGTTGGACTGCTCTGGACCCGCACCGCCCACTACATGCCGCTGCCACACGCGCTTGTGACACAAGCTCTCGAACGCGCGGGCACACCTTGACGTGCGTGGGGCGGGTCCATACCTTCTGCAGCCAAGGACACATGTCACACCCCGAATTGGTTAGGAGAATCTCACATGGCCACAGTTGCCGTAACCGACGCCACCTTTGACGACGTGGTAAAAGGCTCTGATGTTCCGGTTGTAGTCGACTTTTGGGCGGAATGGTGCGGACCGTGCAAACAGATCGGCCCGGCACTCGAAGATCTCGCCGCCGAATATGGCGACAGGATCAAGATCGCCAAGGTGGATGTCGATTCGAACCCGAACACCGCCGCCGCGATGGGCGTGCGCGGAATTCCCGCGCTGTTCATCTTCAAGGACGGACAGGTGGTTTCGAACCGTGCCGGCGCCGCTCCCAAGGCAGCGCTGAAAAGCTGGATCGAAGGCGCCATCTGAGCCTCTGACGCCCGGCTTACCTCGAAACGGCTCCGCCTGTGCGGGGCCGTTTTCTTTTGGCTGTGTCCGGACCAGCCGCTGTCCAGATCGTGCCTTCAGACGTGCGCAGCCGCCACTCGGTCTGGCGCCGCTCGCCGCCGCATCAGATGTTGCGCCAGAGATGGAAACCGGTCCTGTTTCCGGTTACAGGCCGCGCTATTCGACCAGATCGTAATGTTTGATGGTTCGGGCCTCGACCAGCTCGGCCTCTGCCGGGTCGATATGCGGGGTCTCATAGTCCTCGCCGACAAACGCCTTCAGCGAGGCCAGGTCCTTCCAGACCATCACGAAACTGAAGTCGCGTGAACTCTCGGCCCGGGGCGCCCCGGGCAGGACGGTCACGATACCGCGCGTGGATTTCATCAATGGAATGGCGGTGTCCCGGAAGAACGTCGCGAATTCCGCCTCTTTTCCCGGTCTGGTGCGGACTTGAAAAATGCGCATGATCATGCGCGGCCTCCCGGTTTCTGGGTGCGGCTCTCACGTGCATGTCTGCCTCCGGGAACGGTGTCCCTCGCTTGCACAGGCTAACACAACGTCCGGACAAAGTCAGCTTCCGGTTCGGCGGGCGTCACGTGGTTTCGGCAAACGTCCGTCGTGCCAGCGACAGCAGCCCGTGCAGACGGCGCGCCTGCGCCACGGTCCTGTGCTCTTCCCGATCCGGAATTCCCCACCAATCGGCCAAGACCCGGTTGCGCAGCAGCATCTGCACCGACGGATCCCCCGGGCCCACTAGATCGTAGCCGCGAAAGAACGCCTGCTCCGCAGCCTCGGGCAGGACCTCTCCGGGGGCGATGTCGTCGCGCAGCGCGAACCCGGTGGCATAATCGACCAGCAACCGTGCCAGATCATGCCCAACCGGCACGGTCCGGCCGCCGGCAAAATCGATTCCCCAGACGTTCCGTGTGCCGATCAGCAGGTTGGAGAGGTGCAGATCGCCGTGGGTCTTTGCAGTCACGGTTTGCTGCCCTTCGTAGCGATGGGCCAGCGCACAGAGCCGCTCTGCGCAACTCAGAAAGAACTCCGGTTCCGCCACCCGACGGCTCTGGTCCCGCACTTCGGACATCACCTGCCGCAAATATTGCTCGGTAAAGCGCGGCTGGAATGTACGCGGCGCACCGATCTGGCCCCGGTGAAAAGCCGCAACCCAGGCCCCTGCCCGGGTCAGAAGGGCGGCGACGGTCTGTGGTGCGGATGTGTCCTCAAGACACTGTCGAAGTGTCCTGCCGGCAACATGAGTCATCAGGCAGCTCTGAAGCGCACTATCGAACGCCAGCAACTCGGGCACTCCCTGCCCGGCCGATCCGGAGACGGATTGCATTGCCAGCATGTGCTCCTGCATGGCCCGACCGAAGTCCTCCGGGCGCAACGGCGCGGCTTCGTGTTTGAGCACCAGGGTTTTTCCATCCCGGGACAGGCGCAGAAGCAGGCGCTGAACGCGACTGTCCTGTCGCCGCGCCAAGACGTCGACGGTCCATCCCTCAGGCGCGATTCCCGCCTGCGCCGCCAGCGGCGGCCAACAGTCCAGCGCAGCCCGCAGAAGGTCATTCTCGGCCATGTTGTTCCCCTGACTCCTGGGCTAAGAAGAGCCGACGCAATACTTCGGACCCATGCGACCGCCTTGCAGGCCGCTTGTCCAGCCCCCATGTGCGCCCCGAGGCGAAAGGACGGATCATGGCAGAAAACGACTTCCCCGGGTGGCATGGCACCACCATCATCGGCGTGCGCAAAGGCGGGCGCGTGGTGATTGCTGGCGATGGACAGGTGAGCCTGGGTCAGACAGTGATCAAAGGCACCGCCCGCAAGGTCCGGCGCCTGTCGCCGGGGGGCTACGACGTGGTTTGCGGGTTTGCCGGCTCGACCGCCGATGCCTTCACACTTCTCGAACGGCTCGAAGCCAAGCTCGAGGCCACCCCGGGTCAGCTGCAGCGCGCCAGCGTTGAACTGGCCAAGGACTGGCGGACGGACAAGTACCTGCAGAAACTCGAGGCCATGCTGATCGTGACGGACGGCAGCGATCTGCTGGTGATCACCGGAGCGGGTGACGTTCTGGAACCGGAACATGACGTGACCGCCATCGGTTCGGGCGGCAACTTTGCCCTGGCCGCCGCCCGCGCCCTGATGGACAGCGACAGGGACGCCGAACAGATCGCGCGCCGGGCCATGGCCATCGCTTCCGACATCTGCGTCTACACCAACGGCAACCTGACCGTGGAAAGCATCAGCGCGTAAAAAGTTTCCCGGAAACTTTTGGCAAATTTCTTTCCAAGAAATTTTTGCCCGCCCGTCCGTTTCGAAAGGATACCCCCATGACAGATCTCACTCCGCGCGAAATCGTATCGGAACTTGACCGTTTCATCATCGGCCAGTCCGACGCCAAACGCGCTGTCGCCGTCGCCCTGCGCAGCCGCTGGCGCCGCAAACACCTGTCCGACGACCTGCGCGACGAGGTGTACCCGAAAAATATCCTGATGATCGGCCCCACGGGCGTCGGCAAGACTGAAATTTCGCGCAGACTGGCAAAGCTCGCCCGTGCACCGTTCATCAAAGTCGAAGCGACCAAGTTTACCGAGGTCGGCTATGTGGGCCGCGATGTCGAGCAGATCATCCGCGATCTGGTCGACACGGCCATTGCCCTGACACGCGACGCCATGCGTGAGGATGTCAGGGCTGCGGCCCATCAGGCTGCGGAAGACCGAGTGATCTCGGCCATCGCCGGCGAAGATGCGCGCAGCGGCACCCGCGAGATGTTTCGCAAGAAGCTCAAGGCCGGTGAGCTCGACGACACGATGATCGAGCTGGACGTCGCGGAAACCGCCAGTCCCTTTCCCCAGATGGACATCCCCGGTCAGCCAGGGGCGGGCATGCTGAACATCGGCGATATCTTTGGCAAAGCCTTCGGACAGCGTACCACCCGCAAACGTCTGAGTGTGGCGCAGAGCTACGAGCTGCTGATTTCCGAGGAAGCTGACAAGCTTCTGGATGACGAAGCCGTCAAGGTGTCGGCACTGGAAGCGGTCGAACAGAACGGCATCGTGTTTCTCGACGAGATCGACAAGGTCTGTGCGCGCTCGGATGCCCGCGGCGGCGATGTCAGCCGCGAAGGCGTGCAGCGCGACCTGCTTCCGCTGATCGAGGGAACGACCGTGTCGACCAAGCACGGGGCTGTCAGAACCGACCATATCCTTTTCATTGCTTCGGGCGCCTTCCACATCGCCAAGCCGTCGGATCTGTTGCCGGAACTCCAGGGCCGTCTGCCGATCCGCGTCAACTTGCGGCCGCTGACCGAAGCGGATTTTGTGCGCATCCTGACAGAAACCGACAACGCCCTCACCCGGCAATATACCGCGCTGATGGCCACGGAGGAGGTGACAGTCACCTTTACCGACACCGGGATCGCGGCGCTTGCCCGGATCGCCGCCGAGGTCAACACCGCGGTCGAAAACATCGGCGCACGGCGGCTCTACACGGTGATGGAACGGGTGTTCGAAGAACTGTCGTTCACTGCTCCCGACCGGGCGGGCGAACAGGTCACCGTTGATGCCGCGTTCGTCGAAAGGCATCTGGGCGATCTCAGCCGCTCTACCGATCTGAGCCGATACGTTCTCTGACGCGATCCGCACCGAGCGGCGTCACCGGACCGGTGGCCCGCGAACGCCGATTGTCATCAACATGCAATCATATGCTGGTGGCAGCGGTCGCGGGCGGTTATGTTGGCGCAAACATCGACCCGAGGACTGGCCATGAAACGCTCCCGCATCAACGAAATTCTGCGCGAAGGCGATGCCTTCATCCGATCCCACGGCGTCATCCTGCCGCCCTTTGCCTACTGGGCGCCCGAGGCTCTGCGTGCAGCGGATCACGGCACCATCAAAGAGCGGCGGATGGGCTGGGACATCACCGATTATGGTGCCGAGAAGTTCGACGAGATGGGCCTGTTCCTGTTCACCACCCGCAACGGGCGGCTGTCCGATCTGAACAAGGGGCGCGGCATGCTCTATGCCGAAAAGATCATGATCTCGCGCGAGCAGCAGCTGAGCCCGATGCATCGGCACGACCTCAAGGCCGAGGACATCATCAACCGCGGCGGTGGCAAGCTGGTGATGGAGCTGTTCGCCTCCAACCCCGACGGCAGCATTGACAGAACCTCCGATGTGACGGTGATGGTCGATGGCATTTCCCGCACCGTTCAGGCAGGTGGCCTGCTCAAGCTGGACCCGGGCGAATCGGTGACACTGATGCCGGGGGACTGGCACGCGTTCTGGGGCGAAGGCGGAGATGTGTTGATCGTCGAGGTCTCGACCGTGAACGACGACCTGCTCGACAACATCTTTGAAATGGAGATTGGTCGCTTCTCGAATATCGAGGAAGACGAGGCTCCGGTGCATCTGCTGGTGAACGATTACGACACCATGCTCTGAAGCCGGAAACGACATACCAAGGCAGTCGGGCCGGAACTGACGGGCCCGATTACCGGCATATCAAAAAAGCCCCGCCATCTGGCGGGGCTTTGTCGTTCGCGCGGCCGGGATCAGGCCATCCACCACCGTTCGGCCATGCGCGCGTTGTCCATCTGCCAAAGGTTGCCGACCACCTCGGGCGTTGCCACCTTGTTGTTCAGTGCCTGCACCCAGTTTGCAAACATCGGGATGATTACCCCGCCTTCGTCGCGCAGGATCATCTGCATCTCGGTGTACATTTCGCGCCGTTTGGCCGAATCCAGTTCGGCGCGCGCTTCGATCAGCAGCGACTGGAAGCGCTCGCTGTCCTCGGCGCCCCACTGGCTGTCATTCCACGGCACGCCTGCCTCGAAGGCGTTCGAGAACATCCAGTCCTCGGTCGCCCGGCCCGACCAGTAGGCCGCCGAAAACGGCTTTTTCAGCCAGACGTTGGACCAGTAGCCATCGGCCGGTTCCTGCACCACGTTGATGTTGATACCACAGGTCTTGGCCGAGGCCTGGTACAGCTGCGCCGCGTCGATCGCGCCGGCAAAGGCCGCAGAAGACGCCGACAGGTCAATGTCGAGCGAGTCCAATCCGGCCTCTTTCAGGTGGAATTTGGCCTTGTCGGGATCGTAGCTCAGCTGTTCCATGTCGCCGGCGAAATACTGATTGGCGGGACCGATGGGGGTGTCATTGCCGATACGGCCGTGGCCCTGCAGGATCTTGTCGACCATTTCCTGACGGTTCACACCATATTTCAGCGCCTTGCGCACGTTGACGTTGTCGAAAGGTGCGACATCGGTCAGCATCGGGAAGGTAAAGTGCTGGTTGCCCGTCAGCTCCTGAATGCGCAGCATCGGGTTGGCCTTGAGCAGCGCCTCGGTCTTGAAGTCGATCCGGTTGATGGTGTCGACCTGGCCGGTCATCAGGGCGTTCATCCGCGCGGTGGCATCGTTCACGGCGATGAATTCAAGCTCATCAAACCAGCCGAAATTGCCATCCTTGTAGTGGCTGTCGACCCGCTTGCCGACAAATCGCACGCCGGGCTCGAAGCTTTCGACGGAATAGAGGCCGGTGCCGATTCCGGTGGCAATGGCCTCTTCGATCTGACCCGCCGGATAGATCAGCAGGTGGTAGTCGGACATGAGGTACGGAAAATCGGCGTTGCCGTTCTCCAGCGTGAACTGCACCTGGTGCTCGGTCACCTTCTTCATCTCGGTGATCGCGCCGACCAGCGGCTGAGCGGCGGACTTTGACCCCTCGGCCACGTGCAGCTGCAGCGATTCGATGACGTCGTCAGCGCCAAACGACTTGCCGTTGTGGAACGTCACGCCCTGGCGGAGGTTGAAGGTCCAGACCTTGGCGTCGGGAGACGCCTCCCAGTCGGTGGCCAGTTCGCCGACAAGCGAACCATCCGCGGCAACTTCGGTGAGGCTGTCGAACACCGCGCCCTGGGCGGCAGCCTGCATGAAGATGTCCGAATGTGTGCGGCCGTCCCAGCTGTCCGAGGTGTTGGCGCCGGACAGCGCCACCCGCAGTCGTCCGCCGCGCTTGGCCTGTGCGAAAACAGGCAAACCCGTCGCCGCCAGCACACCCGCCGCCGCGCCGGATTTGAGCAATCCGCGTCTGCTAATTCCAATCATCTTTCGTCTCCCTGGTCAGTGTTGGCGAGGTGTGTCCCACGCTTCCGTCACCCGTCATTGCGGGTCATTCCTGGTTCATCTTACCCACAGCTGCATCGCCGATGTTATCAATTCCGCGTTCCGCCAACAGTGTGCTCAGCCAATCCGGGTTCATTTCCGGCACCGAACTGAGCAGCAGATCGGTATAGGGGTGGTGTGGCGGGCGGAACATGTCGGTTTTCGGCCCCTGTTCGACCACCTCACCATCCTTCATCACCACCACCTCGTCCGCGATCGAGCGGACCGTGGCCAGATCGTGGGTGATGAACATGTAGCTGAGGTTACGTTCATCCTGCAGCCGCGCAAGCAGCTTGAGAATGCCCTCGGCGACAAGCTGGTCCAGCGCACTGGTCACTTCATCACAAATGATGAACTTCGGTTCGGCCGCCAGCGCGCGGGCGATGCCGATGCGCTGCTTCTGGCCGCCGGACAACTCTGACGGCAGACGGTCGATGTAGCGATCGGCGGGCAGCTCGATCTCATCCAGCAGTTCTTCGACGCGGCGGCGTTTGTCGCGGCCCTTGAGACCCATGTAGAACTCGACCGGGCGACCGATAATTTCACCTATGGTCTTGCGCGGATTCAGGGCGGTGTCCGCCATTTGATAGATCATCTGCACCTGCCGCAACTGGTGCTTGTTGCGCTTGCGGTAATCCAGCGGCAGGGCGACGCCGTCGAATTCGATCACCCCGCCGCGCGGTGGCAGCAGTCCGGTGATGCAACGCGCCGTCGTGGATTTTCCCGATCCGGATTCACCGACAACAGCGACCGTGCGGCCTTCGTGGATGTCGAAACTCACATCATGCAATACGTTGATCTTGCCGTAAGCCGCAGTGATTCCCTGCACCGACACCACCGGTGTTGCCGAGGTGTGCACGGCCGGTTTCTGCGGCCGCTTGAATTCCCGCACCGCCCAGAGGCTTTTGGTATACTCCGCCTTCGGGTGGCTCAGCATCTGCCGGGTTTCGGCGGTCTCGACCTCGTCCCCCTTGAGCAGCACCTTGATCCGGTCCGCCATCTGCGCCACGACCGCAAGATCATGGGTGATGTAGATCGCCGCGGTGCCGAACTGCTCGACGATGTCGCGGATGCTGGCCAGCACCTCGATCTGCGTTGTCACATCCAGCGCCGTCGTGGGTTCGTCAAAGATGATCAGATCGGGGCGGCAGGACATCGCCATCGCCGTCATCGCCCGTTGCAGTTGCCCGCCGGACACCTGATGCGGATAGCGAAAGCCGATGTTTTCAGGATCCGGCAGGCGCAGCTTTGCGTACAGCTCCATGGCGTCGCGCTCGCTCTCGGATTTCGACATGACGCCGTGCTGCACCGGACCTTCGGTGTGCTGGTCGATGATCCGGTGCGCCGGATTGAACGAGGCCGCGGCCGACTGCGCCACATAGGCGATCCGCTTGCCCAGCAATGCGCGTTTCCTGGCGGCGGACGCCTTGAGCAGGTTGATGCCGTCGAAGTCGACCGAGCCTTTGGAGATGCGCACACCGTCGCGGCAGAAACCCATTGCCGCCAGACCCATGGTCGATTTGCCGGCGCCGGATTCGCCGATCAGCCCCAGCACCTCACCCTTGTCCAGATGCAGGTCGACGCCGTTGATGATCGGGTTCCAGGTCTCGTCGGACCGACCTTCGATCCAGACGTCCTTCATGGTCAGCAGGCGGCTCATTCCTTCAACCCCGTGGTTCGGTGCAGCATCCAGTCCACCACAAAATTCACCGCGACGGTGAGCAGCGCAATCGCCCCCGCCGCCAGCAGCGGCGCCGACGCGACACGTGGCGCAAAGGCGGCAAAGTTGATGAACTGCGCGAGGTCACGCACCATGGTGCCCCAGTCCGCCAGCGGGGGCTGGATGCCCACCCCAAGAAAGGACAGCGAGGCGATTGTCAGGAACACAAAGCAGAACCGCAGCCCGAATTCCGCCAAAAGCGGGGCCGTGGCATTGGGCAGGATCTCCTTGAAGATCAGATAGGTCAGCCCCTCGCCACGCAGCTTGGCCGCCTCGATATAGTCCATCACAACGATGTTGACCCCGACGGCGCGCGCCAGCCGGAACACCCGGGTGGAATCGATCACCGCGATGATGATCACCATGTAGAAGGTCAGCAGCCCTTTTTCCGACCCGGCCCAGGCACTGGCGATGGTCATCAGCAGCAGCGCAAAGATCAGCGACGGAATCGCCATCAGAACATCGACGGTGCGGCTCAGGATCTGGTCCAGCCAGCCGCCCAGCGTGGCGGCCAGAAAGCCCAGGGTGCCGCCGATGAAGAACGCCAGACAGGTGGTGGCAAAGGCAATGCCGACGGTGTTCTGCGCGCCATAGATCAGGCGGCTGAGGATATCGCGGCCGATCTGGTCGGTGCCCAGCGGATAATCGGCGCTGCCGCCTATGGCCGGGTCGCCGCCGGGCGGGATGTTGGCCGCAACCCCCTGCAGGATCTGCTCCTGGCCGTGCGGCGCGATCACCCCGGCGAAAATTGCCAGCAGCGCGTAGATCAGGATGGTAAACAGACCGAAACTTGCCGTCAGCGGCATCTGCCGGAACAGCTTTTTCGAGCCTGCGGTGCCGACGCTGCGCCCGAGCAGCCGGAACAGCCAGGCAGCGGCGGCGAACAGCAGGAACCCTTCGATCGCCAACCGGAAGAAGAAGTACTTGTTGACCTCCGGCGCCACCAGCGTGCGGGCCAGGTAGTACGACCAGATGATCCAGATCAGCACCACCACTGCAACCACATAGCCAAAAGCCACGCTCAGCGACATGTCGCGGAAAAACGGCCTGCCGCCGGTGACCCTTTCACCCGCAAAGCGCAACAGCCAGCCCAAGGCGAGACAGGCCACAAGGACCCCGATGATCTGTAGCCAGACGCTCATTTCGGATGCCTCAGTCGCGGGTTGCTGACAATCGACATGATGTCCGCCGTCAGGTTCAGCAGAATATAGGCGGCGGCAAAGATCAGGCAGCAGGCCTGAACCACGGGGATGTCCCGGATCTTGACCGAATCGACGAACAGCTGGCCGATGCCGGGATAGACAAAAACCACCTCGACCACGACCACCCCGGTGATCAGATAAGCCAGGTTCAGCGCCACCACGTTGATGATCGGCGCCAGCGCATTGGGCAGCGCGTGGCGCACGATCACCCGCATCGGGCTCATGCCTTTCAGGCGGGCCATTTCGATATAGGGGCTCGCCAGAAGATTGATGATCGCGGCGCGGGTCATGCGCATCATGTGCGCCGTGACCACCAGCGTCAGCGTCAGCGCCGGCAGCAAGGTCTTTTCCAGCCGTTCACCCAGGCCCATGCCCTGATAGATGTTGGACAGGCTGGGCAGCACCGGGTTCAGAACCGCCAGAAACAGGATCAGAATATAGGCGAGAAAGAACTCGGGGCTGCTGATCGAACTGAGCGTGAACATGTTGGCAAACTTGTCGAAAGCCGAATTGCGGTAGAGCGCCGCAAGGATTCCCAGCAGCACCGAAAACGGCACCGCGATCAGTGCGGTGACACCGGCCAGGAACATCGTGTTCCAGAACCGGGGCGCGATCTGCGCGGCGACCGACGCCTTGTTGCCGCTGTCGGCCCCGACAAAGCTGGCAAAGTTTGCCTGCGCGAAGGAATTGCCGAGATCGCCCTGCACCGCGCCGACGAGCCATTGGAAATACCGCGTTATCGGTGGCTGATCCAGCCCGAGATCGCGCCGGATCGCCTCGACCGCCTCGGGTGTTGCCCCCTGCCCCAGGATGGCCTGGGCAAAATCGCCGGGCAGCAGGTTCACCGCGGCAAAGATCAGGATGGACACAACAAACAGTGTGAGCAGGCCAAGTGCCAGTCGTTGCAGGATGATTTTCAGAACAGTGGACAAGTATTCGCCAGTTCGTGTTTTTTCGGTGATGATCACGTTAACGGCTGAAACGTATGTGTAAACATATCTTTCTGCTTGCCGATACTTTCGGGATCACCCGGTCAGAGCGGCGCGTCCGAATCGCCGGGATCGTGCCGGCATCACGATCGGATGCGCCGTTGTCAGGCACCGGAGCGCCGAGGCGCGCTCGCCTCAATTCTCCGTCCCGGCGATATGATCCATCACCCGCACCAGCTCGGAACTGATGCCGGGCTCGGAAAGGGCATGGCCTGCATTGCGCACCATCCGGAGGTCGGCACCCGGCCAGCGTTTTGCCAGTTGCCAGGCGCGGGCGGGCGGGCAGATCATGTCGTACCGCCCCTGAACGATGACGCCCGGGACATGCGCGATCCGGTCGATGTTCTCGAGAATCCAGCCGTCGGTTTCAAGAAATCCGGCATGTGTGAAGTAATGGTTTTCCAGCCGCGCAAACGCCCGGGCATAGTCGCCGGGGGCTTCGCCGCCCTGGCCACTGGAATAGACGCTGGCCAGCGCGTTTTCCCAGCCCGACCAGGCCCGGGCATACTTGGTCTCGGTCTGCAGGTCCCCTGAAAACAGCCGCCGGTGATACGCGGCGATCATGTCGCCCCGCTCCGCCTCGGGAATGAGATCGGCAAACCGCGCCCAGGGTTCGGGCCAGAACAGGCCGGCACCGCCGCCATAGAACCAGTCAAGCTCGGCCTGAGTCATCAGGAACACACCGCGCAGAACCAGTTTGCGCACACGCGTCGGATGGCTCAGCGCATAGATCAGCGCCAGCGTCGCCCCCCAGCTGCCGCCAAAGACGATGAACTGGTCGATGCCCAGTGTGGTGCGGATCCGTTCGATATCGTCGACCAGATGCCATGTCGTGTTGTCCGTCACGCTGGCATGCGGGCGCGAGCGACCGCAGCCCCGCTGGTCAAACAGCACCACGCGGAACACGCCGGGGTCGAAATAGCGGCGCATCGCCGGACTGCAGCCCCCACCGGGGCCACCGTGCAGCACAATCACGGGAATGCCGTGCGGATTGCCGCATTGCTCCATGTAGACGGTATGACCCTCTCCCACATCCAGCATCTGCTGGTCATAGGGATCAATCGGAGGGTGGAGATACTGCACTGCGCGTTTTTGGCCCAAGTCTTTATCCATAAGAGCTATATATTGACCCCAAAGCCCAAAAGGCCACCGGAAAAAGGGTAAGGACCACCAAGATGACGACGAACACAGTTGATCCGGCCGAAATTGCCAAGTTTACCGCCATGGCCGCCGAGTGGTGGGATCCAAACGGCAAATTCAAACCCCTGCACATGCTCAACCCGTGTCGGCTGGACTACATCACCGGCCAGATCGCCGGAGAATTCGACCGGGATCTTGCCACCCCCCTGCCGTTCAGGGACCTGCGGATTCTGGACATCGGCTGTGGCGGCGGACTGCTCTGCGAACCCATGGCCCGGCTTGGCGCCACGGTTGTCGGCGTGGACGCCGCCGAGCGCAACATTCCCGTGGCCAGAACACATGCCGAGCAATCCGGCCTGACCATCGACTACCGCTTTACCACGGCCGAAGCGCTGGCCGCCACCGGTGAACGCTTTGACGTCGTGCTGAACATGGAGGTGGTCGAGCATGTCGCCGATCCGCTGGGCTACCTCACGGCCTGCCAGCACTTGCTGAAACCGGGCGGCTTGCACATCTGTTCGACACTGAACCGCAATGCCAAGAGTTTTGCGATGGCGATCGTCGGCGCCGAACACATCATGCGCTGGCTGCCCAAGGGCACCCACGAATGGTCGAAGTTCATCACCCCGGACGAACTCTGCGACCTGCTGACCCGCGCCGGTCTGGGCCCTGTCGACCGCAAGGGGTTTCAGTTCAACCCGATCACCTGGACCTGGCGGATCTCGGCCCGTGACCTCAGCGTGAACTATGTCACCGCATCGCTCAAACCGGTCTGAGCCCCTGTCGGCACTGTCGGCACGACATGGTCTGTGACGCAGATCGGGCCGGCCGTAATCCGTTCCGAACACCAAGCACGGCGGGGTTGCACACCTCTGCAAAGAGACGCAATCACCTAGTTTCACGGCGCCACCGCCGCGCGTGCGGTGGCGCCTGTAAGGCCGGTACACCTGCCGCAAGGGCAGACAATGGTTTGCAATCAGCAGCGTGGTCGGTCAATTTGACCCGATTCAACGGCTTTGGCTTGAGCCCAGGCGGGAAACACCGCACATAGCCTGAGCCAATCTGCCCTTGCCGAAACTGGAGGCCCCATTGTCGCTCTTTCTGGTTGTTGCCTTGCCATTCCTGGGCGCGCTGCTGCCCGGTCTACTGATCGGGGCGGGCCGCAAAGTCTGTGCCGGAACGACCTTTGCGGTGTCTCTGACCGCCCTTGTCGGTCTGCTGTCGAACCTTCCGGCGCTGCTGCGCGGCGAGGTTGTCCAGGCCCGGGTGGACTGGTTGCCCGGTCTCGGGATGAACATGAACCTGATGATGGACGGGCTTGGGGCGTTCTTTGCCAGCCTGATCCTGGGCATCGGCTTGCTGATCATCGCCTATGCGCGCAGCTACCTGTCGCGCAATGACAACATGGGCGAGTTCTTCACCTATCTGCTGCTGTTCCAGGGCGCGATGGTGGGGATTGTCCTGTCCGACAACGTTCTAGTGCTGCTGGTGTTCTGGGAACTGACCTCGCTGTCGTCCTTCCTGCTCATCGGTTACTGGAAACACCTGCCCGAAGGACGGCAGGGCGCGCGGATGGCGTTGACGGTCACGGGCATGGGCGGCCTTGCGATGATCGGTGGCATGCTGATCCTGGGGCAGATTGTCGGCTCCTACGACCTCAGCGTGATCCTTCAGAACCGGGATCTGATCCAGGCGGATCCGCTGTACGTTCCGGCGCTGATCCTGATCCTGCTGGGATGTTTCACCAAATCGGCACAGTTTCCGTTCCATTTCTGGCTGCCACATGCGATGGCCGCGCCGACCCCTGTCAGCGCCTACCTGCATTCCGCGACGATGGTAAAAGCCGGGATTTTCCTGATGGCGCGGATGTGGCCGGTGCTGTCGGGCACGCCCGAATGGTTCTATATCGTGACCACCGCAGGGCTGATCACCATGGTGCTGGGCGCGGTGATCGGGCTGTTCAAGCACGACCTGAAGGCGCTGCTGGCGTTTTCCACCGTCAGCCACCTGGGTCTGATCACCATGCTTCTGGGGACCGGGACCGCCTTTGGTGCCATGGCGGCGGTGTTTCACATCCTCAACCACGCGACCTTCAAATGCGCGCTGTTCATGACCGCAGGCATCATCGACCACGAGGCGCACACCCGCGACATCCGTCGGCTCGGCGGGTTGCGGCACCTGATGCCCGTCACCTTCGTGATAGCAACCATCGCCGCGCTGTCGATGGCGGGCATTCCGCTGTTCAACGGCTTCCTGTCCAAGGAAATGTGGCTCGAGGAGACGACGCATACGGTGCTGTTCGGGCCGGACTGGCTGGTGCCCGCACTTGCAACCTTTGGCGCGCTGTTCTCGGCGGCGTATTCGTTCCGCTACATCGGCCATGTGTTTCTGGGCCAGCAACGGGATGACTACCCCACGCAACCGCATGATCCGCCTGCCGGAATGTGGCTGCCGCCTGCCTTCCTGACGGTTCTGGTGGTCCTGATCGGGGTGATGCCGTTCCTTGCCGAACCGGCAGTGCGCTTTGTCACCGCGGCAGTTCTGGGCGGCGCGGCCACCCTGCCGGAAGCGCACATCGCGCTGTGGCACGGGGTGACGCCGGCGCTGATCATGTCGATCATCGCGGTGACCGGGGGCCTGATCCTGCTGGCGCTCTTCAAGCCGCTGATCCGTGTCTGGGAATCCACGCCGCGCCCCGAGGCCAAGACGATCTTCGAGGCGATCATCGCCGCCTGTGTCCGGCTGGCACAGGCCGTGACCCACGGGCTGCACAACGGCGCGTTCACGCAATATGCGGGCATCTTCACCCTGGCGATCATCGCAGCGGCGGGCCATGCGTGGTTCACCGGACAAAGCATCGCGCCGTCCCGCGCGGCGATGCCGGTCCATGTCATCGCGCTGGCGGGCTGGCTGATGCTGGTCGGCGCCACGATCTTTCTGGTGATCAAGCACCGGGACCGGCTGCTGGCGCTGATCGTGATGGCGATCATCGGGCTGATCGTGTCGGTCGCCTTTGCCTATTTCAGCGCGCCGGACCTGGCCATGACGCAGATTTCGGTCGAAGTGGTGACCATCGTGCTGCTGCTGCTGGCGCTGAATTTCCTGCCCGACCAGACTCCAAGCGAAAGCAGTCCGGTGAAAAAGCTGCGCGACGGCATCATCGCCCTTGTCGGCGGCGCGGCGGCAACCGGGTTCACCTACCACCTACTGATGCGGGACTTTGTCAGCCCGACGATTTCCGACTACCACCTGGAAAATTCCTACAAGGGCGGCGGCGGCACCAACGTCGTGAACGTGATCCTTGTCGATTTCCGCGGCTTTGACACCTTTGGCGAGATCATCGTGCTGGGCATTGCCGCGCTGGTGATCTTTGCCCTGACCGAAGCGCTTCTGGGCGGACCGGTGCGGGCGCGGCTGTTGAACCGGGTGCCGGACAAGCCGTTGTCGGGCGACCGGCATCCGCTGATGATGGTGGTGCTCACGCGGGTGATGATGCCGGTGGTGCTGATGGTCGGGATCTACATCTTCCTGCGCGGTCACAACCTGCCCGGAGGCGGTTTCATTGCCGGCCTTGTGGTCGCCATCGCCGTGGTGATGCAGTACATGGCCAGCGGTTTCGCCTGGGCGACCGAGCGCCAGCGCTATCCCTATCATGGCATCATCGGCGCGGGTGTGCTTGCCGCCGGACTCACCGGCATCGGCGCCTGGTTCACCGGCAACGAGTTCCTGACATCGGCGTTCGGCTATGTCCGCATCCCGCCGATGGAGAAATTCGAACTGGCCAGCGCCGCAGCCTTTGATCTGGGGGTGTTCCTGGCCGTTCTGGGCGCGGTGATGCTGTCGCTTGAATCCTTTTCGCGGCTTGCGCGCAGGGCGCAGATGGATGCGCCGGAATACGCGATGGACATCGACCCGTCACGCGAGGATGCACCAGAGGTGTCGGATGCGATGCGCACCGCAGGCATGTCCGGCGAACGCGGCACAGACCGGCAGGAGAACTGAATATGGAACTACTTTTTGCCAGCGCCGTAGGCGTGCTGACGGCCGCTGGCCTGTACCTTGTGTTCCGCCTGCGGACCTTTCCGGTGATCCTCGGCACCTCGTTGCTGACCTATGCGGTGAACCTGTTCCTGTTTGCTTCGGGGCGGCTGACCATCGGCGCTCCACCGATCCTGGTTGACGGGGTGACGCGGTACACTGATCCGCTGCCGCAGGCGCTTGTGCTGACCGCCATCGTGATCTCCTTTGGCATGACGGCTGTGGTCGTGGTGATCGCTCTTGGCGCCTATCTCGGGGAAAATGACGACCGCGTGAATGACCCGGCCCCTGACCGGTCGGAGGAGCGTGCATGACCCACTGGATCATTGCCCCTGTTGTGCTGCCCGCAATGCTGGCGGCCTTCATCGTGCTGGTGGTGCGGTTTCACCAGAACCTGAGCCGGGTGTTTTCCGTCGCCGGTGTGGTCAGCCTGCTGGTCATCGCGGCGGGCCTGGCCTGGCAGGCGTCTGACGGCACGATCACCATGTACCAGCTGGGCAACTGGGCCGCGCCCTTCGGCATCGTTCTGGTGGCGGACCGGTTGTCGACGATGATGGTGCTGCTGACCGCGGTGCTGGCGCTGCTGGTGTTGCTCTATGCCATCGGCTCGGGCTGGGACCGCAGGGGGCGGCACTTTCATTCGCTGTATCAGTTCCAGCTTATGGGCATCATGGGCGCCTTCCTGACCGGCGACATCTTCAACCTGTTCGTGTTCTTCGAAGTGCTGCTGATCGCCTCCTACGGCTTGATGATCCATTCCGGCGGCACGCGGCGGCTGCGCGCGGGCACACAATACGTGCTGTACAACCTGCTCGGTTCGACGCTGTTCCTGTTTGCGCTGGGCGCGATCTATGCCGAAACCGGCACGCTGAACATGGCGGACCTCGCCGGGCGGGTGGCGCTGATCGACGCGGCGGACAACACCGGCATCCGGGTGGCGGCCGTGCTGCTGCTGATGGTCTTTGCCATCAAGGCGGCAATTGCGCCGCTGCACTTCTGGCTGCCGTCCAGCTATGCCGAAGCCCCGGCACCGGTGGCCGCGTTGTTCGGCATCATGACCAAGGTTGGCGCCTATGCGATCCTCAGGATCTACACGCTGGTGTTTCCGCCGGACCTTGCCACAACCGGAGGTCTTTACGGTGTGTGGCTGCTTCCGGTGGCGCTGATCGGTCTGGCTGTCGGCATGATCGGGGTTCTCGGGACCCGGGATCTGGGGCGCCTGGTGGCGTTCTCGGTGATCGGGTCGATGGGAATGCTGATGACGGCGGTGGCGCAGTTCACCCCCGCGGGCATTTCCGCCGCGCTGTATTACGTGGTTCACTCGACACTTGCCACTGCGGCGCTGTTCCTGATCGTCGATCTGGTGCGCGCCGGGCGCGGCACGGACGGGTTGCTGTTGCGCGCCGCGCAGCCGATCCCCGGCGGCGCGATGATTGCGGCGCTGTTCTTTACCGCCGCCATCGCCATGGCCGGCCTGCCGCCGCTGTCCGGCTTTGTCGGCAAACTGCTGATCCTGGATGCGTCATTCGCCACGCCGCTGGTCTGGATCACCTGGGCGGTCATCCTTGGGTCCAGCCTGATCGCCGTGGTCGGCTTTTCCCGCGCCGGCAGTCTGATGTTCTGGAAATCGCACCAACTGGCGGGGGAAGCCGCCGAACAGCCGCGCCCGGAAGATCAACAAGGCGCGCGGGACCTGCCAGCCCCGAAGGCGCGTATTCCCGTGCTGGAACTGACAGCGGTCTGCGGGCTGCTTGCCTTGCTGGTGGCCCACACGGTTCTGGCCGGTCCGGTGACCCGCTATATGGAGGCGACGACTCAGCAGCTGTTTGCGCCGACCCCCTATATCCGCGCGGTGCTCGACCCGCCGGGCAAGGATCTGTCGAAGGACCCGCACCATTCTGATGATGCGGCGGCCGCGCAGCCTGACGGCGCGACAGGGCATGACTCATCTGACAGCAAAGACGAGGGGGGACACTGAACATGACCAAGGTGAGACGTTCGTTTCTGCCCCACCCGTTTCTGACCACGATACTGGTCGTGGTCTGGTGCCTGCTGGCCAATGGCATCACTCTCGGCACCGTGGTCTTTGGCACGATACTCGGCCTGCTGATCCCGCTGGCGACCGCGGCCTACTGGCCGGATGCGCCCAAAGGCGTGCCGCCGGCCAAGGTGCTGGTCTACATCCTGATCGTCGTGTGGGATATCCTGGTGGCCAACGTGGTTGTCGCCTGGATCGTGCTGACCCGGCGCAACCAGGACATGCGCAGCACTTGGGTCACCGTGCCGCTTGAACTGCGCACCCCCGAGGCGATCGCCATCCTGGCCGGCACCATCACCCTGACCCCCGGCACCGTCACCGCCGACATGTCCGACGAAGGCCATTGCCTGCTGGTCCACGCGCTGGACGCCGATGACCCCGCGGCTGTACGCGACGAGATCAAGTCGCGCTATGAACGTCGACTCAAGGAGATTTTCGAATGATCGCCCCTGACAGACTGTATGATCTGGCTCTGGTCTTCGCCTTTGCCGCGCTGGCACTGGCGCAGCTTCTGGCCATGATCCGGCTGGTGATCGGCCCGGATGTCACCGACCGCATCCTCGCGCTCGACACGATGGTGGTGGATGCGATCGGCCTGATTGTGCTGCTGGGCATCGCGCAGGGCACGCAGATCTATTTCGAGGCGGCGCTGATCTTTGCCATGCTCGGGTTCGTATCCACCGTCGCATACGCCCGGTTCATCCTGCGCGGGGACATCATCGAATGACCGGCATCGTCCTGATCGAAATCGTCATTGCCGCAGCTCTGGTGGTCGGCGCCCTGTTCATGCTTGTGGGGTCGATCGGTCTGCTCAAGCTCGACAGCCCGATGAAACGCCTTCATGCCCCGACCAAGGCTGCCACTTTGGGTGTTGGCGCCTTGCTTGCGGCCTCCATGATCCATGCCTTTGCTTTCGGGGACGGGTCGCTGAAAGAACTGCTGATCATGGCATTTCTGTTCGTTACAGCCCCGATTTCCGCGAATTTCATCGCCAAGGTCGCCATTCATCGCGGTCAGGACATGCCGCCGCCCGAACCTCCGAATGACGACACATGGTCGACTCTGGACGCGCCCGACACCCGCCCGGGCCGACCCGACGCCCCGGTCGAACCCTAGCCGACACCGGGAAGTGTGACCAATCGCGGCGTCGGCCAGAAAGTGCCGTGCGCCTGAGGCTGCTTGACCCAAAGGCCGCGATGCAGGCAACATGGGCCGTTGCCCAGGGGCGCACACATCAGGTCCGACGCGGGGTTGAGCACGGTCATGGCATACCGGACGATCAGGATATTGGCCGGGGCGGCGCTGCTTGGCGTGCTGCTGTCGGCCTGCACGTCGCGGAACGCCTCTGGTCCGCATATGCCGGGCGGGCTCGCCATGCCGACGCCCCACGGACACCCCGTGTTTGCCGATGGCGATCCGCACGAAGGCGTCGGAACCAGCCCGTCGCGCTACCCGGTCCACGGCATCGACGTGTCGCGCTGGCAGGGCGACATTGACTGGGCTCAGGCGCGCGCGGCAGGGATCTCGTTTGCCTATATCAAGGCCACCGAAGGCGGAGACCTGATCGACCCGATGTTCCGGTCCTACTGGGACGGGTCCAGGACCGCGGGTCTGCGGCGCGGCGCGTACCACTATTTCTACTTCTGCCGCCCCGCAGAAGAACAGGCAGCCTGGTTCATCCAGCATGTCCCCAAGGAGCGCAATGCCCTGCCCCCCGTGCTTGACATGGAATGGACGCCGCACTCGCCCACCTGTACCCGCCGCCCGGACCGAACCGAAATTCATGCCCAGGCCAGGCTGTTTCTGGACCGGCTCGAGCGCCACTACGGACACCGGCCGGTCATTTACACGACGGTCGACTTCTTTGCCGACACCGGGATCGGACAGTTGCCGGGAACGCAGTTCTGGCTGCGCTCGGTTGCGGGACACCCGGACGTCGCTTATCCCGGCAAGGACTGGACCTTTTGGCAGTATACCGGAACCGGTATCGTTCCGGGTGTTGCGACACCGGTGGACATCAATGTCTTTTCCGGAACGGCCCTGCATTGGCAGAACTGGCCACAATAAAAGGCCCGGACCGGTGCGTTCACCTTGCTTTGCCATGCTTCACGAGAGTTCTGTTTTTCCGGCTGAACACACGCTTTTGTCGCGAATTCGGTCTATTTGACCGGAAATAACATGTCGCGTGACATGCAGATTTTCGGATAAGAACTGTTAATGGAACTTTAGTGGGCGTTGCTCACCGAAGTTCTGCGTCGCCAGTCTGGCGGCGTCGAAGTCGCGGATGCAGGGGAGCAGTCAGATTTCAAGGCCAAACGAGGACTCGGTGTCCCACGAAGCAACTGACGACAAGGCAAATCCGCGAACCGGGCTCAACAACCGCGTCGCCCCATCGGCGCTGTCCGGCGCACTGGTTTCGATTCCCCTGGCATTGATCCTGACGGTGGCCACGGTTGTTCAGCTGGACCTGTCGCTGTTTTGGGCCATTCCTCTGTATTGCCTGTTCGGTGCCACCCTGTTTGCGATCTACCTGCTGCCCGGATACATGAGATCGCGGCGCGACCGCTAGGTCCGGCGTAGCCGGTGTTGAATGTTTCCCCGGATTGCGTCAACGATGGCCGGTCGGCAGATCCCGGCGGGCAGAACGGACGCACCACATGCCAGAAAAGAAACGAACCTTTGCGGTCATCGGTCTGGGCAACTTCGGCAGTACCGTCGCCCGGGAACTGACGCGGTTCGGCAATCATGTCATCGGCATCGACATCGACGAGAGCCGTGTCAGCGCCCATGCCGATATCCTTGCGCAAGCGCTGATCGTTGATGCCCGCGACGATGCCGCGCTGAAAGAGGCAGGTCTGGGCGAATGTGACACGGCGCTGGTGGCCCTTGGCACCGATCTCGAAGCAAGCATCCTCTCGGCGATGAACCTGAAGCTGGTCGGGGTGAATACCATCTGGGCCAAAGCCCGCACCAAGACCCACCACCGCATCCTGAGCCGCCTGGGCGTCGACCGCATCGTCCACCCCGAGGTTGAGGTCGGCCAGCACATCGCACAGGTCCTGCACAACCCGATGGTGCGCGATTATGTGAGCCTGGGCAACGGGTATCACGTGGTGAACTTCCGCATCCCCAAAAGCCTCGAGGGGCGAACACTGGATGAATTGCCGCATGCGGAAAAATATGACCTGCGCTGCATCGGGGTGATGCGCGGCACACAGTTCATAGGCCGGGACGGCTCTGGCTGCGTCCTGCACCGCGACGATCTGCTGCTGTTGCTGGGCCAGCGGGCGGACCTGCGGAAATTCGCGGCGAGCCTCTGAGATGCGACCGTTCCGATTGCGCGCCGCCGGCCTGCGGCGCAAGGCAATGCGGCTCAAGCCACCGGCATTGCTGGCCAGTTTCTATCTGATATTTGTCGTGCTTGGCGGGCTGCTGCTCTGGATGCCCGTGTCGCATCACGGCGAGGTGCGGTTGCTGGATGCGTTCTTCACCTCGATGTCAGCGGTGACCGTCACCGGACTGGCGGTGGTCGACACCGGATCCACCTTCACGATCTTCGGGCAGGTGGTGATCGCGGTGCTGATCCAGCTTGGCGGGCTGGGTCTGATGACCTTCGCGGTGTTTGTGCTGGCGGCAATCGGCATCCCGGTCGGCTTTTCGCAACGCCTCATCCTGCGCGAGGACCTGAACCAGAGTTCGCTTGGAGATCTCGCCACCCTGGTGCGCACGATCCTGAAGGTGGCGCTGGTCTGCGAGGTGGTCGGGGCGGTGCTGCTGGCCTTTCTCTTCGTGCCCGTGTCGGGATGGGCCTTCGGAATGTGGCAGGCCGTGTTTCACAGCGTCTCGGCCTTCAACAACTCCGGATTCGGCCTCTGGCCCGACAGCCTGACACGTTGGGTCGGCAACCCGTTGATGAACCTCGTAATCCCCGCTTTGTTCATCATCGGCGGCCTCGGCTTCATTGTGCTGGGCGATCTTTATGCCAAACGCAGCTGGCGGGCACTGACCCTGCACAGCAAGCTGATGATTGTCGGCACATTGGCCCTCATCCTGTGGTCCTGGGTGACCTTTGCAGCCCTTGAATGGCGCAATCCCGGAACCCTTGGCGGGCTGGACTCGACCTGGGACAGGGTACAGGCCAGCTGGTTTCAGGCAGTGACCACCCGGACCGCCGGCTTCAACAGCCTCGACATCGGAGAGCTGCACGATTCCACCGTGTTGATGATGATGACCCTGATGTTGATCGGTGGCGGCAGCACGTCCACGGCGGGCGGGATCAAGGTCACCACCTTTATCGTGCTGTTGCTGGCCACGGTGGCCTTCTTTCGCCGCCGCGCCACGCTGCACGCTTTTGGCAGGTCGCTGGGGCTGGACGAGGTGATGAAGGTACTTGCCCTCACCACCCTCAGCATCCTCATCGTGTTTATCGGTCTTTTCATTGTGTCGATCAGCCACGACGGGACCTTCATCGCGCTGGCGTTCGAGGTGACCTCGGCCTTTGCCACGGTGGGGCTGTCGATGGGCACCACGACCGAGCTCGACACGGTCGGGCGCGTGGTGATCATGTGCGTGATGTTTCTGGGCCGGGTCGGACCCCTGACGCTGGGATTCTTTCTGGCCCGGAACGCGCTGGCGCGGGTGCGGTATCCACCGGGTCAGATCTTTCTGGGCTGACTCAGCCGCGTTCCGGCGCGGCGGTTTTCGCGACAATGGTCGGGATAACCGGTGACGCGTCCGCAAGCGTCAGAACCTGTGCAAGCGGTACCGACAAAAGCTCGGTTTCGCTGTCGTGCACGCGGTCCAGCAGCGCCTGCGCGGCACGGGTCTTGCTGGCCATGCGCCCGGCAATCCGTTCGGGCAGGCCCAGAGACTGTTGTGACGGAATGCTGTAGAACAGCCCCAGATCCTGAATCAGGTCATAGACCGTTGTCATGTGCAGATCGCGGGTGATCGCCACGCCGCCCTGCTCGGTTTCCACCACGTATCCCGCTGCGCACAGCTGATCGAGGATTTCTTCGCGTTCTTCCAGAGGCACAGCCGCGGCGAGCGTTTCCTCGTCCAGAGTGCCGCCGTCCTGGGCGTTGCGGTGCAGCCGCGACAGCAGGGCAATGGCAATTGCCAGACGGTCCGAGGGCGTCAGTTTCTGTCCGACGCTCATGCTGCGCGATTGCCACCAGTCCGGAAAGGCGGCGGCAAAAACCGCCCCGAGGATGATCACCATCCAGGAGGTATAGATCCAGATCAGGAACACCGGCACCGCGGCCACGGCGCCATAGATCGTCTCGTAGCTCGACCCGGAGGTGTAAAAGGTATTGAACCCCCAGGACAGGAACTGGAACGCAACTGCAGCAAAGATGGCACCGATCAGGGCGTGGCGGATGCGGACGCGGCGCGCGGGCACCAGAACGAACAGCGCGGTAAAGCCGATGGTGTTGATCGCGATCTTGATCAGCCCACCAACAATCCAGGAGCTTTTTGTCGGCACCTCCGAGGGCACCCCGAGAATCGCAAGCTGTGTGTGGGTGACATATTTCATCAGGTCCGAGGTCAGCGTGAAGCTGGCCCCGATCAGCAGCGGCCCCAGTGTCAGGATCGCCCAGAATATCAGAAACCGCACCATGATCGGGCGCGGCCGGTCCACATGCCAGACCTGATTGAGTGTATCCTCAACCGTCGACAGCAGCAAAAGCGCCGCCACAGCCAGAGCGACCACACCCACGGTGGTCAGGTTGTTGGCGTTCTGGGTAAAGTTCGACAGGTAGTCCGACACCGCGGTGCCGGCCTCGGGCACCACCGCGCTGAAGAACATCTCCTGCATGCGTCCCTTGACGGCATCAAAGGCCGGAAAACTGGACAGGATGGCAAAGGCGATCACCAGCAGCGGCACCAGCGCCAGCAGCGTGGAATAGGTCAGGGCTGCGGCCGAGTTGGTCAGCCGGTCCGCAAAGAAACGGCGGATCGCATAGCCGAGGAAATTGACCAGGTGCAGGCCAACCTGAACCGGGCGGGCCTGTTTCCAGCCTTCGAAATGCGCGCGAACATCTACCATAGCGGGGAAAATAATACAGATCGGCGCAAAGATCAGTGCGCAAAAGCATTTTGGCGGTCGGTGTCCGATTTGGGCAACGTTTCAACCCGGGACACCGGTTCACCTTGACGGATCACTCGGCCGGGCTCGCATGTGGCGATGCCACCTTGTCCTTCGACTGGCCCGACAGCCGGGCGATCAGGACAAAGAAAAACGGCACCAGCAGCACGCCCAGAACAGTCGCCGAAATCGTGCCGCCCAACACGCCCGACCCGATGGCCTGGCGCCCGCCCGAACCCGCTCCGGTGCTGAGCACCAGAGGCAGAACACCCAGAGAGAACGCCATTGATGTCATCGGCGTTGGTTGCTCATTATGCACCCCCTTCGTAAGTGTTTGGAAACATTGAAAGCTGGTCGTCGAACTCAGCGCGACAC
>NZ_VOJI01000129.1 GCF_007923445.1 Puniceibacterium confluentis | reverse complement strand
ACTAAAGGGCCCAAAGGAGTATTCTCTTACCTCTCAACTCTTACCTCTCAACTCCAGACATGAAAGCTTATGTTTAACTAAAAAAAAGAAAGGAAAAAAGAAAATGGCAAGAAGTGAAATTCCTATGGTGATTAACCTCCGTCAGAACAAGAACGACGATTCGACGGCTTACGGCAAGTACTTTGCCGAGTGTGATTCGAAGGAGCCGCTGAACCTGAAGGGCTTTGCCGCCCACATGACGGCACACGGCAAGATCGCAGACTACCAGATGTGCGTGCTGGTGCTCGGGCAGGTGGTGGACTGCATGAAGGAGCTGCTGACGCAGGGTCAGCCCGTGAAGCTCGACGGATTCGGTACGTTCAGTCCGAGCGTCGATGGTGCGAAGCTGGGCAAGGCGAACCTCGCCAACGCCGTCGCTGGTGGTCCCGACGCGATGATCAACGGCATCCACATCAACTTCGTTCCTGAGAACACGAAGGGCGAGAAGCTGACCTCAAGGGCGCTGAAGGATGACTGCATCTTCACCTTCGGG
>NZ_VOJI01000128.1 GCF_007923445.1 Puniceibacterium confluentis | reverse complement strand
TGGAATGGTCTGCGGGTCAGTTCAACCGCATTGATCCTAGCAAAACAGAGGAACAATCGCTGATCAACAAAGATTTCCCAACCTACAATTTTGATGTGATTGACGGTGTGAATTACCAGATTGATGTAACTCAGCCTGCACGATATGATGCCAAGGGAACTATTATTGATTCTTCAGCCCATCGTATCAAGGATCTGCAATACAATGGGAAGGCTATTGATCCTGCACAGAAATTTATCGTTGCGACCAATAACTATCGTGCTTCCTCCTCCAAACTGGCCAACCCAGATGGCAAACGTATTGTGATGGCAGCACCAGATGAAAGTCGCCAAGTCGTTGTTGATTATATCCGTACGAACGGAACGATTAACCCGTCAGCGGACGGCAACTGGTCTATTGCTCCTTTTGGTCAGGCCAAGGTTACCTTTGAGTCCTCTCCTGATGCCAAAGATGTGCTAGCCGGAAATCAACAAATTTCATACTTGAGCAGCGCGGCAGACGGGTTTGCCAAATACAGCTTGAAAGCTGACGCTAA
>NZ_VOJI01000127.1 GCF_007923445.1 Puniceibacterium confluentis | reverse complement strand
GTTTTATTTAAAGTGCCCCAATGATTTTAAAGGTTTTTGTTTTGGAGTTGTTTTTATAAGTCTACATGCGTCCAAGGTCAAAAAACACTTAAAGGATTAGTTCATTTCTGAATTAAAATTTCCTGATAATTTACTCACCCCCATGTCATCCAAGATGTTCATGTCTTTCTTTCTTCAGTCGAAAAGAAATTAAGGTTTTTGAGGAAAACATTCCAGGATTTTTCTCCATATAGTGGACTTCACTGGGGTTCAACGGGTTGAAGGTCCAAATGTCAGTTTCAGTGCAGCTTCAAAGGGCTCTACATGATCCCAGACGAGGAATAAGAGTCTTATCTAGAGAAACCATCGGCCATTTTCTTAAAAAATAAAAAATCTATACTTTTTAATCACAAATGCTCGTCTTGCACTGCTCTGTGACGTAATCACGTTGGAAAGGTCACACGTGACGTAGGCGGAAGGGCGAAAAACTCCATCTCATTTTCTCCTCCAACTTCAAAACCATCCGACATTGTCGTTTTACCTTTTTTTTTTTTTT
>NZ_VOJI01000126.1 GCF_007923445.1 Puniceibacterium confluentis | reverse complement strand
TTTATCATCCGTATGTGGAAAGACTGTGGTTTGAAGGTTCGAAGTGCCGGAGACTCTCAGGCACTGATCCAACTTAAGAAGGAATACTGCGACAAGAAGGACTGTCTCCGTTGTCGCTTTGGCTATGAATATCTTAAACGCAAATAACACTATGAACAAAGAAGAGATTTTCTACACAATGGCGCTGACGCGGCTGACGAACTTCAACTATCAGCAGGCGCTGGAACTGTATCGGATGGTGGGAAGTGCCCAGCTGCTCTATGAGTATCGCAGTCATCGGAGAGTCTTCTCCCAGACTGGTAGAGGCCCTGAAGAACTGGGATGAAGCGATGAAACGGGCAGAAGTGGAGTTGATGTATATGGAGGAACATAATATCCGAGCCTTGACATTGACAGACGATGACTATCCCCAACGGTTGACGGAATGTCAGGATGCGCCTATCATCTTATATTATAAAGGTAATGCCGACCTGAATCAGGCCAAGATCGTCAGCATCGTGGGTACACGACAATGTACACCGTATGGTCAGGACTTAA
>NZ_VOJI01000125.1 GCF_007923445.1 Puniceibacterium confluentis | reverse complement strand
CCCCAAGACCGCCCTGCAGGAATGGGCCCAGGGCCAGAAGAAGCCGCTGCCGGCCTATTCTGTGATAAACCGGCAGGGACCGGACCATGCGCCGCGCTTCACGGTCGAGGTGACGGTGCTGGGCCTCGAACCTGTCCGCGCCGAGGGACGTTCGCGCCAGGAGGCCGAGAAGGCCGCGGCGGCGACGCTGCTCCAGCGCGAAGGCCAGTCTTGAGTACGAGAACGATGAACGAACACAACACCCGCGCCGGCTTCGCAGCCATCATCGGCGCGCCGAACGCCGGCAAGTCGACCCTGGTCAACCGCCTGGTCGGGGCCAAGGTCTCGATCGTCACCCAGAAGGTGCAGACCACGCGCTTTCCGGTGAAGGGCGTGGCCCTGGCCGGCGACGTCCAGATCGTGCTGGTCGACACCCCCGGCATCTTCAAGCCGCGCCGCCGGCTCGACCGGGCCATGGTCCGCTCGGCCTGGGGCGGCGCCGAGGACGCCGACGCCGTGGTGCATCTGGTCGACGCCCAGGCCGAGATCGCCGTCGCCGGCGGCC
>NZ_VOJI01000124.1 GCF_007923445.1 Puniceibacterium confluentis | reverse complement strand
TGCCCCGAGAACAGCAGCGGCGGGCGCTGGCCGTTGACCAGCGGCACGGCGGCGCGCAGCCCGTAGGTCACGCCGTTGTCCGGGTGATCGATGACCTCGACCTCGATGTGCCCCAGCCGGAACACCGTGCGCTGCACTCTGGTGGTCTCGGGGTGGCGGCTCATCGCCCGGGCGGAATGCGCGCTCATGCCCGGTGCTCCTGCGCCACGCGGGCCGCCATGATGCGCCCAGCCAGATCCTCGGACACCCGGGGCCGGTTGTCGGCGAACAGCCGCTGCAGTGCCCGCAGCACAAACGCCTCGGCCTGGTTCAGCGCCTCCGGCGGCTGGAGCGGCGGCCTTGGTCTGTTCGCGGCCAGGCCGAGGCTCGCGCGCTGCCGTCTGACCCCGCTGACGTGCCGCCCCACGCGCGCCGCGATCTCGTCATCGCTCAACCCATCGGCAACACAGGCGGCGACCACGGCAAGACGCTGTTTCTCGTGCCAGACGGCGGCGGCGTGCGCCGCCAGCCCCTGAACGCCGCGACAGTGGCGCACCGTCGAGAT
>NZ_VOJI01000123.1 GCF_007923445.1 Puniceibacterium confluentis | reverse complement strand
CTTCAGTTTCATCATTCGATAGTTTAATACCACTTATATCCGTGTTCCTTACAATAGTCGATAGCTGGCTGATAGCCTTGGAAGGTAGCTTTGTTAATCCACTTTAACCCTTTGCGCTCATCCTTCGGTACGCCTGAGCCATTCTTTCATAAATTGAAATTTACCTAAAAGAGTTATTCAAACGTTCCATTCTCGTATTCTTGCTGGAATTGTGTACACGTCTTGCCTGTGGCTTTCTTGAAGAACCGCATCAGATGTGAAGGCTCTGAGAAGTGGAAGTCGTAGGCAATCTCGCTGACCGTCTTGTGGCTGAACAACAGTCCGTTCTTGATTTCGGCCAGCAGGCGTTGCTTCAGCAGGACGGTGGCTGGAACACCATATTGCGCCATGACGCTCTGGTTAAGCGTCACCCGGCTGACGTGCAGCAGGTCGGCATATTCCTGCACACGCTGCAGGTCGCGGATGTGCTGCTCCATCAGCTCCACAAACAGGAAAGCGTAGTGGTTCTTCGGCAGTTCAAAGGGCAGACTATATGTCTCGGTATAGCGTCG
>NZ_VOJI01000122.1 GCF_007923445.1 Puniceibacterium confluentis | reverse complement strand
AACAATTTAAAATAAAAGAAAGAAAAAAATTTATTGTGGAAGCCGTTACTTTGTGGCAATTAATCATAATAATATGAATAAAACTATTTACTTTGTTTTTTTACCACAGTTTATTGTAGCTGACGCTACTGCAATTTCGGCACTAAACGTGCCATTTTCAAGCGAATAATTCAGAATGAATAACAAACAGAGGGATACAAGAGACTTTATACATATAGTATAGGGGCGTAATTACTATAGAAAAATGCATAACAAGATTAACTGGTCGTTCATTTGACACTAGATACAATGAACACTACCGGACCTTCAGACTTAATAAAAATGATTCCACATTTGCAAACCATTTTTTAGACACCGGTCACACTTTCCCAAACACAGATAATACCAATATTTTACACATCCAAGATAAAGGCTTTAAACTAAATTTACTTGAATCGCTGGAAATTCATAAATCAGTAAAAACCCCAGATAATTGCCTACTTAACGACCAGATTGATCTATACCGCACAGTTTTATTTGATGTATCAAATTCTAATCCGTAATCCTAGTAATTAGTCT
>NZ_VOJI01000121.1 GCF_007923445.1 Puniceibacterium confluentis | reverse complement strand
TCTGTTCGCAAAATTCCAACCTTCTAACATCGTCGTGTGGGTGAAGTTCTTGAACTGTTGTGAACGAATAGTCGTGCATTTTATGCTTTTTTAAAATAGCTTGAACCGCATAGAATGTTAAACCCAGGTCTTGAACTGCCGATCGAATTGACTGCCGTGGATAGGCATTAAAATATGCAAAGACATTAATTTCATTAATTTCTTCATTCGTAATAGGCTTAGGTCGAATACTTGCAGATCTCACTCTTCCATATTCTAAAAAATTCGATTCTATTCGTTTAAATTTCTGTCTGGTCATTGGAGTCAAATGGGGATATCTCTCATTGAACAAACGGCAAGTTCTTTGAATAATCTTGCGACATTCTCCATGAATATAAAATAAGTTCAAAATATCCGTGTTTGAATACCCTTGATTTTCCGGTAGATGATAGAAAAACGCAACTTGAATGGTTATGGTGCCAGTTAAAATAAGAACATCTTGTTGTCATTTCCATGGCTTGCAACTAAGAAAATTTTACGATTTCGATTAAACTCTATGAAAAACGTTAATAACTCGAAA
>NZ_VOJI01000120.1 GCF_007923445.1 Puniceibacterium confluentis | reverse complement strand
ATGGTTGACTATAAATAAAATTAACTTTCTGAATCATTAACATACACGACCAGAGACGAATAAATGGTTTAAGCATCCTGTTCACGTGAAGATGGAATTGAATAACCAAAGTTCAATGTCCATCAAAGGAAATACACGTAACAATCCTTATAGGATGAATTAAATGACAACATAGATTACATGCACGGGGAGATTTTTTACGACCGCCACACTGCACAAGTAACATTGTTGTGATCATGAATAAGAATATATGACAAAGTCCTATGAGTATTGCAACATATACCAAACTCCGAAAAGGCACAGAACAAAGGTATTTCACATGCAAGCCAAGCGAAAAGTAAGAACAAATTTGTGATGAGTCATTTAACGAAAAGAGCAAACCCGACAGTTACCGCCTTGGAACGGTCAGTCGGCAATATGGACCGACTGGGGTGCTTAAACCGGTTTTACAGAGCTCTAACCTCGCACTTCCTGATGGGTTTCTCAAATGCAAGCAATGAAAAGAAAACTGATCCATTTAAACAAGTGATCAAGCGCTTACGTTTTGTTTTACAAGTTATG
>NZ_VOJI01000012.1 GCF_007923445.1 Puniceibacterium confluentis | reverse complement strand
GATCTGGACTTCAGAACCGGAAAGATTCATCGTCAACCCGATCCACCAGATGCCGGGACTGAACAGCTAGGCGCAGATCCCGACACCGGGGGCGCGTCCGACGCGTCCCTGAACAGACAAAAGGGGCGCGCCGACGCGCACCCCTGAAGCCGAACTGAAATACAGGGCCAGCTTACTTGGACACCGGTCCGATCATCATGATCATCTGGCGACCTTCCATCTTGGGCATGTTTTCGATCTTGCCCACTTCCTTGACATCCTCGGCCACCCGCTCGAGCAGTTCACGCCCGAGGTTCTGGTGGGCCATCTCGCGGCCCCGGAAGCGCAGGGTGATCTTTACCTTGTCGCCATTTTCAAGAAACTTGAAGACCGACCGCATCTTGACTTCATAGTCATGGATGTCGGTGTTGGGCCGGAACTTGATTTCCTTGACCTCGATGATCTTCTGCTTCTTGCGCGCTTCGGCTTCGCGTTTCTGCGTCTCGTACTTGTACTTGCCGAAATCCATGATCTTGCAGACCGGCGGGGCCGCATTGGGAGAAATCTCGACCAGATCAAGGCCGGCCTCTTCGGCCATTTCCATGGCACGGGCAGGCGTCACAACGCCGACATTTTCGCCGTCCGCGCCAATCAGGCGGACTTCGGGTGAACGGATGCGGTCATTGATGCGGGGGCCGGTTTCGCGCTGTGGGGGCGCGTTGTGGGGTCTGCGGGCTATGGTAAAATTCCTTTTGTGTCCTTCGCGTCAGGGGCGCAAGGTAATGGCCGGACGCGAGCGGTTCAAGCGGCAAATAGCGATGTTTCCAAGGATTCCGCGCCACTGTGCAACAGATCCGCATGTCGGCGCGCTCTGCCCCCGGGACGCCGAGCACAGCATCCCTGTGTCGGGAGCCCCGAGCGGACCTCAGTCGAGAAAGGCCTTTTCCACCACATAGTGCTTGGGGTCGGAGTTCGCGCCTTCTTCAAGCCCGTAGCCTTCGAGCATCTCCTTGATTTCAAGGTTGAAGGCGAGGTTGCCGCAGACCATGGCCCGGTCGGTTCCGGGGGTCGGCTGCGGCACGCCGAGGTCGCGGAACACCGTGCCGTCGCGCATGAGGTCGGTGATGCGACCCATTTTCGGGCTCTGTTCGCGGGTGGTCGTCGGGTAATAGCGCAGCTTGCCCAGGTTTTCGGCGCCGATCAGCTCGACCATCAGTTCGTCGGATTTCAGCGACTCGATCAGCCGGGCGCCATAGGTCAGCTCGCCCACCTCGCGGCAGGTGTGGGTCATGATGACCTCGTCGTAGTCCTCATAGGTCTGCGGGTCGCGCAGAAGCGAGGCGAAGGGCGCGAATCCGGTGCCGGTGGCGAACAGCCACAACCGCTTGCCCGGCAGCAACGCGTCGTGCACCAGGGTGCCGACCGGTTTCGGACGCAGGATCAGCTCGTCCCCCGGCTGGATGTGTTGCAGCCGCGAGGTCAACGGACCGTCCTGCACCTTGATCGAATAGAACTCCAGCTCTTCGTCCCAGGAGGGCGAGGCGATGGAATAGGCGCGCAGCAGCGGTTTCTGCTTGCCGGTCTTCGGATCCGGTTCCCCCATCAGGCCGATCATCACGAATTCGCCCGACCGGAACCGCAGCGACGCGGGGCGCGTGACCCGGAACGAGAACAGCCGGTCGGTCCAGTGAGTCACCTCGGTGATCTTCTGGGCGTCCGGCAGGGTCGGAACCTTTACGGCTTTGGCGTCTGTCACTGTCTGGCTCACGGGGCGTTGCTCGGTCATCTGTTGCATCTGCCGGACGTCTGGGTCCGGCACCTCTGTACATGGGGTCTGGAAGGGGCGGAACGCGGCACTTGGTCCCAAGCGCCGCGGCGTGCCGCGGCTGTCAGCCGCGCAGGCGGGCCTGATAGTTGTGCTCTTGCCAGTCGGCACGGAACAGCCACTGATCCTCGGGCTGGCGGGCGGCGAGGTCTTCGCTGATCTCGACCTCGTCGAACCCCGAGCGGCGGGCCATGGCATACTGATCGGCGATCACATGGCCAAAGGCGCGCAGCCGTCCGCTGTAGCCGCGCAGCCGCAGCAGGCGTGCCAGGGTGAACCCCCGCCCGTCCGCCGCGCTGGGAAACGCGATGCGCAGCATCGGCGCCGTCATCAGCTTCGCGTCCAGCTGGTCCTCGGGGGTGTCGGACGGCAGGTCCAGCGCGACACCGGGCGTGGTCTCTGCGTCGCAGCCGGAAAATCCGCCGGTCCAGTCATCCGGGCCAAAGCCGGTATCGGTCACGATCACGCTCATGCGCTCTCTCCCTCTTGGGTCTGTCTGGCGGCCTTGCCGTCAATGAAATGGATGCCGCATTCATCCTTGTCCTGGCCACGCCAGCGTCCGGCACGCGGGTCTTCACCCGGGGCCACTTTCGAGGTGCAGGGCGCACAACCGATCGACGGATAGCCCTGCGCCACCAGCGGATGCCGCGGCAGGCGGTTTTCGTCCATGTAGGCGCGGATGTCCTCGGGCGCCCAATGCGCCATCGGATTGACCTTGATCCGGCCTGTCGCCTCTTCGAGTTCAAAGAAATCGAGACTGGCCCGGGTGCCCGACTGATACCGCTTGCGACCGGTGATCCAGCCGTCAAAGTCCTGCAGCGCGTTTTCCAGCGGCAGATTCTTGCGCAGGGCGCAGCAGGCGTCGGGATCGGAGAACCGCAGCGCGCCATAGGGATCGCGCTGTTGCAGGCTCGCCGCGTCGGTGGTCAGGATGCGCACGTCCCGCAGGCCCAGCCGTTCGGCCATTTCCGCCTGATAGACCAGCGTTTCGGCAAACAGCAGCCGGGTGTCGATGAACAGCACCGGCGTGGTGCGGTCCACCATCGCCACAAGGTGCAGCAACGCCACCGATTCGGCGCCAAAGCTTGACACCATGGCAATGCGGCCCGCTTCAGGATCCTTCAGCGCACCACGCAGCACATCCGTCGCGCCATGGTGGCGATACCGGGCGTTCAGCGCGGCGACGCGGCTGCGCAGGGCGGCGAGATCGGGCAGCGTCCGGGGCGCGCCCGCGTCGGGCAAGGGCCCGGCGGGGCTGTCTTCGCTCCGCAACAGCGGAGAGATGTCACGCGGCATCGGCCTGTCTTTCTTCTTTCGCCGGATACAGCGCCGCCTTGAACGGGTCCATGCCGGTGCGCCGGAACGTCTCGATAAAGGTCTCGTCGCGGCCGAGCCGGATGTCGAGATAGGTGTTCACGATGGTTTCCACCGCGCCGACGATTTCCTCGGCCGGAAAGCCGGGGCCGGTGCGGGCCCCGAGTGCGGCGGTTTCGGTGTGGTCTCCGCCCAGGGTGATCTGGTAGTTTTCCACCCCCGCGCGGTCCAGACCCAGGATGCCGATATGGCCGACGTGGTGATGGCCGCAGGCGTTGATGCAGCCCGAGATCTTGATCTTGAGATCGCCGATCTCGTGTTCCAGCTTGAGGTCGTCAAACCGCGTGGCGATCTCCTGCGCGATCGGAATCGAGCGGGCGGTGGCCAGGGCGCAGTAATCCATGCCGGGGCAGGCGATGATGTCGGAGATAAGCCCGATGTTGGCGGTGGCCAGACCGTGCTGCCTGAGGATCGCATGGATCTGCGGCAGGTCCGACTTGTGCACATGCGGCAGGACGATGTTCTGCTCGTGGCTGACGCGCAACTCGTTGTGGCCAAAGCGTTCGGCAAGGTCCGCCATCACGCGCATCTGCTCGGCGCTGGCATCCCCCGGGGTCGCGCCATGGGCCTTGAGGCTGATTTCCACGATCACATGCTGCGGGTCGCGGTGCGCGGTCAGGTTGGTGTCGGCCCAGGAGCGGAACACCGGATCGCTGTCATAAGCGGTCTGATACGGGGCAACCGAGGCATCGCGCAATGCGGGCGGGGCAAACTGCGCCTCGATGTCAGCCAGCATCTGCTGGTCGACGCCGCTGAACGCCGGACGCAGTTCGGCGAACCGGGCATCGACCAGGCGACGGATTTCGTCGATGCCATGCTCATGCACGGTGATCTTGATGCGGGCCTTGTACTTGTTGTCGCGACGTCCGATCAGGTTCCAGACCGACACGATCGCCTCGAGATACGGCAGCAGATCAGCTCCCGGCAGGAAATCCGTGATCACCTTGCCGATCATCGGCGTCCGCCCCAGACCGCCGCCGACCAGAACCTCGAAGCCCCGTGCGCCGCCGCGCTCGACGATACGCAACCCGATGTCATGGGCGCGGATCACCGCACGGTCATGGGCGCTGCCGGTGACGGCAATCTTGAACTTGCGCGGCATGGACTGGAATTCCGGGTGATCGGTGGACCACTGGCGGATCAGTTCCGCCACCGGGCGCGGATCGGCAATTTCGTCCGCCGCGGCGCCGGCAAAATGGTCCGCGGTGACATTGCGGATCGTGTTGCCCGAAGTCTGGATGGCGTGCATCTGCACCTCGCCCAGCGCGTCGAGCATGTCCGGGATGTCGCGCAGTTCGGGCCAGTTGTACTGGATGTTCTGGCGGGTGGTGAAGTGGCCGTAGCCCTTGTCCCACTTTTCCGCCAGGTAGGCCAGCTGGCGCATCTGCGGTGCGGAGAGGGTGCCATAAGGCACGGCCACGCGCAGCATGTAGGCGTGCAGTTGCAGATAGAGGCCGTTCATCAGCCGCAGGGGTTTGAATTCATCTTCGGTCAGAGACCCGTCGATGCGGCGTTCGACCTGCTGACGGAACTGGCGGTTGCGCTCGGCCACAAACGCGGCATCAAAGTCGGAATAGCGGTACATGGCTGTCTCCTGTCGGCGGGGCTGGGACAATTTTCTTCGCAAGAAAATTGGCAAAAATCTTTCTCAAGATTTTTCTCAGAGCCCGGATGCCTGTTTTCCGTGGAAATGATTCGATGGACCCTTGCGGCGGAAATCCTCGCGAAAGTGCTTGGGCTGCGGGCCGTCGGATGTCGGGGTGACATCTGCCAGGTAAACGCCCACCGCTTCGGACACCCGCGATGACGCCTCGATCAGACGGATCTGGGCCACGGCCTCATCGGTGAGGACATCGGCATTGCGCAGCTCCCGGGTCCAGCTGTCGTCGGCGGCCAGATAGATCACATCGCCTTCGATCAGGGCATTGGCAGTGACAACCTTGGGTGTGAAGGTGCGGGGCATCAGGCGAACTCCTGGCGGTCTATCTGGGAAAGGACAGTCTGCGCGGCACGCGGCGCCAGACCATAGAGGGTGAGGGCAGGGCCGTTCATATCGGCCGCGGCAAGATCGGCGGGCAGCGTGGACAGGGTGGCGGCGATGATCTTCTGGTCCGGGCGGGATGCATTCTCGATCACCGTGACCGCTGTGGCCGGGTCGGCGCCATGCATCAGCAACCGGCCCTGGATAAAGCGCGCCGCTTTCTTGCCCATGTAAATCGCCGCAACCTCGCCGGAGCGGGCCAGTGCCTTCCAGTCGTGATCGGCAAAGCCCTTCATGTCGTGGCCGGTCAGAAACCGCACGCTGGCGTTGCGCTCGCGACGGGTCAGGCTCTGCCCGATGGCCGCGACCGACGCCGAGGCGGCGGTGATGCCGGGCACGATATGCCAGGTGACCCCGGCTGCGGTGCAGGCGTCGATCTCTTCGTCCAGACGCCCGAAGACAGTCGGATCGCCGGATTTCAGCCGCACGACCTGGGCACCGGCCCGGGCATGTTCCACGATCAGCGCGTCAATGTCCGACTGTGACATCGAGGGGCCAAAGCCTTCCTTGCCGGCGTCGATCATCAGCGCCTCGCGCCGGGCAAGCTCAAGGATTTCGGGGCTGATCAGGCGGTCATGAATCACCACGTCGGCGCTGTCCAGCGCCTTGCGCGCCTTGAGGGTCAGCAGCTCGGGGTCACCCGGGCCCGCGCCGACAAAGGCGACATGTCCGGGGCGGTCCGCAGCGGACATGTAACGGTCCAGCAGGGCATCCAGCGTGTCGCGCACCTGGTCTTCGCCTGCGCTCAGGGCGCGCGGGCCGGCGCCCAGATAGAAGTCGGACCAGAAGTCGCGGCGTCTGCGGCCCATCGGCAGGGCATCGGCCATCTTGCGAAAGCCCTTGCCGATGCGCGCCAGCCTGCCCAGCCCCGAGGGCAGGCGCTCTTCCAGGTCGGCCTTGATCTGGCGGGCCAGGACCGGGGCAGCGCCTTCGGTGCCGATGGCGACGGTGACCGGGTCACGGTCGACGATGGCCGGGGTGATGAACTGGCTGTCGTCCAGATTGTCGACGATGTTCGTCAGCGCGCCGTCCGCCCGCGCAAGCGCCGAGGTGCGCGCATCTTCCGCGGCATCCTCGTCGGCGGCGTAGAAAAGCACGGCGCCGTCGGCATCCCCGGGCTGCATCGCGCGGCGCAGGACGGACAGCCGCCCCGCCGACTCCCATGCCAGGATGTCGGGGGCGGGATTGGCGGATATGACCGTCAGGCGTGCCTCGGTCTTGAGCAGCAGACGCAATTTTGCCAGCGCGGCCTCGCCGCCGCCGGACAGGACCACACGTCGGCCTGCCAGGGCGACGAAGATCGGGAAATGCTGCATCTGCTGGACTCCGTTCGTGTGGTTGCGTCTTGGGCGTAGATATAGAATTTTTTCCCGTATTTTGACTAGGGGATTGCAAAAACAAGGACATGTGTCCTAGGTGTGGGGGCGCTGTAGGCCTTTGGTTTCGCTGCAGCGCAAAAGGAGGGACCATGGTTCGGATCGACGAGACAGACAGGAAAATCCTTATCGAGCTTCAGACCGATGCCAGCAGGTCACTGGACGACATTGCCAAGGCTGTGGGCTCGTCCAAGACCCCGGTGTGGAACCGAATCCGCAAGCTGCGCGAAGCCGGGGTCATCGGCGCACAGACGGTGACTCTGGACGCCGAGGCGCTGGGATTCGAGGCGTGTTTCTTTGTCCTGATCCGCACATCCGAGCATGAGGCGGCCTGGCAGCGGGCCTTTCTCAAGGCGCTGCGCGAACGCCCCGAGGTGCAGGAGGCACACCGGCTGGCGGGGGATATCGACTATATTCTCAAGGTGCGGGTGCGCAACGCCCGCGCCTATGACGCGTTTTATCAGGCGCTGATTTCCGAGGTGAAGGTGCACAATGTGACAGCTCTGCTGTCGATGGAAGAGATCAAATCGACCAGCGCGCTGCCGCTGTAGGGTCGGGACGGCGGATCGGGCATTTGTCCCACCAGCGGAATGGCGTGACAGTAAACGATGCTGTCCGATACCATGGTTGCCAGAACCGGGCATGGCCGGAACAAACGGGAGGGGTGACGATGATCAAAGCGCAGGGAGGATGTCTTTGCGGACAATTGAGGTATGAAGCCGGAAATCAGCCGTCGCGGGTCACCCTGTGCCACTGCCGGTTCTGTCAGCGTGCGACAGGGGGCGCCTATCTGGTCGAACCAATCTTTGATGCACAGGACATCCGCGTCACCCGGGGAACGCCAAAGACTTATGCCCATGTATCAGAAGGCAGCGGCAAGGAGGTCCGGATTCATTTCTGTGACACCTGCGGCACCAAGCTGTTATTGACATTCGAGCGCTTCGAGAACGTCGTCGGGGTGTACGGCGGCACCTTCGATGATCCGAACTGGTTCGATCTCACCCCGGACAAGTCGAAACATATTTTCCTTGGGGTGGCGCGCCGCGGCACCGTCATTCCGCCGCATGTCAACACCTACACCGCACACGCTTTTGACCGTGACGGCACGCCATTGACGCCAGAAGTGTACGAGAAACCGCATGTGATCTGACGTCAGTGGTCGACTTTCGGTCCCGCATTCTCGGGTCTTAAGCGGAATCCGGAGGGCGTCCGGCGACAGACGCCACGCCGCTACATCACCGCACCGATCTGCCAGGGCACGAATTCATTGTCGCCCAGACCCAGTGCTTCGGATTTTGTCACCTGCCCCGAGGCGGTGGCCAGGATCTTCTCGACGATCTCGTCGGCCTTGGTCTCAAGGCTGACGCCCGCGCTCATCACATCGCCGCAGTTGATGTCCATGTCCTCGGGCATGGCCGCAAACAGGGCATCGTTGGTGGCCAGCTTGATCGTCGGCGCCGGTTTCGAGCCAAAGGCGGAACCGCGCCCTGTGGTAAAGCACAGCACCTGCGCGCCGCCCGCAATCTGCCCCGTGGCCGAGACCGGGTCGTAGCCCGGCGTGTCCATGAAGGTAAATCCGGCATGGGTGATCTGTTCGGCGTAGTCATACACCGCCGTCAATGGCGTGTTGCCGCTTTTGGCGACGGCCCCCAGCGACTTTTCCAGGATCGTGGTCAGCCCGCCCTGCTTGTTGCCGGGGCTGGGGTTGTTGTCCATCGACCCGCCGTTCATCGCGGTGTATTCTTCCCACCAGCGGATGCACGCCAGCAGCTTTTCGGCAATTTCCGGCGTGGCCGCGCGGCGCAGCAGCAACTGCTCGGCGCCATAGATCTCTGGGGTTTCCGACAGCACCACGGTGCCGCCCAGCCCGACGATCCGGTCCGAGGCAAGCCCCAGCGCCGGATTTGCGGTCAGGCCGGAATAGCCGTCCGAGCCGCCGCATTGCAGGGCCACCTTCAGTGCCGATGCCGGGCAGGGAGTCCGGGACACGGCATTCACGCGCGGCAGCACCTCGGCCACCTTGGACTTGATGGCGTCGATGGTGGCGCGGGTGCCGCCGGTGTCCTGGATGGTCAGGCCGGTGATCCGCTCGCCGCCGCCGGCGCGCGACTGCATCCGGGCGATCTGCATCACTTCGCAGCCAAGGCCGACAAAGATGGCCGCGCCGACGTTGGGATGGGTCGCATGCCCCCAGAGCACCCGGTCCAATATGTCAAATCCCCGGCCCGAAGCCGCCATGCCGCAGCCGGTGCCATGGGCAAAGGCGGCGATGCCGTCGACATTGGGATAGGCATCCAGCAGGCCGGACAGCTCGATTTCCGCTGCCGCGCGGCGGATCACCGTGGCCGAACAATTGACCGTGGCACAGAGCGCGATCATGTTGCGGGTGCCAACCTGGCCGTTGTCGCGGGCATAGCCCTGAAACGTCCGGGGCGCGAGCACCGGCACGGCGGCGCGGGCCATGGCCAGATCGGCGCCGATGTCATAGGCGCGGGAATGATCCGAGAAGGCGCAGTTGTGACTGTGCACGTGCGCGCCGGCCGCGATGTCGCGGGTGGCATGGCCGATGATCTGGCCGAACTTGTAGATGGCATCCCCCTGCGACATCGCCACACGGGCGATCTTGTGCCCGCCCGACACGGCCCGTTCCAGCGGCGCACCGATGCCCAGCGGGTCGGCCCCGGCAGGCAGACGTTCGGGCAGCAGGACAACGGTGTCGGTCGATTTCAGCAGAATGGGGTCAGCCATGGTTGTGCACCTGCTCCAGCGCGCGGGTCACACCGCGCAGTTCCGCCAGCCCGCGCAGCCGCCCGATCAGCGGATAGCCGACTACCGAGCCGCGCTCGGGATCCGACAGCAGTTCATGGCCGTGATCGGGGCGGATGGGGATCTGGGCGAAGTCCTCTCCGTCGGCACGGCGGCGGGCCTCTTCGGTGACCAGCACGCGGATCAGTGCCACCATGTCGGTGTCCCCGTCCAGATGTGCCGCCTCTTCAAAGGAGCCGTCGGCATCCTTGCGCACATTGCGCAGATGGGCAAACCGGATGCGGTCGGCAAAACGTTCGGCGATGGCCGGAACGTCATTGGCGGGATTCGCGCCCAGCGAGCCTGAACACAGGGTCAACCCGTTCGCCGGACTGTCCACGGCGGACAGGATCCAGCCGATGTCGTCGCCGTTCGAGACGATGCGCGGCAGTCCGAGGATGTCGCGCGGCGGGTCGTCGGGGTGGACGCAGAACACCATGCCCAGGTCTTCGGCCGCCGGAATGACCTCTTGCAGGAAGCGTTTGTAGTTGGCCCGCAGGCTGTCGCGGTCGATGCCGTCATAGGCGGCAAGCGCGCTGCGCAGACCGGCGACGTCATAGCGGTCGAAGGCGCCGGGCAGGCCGGACATGATGGCATGCAGCAGCGCGTCGCGGTCAGCCTCGCTCGAGCGCTGGAACCAGGCGGCGGCCTTGTTGCGGACCTCGGGGGAATAGTCGTCTTCGGCGCCGTCCCGTTCCAGCATGTGGATTTCGAACGCCGCCATGCGGGCCTGTTCGAACCGCAGGCAGGTGCCGCCGCGGGCCACGGGAGCGGCAAGATCTGTGCGGGTCCAGTCGAGCAGCGGCATGAAGTTGTAGCAGACGGTGTTGACGCCATTGGCGGCCAGATTGGCCATCGACTGGCGGTAATTGGCGAACAGCGCCGACAGATCGCCGTCGCCGCGCTTGATCGCTTCGTGGATCGGCAGGCTTTCGGTCACGGTCCAGTCAAACCCCGCACCGGTGATTTCGGCCTTGCGGGCGGCGATCGCCTCTTGGGTCCAGACCGCGCCATACGGGACTTCGTGCAGGGCGTGCACGATGCCTGTCGCCCCGGTCTGGGCGATTTCCGGCAGGGTGATCTTGTCGTAGGGACCGTACCAGCGCCAGCTTTCAATCATGACAGAACCTCACGAACGGCGTCCCGCGCGCCTTTGGCGACAAGAGCGTGATAGGCGGCTGTGACAGGCGCCTGCAACCGTGCCGCGATTGTCTCCGAGAACACGGCGCGCAGGCCCAGCAGCGCGGCGACCTTGTCGGCAGGCGTGTCCGCGCTGTCCGACAGGCGCTTCAGTTCGGCGGACAGCGGGTCGCGCACGTCGATGACCGCGCCGGTTTCGTCGATGCCGCCAACATAGCGCATCCAGCCCGCCACGGCGAGGCACAGGCCCGGGCAGGGGGTGGAGGCGTCGCCCAGCGTGCCCAGCATCCGTTGCGGCAGCTTCTGGCTGCCATCCATGGCGATCTGCCAGGTCAGGTGACGGATCGCGGGGTTCTGGTAACGTTTCAGCAGGGCATCGGCATAGGCACCAAGGTCGGTGCCTTGCGGCGCGTTGAGCGTCGGCATGATCTCCCGGCTCCAGAGATGCCGGGCAAAGTCGGCAAAGACCGGATCCGCAACCGTATCCGAAATCGTCTCGTGGCCCGCAAGATAGCCCAGATAGGCCAGCGACGAATGTGTGCCGTTCAGCATCCGCAGCTTCATCAACTCGAAGGGCGCCACGTCGCGGACAAGCTGGACACCGACCGCGCCCAGATCCGGGCGTGCGCCGTCGACAAAGTCGTCCTCGACCACCCACTGGCGGAACGGTTCGTGGATCACGGGGGCTGCGTCCTGACGACCGGTCAGCGCCGCGACCCGCGCCAGGTCGGCGGGTTTGGTGGCTGGTACGATGCGGTCCACCATCGTTGACGGGAACCGGCCTTCGGCGGCGATCCACGCGGCCAGGTCGGGGTCGATGGCCTGGGCGAGATCAAGCACCGCGCGGCGCACCACGGCGCCATTGTGCGGAAGGTTGTCGCAGGTCAGCACGGTGAAGGGGCGCACCCCCGCGCGGCGGCGTGCCTGCAACGCGCGCACCAGAAAACCGGGGGCGCTGCGCGGCAGCGGGTCGTTCAGATCCCGGGCGATGTCCGGGTGGTCCAGATTCAGATCGCCCGTGGCCGGGTTGTGGCAATAACCCTTTTCCGTCACCGTCAGGGTCACGATCTTCACGCCGGGATCGGCCATCGCGGCGACCAGCGCCGCGGGGTCTTCGGGCGCGACCAGCACGTCTTCGATCACCTCGACCAGCCGTGCGGTGTCGCCCTCGGGACCGGCCTCGAGCGCCGTGTAGGCAAAGCTCTGCGGCGCAAGGGAATCGCGGGTGCCGGGGCTTTTCAGACTGGCGGCAAGAATGCCCCAGTCTCCGCCCGACGCAGCCATCGCCTCGGCCACGTAAACGGCGCCATGGGCCCGGAAAAAGGCGCCAAGTCCAAGGTGCACGATACCGACACCGGGACGCGGCCCGGCGCTGCGGACAAGAGGGGAGAGATCAGCGGGCAAGCCAGCCTCCATCAACGTTGAGCACCGCGCCGTGGATGTAGTCGGCGGCGGGCGAGGACAGGAAAACCGCGGTGCCGGCGATATCTTTGGCGTCACCCCAGCGCCCGGCGGGGATGCGCTCGAGGATGGCCTTGTTCCGCTCGGGATCGGCGCGCAGGGCCTCGGTGTTGTTGGTTTCGATATAGCCCGGGGCGATGGCGTTGACGTTGATCCCCTTTGCGGCCCATTCGTTGGTCAGGATCTTGGTCAGACCTGCCACGCCATGTTTGGCGGCGGTGTAGGACGGCACGCGGATGCCGCCCTGAAACGACAGCAGCGACGCGATGTTGACGATCTTGCCGCTGCCGTTGCGGGCCAGCACGGCGCGGGCAAAGGCCTGACAGGTGAAGAACACGGCCTTGAGGTTGACGTCCATCACGTCGTCCCAGTCGGCTTCGGTGAAATCGACCGAGTCGCCGCGGCGGATGATCCCGGCGTTGTTGACCAGAATGTCGATCGGTTCGTCCGAAAAGGCGTCCCTGGCCGCCATCGGGTCGGCGAAATCCAGCGTCAGTTCCCTTGCGTCGGCGATCAGCTCCACGGTCTGTGCGCAGGACGACCGCCCGGCGCAGATCACCCGGGCCCCGGCGGCGCCCATCGCCACCGCGATGGCCTGACCGATGCCGGTGTTGGCGCCGGTCACCAGCGCGGTCTTGCCGTCCAGCGAAAAGCTCATCGCAGATCCTCCATCGGGATCATGTCCATGTCGGTAAAGTCGATGTTGTCCCCGGCCATCGCCCAGCAGAAGGTATAGCTGCCGGTGCCGGCCCCCGAGTGGATCGACCAGGGCGGGGAGATCACCGCCTCTTCGTTCGCCATGACGATATGGCGTGTCTCCTGCGGCTGGCCCATGAAGTGGAACACCCGTTGGTCCGCGCTCATGTCAAAATAGAGATAAGCCTCCATCCGGCGGTCATGCTGGTGCGCGGGCATGGTGTTCCAGACCGAGCCTTCGGCGAACTGGGTATAGCCGATCAGCAACTGGCAGCTTTCGCAGACGTCCGGGTGCAGCAGCTGGATGATGACCCGCTCGTTGGCCTGCTCCTTCGATCCCAGCTCGACCCGGCGGGCCTCTGCGACCTTGATCAGCCTGGTGGGGCAGGTGCGGTGCGCCGGGGCCGAGAGGATGTAGAACCGGCCCTTGCCGGAAAACGTGACCGCACCGGCGCCCATGCCGACATACAGCACCTCGCCATGCTCGACCGTGTAGGTTTCGCCACCCACCGCAATCTCGCCGGTCTCGCCGATGTTCAGCACGCCCAGTTCGCGGCGCTCGAGAAAGGTCCTGGTGCCGGTCTCGGGCACATGGTCCAGCGTCAGGCTCCCCCCCGCAGGCACCGCAGAGCCAAGCAGCAGGCGGTCGTAGTGCGAATAGACCAGCTTGATCTCGCCGTCCTGAAACAAGCCGCCGACGTGGAAATGGTCGCGCAGGCCCTGAGTGTCGAGTCCCTTGGCCGAAGCGGGGTCTATGGCGTAGCGGGTTTCAGCTTGGGTCATGAAATTTGGTCCTTATCACGGAAGTCGGGGGCGTAAATTTACAGAAAATCGTCGCGACGGGGTGTGAATGTATCAATCAGGGTGCCGGCCTCGAGGCAGGTGCAGCCGTGGCGCGCTTCGGACGGGATCACGAAGCTGTCGCCGGGACCGACCTCAAAGCTGTCGCCGTCGATGGTGAAGCGGAATCGTCCGCTTTCCACAAACGTTGCCTGCACATGCGGGTGGTTGTGCAGCTTGCCTTCGGCACCGTCCTGAAAGCGGAAGGCGACAACCATCAGCGCCTCGTTTTCCGACAGCACCTGGCGGCGCACACCGGTATCGGCTTCGATCTCGGGGTAGGAGTTCAGCATTGCAGGTTTCCTCAGTGGAACAGCGCGGGCAGCCAGAGCGACAGCGCCGGAATGTAGGTGACAGCCATCAGCGTGGCGAAGGCCGCGCCGTAGAACGGCCAGATTGATTTCATCGCTTCAGAGATCGGGATGCGACCCACGGCACAGCCGACGAACAGCACGGCGCCGACGGGCGGGGTGCACAGGCCGATGCCGAGGTTCAGGATCAGGATCACCCCGAAATGCACCGGATCGACGCCAAAGGCCTGGGCCACGGGCAGAAAGATCGGCGTGGTGATCACGATCAGCGGCGACATGTCCATGAAGGTGCCGAGGATCAGCAGCATCACGTTCATCAGCAGCAGGATCACGATGGGGTTGTTGGACACGCCCTGAAGCGCGCTGACCATTGCGGCGGGCACCCGGGTGTAGGCCAGCAGCCAGCCAAAGGCCGCCGCACAACCGATGACCATCAGCACCATCGCGGTGGTGCGTACCGAGGCAAAGGTCGCTTCGACAAAGTCGTGCCAGCTGAGCGTGCGGTAGACAAAGAAGGTCACCAGCATGGCATAGACCACGGCAATGTTCGAGGATTCAGACGCGGTGAAGATGCCCGAACGCACGCCGCCAAAGATGATGGCGACAAGGATCAGACCGGGCGCGGCACTTGCGAACAGCGTGCCGAGCATCCGCCAGCCGGGAAACGCCTGGATGGGGTAGCCACGCTTCTTCGCCACGAGGTAGGCGGCGATCATCAGCGACAGCGCCAGAACAAAGCCCGGGATGATGCCGGCGGTGAACAGGTCGGCGATCGAAATCTTGCCGCCTGCCGAGATCGAATAGATGATCATGTTGTGGCTGGGCGGCAGCAGCAGCGCGATGATCGAGCTTACGACCGTGACACTGACAGCATAATCAACATCGTAGCCGCGTTCCTTCATCTGCGGCACCATCAGGCCGCCAACGGCGCTCGCATCGGCGGCGGCAGAGCCGGACACGCCGCCGAACATCACCGAGGCCAGGACGTTGACCTGCCCCAGTCCGCCACGCAGGTGGCCGACAAAGCCGCCTGCAAGCGCGACAAGGCGCCTTGCGATATCTCCGCGTACCATCAGGTCGCCGGCAAAGATGAAGAAGGGAATGGCCATCAGCGCGAACACCGACACCCCGGAATTGAGCCGCTGGAACACCACCACCGGCGGCAGTCCCAGATAGAGCACGGTCGCAAAGGACGACACGCCCAAGCAGAACGCGACCGGTGTACCGATCAGCAACAGCACCACGAAGGTGCCAAACAGAACCCAAAGTTCCATCACTCAGTTCTCCACGTCGGAAGCATCGCCAAAGCGGGCGGTTTGCAGGCCGGCGGCGCGGCGCGCCACCCGTTCCAGCGAAAAGAGCAGCACCAGGACGCCGCCCCCCACGATGGGAATGAAATCGAATGCGCCCGATATGCCGAGCGAGGGCAGCTTGTTTCCGGCCGTCTTGGCCGCCAGTTCCCAGCCGAACCAGATCATGCCGCCGCCAAAGGCCGCGACGACCAGATCGGAAACCGAGAACAGGAACAGCTTGGCCTTGTCCGGCAGGACATAGAGCAGCACGTCAAAGGACAGGTGATAGCCTTCGCGGATGCCCACGGCGGCGCCGAGAAAGATGAACCAGCCCATGATCATCACCGAGGCGGGCTCGCTCCAGATCAGGGAAGAATTGAGAAGATAGCGGAACACCACCTGCGCCGCGATGATCACTGTCATCAGGACGAGGCCAATTCCGGCGATCCAGAGGGCGATCCGTGCCAGAAGGCCGGTCGCCAGCGCGACTTTTTGCATGATGTCCGCTCAATCAAAGGGAAAAGGGTGCGGCCCGTGCGGGAGAGGGCACGGGCCGCGGGAAGCGAGCGGTCGTTATTCAGTTGCCTGAATGCGCTCGACCATGCTCTTGAGCGTGTCGTCAGTGACGTATTTTTCGTAAACCGGGACCATCGCCTCGATGAACGGAGTCTTGTCGATGTCGATCACGATCTCGACGCCGGCGGCGCGAACCTTGTCTTCCGATACCTTTTCCTGTGCGGCCCAGAGTTCCCGCATGACGGGAGTCGAATCCTTGGCAGCCTGACGCACAAGCGCCTGGTCCTCGGGGCTGAGCTTGTCCCAGGAAATCTTGGACATCACCAGAACTTCGGGAACGATCAGGTGCTGATCGAGGGTGTAGTACTTGGCGACTTCGAAGTGGCCCGAGGTGTCGTAGGACGGCCAGTTGTTTTCGGCCCCGTCGATGACACCGGTCTGGATGCTGGAATACACCTCGCCGTAAGGCATCGGGGTTGCGTTTGCGCCCAGGGCCGACACCATGTCGACGAACATGTCCGACTGCATGACGCGGAACTTCATTCCCGCCATGTCGGCCATCGAGGTGATCGGCTTTTCCGAGTTGTAAAAGCTGCGCGAACCGCCATCGTAGAACGTCAGGCCAACCAGATCGGCACCGGCAAACGCGTCAAGGATTTCCTGACCGATGGGGCCGTCCATCACCTTGTGCATGTGCTCGACCGAGCGGAAGATGTAGGGCAGGGACGGAACCTGGGTTTCCGGCACGATGTTGTTGAACGGCCCGAGCGAGACGCGGTTGAGGTCGATCACCCCGAACTGGGTCTGTTCGATGGTGTCCTTTTCTTCGCCCAGCTGGGCCGAGGCGAAGATTTCGACGCAGATGCGTCCGTCGGACTTGGCCTTGAGGTCCTCGCCCATCGACTTGACCGCAGCGACGGTGGGATAGCCGTCCGGGTGGGTGTCGGACGACTTCAGCGTCACTTCGCATTCCGCCCAGGCGGCGCCGCTCAGGGCTACGCTGGCCAGCAGTGCGCCTGCAAGAGTTCTGGTGATTTTCATTTAGGGTCTCCTCCCTGAAATGGCCCGATCAGAGCCGGTAGGCCTGTTTGACAAGCCGGTACGTGAGGTCCTGTGCGACCTCGTAGGCCTCGTCCTCGTGCAGCCGCCCTGTGGCGACCAACGTGGCGAGGTATGCACAATCCACGCGCCGGGCGACGTCATGCCGGGCGGGAATGGAACAGAAGGCGCGGGTGTCATCGTTGAACCCGGCGGTGTTGTAGAAGCCTGCGGTTTCGGTCACGTTTTCGCGGAACCGTTTCATGCCTTCGGCGGAATCGAAGAACCACCACGGCGGTCCGAGCTTCAGCGCCGGATAGACGCCTGCCAGCGGCGCCAGTTCGCGCGACTGGGTGGTTTCATCCAGCATGAACAGGATCACGGACAGCCGCGGGTCGGTGCCAAAGGCATCCAGCAACGGCTTGATGTCGCCGACGAAATCGGTGCGACCCGGAATGTCGAACCCCTTGTCACGCCCGAAGCGGTCAAAGATCGCCGGGCTGTGATTGCGCCGCGAACCGGCATGGATTTGCAGGACCAGACCGTCGTCAATGCTCATCCGGGCCATTTCGGTCAGCATCTGGCCGCGGAATGCGTCGGCGTCCTCGGCGCTGGCGCCGCCGCCCTTGACGCGGTCAAACAGCGCCTCGGCCTGCGCAGAGGACAGGTTTTCGGTGCGGGCAGAGGGGTGGCCATGATCAGAGGCGGTCGCGCCGTGGTCCTTGAAGAATGCGCGGCGGATGCGGTGCGCGTCCAGGTATCCGGCCCAGGTCAGGGTGTCCGCGCCGGTCAGTGCGCCAAAGGTGACGAGGTTGGCGGCAAAATCGGGGAAATCGGGGTCAACCACCGAATCCGGGCGATAGGTGGTCACCACCTTGCCGCCGGTCCAGCCGGAGTCGCCGATCATCCTGTGCCACTTCAGGTCGTCCAGCGCGCTTTCGGTGGTGGCGATCAATTCGATGTTGAAGCGTTCGAACAGCGCCCGCGGCAGGAACTCGGGTCTGGCCAGGCAGTCGCTGATGTGATCGTAGATCCGGTCGGCGCTGGCAGGGGTGAATTCTTCTTCGATGCCAAAGACTTCGGCAAAGGCATGATCCACCCACATCCGCGACGGGGTGGCGCGCAGCAGATAATAGTTCTCGGCGAACAGCTTCCAGATCTTGCGGCCGTCGGTTTCCGTCGGGCCGCCGTCGGCGCGCGGCACACCCAGGGATTCCAGCGGCACCCCCTGCGAGAACAGCATCCGGAACACGTAATGATCCGGCGTCACGAACAGCTGTGCCGGATCCGGAAAGGCCGCGTTTTCGGCGTACCAGCGCGGGTCGGTGTGGCCATGCGGGCTGATGATCGGCAGGTCCTTGATGGAATCGTGCAGGGCGCGCGCCAGTCCGCGGGCACTGTCTTCGATGGGGAACAGTCTGTCAGGATGTAGTCTGGGCAAGGAACCGCTCGCTTTCCGATCTTGATGTGATGATCTAAGTTATCACAGTCTAGTATTCTGGGCTACTGATATGCTAGTTTGGTAGTGCGGTCAATCCACAGGAGTCGCCTCATGTCTGAAAATGCCGGTTTGGGCACACTGGAACCGCTGGCGCGGGCCTCTGTCACCGATCAGGTGTACGAGGCGTTGCACGCGCAGGTCCTGTCGCTGGCCTTGCCGCCGGGCACGAAAATGTCGGAATCCGAGGTGGCCAAACAACTTGGCGTCTCGCGGCAGCCGGTGCGCGATGCCTTTTACCGGCTGTCCAAGCTGGGCTTTCTGGTGATCCAGCCGCAAAAGGCGACTCTGGTCAGCAAGATCCACATTCAGGACGTGCGCCGGGCGCGGTTCATCCGGACCGCAATCGAAGTCGAGGTGATGCGAATCGCTGCCGAGAGTTTTGGTCCGGCGGATTTTGCCGCGCTCCAGCCGAATCTGGACGCACAGAAGATTGCCGTCGCCCAGGAGGACCGTGCTGCCTTTCACAAGCTGGACGATGCGTTCCACCAGATTCTGTGCGCCCGCTCCGGGGTGGAATTCGTCTGGGATGCAGTGCGCGAGAGCAAGGGACACACCGACCGGGTCCGGTTTCTGTCGCTCGCCTCGGGGTCGCAGCGCGCTTATGAGGACCACCTTGTGATCGTCGAAGCCTTGAGGAACGGCAATTCCGAGGAGGCAGTCACCGCCATGCGTGCCCATCTGGGCACCATAGAATCAATCATCAAACAATTGCGGGAAACCAACCACAGTTGGTTCCTGGACGAGGAGTAATTCAAATGCGTCTGGTTTTTATCGGCGAGTGCATGGTCGAAATCGCCCCCGATGGCGCTGCCTTTCGCAAGGGCTTCGCGGGGGACACCTTCAATATGGCCTGGTACGCGCGGCAGCTGGGTCCGCGCGACTGGGATATCGACTATGTCTCGGCCATTGGCCGCGACGCGGTATCGGATGAGCTGGCCGCGTTCATGTCCGCCGCAGGGGTGGGCACAGCCCATGTACAGCGCCGCGACGACCGCACGCTGGGTCTGTACCTGATCAGCCTGCAGGATGGCGAGCGCAGCTTTTCCTACTGGCGCAGCCAGAGCGCGGCGCGGTGCCTGGCCGAGGATCCCGCGGCACTGGCGCAGGCGTTTGACGGCGCCGACATGGTCTGTCTTTCGGGAATCACCATCGCGGTCCTCGAAGGTGCAGGACGCGACAACCTCGCGGCGGCGCTGGCGGCCTTTCGCAAGGCGGGAGGTCAGGTGGCGTTTGATCCCAACATCCGCCCGCGGCTCTGGGCCGATGCCGGTGAGATGCGCGACACGGTGATGCGCTTTGCCGGGCTCAGCGACATCGTGCTGGCCTCGTTCGACGACGAAACCTCGCACTTTGGCGACGCCTCGCCGCAGGATACGCTGGAACGCTACAGGTCGGCAGGGGTGCCGCGGATCATCGTCAAGAACGGCGCCGATCCGGTGCTGGGGGCAGAGGGCGGCGAGACGGTGACAGTTGCCCCGAGGCCGGTTGCCCGGGTGGTCGATTCCACCGCCGCCGGCGACAGCTTCAACGCCGGCTTTCTGGTGAGCGCCCTGTCGGGCGGCACCATGGCCGAAAACATCACCGCCGGGGCCGCGCTGTCGCGCGAGGTGATTCAGCACGCCGGTGCCTTGTCGAAACAGGCGGTGGCCGCGCGCAGCCTGTCCTGAGGCCGGGCGCCAGCGCCGGGCCTGTCGCAAAGCCGACGGGTGTGGCGCCGCGCATCTCTCGACCCGATGTCGGGGTTTGCGGTGGTTCGGCGCGACACCCGGTCCGCTGTCTGGGTGCAGCTTGTGGCTGCTCTGCCCCCTGCAATCTGGACCGCTTCAAGCTGGAGTTCCGGGCTAAGTTCTCCTGGCTGGGAGAGGCGCGGAAACGCACGAAAGCATCGAGGTTCACAGCGGCGCAGAAGGCGTTAATCCTGAAGCAGGGCGGCGGCAGCGCCGACCGCATCCGGGAATGTCTTGACCTCGATGCGATCGAGGCAGGGTTGGCCGACGACGAAATAGTCCGGGTTCCTTTCGGCGATGGCCACATCGTCAGCCAAGTATTCAGCAAGCCGGAACGGGCCAGAGCCAACCGGCGTCTGCATCAGGCTGTCAAAGTCCTGGGTGAAGATCACGGTGGGCAGCACCAGGGCCGCGGGATAGGTCAGTGTGACCGGCGTTCGGCACAGGGCGAGGCGGTGCGGAGGATCACGCCGAAATCGCCGTCGGCAACGACCTCGGTGATCGGACCCAGGTTGCGGCTGCCGGGGGCGGCGGTTGCGGGATCGAGCAGCTTGGTGAACGTGGCCACGACATCGGCTGAGGTCACCGGCGCTCCGTTCGAGAAGACGGCATCTCGCGCAGGCTAAAAAGCCACCCGGTGGCATTAGCATTGGCATTGGCGCTCCAGTCGGTGGCAAGATCGGGCTGCGCCGACATGTCGGCGGCCAGAGTGGTGAGGCCGGAATGCAGCAGTTCGCCCGGCAGGTATTCCGGGTTCAGCCGCGACAGCATGGGATTGAGCACCGACGGGGTGATGTTCAGCGCAAGGCGCAGCGTACCGTCCCTCTGAATGCCCTCGGCATGTGCCTTCTGCAGCGGACCGGGCAGGGTGGCCAGGGTCGCTCCGGCGGCTGTGGCTGTGGGAAAGTCGCGGCGGTTGAGTTTCGAGGTCATCTGAGTATTCTTCTGTCGGGGTTTTGGCCCGTCTTTGCGCGGGGTTGGATTTGGCAAAGTCGGCGAGAAAATAGGCGATGGCGTCGGACAGTTCGCAAGGATCCTGAACGGTGGTGAATTCATCGGCGGCTGGACATTGCGCTCGGGCTGCGACAGGCCGCCAAGCAGCATGTGGCGCAGTCCGGCCTTCCGCACCCAGCCAAAGTCTGGCGAGGTCCCCGAGCCATACCGGGCAAAGAGCGACTCGATCAGATCGACAAAGGCAGCATACCCGTCCCCGAAGCGGAAGCCACGGCTCCCGCGGCGCCGGTGGCCGTCATGCTGTGCCAGCGGATGATCGAAAGTCGTGTCGTCATGGTGGACCGGGTGACGAGGCCACCGGCAAATGTGCCGGATTTTCTGGCACAGGCCGCAGAGGTGCCGGTGCTGGTGTTCAAATGGCTGCTCGAGCACCACGGGTTGCGCATCGCGGCGGTGCGCGAACGTCTCGCCACCCGGCTCGCCACCCCCGGGGATCTGCGGCTGCTGAACCTTCCCGAGGACGATGTAGGCGCCTTGCTGGACATCGACGCGGTGTCCTGCGATTCGATGAACCGGCCTCTGGTCGCCACAAGGCCTGCCGCACTGACCGAAGATCATTGCCATATCAACGAGATCCGCTGATCCTGACGAACGCGCGTCGGCGGCCTTGACGGGTGGCGCGCAGCTCGGGTCGGATCATTCGGGAAAAAATCTGCGGTAACGCCCGGGCCTGACTTGGCGCGGGAGAATGCAGGACCATGTTCAGAAGCTGGATCAATTCGGAGACGTCATGCAATTGCCCGCCCCCCTGACCGCTCTGCTGCGCAGGGCAGAGACCGTAACACTGACCGCGCTGTTGGTGATCATGGCCGCGTTATGGGCGTTCTTTGCCCTGGCGGCCGAAATGGTTGATGGCGACCTGCGCACCTTTGACGAGGCGGTTCTGCTTGCCCTGCGCACCCCCGGTGATCCGGCGAACCCGATTGGCGGACCGCAGATCCAGATCGCGATGCGGGATATCACTGCGCTGGGCGGAGTCACGGTGCTGACACTTGTGTCGCTCCTGGTGATCATCTTTCTCGTCCTGCGCCGCCAGGCGGCCTCGGCGCTGTTCCTGGCAATCACCATCCTGGGCGGGCAGTCGCTGTCGCATCTGGCAAAGTCGGGCTATTCGCGTCCGCGCCCGGATCTTGTGCCACACGGCGTCGAGGTCGCAACCGCGTCGTTTCCCTCCGGGCATTCGCTGATGGCGGCGGTCACCTATCTGACCCTGGCGGTCATGCTGGCCCGTGTCGAAAAGCGCGGTCGGATAAGGGCCTTTTACATGCTTTGCGCCGGGCTGTTGACGGTGCTTGTCGGGGTCAGCCGGGTCTATCTCGGGGTGCACTGGCCATCGGATGTGCTGGCCGGTTGGACACTGGGCGCGGCATGGGCGCTGGGCGTCTGGATCGTGGCGCGCGCACTGGCCCGTCGCGGCCAGATCGAACCGGAGCGGCCGACAGACAGCTGAACCGGCGCCGCAGGGGTGATGGCACTCAGCCCTCCGTCAGTCGCCACGGCCCCAATCAAAGTTCCTCTCGTGCTCGCGGATCAGCGATCGCAACTCGGCGAAAGCCGATATGACGTGCTCTGCAAAGCGGGTAGCGCTGGCCGGTGCCGGGCTTACGCCAGAGCGCAGGATGGCAAGCGAGCGCGGCGGATGCGCCAGATCAAGCGGGAGGGCGGTGATCTCTTCCGACTTTCGCATCGCGAAGACAACGCTGTGGGGCAGAATCGTCAGGCTGTCACTGGCTTTGAGGTGATTGACGAGGCTGGTCAGCGAGCCGCCGGTGTAAACCACCGACACCTGCCTCGCACCGATCGCGAGGAGCGCCGTGCGCAGGTCTGCGATGAGGGGGCTGCCGCGCGGCGGTTCGATCCAGCGGTATTCCAGCAGCGCCTCGGCACGGAGCGGTCGAACATGTGTAAGCGGATGACCGACGCGACAGGCGACGACGTTCCGACCGGGAAGAAGTTCCTCGAAGCTCAGATCTTCGTCACCTTCTCCGAGTAACTCGACCGGACAGATGGCGAGGTCGATCTGCCCGCTCTTCACCAGAGCTTTCAGTTCTGCGGTGTATCCGTAACGCTGATCGACCCTGACGCTGGGATGGGCGCCGTGGAACTCGGCAATCATCCCCGAGATCAGCGCGTCCGTGAAGTAGGGGGTGCCTCCGATCCTGACGGTGCCCCTTTCGCCCAGACGCAAGGCGTCCGCGACGTCCGCACTGCGTCGCGCGGCAAGCCGGATCGCGTCCCCCTGTTCGGCCAGGGCACGCCCCAGCAGCGTCGGTTGCAGCGGTCGGCGGTCGCGCAGTATCAGGGGCTGGCCGAGGCGCGCTTCGAGCGCTGTCAGCATCCGGCTGATTGCGGGCTGACTGGTGCCAAGCAGCGTCGCAGCCTCTGTAAGGCCGCCGGTTTCGACGATGGCGGACAGTTGCATGAGGTGGCGCGGATCAATTTTCATATCAGAATGATATACTGTGCGACCCAGAAGTCATTTCCAATCATCATGTTGCTTAAGTTAATGATTTCGTGTCCGACGCCTCAACAGGCAAAACCGGAACGGAATGGCAGCGCACGCAGAGGGGGCGTAGCTCCAGAACACCAATTTTGCAACTTTCCCAAGGGAGGAAATCTTGATGAGACTGCTACTGACCGCGCTTCTTGCGACGACGGCGATTGCCGGTTCCGCACATGCGCAGGACGCAAAAAAAGTCTTTTTTCTGCTGCCGAACACCACCACTATCCGCTTTGAGAGCCGCGACGCTCCGTTCTTCGTCGAAGCGATGAAAGAGAAGATGCCGGGCGCCGCCGTCACCGTGCAGAACGCGCAGGGCGATCCGCAGCAGCAGCAACGCCAGATCGAGGACGCCATCGCGCAGGGCGCGGACCTGATCATGCTGACTTCGGCTGATGCCAACCTTGTCGCTGGTGGCCTTGCCGCTGCCGAAGTCGATGGCGTGCCGGTCGTTCTCTACGATCACGATGCGATCGGCGGAAAGGCCGAGGCGCATGTCGTGTTTGATTCCCTCTCGGTCGGCCAGGCCCAGGGCAAGCGCGCCGCCGAACTCATCCAGGGCATGGACAAGGCGGTGGTCAAGGTGGCCCGGGTCAAGGGCAACCAGGGCGAATTCGGCACCGGCCAGTACGAAAAGGGCCAGAACGAGTTCCTGACACCGCTGATCGAATCCGGAAAGGTCGAGGTTGTCTGCGAGCAATACACCCGCAACTGGGATCCGACTCTGGCGCAGAGCTTTGCCGAAGATTGCCTGACCCGCACCGGCGGTGACGTCGACATATTCGTCGGCATGAATGACGGCACCACCGGCGGCTCCGTGGCCGCGCTGATCAGCCAGGGCTACCAGCCCGGAGAGAAGCTCGTCACAGGCGGGCAGGACGCCACGGTCGAGGCGCTGCGCTACATTGCACAGGGCTGGCAGGACAACTCGGTCCTGAAAGACCTGAAGGTAGAGGCGAATGCCGCCGCCGATGTCGCCGCTTCGATCCTTGCCGGAAACGGCGTGCCACAGGATCTGGTGAATGGCACGGTGAACAATCAATATCTGGATGTTCCGGCCATCTTCCTCCCGGTGTCGAACATCACGATGGATACCCTGGACGAGGTTGTCGCCAAGGGTGTCTGGACCTGGGCAGAGATCTGCCAGGGTATCGAGAGCACCGAGGTCTGCGCGGCCAATCTCTAGGCCAGGCTGTGGGCGGCGTTGCGCCGCCCACTCACTCATCTAAGGGAGGAAACGACAGATGGCGGCATTGACAGCCGAGCAACAGAGAACGGTGGCGCCTGTCGGCGGGACACCACTGATCTCGATGCGCAACATTCAGAAACATTTTGGATCGCTGCACGCCCTGCGTGGCGCATCGGTGGATGTCCATGCAGGCGAAGTGGTTGCGCTCGTCGGGGACAATGGCGCGGGCAAATCCACCCTCGTCAAGGTGATGGCAGGCGTTCACGCCGCCGATTCAGGCGACTATCTGTTCGAGGGCAAGCCGGTGCGTGTGAACACGCCCACCGATGCGACCAGGCTGGGCATCCAGACGGTCTATCAGGATCTGGCATTGTGCCACAATCTCGACGCGGTGCAGAACCTGTTCCTCGGCAGGGAACTGACCGGTTCGCCCTGGGGCGGACGTCGTATCCGCCGGGCCGAGAGCGAGGTTCGTGCGCGCGAGGTTCTGACCCGGATGCGGCTTGGCGGCATGTCGCTGACCCGGCCGGTGGGCGCAATGTCCGGCGGCCAGAGGCAGAACATCGCCATCGCGCGTTCGATCCTCTGGACACCCAAGGTCGTCATTCTTGACGAACCTACCGCGGCGCTCAGCCATTCGGCCGCGGAAAGTGTCGCGACGCTGATCCGAACGCTGGCCGACCAGGGGCTGGGCATTGTCGTGGTCAGCCATGACATCCATCATTTTGTGGTGAATTCCACCGACCGCATCGAAGTCATGCGCCTGGGCGCCAATGTCGCGAGCTTCAAGTCCAGTGAGGTCACGGGCGAGCAGGTCGTGAACGCCATGGTCGGCGGCAACGAAGGCGTCAATCTCGCGGGATAACCGCAGTCACCCATCACTCGAGGACTTCACACATGGCCCATGTCAGCACAACCACGCTCCCACCCAAGCGCCGAAGTTTTAACGAACTTCTGTCGACCGATCTTCGTGCCCTGCCGATCGTCATCGGACTTGTCGCGCTGTGGATCTTCTTCGCTTCACAAAGCGATGTGTTCCTCACGCCGCGCAACCTCTCGAACCTGCTGGTGCAAAGCACCGTCGTCGGCATCATGGCCCTGGGCCTGATGTTCGTCCTGCTGGTCAAGGAAATCGATCTGTCCGTCGCCGCCATCAACGGCGTCACCTCGGTTCTGATGGCCAAACTCATCGTCGAGTTCGGTTTTTCGCCGTGGATCTCGGTTCCAATCGCCATCCTGCTTGGTGCGGGCATCGGCAGCCTGTCGGCGCGATGGGTCACCTTTGTCGGTGTCCCGTCATTCGTGGTCACCCTCGGACTCGGCCTTGCCCTCAATGGCCTGCAACTGATCCTGCTGCCCGAAACCGCCCGTTACAGCCTGAACGGAACCGGACTCGAGCGTATTGCCCTCACCAACATATCGGGCAGCTGGGCGTGGATCGTTCTCTTCATCGGATTGGCCGCCTTTGCCGCGCTGATCATCTCGGAAGTCGCCGGACGCCGGAAGGCCGGGCTTGAAACGGCCCTCGTGCAGGCCGTGGTACTGCCGATGGCCGCAGCCACCGTCTTTGGCATCATCGTGGTCATGATCCTGACCGCACACCAGGGCATCCCGCTCGTCCTGCTGATCTTTGCGGTCCTGCTCGGGATCGGGGGCTACATCCTGCGTGAGACGCAGTTCGGCCTGTTCCTCTACGCCGTCGGCAACAACGACGAAGCGGCGCGTCGGTCCGGCGTCAATGTGGCGCGGATCAAGATGGCCGCCTTTGCCATCGCCGGCGGTGTCGCGGCTCTGGCGGGCATCATCGCCGCCTCGCGCACTCTCGGGGTCGGGGTCTTCTCCGGAGGCGGCGTCGGTGGCGGCACCCTGTTGCTGGAATCGATTGCTGCGGCGGTGATCGGCGGAGTGAGCCTGTTTGGCGGCCGTGGGTCGATCCATGCGGCACTGCTGGGCGCGCTGGTGATTGGCACCGTGAGCAACGGATTGAATCTCATGGGTGTCGAGAACGAGATCCGCCTCATCGTCACCGGTCTCCTGCTGGTCCTGGCCGTCTCGATCGACAAGCTGATCGAAAAGACAACCGGGCAGCAAAGCTTCTGATACCCGGTCGCGCCCCGGCCCGACAGGGGCGCGACACTCTGCTCTGGCGGCGACCGCCTGATCCGTTTCAACAACAGCATCCCCCGAGGCCCAGAAATGAAAATCGACGACATCGACCTCTGCGCGTCCTACTGGACGGTCAGCGGTGCCACCTATCCAGGCGCGCCGAGCGAGGTCAGCCCCTTTCCACTGAAGGACCGCGCAGAAGTTTCGGGACGTGTCGGCTGGCGTGGCATGGGCTTCGTGATGGCCGATATGGAAGCCTCTCTCGCCCGGTACGGACTGCCGACAATACGCCGCATCTTCTCGGACAACGGCATCCGCCACGTCGAGCTCGAGTTTCTGGTGGACTGGCATCTTGACGGAGAGCCGCGTCTGGCATCGGAAAGGATGTACGACCGGATGCTGGAAATCGGCGCCGAACTGGGTGTCAAAAAGATCAAGCTTGGCGGCGGCGTCTTCGAGACGGGCGCGCCGGATCTTGCCGCGATGCGCGACGCGCTTGCCGGGATCTGCGAACGGGCGGCGCCGCTGGGCATCGACATCGTGATCGAGTTCCTGCCGTTTGCGAGCATCGACAGCATCGACCGCGGGCTGGCCCTGTTCGACGGGCTGGGCACCACCAACGGTGGCCTGCTTGTCGATACCTGGCATGTCCAGCGCGGCGGCATGACGGCCGAAGACATCCGCAAGATGCCTCCCGAACTTCTGCGGGCGGTCGAGCTTGACGACGCCGGGGCCGAGGTTCTGGGCACGCTGTTCAACGACTCGACGCATTACCGACGCCTTTGCGGCGAAGGCGCGATCGACATCCCGGCGCAGATCCAGGCAATCCTTGACGTCGGTTACCGCGGTTACTGGGGGGTCGAGCTGATCTCGGCCGCGCACCGCCACCTGCCGCTGGAGCTTGCCGCGCAGCGGGCATTCGACACCACAATGCAACAGTTCAAGGCCGTCGACCTGCCTGCCGACTGAGCCACCGACATCCGGCGCGATGCGCCCTGCGAAACAAGAACGAGGACACGAACATGGTTGGAATTGCAGTTCTGGGGGCCGGTCGTATCGGCAAGATCCACGCGGCGAGCGTCGCGGCGAACCCCAAGGCGACGCTTGTTGCGGTCGCCGACCCCTTTCCCGACGCGGTCGAGCCGCTGGCGAAATCGCTCGGCGTCGAGGCGATGAACGATTGCATGGCGGCCATTTCCCGGCCGGACGTGGACGCCGTCGTCATCGGGACTCCGACCGATACACATGTCCAGTTCCTGCTGAAGGCGGTCGAACTTGGCAAGGCGGTACTCTGCGAAAAGCCGATCGACCTCGACATGGCACAGAGCCAGAGCGCCGCGGCCGAGATCGAGCGCGTCGGTGGCCGCGTGATGCTGGCCTTCAACCGCCGCTTTGACAGCACCTTTGCCGAGATGCGCCGGGCCATCGACGCCGGGCGGATCGGCGAGGTTCGTCAGGTCGTGATCTCGAGCCGCGATCCCGGGCTGGCGCCGCCGTCCTACATCAAGACCTCTGGCGGCATCTTTCGCGACATGACCATTCACGACCTCGACATGGCGCGCTGGCTGCTGGGCGAGGAACCGGTGCTGGTCAGCGCATTCGGCGCCCGCCTGATCGACCCGTCCCTGAGCCAGTACGACGATTTCGATACGGCCATGGTCCTGCTGCAGACCGCCAGCGGCAAACAGGCCCACATCAACAACTGTCGCGAGGCAGTCTACGGCTATGACCAGCGGGTCGAAGTCCTTGGCGCGACGGGGATGCTGACACAGGACAACCTGCGTCCGACCACCATGCGCATCACGACGGCAGAGATCACCGACGGCCGCGAACCTTTGCTGAACTTCTTCCTGGAACGCTACGCCCAGGCATACCGTTCGGAGATGGACGCTTTCATCGACGCGCTTGCCGACAATTCGCCGATGCCCACCACGGTGAACGATGGCGTCATGGCCCTGCGGCTGGCCGAATGCGCGGTCGAATCCGTCCGCACGGGCCGCGCGGTCCCGGTCTGAACAAACATATCAAGGGAGGATACCACACGATGACATATTCCATTGGCCAGGACACAACGCTGGGGATCGCCTGCCTCGGGATCACCCATCCGCACACCTCTGGCCGGGTGAAGGCATTCCAGCGCATGACGAATGCAAAAGTCCTCGGAGCCTATGACGACACGCCGCTGCTGGATCCCTTTGTCGACGCCATGGGGATCGAGAAGCGCAGCAAGGCAGAGATCCTTGCCGATCCGGACGTCCATGCCGTGATGATCCACCCCAAAAGCTATCTGATGGCCGACTGGTCGATCGAGGCGATGGAGGCAGGCAAGGCGGTGCTTTGCGAAAAGCCCGCCGGACGCGGCTCGGTGGATACCCTGCGGCTCGTCGAAGCGGCGGAGCGGACTGGCCAGTTGTTCCAGGTCGGCTATTGCTGGCGCTATGCGCCCTCGGTGGACAGGATGCAGGAAGTCCTGAGCGCGGGGCAGTTGGGCAAGGTGCTTCAGGTCCGCGCCCATGCCGGATGCTCGCATGGCGAGGCGGATACCGATCACATGCGCCAGCCCGGCGACATAGGCGGCGCCTTTTTCGTGATCGGGTGCCACACGATCGACCGGCTTCTGCTTCACTTCGGCATGCCGCGATCCGTCAACGCCCGGATCACCAAGTTCGACGGGATTATGCCCGCCGCCGCCCGCGAGGACGCCGCCGGGGCGATCCTGAACTATGATGACAAGATGATCACCATCGACTTCATGTCCTGGGATCCCTTGCCCTGGACCGAGAACTGGGACATCACCGCCTACGGCACCGAAGGCGTCATGCATTCGCGTCCGATGCCCGCGTCCTACAAGATCTACAGCACCGGCAAACAGGGCCTGCCCGAAGGCTGGACCCACTGGAACGAAACCAGCTTTCCCGAGATCTGGGCGGTTCGCAAGACGGTCTATTCGCCGGAAATCGCCGAGATCGGCAACCCGGTCTACTTTGACCGCGAAGCCTCGGCCTTTGCGAACGCCCTGCGCAGCGGCGCGCCGTCCAATGTACCGGCCCAGCAGGCGCACAACATAAACCTTGTCCTCGAGGCGCTGTTCGCCTCCTCGTCGAAAGGCGGTGCGGAGGTCGTTCTCTGACCCTCCAACCCAGGACACTTCACCGTCGGCGGTCACGGCTGCGTTTGCCCATCCCTGGTCTGACGCATGCAGGAGTGGCCGATTGGCCGGATCCGTTCGCGGCCGTCCCCGATGTCTTTCACTCAGGTCAACAGGTCTGACTTTTCAGTCCGGTGCTTCGGAGCAGAACATGATCAAGCATATCGTAATGTGGAATATGGCGGGCGACGCAGAAGAGGATCGCCGCAAGGCGGCCGAATTCCTGCGATCGCGCTTTGAGGCCCTGCGCGGCAATGTGCCGGGGCTCATCCATCTCGAGGTGGGGTTTGACCACAGCCGCGTCGACTATGCCTGCGACGTTGTGCTTTATACAGAGTTCGAGAGCCAGGCGGCGCTGGACGCCTATGCAACCCATCCCGCCCATCTCCGGGTAAAGGACGAGTTGGGGCAGAGCCGCATCGCGCGATTTCAGGTCGATTACGCGCTATGACCGGCGGAAACGTTGGATGGACCAGCTAGGAATGCACGCATGAAAGACTTCATTTACACGGCGCTGCCTGCACGGGTCATGTTTGGTGCGGGGAAACTTGCTTCGGTCCGCGAAGAGGTCGAGGCGATCGGTGCAACCCGGGCTCTGGTGCTCTGCACCCCGCAGCAACGGGCGCAGGCCGAGCAGGTTGCCGACCTTCTGGGGGCCCGCTTTGCCGGACTCCATGACGGCGCCGAAATGCATGTGCCCATCGAGAGCGCCCGCAAGGCCCGCGAAATCGCGGCGGAACTGAAGGCGGATTGCGCGGTGGCCATTGGCGGCGGCTCGACCATCGGCCTTGGCAAGGCCATTGCCCTGGAAGCGCCTGTTCCGATCATCGCAATTCCCACCACCTACGCCGGGTCCGAGATGACTCCCGTCTACGGCATTACCGAAAACGGTCTGAAGAAGACCGGCAAGGACGCGCGCGTCCTGCCACGCTCGGTGATTTACGACCCGGATCTGACCATGACCCTGCCGCTGGGGATGTCACTCGTCAGCGGCATGAACGCCATCGCCCACGCCGCGGAAGGTCTATATGCCAAGGATGGCAATCCCGTGATGTCGCTGATGGCCGAGGAGGGGATCCGCGCCCTGGCGAAAGGCATGTCGGTGCTGGCCGGTGCGCCCGACAACAGGAATGCCCGTTCAAGCTGCCTCTACGGGGCCTGGCTTTGCGGAACGGTGCTGGGTCATGTGGGGATGTCGCTGCATCACAAGCTTTGCCACACGCTCGGCGGCAGTTTCAACCTGCCCCATGCCGAAACGCACACCATCGTGCTGCCGCATGCGTTGGCCTACAACAGCATTGCCGCCCCCGAAGCCATGGCGCGGATCGCGGCGGCAATCGACGCGGAGGACGCGCCGGTCGGCCTGTACAGGATGGCGCAAAAGCTCGGCGTCCCGACGGCGCTGTGCGACCTTGGCGTAAAGCAGACCGACCTGGACCGCGCCTGCGAGATCGCGCTTGCCAACCCATACTGGAACCCGCGCCCGATCGAGGCCGCGCCGTTGCGCGCCCTGCTGCAGCGCGCTTGGGAAGGCGCCGAACCGCAGCCCTGACAATGCGTGATGCGGAAGATCTGCCCGGGACGGCAAAGGTTTCAACACCGACTGCATTCGATCCCGCGCCACCAAAGATGTATTCTGCCGATCCTGACCCGACACGCCGGGTAGCGCGCGTGACCTTGCCTGCCAATAACGCTGAGGATGTCCTAGACATGAATGACAAAAGCTATTTTTCCGAGGAACATTCCGATGAAATCGTGAATGCCCGAATGGGCGATGACACGAATCCGCGCCTCAGGACGGTCATGGCGAGTCTGGTCAGGCACCTGCATGCCTTTGCCAAGGATGTCGAATTGCGCCAGGACGAATGGGATGTCGCCATCGATTTCCTCACCAGAACCGGCCAGATCTGCACCGATGAGCGACAGGAATTCATCCTGCTGTCCGACGTGCTGGGGCTTTCGATGCTGACTGACGCGATCAACAACCGCCGACCGGATGGCGCGACGGAAAATACGGTGTTCGGCCCTTTCCACGTCGCCAACGCGCCGATCCGCGAAATGGGCGCCTCGATCAATCTCGACGGCAAGGGCGAAAGCTGCCTGTTCGAAGGGCGCGTGATCGACACGCAGGGAATGCCGATCACGGGCGCATGTGTCGACGTCTGGTCCGACGATGCCGACGGCTTTTATGACGTCCAGAAGCCGGGCAAGATACCGAAGTGGAACAATCGTGGCCGCTTCATCACCGGCCCTGACGGCACCTACAGCTTTGTCGGCATCAAGCCGGTCAGCTACCCGATCCCGGACGACGGTCCGGTCGGCCGTATGCTGGGCAAGCTCGGACGACATCCGTTTCGTCCGGCCCACCTGCACTTCATGGTGACGGCACCCGGCCACGATACGATCGTGACCCATACCTTCGTGGCCGAAGATTCGTACCTGTCGGATGACACGGTCTTTGGAGTGAAAGAGACGCTGATTGCACCGTTCGAGCATGTTCGGGGCGATACCGAATGGCGCTCACCCTTCGATTTCGTGATGGTCCCGGCGGGCGGAGCGACACGCAAATGACAGACCCTGCAATCATCTGCGTCGCGATCACGGGCTCATTGCCGCAGAAATCCAACAATCCGGCAGTTCCGATCACGATCCCGGAACAGATCGAGTCGACCCAGGAGGCATTCGAGGCAGGAGCGACCATTGCGCACTGCCACGTCCGCAACGCCGACGGCTCGCCGACATCGGACCCTGAGAAGTTCTCCGGACTGCTGGAAGGGCTGCGCCAGCATTGCCCCGGCATGATCGTGCAGCTTTCGACCGGCGGGCGCTCGGGGGCGGGCCGCGAACGCGGCGGCATGTTGTCGCTGCGCCCCGACATGGCCTCGCTTGCGGTCGGATCGAACAATTTCCCGACCCGCGTCTATGAGAACAGCCCTGATCTCGTCGACTGGCTGGCCGAGGAGATGGTCGCGCAGGGTGTAAAGCCGGAGATCGAAGCCTTCGATCTCAGCCACATCTTCCAGGCGGCGCGGATGGTGGCCGACGGACGCCTTCCGGCCGCGCCGCACGTTCAGTTCGTGATGGGGGTGCAGAACGCCATGCCCGTCGACCGCGAGGCGTTCGAGTTCATGGTGCGGACCACAACGCGACTGATGCCGAAGGCGACCTGGTGCGCCGCCGGAATCGGTCGCCACCAGGCGACGCTGAACGAATGGTGCGCCGAATTGGGCGGGCATTGCCGCACCGGCCTGGAAGACAACATGCGTCTCGACAAGGATACGCTTGCGCCGTCGAATGCGGCGCTGGTCCGGCAATGTGTCGGCATCATCGAAAGATACGGGCGCCGCGCTGCGACCATCGCCGAGGCCCGGGCGCTGCTGGACCTGCCGACGCCCGGCTGAAACGGGAACCCGCGACGTCGCCAAGACGGATTTCCATCAGGGCCCGGCGCGGTGTTGCAACAACGCCGGATGCCCGCCTGCCGCGTGCGCTTGGTCGCCCGCGGGACAGGCGCCGCAGGCTGGAGCGTGGCGACATCACCACCACCGCCGATCTCGCCAAAGTGGAAGGCATCTCCGACCGCCATGTCAGCCGCGTGTTGCGGCTGGTGTTGCGGCACGAGACCATGATGCGGTCGATCCTCGACCTCTGCGGCGTCGCGGTGCTGCCGTGGGCCGGGCGGGCGGGGCAGGGGGGAGCAATTGACGCTCGGTGAAAGCTGGCCTGAAAGCGCGTGGCGGTCAGCGACACGTGGGCGTCCAGCGGCGGGGCAGTTCGCACGCCTTCGGTTCGCGTGAAAAGTGATTGAGCCGCATGAGGTACCAACCGGGCCGCCGTTCGTCGGCACCAGCCAGTTCGTTGCGCGAGATATCGAAGGGTGTGCGTTCCCAGCCAGCCCTGCTTTCCCATGCGCCAACGCGCGTTCCTCCCGTCCGGCGGGGCACGCCATGGCGCGCCGGTCCCGACGATCCAGAAAATCCCGTCGCGGACAAGGCGGAGGTTGGTCGGTCTGCGCCCGTTCGGTGCGCGGACAGCCGGGATGAAGTGTTCAAGATCACCCACTCCACGTCCGGCATCAGGTCTCGTGCCAGGTCGGGCTCCATCACAGGTATCAGCCTGAATCACGGTCAGAGGTCAGCAGGAACCGCCTTTTGTCCGCAAGACCCAGCCTGGCCGAATGTCGAGCGGGCCGTGGACAGATGCAGAGAATGGCGTGATCATCGCGGATTGCTTCGCGATGCGGTCTGCGGACTTTGTGAACCAGTTCCCTGACACGGTCGCGCACAATCGCGTTCTTCAGATCCAGATCGACCGCAACAGCAGTTCGATTGAGTTCAAGCTCTGGAACATCCGCGCGGTTCTCGGGGCCCTGGGAGAGGACTGGCCTCCGGCTACAATCTCGGGCCAGACTACCTGCGCACACTGGAAGATGCGGTGGCGCGTTGGCTGGAACTCAACACTTACAGGGCATCATACGCCGCGCTGCCTGTCGCAATCATGCGGTCCGCCGTGTCCCGAGAGGCCTTTGAAGGCGCACCTAAACATTGTATTGTAAGCCGGGACAAGGAACCATTTCCCGGCCCACGTGGTTGCACTGGTAACGAGCGGTGTCCGCGTGCCTGAAAGGCGTATCGCGCTTGGGCCGGGTCACGTCACGAGCAGACCAACCCGTAGTCGAAGTTGCGGACATCACAACCTGTTTGACCGACCTTCCGTTCGACGGAACCGCAAAGAGCTTGTCAAGGCTCACTCAAGGCACTTGGGACTGTGTCCCATACATCCATCACGAACGGAGCATTTGATGTCCAGACCGACCCCCCGAGCCACCGCCGCCACATCGAGCGCACTGCCCTTGCGGCGCATCCCGGGCATGGCTTCGCCGATGCTGACACGCCGCCACGCCCTGACCCTTGGTGCGGCGGCGCTGTCCCTGGGCATGGTGGGAGAGGGGGCGGCCCATGAGCAGGGCGTCGCACCGCCAGAGGCCGGGCTTCTGCCGATGGAGCCCAGACTCGTGACGTTGGATGCCGGGGTGCCGGCTGGCGAGATCCATGTCGTTCCCGACCGTTTCGAGCTTTACTGGACGATGCCGGATGCGCAGGCCTGGCTGTACAAGATCCGTGTCGGAAGAGAAGGTCTGTATGAATCCGGCAGGTTTTACGTCGGAGCGAAAAAGGAATGGCCGTCCTGGACCCCGACCCCGGACATGATCGCGCGCGAGCCGGAAAAATACGAACAGCACAAGGACGGGATGGAGGGCGGCCCGAACAATCCGCTGGGCGCGCGGGCCCTGTATCTGTTCCAGGAGGGACGGGGCGACACCTTCCTGAGGATCCACGGCACCAACGATCCCTCGACAATCGGACGCGCAGTGTCGAACGGATGCGCCGGTCTGACCAACGACCATATCCGCCACCTGTATGACCGCGTCCCGCTGGAATCGACGGTATTTCTTTACCCCAAGACGAACGCCGACACCGTTACCGAAAGCTGAGGGCAGCGCGAAGGCGCCTGTCGCGTTTCGGAAACACCCGGCATCGGGTGTCGCAGCCTTTCGGACGTCTTCAAGTGCTTTGCAGGGTTGGATCGTCGCGGCCATGCGCAGAAGGCGGGCTTTGAATAGTCGCGCAGTTCATCTTGGCTGCAATGAGCGACCGGCCCATACCTGCCGTTCGCATCGAGCTCGGCTGACGTCCGCGGCTGCCGGCACTTGGTGGGCTGCGGAAGTGGAATTTTCTCGGCAGGTATTGCAAGGTTTTCGCTCGTGACCGTCCGGCTTGCGTAAATGTATCCGGCCTCTGATCAGTCAGCCGCTTTTGGCGACAAGGCCTTGATGACACCCGCCCAGAAAGTCCCGCCCGGAAACTGAAGATGGCCGCGTAAATTCTACGACCGGGCCCCCGCAAAAATGGGGGGATTCCCATTCCTGCCGTCAGGGCGCCGATTCCATCTGCGGCCGCTCCGGCCGGTGCTGCCCTAATACGGAGCGCGAGCGACCGCGATCATTTCAACGCGCATCCCCGGGCGCGCAAGAGCCACGCCGCAGGTGGCGCGAGCCGGTGGGTTGGCCGGATCGACCCATGCATCCCAGACAGCGTTCATGCCTTGAAAATCAGCCATATCGCTGAGCCAGACCTGAATCGAAGCGATATCGGCCTTGCTGCCACCCAGTTCGGCCATCACCGCATCGACGTTGTCCAACACCTCGCGGGTCTGTGCGGCGATATCGCCCGCCAGATCGTCAGGTATCTGCCCTGCCAGGAATACAATGTCGCCAATGCGGACCGCCTCGCTCATGCGGGCTCCCGGATTCAATCTTTGGAGGGTCATACGAGTTCGTTCCTTCTTTCAGTCGTTGTCACCAACCGCAGCGCCGGCACCGGCGCGCGAGGCTTCGGACGCCGGCACCGTGGTGCGCAGCGCGAAGGCATTAAGGCCGCTCAGGGTTGCCGAAGGCACAAAAAGCGGTGCGCCCGGCTGCATCGAGTCATCCGGAGCGGCGCCATGGACGGACAACTCGGCGTCCAGCCGGGTCTCTGTCGCGAGCATCCCGGCTGCGCTGGAAACCCCGCCTTCCGCGGTCAGCAGCACGGTGCCGCGAGGCCAGTCGAGTTGCACGCAGCCGCCCTGCACGCTGGCAAGGTTAGCCAGGAACGGCAGCAGCAGGACGGGATGACTGACCGGACCGATCCGCAGGGCGGTTTCATCCATCGCCGTTTCCGGCAGGCCCGCATGGTCGCACAGAGCCGAGCCAAGGGCGATGGGGCAGAGACAGCCGCCGTCCGCCGCCTGAAAGCGCCCCGGCGCAACGACGGGACATATCTCGTGCCAGTCGCGGTCCATCGCATCCCTGAGTTGCGCCAACAGGACGCCGGGTCCATCCAGCCCGCGCATCGCCAGCCAGGCCGCGGCATAGCCGGCCTCCTCGGCAAGCCCCCAGCTCATGCCGGCACCTCGGGCGGCCTTGAGACACAGCTGCTCGATCTCGTTCTGCGACAGGCGCGCGCTGTTGCCCGAGGGCACCGGCGAGCCCGACCGGGTCGGGTCGTTGGGTTCCAAGTCCTGATGATGCGCAGTGGTCATGTCCAGCCTCCTGGGGTCACGTCGGAAGGATAGGGCAGCCCCTGAAACAGGCTGATGCGCACCCATTTGTCGGACCGGGGATCGAAGCGGCTGGCGCCGAAGAACGCCAGCTTGCAGCGCATCAGGTCGATGGGCAGCATCGTTTCAGAGATCAGGTTGTCGTGCACCTCGGCATAGGGGTGCCCGCGCACGATCTGCGCTCGCCGCGCCATGAAGCGATGCTCGGGGCGGGCGAGCAGGAACGCGGCCAGCGGTGCATCATCCGGCCAGTCGGCCAGCGCCGAATGCAGTTCTCGCGCCAGCCGCGCGATGCACAGCGGCTGCTCCAGCGTGGCGCCGTCCTCCTCGAACCGGTTGCCCAGCCGCGGTTCCAGCTTTTCCTCGGAAACATACCAGAACCGCGCGGAGTTTTCCGGCCGGTCGAAGTCTGTGGCCAGCGCCCAGTCGTAGTGCTCTGCAAGGCTGGCGGAAAGCGCCGCCACCTTCATCGCACCATCGAGCCGGAACGAGGCCCTTTCGTCCGCCGTCATGCAGTCGGCCAGCCCGTCGACAAGATCGCCATGGGGCTCGAGCATCAGTGCCAGCAGCGCTTCCTGTCCTTCCAGCGACAGCTCGGACTCCCCCCAGTGCCAGAGCGCGTCCCAGGGCCTGTTCGCACCGGTCTCGGGCCAGTCCGCGATCCGGTTGGCAAGACGGGAAAGATCATGGCGCAGCGCGTCGAGCTTCTCGATCTGAATCGGGTGGGTCGAATGCCAAAGCTCGGCGTTCTCCCGGGCTTCCACGAGGGCCGCGCGGAACCCCGCTACGGTCTGGGGATCCGCAGTGTCCTGCGATCGGACGCGTGCAATGGCTTCTTCGCGCGCCATCATCCAGTTGTTCAGCAACACCGGGTGACGCACCAGGAACGGCGCCATGCCGAGCCCGGTGGAATTGCCGACACCCAGTCCCTGCCTGATGGCGGGATCAAGGCGCACCGCCTTTGCGCCACCGCGAACGGCGGCCAGATGTTCGGCGATGTCCACGGTGAATTGCCGCGTCAGCCAAACCGAGAGCATCTCTGCCTGGAAGGGTGCGCTGAGTTCCGGCCGGTCGGCGATGGCCGCGCGGTCGGCCGCACCGAACTTGCCCGAGCCGTAGACGGCCGTGGTCCGCATCAGGTATCCGACGGCCTCGACCTCGGCGACGTCGGGCTGCAGGCCCTCGGCCAGCCGCTCGATGACATGCGCGAAGAGTCGTACCGAGCGGTTGGCGCGGCTGAGCGACAGTTCGCGCGGGCTGATACGGCCGGCCTCCTGCAACGGCACATTGGCCTGAAGGCGGTCAAGGTCAGCGGTCGTGGGTTCACCGTCAAAAAGCGTAAAGGTCGCATCCCAGGCCGTGGCGATCACGCGGTCCGAGCGCATCTCGTCAGGCAGGTCATGGGCGAAAGCCACCAGGCAGTAGGTGCGATCGGGCCCTGCGGCGCGATAGACGGCGCGTCCGACGCCCTTGTCGTCAATCTCCCAGACCGGGCGGTCGAACGTCCAGCCTTCGCGGGTCACCCGGCGCAGCAGATTTCGCAGAAAGGACAGACGTGTCGGATGCGCGCTTCCCATCCGCGCCAGGCGCATCACCTGCGATGGCGGACGGCGGAAGGCGGCGGCCTCGGGCATTGGGGTCAGGGAAGCGCAATTCATGGTATCCTCGCGGTCTTGGTGTCATGGCGCGGGCGGTGTCGTTCCGCCCGCGCCATTTGACATGCGATCAGGCCTTCTTGCCCAGCATCAAGGTGATGCGCAGAGCGTCCCAAAGCGAGGGCAGCAATACCAGAGAAACCGGCACGGCAGTGACCACAATGAAGCTTTGGAGCTTGCCGATCCCTCCCGATCCGGTCGAGATCAGGATCAGCGCCATGACGCCCATTGCCAGCCCCCAGAAGGCGCGCAGCGCGGGCGAGGGGTTGTCGTCGGACATGGAGGTCGCGATGACATAGCTCATCGAGTCGCTGGTGGTGGCCACGAAGATCATCGTCAGCACCAGGAACAGCAGTGACAGCAGGAAGCCCATCGGCAGCGCCTGAGTGGTAGCCAGCAATCCGGCCGGCAGGTTGAAGCCTTCGAAGGGACCCGAGATCACGCCGGGGGTCATCTGTTCCAGCGCGATGCCGGTGCCGCCGATGATGGTGAACCAGAAGTTGGTCACGATGGGCGCCACGATCGACAGCATCAGGATGATCGAGCGGATCGAACGGCCCCGGCTGACGCGTGCGATGAAGATCGCCATCAGCGGCCCGTAGCCCATGAACCAGCCCCAGAAGAACACGGTCCACCAGCCCAGCCAGCCCGGCTCGCCGAAGAGGCCCGACTCGCCACGGTAAAGCGCCATGTCGAAGAAGTTCGACAGGTAGAGGCCCATGCCACCGGCAAAGCCGTCGAAGATGAAGAAGGTCGGACCGGCGACGAGCATGAAGGCCAGCAGCACGAAGGCCAGGATCACGTTGATCTTGGACAGCATCTGGATGCCCTTGGACAGACCGGAAATGGCCGAGACGGTGTAGAGGCTCGCCAGCGCGAGGATCACCACGGTCTGTGTGGCGAAGGTGTCGGGGATGCCGAAGAGCGCGTTGAGGCCATAGGACATCTGCAGGCCCAGGAAGCCGATCGGGCCAACGGTGCCCGCGACCACCGCGATGATGCACGAGGCATCCGCGATCAGCCCGATGGGGCCATGGATCGCCCGGTCGCCGAACACCGGATAGAGCAGCGTGCGTGGTGCCAGCGGCAGGCCCTTGTCATAGTGGTAATGCATCAGCATCACCGTGGTCAGCGAGCCGAGGATGGCCCAGGCCAGAAAGCCCCAGTGCAGGAAGCTCTGCGCCAGCGCGGCATGGGCCTGCGCCTGCGGGTCGGCGCTCAGATCGCCAAACAGCGGCGGGGTCGAGAGGTAATGCGCGATCGGCTCGCCGGCGGCCCAGAAGACGCCGCCGCCCGCCAGAAGCGTGCACATGATCATCGAGCCCCACTGGAACATCGTGAATTCCGGTGTGGCGAGGTTGCCCATGCGGGTCCCGGCGCCGGGCAGGACGCAAAGCACCAGCCCGATCACGAAGGTGGCCAGCAGCAGCACCTGCCAGTAGAGGCCGAAGTACTTGGCCGAGATGTTGAAGCCCCAGTCGACCATACGTGACAGCAGGTCGATGTCGAAGAGCGCCAGCGCGCAGAACAGCGCGATGAAGCCTCCCGTGATGGCGAACAGGGGCTTGTCCACCCGCCCAAGGCCGGCAGATAACCTGCCGGTTTCAGTTGTGTCAGTCATTGATTTTCCTCCCAGAAACGAAATCCCCGCCCACCGCGGGGCAGGTCATTCGGCAGCGCGTGCGCCGATCTCGTCGGTCCCGCGAACCGCGCCGAAACTTGTCTCGAAAAACCGCAGCCAGTTTCCTCCCATGACTGCGTCCGTGTTCGCATCGCTCATCCCGGCGGCGCGCAGGCCGGCCCGGATGGTCCCGAAATCGCGGTTGTCGGCGAACCATCCAGGCATGTCCGGAAACCCGGGCGCCGCGGCGCTGCCCTCGCCAAAATCGATCCGCTTGGTCCAGCGGCCGACGCGCATCCATTCCACGATGCTGTCGGGCTGGTCCTGGCAGAGGTCGGTGCCGATCCCGACATGGGACGGCCCCATCAGGTCAGCGGTCCGCACGATCATGTCGCAGAAGTCCTGCAGCCTGCAGGCGCTGCCGCCCTTCAGGTGATGCGGATAGACCGAAAAGCCCAGCATCCCGCCGCTCTCGCCCAAAGCCTTCAGCACGGTGTCGGACTTGTTGCGCCGTGCCGCGTGCCAGCTGGCCGGGTTGGCGTGGGTGATCGCGATGGGGCGGGTCGAATGCTCGATCGCCTCCAGCGTCGAACGCTCGCCGGAATGGCTCATGTCGACCACCAGGCCCACCCGGTTCATCTCGGTCACCACCTCGCGACCCATGCGTGTCAGGCCGGTGTCTTTGTCCTCGTAGCAGCCCGAGGCCAGAAGCGACTGGTTGTTGTAGGTCAGCTGCATGAAGCGCAGGCCCAGCGTGTGCAGGATCTCGACCAGGCCGATGTCGTCCTCCATGCAGGACGGGTTCTGCGAGCCGAAAAAGATCGCGGTGCGACCCGTCTCTTGCGCCAGCGTCACGTCCGCGGCGGTGCGGCCCTGGAAGATCAGGTCGGAATACTGCTCGAACCAACGGTTCCAGCGTTCGATCTGCAGCACGGTTTCGCGGAAGGTCTCGTGATAGGTGATGGTGACATGCACCGCGTCCACGCCGCCCGCGCGCATCTGGCGGAAGATCTTCTCCGACCAGTTGGCGTATTGCAGCCCGTCGATCAGCGCGCTCATGCCGGCTCGCCTGCCGCGACATAGGCGGTCTTCACGGTGGTGTAGAACTCGGCGGCATAGGTGCCCTGTTCGCGCGGACCGTAGGACGACGCTCCGCGTCCGCCGAAGGGGACATGATAATCGGTACCCGCCGTCGGCAGGTTCACCATCACGCACCCGGCGCGCATGTTGGCACGAAAATGGCTGGCACGGGCGAGGCTGCGGGTCATGATCCCGGCTGTCAGGCCGAAATCGGTATCATTGGCGATGGCCAGCGCCTCGTCGTAGCCGCCGGCCTTGATCACGCAGGTGATCGGGGCGAACATCTCTTCGCGATTGACGCGCATGTCGTTGCGCGTGCCCGCAAAGACCGCCGGGGCCATATAGTAGCCCTCGGTCGCGCGCTCCAGCCGCGTGCCGCCGGTCAGCAGTTCGGCACCGTCACGCTTGCCGATCTCGATGTATTCAAGGTTCTGCGTCAGCTGCGCCTGGCTGACGACGGGGCCGAGTTGGGTGCCCGCGTCCAGCGCGTGACCGACCTTCAGCGCCTCGGCCGCCTTCACCAGCTTTTCGACAAAGGCATCGTGGATCGCTTCGTGCACGATCAGCCGCGAGGCCGCGGTGCATTTCTGGCCCGTCGCCCCGAAGGCGGCACCCGAGGCGCAGGCAACCGCCAGATCGAGATCGGCGTCGTCCATGATGACCATGGGGTTTTTCGACCCCATCTCCATCTGCAGCTTGGTCATGTTCTGAATCGCCGAGGCGGCAATGCCGCGGCCCACGGGGACGGAGCCGGTAAAGCTGATCGCCGCCACGTCGCGGCTCTCCACCAGACGCTGGCCGACATCGCGGCCCGGACCGGCGACGAGGTTGAAGAGGCCCGCCGGAATATCCTGCCTGGCGATGATCTCGGTCAGGGCAACCGCGCTGGCCGGGGTCAGGTTGGCGGGTTTCCAGACCACCGCATTGCCGAAGGCGAGTGCGGGCGCGATCTTCCATGCAGGAGTCGCCACGGGAAAGTTCCAGGGGCTGATGATCGCCACCACGCCCACCGGCTCGCGGCGCACGTCGATCTCCACTCCGGGACGGACGCTTTCGGCCAGTTCGCCCTGATTGCGCAGGCATTCAGCGGCGTAATAGGTAAAGAACTGCCCGGCGCGGTAAACCTCGCCTTTGCCTTCGGCCAGCGGCTTGCCTTCCTCGCGCGCCACGATCCGTCCGATTTCCTCGGCCCGTGCCATCAACTCGGTGCCGATAGCCATCAGCACATCGTGGCGCTTCTGAATGCCTGCGGCCCACCATGCCTTTTGCGCCTTGCGCGCGGCGGCGAGCGCGGCGTCCAGCTGGTCCGCGCCGGCCTGAGCATAGGTGCCGATCAGATCCGACAGATCCGAAGGGTTACGGTTTTCGATCTCGCCTGCGCCGGTTTCCCAGCGGCCATCGATATAGAGTCCGGTCTGCATAGCTCATCCTCGTCTTGCTTGACATCCGTCCTAGACGAGGCGAGGCATTTCAGGCAATCTTGAATATCTGAAGGTAATTTCAGGAAAATTGAAATGGCGATCAAACTGGAGATGTTGCGCACCTTTCGGATCGTCGCCGAGCAAGGATCGCTCACGGCGGCGGCGTCCCTCCTTGCCCGCACGCCTTCGGCCGTGTCGATGACGCTCGCGCAACTGGAGGACCACATCGGTGCACCCTTGTTCGAAACCGATCGAAAGAACCGGCTCACGGCGCTGGGCCAGCTCGTGCTGGAGGAAAGCAGCCGCGTCACGGACGCTTTCACGCGCAGCGTCGAGGCAATCGGACGGCACGCGATCTCGACAGCGGGCACCGTCCGCATCGCCGCGGTGCCGTCGGCGACCGTCACGGTCTTGCCGGGGGTCATCGCCGCGTTCCGCCGCATCCGACCGGACGTAAGGCTTGAAATCAGCGACGTGGACAGTGCGGCCGTACGCCGACGGGTCAAGCTCGACGCCGCCGACATCGGCATCCTGTCCGCAGCGACCGGCGACCCTGCAGACGGCAATGTCATCCTGCAGGACGACCTCGGCATTGTCTGTCGGAAGGATGGCCCGATCTCGCTTGCAGCGGCAGCAAAAAGAACGGTTTCGTGGACCTTGCTCGAGCGGGAACCGATCATTGCAAACCCACTCTGCCATCTGGTGGACCATTCCAGCGTGCAACGACTGCTGGAGGCGTGCAATCTCGAGGCCCGCAACACGACCGCGCTGCTGTCCTTCGTGCGCGCCGGTCTCGGAGCCACGATCCTGCCGCGCAGCGCCATTCAACACCAGCCCGACGAATTGGCCTTTGTCATGCCGCAGGATCCAACGAGCCAACGCCAATTGCGCAAGATCCGGTCAGAAGATCGCCACTTGGGTCCGGCAGCCGAGGCATTCTGGGCCTCCCTTTAGTCAGGACAAAGCCAAGCATGCCCACTGCTCGTGCCGCCGCCTCGACGGCCACCGGGCCGTGGTTCGTCATGGCGATGTCGAAGGCGGTGCCGTCGAGGTGCTTGGACCGCGTCGCTCCACCGACGGCTCGGTCATGCTCGGGTCTGCGACAGGCGGAGCGGACGATCAGCGGTTTGCCCAACCGGTCGCGCAGCGCCTGAAGCTTGTCGAGGGCGGCCAGGGACCGAATATTTTGAACGTCCGATATGGGTTCCCTCTACTGAATGCCACTCGCATCGCAGTGTTGACTAAGGGTCCACGGGAAACCGCGACTTTAAAACCCTGGCAAGCTATTCACCAAATCGGCGCAGTCAGGAGGTCCGGAGATTATCAGCCCTGAGCGACGGCTTCCTGGTCTCAAAGCGTCCGGGCCGGTGCCCAGCCACACCCGTATGACCTTCGAAAGCGATGCAAGATCCGGCCGCAGCCAGATCGCGAGAATGCTTTTCCTGGAGATAATGGCGGAGGGGATGGACCTGCGGTCGACCCTTCTCTTGTTGATGCCGCGCCATGGGCTGGTCACGAGTTGACCTGGATCAACACCAACATCACTCCGAGGCGCATATTGATAATGAGAAACTTGTGTTCGCGCGGAGGTTGGTCTGATGCAACGAAGCATCCATGTCTGGGTTGGCTCTGCCGTGTCGCTGCTGGTTATCGGAGCAGCGCTGGCACAGACAAAGCCAACCCCCGATGAAATCACGGAGGCGTGGAATTCCTCGCCGCACGCAAATTCTGAGGCAGAGGCGTTCCGACATTGGGATGCCGAGGGTGAGATCCCGGGGGAGTGCGCAGTTTGCCATTCGACGACCGGCATCCTGGACTATTTGGCAAGCTCTCCGGCCTCGGCGGGGGTGATTGATCACCCGGAACCAATCGGCACCACGGTGGAATGCGCAGCCTGCCATAATCCGGGGGCCGAAAGCCTGCGGGACGTGATCTTTCCCAGCGGCCAGGTCGTCAACATGTCTGACGGATCGGCGATCTGCACCGTCTGCCATCAGGGTCGAACCTCTGCCGAGACTGTCGGAGCGGCGCTCGGGGGGCTCGCCGATGATCAGGTTTCCGCCGGGATCGCCTTCATCAACATCCACTACGCGGCGGCGGCCGCGACGCAACTTGGCGGGGTGGCAAGGGGCGGATACGAATACGTCGGCCAAAGCTACGCCGGTGCCTTTGGGCATGTCCAGGACTTCGGCACTTGTGTCAGCTGCCATGGGGCGCATGAGACAAAGGTCGTGCTGGAAAGCTGCACAGGCTGCCACTCCGGCGTGACGGATTTCCGTGCCATCCGGACAACACCGCTCGACATCCTTGGGACCGGCGACGCCAGCGCCGGGATTGCGGTCGTCATCGACGAGCTCCGTGCCCGGCTGAGCGCCGCGATCATGACCTATGCAACCGAGGTCGGCGGCGGCGCCATCGTCTATTCGGACGCGGCCTATCCGTATTTCTTCAACGATCTCAACGCCAACGGCGCGGTCGATGAAGGTGAGGCGGCCTTTCCCAACCGGTATCAGAGCTGGACGCCGCGCCTGTTGCGCGCCGCGTACAATTATCAATTCGCCAGCAAGGACCCTGGGGCCTTTGCGCACAACCCGCACTACACAGTTCAGTTGCTGATCGACAGCCTGTCAGACCTTGCCAAGGTCTCTTCGGTGGACGTGACCGGGCTGGCGCGGCCATAGGGGGAACGGGTTCCGTGGAGTTCAGGTTTCGCAAGGGGCGCGACATCGACCTGGGTCTGGCTCCCGCCAGCACGCCTGTCGTTTTGCGCGCCGTGCGCTCGGTCGGACTGGTGGCGCGGGATTTTCCGGGGGTGAGCTTTGATCTGCGGGTCGGGGAGGGTGATCTGGTCCGCCGTGGCCAGGTCCTGTGCGTAGATCGGCTTCATCCTGACATTGCCTTTGTCGCCGGCGCGGCGGGTCGGATCAGTCAGACCCGCCATGGCGCGCGTCGACGGATCGAAGGTATCGAAATTGCGACGGAAGGCGACGAGGAAAGCCAGTTTTCGGTGGAACCGGCGCGGACAGATGATGCTGCGCTGCGCGCTTTGCTGCTGCGAAGCGGCGCCTGGGTTGCCTTTCGCAGCCGCCCGTTCGGTCGCGTCCCGGCTCCTGCGGACCGCCCGTCGGCGATTTTCGTGACCGCCACCGACACCAATCCGCTTGCGCCCGTTCCGGCAGTTGTTCTTGCACCGAAGCTGGACAGTTTCCGGCGCGGCGCGGAGGTATTGCAGCGACTGACCGATGGGCCGGTCTTCATTTGTCAGGCCCCTGGACCGCCGCTGGCGGAACCCGGCGAAAGGTTGCGCGTCGCGCGGTTTTCCGGGCCGCATCCCGCGGGGCTTGCGGGCACCCATATTCATCACCTCTGGCCGGTCTCGAGCCAAAGATCGGTCTGGCAGATCGGCTATCAGGACGTTGCCGCGATCGGTGACCTGCTGGCCGTCGGTCGGATCACCGCGGAGCGGACGCTGTCCGTGGCCGGACCGGGCGTCAGCGAACCAGCATTGGTTCGCGCGCCGCTTGGATCAGACCTGCGCGATCTTTTGGGAGAGAAGCGTTCGGACAAGGACACCTCCGCGACCAGGCTGATTTCGGGTTCGATCCTGTCGGGCCGCGAGGCGCGATTTCTTGGGCGCCAAGACCTGCAGGTGACGGTCCTGAAGAAGCGCGAGGAGGCAGTGCCAGCGCGCGCACTGCTCTGGGGGCTCCTGGCCAGGCTGCCACGTGCCGCAATTGGCGCGACACTGCCGTCAGAGGGTTTCGAACGGGTCTTCCCGCTCGACCTTCTGCCGACACCCCTGATGCGCGCACTTGCGGTCGGAGACGTCGAAACCACCGAGCGGCTTGGCGGTCTGGAACTGCTTGAGGAGGACCTGGCGCTGCTGAGCTGGCGCTGCCCCTCGGGCAGCGATTACGGTGCGCTGTTGCGGCATGTTCTCGACGGTCTGGATGAAGAGCGTGCCGCATGAGCCAGTCAGAGCCCCTTCTTCCGTGCTTCTGGAAAGACAATCGTCTGACTGCCGTCTGGGCTGTCGCCGCTCTTGCTCCCGTGGTCGCAGCAGTCGCGGAACGCAGTTTCGCTCTGCTTGTGCCTCTGGTCCTCGTCCTCGGTCTCGCTGGCCTGTGGCAAGTGGCCTTTGCGCGCCTTCGAAACCGTGTGATGGGCTGGGACGGAATCGTGACCGCAATGATCTTTGTTCTGCTGGTCCCGGTCACGGCGCCGCTCTGGCAACTGGGGCTTTCCCTGTCCTTCGGGCTGGTGATGGGCGATCTGGTCTTTGGCGGACGTGGCCGTGGGTTCCTGAGCCCGGCGACCGTCGGCCTGGCCTTCCTGCTGTTTTCATTTCCGGAGGGCGGGGCAGCTGAGCCCGGCATGGCAACGACGCTTGCTGCCGTGGGAAGCGGTGCGGTGCTGCTGGCCGCCAGCGTCCTGTCGTGGCGGGTCGTTGCCGGATTTTTCATCGCGATGGCCGCACTGGCCGTCCCATGGGCAATGCCCGACGAGTGGCCCGCACTGCCAGGCGCAACCCTGATACTTGGATTGGTGTTTCTGATCGGCGATCCGGTGGCGGCCGCCTGCACCAATGCCGGGCGCTGGGCCTATGGCCTGCTTGCGGGCGCTCTGGTCTTGCTGTTCGGGCACGAGGGCGGCGGGATCCTGTCGTCCATGGTCTTTGCCGCCCTGCTGGCCAGTATCTTTGCGCCGCTGATAGATCAGGTCGTTATCTGGGCCAATATCCGGCGACGGGCGCGGAGGCGGTGTGATGTCTGACCGCATGCCGTTCGCGCTGTGGCGCCGCTTCCTTGCCCTGCCCAACGACAGCCGGACCAAGACGCTGGGCGTGGCCTTCCTTGTGGCGCTGGTATCGGCGAGCACCGTTTCGCTGACCTCGGTGGTACTGAAACCGCGCCAGCAGGCTCATCTTGAGGCCGCGCGCGAGGCCAAGCTGGCAGCGATGATCGCAACACTTCCGGGCCTTGCCGACACCTTGCGCGAAACCGGGGCGGAAACTCTCGAGACAGTTGTCGTCGATCTGGCAAGCGGTCGGATTGCCGAGGAGACCACGCCTGACAGCTATGACTTTCTTGCCGCCCAGGGCGACCCGGCGCAGACGATTGACCTGACGCCGGAACAGGATCTTGCCGGAATCGGCCGCCGCCCGCACCTTGCGCCGGCCTATCTGCTGCGCGGCAGGGACGGTCTGGCGCTGGTGGTTCTGCCGGTCTACGGGACCGGCTATCAATCGACGATCCGCGCCTATCTCGCCCTGTCTGCCGATCTGAACACGATCGCGGGCCTCAGCATCTATGAACAGGGCGAAACGCCGGGCCTTGGGTCACGGATCACCGATCCCGTGTGGCAAGCCCTGTGGACGGACCGGCAGGCCGTCGACCCATCGGGGGAAGTCGTCATCAGCGTGGTGCGCGGCAGCGCCAGCGGCCCGTCAGAAGTTGACGGGATATCGGGTGCCACGCAGTCCAGTACCGGGGTCGCGCGCCTTGTCCGGTTCTGGCTCGGTCCCGATGGCTTCGGCCCGTTCCTCGACAACCTCCGGTCAGGAGAGAGCCCATGACCGGCAAGAAGCTTCACTATCTGACCGCGCCGCTGATCGACAACAACCCGGTCACCCTGCAGATCCTCGGTATCTGTTCGGCGCTTGCCGTAACCACAACGATGGCTACGGCCCTGACGATGAGTCTGGCCCTGACCGTGGTGCTGACGGCAGCGAGTGCTGCGATCAGCCTGATCCGCCGTCATCTGCCGACGTCGATCCGGCTGGTCGTGCAGATCACCATCATCGCCTCGCTCGTGATTGTCGCCGATCAGTTCCTGCGCGCCTACGCCTTCGAGATGAGCCAGCGGTTGTCGGTTTTTGTCGGGCTGATCGTGACCAACTGCATCGTCCTTAGCCGTGCCGAGACCTTCGCGATGCGCAATCCGGTCTGGCCGAGCATTCTGGACGGTCTTGGCAACGGGCTTGGCTACAGCCTCGTGCTGATGATCGTCGCCGCGATCCGCGAAGGCCTGGGGACGGGCGCGGTTTTCGGCGTGCAGGTGCTGCGGCCGGTCTCTGATGGTGGCTGGTTCCAGCCCCTTGGCTTCATGCTGCTCGCACCAAGCGCCTTCTTCATCATCGGCCTTTTGATCTGGGCTATCCGCACGCGGCGCACGGCGCAGGTCGAACCTGACGAATTCCCGATCCGCGATCTGGCAGGCGGGGAAAGGTCATGAGCGAATTGTTCTGGCGATCAGTGCTCCAGGAGAACCTCGCGCTGTCGTTCTTTCTTGGCATCTGCACCTTTCTTGCGGTGTCAAAGCGCGTTGAGACGGCACTGGGCCTCGGACTTGCGATGATCGTGGTGCAGGGCATCACGGTTCCTGTCAACCACATGATTTTCAATGGCCTTCTGGTCGAAGGGGCCTGGGGGTGGGCCGGGTTGCCTGAGGTTGATCTGACCTACCTGAAACTGATCTGCTTTATCGGCGTCATCGCCGCCATTGTTCAGATCCTTGAAATGGCGCTGGACCGATATGCGCCGAGGCTGCACCGGAACCTCGGGATATTCCTGCCGTTGATCACGGTGAATTGTGCGGTCCTCGGTGGCAGCCTGTTCATGGTTGACCGCCGGTACAGCCTGCCCGAAAGCATTGTCTATGGCTTGGGCAGCGGTGTCGGCTGGGCGCTGGCAATCGTCGCCTTCGCGGCGATCCGGGAACGCCTGCGCTATGCCGATATCCCCGAGGGCCTGCGCGGACTCGGGATCGCGTTCATCGTGACGGGTCTGATGTCGATGGGTTTCTCGGCCTTTGTCGGTGTGGGCCAGCCATGAGCGAGGTTGTTCTTGGCAGTGCCGTGTTCATCCTCATCGTGCTGGTGCTGTCCGGCCTGGTTCTGCTTGCGCGGACAATCCTGCTGCCCTCGGGGCCGGTCACCATTCGCATAAACGACCGGAAAGACATCAGGGCACGTGCAAGCGACAGGCTTCTGACGGCTCTTGCGGACAATGGGATCGCCGTTCCGTCGTCCTGTGGCGGAATTGGCACCTGCGGACAGTGCCGGGTGCAGATAACCGATGGCAGTCGTCCGCCGCTGCCGACCGAAGCCGCCCTTCTGTCGCGCGCCGAGATCGCATCGGACCTGCGGCTGGCCTGTCAGACAACCTTACGCTCGGACATGTCGGTCACACTGCCTGAAAGCATGCTGGCGGCGCATTCCTGGGATTGCACGGTGGTCTCAAGCCGGACCATCGCCCCGATCATCCGCGAAATCGTCCTGGCACCGACCGGCGACGAACCCTTCACCTTCACCCCGGGCGCCTTTGTGCAGATCGAAGCCCCGAGATACGAGTTGAGCTTCGCCGACTACGAGATTGGCGCCGAGCATCGCGCCGCCTGGGAACAGCAGGGGCTCGGCGCGCTGCGGGCGCGCAGCAAGGGCGGCGTATCGCGCGCTTATTCCATCGCCAACAACGCGGTTGCGGACGCAGGCCGTATCGTCCTGTTGGTCCGGCTTGCCTTGCCGCCACCCGATGCCCCGGATGCGCCGCCCGGCGTCGTTTCCTCCTGGCTGTTTGGCCTGCGCGCGGGCGACAAAATCAGTGTCACCGGCTCTTTCAGCAGCTTCGCGGCACAGGAAAGCGAGCGGGAAATGATATTCATCGGCGGCGGAGTCGGCATGGCCCCGCTGCGTGCGATCATCACGGATCAGCTTGAGCGCAGGAACACCACCCGCAAGATGAGCTTCTGGTACGGCGCGCGCAGCCGTGTGGACCTGTTCTATGAAGACGAGTTCGAGCGGCTGGAGGCGAGACACCCCAACTTCCGCTGGACCGTTGCGCTTTCAGATCCCGGACCCGATGACGACTGGCGGGGCGAGACCGGCTTTGTCCACGAGGTCGCGCTGCGCGGGGGGCTGGAAGCGCATCCAGCCCCGCATGACTGCGAATACTATCTTTGCGGCCCGCCGATGATGATCAAGGCGGTCCTTGCCATGCTTGATGATCTGGGTGTCGGACGCGACCGGATCTTCAACGATGATTTTGGAGGCTAGGCGATGATCCTGACACGGCGCGGATTTCTGGCGGGCAGCGGGGCGGCGCTTTGTGCAACGGCTCTTCAGGCAACAACTCCGGACCTGTTGCAGATCGAAGGCCCGGCGTTCGGCGCACGCTGGCGGGTGCGGGCTGCCATGGGAACGGATGCGGCGGCAGTCGCCCGGGCCATGATGCGCGTCATCGAAACCATCGACGCGGCGATGTCGCCGTTTCGCGCCGGATCGGAAATCTCGGCCTTCAACCGCGCCGAAACGACGGACTGGTTGCCGCTTTCACCCGTAGCGCTCACGACAGTCGCCGAGGCGCACCGCATCGCGGCACAGACGCAGGGCGCCTTTGATCCGACATTTGGCGGTCTGACCGGGCGCTACGGTTTCGGGCCGATCACCGGGACACCTGAAGGCGCGTTTCAGGACCTTGCGCTGGGCAGCGATTGCGCAAGAAAGGCCCATGCGCGGCAAACGCTGGACCTGTGCGGCATTGCCAAGGGCCATGCGCTTGACCAATGCGCCGAAGCACTGCGGTCGCGCGGGCTTGAGACTTTCTTCATCGAACTGGGCGGCGAGGTTACGGCAAGCGGACTGAAACCTGACACATCCCCATGGCGCGCGGCCATCGAACGTCCCCTGTCCGGCCCGTCGGCATCCCATTGTGTTGTTTCGCTGCGGAGTGAGGCCCTCGCGACATCAGGCGATCTGATCAACAGCTATGTCCTTGCCGGACACCGCTACAGCCATATCATCGACCCGAGGCGCATGGCGCCCTCTGACAGTGCGTTGGCCTCGGTCTCGGTCTTTGCGCCTCGGGCGATCACGGCGGATGCGCTGGCGACCGCGCTATTCGCAATGGGACCCGAAAACGGACCGGCATTTGCCGAACAGGCGGCTGTTGATGCGTTGTTCCTTTCGCGAGACGGGACGGGTCTGCGCGAAGTCATGACAGGCCGGTTCGCGGACCGGATCGTTGTGGGGTGAAGTGGTGATGGCACTGTTCCTGATCACGTTCGGATTGATCGTGCTTGCGATTGCGGGGCTTTCGGTCGGGGCGATCTTCGGTCGTGCGCCGCTCAGGGGGTCGTGCGGCGGGGTGTCCTGCATTCCGGGCGCGGATTGCGCTGCCTGTGCGAGAAAAGGTGACAAGGCATGACTGATCGACCCCGCATTTCGGATTACATGGCAAGCGATCTGATCCTGCTCAAGCCCGACATGGAAATCCTGCATGCCATGAGGACCCTGCTGGAAAAGCGGCTTTCCGGAGCATCGGTCATCGACGCGGATGGTCGTCTTGTCGGCGTCCTGTCCAAGAAAGACTGCCTGCGTGCCGCGCTGAACGGCGCCTATTATCAGGAATGGGGCGGTCAGGTCTCGGCCTATATGAGCACCGACGTCGTGACGCTTGACGCTGATCTAGACCTTGTCGCGGCTGCAGAACGCTTCCTTGTCAGCGAATACCGCAGGTTTCCGGTCCTGCGCGATGGCGAACTTGTCGGGCAGATCAGCCGTGCCGATGTGCTGCGTGCTTTGGTCGATAACTGGTCAGCCTAAGCGGCGGAATTGCAAGGGACACGATCCTCGGCGGTGCGGCCAGTGACCGGATCGCCGGGTCTGATGGAGATCACATTGTCATCGGCGGTACCGATGATAACAGTCCTGGCGGCGGTACAGGGCGCGGCAGATTTCCTGGCGGTGCAGGCAACGACAGTATCGGGAGGTGAAGGCGACGATGTGCTCATCGGAAGCGTCGGAAACGCTTCCCTCAACGGTGGCGCCGGGAATGAGACAATGACCGGCGGTGTGTCACCGATCAATTGATCTTCACCGAATTCAAACTCTCTGACGTCGATCTGATCACTGGTTTCGAAAATGACCTCGACTCAGTCCGCATGACCGGGATCGTGAACGGGCCGGGGTCGGGGCTTCAGGGTCGGGTCGATGCGCTGAACATCACCGATGCCGTGATCGACGGACAAGCGGGGGTGACGATGACCTATGACGGTCATGTCATCCATGTGTTCGGCGTCAGCGCCACGGATCTGGGGATCGAGGATTTCGTGTTCGTCTGACGGCGGAAAGCTCAAATCGCCAGAACGCAGCAACCTGCTCAGCCGGACCGATCCACCCTCACCAGCAGGTTGCGCAGGCTGGACACAAGCCAGCTGCCGCCACGACGGGTCAGGATGCCCCGACTGTTGAGGGCGGCGGCAGTGGCCCGGAGGGTGGTCTGGCCGTCGTGCTGCAGTTCCGCGACCACTGCCGCAGCATCAGCCACATGTCGGCCGGCATTCCGCGTCGCGGCCTGCCTGATCGCCTCTCCGCCCTTGCCAGCGCGGTGCAGGGTAGGGGCGCCATTGGGATTGCCCGGCCTGACCCCACATGCACCGGCGGCCGCCAGTGCCTCCCCGGTGCGCCGGGAGATGGCTTCGCGCTCCTGCCGGGCGACCAGCGCCATGATGCCAACGGTGAAGTCGCTGGCCTCGAGCCCGCAATCAACGCCACCTGCGCCGCGCCGTGCGTCGGCGCGTTGTTGGCGTGGGGAATGAGGTCAGAGACGGACACCAGACGGATCACCGTGGCACCAGGTGGTGCGGTTCCGGCCGTTGATTCCGCTGATATTCTGACAACCGTGCTCCCAACTCGAATTGGATGCTCTTGCAAGACAACTCTGTCAGGGTAGGTAAGGCATTGTAATCATGCTAAAAAGAAGCGCTAAGTGTCAACTGCCGAGATTTGGCATGGACAACAGTCATGGCGCGAGCGCGAGCGCGCCGAAGACCGAAGCTGGCAGATGTGCGTGAAACGGCTCACGCCCTTCTGCCGCCCGTGGTCTGAACAGGCAAAGTTGCCGCCAGCGAAATTGCCCGCACACCGAGGCACTGTTGTTGCCCTGGGGCGCTGAAGACTCGCTGCGCCCTGTTAGGCGTTGCGGCTGCAGGAGCCCAGGGTCCGACCTGCGCCGCACTGCGCTGGAACGCACTGAGTGCGGAGTTTTCATTCTTGCGACAAATGATGTTCATTCCGGCGCAGAGGTCGATCGGATGACAGAATCAGCGTTTTGCGCTATGCTTATGTGTGGCTGTTCCCTGTCTATTATTCAGGGGAGGCAGCAGCCCTTAATCCGGGAGAATTGATGTGGAAATGAATACCAAAAACATCATTGTCGCAGTTGTGGTCGTGATCGTTGTAATTGTCGGAGGCTATTACCTGTTCGGCTCCGGAGGCATGGAAGAGACAGTCGCGCCAGCCGCTGAAACAGGGTGATAGCGCAGTACTCCGGGCTCTGACCTGCCTCTCGCAGTGTTCTGGCGGAACGTCCGATGCGAAAGGAACGCCTGACTGCCACGCACTCAGCTTTGGCGCTCCGGTCCTTTATACTACAGCCAACGGTGGGATTCTTCTGGATTCGAGACTCCCCGAGGGCCTCCGTGCAGCCGATTGTCAGCCCGAGATCAACCGAACAGGTATCTAGGTGCAGCGTCGCAGTTTTCGCCAGGTCGTCGGGCAATCCCTCATGTCTCTCTGCATCGCGTCCCGCCTGCTGCAGCGCAACAAGAGACTTTACCACCCCAGGCCGATGAAATTGCCGCCCGGTTCCCGGCAATCGGGCGACTGGGGCATGCGGGGTTTCGCACCAGGCAGGGATGTACGGCGACATTGATCGCACCAGACCTGATTGCGACTGCTGCCCATTTCGCGTCGGACGCCGGGCACTCCGGGCGTGTGTTCGTCGCAGGCTGGTCGCGCGGGGACTATGTTGCGGCGCGCGGGACAATGTCGGAAATACGACCTCCCGCGTATGGTTTGGACGGGAGTAATGCCCCCGGAATGATGTGGCTCTGGTCGTGCTGGACAGCCCGGTGGAAAGCGTCAACCCGATGGCTGGGAAAGCCCGAGGAAGCCGCCGTGGATCAAAGCGAGGTGGCTCTGATCGGCCACCTCCGCAAGCCTCCGCACCTGCCGAGCGGAGATTTCAACTGCCCGGTCAAACGATTGGGGCCGGGTCTGATGCATGTAGGATGTCCGGTGATCAACGGCAATTCCGGTGGCCCTTTATCGGACAAGAACGAACAGGTCAGGTTGCACTGTCTTTGAAGTGGGTTCCGCCCTTTGGCAGACAACCTGCCTCATCCCCTTAGACATCATTGGCAGACAGAGGGGCGGACAATGCTCATTGGATACGCACGGACTTCGACGCTGGAACAACAGGCAGGATTTGCGGCACAGGCAGCACAGTTGGCAGCAAACGGCTGCGAGAAGGTCTGGAAGGAACAGACAAGCTCGGTAGGCAACCGCCCGGCGCTCTCGGACGCATTGGAGTTCTGCCGGGACGGTGATGTGTTCATTTTCACCAAACTGGACAGGCTGGCACGGTCTGTACGGCACCTTGGAGAGATCGTTGAACGGTTGGAGGCCAATGGCGTCGGTCTTCGCATCCTTGATCTTGGTTTGGACACCACCAACGCAACCGGAAAGCTGATGCTCAATGTGCTTGGCTCAGTCGCTCAGTTTGAGCGGGAAATGATGCTGGAACGTCAGAAGGAAGGCATCGCCAAGGCCAAGGCAGAGGGACGCTCCAAGGGCCGTAAGCGAACGGCGCAGGCCAAGGCTGAGGATGTGCTGAGGATGGTCAGGGAAGGCCACAGCAAGCGCGCAGTCGCCCGTGAATTCGCTATCTCCGAGAGGTCGGTGTACCGGATGGTCTCGGGTGTCAAAATCTAAGGACGGTAAGGGGCTGGTAGTTTGCCAGTCCCCTTTTTACGCTCTGGGATAATAAAGGATTGATTGCATGATTCCAGATTACCAAACTCTGATGCGTCCTGTGCTGATGGCGGCACGCGAAGAGCAAAGGAAGATTTCTGACGTTGTAGAAGAAATGTCTGAGCTCTTTCAGTTGCCAGAGGATGAGCGTGCTTTACTTCTTCCGAGCGGCAAGCAGACAGCAATCGCAAATCGTGTACATTGGGCGCGATCTTATTTGAAGCAAGCTGGCCTTGTGAGCAACCCGAAGCGAGGGTTCTACGAACTCACAGCGGACGGACAAGGGGTGGCTGACGATCCGTCCATTCAGCTGAACTCCAAGTATCTTGAACGCTTTGATAATTTCCAAGATTTCCTCGCTAGAGGGAAGGACATCGACGAGCAAATGATCCCATCTGTTGCTGCTGAGGAGCAAGAGACGCCCGATGAAAGTATACAGATTGCATATCAGCGCCTGAATGCCTCCTTGGCCGCTAACTTGATTGAAGTGGTGCGAGAGGCAACCCCTGCCTTCTTTGAGGTTCTAATCGTCGAACTGCTGCTGGCGATGGGCTACGGTGGAAGCTGGAAAGAAGCGGGCAGGGCGCTAGGGCAAACTGGGGATAACGGGATTGATGGAGTAATAGACCAAGATCCGTTGGGTGTTGATCAGATCTACCTGCAGGCGAAACGCTACGCAGAAGGCAACAACATCGGTGCAAGCGATATCCGGGACTTTTTTGGGGCCTTGAACATCAAGAAGGCTAACAAGGGGATCTTCGTCACAACATCCAGTTTCAGCCCTGCGGCTCTGCAAACGGTCAAGGACCTTGGTTCGCGGATCGTTTTGATAGATGGCAAGCAGCTGGCCCGACTGATGATCCGGTACAACGTCGGTTGCAGAGACAAGGACGTGCTGCACATCAAGCAGATCGACGAAGCATTCTTTGAAGGGGGACTTGGTTGACCTGCCGTAAAAGGTCCGCCAGCGCTTGAGTTTCACACATGTGTGGAAAGCATGTGTGAGGCGACATGGTTTGGGGCAAAATAGTTCTATATTAATCCGTTGCTTAGCTACCTACAGCTAAGATGGCGGAGGCTGTGTCCGCCGGTCCACGTTCCGCACCGTTCCATTAAATACCTTGAATCAAGTGCTTAACCCCGTTTTATGTCTTGTGAGTTCCTGTGCAGCCCCCCATATTCCGAGATAAAATGGGGGACGGAATGGCGGACGGGAACCAGAAGGCTGCAAACCTCAAGACAGGACGGCACCCGGACAAGGCGCTGTCTGCCGCCTTCGTTCGAACGGTGACCGAACCGGGCAAGTATGCAGACGGCAACGGGCTGCTTCTCAAGGTCGAACCGACGGGCGCGCGGCGCTGGGTGCAGCGCATCGTCATTCGTGGCAAGCGGACAGAAATCGGGCTAGGACCGACATCGCTGGTCAGCCTGGCAGAGGCCCGCGACATCGCACTGCAAAACCGCAAGCTGGCACGGCAAGGCGGCGACCCGCTAAAGGCCAGACGCGAAGCCGAAGCCGTGATGACTTTCGAGGAAGCTGCGCGGAAGGTTTACGAGATACACCGCCCCGGCTGGCGCAACGCCAAGCACGCCGCACAATTCATCTCGACGCTGGAAACCTACACTTTCCCCCGGCTGGGCAATCAAAAGGTCACTGACATCACCGCTGCCGATGTGCTGGCGGTGCTGACACCGATCTGGCTCGACAAGCCCGAGACTGCACGGCGGGTGCGGCAACGCATCGGCACCGTGATGAAATGGACCGTGGCGAAGGGCTGGCGGCAGGACAACCCGGCAGAAGCCATATCGCAGGCGCTGCCCAAGCAGACCGGTGTCAAGGAACACCGCAAGGCGCTGCCCTATGCAGAGGTTAATGGCTGCATCGCGGCGATGAAGGCGTCGAACGCGGGCATTACCACCAAGCTGGCACTGGAATTTGTCATTCTGACAGCGTGCCGGTCCGGCGAGGTCCGTCTGGCCGAATGGTCCGAGGTGGACCTGGACAAGGCCGTCTGGACCATCCCCGGCACCCGGATGAAAGCCAAGCGCGAACACCGCGTACCGCTGTCGCTGCGTGCTGTCGAGATATTGCAGGCCGCGCAGGGACTCAGCGATGGCACCGGCCTTGTGTTCCCTGGCACCAAGGCGGGCAAGCCGCTTTCTGACATGACCTTGTCTAAGCTGGTCAAGGAACTTGGCTTTAAAGTCGACGTGCACGGATTCCGCACATCCTTCAAGACATGGGCGCAGGAACGCACCAACATTCCGCGCGAAGTGTCCGAGGCCGCGCTGGCACATACCATCCAGAACAAGGCGGAGGCGGCCTATGCGCGGTCTGACCTGTTTGAGAAACGGCGTGATTTGATGGAACGTTGGGCGCAATTTATCTTGACCCGCGACGCAATGGTTGTTCGCATCCGATAGCGTCAAGCCATCCTATATCCGTAATCCACAGCAGCAGTCGTTTCCCTAAGTGTTTGATCCCACAGATTTATGGTGCGATCCTATGTCAGGAATGGAAGGAAGCCCTCTCTCGGCGCTGCCTGCATCGCCTGCCAGTTAATGGACTGGATAGCGCTTGAACTTCTGGCGATCGGGCTTACCCCTTCGATTTCAGGCAGGCGCGATATGCCGTGCCGTTGCATCATCCGGCCAGCACCGATGACCCTACGCGCAGGTCTCGACGCCCGGCAATTTGAGATTTGAATGTGTCGAGCACATTGCGAAACGCACTTCCCATCATGAGATGCGTATCACCTCGCAGCGCCAGAACTCATCTGCAACGTGGGGCGGTTGACGCCGCTTGCGGTTGATGCGCCGAACCGACCTAAGGACTGCGTCAGCGGTTACATATCAGTACGGCTGGCTCAGGCGAAGTTGAAATCCGCTTCCGTCAGACGAGTCCAATCGGCAAAGCCTGCCAAGGTAACCTGATTAGCATTGTCGAATGCAATGACGGTGTTGATCCCATCGTCCGATATGTCATAGAAACCAGCAAGATCGATGATGCCATAATCGCTGACATCTATCTGATCCCGGTCCTGCTGCCTGAAATCAAAAATGATGTCATCGGCGCCGCTGTTCTGCAGAAAGACGAAGGTATCGGCGCCGCCGGTGGAGTCCTCATCCATATGCGATGCATCTCCGTACATCGAGTCTTTCCCGGTGCCGCTGATGAGCACATCGTTGCCACCGCGAGCCCCAAAGGACATGGTCCTGCCATCGCCGTAGAGCCGATAGTCGGCGCTGCCGTTCCCTGCGATGAGCAGATCGTTGCCGCCCAGGCAAGGACCGAACAAATCAGATGCATCTCCGTAGAGCGCATAGGTGCCGCTGCCGTTCCCTGCCGTCAGCACATCGGCGCCACCGCGAACGTTGCCGTCCATGATGTCTGCTTCACCGTAGAGTGAATAGCTCCCGTCGCCATTCCCGGCGGTCAGCACATCGTCGCCGCCCCGGGTCTGGAAGTACATGGCGTCCGCCTCGCCATAAAGCACATGGCTCCCGGTGCCATCCCCGGCGGTCATGACATCATTGCCGCCTCGGGCGCTCCCAACCATCAATTCCGCTTCGCCAAAGAGTTTGTAAGTTCCACTGCCGCTTCCGGAAGTCATCACGTCGTTGCCGCCCCGGGTATTATGGCGCATTTCACCTGCATCACCGTAAAGTTCGCTGTGCTGTCGGCCATCCCCGGCGGTGAGCGTGTCATTGCCGCCCCGGGCGCTGTCGGTCATTGTGAGCGCATCCCCGACAAGCAGGATAGTTTCTCCCGTACCATTTCCGTCGATCAGTTTGTCATGCCCCCCCCGGGTGGTGCCGTGCATGGACTGCGCATCACCGTAGAGGGAGTATTTGCCACTGCCGTCCCCACCGGTCAGCACGTCGTTTCCGCCTCGGGCGCTGTCGTACATGGCCCCGGCATCGCCCCAGAGCTCATATGTTCCGTCGCCGTCCCCTGCGGCAAGCATGTCGTTGCCTCCGCGCGCAGTGCCGGACATGCTCTGCGCATCACCGTACAGGCGATAAATGCCGCTGCCGTTCCCAGCGGTCAGCACATCGTGGCCGCCCCTCGTTTCTTGGTCCATTCTGACGGCATCACCGATAAGAGTATATTCAGCGCTTCCATCTCCGGCGGTCAGCACGTCGTTACCCCCCCGGGCGCTGTTCGACATGCTCCCCGCATCCCCCAAAAGTTCATAGACGCCGCTACCATCCCCGGCGATAAGCGTGTCATTCCCACCGCGCGACAATCCGTACATGACGTTGGCATCACCGATAAGACTGTGCAGCGCGGTCCCCCCCCCGGTGACGAGCAAGTCATTGCCCCCCTGGGAACTGCCATACAGACCGGCCGCATCCCCCTGGAGCCAAAAGGATCCCGTGCCGCTTCCGGAACTAAGCGTGTCGTTGCCACCCCGCGTGTCGTCGTACAAGAATCTGGCATCGCCGTAGAGCTCATAGCTCCCGCTGCCATCCCCGACGCTCAGCACATCATTGCCGCCTCTGGAGGCATGACTAATGGTGAACGCATCGCCGTAAAGTTCGAAGAATCCGGCGGCAATCACTGCGTTTAACTGATCGTTGCCACCCTTAGAACTGTCGCGCATTGTCAGGACGTCGCCAAAGACCCTGTCACCGGGGTGCGCCTCTAGGTACTGTTTCTTACCCTTCTGATTACCTGACAATGCGTTGTCTGGAAAAATGTCACCAAAAATGTCCGCCATGACGAAATCTCCTTCGCCAGCATACAAATTCAAATATTGACCTGTCGGGAGAGCGCGAAAATATCGATCTCAGAAAGAACCCTGCGCGCCCTATCGATTCGTTGCAAATTCTAATTGTCGGCGTGAACAGTAGGCGTTCGCCGATAGCCAGGCAGGAGTGATGAACGCCAGAGTTTTGCGAAGGCTGTCGCGCAAAATGTTAGGCTGCCCAGGCTGTTCATAGGCTCAGGACGCATAGCCAATAAATGTCGAGTGCAGCGAGGGCGATTGGGGAGAGGAAGGCCTTGGGGCAGCGGTCGTAGCGGGTTGCGACACGCCGCCAGTCCTTCGACCTGCCGAACATGATCTCAATTCGGTTGCGGCGTTTGTAACGACGCTTGTCGTATCGGATGACTGTCTTACGTTGCTGTCGGCCAGATATGCAGGCGCGTATTCCTCTGTCTTTCAACGTTTCTCTGAACCAGTCAGCGTCATGACCTCCGATTGCCAAGCAGAAATTCGACATCCGGCAGACTGCTCAGCAGCGCCCGCGCGCCGATGTAGTCGCTGACCTGACCGGCGGTCACGAACAGACTCAGTGGACCTTCTTAACTGTCGCGGATGGCAAGTAGTTTCGTGTTCATGCGGCCCTTGGTTCGGCCAATCAGACGACCTCGCCCCGCTTTTTGGCGCCCAGGCTGGACGCTGTTCAATGGGGTTTGAGATAAGTGGTGTCGATAATGGCCGTCGTCTGTTCGCCGTGGTCAGCGACCAGACCGGCCATCATCGGCGCATGACCTCCCTTGTCGCTCTATTGCTTCCAACAGTTGTAGAGTGTCTTGTGGGGCCATATTCCTTTGGTGCGTCACGCCATCGTAAGCCGTTGCGATTCATGAAGATTGTACCTCGACGAACACGACGGCCATCAACGCAAAGCTTGTCGTGAGATTCGGGAAAACAGGGCTTAAGACGCGCCATCTGCGCGTCGAATAACCAGATTAGATCAGACATGTTCACCGCTCGTTTTTTGAACCGTGAACCACGCCGCCCCATGAAAATAATTGGGTCCTAAGCCTAGTGATTTTAGCAAGATCTAGTGCAACTCAGGTATGCAGCCCCACATATTGAACCCCCCACGCGATGCCGATAACGTCCAATGCAATCCGTACAAATCAGGGGCGTAGAATGCTTTGTCCAGAAGGATACTTTACGCCTAGGATGCTTGAGGAGACGTTCCGCAACAGCCTAGAACGCGAGTCCGTTCGGAAAGCAATTTACTTGAGTGCAGGGCATAATGTGGTCTCTGTCGCGGACCCTCACCTAAAAACTGTGCTTGATGCTGCCGCCCGGATTTTTCTCCATTTATTTGTTGGTGACAATACTGGAAAGGCGCGGCTTTGCTGCCCCCAAACCGCCAGAGTAATGAGAGTTGATCCATGGGCAGCAAGTACTTTAGGCACTGTTGTTTCCGATTTGCCTCAGACGGCAAAGTCGGCGGAATCGGCTATTGCCAAGCTCGACAAAGATCTGACTTTCATCGACCAGGAACTTTGGGTTCTTGATTTTCATAACCTCGACCGCGCCAATGACCAAAAAGGCGGGCACCAGAGACTTGCGTGTCTGCTTCAATGGATGGATGGTTGGTCGCTCTGTTTTCCGGCGGAGGTGTTTCCCTCAGATGTCGGAAAAAGCATGAACGAATTTGCCGTAAAAATGGTTCGCGAACGTACAATAACACAAATCCACGGACGCAAAGCCGGAAGGCCCGGAAAAGTTGATAAACTTGTCCGCTGGTTGACGGACACCTATCCAGACGGAACGATTGGACAGCCTGCGAAGGTACTTCGTCAAATGGCCCAAGATGCGTTGAGTGATACCTTCGGTGACACATCAATGCGCAATGCCATAAGAAATTTCAGGGAGGCCCGTTAATCGGCGCAGAAATTCGACGGCGCCGCACGAATTTCGAAAATTCATCAATAAATTCAATGCCTTTTGTATTTATTTTTGTTGGAAATAGTATTCGATAATTACGCATACTCCCATTCAAGTCTCAGCGCCAATACGCTTCCGGAGTGTACTTAGACCCTCCAACAAGGAAGCAACATGGCAGACCATCACCTACGCCGCCCCGCAGTTGAAGCCGCTACCGGCCTCAGCCGGTCCACCATTTACGACATGATGGACCGAGGCGAATTTCCCCGCCCGGTACGTATTGGACGCCGCGCTGTCGCCTGGCCGGAAAGCGTCATTGCCCACTGGTTGGCGCAGCGTCCGTCTACTGCGGCATAAAAAAGACCCCGCCGAAACAGGGCGGGGCCGAGGCTTCATATCACAACGCTTTAATAGCTTCGCCCGCCCTTTAATTCAATGGAATTAAAGGATTGCATCATGGCATCTGACCGCTGGTTCAGTAACCCTACCCAAGTTTACTGGTGCTGCAAAGCACTGCTTGATGGCCGCACCATTACCCACAAGACCGAATTCCGCGAGGTGAACGGTTGGAGGCTTGGCGCTATCGTTCACACGCTGAAATCGAAATACGAATGGCCGATAGTTGCCGAATATCGCGGCACCGAAAACATTGCGCATTATCGTCTGGCATCGGACATCGACCGCGCGCGTCTGAAATTCCCTCCTAGCGCCAAGGTGCTGTCCGAGGAAGGCGGTGCAGCATGAGCCGTCTGCAAATCCTCTACCTGCGTCGCCTTCACGGCTTGACCGAAGCGCAGGCGAACGCGCTTGCCGCCTTGATCTGGGGGGCGGGCCAATGAATTGCGCACGTACCCTTACCTCTGAACTTGGCGGCAAGTGGTATCGCCGCTATGGCGTGGCACCCTGTCCGGTGTGCCAGCCAGAAGGTCGCAAGGGCCAGAACGCCCTGACTGTTGCCGACGGCGACGACGGGAGGCTGCTGCTGCACTGCAAGAAATCCGGCTGCACGTTTCGCGACATCGCGGCGGCATCCGGTATCACGCGCGGCAGCTACACGCCGCCTGACCCTGGCGAACTGGCGCGACGCAGGGCCGAGGAGCAGGCCGAGGTCGTTAAGCGGGTGGCGCAGGCCCGGCACCTGTGGGACGCGGCGGCACCTGTCACCGGCACTCTGGCGGAAACCTATCTGAGGGGGCGGGGCATCACCTGCCCCCTGTCCCAGACCCTGCGCTTTGCCCCGGCCTGCTGGCATCCGACCGCCAGGCGGTTTCCGGCGTTGGTGGCGCTGGTGGAAGGGGGGGGCGGCTTCGCGGTGCATCGCACCTATCTGCGCGCCGATGGCACCGGCAAGGCCGCTGTCGAACCGGCCAAGGCGATGCTGGGCGCGACTGCTGGCGGCGCTGTCCGCCTGTCAGAAGGCGTCGGCCGGCTTGTCGTGGCTGAGGGTATAGAAACGGCTCTGGCGCTGTCGTGCGGGCTGTTGAGCGGCCCTGCGACGATCTGGTCGGCGCTGTCAACGTCGGGCATCCGGGCGCTGCGCCTGCCTGACCGACCCTACAAGCTGACGATAGCTGCCGATGGCGACATACCGGGCCGCGATGCGGCGCACGCGCTGGCTGAACGGGCGCACGCCCTTGGCTGGGTCGTGTCGCTGCTGCCTGCCCCAGAAGGTCAAGACTGGAACGACATCCTCAACATGAAAGGGAAGTGCGCATGAATGCTCCCGAACCGATCCCGTTCAATGCCGAGGGTCCGCAACCGCTGTTGCGCGAAGTCCGTTCGGGTGCTTCCTATCCTGTCGCGGCTCTGGGGCCGCTGCGCAGCGCGGTGGAGGCGGTACAGGGCCAGACCCTTGCGCCTGTCGCTATCCCGGCAGCATCGGCACTGGCGGTCGCGTCGTTGGCCGTGCAGGGCTTTGCCGATGTGGAAACCCTGGGCGGGCCGCGTCCGTTGTCACTCTATGCCCTGACCATCGCGGCGAGCGGCGAGCGTAAATCAAGCTGCGACGCGCCGCTGATGTCGGCGCTGCGCACTTTCGAGAAGGAACAGGCCAGGGCGCAACGCGACGACGTGACCACCTGGCAGAATGCCCATGCGCTCTGGAAAGGCGAGCGGGACCGCATCCTGGGCGAGGCGCGCAAGGGCAAGGGCGAAAAGCGCACCGCGTCACAGGCGGATCTGGCGGCGCTGGGCGGCGAACCTGCTGCGCCACCGTCGACTGACCGCACGGTGACCGAACCGACCTTCGAAGGGCTGACCCGGCTCTTTGCGTCGGGCCAGCCAAGCCTTGGCATCTTTTCGGACGAAGGCGGACAATTCCTTGGCGGCTTCGCGATGTCGTCGGACAACCGGCAAAAGACCCTCGCTGCGCTCAATGACCTGTGGCAGGGCAATGCCATCCGGCGCACCCGGCAGGGTGACGGCAGTTTGACCCTCTACGGGCGGCGGCTGGCGGTGCACCTGATGGTGCAGCCTGGCGTGGCGCACGCCTTCATGGCCGATCCGATGGCAGGTGACACCGGCTTTCTGCCGCGCTTTCTGATGTGTGAACCGCCCAGCACTATCGGCACCCGGTTGCACAGCCTGACCCGAAGCGACGACACCGCGCTGCATGGCTTTGGTAACCGGCTGCACGCCATCCTTGAGGCCCCTTTGCCGATGGACCCGGATACGCGGGAACTGCTGCCGCGCACTCTGGCGCTCAGTCCCGGCGCGCGGGCGCTGCTGGTGCCGTTCTCGGACGCCATAGAGGCGGAGCAGGCATCGGGGGGTGACCTGTCGCATGTCACCGGCTACGGCTCAAAGGCGGCGGAACAGGCGGCGCGCATCGCAGGCGTGCTGACCCTCTGGCGGGATCTGGACGCGCCCGAGGTGCAGGCGCAGGACATGGCCGATGCCATCACCCTGGCGCAATTCTATCTGTCCGAGGCGGCGAGGCTGGCCGATGCGGCGACGGTATCGACGGACATCGACCGTGCGGAAAAGCTGCGCAAGTGGCTGCTGGAAAGCTGGCCGGAACCGGATGTGCTTGTCCGAGATGTCGTCCGACTGGCTCCTGTCCGCGCACTTCGTGAAAGCCCAAAAGCACGCAGCGCGTTGACGCTGCTGGAAAAGCACGGCTGGGTGGTCCCGCTGGATCCCGGAACGATTGCGCGCGGGGCGGCGCGCAAGGAAGTCTGGCGCATCGTCCGGGGCGGTCGCGATGTGGTTTGATGCGCAGGCTGCGCTGGCCGACATCGGCGGGGCCGAAATGCCGTGTTCCAACCCGCCCCCCGGTGCGACATGTGCGACAATGGCGACACCAGGCCCCGAACTTATGCCCCGTGTCGCACAAGTCGCACATGTCGCACGCCCCCCGGCGGCAAATCCCGAAAGTCCGCACGGCACGGCACAACCCCCTGAACGCTATCCGCACGGCTGGTCCGAGTCGGGAAACCCGGTCACCTGGACGGGCCGCATCGTCTCGCCCCACGACTGGCGGCGGCTGACCATCTGGGAACGGCACGGGCCAGATGGTCGAGGCTGGAACGGCATCACGCAACGATGGGAACGAACTGAAATCCATCTTCAATAGGGACGCAAGCCGATGGCTAATGTCGAACGGAACGAAATGACCACTAGTGAGCGCGGCAAGCGGAAAGCGCCGAGGTTCAAAACCTCTGACCCCAAGGATGTCACGATTGAGCTGGAAGACGCGGACCACGCTCGCGAATATTACGGCATGAAATCACGCGCCGCTGCAAGCGGGGTTCTGGTCAGTGCGATGCAGGTATTGGGTGTGCAATCAGCGATCTATCGCGACTTCGTCATTGCATTGGCAGAGGACATTGAACCTCGAGACGGCATCGAGGCCATGCTCGTGACTCAGATGGGCGCAACCCATGTAGCGCTCGCCATTACGTCAGAACGCATGTCCGACGCGCCAAACTGGACCCTGCGGGAAAGCTATGAGCGGTCAATGACCCGACTGAGCCGCACCTATCTGGCGCAGATGGACGCTCTGAAGAAATACCGCGCCAAGGCGCAACAGGTGGTCAGGGTCGAACGTGTGACGGTTCACGAAGGCGGGCAAGCCATCGTTGGTCCCGTGACGCACGGGGGGTAGGGCTGACCATGAATACTGACGCCAACCCCATGCAAAGCGCGCATGATGCCCCGCGATGCACGGCACACAGCAAGCGGACCGGCTTTCCCTGTAAGAACCCCGCCGTTCGCGGTTGGCGCGTTTGCCGGATGCATGGTGCGGGCGGTGGCGCACCGCCAGGCCAGTCGAACACGTTCTACAAGCACGGCATGAGAGCAAAGCAGACGGTGGCCGAGTTGGCGGCTGTTCGTGCGATATTGCGCGAATTATCGAAACCTCGCGGATAGAGGTTGGTCAGGTCTCCCCGCCCGAAAGGATGGGACTGACGCGGGTTGGTTACCGTAAACGTTAATGCAGCTTTTCGAGTGTGTGACACCGGCGACACCGGCGACACCGGCGAGGGTCAATAGCTCGTGTGAGCGCGCAAGGGGGGGGCAGTGAGGTTCTAACTGCCCGTCGGATGTGGACCGGCGCTTCTCATCATTTTTCCATACGGGCGATTTGAAGGAAAAAAGTTGAAAGAGTGGGGGGGGGGATTCTCGACGCCGTCAACAGCGGCTACCGGCTCCATCGCTTGACTAACGCATCGCCAATTCAAGCTTTTGAGGTTGGCACGTTCTCAGTACCTATCAGTTTTAAAATGGTGGACAAAATGGGGGATGGGAGTGCGGTCCCCAACACCAATATATTGATGTTACACAGAAATTTTATGTGTTGTGGCGGAGGCTGTGGGATTCGAACCCACGGGACGCTCTCACGCCCAACGGTTTTCAAGACCGCCGCATTCGACCACTCTGCCAAACCTCCGGTGCGGCTGCCTTTAGACCGCTTCTGGCGATTCTGAAAGCGGATGTGCGGAAATTCTGCCAGGGTTGCGCTGTGGCCTTTTCTTGTTCGCGGCAAGGGGCTAAGCTCTGCCAGGACGGGCCCGCGCTGCACTGCGCGTGGCCTTGATGCATCAAAGACCGGTAAATCCGGCGACATGGCGCGGCGAGCGTGGCGCGTGACAGGCTGAGGGGCACAACATGAGCGGTGGAATAATGTCACCAGAGTTTCGCGGTAAGACCCTGCGCAGCGTCGCGACGGGTCTGATCATCCTGACACTCGGCGCCTGCGACAATGCTCGGATGCCGGGGTTTCTTCAGCCCAAGGCCAAGGCCGACAGCGCTGCGGCAGACGGGCCGCGCAAGACGCAACTGGTCGAACGGGATATCGAGACGCCGGAAGTGTTCCAGGCCACAGAGGCAGGTCTGTGGGACGGGCGTCCGTCCCTGGGCGGGGTCTGGGTGGCCCATCCGGATGTCAAGGATCCCGAGCGGGTGATCGTGCGCAACGAAAAGAATGGTCAGTTCGTGATCGGGGCCCTTTTCCGGCGCGAGCGCGAAACGCCGGGTCCGCGGCTGCAGATCTCGTCGGATGCCGCCGCCGCGCTGGGGATGCTGGCCGGGCAGCCCGCTAACCTGAACGTCGTGGCCCTGCGGCGCGAGGAAGTAGCGGCAGAGCCTGAGGCGCCGGTGTCACCACCCGCTGTGGGCGCGGCGCAGTTGGATGCGCCGTCAGAAATCACCGAAGGCGCGCTTGATCCCGTTGTTGCCGACGCATCCGCTGCGATTGCGGCCGCGCCGCTCGCTCCCGCGGCGCCGCCGGCTGCGGTTGCGGCTGCGGCTGCGGCTGCGGTGTCGGAACCGTCGGCCGCTGCGCCGAAACCGGCGACGGCGCCAGCCAAGGCGGCGGCGATGGCCAAGCCGTTCATCCAGCTTGGCATCTTCAGCGTCGAGGAGAACGCCAACAACACCGCAACCGCGATGCGGCAGGCCGGCATGGTGCCGACGGTCAAGAAACAGTCCTCGAGCGGCAAGGCCTTCTGGCGCGTGCTGGTCGGTCCGGTGCAGAACGCAGGCGAACTTGACGCGCTGCTGGGCAAGATCAAGGCCAAGGGGTTCAACGACGCCTATGCCGTCTCCAATTGACGGCGCGGTCACCATTCGGCGGGCCGGGAGGCGGCGCGAGAGGTACGTGCGCCGAAAGGTGAACGCGGAGTGGTTCAATTCAGCGGCAAGTCCCTGTAGAAATGAACCTGCACAACAGATCAGGCAGAAGGAGATGCCGTAATGATTCCGACCCTTCGCACGTTCATGGCCGGGATATCGGTCGCGGCGCTGCTGGCCGGTTCCGCTGCCGCCTTTGAAACCCGCGCGCGGGCGGCATTTGTGCTTGACCAGTCGACGGGCACGGTGCTGCTGGCCAAAAATGCCGATGAGGCGCTGCCGCCGGCTTCCATGTCCAAGCTGATGACCCTTTACATGGCCTTCGAGGCGATCAAGGAAAATCGTCTGAGCCTGGACGAGCGCCTGCCGGTGTCGCAGCACGCCATGTCCTATGGCGGATCCACCATGTTCCTTGACACCACCGACCGAGTCCGGGTCGATGACCTCTTGCGCGGGATCATCGTGTTGTCGGGCAACGATGCCTGTGCGGTGATTGCCGAGGCGCTGAGCCCGGACGGCACCGAACGCGGCTTTGCCGACCTGATGACCCGACGGGCGCAGCAGATGGGGATGACCAGTTCTACCTTCAAGAATTCCAACGGCTGGCCCGCAGACGGGCACCTGATGTCGATGCGGGACCTGACGCTGCTGGCCAGCCACCTGATCCGCGACTTTCCCGAATTCTATCCCATCTTTGCCGAGCAGAAATTCGAGTTTGACGGCCGCGCGCCACAGAATTCGTCCAACCGCAACCCCTTGCTGGGGCTGGGCATCGGGGCGGACGGGCTCAAGACCGGGCACACATCCGAAGCGGGCTACGGGCTGGTCGGGTCCGCCCAGCAGAACGGCCGCCGGATAATCTTTTCGATGACCGGGCTGGATTCGACCCGGGCCCGGGCCGAGGAATCCGAATCCGTGGTGAACTGGGCCTTTCGCCAGTTCGCCGAAAAGCAGATCACCACGGCCGGCAAGCCGATTGCCACGGCGCAGGTCTGGAACGGCGCGGCGGACAGTGTCGGGCTTGTCACGACCGAGGATGTCAGGCTGCTGTTGCCGACGCTCACCGGCGCGCCGCTGGACGCCGAGGTGGTCTATACCGGACCGCTGCAGGCGCCGATCGCCAAGGGCGCGCAACTGGCCGAATTGATCATCCGTCCCGAAGGGCTGCCGGAACACCGCGTGCAGCTGGTTGCGGAACATGCCGTGGCGCGTGGCGGGTTCGTGAACCGGATGCTCACCGTTTCCAAAGCGCTGATTGCCCGCGTCAATGCCTCGTCCGAAGCTCCGGCGCCGACGACCGAGGAGACGATGTGACGGCAGAGGGCCTATTCGTCAGTTTCGAAGGCATCGACGGTTCCGGCAAATCCACCCAGGCGCGGCGTCTGGCCGATGCCCTGCGCGCCAGGGGGCGGGACGTGGTTCTGACCCGCGAGCCGGGGGGATCGCCGGGGGCCGAAGAGATACGGGCGCTGGTGTTGCAGGGCGACCCCGACCGCTGGTCGGCGGAAACCGAACTGCTGCTGTTCACCGCGGCGCGCCGCGACCACCTCGAACGCACGATACGTCCGGCGCTGGCGGCGGGCAAAATCGTGATCTGCGACCGATTTGCCGACAGCACGCGGATGTACCAGGGGCTCTCGCGCGGGGATCTGCGCGCTGCGGTCGACATCCTGCATGACCTGATGATCGGGCAGGAGCCGGACCTGACCCTGCTGGTTGACATGGATCCCATCGCGGCACTGAGGCGGGCCAAGGCGCGCGCCACCGCCGAAGAGCGGTTCGAGGATTTTGGCCAGGCGTTGCAGGACCGGATGCGCGCCGGTTTCCTGGCTCTGGCCGACGAGTTTGCACACAGGTTCCGGGTGATCGACGGCACCCGCGACGAGGACACGGTGGCCGCCGCCGTGCTGGCCGCCGTCGATCCGGTTCTGGCGGCCCGTGCGGGTGCCGGGACATGAAGGACGAAACGCTGCCAGAAGCCGACCGCGTCGAAGGTGCACCCCATCCGCGCGAAACGACCGATCTGATCGGGCAGGGGGCGGCCGAACAGGCGTTCCTGTCGGCTTTCGCGGCCGACCGGCTGCATCATGGCTGGCTCATCACCGGACCGCAGGGGCTGGGCAAGGCGACACTGGCCTGGCGCATTGCGCGCTTTCTTCTGGTCACACCCGACCCTGTGGACGATGGCGGCATGTTCGGCGCGCCGCCGCCGCCGCGCAGCCTGTCCATCGCGCCGGACCACCCGGTCATGCACCGCACGCGCGCGCTGTCCGAACCGGGGCTGAAGCTGGTGCGTCGCGCCTGGGATGACAAGGCCAAGCGGCTCAAGACCCAGTTGACGGTCGAGGAAGTGCGCGAACTCAAAGGCTTTTTCGCGCTGTCCGCGACCGATGGCGGCCGCCGCGTGGTGATTGTCGACAGCGTTGACGAAATGAACCCCAGCGCGGCCAATGCGATCCTCAAGCTGCTGGAAGAGCCGCCGGCACGTACCGTGCTGCTGCTGATCAGCCATCAGCCTTCGGGCCTGTTGCCGACGATCCGCTCGCGGTGCCGCGAATTGCGCCTGTCGCCGCTCGGCGCGGCGGACATGTCCGCGGCCCTGGCGCAGGCCGGCGCCGATGTCGGCGCGCAGGAGGCCGAAGCCCTGGCCGCCCTGTCCGCCGGGTCTGTCGGCGCGGCGCTGCGTCTGCTGAATCTCGACGGGCTGAAACTTTATGCCGATCTCATCGCGCTGTTTGCCAGCCTGCCGGATCTGGACCGCCCGCGCGCGATTGCGCTGGCCGAAAGTGTGGCGGCACGCGGCCGCGAAGAGCGACTGGATCTGCTGTTCACGCTGCTGGACCTGGCCGTGTCCCGTTTGGCGCGCAGTGGCGTGACCGGCGTGCCGCCGTCCCCCGAGGCCGCCCGGGGCGAAGCGCAGGTGATGGCGCGGCTCGCACCGACCCCGCAATCAGGCCGCGTCTGGGCGGCACTGGCACAGACCTCGGGCGACCGGGCGCGGCATGGACGGGCGGTGAACATCGACCCGGCCGCGCTGGTTCTGGATGCCCTGCTGCGGTTGCGGGACTGTGCCGCTGAAAACCTGCGAGCTGCAACCTGAGGGGGAATAGTTCAACCTCGTTTGCGCCATAAGGTGCGGTGACGTTGCCGAATTGCCACCGTGCCCCGCGGACCTCGGGGGTCCCGTGGCGGCCGAACGCAGGGGACTTTGCCGAACCGTATGAATCTGATACAAAAACGGCAATAAGTAAAAAAAAGCGAGCAGGTAACAAGTATAATGGCAACGGGCTTTACAGGCACGTTCGTCATCTCTTGGTCACAGACGGAAGTGGACGGGTTTGAGGCCGCACCGGTGTCGTCCCTGACAGTGGGCGCGGCATGGTCCTGGCAAGGTGAGCCTGTGCGGGTGGATGGCCCCAGCACCTTGCTGCGGCTTGATCGTGCCGAGGGAGAGACGAACACACGCAAACGCGCGGCACGCATGGTGCGCCGTCTCATCGGTGCGGCAGTTTCGCAGGCGCCATTGCACACGATTTCTGACGACGTTTCACAACCGATGGTGGACTCGTCCTTTGTCGTGACCAATGGCCTGCAAAGCTTTACCGTCACGCTGATCGAGGTCGGCAATGGCGCCGCACCGTTGCTGATGTTTGTCGATGACATTCCGCCGCGCGGCACCGATCTCTGGATCGTGCATCACACCCTTGAACCGAAGCCCGACGATGTGTCACCTGGGCTCGAGGCGGGCGGCGTGATTTGCTTTACCCCGGGCACCCGTATCGCCACTCCCGCCGGCCAGGTGCGCGTCGAGGACCTGCGCGAAGGCGACAGCGTGCAGACCAAGGACAGCGGCGCCCAGGAAATCCGCTGGATCGGCAGCCGCCGCATGTCCGGCGCGCGGTTGTTCGCGGTTCCGGCCCTGCGCCCCATCCGCATCCTCGCCGGAGCGCTGGGGATCGAACGGCCGGACGATGCGGTTCTGGTGTCGCCGGAACACCGGATGCTGGTGCGTGGACCGGTGGCGCGGGCCCTGTTCAACACCCCCGAAGTGCTGGTGGCGGCCAAGGACCTGGTCAACGGCCGCGACGTGATCGTGGACAGGATGGTACGGGAAGTGACCTATGTGCATCTGCTGCTGCCGCGTCACGAGGTGCTGTTTGCCAATGGCGTCGAAACCGAGAGTTTCCACCCGGCTCATGCTGCCCTGAGCACTCTGAGTGACACGGACCGGACGCGGCTGTTGGGGCTGATACCCGGAGTGTCGGGAAATCCTCACAGCTATGGCGACCCTGTGCGCCGCAACCTGTCCTCCTCGGAAGCGGCGATCCTGTTGCACGAAGCTGCCTGACGGGGCGTGATCTGGCGCGCGGCCGGCCGGGTCCCGGTTCCGGTAGCAGTGTCCTGCTATTCGCGCAGTTCTTCCGGATCAACGCCCCAGACCGCGCGTTTGACCGCCCAGCCGGAATAGCCGCCGGCGCTCAACTCGCACCAGTCGGTTTCGCAATCGCCCAGTTTGGCAATGACACCCAGGGCCAGCCGGGCGGTGACGGGGGCCGAGATCTTGGGGCGGGAATGCAGTTCCACCATGTCCTCTTCGACCAGAACCGTGCGCACCCCGGACAGCAGTGAATAATGCACCCAGCCGCCGGCGCCGTCGCGGTCCCGCACCCGGCGCCAGTGGCCGTATTCGGCGGTGACCTCGAGCGGCATGTCACGGCGCGTGTAGACCCAGTCGATGCGGTGGGTCAGGGACGGCCCGCGCCGGACGTTGCCTTCGGTGGCCTTCATCGACACGAAACGCGGGATCGGCAGGTTGGTCACCGCGCCGCGTTCCTCGGTGGCCGCCAGCGGGGTTGGTCCTGCCAGAACCGAAAGCCCCAGGGTCGCTGCTGCGACCCATCCCCTAATCGTCGCGATCATTCTGTTGTCCTGCTCAGAGTTTTTCCGGCGGGGTTCTTGTGACCCGTCCTGATATGACGCACTGTGCCGCCAAACCGAAGGCAGGGAAAGTACGAGGAGGCGTGATATGCCATCAAAACGTCTGAGTGTTGTCGTGACGCGACGCTTGCCCGACGCCGTAGAAACGCGGCTGAGCGAATTGTTCGACACGCGGTTGCGGACCGTGGACACGCCGATGAGCCGCAGCGAGATGGCGGCGGCGCTGCAGGATGCCGATGTGCTGGTGCCGACTGTGACGGACGTGCTGGATGCGGGCATGATCGGGCAGGCCGGCGACCGGCTGCGGCTGATTGCGAACTATGGCGCGGGGGTCGATCACATTGACGTCGCCACCGCCCGCCAGCGCGGCATTCTGGTGTCCAACACGCCCGGTGTCGTGACCGAGGACACGGCCGACATGGCCATGGCGCTGATGCTGGCCGTGACCCGGCGGATGCCCGAGGGGCTGGCCGTGATGCAGGCCGGTGAATGGCAGGGCTGGGCGCCGACGGCCTTTCTCGGCGGGCGTCTGGGCGGGCGGCGATTGGGCATTCTGGGGATGGGGCGGATCGGTCTGGCGGTGGCCCGTCGCGCGCGGGCCTTTGGCATGCAGATCCACTATCACAACCGCCGCCGACTGCGCCCCGAGATCGAGGAGCCGCTGGAAGCGACGTTCTGGGAAAGTCTGGATCAGATGATGGCCCGGATGGACGTGATTTCGGTCAATTGCCCGCATACGCCATCGACCTTCCACCTGCTGAACGCCCGGCGGTTGAAGCTGATGAAATCCACCGCCGTGGTGGTCAATACCTCGCGCGGTGAGGTGATCGACGAAAACGCGCTGGCGCGCATGCTGAAGGCGCATGAACTGGCAGGCGCCGGTCTGGATGTCTATGAAAACGGGGTGGATGTGAACCCGGACCTGCGGGCGCAGCCGAATGTCGTGCTGCTGCCGCACATGGGGTCGGCCACCGTGGAAGGGCGTCTGGAAATGGGGGAAAAGGTGTTGCTCAACATCAAGACCTTTGCCGATGGGCACCGCCCGCCGGATCAGGTCGTGCCCTCGATGCTCTGAGGCAATCTCCGCGTGTTCCCACGGACGCGCGGAGCACGGGATGCGGTGCCGCGGGACGGCGCATTTGACCCCCGGATTTCCCGACGCCCCATCGCTCTGGCGAGACGGGGCACCCTTCAACCTGGCGGATGTCGGGGCTGCGTGTTGGTGCAGGACTTGAACGTTTTTGGCAGAACTAGCGAAAAAGCCGTGCTAATGTATCGGCAAAAGCAGATTCCGGAAGGTTGATTTCCATGCGATATCTGACACTTGGGGGCATTCTGGTGACGGCACTTGCCGTGCCTGCCGCAGCCCAGCAGGCCTCGGACGCGGTGGCCCCCGAAGGGCCCGCCGTTTCCGGTTTCGAAGCGATGTCAGGCGCGGTGGCGGCTGCGATCCAGTCCAGGGAACAGGGTGTCCCGGTTGTGGCGCAGAACTGGATGGTCTCGGCGGCCAACCCGCACGCTGTGTCCGCCGGAGCGGAGGTCCTGCGGCAAGGCGGCACCGCAGCGGATGCGATGATCGCGGTGCAGGCGGTGCTGGGGCTGGTCGAGCCGCAATCCTCGGGACTGGGCGGCGGCGCGTTTCTGGTCTGGCATGATGGCACGACCGGAGAGATCACCACGCTGGACGGCCGCGAAGCGGCGCCTCTGGCCGCGACACCCCGGCTGTTCCAGGACGAGGCCGGCGAGCCGCTGAGCTTTTTCGAGGCGGTTGTCGGGGGCCGGTCGGTGGGGGTGCCGGGCACGCCCGCATTGATGCAGGCGGCGCATGACCGCTGGGGCAAAGCTGCCTGGGGCGGGTTGTTCGACCCGGCTATTTCTCTGGCCGAGCAGGGGTTCCAGGTGTCGGCGCGGCTGGCGGCGCTGATCGCCGACGACACCGAGAGACTGGCCGAATTCCCCGACACCGCGGCCTATTTTCTACCCGATGGCGCGCCGCTGCAGGCCGGAACGACCCTGACCAACCAGGCTTATGCCGACACGCTGAAACGCATCGCCGCCGAGGGGGCAGGCGTCTTCTATACCTCCGAGATCGCGCGGGATATCGTCGACCGCGTCAAGGGTGCAGACGGCAACCCCGGGGTGCTGGAGCCGGTGGATCTGGCGATCTACAGGGTCAAGGAGCGACCGGCGATCTGTGTTGACTACCGTGCGCACGAGGTCTGTGGCATGGGGCCGCCGTCCTCTGGCGCGCTGACAGTGGGGCAGGTGCTGGGGATGCTGGAAAGTTACCAGCTTCCCGGCGCGGCGGATGCCGAAGCCTGGCGGCTGATCGGGGATGCGTCGCGGCTGGCGTTTGCGGATCGCGGCCGCTTTATGGCCGACAGTGACTTTGTGCCGATGCCGACCATGGGGCTGGTGGCACCAGGCTATCTGGCCGAACGGGCGCAGTTGCTTGGCGGTGACGACGCGCTTCCCGAAGTCAGCGCCGGAAACCCCGATTTCGAGCATGCCGCGCTCTGGGCCGAAGACGAAAGTGCCGAATTCCCCTCGACCTCGCATATCTCGATCGTCGATCAGTACGGCAATGCCCTGTCGATGACGACCACCATCGAAAACGGCTTTGGGTCCCGCCTCATGGTGCATGGCTTTCTGCTCAACAATGAACTGACTGATTTCTCTTTCCGCTCGCACGCCGAGGGTGTGCCGATCGCCAACCGGGTCGAGCCCGGCAAACGGCCCCGTTCGTCCATGGCGCCGACAATCGTGCGCAAGGACGGCAAGCCGGTGCTGGTGGTGGGAAGCCCCGGGGGCAGCCGGATCATCGGCTATGTCACCCAGGCGATCATCTCCTATCTCGACTGGGGTATGGATGTGCAGCAGGCCGTTGCCGCTCCACACGGGGTGAACCGGTTCGGCACATTCGACCTTGAGGTCGGCACCCTGATGGAGACGCTTGGCCCCGATTTGGAAATGCTGGGCTACGAGGTTTCCGTGCAGGCACTGAATTCGGGCCTGCATGCGATCTCGATCGGTCCGGACGGTCTGCGCGGCGGGGCGGACCCGCGCCGCGAGGGGATTGCCCTGGGCGAATAGGCCGGCACCGGTGGCCAGGCCACGACGGTTGCGCAAACCGTCATGAATGTTTCGTCACGCCGAAGCCGCGACGTTACACGCGGTGCAGATGGTCGCGGATGTATCCCTCATTCACGGAGCCATCCCCATGCCACGCATAACCCTCACCCGCCGCCAGACCCTGCTGGGCGGTGCCGCCCTTGGCACTGCGCTGGCGGTTCCAGCGCTGTCACATGCGCAGTCACGCCCGGCGATCACGCATGGTGTCATGTCCGGTGACGTGGCGCATGACGGTGCGGTGATCTGGGCCCGCGCCGACCGCGAAGCCAAGATGCTGGTTGAATGGGCCACCACCGAAAGCCTGTCCGACCTGCGCGCCGTTCCCGGGCTGGCGGTCGGCCCCTCGACCGATTTCACCGGCAAGCTGGCCCTGTCCGGGCTGCCGAGCGATCAGAACATCTTTTACCGGGTGACCATGGCCGATCTGGCCGACAATACGCTGTCGCAACCGGTTCCGGGGCAGTTTCGCACCGCTCCGATGGGCAACCGCGACATCAGCTTTGTGTGGTCCGGTGACACGGCCGGGCAGGGCTGGGGCATCGACGAAGACCGCGGCGGAATGACCACTTATGCCACCATGCTGCAGCATGGCCCGGACTTCTTCCTGCATTCGGGTGACACCGTCTATGCCGATGGTCCGCTGAAGGAGGAAGTGGCCCTGACCGATGGTACGATCTGGAAGAATATCGTCACCGAGGCCAAGTCCAAAGTGGCCGAGACGCTGGATGAATTCCGCGGACAGCACCTCTACAACGCGATGGACAGGAACGTGCAGGCCTTCAACGCCGCCGTGCCGATCATTGCCCAGTGGGATGACCACGAGGTGACAAACAACTGGTATCCGAACGAGATGCTGTCATCGGACGACCGCTATACCGTCAAGTCGCTGCAGACGCTGTCGGCCCGGGCGTCCCGGGCGTTTCACGAAATGATGCCGACGCGGCAGATGCCGTCCGAACCGATGCGGGTCTATCGCAAGGTGTCCTATGGCCCGCTGCTCGACATCTTCGTGATCGACATGCGCAGCTATCGCGGCGACAACACCGCCAACACCGAAGCGGGCGGCACGCCGTTCCTCGGGGCCGAGCAGATGGCCTGGCTGAAGCGTGAAATGGTGACATCGACCGCGACCTGGAAGGTCATCGCCTCGGACATGCCAATCGGGATGATGGTACGCGATGGTGAGACCAATATGGAAAACGGCGCCAATGGTGACGGCCCGGTGCTGGGGCGCGAGCAGGATATCGCGGCGGTGTTGTCCTTTGTCAAATCGGCCGGAATCGCCAACACCGTCTGGCTGACGGCGGATGTGCACTACACTGCCGCGCACCATTATTCGCCGGACCGCGCGGTGTTCCAGGAGTTCGAGCCGTTCTGGGAATTCGTCTCGGGTCCGCTGCACGCGGGCACCTTTGGTCCGTCGGACTATGACAACACCTTTGGTCCCGAAGTCCGGTTTGCCAAACATCCGGAACCGGGGCAGGCCAACCTGCCCCCCAGCGACGGGATGCAATTTTTCGGCAAAGTCGACATCGCAGCCGACACCGGCGTGATGACGGTGCGGCTGATGGACAGCGCGGATCACGAACTGTGGTCCGTCGAGCTTGAGCCAAAAATGGGTTGAATGCCTGGCGCGGCGACGGGGGCATGATATCCCCCGCGCCGCCATTCCAGCCTATTGCCTGCTGTGCCGTTTTTCACAGGCGGGAACCGGACCGGCTCACCGGCCGCGCCGGAACCATCGTCGCACCGGATCCGGGGAGCCAACCACCCCCGCCTTTGCCGCCGGGGGGGTGCCGTGTCCTGTCAGCCCACGTCCTTGTAGCTGATTTCCTTGACATCCTTGCCAACCTTGCTGCGCCGCACCAGCAGGCGGTTGAGCGCGTTGACATATGCCTTGGCCGAAGCGACGACCGTATCGGTGTCTGCCGACTGGCCGGTGGCGATCATGCCGTCCTCTTCGAGGCGCACCGACACCGTCGCCTGGGCGTCGGTGCCTTCGGTCACGGCATTGACCTGATACAGTTGCAGGATTGCCTCTGTCGGGTGCAGTTCGCGCACCGCCTTGAAGGTGGCATCCACCGGACCGTCGCCGTGGGCGGTGGCGCTGACTTCCTTGCCGTCGACCTCCATCTCGAGCTGGGCCTCGGCCGGGCCGCCGGTGCCGCAGACGACACGGAGGTTGAGGATCTGGAGCCGGTCATCGCCCTCGGTGGTCGCGGTCACAAGCGCGAGGATGTCGTCGTCATAGACCTCCTTCTTGCGATCGGCGAGCTCCTTGAAGCGCACGAAGATGTCCTTGAGCTGGTTGTCCCCGACATCAACCCCCATCTGCCGCAGCTTGTCGCGCAGGGCGGCGCGGCCAGAGTGTTTTCCCATCACCAGGCTTGTGGCCGAAAGGCCGACGTCCTCGGGGCGCATGATCTCGAAGGTTTCGGCGTTCTTCAGCATCCCGTCCTGGTGGATGCCGCTTTCATGGGCAAAGGCGTTCTTGCCGACGATGGCCTTGTTGAACTGCACGGCAAAGCCCGACACGGCAGCGACACGCCGCGAGATATGCATGAGCTTGGTGGTGTCGATGCGGGTTTCGAAGGGCATGATGTCGCCGCGCACGCGCAGCGCCATCACCACCTCTTCCAAAGCGGTGTTGCCGGCGCGCTCGCCAAGACCGTTGATCGTGCATTCGATCTGGCGCGCGCCCCCGGCAACCGCCGCGAGCGAATTGGCCGTCGCCATGCCAAGGTCGTTGTGGCAGTGCGTGGCAAAGATCACCCCGTCCGCGCCCGGCACCGTGGCGATCAGGTTGCGGATCAGCTCGGCGGATTCCACCGGGGCGGTATACCCGACGGTGTCGGGGATGTTGATGGTCGAGGCGCCGGCCTTGATCGCGATTTCAACCGTGCGGCACAGATAGTCCCACTCGGTGCGGGTGGCATCCATCGGCGACCACTGGACGTTGTCACAGAGATTGCGGGCGTGGGTGACCGTGTCGTGAATGCGATCGGCCATTTCATCCATCGAAAGGTTGGGAATGGCGCGGTGCAGCGGCGAGGTGCCGATAAAGGTATGGATGCGCGGTTGGGCGGCACCTTTCACCGCCTCCCAACACCGGTCGATGTCGGTGTATTGTGCCCGGGCAAGCCCGCAGATCACCGACCGCTTGGACCGTATGGCGATCTCGGAAACGGCACGGAAGTCGCCTTCGGAGGCGATCGGGAAACCTGCCTCGATGATGTCGACGCCCATGTCGTCGAGCAGCTCGGCAATCTCGAGCTTTTCGTCATGGGTCATGGTGGCGCCGGGGGACTGTTCGCCATCGCGCAGGGTGGTGTCGAAAATCACCACCTTGTCTTTGCGCCCCTGCGGCGCACCACGCTCTGATGCGGGAGTGTTGGACGTATCGGTCATGTCTGAATCTTTCTCAATCTTCTCCTGGGTGTGTCCGGCGCGGAACAAGCCTCCTCTGAGCGATTGCGCCGTGACGGCACGCTCAGAGGCGGATTAGGAGAAGCAGGCCATGCAGCGGCGCGCCAGCGGCACGCGCGCCAGACGCCACGACCGCGCCAGAGGCGCGTTCAGGTGTCGGAATATGGCACAGGGTTGTCATGCCCGGCATCATAGCTGGCGTTTGTGAAATGAAAACCCGGAAAATGGTGCCCGATGCGGCGTTGGATGCGGGGATTGAAGGGCGGGTTCCTGCCGCTAGCTTGTCCGGCATGAAGCAGGCATTGATCATAGGCAGCAGCGGCGGAATCGGCTCGGCACTCTGTGCGGCGCTGGCGGCGCGGGGCGTCGCGGTCACGGGCGTGTCCCGGTCGCACACGGGCCTTGATGTGACCGACGAGGCCTCGGTCGAGCGGCACCTTGGCGCGATGCAGGGGCCGTTTGACCTGATACTGGTGGCGACCGGAGCCCTGTCGCTCAACGGCGCCCGGCCGGAAAAGTCGCTGCGGGCGCTGAGCGCACAGGCGCTGGCGGATCAGTTCGCCTTGAACGCGACCGGCCCGGCGCTGGTGCTGAAACATGCGGTGCGGCTGTTGCCACGCCGTGCGCCCGCGGTCTTTGCCGCGCTTTCCGCCCGGGTCGGGAGCATCACCGACAACCGGCTGGGCGGCTGGTATTCTTACCGGGCGTCCAAGTCGGCGCTGAACCAAATTCTGCACGGTGCGGCGATCGAACTGAAGCGCAGCCATCCGGAACTGGCCGTGGTGGCGTTGCACCCCGGCACGGTCGGGACGGCCTTCACCGCCGACTATGCCGAGCACACCCTGATGGTGCCGCCGGTCGAGGCGGCGGAAAACCTGTTGCGGGTGATTGCCGGACTGGACGCGTCAGACACCGGAAAATTCTATGACTGGCAAGGCCGGGTCATCCCCTGGTGATCCATCGACCCGGTGCCGGATCAGGGCGCCGCGCGCAGGGCGGCGAAGTTCCGGGCCCGTCCAGAAGGTGCCCAACGCGGGCGGCTGGAGCAACCGCGCCCTGTCAGGGGGCCGGGTCAGTCGTCGAGCGCACCGTTGATCCACTCGCCGCTCGCTTCTTCGCCGGTGGCATAGCGCATTGTGCCGGTGCCCTGCCTCTTGCCGTCCTTGAACGCACCCTCATAGACGTCGCCGTTGGCGTAGGTGGCGGTTCCGGTGCCTTCGATTTCGCCATCGGCCCAGTCGCCGGCGTATTTGAACCCGTCGGCCATGGTGATCTCGCCGGTGCCGTGGCGCTGTCCGTCCACAAACGTACCGGTGTAGACCGTGCCGTCGGGGTAGGTGGCGGTGCCCTGTCCGTGGCGCTGGCCATCCTTCCATTCACCCTCGTACCGATAGCCGTCGGCATAGGTCATCACGCCGTAACCGTTGTTGCGGGCGTTCTCGAACCGCCCCTCGTAGACCAGCCCGTTGGCATAGGTGGCGCGACCCTCACCGTCGATCACCCCGTCGACCCAGTCGCCGTCGTAGGTCGACCCGTCGGGATAGGTGATGCGGCCCTTGCCGTTGGCCAGATCGCCGCGGAACATGCCGACATAGACAGACCCGTCGGGATAGGTGACTTCGCCCTCACCCTCGATCTGACCGGCCACCCAGTTGCCGGAGTATCGGTAGCCATCCGAGCCGACGAACGTACCCTGACCCTGCCGCTGGTCAGCCTCGAATTCGCCTTCGTAGGTGTCGCCGTTGGCGTAAGTGACCTTGCCATTGCCGTCGCGCCGTCCGGCCACCAGTTCGCCCTCGTAGATATCGCCGTTGGGCTGTGTGAGCTTGCCGACGCCGTCGATCTGCCCGCCCTGCCACATGCCCTCGTAGATCAGCCCGTCCGGCATCGTCAGCTTGCCTTCGCCCGCCCGCGCGCCCCCGGCAACGCGGCCTTCGTACAGCGACCCGTCGGGATAGGTGATGGTGCCGTTGCCTTCCTTGACGCCGTTGACCCAGTCGCCTTCGTACTTGTAGCCCCCGGGCGAGGTCATGGTGCCGCGGCCATGGTGCAGGGCATTGCGGAATGCGCCCTCGTAGCGCACGCCGTTGGCGTAGATCGCCACACCCTTGCCCGTGATCTTGCCGTCAAGCCATGTCCCCTCGTAGGTGCCGCCGTCGGCAAAGACGATCTTGCCGATGCCCTCGGGCTTTCCCTTGGCGAACTGACCCTCGTAGACCGATCCGTTCGGAAAGCGCGCGACGCCCTTGCCGCGGATCTCGCCGTCGCTCCAGTCGCCGGTGTATTCATAGCCATTGGGCAGCCGGTACGTGCCGGTGCCATCCTGCAACCCGTTGCGGAAGGTGCCTTCATAGACGCCACCGTCATCATATTGTTTGGTCACGACGCCGTCGCTTTGCGCCAGAGCCATGCCGCTCAGGGCGCCGGTCAGCGCCAGAGCCGCCGCGATGCTGAATCCGTGCCGCGATCCTTTGGTCATGTCGCTCTTCCGCCCCTGCTCATGTCTCATTGCCTGAAACTGCTTAAAATCTAAGGGACAGTGCCGGTCGATACAATCTCTTTTGGCCGCGGGTGCTTCCCCTCGGGCGGGGTTCTGCTATGTGGACTTCCGAAATTGAAGCGAAAGGCGACACGGTATGGCAGAGCGGTTCCGGCTGACAATGGCACAGCTCAACCCGACGGTGGGTGACCTTGCGGGCAACGCAGCGCTGGCACGCGACGTCTGGGAACAGGGGCGGGAAGCCGGTGCCGACATGGTCGCGCTGCCCGAGATGTTCATCACCGGGTACAATGCGCAGGACCTGGTGATGAAGCCCGCCTTTCACATCGAGGCGATCAACACGATCCGCGCTCTGGCGGCAGACTGTGCCGATGGACCGGCGCTGGCCATCGGCGGTCCCTGGGTCGAGGGGACGGAACTGTTCAACGCCTATTTCATCTGCAAAGGCGGCAGGATCGCCTCGACCGTGATGAAACACCACCTGCCCAACGAGACGGTGTTCGACGAGGTGCGGGTCTTTGACGCCGGTCCGCTGGGCGGGCCCTATGCGGTGGGGGATGTGCGCATCGGTTCCCCGGTCTGCGAGGACGCCTGGCACGAGGATGTCTCGGAGACCCTGGCCGAGACCGGTGCCGAGTTCCTGCTGGTGCCGAACGGATCGCCCTATTATCGCGGAAAATTCGAGACGCGTCTGAACAAGATGGTTGCGCGGGTGGTCGAGACCGGCCTGCCGCTGATTTACCTCAACATGGTGGGCGGTCAGGACGATCAGGTGTTTGACGGCGGCTCTTTCGTGCTCAACCCCGGTGGGGAAATGGCGGTGAAGCTGCCGGTGTTCGACACCGTGGTCGCGCATGTGGATCTTGAGCGCGGGCCTGACGGCTGGCGTTGCCTGCCGGGGCCGTTCACCGCGCATCCCGACATGATGGAGCAGGATTACCGGGTCATGGTCGAGGCGCTGCGCGACTACATGCGCAAGACCGGTTTCAAAAAGGTGCTGCTGGGGCTGTCCGGCGGCATCGATTCCGCGATTGTCGCCACCATCGCAACCGATGCTCTGGGGGCGGAAAATGTGCGCTGCGTGATGCTGCCGTCCGAGTATACTTCGCAAGCCTCGCTGGAGGATGCCAAGGCGGTGGCGCAGGCGCTGGGCTGCCGGTACGATTTTGTACCGATTGCCGAGGGGCGGGCGGCGATCACCGCGACTCTGGCGCCGGTGTTCGAAGGCACCAGGCCCGATCTCACCGAAGAGAACATTCAGTCGCGTCTGCGCGGCCTGCTGCTGATGGCGATGTCCAACAAGTTCGGCGAGATGCTGCTGACCACGGGCAACAAGTCCGAGGTCGCGGTCGGTTATGCCACGATCTACGGCGACATGGCCGGCGGCTACAATCCGATCAAGGACATGTACAAGACCCGGGTGTTCGATGTCTGCCGCTGGCGCAATGCCAACCATCGCGACTGGATGAATGGCCCGGCCGGCGAAGTCATTGCCGCGCGTATCATCGACAAGCCGCCCTCGGCCGAACTGCGCGCAGATCAGAAGGATAGCGATTCGCTGCCGGACTATCCGGTGCTGGACGGGATACTGAAGATCCTGATCGACGGCGACGGATCCATCGAGGACTGTGTCGCTGCCGGTTTCGACAGGGCCGATGCAAAGCAGGTCGAGCATTTGATTTACATCAGTGAATACAAACGCTTCCAGTCGGCGCCGGGGGCGCGGCTCAGCAAGCACGCTTTCTGGCTGGACCGCCGCTATCCGATCGTGAACCGCTGGCGCGACGGGAGCTGAGCGCCATGGCACATGTGCTGTTTGTCGTGCCGCGCTTTCACACCAATCTGTTTTTTGCGACGCGCGCGCTGATCGGGGCCGGGCATCGGGTGACGGTTCTGGCCGCCAGCCAGTCGGCGGCGATGGAGGACCATTCGGTCGTGGTGCCGCAGGTCATGGGCGAGTCACCGGCCCGCGATGCGGTGTGCCGGGTGCTGGAAGCGGACCGTCCCGACCTGGTGCTGCTGCGCACCTCGGGGGCGTTGTCCAGACAGGTCGCACAGGTGTCGCGCCGCCTGCGCCTGCGCGTGGTGGGCTATGACCAGCGACCGATGACCGAACCCAGATCGCTGCGCAGACGGCTTTCCCTGTGGTTGCAGGGCCGTCCCTGGCAGCGGGTCACGCCGGTCCCCGGCGTGGATGCCGCCGCCCCGCAGGACCAGGCGGCGTCCTACCTGCCCTGGCCCACGGCCGCGCTGCCGCTGCCGACAGGGGCGGAACGGGATCAGTCGGACATGCCGGTGCGGGTGCTGTGCGTCGGCAAGCTGGCACAGGTGCGCAAGAACCAGCCGCTGCTGATTGCGGCGCTCGCGGCGCTGGGCGGCGGGGACCGGGTGCGGCTGACGCTGGTCGGTTCGACCAGCCGGGCGATTTCCGGCGCCGATGCCGACCACCACGCGGTGCTGCAACAGGCCGCGCGCGAGAACGACTGGATCGACATCCGGGGCGACGTGCCGTTTGCCGAGATGCCCGCACTTTATGCGGCGCATCACATCTGTGTTCTGCCCTCGGTGGGCGAACCGCTGGGCAGCGCACCGGTCGAAGCCATGGCCTATGGCACCATCCCGGTGATTTCCCTCGACACCGGCAGCGTCGGCTATGTCACCGATGGCGTCGACGGGCTGCGTGTGGACGTCACCGTTCCCGGCGCCCTCGAGACGGCGCTCGCGCCGCTTCTGGCGTCACCGGAACTGCGGGTGCGGCTGTCGGACGCCGCGCGCCGCACGGCCGAGACCGAGCTGTCGCCGGCGCGCTTCGTGCAGCGGATCGACGCGCTGCTGGCCACAAGCGCGGCACCTGGCGCCTGAACGCCGCGCGGTATCACTCCCACCAGCGGTCGATGGTCGCAATATCCGCATCTGACCAGCCGAAATGGTGCGCCAGTTCGTGCACCATCACATGTGTGACCAGATCGGACAGATCGACATTGCGCCGCTCGCGCCATTCCGCAAGGATCGCCTTGCGGAACAGCCAGATCGTGTCCGGCCAGGGAGCGGGATCGGAAAAGGACTTTTCGGTCATCGGGATGCCGTCATACAGCCCGGTCAGCTCGAGCGGATCCGCGATCTCAAGGTCGTGCAGGACATCCGGTGGCGCGATGTCCTCGACCCGCAGGATCACTGTCCGTGCCGCTGCCCGGAACGCCTCGGGCAGTTGTTCGATGGCCATGCGGGCCATCGCCTCAAAGGCGAGCAGGTCGGGTGCGGTGCGGTCGGGATCAGGCATGGGGGCTATATGGCGTATCTGTTGGCCCGGCAGAAGGGTACATGTCGTTTTCCGCCGCGGATGTCGCAGATGGCAAGGCGTCAGGTGGCAGATCGGCGCATGGCGGCCTCCGACAACCTGCGGAGAGCATACAATGATAGCGGTTCACAGCTGCGAGGCGGCTTTTTCCGAGGCCGAGTGCGACCAGATCGTGGCGCTGGCGCGGGACACGGCGCCAAGCGATGCCGGACTGGTGGGGCAGCAGCGCGATCACAACCTGCGCCGTGCCGATCTGGTCTGGGTCGATGACATCCCCGGCACCGGCTGGATCATGGACCGGATCATTGACGTGGTACGGGTGGCCAACCGCGACCAGTACCGGTTTGACCTGAGCGATTTTTCGGAAAGCCCGCAGATCGCCCGCTACGGCGCCGAGCGCGAGGGCCATTTTGACTGGCATGCCGATATCGGGGATGGCCCGGTTGCGGCCCGGCGCAAGCTGACCATGGTGGTGCAGCTGTCGCAGGACGCGGACTACGACGGTGGCGTTCTCGAGATCATGCCTTCGGCCAATGTCATTGCAGCACCGCGGGGCCGGGGGGCGGCGACCATCTTTCCGGCGTTCCAGCTGCACCGGGTGACACCGGTGACGCGCGGCGAGCGGTTTTCCCTGACCGTCTGGGCGCATGGCCCGGGGTTCCGCTAGGCCGCCAGCGGGTAACGCCAGAGTTCCTCGTGCTCGGCCCCGGTGGGATGCAGCCGCGAGCTGTAAAGCGCGAAGCTGCGGATCGGGATGTCGGGCAGTTTCACGGTGGCCTCGGCGGCGAGGAATTTCGCCAGCCTGTCCTGCTGGTCAGGCCGGGGCTGCGCTGGCAGGCGCGCCAGGGTCACGTGCGGGCGAAAGCGGCGGCGATCCAGTTGCAGGCCCAGCCCGTGCAACCGCGAACGGATGCGGTTGTGCAGTTCCCGAAGCCCGGGGCTGTGTTCGGCATTGATCGCCAGGGCCTGTCCGCCATAGCCGTCGAGCCCGGAAAGCGTGAGGGTAAAGGCCGGTGCGCTCAGGGCCTCGAGCGTCGCGTGAATTTCTTCCAGGCTGTCGGGCGGCTGTTCGTCCAGAAAGGCGAGCGTCAGGTGCAGGTTCTCTGCCGGGACGTGGCGGCCAAAGGGCAGGCGGTTCTGCAGCGCCTCGAGCACGGCAATATCCGAGTCGGGCAAGGGTAGGGCAATGAAACAGCGCATGTCAGCCTTGGGGTTGCAGGGGCTTGCAGCCGCCCCGGGACGCAATAGGATTGCCGTATGATCACCCTGTTGCGCAACCCCACCTATCTGAAATTGCTGTCGGCGCAGATCGTGGCGCTGACCGGAACGGGGCTGCTGACTGTCGGGCTGGGCCTGTTGGCCTATGATCTGGCGGGGGCACAGGCGGGGGCGGTGCTGGGCATCGCCTATACGATCAAGATGGTGGCCTATGTCGGGCTCAGTCCGGTCGCGCAGGCATTGGTGGTGCGGTTGCCGCGCAGGGCGGTTCTGGTCGGCGCGGATCTGCTGCGCGCGGCTGTGGCGCTGGCTCTGCCGTTTGTGGATTCGCTGTGGCAGGTTTACAGCCTGATTTTTGTGTTGCAGGCGGCGTCGGCCACCTTCACCCCGGCCTATCAGGCAACCCTGCCGGACGTGCTGCCTGACGAAGGGGACTACACCCGCGCGCTGTCGCTGTCGCGTCTGGCATACGACCTCGAGAATCTGACCAGCCCCGCGCTGGCCGGGCTGCTGCTGAGCGTGATGTCCTATTCAGGACTTTTCGTCGGGACCGTGCTGGGGTTCCTGGGCTCGGCCGCGCTGGTGCTGGCGGCGGCGGTGCCGTCCGGGGCACCCACCAACGCGGCGGGTTTTGCCGAGCGTGTGACACGGGGACTGCGGCTCTATCTGGCCGCGCCGCGTCTGCGGGGGTTGCTGTCGCTGAACCTTGCGGCGGCTGCGGGGGCGGCGTTTGTGCTGGTGAACACCGTTGTGTTGGTGCGGGCCGGGTATGGCGGCAGCGCGCAGGCGCTGGCGGGGGCGATGGCGGCATTCGGTGCCGGATCCATGGCGGCGGCGCTGGCCCTGCCTCGGGTGCTGGCGCGCTGCGGTGACCGGGCGGTGATGCTGAGCGCCACGGCGGCGCTGGTCGTGCTGATGGCGGTGGTGGCGGCGCTGCTTTGGGCGGGACTGCCACGCTGGGAACTGTTCCTGCTGCTCTGGGCCGGGCTGGGGGTGTTCTATGCGGCGATTCTCACGCCCTCGGGGCGTCTGATCCGACGGTCCGGTGCCGGTGAGGATCTTCCGGCGCTGTTTGCGGCGCATTTTGCACTCAGTCACGCCTGCTGGCTGGTGACCTATCCGCTGGCGGGATGGGCCGGCGCGGCCCTGGGCATGGCGGCGGCGATGGCGCTTCTGACCGTGCTCGCCATCGCCGGTCTGGTGCTGGCGCTGTGGCTCTGGCCGCGCGAAGTGCTGCACAGCCACCCGGAGCTGGCGGCGGATCACCCGCATCTGCAGACCAACGGTGAGCCGCGGGCCCATGCCCACCCGATGCTGACGGACGCGCTGCATCCGCGCTGGTCCTGAGGGGAAATCTGGACAATGGCCCCGGTCTGTGGGAAAGGCGGACGCAACAGGAGATGCCCATGACCACCACCCGTTTTGCCCCGTCGCCCACCGGTTTCATCCACGTCGGGAACCTGCGCACCGCATTGTTCAACTACCTGATCGCCCGCAAGGCGGGAGGCAGCTTTATCCTGCGGATCGACGACACCGACCCGGAGCGGTCAAAGCAGGAATACGTCGACGCGATCAAGCTCGATCTCGAGTGGCTGGGACTGACATGGGACCGCACCGAACGGCAGTCCGAACGTCTGGACCGCTATGCCGAGGCGGCGGACCAGCTGCGCGCCATGGGGCGTTTCTACGAGGCATTCGAAACGCCGGTGGAACTGGATCTCAAACGCAAGAAGCAACTGAACATGGGCAAGCCGCCGGTTTATGACCGGGCCGCGCTGGCACTGTCGGAGGCTGACAGGGACCGCCTGCGCGCTGAGCGCGGCTCGGGTGTGTGGCGGTTCAAGCTGGATCAGGAGCGGATCGAATGGACCGACGGCATTCTGGGGGACCTGTCGATTGACGCGGCCTCGCTGAGCGATCCGGTCCTGATCAAGGCGGACGGACAAAATCTCTATACCATGGCTTCGGTTGTCGATGACACCGAGATGGGGGTGACCCATGTCGTGCGCGGCTCGGACCATGTCACCAACACCGCGACACAGATCCAGATCATCCGCGCACTGGGCGGCACACCGCCGTCGTTCGCGCACCACAGTCTTCTGACCGGGCCACAGGGCGAAGGTCTGTCCAAGCGCCTGGGCTCGCTGGCATTGCAGGATCTGCGCGCGCAGGGGGTCGAGCCCGAGGCGTTGCTTTCGCTGATGGCGCGGCTCGGATCGTCGCAGCCGGTCGAGCTGCGGATGTCTCTGGACGAGATCGCAGACGGTTTCGAGCTGGAGCAATTCGGGTCGGCCCCGACCAAGTTCGACGTCAACGACCTGTTTCCGCTGACCGCCCGCAAGCTGCACAGCCTGCCGTTTGACGCCATCAAGGCGGACATTGCGGCGCTGGGTGTCCCCGACGACAAGGCCGAGCTGTTCTGGCAGGTCGCGCGCGAGAACATCACCGTGCGCAGCGATCTCGCCGGCTGGTGGACGCTGTTTTCCGAAGGTGCCGATCCGGTCGTGGCCGACGAGGACCGCGCGTTTGTGGCGCAGGCGATGACGCTTCTGCCCGAGGGGCCGCTGGATCACGACAGTTGGGGCCAGTGGACCAGTGCGGTAAAAGCCGCGACGGGCCGCAAGGGCAAGGGCCTGTTCATGCCCCTGCGTCTGGCAGTGACCGGCCAGCAACGCGGGCCGGAAATGGCGGATGTGCTGCCGCTGATGCAGGTGATCCGGGCACGGGACCTGGCGGCCGGCTGACATCTCCGCGCGGCTGTCCCGCCCCTGGGTTCAGGCCCGGACCGGCCACGGCGATCTCGCGCGGGGCATCACGACGCTTCGCGGGGGGCAAGCCGGTCGAGCTGTGCGAGATCGGTGACGTTGTCAATCGCCGCAAGCGCATGGTCCCGGGCGTAAGCCTGCTGTTGGCGGGCGGCGTCGGCCAGAGGCCCGGGCGCTGCGGTCAGGTCGTCGAGGGCGCGCAGCACTTCGCCGATGACCTCGATCCGTCCGGCGGCGTCGCGGATGAGCACGCAGTAGGCGTCTTCCAGCAAGTCGGCTGCGGTTGTCGCGGGCAGATGGATGCGCGGATAAAGAAGCGGGTCGTCCGGGTCTTCTCCGGACGGAGTCACGCTGTCCTGTGCATGTTCCCAAAGCAGCTTTTTCAACCTGTGCACCACGTCGATGGCGGTGCCGGGGTCGTTCACACCCGGTGACAGTGCCCGGCAGGCAATTTCGCTCAGCACCACCAGACCAAATCGGGCGTCCTGTTCCATCGTGCGTTCGCGCCCGAGGGTGACATGTTCCGCGACCCTGTCCGCCAGATCGCCCGTGGCGGCAGAGACATAACCCAGCGGCTGGCCCCTGAGGACAAACTTGCCCGGTGCGGCGCTCAGCCAGAGTGCGGCCCCGCGCTCGGTCAGCAGGTCGTTCAGGCGCGCGAGGTCGATGTACTGGATATAGGCGGATTGTTTGGCGGTCACAGGGCTGGCGCCCGGCGGCGGGGCCGTCATGTCGGCCAGCCGGTTGGCACCCAGGTTGGGCGCCCTGCTGTAGCTCTTGAGGCTGCCCTGTGCCGCGACTTCGGCCTGCCAGAGGGTGTGGTCCATGCTGCCAAGGTGGCTGAGCAGGTCGATCCAGCGCAGGATGGCCACCACGATCAGGACAATGGTGACGATGGTCAGGCCAAAGACCACGACCGCCGCGGCCTCGCCATAGAAACCGGCGTTGAACATCACCAGCGCGGTCAGTGAAAACAGGAAGCCGCTGACAAAGGTGGCCAGCACCGTCTGCGTGGTGCCGTCCTGCATCAGCACGCGGTAGGCGCGCGGCGTGCCCTGACTGGCGGCCGATTGGAAGGCGCTGACCATGACGCCCAGCGAAAAGGTGGTCACGGTCAGCAGCGACGAGGCGAGGATCGACAGGATCGGCAGCACGGCATCAACGCCGAATCTGTCTTCGAGCTTTTCGGGGATGAACCCTTCCAGCGTCGGGGCGAACAGGGCCGCCAGGACCGCAAGACCGGCCATCAGCACGACGCGAACCCCCAACCGCCTTGCAAAGCGCAGTGCCAGCATCAGGGGCTTGGACAGCATCACACCAGAACCTTGCAGCCAAGCGATTGCAGCGCCTGGTCGACGTACAGGCGTTCCGACGCCGTCAGCTCCTGTGCTCTGGGGTATCGCGGCCGGGCGCGGTCATCACGGATCGGGGCCTCCCAGCCGGTGGTGGTGGCAAGGAACCGGTCCGCGCCGGCGCGGCCAAATTCGAGCAGATAGCCTTGCAGGACCACGTCCAGATAGCTGAGCAGCACCGGATGGCTTGCGTCCGGCAGCCGGTGGCTGTCCTCGGGGATCGCATAGATCGCAATCTCCGATGTGGTGTCGAGCGGATGCGAGACGCAATGCGACGCCGCCAGGCGGTCGTAATTCGCCTCGCGCAGGTCCAGCGCGGCCCAGTCCTGTCCCGGAACGACCGCCACCAGTCCTTCGATCATGCAGCCCGGATCGGGGACCACGGTCAGAAAGGCCGGTTCGCGGGCGGATGTGCAGCGCCACGCACGGCGCCACCCGGTGGCCTGCGCGGGAAAGGCGGGGGTGTAGATATGCGTGCGGCGGTTTACGAGGGAGCCATAGCCGAAAAAATATGAGTTGGTCATGGCGATATAAATGCGTGCCGCCAAGGTATTGTCAAATTCGGTGCGGCGATTTAGCGAGGCGTGGCTAAAGTCTGTGCGGAGGGTCTCAATGGTGACGCGAATTGCCAGCTGGGTGCTTGTGTCAACCCAGCGAGTCGTCTAGCTTGACCCTCGTCACGACGGGAGAACCGGCGCAAGCCGGTGCCGAAGGAGCAACCGCCCCGGAAACTCTCAGGCCCAAGGACCGCCGTGACTTCGAGGACTCTGGAGAGAGGCGCGCCAATCCGCGTCCGCCGAAGGGATAATGATCTCAGGCGACAGGACAGAGGGGGCGTTCCGGGTGTGGGGACTCTCTCCGTGCCAAGAATGCCCTAGGTGCGGTACTTGCCGTGGCCGGGCCTGATGTGATGGGGGTTTCATGACCAACAAGACCGGTGCGAGCGAAACGACTGCCAAGGATGATTTGTCGCAGTTCGAAGTCCGCGAAACCTGCGGCTGTGGTGGCGACCACGCGCCCGGGGCACATCACCACGATCACGCCGCGCCCCAAGATCAGGGGCCGAAGCGCACGCCGCTGTACGATCTGCATCTGGAACTGGGCGGCAAGATGGTGGAATTTGCCGGCTATCAGATGCCGGTTCAGTATCCCCTGGGTGTGCTGAAGGAACACCAGCACACCCGCGCCAGGGCCGGTCTGTTTGACGTCAGCCATATGGGGCAGGTGATCCTGCAATCCCGTCAGGAAGACGCGGCGGCAGCCTTAGAGCGGCTGGTGCCGGTGGATGTCGCGGGTCTGCAAGAGGGCCGCCAGCGCTATGCCATGTTCACAAATGATGCCGGCGGAATCGAGGACGATCTGATGATCGCCAACCGGGGGGATCATCTGTTTGTGGTGGTCAACGCCGCCTGCAAGGAGGCGGATGTCGCGCGGATGCGTGCGGCGCTGGAACCCGGCGTCATTGTGCGCCTGCTGGACTCGCGTGCGCTGCTGGCGTTGCAGGGGCCTGCGGCAGAGGACGTTCTGGCGGGGCTGAACCCGGCGGTGCGCGAGATGCGGTTCATGGATGTCGCGACGGTCGAGCTTGCCGGTGCCGAATGCTGGGTGTCGCGGTCGGGCTATACCGGCGAGGACGGATACGAGATTTCGGTGCCCGCAGCAGCGGCCGTGGATCTGGCGCGGGCACTGCTGGCGCATGGCGACGTCGAGCCGATCGGTCTGGGCGCGCGGGATTCGCTGCGGCTGGAGGCCGGGCTGTGCCTGTATGGCCATGACATCGACGCGACCACCTCGCCAGTCGAGGCGGGGCTGAGCTGGGCAATCCAGAAGGTGCGCCGCGCCGATGGTGCCCGGGCGGGTGGCTTTCCGGGGGCAGAGCGCATCCTGCGGGAACTGGTTGAGGCACCGGCCCGGCTGCGGGTCGGCCTGTTGCCGGAAGGCCGGGCGCCGATGCGCGAAGGCGTCGCGCTGTTTGCGGACCCTGACAGCGCGACCCCGGTGGGACAGGTCACTTCGGGCGGGTTCGGTCCGACCGTCGGCGCGCCGTTGGCGATGGGATATGTTCCGGCGGCGATGGCTGCACCCGGGACAGAACTGTTCGGCGAGGTCCGCGGCAAGCGGCTGGCCGTACGGGTGGTGAAGATGCCCTTCACCCCTGCAAATTTCAAACGATGAACTGTCACGGGAGACGTAAATGAAGTTCACCGAAGAACATGAGTGGCTGCGCGAAGAAGACGACGGCGTGATCGTCGTCGGCATCACCGAACATGCTGCGGAACAGCTGGGCGACGTGGTGTTCGTCGAACTGCCGGATGTCGGCACGGTCATCAGCAAGGATGACGAGGTTGTCGTGATCGAGAGCGTCAAGGCGGCATCGGACATTCTGGCCCCCATCGACGGCGAGATTGTCGAGGTGAACGAGGTGATCGTGGCCGAGCCGGGCAAGGTCAACGACGATCCCGAGGGGGACGCGTGGTTCTTCAAGGTGAAGATCGACGACATGAGCCAGCTGGACGATTACATGGACGAAGCCGCCTACAAGAAGTTCATCGGCTGACGCCGGCGTTTCGGCCCGGTGCGGGATGCACCGGGCCGACTACCGGGGGGCCGGCCCCCCGGACCCCCGGGCTATTTTTGACCCAGAGAAGCAGCAGGCGGCACAGCGCCGGTCTCTGTGTTCCAGGTCCGGTCCCGATCACTGCAGAGGCCGCTGAGGCCCGACGGAGACAGACATGTCCTTCACACCGATTGCGTACAAACCTTATGATTTTGCCAACCGACGGCACATCGGCCCTTCTCCGGACGAGATGACTGCGATGTTCGAGACACTGGGCGTTTCCGATCTCGACACATTGATCGACCAGACCGTGCCGCAGGCAATCCGTCAGAAGCAGCCGCTGGATTTCGGCAAGGCGATGTCCGAGCGCGAACTGCTGTTCCACATGCGGGAGGTGTCCGAGAAGAACCAGGTGCTGACCTCGCTGATCGGGATGGGTTATCACGGCACGGTCACGCCGCCGGCGATTCAGCGCAACATTTTTGAAAATCCGGCGTGGTATACCGCCTACACGCCGTATCAGCCCGAGATTTCGCAGGGGCGTCTCGAAGCGTTGCTGAATTATCAGACCATGGTGTCGGATCTGACCGGGCTCGAGATCGCCAATGCGTCCCTGCTGGACGAGGCGACGGCCTGTGCCGAAGCGATGACCATGGCGCAGAGGGTGGCAAAGACCAAGGCGACAGGTTTTTTCATCGACGAGAATTGCCATCCGCAAAACATCGCCGTGATGAAGACCCGGGCTGCGCCGCTGGGAATCGACGTCATCGTCGGACCGGTGGACACGCTGGAGCCGGGTGCGGTGTTCGGGGCGATCTTTCAGTATCCCGGCACATATGGCCACGTGCGCGATTTTACCCCCGAGATCGCGGCATTGCATGCCGGCAAGGCGATTGGGATCGTGAGCGCCGATCCGATGGCGCTGTGTCTGCTCAAGGAGCCGGGCGCGATGGGCGCGGACATCGCCGTGGGATCGACGCAGCGGTTCGGCGTGCCGGTCGGCTATGGTGGGCCGCATGCCGCTTATATGGCGACCAAGGATGCCTACAAGCGATCCATGCCGGGACGGATTGTCGGGATCTCGATCGACAGCCACGGCAACCGCGCCTACCGCCTGGCGCTGCAGACCCGCGAGCAGCACATCCGGCGCGAGAAGGCCACGAGCAACGTCTGCACCGCGCAGGCCCTGCTGGCGGTGATGGCCGGCTTTTATGCAGTGTTTCACGGGCCGGACGGGTTGCGCGCGATTGCGCAGCGCATCCACCGCAAGACCGCGCGGCTGGCCCGTGGGCTGCGCGATGCGGGGTTCTCCATCGAGCCCGAGGTGTTCTTTGACACCATTACCGTTGACGTGGGGCTGTTCCAGAGCGGTGTCATGGCGGCGGCGGTCCAGCAGGGGGTGAACCTGCGCGCGGTCGGCAGCACCAGGGTCGGCATCACCGTCGACGAAACCACGCGCCCGGCGACTGTCGAGGCGGTCTGGCGCGCGTTCGGCATCGACCGGCGGGATGACGACCACACCCCCAGCTACTGCCTGCCGGAACCGCTGCTGCGCACCAGCGCCTATCTGCAGCATGACGTGTTCCACATGAACCGGGCCGAGACCGAGATGATGCGTTATATGCGCCGTCTCGCTGACCGGGATCTGGCACTGGACCGGGCGATGATTCCGCTCGGGTCCTGCACGATGAAGCTGAACTCGGCGGCCGAGATGATGCCGGTGAGCTGGCGGGCGTTTTCCGACCTGCATCCCTTTGTGCCGGCGGATCAGGCACAGGGTTATGCCGAGCTGATCGGAGACCTCAGCAAGAAGCTGTGCGAGATCACCGGTTACGATGCCATTTCTATGCAACCCAATTCCGGCGCGCAGGGCGAGTATGCCGGTCTGTTGACAATTGCCGACTGGCATCGGGCTCAGGGGCAGGGGCACCGCAATGTGTGCCTGATCCCGGTCAACGCCCATGGCACCAACCCGGCCAGCGCGCAGATGGTCGGCTGGAAAGTGGTGCCGGTGAACTGTGACGACAACGGCTCGATCGACCTGGTGGACTTTGCCGCCAAGGCCGAGAAATATGCGGCGGATCTGGCCGGCTGCATGATCACCTATCCCTCGACCCACGGGGTGTTCGAGGAAACCGTGCAGGACGTCTGCCGGATCACCCATGAGAATGGCGGACAGGTCTACATCGATGGCGCCAACATGAACGCCATGGTCGGGCTGAGCCGACCGGGCGATCTGGGTGGGGATGTGAGCCACCTCAACCTGCACAAGACGTTCTGCATTCCGCACGGTGGCGGCGGGCCCGGCATGGGACCGATCGGGGTGAAGGCCCATCTGGTGAAGCATCTGCCGTCACATCCGCTCGAGCCCGGTGTCGGCTCGGTGTCGGCGGCGCCGTTCGGCTCGCCGTCGCTGTTGCCGATCAGCTGGGCCTACATCCTGATGATGGGCGGTGAGGGCCTGACCCAGGCGACGCGGGTGGCAATCCTGAATGCCAACTATATCGCCGCGCGGTTGAGTGGTGCCTACAAGGTGCTCTACACCGGCAAGCAGGGCCGGGTGGCGCATGAGTGCATCCTGGATGTACGCCCCTTTGCCGAAAGTGCCGGCGTGAGCGTCGATGACATCGCCAAGCGTCTGATCGACGCCGGGTTCCACGCGCCGACGATGAGCTGGCCGGTGGCGGGCACGCTGATGGTCGAACCGACGGAATCCGAGACCAAAGCCGAGTTGGACCGGTTCTGTGACGCGATGCTGGCGATCCGCGAAGAGATCCGCGCGATCGAGGACGGCAAGATCGACAGCGAGAACAACCCGCTGCGCAACGCGCCGCACACGGTCGAGGATCTGGTGGGCGACTGGGACCGGCCCTACAGCCGCGAGCAGGGCTGTTTCCCGCCGGGTGCGTTCCGGGTCGACAAGTACTGGCCGCCGGTCAATCGGGTGGACAACGTTTATGGTGATCGGCATCTGGTCTGCACCTGTCCGCCGATGTCCGACTATGCCGAGGCGGCAGAGTAGCAGCCTCGGCCGGCGGAGGGTGCGCCCTCCGCCGTTTCAGTTCTGGTCAGTCAGCAGGAAACCGAAGGTATCGCGGACGCGGCCCCAGGTGGCGGCGTCCGCGGCGGCGAGCAGATAGCTGCTGCGTGGGGCGTCAGCCCGGTAATCCGACCCGTCCAGAAGCGCCACATGGCCGCCCGCGCGCTGGGTGATCAGCACTCCGGCCGCATGGTCCCAGGGGGTGAGCCCGGCGGCAAAGACAAAATCCACATGGCCCTGCGCCAACATGCGGAATTCATGGCAGGCACAGCGCAACGAGGTGACGCGCTGGAACTTGGGATAGGTTGCGGCCATCGCGGCCTGTTTGTCCTTGGCCAGCAGATACAGCCCGACATAGCCGGTCAGATCCGCCACGGCACCACCTTTGGACACGCTCAGGGTGCGGGTGGCGCGACGGGGTCTGATCAGTTGCGCGGGGCCGGTGTCATCCGCAACGATCACATCGTCCATCACCGGATCGTAAAGCAGGCCGAACACCGGGGTGCCGAACCGGGTTGCGGACAGGATGACCCCGAACTGCGTCAGGCCATGGGCAAAGTTCCAGGTGCCGTCGACCGGGTCGATGGTGAACGCCAGCGGCGCATCCGCGATCTTGTCCACCAGACCCGGGTTGCTGGCCACATCCTCTTCGCCGACGATCAGGGCGTTTGGAAACAGCCCGATCAGCCCGCGCGCGATCATTCTTTCCGCGGCGCGGTCCGCCTCGGTCACCAGATCCTGCGGTCCGGTCTTCTGATCGATCTGCACCGACGACAGATCGCGAAAGCGCGGCAGGATTTCGGTCCGGGCCGCCCGGCGGATCAGGTTGATCAGGCTGGTACGCTGAGCGGGAGTGATCGCGGCGGGAACGGTCATGGGCAGATGATCGGTCATCGGTCGGGGTCCTTTGGGCATGCGGGGTCGCCGACAGCCATGCCAGTGCAGCTCCCGGGGCGCAAGGTTCTATTCCCGGGCGCGCAGCACCCCGGCGGGGCGCGCCGCAAGCGGGCGCCAGGCAAAGGCGAGCCCCGCCAGCAGGGTGGCCAGAATGCCGCCGATGATGATGCCGAAGGCCGAGGACCAGATCACCGCAAAGTCGGTTTCCATGATGAACGTGCTCACCGCCCATCCGCCGAGAATGCCGGCCCCCAGCGCCACAAGGCCCGCACCGGCCCCCAGCAGGCCCGAGCGCAGGGCGAAACTGCGCAGGATTCGGGCACGGCTGGCGCCCAGTGTCTTGAGGATTGCCGCCTCGAAGGTGCGGGACTGTTCGCCCGCTGCCGCGGCACCGATCAGGACCAGAAAGCCGGTGAGCAGGGTGGCCGCTGCGCCCCAGCGGGTGGCAGCGGCGATTCCCTCGAGAAGTTCGGACACGCGGTCGATGGCGTCGGCGACCCGGATGGCGGTGATGTTGGGGAATTGCTGCGCGAGATCGCGCAGGATCTGCGCCTCGGACTCGGGCGTGGCGTAGACGGTCGAGATGAAGGTGTGCGGCGCATTCTCCAGCGCGGCGGCGTTCAGGCTCATCACAAATCCGATGCCGCCAGAGGCAAAATTCACCTCGCGGAAGCTGGTGATCGTGGCAGTGATGTCGCGGCCGAGCACGTTGACGGTGACGGTGTCCCCGAGTTTCAGTCCGAGCTCTTCGGCCTCTTCGGCGGCAAAGCTGACCTGCGGCGGGCCGTCATACCCTTCGGGCCACCATTCCCCGGCGGTGATGGTGGTGCCTTCGCCGGGGCGGTCGGCGTAGGTGATGCCGCGGTCGCCGCGCACCACCCAGTGATCGCCTGCAACCTCTTCGGCCGGCACGCCGTTGATCATCGTGACGACGCCGCGCAGCATCGGGGCGCTGTCGATCCTGCGCACGGCGGGGTCGTTTTCCAGCCGGTCGAGATATCCGGGCATCTGGTCTTTCTGGATGTCGACAAAGAAATATGACGGCGCAACCTCGGGCAGGTCACGGCTGATCGAATTGCGCAGGTTTCCATCAATCTGTCCGACGGCGGCCAGCACGGACAGGCCAAGGCCCAGCGACAGCACCACCGAAGCGGCGCCTTCACGCGGACCACCGATGGCCCCCAGCGCCCAGCGCAGGACCGGTCTGCCGCGGGCGGCAGGGGTGGCGCGACGCGCAAGCCAGCGAATGGCGATGGCCGCGAGGCTGAGCAGGACCAGCGCGCCAAGGATGCCCCCGGCGGTCCAGAGCGTGAGCCATTCATTGCCCGAGAATAACATCGCCGTGCCGACGAGGGACAGGGTCAGCAGGCCGGTGGCAACGATGTAACGCACGGCGGGGAACAGGCTGCTGCTTTCCAGCGCGTCGCGGAACAGGGTGGCAGCGCGCACCTCTTCGGCCCGTGCCAGCGGCCAGAGCGTGAACAGCAATGCGGTGAGCGCACCATAGATCGCCGCCTCGATCAGGGGGGCTGGATGCACCGCAAACAGCGCCGGAACCGGCAGAGAGGCGGTGATCAGCGGCGCAAACACCAGCGGGATGATCGCACCCAGAATCACGCCAAGGCCGATGCCGATCAGGCTGAGCGCGCCGATCTGCAGGAAATAGGTCTGAAAGATCGTCGCCCGGCTGGCCCCCAGCGTGCGCAGGGTCGCAATCACCGAGGTTTTGCGTGCAAGGTAGGCGCGCACGGCGGCCGACACCCCGACACCGCCGACGGCAAGGCCCGACAGGCCGACCAGCACCAGAAATGCGCCCAGACGCTCGACGAACCGTGCCACGCCTGGCGCACCGTTGCGCGCATCGCGCCAGCGCAGGCCGGTGTCGCGGTAGCGTTCCTCGGCCTGCGCCTTGAGCGCGTCGAGATCGCTGCCCGGTGGCAGATCAAGGCGGTATTCGGAATCAAACAGTGTGCCCGCGCTCAACAGGCCCGACGCGGCCAGATCCTCGGTGCGCACCAGAGTGCGGGGGCCCAGCGAAAAACCGGCGCCGGTGTTGTCCGGCTCGTGAGCGATCACCGCGTTGAGGGTGAAATCCTGAGTGCCCAGGCGAAATGCGTCGCCCACGCGCAGGCCCAGCCGGTCGGCGAGGATCGGTGCCATGACGGCACCGGGAAGCTCGTTCCTTGCTAGCGCCTGCGCCAGTGGCATCGGCGGGTCCAGCAGGATCTCGCCTTTCAGCGGATAGGCCGCATCGACGGATTTCACCTGCGTCAGCCCCCGTTCCGCGGCGCCGTCAGGATCGACAACGGCCATCGACCGGAAATCGGTGACTTCGGAAACCCGAGTGGCGATCGTGTCGAGCCAGGCACGTTCCTCAGGAGAGGCAAAGCGGTAGGTGAACTGGACCTCCGCGTCGCCGCCCAAAAGGATGGCTCCCTGGTCGGCAAGACCTGCCTCGATCGCCGAGCGGACCGAACCGACTCCCGCGATGGCGGCGACCCCGAGCGCCAGGCAGGCGATGAAGATGCGGAACCCGGACAGTCCGCCGCGCAGTTCCCGGCGCGCAAACCGCGCGGCGATACGCAGGCTCATTCTGCGGCCTGCCGGTGCTGCGGGGCGATGCGTCCGTCGGTCAGGCGGATCACGCGGTCACACCGCTGGGCCAGTGAATTGGCATGCGTCACCAGAACAAGAGTGGCACCGTGACGGTCGCGCAGGTCGAACAGCATCTTGATGATGGCGTCACCATTCACCCCGTCCAGGTTCCCGGTCGGCTCGTCGGCCAGCAAGATCTGGGGCCGAGGCGCCGAGGCGCGGGCCAGCGCCACGCGCTGCTGCTCGCCACCCGACATCTGCGCCGGGTAATGATCGGCACGGTGGCCAAGGCCAACCGTTTCAAGCTCGGCGCGGGCCAGCTCGAAGGCATCCGCCTTGCCGGCCAGTTCCAGCGGTGTGGCGACATTTTCCAGCGCCGTCATCGTCGGAATCAAGTGAAAGGACTGGAACACCACCCCCATGTTGTCGCGGCGGAACCGGGCCAGCCCATCCTCGTTCTGTGCCGTCAGATCCTGCCCCAACGCCAGGACACTGCCGGACGTGGCGCGTTCCAGCCCCCCCATAATCATCAGCAGCGAAGATTTTCCCGATCCGGAAGGCCCGATCAGGCCCAAAGTCTCGCCCTTGTGAACGTTCAGCGTGATCCCGTGCAGGATATCGACCATTCCGGCATTGCCGTTGAGGCTCAGAGTGACATCTTTAAGGGCAAGAACAGGATCGGTCATGAGGGAAGGGTCCGGATACAATGAGTTTCAGGACATATGGGGTTGCTGCGCTGCGGCGCAAGGTTGCTGTGGCAATGCTGCTGGGCTGGTCCAGCCTGGCACAGGCCGAACCGGTCGAGATCGTGGCGCTGGGCGACAGTCTGACGCAGGGTTACGGTTTGCCGCGCGCGGAGGGATTCGTGCCGCAGTTGCAGGCCTGGCTGCGCGCGCGCGGGCATGATGTGACGCTGGTCAATGCCGGCGTGTCGGGGGATACCACCGCTGGCGGTCTGAGCCGCGTGGCCTGGTCGTTGCAGGACAGCACGGACGCCATGATCGTGACACTGGGTGGCAACGATCTTCTGCGCGGCATCGATCCGGCGAATTCGCGCGCCAATCTGGACGGGATTCTGCAGGTGACGGCCGAGCAGGACCTGCCGGTGCTTCTCGTCGGTCTGCGTGCGCCGGGCAATTACGGGCCGGCGTTCAAGCGGGCGTTCGATTCGATGTACCCTGACCTGGCAGAACAGTACGGGACACTGTATTTTGCCGAATTCTTCGAGGGACTCGCCGAGGAGGAGCGCCGCCCCGCCGACGTCCGCGCCTATATGCAAGCCGACGGAATTCACCCCAACGCCGAGGGCGTCAGGCGGATCGTTGCCGCATTGGGGCCATCTGTCGAAGCACTGATCCTGCGGGCTCAGAAGTGACTGGCGTCGCAGAGCGCCACAGGGTGGCGGCGCGACACGCCGCATATGTGTCGTGAAATGAACTCAGGCCAGCGCAATGTTGATCGCCGCTTCGCGGCCATCGCGGCCGGGCTCGATGTCGAATGTCACTTTCTGATTGTCCGCAAGGCCGGTCAGCCCCGACCGCTCGACAGCAGAGATGTGGACAAAAATGTCCTTGGAACCGCCATCAGGCGCGATAAATCCATAGCCTTTGGTGGTGTTGAACCATTTGACGGTGCCGGTTGCCATCAGGATGCTCCCTTGTTTTGACTGCCCGCGGAATTGCGGCAGGACGGCTAGGTCAGTGCACGATCGAGTGACTGTGCCGGGAAGGAGCAGTGGGTCGATAGAGGTAACGTCGCATCCCTTGGTATGGGGATTGCCCGAGTCGATGCAAGAAAAAATCCGGAAGGACGGTTTTGGATGAAATTGCAAAGTCGTTGACTGCGGCGGCAGTCGATCAAAGGCAAAATCACTTCCTAAAGTGCCACCGCCGCTGCAACCGTTCCCGGATACAGCGGCGGAGTTATCTGTACGTTACCCCGGCGGTGACCACCGGTTCGCACGCTAAAGGTCGGTGGCGACAGCCATTGCAGGCCGTACGACAATCCGGCCTTTGGCGGAGGTCAGGACGCTTTGGACCCCATGGTGTAGTTGATTGCTGGCTGTGCCTTGGTTCGCGGCATCTTGCGCGCTGTAAGCCGCATTGCCGCAATCACGAGGAACAGGGCGCAAACCATAAGTCCCGTCATGAAGTATAGTCCGAGAGCCTGCCACGCTGTCATGCCCCCAAAAATCCATCCGATGAGTCCACTTACCATTCCAAGTGACCCCCCGAACACAATACCGATGCCTGCCATGCCTAGTCCTTTTTCTGTCTTAGCCCGAAGTTGTCGCCATTTGGTTGACGATCCATTTACTTATTCGACATTTTTGCCGATTGGTTAACGGTTAGAGAACGGTCTTTCACCTGTCAACCTTAAGGTGTAACGCTAGGTAATTCAGTATAAAGGCGGCGCATTTGGGTTGCAAAATCCACCTCTTTTACTGCGTCAGGCTGCGCGCCAGAAGGTTTGGAAGGCGCGCCACAGTCCGTCGCGTGATTTGACCATATTCCGTCTTACCTGCTAGTAATTGCAGGTATTCCGCGCGCAATGTCGAGGAATTTCGGAACCCGGCAACGAACCCTTTTCGCAGGGCCGGCAGGAAGATCAGCGGCCGGATCAGGCGTGCCTGAGTGATCGCGCGGTGGATTGGTCCGAGCGCCGTCCGGTAGTTCGACAGCGCCTGATCCGGCATCCCGGCGCCAAGTGCGGCCAGAACTGATTCGGATGCCAATTGGCCGCTCTTCAGGGCGTAGGCGATGCCCTCGCCGGTGATGGGGTCGACCAATCCGGCGGCGTCGCCAGCCAGCAGAACCTTGCCGCGCCCGGGCTGGCGGCGATAGGCGCCAAACGGCAGGAACTGCCCCTTGACCGGACTGTCGGTGTGCACCCCCAGGTACCCCAGGTAGGCGTTCAGCGACGATTTGAGATTTGTATTGCGCCGCATCACGCCGCCGACACCGATGGTGCGGCCGCAGGTCTTGGGAAAATCCCAGCCATAGCCCCAGTCGGCGGCACCGAAATCTATGCGCACCGGCGTAACCGGCGGAGCGTCCAGGGGCAGCTCCACCTCGAGTGCAAAGCCGATTTCCGACCTGTCAAACGCCGCGCCGAAAAGGAGGCGCGCCGTGGGGCTGTTGACGCCATCCGCGGCCACCAACAGCGGAGCCGAGACGATGCCACTGTCCAGGGTGACGGCTGGCGCCTCTGCATCGATGGCAAGTACCTTCTGTCCGGTCAGGTCAGTCGCACCGGCCGAAATTGCGGCACGGAGCAGTGCGTGGTCCAGATCCCGGCGCATTGTCATGTGCAGAGGCGGCACGTCGGTGAAATGCCCGACTTCATGACCAAAGGCGCAAAAGCTGATCGCGGTTCGGTGGAGAATCGGCGTATCCGGCGCCTCGGCGCCAAAGATCTGCTGGAAATAGCGCATGGAGCGGCCGGTAAAGCCGCCGCCACACAGTTTGTCACGCGGAAAGCTGTGCTTGTCGATCAGCGCCACGCGCAGCCCGGCCCGCGCGGCCGTCACGGCGGCGGAACTGCCGGCAGGGCCGGCGCCCAGCACCAACAGATCGTACTCAGCCACGGAGGGAAGTCCGCAGCGCCGGGGACGGCATCACAGGACGGTAACGACCGCGCCGTCCGGCACCCGCTGGTACAGGTCCTGCACGTGCTCGTTGATCATCCGCACGCAGCCGTTTGACACCGAATGACCGATGGAGCTGGGCGAGGTGGTGCCGTGGATCGCGTTGAAGGTGTAGCGCCCGTCGCGATAAAGATAGAGCGCCCGCGCCCCGAGCGGATTGTCCGGGCCGCCCGGCTGGACATAGTCGTTGTCCTTGAACTTGCCATAGGCCTGGGGGTCCCGTTCGATCATCGCGTCGGTCGGGCGCCAAGTCGGCCATTCCTTGCGGCTGCCAATGACGTAAGAGCCGGAAATCTCCTGACCGGCCTTCCCCAGACCCACGCCGTAACGCATGGCGACTCCGGGTTCGCTCACGTAGTAGAGAAAATGCGCCTTCGGCACGATCAGCACCTGACCGGGCGCGTAGGATTTGCTGAAGGTGACCTGCTGGGGCCGGTAGCGCGGCGCCAGTTCGAATCCCTGCGCAAGTGCAGGCAGTGGCAGGGCGGCAGCCGCGGCGGCTGCGACAAAAGTTCGGCGAGAGATCATGGCAGTGCTCTTTTCGTTTGGAACCTGAACAGTTTTGGCGAGGGCTGGCAGAATTTCAATGCCCCAGGGGCGCCCATGCCGCAGTGTGTGGCATCCATCCCGCGATTGGTGGTCACGACGTGGTGTCAGGCGCGGAACCCGATGCCCAAAATGCAAACGACCGCCCCGAAGGGCGGCCGCATGTTGTCACTGGGACAAAAGCTTAGGCGAGGGCGAGGTTGATCGCGCTCTCGCGGCCGTCACGGCCGGCTTCGATGTCGAAGGTGACCTTCTGGTCGTCCTTCAGACCCGACAGGCCCGAACGCTCAACAGCGGAGATGTGCACGAACACGTCCTTGGAGCCGCCATCGGGCTGGATGAAGCCGAAGCCTTTAGTTGCGTTGAACCATTTCACTGTGCCAGTAGCCATGTGAATATTCCTTAGTCTAGTCTGCTGTCCACGGTATGCGACAGCCCGGCGAGGTCACGTTCGGATCGATAGCCTGCAAGCCGGTTAGGGAAGACAAGGTGGTCGAAGAGAAGATCGTCAGCCCCGCCCATATGACAGATGTTGGTGAGTCTGGCAACAGTTTTTAAAAAGGGCCGCGTTTTTGTGCATTCCGCAATTTCGGGGCAGTTGACTGTGTGCCGACGGAACGGGGTCTCAGGCCAACCGGAGCGGGCCGACCCGTCGCGGTCCGGTTGCCGATGACCGAGCGGGCAGGCGCAGTCGGCCACGTTGTTCCTATTCCGGGTGAGGTAGACTGCACCCGACGGGTGACCGGGAGAGGGCGAAAGCCGACCAAAGAGCATGATCGGGCGCCCGCGCGCGAAACACTTCAGGCAGCCTCCCCGACCAGCAGGGAAGCTGCCAATTGTTCATCAGGCGCTTGTCAGCGCGTGAACTTCTTGTGTTTCCGCTTCGGCTCGGCGGCGTCTTCGCCCAGACGACGCTTCTTGTCTTCTTCGTAATCCTCGAAGTTGCCTTCGAACCATTCCACATGGCCGTCGCCCTCGAACGCCAGCATGTGTGTGCAGATCCGGTCGAGGAAAAAGCGGTCGTGCGAGATGACCACCGCGCAACCGGCGAAGTCGACAAGGGCATCTTCCAGTGCGCGCAGCGTTTCGACGTCAAGGTCGTTGGTCGGTTCGTCGAGGAGGAGCAGGTTGCCGCCTTCCTTGAGCAGGCGCGCCATGTGAACGCGGTTGCGCTCGCCGCCAGACAGCAGGCCGACTTTTTTCTGCTGGTCGGACCCCTTGAAGTTGAAGGCTCCGCAATAGGCGCGCGAATTGATTTCGGCGTCCCCGAGCGTGATCAGTTCGGCACCGCCGGAAATCGCCATCCAGACGTTGTCGTCGGAGTTGAGGTCGTCGCGCGACTGATCCACATAGGACATCTGCACGGTGTCACCGAGGCTGACCTCACCCGCGTCCGGGGTTTCGTGCCCGGTGATCATCTTGAACAGGGTGGATTTGCCGGCGCCGTTCGGGCCGATCACGCCGATGATTCCGCCGGGGGGCAGGGAAAAGCTCAGATCGTTGATCAGCAGGCGGTCACCCATGGATTTGCGCAACCCCTCGATCTCCAGCACCTTGGAGCCGAGGCGCGGGCCGTTGGGGATGACGATCTGGGCCTTGCCAACACGTTCCTTGACCGACTGGTCGGCCATCTTCTCATAAGACTGGATTCGCGCCTTGGATTTGGCCTGCCGCGCCTTGGCGCCCTGCCGCATCCATTCGAGTTCGCGTTCAAGCGTCTTCTGCTTGGCCTTGTCCTCGCGTGCCTCCTGCATCAGGCGCTTGGCCTTCTGGTCGACCCAGGACGAATAGTTGCCTTCGTAGGGGATGCCGCGGCCGCGGTCGAGTTCGAGAATCCAGGAGGTGATCGAATCAAGGAAATAGCGGTCGTGGGTGACGATCAGGATCGTGCCCTTGTAGTCGATCAGGTGCTGTTGCAGCCAGGCGATGGTCTCGGCGTCGAGGTGGTTGGTCGGTTCGTCGAGCAGCAGCATCTCGGGCGCTTCGAGCAGCAGCTGACACAGCGCGACGCGGCGGCGTTCACCACCCGACAGGGTCGTGACATCCGCGTCGTCGGGCGGGCAGCGCAGGGCCTCCAGGGCGATGTCGATCTGGCTGTCGAGATCCCAGAGATTTTCGGCGTCGATCTGATCCTGCAGGGCGGCCATTTCGTCAGCGGTCTCGTCCGAATAGTTCATAGCCAGCTCGTTGTACTTGTCAAGCTTGGCTTTTTTCGCTGCGACCCCCAGCATCACGTTGCCGCGCACGTCAAGTTTGGGGTCCAGATCCGGTTCCTGCGGCAGATAGCCGACGCGGGCGCCTTCGGCGACCCAGGCCTCGCCGGTGAAGTCCTTGTCATAGCCCGCCATGATCTTCATCAGGGTCGACTTGCCGGAGCCGTTGATGCCGACGACGCCGATCTTGACACCGGGCAGGAAGTTCAGGCGGATATTCTCAAAGCATTTCTTGCCGCCGGGATAGGTCTTTGAGACGCCATCCATGTGGTAGACGTATTGATAGGCTGCCATCGGAAAACCCCTTGGGACATGTGTGTGTAATTTGCGGCCTAGATAGCGAAGCGGCGCGGCAGGGGCAATGCAGCGCGAAAAATTGGCATTTTGGCCGTTTTGCGCCCATTCGGGCGAGGGGCGCAGTGCATCACGCGGCCGGCAGGGGCGGGTCCGGAACAGGGCTGCGCTGCGCGAAACGCGTTGAAGTCGCGGGCGATCCGGTGTTTCTGGCCGGGAGACCGGCACGGGACCTTGCACGTCGATGAAATTTGAGACCACCAGCACCGGCCTGCACCTGCGCGCCGGACAACGTGTCGGATTGCTGGGGGGGTCCTTTGATCCGCCCCACGCGGGACACGTCAACATCACCCGGCAGGCGTTGCGGCGGTTTGATCTGGACCGGGTCGTCTGGCTGGTGAGCCCGGGCAATCCGCTGAAGCCGCACGGGCCTGCGCCGCTGGCGGCGCGCCTGGAGGCGTGTCGGGCATTGGTGCACCATCCCAAGGTGCTGGTCAGCGATGCCGAGGCGCGTTTGGGCACGCGTTATACCGCCAGAACGATCGCGGCTTTGCAGGGCGCGCATCCGGGGGTGCATTTCGTCTGGCTGATGGGGGCTGACAACCTGGCCCAGTTTCATCGCTGGGACCGCTGGCAGCAGATCATGATGGCGCTGCCCGTCGGCGTTCTGGCGCGCCCGGGTGATCGGATTTCGGCCAGGATGTCGCGCACCGCGCGGGTGTTCAGGGAGGCCCAGATTTCCCCCAGGGCTTCCAAGCTTCTGGCGCAGGCGGAGCCGCCGGCCTGGTGCTTTGTCAATGTGCCGATGCTTGATCTCAGCTCGTCCGCGATCCGGGCGCGGGGGGATTGGTCGGACACGTAGAATACCCCGGAGGGCGGCAGGCCGCCCGTCCCGGGACCGGCGTGTTTTCCGGCATCCGCACGCGCGGAAGTCCAGGGCCTCATCACGCAAAATTGCCCGGGCATGACGCGGTTTCCGGCTGTTCGGGTGCTTGTCTGCAAAGCGCTGTTTGGTTTAGATCAAGGCATGACCCATCCCGTTTCCCGCCGCGCCGTTCTGGCTGCCCTCGGAGCATTTGCCGCCGCCCCGGCGCTGGCCAATGCCCCGCTCAAGTCCCTGCGTCCGGCGGCGCGGGGCGAAGACCTTGCGCTGCGCGACCTGCCGACTGTCGACGAACTGATCACCAAGGCTCGGCTCGACGGAACCGTGGGGTTTTCGGTTGCGAACCTGTCGACCGGTCAGGTGCTCGAAGAGCATGACGCCGCCACCGGTTTGCCGCCCGCAAGCGTCGCGAAGGCGCTGACCGCGTCTTATGCGCTGGAAACGCTGGGAACCGATCATGTCTTTGCCACCAGGCTGATTGCGACGGGAGGAGTGGACGCGGGCGTCGTGCGCGGCGATCTGGTGCTGGCGGGTGGCGGGGATCCGACGCTGGACACCGACGGGCTTTACCGGTTGGCGAAAATGCTGAAGGACGCAGGGGTGACCGAGGTGCGCGGCCGCTTTCTGGTCTGGGGCGGCGCGCTGCCGTTTGTACCCGCGATTGACCCGGAACAGCCTGATCAGGTCGGGTACAACCCGGCGGTGTCCGGGCTGAGCCTGAACTACAACCGTGTACATTTCGAATGGCGCAAGGCCGATACGGACTACACCGTCAAGATGGATGCGCGCTCGGAAAGCCATCGCCCGGACGTGACTGTGGCGCGGATGGAGATCGTGTCGAGGTCGGCGCCGATCTACACCTACCAGAGGGGCCAGAGTCGCGACAACTGGACCGTGGCACGCAAGGCGCTGGGCACCGAAGGCTCGCGCTGGCTGCCGGTGCGGCAGCCTGAACGCTATGCCGGTGAGGTCTTCGTGACCTTTGCCGGATCACATGGCATCCGCCTCAAACCCTGCGAGCCGGTGAGTGTGCTGCCCGAGGGCGAGGACCTGTGCCGTTTGGACAGTGCGCCGATTGGCGTCATCCTGCGCGATATGCTGAAGTGGTCGACCAACCTGACGGCAGAGATGGTCGGGCTGGCGGCCACCGTCAAGCGGGGAATCCCGGTTGCCGATTTGGCCGGGTCGGCCGAGGCGATGAATGCCTGGGCGCGCGACAGTCTGGGGTTGGAACACGTGGCACTGGTGGACCACTCGGGGCTGGGCGACGACAGCCGGATTGCTGCTGCGGATATGATGAAGACCATGCTGGCGGTCCGGGAAAGGCTGGGCCTGAAGCCGCTGCTCAAGGGATTTGCGATGCGCGATGGCCGCCGCCGCGTGGTGCGCGATCATCCGATCGAGGTTCATGCCAAGACCGGCACCCTGAACTTTGTCAGCGGGCTGGCGGGCTTTGTCGATCTGCCCGGCGGAACCGAACTGGCCTTTGCGATATTTGCCGCCAACATCGCGCGCCGCGATCTGCTCAGCCGGGAAGAGCGCGAGCGTCCGCCGGGCGCCTCCGAGTGGAATGTTCGCGCCAAGACGTTGCAGCAGGCCCTGATCGAAAGATGGGGCGTGCTGTACGGGGCGTGATCCGCAGGTGTGGTGCCCTTGGTGCTATGCGGCGCCAAGGATGGGCAGCAAGCAAAGGATGGCCACTGCACATGCGGTAAAGGTCAGGCGATTCATCAAAGCTCCTCCGCAAAAATGGGCGTCCGAAATCTCTGCGGAAAATGTCCGCCTGTGCAGAATAACACACAAAGGACCAAAGAGGTGAGTCCGGTTTTCCAGACCGTGACCATGGCTTGACCGACAGGGGGAGGCGGGCGAAATCTCCGCCCGTCCTCGCAGCCTTGTGTCAGGCGCGCATGTGCCGGGCCCGGGCCCCGCGTTCGATTGCGGCCGCGTGCAGGCGATCGAGATCCAGTTCGTAACGGATCTCTTCCAGCAGGCGCAGTTCGGATTCTGCCAGCGTGCCGTCCGCCGCTGCCACATCGCAGGCCAGCGCATAGGCGGTTTCGTTCAGCCGCTCGGGCAGGTTGTCGCGCATCAGGCCGAACAGCGCGTCAAGCCCGTCTTCCTGTTCGAGCAGATCGAACACGGTTTCGGCCATGCTGCCGATCCGGTCGGCATCGTATTCGGCAAAGATCGGAAGATGGTTCACCGTCGCCTCGATCCTGACCAGTTCGACCGTGCGCACGTTTTCGTCGGAGGCAGAGACGGCAATCATCAGCGCAACAAGGCAATCCTGCGGGCTGAGCGGGTGTTCGATCTGATCGGTCACGGTCTGGCCTTCCTGAAACAGTCTGTCGCGACGACAATATTGACCCTGTCCGCCGCCCGCAATAGGTAGCGAGCGGTATGACCTGCGCCCCCGGTGGCGCGGCCCTGTAGGAGAGTCCCGATGTCCGATCTGCGCACTGCCGCGATGAGCGCCAAAGCCTGGCCATTCGAAGAAGCGCGCCGGTTGCTCAAACGTTATGAAAAGGTGCCACCCGAAAAGGGATACGTGCTGTTCGAGACCGGATACGGCCCGTCGGGCCTGCCGCATATCGGCACCTTCGGCGAAGTGGCGCGCACCACGATGATCCGCCGGGCCTTTGAGCTGATTTCGGACATTCCGACGCGGCTGATCTGCTTTTCCGACGACATGGACGGGATGCGCAAGGTGCCCGAGAACGTGCCGGACCCGCGGCAGCTGGATGCACACCTGCAAAAGCCGCTGACCTCGGTACCGGACCCCTTCGGCACACATGACAGCTTTGGTGCCCACAACAACGCGATGCTGCGGCGGTTCCTCGATACCTTTGGTTTCGAGTACGAGTTCATTTCAGCCACGGAGTTCTATGCCAGCGGCCAGTTCGACGACATCCTGCTGCGCTGCGCCGAGCGGTATGACGACCTCATGGCGATCATGCTGAAGTCGCTGCGTGACGAGCGTCAGCAGACCTACTCGATTTTCCTGCCGATCCACCCCGAGACCGGCCGCGTGCTCTATGTGCCGATCAAGAATGTCGACGCTGCAAAGGGCGAGATCACTTTTGACGACGAGCAGGGGCGTGAATGGACCCTGCCGGTGACCGGCGGCCACGTGAAGTTGCAGTGGAAGCCGGATTTCGGCGCCCGCTGGGCGGCACTGGGCGTGGATTTCGAGATGTATGGCAAGGACCACAGCACCAATACGCCGATCTATGACGGCATCTGCCGGGCGCTGGGCTGCAAGGCGCCGGAACATTTCACCTATGAGCTGTTTCTGGACGACATGGGTCAGAAAATCAGCAAGTCCAAGGGCAACGGGTTGTCGATCGACGAATGGCTGACCTATGCCAGCACGGAATCGCTGTCGTATTTCATGTATCTCAAGCCGAAGACCGCCAAGCGGCTGTGGTGGGACGTGATTCCCAAGGCGGTGGACGAGTACCACCAGCAACTGCGCGCCTACGCGACACAGGATGCCGCCGGAAAGGTCAACAATCCGGTCTGGCACATTCATGGCGGCGATGTGCCGGAAAGCCGGATGGTGGTGTCGTTTGCAATGTTGCTGAACATCGCCTCGGTTTCCGGGGCCGAGGACAAAGAGGCGCTGTGGGGCTTTATCCGCCGCTATGCGCCCGAGGCGGCACCGGATACCCATGGCGATCTGGATCAGGCCGCCGGGTTCGCGGTGCGCTATTATCAGGACTTCGTCAAACCGGGCAAGACATTCCGGGCTCCGGAGCCCAATGAGGCGGCGGCGATGCGGGATCTGGCAGAAAGACTGCGCGGCTACGATGGCCCGATCGAGGACGAAGCCCTCCAGTCCCTGGTGTTTGCCGTCGGCAAAGAGCACGGTTTCGAGCCGCTGCGGGATTGGTTCAAGGCCTTGTACGAGGTGCTTCTGGGCGCGAGTCAGGGGCCGCGTTTCGGTGGGTTCATCGCGGTTTACGGCGTGGCGGAAACCATCACACTGATCGAGCAGGGGCTGGCGGGCGAACTGGTCTGACCCCTGGGCAGCGGGCGACGTCCGGGGGACAGGTCTGAAACTTTTTCGCGCAGTGCCGCGTGCCTTGACCAGATGCGGATCGGATTTACCTTTTCCGCATGTGCTTGAGGAGTCCTGACATGAAGCGCCTGATCGTTGCCGTGCTCACCGTACTGTCCCTGGTCACCACCGCCTGGGCGCAGGAACCGGTTGCGCGCAATCCGGAAATAGAAAGCACCATCCAGCGCCAGATCGACGCTTTCAAGGCTGACGATCTGGCAACGGCCTTCAGTTTTGCCGCGCCGTCCATCCAGGGCATGTTTCGCACCCCGGACGTCTTTGGCATGATGGTCAAGCGGGGATATCCGATGGTCTGGCGGCCCGGGGACGTGCGGTTCACCGAACTGCGCGACGAGGGCAGCGAGATGGCGCAACGGGTGTTGATCCGCGATCAGGAGGGGCGCTCGCATCTGCTGGAATACCGCCTGATCGACGAAGGTGGCCAGTGGCGCATAAGCGGCGTGCAGCTTTTGCCGCAGCCCGGCGTGGCGGCCTAATCCCGGCCAGCGCCGAATTTTTCCTGGTGCGTTCGTATGGCACAAGGCGATGCAGGCAAAAGCGTCTGGTTGCGGGATGCAGACAGGCACCGTCACGGTGCTGTCGCATGCTGTTAAAGCCTCGTTGATACTTCCTTTTCCGAATGCGGGGGCGCGTGGCCCGGTGACGCAAGGAAAGGGACAGCGATGAACAAGGCAATTACCGATGGTGTGGTGCTGATGCCTCCGGCCTTTTCCGCCGGGCTGGCGGTCTGGTCGCGGGGCGATGGCGTGCCCGGATCGGACAGCTATCAGAACGTGGCAACAGCGGCCTTTGTCCCGGCGGATCAGGATTTTGGCGGCTGCCTCGAACTTCAAAAGACCGACGCGGTGCAAAAGCTGCGCTACATGGGCGAAACGCCGCTGCTGCCGGGGTGCTATCTGCGAGTGACGGCGCGGGTCAAGGCAATCTCTGGCAATCTGCCATCGGTGCGCATCGCCGGATGGGCCGGGGCGGCGGGGGGCGCGCATGTGGCCGGTTTGACCGAGGCCGGCCCGTCCGCGGTGATCGCAAACTACGGCGAAGTCGTCGAGGTGAGCGCGATAATCGGTGCGGGCAACCGCACCGGCGTTGACATGGTCTGGGGCGTGCAGCCGATCTTTGGCCATTTCGGCATTGATCTGACGGGCGCAAGTGGCGGTGTGGTCCGGGTGGACGATATCGTCGTCGAGGACATCACCGAGGTGTTCCTGCGCAACCTCATCAACACCGTCGACGTGCGCGACTATGGCGCCGTGGGGGACGGGACCACCGATGACAGCGCCGCCTTCGAGGCGGCGGATGCCGATGCCGGTGGCCGCCGGGTGCTGGTGTCTAGGGGCAGCTATTATCTGGGTCAGTCGGTGACGTTCGAAAACCACGTGGAATTCGAAGGCAGCGTGACGATGCCCAAGGCAGCGATCCTGTCGCTGACCAAGGATTTCCATCTGCCCGCCTATATCGATGCCTTCGCCGGTGACGAAGACGCGGCCATCCGCAAGGCGATCCAGTCACTGCTGAACAACGCAGATCACGAGAGTCTGGACCTGTGCGGGCGGCGTGTGTCGTTGCAGGGGCCGATTGACGTGGCGGATGTGGTCGACAACCGTGAAAGCTATGCCCAGCGCCGGGTGATCCGCAACGGCCAGCTGCGCGCCGAGGACACTGGCAACTGGACGCCTGCGGCAGTGACCAGTCAGGCGTCTTATGCAGCGGATGACCGCTTCAAGCTGACCAACGTGGTGAACATCGCCAACATTCCGGTCGGTTCCCATGTCGAGGGCGCGGGCGTGGGGCGTGAGATCTATGTGCGCTCCAAGAACGTTGCTGCCGGTGAGCTGACCCTGTCGCAGCCGCTGTCGGATGCCACGGGTACGCAGAATTACACCTTTACCAGGTTCCGATACATCCTTGATTTCACCGGATTTGAACGGCTTGACCAATTTGTGGTCGAAGATGTCGAGTTCCAGTGCAACACGCTTGCAAGCGGTATCGCACTGGCGCCGCTGGGCAGCGTGAACTACATCCGCGACTGCACCTTCACCCGGCCGGGCCAGCGGGGCATCACCTCGATCGGAGATGGCTGTCAGGGATTGTGGATCGACGGCTGCCAGTTCATCAGCCACGAGGGCGGCACCCTCACCCAGGACCGCACCACGGTGGCCATCAACGCCAACGCCAACGACGTGAAGATCCTGAAATGCCGCGCCTCGCAGTTTCGCCATTTTGCCGTGGTTTCGGGCACGCAGGCGATCATTCAGGGCAACCACTTCTTTCAGGGCGATGCGGCCAGCAACGGTCTTCGCAGCGCCGGGGTGGTGATCGCCCTGCGGGCCTGCAACGCCAACATCAGCGGCAACTATGTCGACAACTGCTTTATCGAATGGACGAACGAGCGGGAACCCGAGCCGGATTTCACCGGTGGCTTCGGTTTTGCCGGGCTGTCGATCAGTGACAACGTCTTTCTGTGCTCGAATGTCGCGCCCTATTTCTCGTTTGTCGTGGTCAAGCCCTACGGCACCGGCCATGCGGTCAACGGGCTGAGCGTGCAGGGCAACACCTTTCGCTGCGTCGGCACGACGATCAACCGGGTCGAGCGGGTGGATACCAGCTTTGCCGGGCTGGAACTGGGGTCGATGAAGAAGGTCACCTTTGCCGGAAACACCTTCAACAACATCGAATATGCAGTGGCCAATCCGTTGATCGTGTCGCATTCGCAGAACACCCATGCACAGATCTGGCAGGTGGACACCGAGAACAAGCTGCCCTTCAGCGGCTTTGCAAAAGACGTGGATGCGGTGGTGCTGCGCGGGCGTTTGCGCAACGAGGCAAACCTCAGCCGGTTCGACAATCCCCATGCCGAGATACGGCAGGGTGCCGGACAGGACGAAATTGCCCTGACCTTCTCCGAACCAATGCGAGGGGATGTGAACGTCAGCATCCGCATGGATTGAAGGCGGCTCAACCCGCGCTGTTCATCGGGTCGCCCGGACTTGGGCGGCCCGCCGGGGCCTCAGCGCCGCAGGTCGTCGGGTGACAGCACAAAGGCCTTTCCGAAGCCGCCGTTCAGGTGGGCGCCGCGCAGGTCGAACCTCAGCAGCGAGAAGTCGGCGAAATCTATGTACAGTTTGGCCTTTGGAAAGTGTGTCAGGTAATGTGCGGCCAGCGCGCCATGGTCCGGATGGTCGTGCCGGATGAACTGCGCAGTTCCGTGCAGCGACAGGCGCGGCCAGGTCAGCGGGTCACCTTTGGGGCCGGGCTCTCCGATCAGGAGAGAACAGGCCGGGTTGGATCTCAACGCAACCGTATGCTGTGCAAGATCCGAGACCAGAGCCAGCGGCAGCCCGTCCGGCCCGGGCACCAGCCCGACGCGGCTGACCATCGGCGTGGCGCTGTCCGGGTCCAGGACTGCAAGCGCGCCAAAGCGGGCGGCGGCGATCAGATCGCGGGCGAGCTGGCGGGCGGCATCGTCGGTGGGGCGGATCGGTGAGGTCATGTCGGCAGCATATCCCTGGGCTGGCCTGGCGCAACGGTTCAAAATGTTTGCCACAGCCCAAGTTTGACGCCGAAGGTGTCGTCGCCGGTGATGCCGTACATCAGCCCAAGATCCAGCAGACGGTTGTGCCCCATGGGAATCACGATCGACGGGGCGAGGCGCGCAAAGGGGACGTTGTCCTGTGGCTGACCGCTCTGCACCTGCAGGATCAGTTTTGTGCCGCTGTGCCGCGTCACCCCGAATGTCAGGTCCAGCTTGAAATCCGTATCCCGGGACTTTGACGCAACTTCTGCCAGGGTATCGGCTGAAAACCAGCCCTGACCGCCGAACGCTGCGAATCCGAGGCCGAGCGACAACCCGGGGCGCACAATGGCGCGGTCGTCGATCTTGCCAAGTCCAAGTTCCGCGGACACCTTCAGCCCGGTTTCAGGGTTGCGCAGCGGGACACGCAGGAAAGCGATAGATTTGGTGTCGCCCCGCCCTGTGCGACCCAGATCCAGCCCCAGCGTCAGTTTGCGGGGCAAACCGTATTCCAGATACGTCCCGTAATATGCAGAGGCCGGGGTAGCACCGTCGCGCAGCGCGATGTCCCGGGCCCAGGAAAATCGCATGTCGGAGGCGGCAAACCAGGTGCCGCGCTCACGTGGCCAGGGCCCGGCGCGAACGGTGGTGGCCAACAGGCACAGCAGCAATATCACCAAGGTGGCGCGAAGCTGCATGACACCCTCCCATGCGTGCGGCCCGGGCACCAGGATCGGGCAAACTTGGTTAAAGCGGTCTTAACTTTACCAAATCCGCTGCGGCAGTGGTCTTTTGCTGAGTGCATGTGCAACATGGTGCGAAGAATCGTTTGGATTTTGGGGGATGGGGCATGTCCGGATCTGTGATCACGGTCGCACAACAAAAGGGCGGGTCCGGCAAAACCACTCTGGCTGCCAATCTGGCGATCGGCTTCCGTCGCCTGGGGCGCAGTGTCGCCCTCGTTGACATCGACCCGCAGGGATCGCTTGGCCGCTGGTTCATGACCCGGCTCGACTGTGACCCCGGCCTGGTCGACGGGATGGAATTCGCCACATCCTCGGCCTGGGGCATCACCTACGAATGCCGCAAGTTGTCCGGCAGCTATGACATCGTCATCGTGGATACCCCGCCCAAGGCAGACAGTGACCTGCGTCCGGCGCTGCGCTGTGCCGATCTGGTGATTGTTCCGGTGTCGATGAGCCACGTGGATCTCTGGGCGACCGAAGGTGTTCTGGATCTGGCCCGACGCGAAGACAAGGAAGCACTGATCGTGATGAACCGGGCGCGCGCCGGCACCCGTCTGTCGGCGGATGTGGCTCTGGCGGCGGAAAAGCTTGCGGCGCGGATCGCGCTGGCGCAGTTTGCCAATCGGGTGATCTATGCCGAGGCGCTGGGACAGGGGCGGGGCGCGGCCGAAGGCGCCAAGACTCCGGCCCGGGCCGAGGTCGATGCCCTCACGGCAGAGGTGGCGGCGCTGCTTGCAAACGGCTAAGGCTGTGGCACCCGGCCCAAGGAGTGAAAGATGGATCAGGACGCGCTGCGTGCATTGATCGTGGCGGACAGCGCCACACGCGGTCAGCCGATGTCACGGCTTGGCTATTTCTGCGTGCCCTTCCGGCCCGCGTCCGGCCCGTTCGCCGACAAGGTCATCAAGGTTTACCGCGGGCTGGCGGACGGCGGCGCGCTGGACCGGCTGGCAAAATGCCACGAGGATTATGTCAAGGCACTGCGCAAGGCCGGGGTGCCGCTGCCGCAGACGGAATTCCTGCTGCTGGCCATCGACGGCCGCCGGGTGCCGGTGATCGTCCAGGAGGCGCTGCCCACCGAGACGATGATGCGCCCGCTGATGCAGTCCGGCACGCGGGAACAGACACTCGAGATGATGGAGGCGGCGGGGGACGTGATCGCCACCTTCTGGAACAATGCCGATCAGTTCCACACCCGCATTGGGTTCCACCCGTCGATCCGCAACTTCGCGATCGTCGATGGCAAGGCGGTGTTCTTTGATACCTTCCCGCCGCTGATTCACTATTCCCGTCACGAGATGGGCCGGATGCTGCTGCAGTTTTCGGACAAGGCGCTGATGCGCTGGGTCGGGCCGTTCCTGCAGAAGAAGGTGACGGGAATACAGGACGAATGGTATGCGCCGGCCGAAACGCTTGTCGGGCTTGTCGGGTCGGCCTGCCGCCTGCGCCCGGATGATGCCCAGGCCTATCTGGCGTGGGGCCGCGATTTTGCCCGGCGCCGCATGTCGCGCTGGGAGGACGAAGCCCTGCTGGGGATGGTGGAGCCGCCCCGGCTTCCGGGCTACTGGACCGGTTTTCGCAAGCTGCTGGGGTTGCAGGGCGAGCCCAACGTCTGAACCGATGACGCGGCGGCGGGGGGCTGCGACCCTGCGGCCAATGGACTGTGGGCGGATGCGGAGCGCCCGGGCACCACAGATGGCAAAGACAATTGGCGACAGCGCAATTCGGTGGCACACTGGCCCGACAAGGGAGAGCAGAATGCCGGAAATCACCTACCCCACAACCGCCCAGACCGTCATCACAACCTTTGAGATGAGCCCGGGAACCTGTCAGGATCTGCTGGACGAGCTGACCGACGCCTACGAGAACTTCATTTCGAAGCAGCGCGGCTTTGTCTCGGCAGGGTTGCATGTGAACGATGCCCAGACCCGCATTGCCAATTATTCCCAATGGGAAAAGCGCGAGGACTTTCTGGCCATGCTGCGCAGCTCCGAGATGCGCGAACGCAACCGGCGGATCCACGCGCTGTGCCGCAGCTTCGAACCGGTCATGTACGACGTCGCCGCGGTGTTTTGATCCGGATCAAGGTCTGGGCGCCATCGCCGTGGCACACTGCACCGGTCCGACAGAGGGAGAGACGCAGATGTACAAGAACATAATGGTGCCGATTTCGTTTGATGACGAGGCCAGGATTGCTGCGGCGATGAAAGTCGCGACGCTGTTGGCGACAGAAGGTGGCGACATCACCCTGATGCATGTGATCGAGGAAATCCCGGTCTATGTGATCAACTATCTGCCGAAGGACTACATGACCGGATCTCGGCTGGCGATCGAGGCCGACCTCGTGCGGCTGGCCGCGGCCTACGGGGCCACCGGACACGAGCTGGTCGAGGGGCATTCCGGGCGCACCATTCTGGAATGGGCCGAGCAGCAGGCCGTCGATCTGATTGTCATGGGCTCGCACCGCCCCGGCATGCAGGATTTGCTGATCGGCTCGACAGCCACCCATGTGGTGCGCCATGCCGCCTGTGCCGTTCACGTTTTGCGGTGATTGACAATTACTCTGTCTATGCCATGTGGCGGGACAGAGGTACGCCATGACAAAAACCGCATTGAACGAACGTGACCGTATGCCCGAGGCGCTTCGTGTCCTGCTCGAAAGCTTTCCGCGTGCGGGTTGGGAAGAGCATCCCAACTTTGCCGGGCTGGTCGCTTTCTGGCTCGACCGGCACCTGATGTTCCGCCGCCTGTTGGTCAGTCTCCAGGACGACGCCGAAGCCGCGATCGACCGCAGGATTGATGTCCAGGCGCACCGGACACGGTTGTCGCGGTTCGGCGGGATGCTGGTCAGCCAGTTGCATGGTCACCACCAGATCGAGGACCAGCATTACTTTCCGGTGCTGTCAAAGGCAGAGCCCAGGCTGCTCAAGGGCTTTGACATTCTGGATGCGGACCATCATGCGATGGACGGGTTGCTGAACCGGTTTACCAATTCGGCCAATGCCGTGCTTCAGGGGCAGGGCGAAGCGGGTGGGTTTCACCGCGAATTGCTGAGCTTTGGTGCCTTGCTGCACCGCCATCTCGAAGACGAAGAAGACCTAATCGTGCCGGTGATCCTGAAACACGGGCCGGACGCCTTGCATTGAGGGCTCGCAGATGGTCCAAGGCGCACCGGGCAACTTCGCCCCGAAAGGACACATCTTGCGTATTGCACTCCTGATCATCAGTCTCGTCACCCTCAGCGCCTGCGGTGTCCCGTTCGTCCCACTGATCTGAGGCGCGCAATCAGTTTTCGGGCGCGGCCGGATACAATGCGCGGCACTGGCTGGTATCCTGTGCGGCCGCATGGCGCAGGCCGGGCAGGGCGCTGTCCAGAGCCGACAGACGTGCCTGCAGCGCTGCGCTGTCAACCGGCACACGACGGGTCACCGGCTGGGTGTCGGTTTGCCAGCAGTGATAGGCCGCACCATAGCGACCACGGCACAGGCCAAAGCGTTCGCGCCGTTCAAATCTGGTGTTGTAGGTAAAGCCGCGTGCGAGATCGCTGCTCAGACGCGCCCGTTCCTGAAGCGCGGCCCGGTAGGGCGCGGCGGCATCGGCCTCGCACTGCTGGCGCGGTGTTGCGCAGGCTGCAAGAGCCAGCAGCGAGATCAGGGCAATCGGGCGCATGACATCACGATAGACGCCGCCCGGGGCGGCGTCCATCCTTGGCCCTTCAGCCCTTGATTTCAATCGCGTTGATCCGGCCCCAGCCGTTGTCGGCGTTCGAGTTGTACCGGATCTCGACCATATCGCCGGATTTCAGATCCTCGGGAACGGTTGTCAGCGTTTCGAGTGACCAGATGGTCTTGTCTTCCAGCACAAGCACATTGGCTTTGCGGTCAAAGGCGACAACCTTGCCGGTGGTGCTGTCGGCCAGGGCGGGGACGGCAGAGACAGAGACGAGGGCGGCGATGAGCAGAGAGCGCATGAAAATGATCCTTTGGATCTGAGGGTGTAACGCGCGTGATAAATGGTGCGGCGAAACCGTCCTGCAAGTGGTCGCCCCAAGAATATTTTTCACAGTCATTTCAGATTGCTATCCGGCGTGGTCCGATTGGGGATGCGCGGTATTCCGCCGCCCGCCGCCGCGCCAAGATGCGAGCGATTATCATGCGCATTTTCAAGGCGTTGCGCGATGCCGACCCCGCTGCTATGAGCCGAGTCCATTCTTGCGAGGACTGCCCGTGACAACGACCATGAAACTGGCCTTTGGCAGTCTGCTTGTGGGGGGCGTCGTTCTGGGGCTCAAGGCGCTGGCCTGGTGGATCACCGGCTCTGTGGCGCTGCTGTCGGATGCGCTGGAAAGCACGGTCAATGTTGCCACCGCCATTGCGGCGCTGATCGCCATTCGGGTGGCTGCCCTGCCGGCCGATGCAAACCATCCCTATGGCCATCACAAGGCCGAATTCTTCAGCGCCGTTCTCGAGGGCGTGATGATCGTCATCGCCGCGCTTCTGATCCTGCGCGAAGCGTACCTCAGCTTTTTCGCGCCGCCGGTGATTTCCGCCCCGATCGAAGGTCTGCTGCTCAACGGCGTTGCCACGGCGCTGAACGGCATCTGGTGCTGGGTACTGATCACGCGGGGGCGGGCGATCAAGTCACCCGCGCTGGTGGCTGATGGGCGCCATCTGCTGACGGACGTGGTGACGTCGATGGGCGTGGCGCTGGGGATTCTGCTGGCCTATGCAACGGGGTGGTGGCATCTGGACCCGGCGTTGGCAGGCATCGTGGCGTTGAATATTCTGTGGTCCGGGTCGCGGGTCATAAAGGAGTCGCTCAGTGGCCTGCTGGACGAGGCGGTGCCCGAGGATACCCTCAAGGTGATCCGCGAGGTCATCTCGACCGAAGCCGGGGGCGCGGTCGAAGCGCATGACCTGCGCACCCGCCACGCCGGACGCGTGACATTCATTGATTTTCATCTGGTGGTGCCGGGTGACACATCCGTCTCGGAGGCGCACGAGGTCTGTGATCATGTGGAACACGCGCTCAAGGCGGCGGTGCCGGATGCGAACGTGACCATTCATGTCGAGCCCGAGCACAAGGCAAAACACACCGGCATCGTCGTCCTGGATTAGCCGGTCCACAGAATGCAGCAGACATGAAAAAGGCCTGTGCGGAGGGCTTCGCACAGGCCTGTGACAGTGTCCGGGCATTACGGAACTGTCGGTCGTGACGGGCCTTAGATCCGGGCGGAAGATCCGCGCGGACCTGCCACAAGCCAGGCGATGAAGCCCAGGACCGGCAGGAAGAACACCACCAGGGTCCAGATCACCTTTGCTAGCGTCGAGGCACCGGAGGTAAGGATGTTGTAGACGGCGTAGATGTCGGCAATGAGGATTATAAGTCCGAAAATTCCATATTCCATCGTGGTGGGCTCCTAACATTCAAAACTGAGGTTCTGACCACCAAACGCTCGAGATGGCCTCAAAGGTTCCCAAAAAACTAATTTTCTGAACAGGGAACCGAAACCAAAGAGCCTGCGTTAATCACAGCAACGTGAGAGGCAGGCGACTGTGCCTGCCACCGGGACAACAAGGTTAGGAACGTAATATGAAACAGGGAACAGTTATTGCAGCGGTCGTCGTGGCAGTTCTGGTCGTGCTTTTCGGCATTTACATGATCGATTTCGACGTCGCCGAAGAGGGCGCATTGCCTGATGTCGATGTCAGTGTCGAAGGCGGCAAACTGCCCGATATCGACGCCGAAGTCGGCACCGTGACCACCGGCAGCAAAACCGTCGAAGTCGAAGTGCCGACCATCGATGTAGATCCGCCGAAGGAATAACTTCCAGCGGTGAAATGGAAAGCGTCCTCGCCCCCGGCGAGGGCGCTTTTTTATTGCCGGCTGGTCTGATGTCGGCTGGCTCTGGTGTGTCTGTCGCGGTCAGGTATCTGCAAAGCCGGTCATGATCACCGCTTGCGGCGCTTGACGTTGCCGCCGTGCATCCCGCCCCGTCCCGCCGTGGAACGGCCGCGCCCCTTGACGGCCTCTTCCGACGCCCGCTCGACCGCCTGCTGGCGCGCCATCGGATCATCGGAAATCGCCAGATCGACAGCTTCCAGCCGCTTGACCTCGTCCCGCAGGCGGGCGGCCTCTTCGAATTCCAGATTTTCCGCCGCCTTGCGCATATCGGTGCGCAGACCTTCCAGCACGGTTTGCAGATTGCCGCCGTGGGCGTGGTCGATCTTGGCGGTAACGCGGCTCATGTCGACGTCACCCTTGTAGATGCCGGACATCACGTCATCAATGTTCTTCCTGATCGTCGCCGGGGTGATGTTGTGCTCGAGGTTATAGGCGATCTGCTTTTCCCGGCGACGGTCGGTTTCCCCCATCGCCCGCTCCATCGAACCGGTGATGCGGTCGGCATACATGATCACCCGGCCTTCGACATTCCGCGCCGCCCGCCCGATGGTCTGGATCAGCGAGGTTTCCGAACGCAGGAAACCCTCTTTGTCCGCGTCGAGAATGGCCACCAGTCCGCATTCGGGAATATCCAGTCCCTCGCGCAGCAAGTTGATGCCGATCAGCACGTCAAAGGCACCAAGACGCAGGTCGCGCAGGATCTCGATGCGTTCCAGCGTGTCGATGTCGGAATGCATGTAGCGCACCTTGATGCCCTGTTCATGCATGTATTCGGTCAGATCCTCTGCCATACGCTTGGTCAGCGTGGTGACAAGCGTGCGAAAACCGCTGGCGGCGACCTTGCGCACCTCGTCGAGCAGGTCATCAACCTGCATCTCGACGGGGCGGATCTCGATATAGGGGTCGATCAGGCCGGTGGGGCGGATCACCTGCTCGGTGAACACACCGCCGGTCTGCTCCAGCTCCCAGGCCGCCGGCGTGGCCGAGACAAACACCGACTGCGGCCGCATGGCGTCCCATTCCTCGAATTTCAGCGGGCGGTTGTCCATGCAGGACGGCAGGCGAAAGCCGTGTTCCGCCAGGGTGAACTTGCGCCGGTAGTCGCCTTTGTACATGCCGCCGATCTGCGGCACCGAGACGTGGCTTTCATCGGCAAAGACAATGGCATTGTCGGGGATGAACTCGAACAGGGTGGGGGGCGGCTCGCCCGGGGCGCGGCCGGTCAGATACCGTGAATAGTTCTCGATGCCGTTGCAGACGCCGGTCGCCTCGAGCATTTCGATGTCAAAATTGGTGCGCTGTTCCAGCCGCTGCGCCTCGAGCAGCTTGCCCTCGTTCACCAGCTGATCGAGCCGCTGGCGCAGCTCTTTCTTGATGCTGATGATCGCTTGGGTCATCGTCGGTTTCGGCGTGACGTAGTGCGAATTGGCATAGACGCGGATGCGCTCGAAGGTGCCGGTCTTCTCCCCGGTCAGCGGGTCGAACTCGGTGATGCTCTCCAACTCCTCGCCAAAGAACGACAGCTTCCAGGCGCGGTCCTCGAGGTGGGCGGGAAAAATTTCCAGCGAATCGCCGCGCACCCGGAAACTGCCGCGCTGGAACGCCTGATCGTTGCGCTTGTATTGCTGTGCGATCAGGTCGGCCATGATCTTGCGCTGGTCATACGCGCTGCCGACGTGCAGATCCTGGGTCATTGCGCCATAGGTCTCGACCGAGCCGATGCCGTAGATGCAGGACACGGAAGCGACGATGATCACGTCATCGCGTTCCAGCAACGCCCGGGTGGCCGAGTGGCGCATCCGGTCGATCTGTTCGTTGATCTGGCTTTCCTTCTCGATATAGGTGTCCGAGCGGGCGACATAGGCCTCGGGCTGGTAATAGTCGTAGAAGCTGACAAAGTATTCCACCGCATTGTCGGGGAAGAAGCCTTTGAATTCTCCATACAATTGCGCGGCGAGCGTTTTGTTGGGCGCAAGGATGATCGCCGGGCGCTGGGTCTCTTCGATGATCTTGGCCATGGTGAAGGTCTTGCCGGTGCCGGTGGCACCCAGCAGCACCTGATCCCGCTCGCCCGCCATCACCCCGCCCGCCAGTTCGCGGATTGCGGTGGGCTGGTCGCCTGCCGGCTCAAAGTCGGTCGCCATGCGAAAACGGATGCCGCCCTCCAGCTTGTCCCGCTTGGCAGCAGCGGGGGCAGGGGCGTGCATCATCGGCAGCGCGGCGTCGGTCTTGTCGGAATGGGCATAGGGCATTGGGGCAACCTCTGGCGTCGGTCCTACAGTTGTAGTGTTGGGCCGGGGATTCAAGGCATCAACGCGCCGCAGCGCCGGTCAGGAAGGTCAGATCACAGAAAGTGCCGACCGGGGCGCGGCCAGGCTGTGGTGTTCTGCGGCCGTACGATCAGCCGGTTTGCAGACAAGCGAAGCGTCGGAAGGCTGACTTGATGGCCTCTGCGATGTAAAGGTGGGAGAGCTGGACCCGCACCGCGACAGTGGCCGCAGCCTTGATGCGGTGCCTGGCTCCGCGGAACTGCCATGTCCCGGTCCGGTAACCGGCATGTTCCGTGATCCGCCGCGCTGATATCGGCGCGACGCCGCTTGCGATCCTGACGGCACAAGCCACGGCCTTCGCGCGATTCCGATCTTGCCCGCGTCCGCGTTTTGCCCGATAAAACCGGCAGCCAAGGAGTTTTTGTGCCATGCCCGCCCGTATCTATCAGCCTGCCCGTACTGCCATGTCCTCGGGGACCGCCAAGACCCGGCATTGGGTGCTGGATTTCACGCCGGACACCGCGCGCGAGGTTGATCCGCTGATGGGGTGGACCTCCTCGACCGATACCCAGGCTCAGGTGCAGCTCAGATTCGACAGCAAAGAGGCGGCGCTGGAATATGCCCGCGACAATGGCATTGATGCGCAGGTCTCGGATCCGAAAAAGCGCAAGTCCAACATCCGTCCGCGCGGCTATGCGGAAAATTTTGCCGTCGATCGCCGGGGCGCCTGGACGCACTAGGGCACAGGACGGACCTTCGCTACCGGGCGTGACCGGCTGAGGTTCGCGAAATCCGCCATGTCGGCGCCCGGGTAGCTGCTGTCCTGAACCGCCGGGCAGGGCAACCGGGTTCCCTGTGTCGGTGAAAGGACTGCCCATCAGCTTGATGGCCGAAGGTATCGGCATCCGGACTCTCGCAATCCGTCAGCGATCTGGTGAATATCTACCGGACCAGCACAGAACCAACAAAGTGCCGTGCCGCAACTTACAGCGCCCCCGTCTTCAATCCACAGCGGCGCACTGCCGCTGCGATTGCGCTGCGGCGCGCCATGGTGCCTCTAGCCTGCGACGCGCGGGTTCAGAGCCCGAGCAGCGCCTTGGCCTTTGCCAGCGTATCGACCGAGGCCTGATGGTTGCCGGCACCGTGCTCGGCTTCACCCTGGGCGCGGAGACTTTTGACTGTCGTGAGGTCAGCCGCTGAAAGGCTGGCTGTCGGCAGCGCTGCGTCGATTGCAGCCATGTCCGCCGGGCAATGGAAGGCAAGGGCTGGCGTCGCGATGGTGGCAAAGATTGCGGCGGTGATCACGTGCTTCATAGCGAATCTCCCTGATGTACGAAGCGAAAGCCATCGCGGAGCGTAGCACAAATTTGCCGGGATTTGGCATTTCCTTTGAACTTCGGGGGAGCTGCAGACCTGACGGCGGCAACAGCGGAGTCGTTGGCGCGGATGTATTCCAAACTAGCAAAGTGACGTCAGAGGTTCTTCCGACCGCGGCAAAAATGAGCGGGTGAATGGCGGTATCTTCCTGTCGCCGGAAGCTGCCAGAGAGAGACGCTTGATGACCAGCTCGTGGATAGACGGCGCGGCCAGTGTCCTGTTGCTTGGTCCATTGCGGCCGGGTGACGCCGCAGGCTGGCGGGGCGTCGGCTCTCCGCGCGCCGGGGCCGTGTCGGAGTTGTCCCTGCACGGCGGCCTTTGTGGGCGCGGGCCGGGGAACTTCGGCGTTTTGACACCTGTCCACATGCCGTGAACACCAAATGTCCAGACGTCGGGCGCACCGGAATGTGCCGTTTCGAGCGACCCGACATTTTCCGCCCCGGCGGAACAAAGCCCGGTGGACGGCGTTTATCCATCAGCACCACACACTGGAGGGCCTTTCAATGGCACAGACAACGCAGACCAACCTGAACAACGGCACCTCGACGGATTACAAGGATCTGTCGGACCAGATCGCAACACTGAAAAAGGATCTTGCAGGCGTGACTGAACTGATCAGCGAAATCGGCACGCGCCGCAAGGACGAGACCCTCGCCGCAGCCAAACTGCAGGCCGAGAAGCTGAAAGAGCGGGGCAGCGATGCGCTGACCGAAGCACAGATCCGGGCGCTCGACGCACAGGATCAGGCATACGACGCTATCCGCCGCCAGCCCGGCACCGCGATCGGCATTGCAATCGGCGTCGGCTTCATCGCGGGCTTTCTCAGCGGCCGGAAGTAGGCCATGCTGTTCGGGTTCACGCTCAGGGATTACGCGCGGCGCACGTCGCGCGCGATCACGTTTTCAGCCGCGGGCGCAGTGCTTGTGGCCATCGGACTCGGGTTTCTGACGGCAGCGTTCTGGATGATGCTGGCCGAACTGCGCAGCGCGATCTTCGCGGCGCAGGTCGTCGGCTTTCTCTATACCGGTGCCGGGCTGATCCTCTTTGCTGTCGCCCGCGCCCAACGGCGCCTTTATCGCGCACCCCCGGCGGCTCCTGCCGCAGCCACAGTGGACCCATTCATGAAAATGATCGAAGGATTTCTTATCGGCCTCGATGCCGGGCGGCGCACCTCGCGCCCCAAGCGGCGCTGACCGACGGAGATGGCGAACAGGCTGATTTCCTCTTCGGACCCGCAGCGTACGGGGGTTGTGCTGATTGCAATCGTGGTATGCCTTGCCGCGCTGCAATTTGCGCAGAACATTGCCGCGCCCATGACGCTGGCGGTGGTGACAGGGGTTATTGTCGCGCCGTTGATGGATTTCTTTGACCGGCTGAAGATCCCCGTGGGTTACGCGGCGATGATCATCATGGTGGCGACCATTCTCGGACTGGGGGTTCTGGTGCTGGCGCTCGAACCGCTGTTCTGGCGCGTCACCGCCGAGATTCCCAAGATCCGGCTCGAACTGCAGTCGCTGATCTATGACATGCGCAGCATGTTGCGGGGTCTGGATGACATGAGTTCGGAAGTGCAGAAAGCGCTCGGAGGCGACGCCGACGCGACGGCGAGCACGGAAAAGGCTGCCGATACCGCGCTGCCCACGGTTTCGGACGCCCTGTTTCTGGCACCGGTCATTCTGGGCCAGGTTCTGGTATTTGCCGGGACATTCTACTTTTTCCTTCTGACACGGCTCGAGGTCTATTCGGCGCTGGCCAAACGGATTGGCGGCGTCGCGCAGTCGGCATCGATCCAGCAGCGGTTCAAGACCGCGGAGTCGCTGGTGTCACGTTATTTCGTTACCATCTCGATCATCAATATGGGGTTGGGAATGTCGCTGGCGGGGGTGCTGATGCTGATCGGCCTGCCGCTGTTCTGGGTCTGGGGCATGGCGGCATTCATGTTGAATTATGTGCTCTACGTCGGTCCGGGACTGATGGCGGTGGGTCTTCTGCTGAGCGGGCTCATCAACTTTGACGGCCTGATGGTCGGGGCGCCGTTTGCCGCCTATGTGTGTCTCAACATGCTAGAGGCGCAGTTCGTCACCCCCTCGCTGGTGGGCAAACATGTATCACTCAACGCGTTGCTGGTCTTTGTCGCGCTTGTGTTCGGCCTGTGGTTCTGGGGCCCGATCGGCGGCATTGTGTCGATCCCCGTGATGGTGATCGCGGCGGCCCTGCTGGATGACAAGGTGGTCAAGCGGGTCAACACGGTGCAGTCCGGATAGGGCGCAGGCAGGACACGGATCGCCGGACCGTCAATTTCTGCCGCCGTAGCGTTCAGGACTGTTTCTTCAAGGTGACATTGCCGGAATAGTCTGGGCCGGGCGTTGCCGCGGCGGGTGTTCTATGGCATGACATGTGCAGGTTTCTGAACGAAAGAGTTTAGTGCATGTCAGACTATGCCACCCGCCGCAGAATGATGGTCGATACGCAGGTGCGGCCCTCGGACGTCACCAAGTTCCCGATCATCAACGCGATGCTGGACGTCCCGCGCGAGGTGTTTGTGCCGCGCGACCGGGTCGAGGCAGCCTATGTCAGCGAAAACCTCGACATAGGGGCCGGACGCGTCGTGCTCGAACCGCGCACGTTTTCCAAGATGCTGGATGCGCTTGACCTCACCAACAACGACCTCGTGCTCGATCTCGGGTCGGGGCTTGGCTATTCCGCCGCCGTGATCGCCCGTATCGCCGAGGCGGTCGTCGCGGTCGAGGACGATGCGGACCGCGTCAAGGAAGCGCAGGCGCTGCTGTCGGAACATCACGCCGACAACGTGATCCTGCACGAAGGCGCCTTGACCGAGGGTGCACCGGAACACGGGCCCTATGACGTGATCGTCATAGAAGGCGCTGTCCAGCAGGTGCCGCAAACCCTGATTGATCAACTCAAGGACGGCGGGCGCATTGCCTGCCTGTTTATGGAGGGCGCGCTGGGCGTTGTCCGGATTGGCTACCGTACTGACGGCATTGTGTCGTGGCGGTTTGCCTTCAACGCAAGCGCTCCGGTACTGGCAGGATTTGAAAAAGAAACCGCTTTTGCGCTTTGAGCGGTGGCAAAAGAAATGGGTCGCAACAGAGCAGGACAGGCAAAATGACACCCACGGCGTTTCTCAGACATATGACCACCGGCATTGCGGTGGTCTGGATCGCAGCCGCCGCGCAGGCGGATACACTCGCAGATGCGCTGGTCGGGGCCTATAACACCAGCGGTCTGCTCGAGCAGAACCGCGCCGTGTTGCGCGCCGCAGATGAAGACGTGGCCCAGTCGATCTCGGCACTGCGCCCGGTCGTCAGTTGGGTTTCCGACATCACCCGCGATTTCGGCACCAACCGCAGTGCCAGCACCGGATTTCAGGTTGTGGGAAGTGCGGCGAACACCACCTCGATCGCGCTCAGTGCCGAACTGACCCTGTATGATTTCGGCCAGAACAGACTGGCGATCGACAGCGCCAAGGAATCGGTCCTGGCCACCCGCCAAAGCCTTGTGTCGGTCGAGCAGCAGATCCTGCTGCGCGCCGTCCAGGCCTTCATGGAGGTGCGCCGCACCACTGAAACCGTATCGTTGCGGCAGAACAACCTGCGCCTGATCACACAGGAACTGCGGGCGGCCGAAGACCGCTTTGACGTGGGCGAAGTCACCCGCACCGACGTTGCCCTGGCCCAGGCGCGGCTTGCCGCCTCACGCTCGGCGCTGTCGGCCGCGCAGGGGGATCTGGCCGTGGCGCAGGAAGAATATCGCGTCGCCACCGGCCGTCGTCCCGGTGCTCTGAATTCGCCGCGCAGCGTGCCGCAGTTGCCGGCCAATGTTTCTGCCGCGCGGGCGGTTGCGATGCGCAGCCACCCGGATTTGCTGGGCGCACAATACGCGGTGTCCGTCAATGAAATCAGCGTTCTGCGCGCCAAGGCGGCGATGAAGCCAACGGTCAAGCTTCAGGGGCAGCTCGGCATCACCGAGAACTTTGACAGCAGCGCCTTTTCGCGCGGCGGATCGGTTTCGATCGGTGCCAGCGGCCCGATCTATCAGGGCGGGCGGCTGTCTTCGCTGGTACGTCAGGCGATGGCCAACCGCGACTCGGCACGGGCACAGCTGCAACTCGCACGGCTGAACATCGAACAGAACGTTGCGACGGCCTATGTCCAGCTTCAGGTTGCCCGCAGCAGCCGGGCGGCCAGCGCTGATCAGGTCCGCGCCGCGCAGATTGCCTTTGACGGCGTGCGCGAAGAGGCGACGCTGGGCGCGCGCACGACTCTGGATGTGCTGGACGCCGAACAGGAACTGCTCAACGCCCGTGCGTCGCAGATTTCGGCCTCTGTGGACGAATATGTCGCGGCCTACGCGGTCCTGTTCTCGATGGGGGTTCTGACGGCGGACCAACTGGGGCTGGCGGTGCAGAAATACGACCCCGCGGCCTATTACAACCTGGTCAAGGACGCGCCCGCGCCGGTCAGCCGTCAGGGCCGTGATCTCGACCGTGTCCTGCGGGCCTTGGGAAAAGAGTAAGATCTTTCCGATCTGTTGTGTGACTTCCCGGCTCGCGCTACACTGAAGCCGAGGCGAGAGTGGGAAAAAAAATGTCAGACCCCGTGACGAACATGGAAATAGAGGATGTTCTGTCCTCGATCCGCCGGCTGGTGTCCAATGACACCCGCGCCAAACCCGGTGCCACGGTGTCCGGGCTGCCGGAAAAGCTGGTTCTGACACCGGCGCAGCGCGTGGTGCGCGACGAGAGCGCCACGGTTACGAAGGACAAGGCCGAGGACAACGCGCCGATGCTGCTGACGCGGGCGAAGTCCGACCCCGTGACAGAGGAATCCGGTCAGGACGCCGAGGACACAGCCGACGATCCAGAGCCGGTCAGTGTGCTGGACAAGGCTCTGCTGGGCATGGTCGAGTCGGAACTTGCCGAGGCCATGGCTGTGCGCGGCCATGCGCGTCTGCAAGCGCGGAAACAGGATGACAGCGGCAGCGGTGAGGCCGCGGACAAGGCTGAAGCCGGTGTGCCTGTCTTCATGCCGCGGCGCAGGGAACGCCGCCCGGCCAGCGGCCTGACTCTGGAACAGAAGATTGCCGAACTGGAAAGCATGATCGCGGAGAGCTCCGGCTCCTGGCAGCCTGCGGACGATCTCGACGCTGACGAGGATTCTGACGTTGCGTCAGACCAGTCTGATGTGCCGCCCGCAGACGCGCTGACCTGGGAAGATCACACTCCAGGCACCCGGGATGCTGACGAGCGGAGCGACGACACGGACGTTGATGTCGCAGGCCAGCCCGCCGATTCAGAGCGCGACGCGCAACATTTTGCCGGGAATTCGATGCTGGAAGATGCGTTGGAACACGTCGACAGCTTTGACTTTTCGAGACCACCCGCCGACGCGCAGGAGCCGGAACCTGAGCCGGAGCCGGAGCCGGAACCTGAGCCAGAGCCGGAGCCGGAGCAGGTACTTGAATCAGTACCTGAACCGGAGCCGGAACAGGCGCTGGAATTGGACGACCAGACCAGCGTGATCGACGAGGACATGTTGCGGGATCTGGTGTCCGATATCGTGCGTCAAGAGCTGCAGGGCGCGCTGGGAGAACGTATCACCCGCAATGTCCGCAAGCTGGTGCGACGGGAAGTGCAGCGCGCGCTGATGGCCCAATCGTTCGAATAAACCCGAGGGTCTCGGGCCCGGTGCCGTGATGCGGGTCGGTGGGCTCGTGCCTGGGCCGCGTTTCCGGCCCGACCCGTAACAGTTTTGATATCGCAAGAAAAAAACGCGCCCGAAGGCGCGTTTAAAGGTGTCGTTACGGCTGGTGATCAGGCTGCTTCGGCCTGCTCTGCTGCATGGCGGCGCTCGCTCTCTTCGCGCGACAGGGCGACCGAGGTGCGTACACCCTTGCCGACAAAATCCATCAGGCCCGAAACAACCCGCTCGTTCGGGTCGATCCCGGCGCAGGACAGCACTTCGCGTCCGTCACGCGACCGTGCCCAGCGGGCGATTTGTTCGGGTCCGTTGCCGTATTTCTTGTCGTCAGCAATGGCGTCATCCAGCGCAGCGAGGACCACGGCCGCAAACAGCTTGCGGGCACGGTTGCCCTGTTCGCTGTTATAAGCTGTTCCATCAACGAAATCTCGCATCTTTCGTCCTTTGATTATTGCTCTTGTGTTTTCAGGCGTGAAGGCCCTTATGGCCTATTCAACACGATTCGGATACACCGATATCGCATAGCACCCATGATACTAACGCATACCTTTCTGCGGGTGCAGCACGATATCTGGTTGTCTTGCCAGGGGCACTATAGCGAGATATAGGGACGCTCAGAATATCATCAACCTTTTGACACGGTTTTGACACATGCCCAAGATCAACGGAAACGAAATTCGCCCCGGCAACGTGCTGGAGCATAACGGCGGCCTCTGGGCGGCTGTGAAGGTCGACCACGTAAAGCCCGGAAAGGGCGGCGCTTTTGCTCAGGTCGAGATGAAGAACCTGCGCAACGGCTCCAAGCTCAACGAGCGCTTCCGCTCGGCGGACAAGGTCGAGCGCGTGCGACTCGAGCAGAAGGACATGCAGTTCCTGTTCGAAACCGACGGCATCCTGACCTTCATGGACACCGAAACCTACGATCAGGTCGAACTGCCTGCCGACATCCTTGGCGAACGCCGCCCGTTCCTGCAGGACGGCATGACGATCCACATCGAATTTCACGAGGCCGAGGCGCTGAATGCCACATTGCCGCAAAAGGTGACCTGCCGCATCGTCGAGACAGAGCCGGTCGTCAAGGGCCAGACCGCGGCCAACAGCTTCAAGCCGGCACTGCTGGACAATGGCATCCGCGTATCGGTGCCGCCGTTCGTGGGCCAGGACGAAGAGATCATCGTGAACACCGAAACGATGGAATACGCCGAACGCGCCTGAGCGCGTTCGTCCGCCCGACGCATCTTTCCGGAAGCGGCGCTTCCGGAAAGAGGGGGCACCCTGTGGAGCGTATACCCTTCACATGCCGGCAGCGCCTCGCAACGGCATCCCTGGCTTCGGCCCGGATCGGATCGGCCTGCGGCGCGGGCAGGGCGGCGGGCCGCTCACACCGGATGGCGGATGCGCGCCTCGCCTGCCGTCATCGCGCCGTGGGCGCGGTCAAAGCGCAGATAGGCGATGCCCGCGCCGTTGGCCTGAGTGTACAGCACCCCGGCCGACTTGCCCGCTGCGTCGATCTCGGTGCCGACCGGGGCATGGCCTTCGACACCGACAAGGGTCAGGCCCTTGCGCAGCTCGGTCTTGTGTTTCATCCGCGCCGTGACCTCCTGGCCGACATAACAGCCCTTGCGGAAATCAACGCCGTTCAGACGCTCGAATCCGGCCTCGAGCACAAAGCTGTCAGGCGTCAGCTCGATGCTGCTTTCCGGTACGCAGGCAGCGACGCGCAGCGCCGCCCAGTCCACGTCCGCTGCGTCCGGCCGCCCGTCATAGGCGCGCCAGCCCATGCGGGGGTCACGCGGGTCGGCAAAGGCGCCCTCGGGTGTGGGGCCGGTGCCGCGCGACACCACCCGCCCGGTCATCGCCACCTCGACCTTCGAGCGCAGCTTGTACATGGTCAGCGCCCGCAACAGATCCGCAGACAGCGACGACGCCACGTCGATCAGCACGCTGTCACCCTCTGGCACGAGAAAGAAATCCGCCCGGTATTTGCCCTGCGGCGTCAGCATGGCGGCATAGACCAGCCCGTCTTTCAGCCGGGTGACATCATTGGTCACCAATCCCTGCAGAAAGGTCTGTGCCTCTGGGCCGGTGACGGAAAGCACGCTGCGCTCGGTCGGAGTCATGTGGGTCTTCCTCTTGATCCTTGCTCTCTCATATAGGATGACCCTCGCGAGGCAAACAGGGGCAGGGCATGCGCGCGCCAATTTCGATTATCATTCCGACACTTGACGCGGCGGACGGGCTTGCGGAAACCATTCCTGCGCTGATCGAGGGGCTGGAGGCCGGGCTGGTGCGCGAACTGATCCTGTCCGACGGCGGGTCGAGTGATGCGACCCATGCGGTGGCAGATGCGGCCGGCGCGGTATGGCTGAGCCTGCCCGCGACGCGCGCAGTGCGCCTGCGTCGCGGCGCCGAGGCCGCACAGGGCGACTGGTTGCTGTTTCTGACAGCGGGTGCCGTCCTGTCCGAGGGCTGGTCCCGCGAGGTCGCCGCCGTGCTGGCTGCCCCGGGAGCCTATCATTTTCAGCTTCGGTTCCGGGGGCGGGGGCTGTTGCCGGGCGCTGTTGCGGGACTGGCCAACCTGCGCGCGCGCCTGCGGCTGCCACTGGGCGAACACGGGCTGCTGATCGACCGGGCCACATATGACGCTGTCGGCGGTTATCCCGAGGTGCCGCAGCTCGAGGATCTGGCCATCGCCCGTGCCCTGGGAAAACGGCTGGTCGGCCTGCCGATTGTTGCCGAAACCTGCCCACGGGCCTTTCTGCAACCGGGCTGGCTGCGCCGTGGCGGCTGCGCCACGCTGAACCTCGTGCGGTTTCTGTCCGGGGCGGATCCGAAGACACTGAAAGCAGACCGTCGCGATTAGCGGGATCGGCCTGGCCCTGCGGCGCAGGCCGCGCCGATCTTCCGGACACAGCGGGGGCGATCAGGCGTTTCCTGCCGCCGGCGCGGGGCGATCAACTGTCGTCGAATTGCAGCCGGTGCAGGTCCGCATAGACTCCGCCACGCGCGATCAGCTCGTCATGGGTGCCCTGATCCACGACCTGCCCCTGATCCATCACCACAATCTTATCGGCATTGCGCACAGTCGACAGCCGGTGCGCGATGACCAATGTCGTGCGGCCCTGAGACAGCCGGTCCAGCGCCTTCTGCACCACCGCCTCGGACTGGGCATCCAGCGCCGAGGTCGCTTCGTCCAGCAGCAGCACCGGCGTGTTGCGCAGCAGGGCGCGGGCAATCGCCACCCGTTGCCGCTGACCGCCGGACAGGTTGGTGCCGCGCGGTCCGACCGGGCTGTCCAGCCCATCCGACAGGCGCGGCAGGAAATCGGCCACATGCGCTGCTTCCAGCGCGTCGTCGAGGTCGGCCTCGGACACGCCGGTCTGTCCCAGCAGGATGTTTTCGCGCAGGGTCTCGTCAAACAGCAGGGAATCCTGCGACACCACGGAGAACAGCGAGCGCAGATCGCCCAGCGTCATCTCGGAGACACCGACACCGCCCAGGCTGATCCGTCCGGCGTCGGGATCCACCAGCCGGGTCAACAGGTTGAACACCGTTGACTTGCCAGCCCCCGATGCGCCGACCAGCGCCGTGGTCTTGCCCGCCTCGGCCTCAAAAGAGGTGCCGCGCAGGATCGGCGTGTCGCCGTATTCCAGAAACACATCCTCGAGCAGAATGCCGGGAATTCCTTCGGGTGCCGGTTTCGGCACGTCGGGGTCACGCAGTTCGGGCACCATATCGAGCAATTCCTTGATCCGCTCGATGCTGGCCGCCGCCACCTGCCAGATGCCGCTGAAGGCGCCCAGCCTGCGCAGCGGTTCAAAGGCCAGACCCAGGGCGGTGAAAAATGCCATGGTGTCGCCCACGGTCTTTTCACCCGACAGGATTTCCGAACCGCCATAAAACAGCACGACCACGAACCCGACACCCGACATCACGTCGATCAGCCCCGGAATCGCCGCCTGGCCAAAGCTCGACTTGACCTCCAGCCGGATGCGCTGGCGGGTCAGGTCGCGGTAGCGTTTCCACTGGTAGCGCTCGAGCCGGTTCAGCTTGACCGGAACGATGCCATGAAACACCTCGTTCAGCCGCGTCGACAGTTTTGCCGCCACGTCGCGGGTCACCCGTGCGTTGGCCCGCACATAGCGCTGGAACAGCATTGCGGGCGCCACCAGCAGCGGGGTGCCAACCAGCGCGGCAAGGGTCCAGCGCCAGTCGACAGAGATCGCCACCCCGAACAGGGCCACCAGTGCGACAACATCGCGGCCCGCGCCGGTGATGATGGTCTTCCAGACCTTGTTGATCGATTCAACGTCCCCCTCGATGCGCTGCATCAGGTAGCCGGGGGGGAAATTCTGGTGGAAGGTGCTGTCCAGCGTCATCAGGTTCTGCAACAGGTCCAGCCGGATGTCGCCCACGGTCAGCTGCGAGATCCGGGTCAGCAGCACCTTTTGCACAACGCTGGCAAGGGCACGGGTGGTGAAGATCGCAAAGATCGCCAGCGCCACCCAGACCAGGGCCGTGGCGGATCCGCCCACCAGCACCTGATCGAACATCGGCTTCATCATGTAGCTGAGAAAGCCGAACATCGAGCCTTCGAGAAACATGAACACCAGTGCGATGAGCAGCAGCCCGGTGCGCCGCCGCAAATATCCCCGCCAGAGCCACAGCAGCAGGCCGGTGGCATCCGGCGTGGTGCTTTCCTTTGGCCCGCGGTTCACGTGGCTGCGGCCATCTGTGCCGCGACCACAGAGGGCTCGGTGCGGGCATCAAAGCCCGCCTGAATCGGCTTGCTGTCGTATTCGGTCCGAATCCACTGCTCGAATCCGATCGGAGCCTGTGCGATCCGCGCGGCATAGACATCCAGAATATAGTCCTGGATGCCTGTCTTGGTGAAATCCAGATGGATATACTTCAGGCCCAGCTGACGACGCGCCACCTCGACCGGCTGATCCTCGAACACCAGCAGATACAGTGCGGCGACGAACCCGGCCCGGTCGGCGCCCGACTTGCAGTGAAACAGCAGCGGCTTCTGCGCCGTGCGCAGGACGTCGATCACATGCTCGATGCGTTCACGGCTGGCCGCCATGCGCGCCCAGAGCTTGGCATTGATCATCTCGATGCCAAGCCCGTCCAGCGTTTCCTTTTCGAACAGGTAATGCGAATACTTTTCCTCGCCACGCAGGTTGACCACGGTGCGGATGCCAAGCGCGGCATACTTCAGAAAGCGCCGGTGCGTCGGCTGGTTCGACCGGTAGACGCCCGGCGCGATCTCAAAGAAGTTGGTCCAGAAACTGCGCAGAAAGGCGTGATCGAACACGTTGTAGTGCAGCACGGACCAGCGCCGTGCCACGGGATCGGTGATATCCTTGCCGAACGAGCGCCGGAAACGACGCTCGCCCTGTTCAATCCGGCTCCAGAGCTGTGACAGCATTGTGATCCCTTTTCTTGATCGCGGGTTTAAGCGCTGCGGCATGGGCTGGCAAGCGGCGCGGGCCGGATTGACGCGGCGGCGTGTCCGGCTAGTGTGGCGCCGTCGGGAATTTGCCCGCCCCAATCACAAGGATCTGCGCATGTCCCTGGCCAACGGTCGACCCTATTTGGCAATTCCCGGACCGTCAGTCATGCCCGATGCGGTGCTGCGCGCGATGCACGCGGCCTCTCCGAACATATACGAGGGCGATCTGCCCGAAATGGTGGCGGGCATTGTGCCCGATCTGCGCCGCGTCGCGCGCACCGATGGCCATGTCGCCATGTACATCGCCAATGGCCATGGCGCCTGGGAAGCCGCATTGTCCAACACCGTCGCCGCCGGAGAGGCGGTCCTTGTCCCGTCGACCGGCCGGTTCGGCATCGGCTGGGCGGACACTGCGACCGGCATGGGAATCGACGCGACGGTCATCGACTTCGGACGCAAGGCCCCCATCGACCTCGACCGCGTCGCTGACGCGCTGAAGGCGGACACGGACCACAAATTCCGTGCGGTTCTGGTGCAGCATGTCGACACCTCGTCGTCGGTGCGCAACGATATTGCCGGAGTGCGCCAGGTGCTGGACGACACCGGCCACCCGGCGCTGTTGATGGTCGATTGCATCGCCTCGCTGGCCTGTGACGTGTTCGAAATGGATGCCTGGGGCGCCGACGTCATGGTTGCGGCCTCGCAAAAGGGCCTGATGGTGCCGCCGGGGCTGGGCTTTGTGTTCTACAATGACCGTGCCGCCGCGCAGCGCGCAAGGATGCCCCGGGTCACCCGCTACTGGGACTGGGCCACCCGCTCGGATCCGGAGATGTTCTATCAGTACTTCCAGGGCACCGCGCCGACCCACCATCTCATGGGGCTGCGTGCGTCGCTGGATATGATCCACGCCGAAGGGATCGAAGCGGTCTGGAACCGGCACGCGGTGCTGGCCCGGGCAATCTGGGCCGCCTGCGATGCCTGGGGGCAGGAAGGTCCGCTGCGGCTGAACATCGCCGATCCGGCGCAGCGCAGCCATGCGGTCACGGCGCTGCGGGTCGGGGCGCCATATGGATCGAAACTGCGCGCATGGACGGCGTCAAACACCGGTGTCGTGCTGGGCATCGGCCTGGGCATGTCCGAAGACGGTGACGCGGACGGCACCGGGTTCTTTCGCTTTGGCCACATGGGCCACGTGAACGCCCACATGATCCTGGGACTTCTGGGGGCGGTGGAGGCGGGTTTCATCGCGCTGGACATACCGCATGGCGCGGGGGGGCTGTCCGCCGCCGCCGCGGTGATCTCTCAGGCCTGAACCGCGGCGCGGGCCTCTTCCAGCGCCTGTGGCAGGGCCTCGGCCAGCGCGTCGAGGTCGGCCTGCGTGCCGGCGCTGATCCGGATGCAGCGGTCCTGCGGCGCCACGAACGGCATCCGGACAAAGATCCCCCGCGCCACCAGCGCGCGCAGCACCGCGCGGGCGAAATCGCCGTCCCGGCCGCAGTCCACCGCGACAAAATTGGTGGCCGAGGCCAGCGCGCGCAGGCCGTTCGCTTCGGCAATTGCGCCGATCCGCGCCTTGGCATCACGCACCTGTGTGATCCCCTGCCGCAGCCAGGCCTCGTCCTGCAAGGCTGCCAGGGCTCCGACCTGCGCCGCAAGGTTCATGCCGAAGTGGTTGCGGATCTTGTCAAAGCTGCGGATCAGCTCCGGTGCCGCGATTCCATAGCCCACCCGCGCCCCGGCCATGCCATACCCTTTGGAGAAGGTGCGCAACCGGATCACCCGCGGGTCGGCGGCATCAATGCGCGGCACCGCATCTTCCGGGGCAAACTCGATATAGGCCTCGTCCAGAATCAGCAGGGTGCCGTCGGGCAGGGCGTCCAGAGCCGCTTCGATGTCGGCGCCGCTGTGCCAGCTGCCCATCGGATTGTCGGGATTGGCCAGATAGACCATCTTGGCGTCCACCTCGGCCGCCCTGGCGATCAGCGCCGCCAGATCCTCGCGGTCATCGCGGTAGGGCACCTTGACCAGGGCGCCGCCAAATCCGGTCACGTGGTAGTTGAACGTGGGATAGGCCCCGTCCGAGGTCACGACCCTGTCGCCGTCGGCGACCAGAAGCCGCACCAGATACCCCAGCAAGCCGTCGATGCCTTCGCCAATGATCAGGTTCTGCGGGCTGACCCGCAGCCGTTCCGACAGCGCTGCCTTGAGCTCGAAACTCGTCGCGTCGGCATATTTCCAGATCTGCGCCGCTGCGCGTTCCATCGCCGCGATGGCAATGGGCGACGGGCCAAAGACATTTTCATTCGCACCAAGGCGGGCGCGGAAGGTCTGGCCCGTCTCGCGCTCCTGCACTTCGGGACCGACAAACGGCACGGTTGCAGGCAGCGTCTGAACAAGCGGGGTGTATCGGGGTCCTGTCATGGCGCGCATTATGTGGAGCCCGCACGACCGGGGCAAGAGGCCGGAAACTGCCGCATCACCCGATCCGGTCGCGCATATGCTTTCCATATCACGCGAATGGGCCTAGACGGGCGCACTGCACACTGGCGGAAATCCTTGCGGCGACTTGACCCTGCGCCCCGCAGGGGCCACGTTCCAGCCCGATCAGACACCGTGAAAGGCAAACACCTTGGCCCGTACTCCACCACCCTTTGCCGGGTTCGAATGGATGATTGCCTGGCGCTATCTGCGCGCCAAACGCGCCGAAGGCGGGGTCAGCGTGATGACCTGGATCAGCCTGATCGGCATCACCCTCGCGGTTTTTGCGCTGATCGCGACTCTGGCCGTAAGATCCGGGTTCCGCACCGAATTTGTCGATACGATCCTCGGGTCCAGCGCCCATGTCACCGTCTATTACACCAGCCAGGAAGACGAGATCGGGCGGGTTTCGCGCACCATTTCCGACTACGACGCCACGGCGGCAAGGATCGCGCAGGTGCCCGGTGTCCTTCGAGTGGCGCCACTGGTCAAGGGCCAGGTCATGGCGACCGCGAACAACCGCAATGCCGGGATAGAAGTCTTCGGCATTTCCGAGCAGAATCTCGCAACAATTCCCCGCATCGCCGATCCCGACACGGCGCAGGGCGACATCACCCGCTTCAACGACGGGATTGCCATCGGGTCGGGGGTTGCCCGCGAAATAGGTGTGGGCCTTGGCGATTCCGTCAAGCTGATCTCCCCCGACGGGGTCAAGACCGCGTTCGGCATCAGCCCGCGCGTAAAGGTCTACGAGGTCGTGTATATCTTCACTGCCGGGCGCTATGACATTGACCGCACGCGGGTCTACATGCCGATTGCCGAGGCGCAGCTGTATTTCAACCGCGAAGACGTTGTCGACGAGTTCGAGATTTCTGTCGAGGACCCCGAAGAGGCCGATACATATGCGGCCCCGCTGTTGCAGCAAGTGGGCGAGCGCGGTCTGGTCTGGACCTGGCAGGATGCCAGCGGCGGCTTCCTTCGGGCGCTGGAAATCGAAGACAATGTCATGTTCATCATCCTTTCGATCCTCGTGCTGATTGCCGCGATGAACATCGTTTCCGGGCTGATCATGCTGGTCAAGAACAAGGGGCGCGATATTGGCATCCTGCGCACCATGGGGCTGAGTGAAGGGTCCGTTCTGCGGGTGTTTTTCATCTGCGGCGCCTTTACCGGCCTGATCGGCACGGCTCTTGGCGTGGTTCTGGGCTGCCTGTTCGCGCTTTATATCGACCCGATATTCAGTCTGGTGAACTACCTCTCCGGCGGTGGCGTCTGGGATCCGTCGGTGCGCGGAATCTACCAGCTTCCGGCGCAACTGCGGCTCAACGATGTGCTTTCGGCTGTGGCGCTGTCGCTGGGGCTGTCCTTCATCGTGACGATCTTTCCCGCCCGCCGCGCGGCGCGGATGAACCCGGTCGAGGCGCTGCGTTATGAGTGATGTGATCCTGCGCCTTGAAGGCATCGAAAAGACATATTTCAAGGGCTTGCCGGGCGAAGTTCAGGTGCTGCGCGGTGCAGATCTGACGGTGCGGCCGGGCGAGATCGTGGCGCTTGTCGCGCCGTCGGGCGCTGGCAAATCCACGCTGCTGCACATCGCCGGGCTGCTCGATACGCCGGATGCGGGCCGGGTGGCGATCAGCGGGACCGACATGACCGGCCTGTCGGATCGCAGGCGCACCGCCGTCCGCTGCGCCGATGTCGGGTTTGTCTACCAGTTCCACCACCTGCTGCCCGAGTTCAGCGCCCTGGAAAACATCGTTCTGCCGCAGCTTGCCAACGGCACGCCGGGCAAGACCGCCGAACAGCGGGCCATGACGCTGATGGACAGTGTCGCTGTGTCCGACCGCGCACATCACCGGCCGGCCGAGTTGTCGGGCGGGCAGCAGCAACGCGTCGCATTCTGTCGGGCGATGGCGAACAATCCCAAGCTGTTGCTGGCCGACGAGCCGACCGGAAACCTCGATTCCGCAACCTCTGACCAAGTCTTTGGCGCCCTGATCGCCCTGGTGCGCGCGACCGGCATGGCAGCGGTGATCGCCACCCACAACCTCGACCTTGCGGCGCGGATGGATCGGACGCTGCGGCTGGATCAGGGGTTGCTGCGCGCGGAATGACCGCAACACAGGGGACGCGGCGCTGTCGCGCGGCGAGCCGCCTGTGGTGCGGGCTCACACCCGGCTCACGGGAACGTCGGGTGCTTTTCGCCGCCCTGCCGGTAGCATGTGGCGCAACCGGAGGAGTTGCCATGAAACGTCCGATTCTGACGATCCTGACGCTGCTGTCGCTGACCACAGCTGCCGGCGCCGCACCCGTGGCGTTTGACGGCGGGTGGAAACAACAGAAATTCTCGCTGTTTTCGCAGAACAAATACGGCTACCAGGGCAATACCCTGACGGTGCAGTCCGACGGCTCGGTGTCGCTGACCTACAAGCCGTTGCCGCAGGAGCAGTGGACATCGCAGGCCGCAAGCTGGTCCTGGTCGGTCAGCAAGGGGGTTCCGGCCACCAACCTGTCCCGCAAGGGCGGCGACGATCGCAATCTGGCGCTGTACTTCGTCTTTCTGCCGCAAGAGCAGGCGCGGGCGCTGCAGGGCGCCAGCGTGCGCAAACTCCTGGGCGAAAACGCGGTCCGGGTGCTGGTCTATGTCTGGGGCGGTGCAGAGGGGCGCGGCGCCATTCTGGACAGCCCCTATCTGGGCGCGCGCGGGAAAACCGTGGTGCTGCGCCCGGCCGGTACCGGGCAGGCCTCGGAACGGGTCAATCTGGCGGGGGATTACGGCAAGGCCTTTGGCGGTCAGCCCGGCGCGCTGGTGGGAATCGCGATTTCCGCCGACAGCGATGACACCGACAGCATGATCGAGGCCCGGGTCAGCGGCCTGTCGGTGAACTGAACCGGCACTATCCCACCCGCTGTGTCACCCAGACGCCCAGTGTCATCAGTGCTATTCCCGTGGCCCGCGACAGTGTCAGCGGGCTGATCCGCGCGCCGAACAGGCCGTAGTGGTCGATCACCGCGGCGCTGAACAACTGCCCCAGCAGGACAAAGAACACGGCATTTCCCACCCCGATCCGCGGCGCGATATAGGTGATCGTCAGGACATAAAAGGCAACGAACAGCCCGGCGAGAAACAGATGTTTCGGCGCTCCTGCCGCCCGGGCCAGCGCCGAGGGTCCGGTGATCAGGACCACGATCAGGGTGGCTGACAGCGCGACGCAGAACAGGATCGCCGCCGCGGCGGCGGGCGATCCCATGCGGGTTCCCAGCGCTGAATTCAGCGCGGCAAGAACCGGGATGCCGAATCCGGCGGCCAGCATGATCAGGGCGGCAAGGGGCATGGGCGGTCTCCGGAAACGGTTGCGGGGCGGGGGAACCGTCGGGTGGTACCCGGGTGGTCCGGGCGCCTTTGTCCGCCGGGACTTGACGCAGATCAAGGTGCTGCGGTGCGAATTGGGCTTGAATCACCACATCTTGCGGGCAACAGATGGCGCAGGCATCACATCAAGGGAGACCAGCGCAATGGTCCGGACATCATTTGCAGTCGGCGCGGTCGCGGCTTTGACAATCGGGGCCTGCGCGCCCAGGGATTCGATGCCGCAGCCCAGCGACGGGCGGGCCCTGTTCCAGCAGAACTGTTCGGTCTGCCACGGGGCGGATGCCAGGGGGGATGGTCCCATGGCCCGGGCCATGGTCAAGGCGCCCAAGGACCTGACGCTGATTTCCGTGCGCCACCGGGACAGGTTTCCACGCGCCAAGGTGATGTCCACCATCGACGGCTATGCCCGCTCGACCCGGTTGGACGGCCCGGGCATGCCGGAATTCGGCGGTCTGTTGCAGGGCGATCTTGTTCCCTACGACTCGGGAGACGGAAAGATGACACCGACGCCGCGTAAGCTGGTGGCGCTGGCGGAATATCTCGAATCGATCCAGGTTTCCCGCTAGAACTGTCGGAACCGGACCGGACGAAGGGATCCCAGTGACTGTGTTACGCCTGTTGCCTGCCACTCTGCTGCTGTGTGCCTGCGCCCAGTTCCCGGAACTGGACAGCACCCAGACGCCTGGTGTGGCGACCGCGCCCTATCCCCGTCTGGTGCCGATCGAAACCCTTTTGCAGGGTGCGCCCCCCCGCGCGACACCGGAAATGCGGGCCGGAGTTCTGGGCCGGGCCGGGGCGCTGCGGGCGCGGGCCGCCCGGCTGAGCGGGCCGGTGGTCGACGCGGCAACCCGGGCACGGATGCGCCGCGGCGTCTCTGACCCGTTCTGACCCCGGGCCACGGCGGGCGCCCGGCGCACCGTTGCACCGCCCCGGCGAACGGGCTACAGCATCGCCTGACAAAAATCCGAACCCCCGGACATCATTTCAGGAGACCCGCCATGACCGAACCTCTGCGCCTTGGAATTGCGGGGCTGGGCACGGTGGGTGCCGGGGTGGTCAAGATCGTGCGCCAGAAGGCGGCGCTGCTGGCCGAACGCACCGGACGACCCGTCACCATCAGCGCCGTGGCCGCGCGCAACCGCGACAAGGACCGTGGCGTGCCGCTTGGCGACTACGCCTGGGAAGACGATGCCGTGGCGCTGGCGACGCGCGATGACGTGGACGTCTTTGTCGAACTGATGGGTGGCAGCGACGGCCCGGCCAAGGCGGCAACCGAGGCGGCGCTGGCGGCGGGCAAGGATGTCGTCACCGCCAACAAGGCGATGCTGGCCCACCACGGCCAGGCACTGGCGCAACTGGCCGAGGCCAACGGTGCGGTGCTGCGTTTCGAGGCGGCTGTGGCCGGTGGCATCCCGGTGATCAAGGCGCTGACCGAAGGGCTTGCCGGCAATGACATCACCCGGGTGATGGGTGTGATGAACGGCACCTGCAACTACATCCTGACCCGGATGGAGAGCGCCGGGCTGACCTATGATCAGGCCTTTGCCGAGGCAGACAAGTTGGGCTATCTCGAGGCCGATCCGGAGCTGGACGTCGGCGGCATCGACGCGGGCCACAAGCTGTCGCTGCTGGCAGCCATCGCCTTTGGCACCCAGGTGGCGTTCGAGTCTGTCGAGCTCGAGGGCATCGGCAAGGTGTCGATCGACGATATCCGCCAGGCCGCCGACATGGGCTACAAGGTCAAGCTTCTGGGCGTCTGCCGGATGACCGGCCGCGGGCTGGAGCAGCGCATGGCGCCCTGTCTGGTGCCCGCGACCTCACCTCTGGGGCAGCTGGACGGCGGCACCAACATGGTGGTGATCGAGGGGGATCAGGTCGGTCAGATCGTCATGCGCGGCGCCGGGGCGGGCGAAGGCCCCACCGCGAGCGCGGTGATGGGGGACGTGATGGACATCGCGCGCGGCACCCGGCTGTCGACCTTCGGCCAGCCGGCTTCATCGCTGAAACCCGCGACGGCGGCGCAGGTCGCGACCCCGGCCCCGTACTATCTGCGCATGTGTCTGGTCGACAAGCCCGGCGCGCTGGCCAAGGTGGCAACGGCGCTGGGGGACGCGGGAATCTCGATCAACCGGATGCGCCAGTACGACCACACCGACGATGCCGCACCGGTGCTGATCGTCACCCACAAGACCACCCGCGCCGCACTGGACGTGGCGCTGGTGGCCATGGCCGCCACCGGTGTGGTCGCACGAGAGCCGGTGGCCCTTCGCATCGAACGTGTCTGACCCCGTCCGGGCCGCGATTGCGGTGGTCCTGAGAGGCCATGAGGTGTTGCTGGTGCGCCGCCGCAATCCGCCCGATGCCGGGCTCTGGGGCTATCCGGGCGGCAGGGTCGAACCGGGGGAATCCTCCGAGCAGGCGGCGCTGCGGGAACTGCGCGAAGAAACCGGTGTCCGCGCGCGGGCCCGCGCCCGTCTCGGGTGTCTGGAAATCGCCGGCGAAGGCCATCGCTATTGTCTGGACGTCGTGCTGTGCAGCTATCGGTCCGGTGTGCCCGGCGCGGCGGATGACGTCGATGCGGTGCGCTGGTGCGGTTGCGACGCGGTGATCTCCGGCCGGTTTCCGGCCAGCAGGGACGTTGACCGGATCTGCCTGCGCGCCGTCGCGTTTCACTGATCGCGACGAAAGAGCCCCAGCGCCGACTTGCACCGATGCCATGGGCCGGGGTAGGTGTTGCGGGCAATTCAAAGCCGTACAGGAACGCGCACATGCCCACGCCAACCGATTTCAATGACCGTATGCTGTCTCTTGGCCTTGCCCGCGTTTCCGAGGCGGCCGCCATCGCCTCGGCCCGCCTGATCGGCCGCGGAGACGAGAAGGCGGCTGACCAGGCCGCGGTGAATGCGATGCGCACCCAGTTGAACATGCTCGACATCGCCGGCGTCGTGGTGATCGGCGAAGGTGAACGCGACGAGGCGCCGATGCTGTTCATTGGCGAAGAAGTCGGCACCGGCAACGGACCTGGTGTCGACATCGCGCTGGACCCGCTGGAGGGCACCACGCTGACGGCCAAGGACATGCCCAATGCGCTGACCGTGATTGCCATGGGCCCGCGCGGCACGATGCTGCACGCGCCGGACGTCTATATGGACAAGCTGGCAGTGGGTCCGGGCTTCAAGCAGGGGGTGGTGACGCTGGACATGTCGCCGTCCGAGCGGGTCAAGGCGCTGGCCAAGGCGAAGAAATGCGCCGCCACCGACATCACCGTCTGTATTCTGGAACGACCCCGCCACGAGGACATGATCGACGAGGTGCGCGCCACCGGCGCCTCGATCCGGCTGATCACCGACGGCGATGTGGCCGGCGTGATGCATTGCGCCGAACCTCTGGTGACCGGCATCGACATGTACATGGGTTCGGGCGGCGCCCCCGAGGGCGTGCTGGCCGCCTCGGCGCTGAAGTGCATGGGCGGGCAGATCTATGGCCGCCTGCTGTTTCGCAACGACGATGAAAAGGCGCGCGCCCGCAAGGCCGGGATCACCGATCTCGACCGCATCTATGCCCGTGACGAGATGGTGACGGATCATGTGATCTTTGCTGCCACCGGCGTCACCTCCGGCTCGCTCGTGGCGGGAATCAAGCGCGAGGTCGGATACCTGACGACAGAGACGATACTGATGCGGTCCAAGACCGGATCGGTACGGCGGATGACCTATCGCAACCCGACGAGCTGACCGGTATCGGTTGCACCCGCCCCGCCGGGCGTCATCTGAGTATTTTTGAAGAGAAGAAACGGGACAGGGCGCCCGATATGGGGCAATCATGAGCTTTCTGGCCGTCGAGACCTCGCTGACCGGGAGACGCTGGGTCGGCCCGGCGCCGGACGTGCAGCGGTTGGCGGAAGCCATGGCGCAGCGGACCGGGTTGGCACCCGCCCTGTGCCAGACGCTGGCGCGGCTCGGCGTGGCCGCCGATGACGCCCGGACCTATCTGGCGCCGACGCTGCGCGACCTGCTGCCCGACCCGCGGTCCCTGCGTGACATGGAGTCTGCGGCGCGGCGGGTGCTGGCGGCGGCGGACCGGCAGGAGAAGGTGGCGGTCTTTGCCGATTACGACGTCGATGGAGGCGCCTCGGCGGCGCTGCTGATCGACTGGTTCCGGCAGATGGGGCAGCGGGTCACGCTGTACATTCCCGATCGCATCGACGAAGGCTATGGCCCCAATGACGCGGCCATGGCGGATCTGGCGGCGCGCCATGATCTGATCATCTGTGTCGACTGCGGAACCCTGAGCCACGGTCCGATCGCGGCGGCGCGGGGCGCGGATGTGGTTGTGCTGGATCACCACCTTGGCGGTGAGACGTTGCCGGATGCGCTGGCCGTGGTGAACCCGAACCGTCAGGACGAATCCGGCGATCTGGCGCATCTCTGTGCCGCCGGTGTGGTGTTCCTGATGCTGGTCGAGGCCGGGCGGCAGATACGCGTCGCCGGGCGCCAGGGGCCGGATCTGATGGGGCTGCTGGATCTTGTGGCGCTGGCGACCGTCGCGGATGTGGCGCCGCTGGTGGGGGTCAACCGCGCCCTGGTGCGTCAGGGGCTCAAGGTCATGGCGCGGCGCGAACGTCCCGGACTGGTGGCGCTGTCCGATGTTGCCCGGCTCGAGACCGCGCCGTCGTCCTATCACCTCGGGTTTGTGCTGGGCCCGCGCGTCAATGCAGGCGGGCGCATCGGTCAGGCAGACCTGGGCGCGCGGCTGCTGGCCTGCGACGATCCGCACGAGGCGCAGGCGATGGCCGAACGGCTGGACCTGCTCAACACCGAGCGCCGCGAGATCGAGGCCGCGGTGCGCGCCGCCGCGCTAGCCCAGGCAGAGGCGCGGGGGGTGGACGGGCCGTTGGTCTGGGCCGCGGGCGAAGGCTGGCACCCCGGTGTGGTGGGCATTGTGGCATCCCGCCTGAAGGAGATGACCAACCGCCCGAGCATCGTGATCGGTCTGGACGGGGCGGAAGGCAAAGGCTCGGGCCGCTCGGTTTCAGGGGTCGATCTTGGCGCGGCGATCCAGCGGCTTGCCGCCGAGGGCCTGCTGATCAAGGGCGGTGGGCACAAGATGGCGGCCGGGCTCACCGTGGCGCAGGACCAACTGGAAGCCGCCATGACCCGTCTGGGGGCTTTGCTGGAACGGCAGGGCGCCGGGCAGGGCGGGGCCGTCGACCTGCGGCTGGACGGGGTGCTGATGCCGGGCGCTGCGAGCCTGGAACTGATGGAGCAGATCGAGGCTGCCGGTCCGTTCGGAGCCGGCGCCGCCGCGCCGCGTTACGTGTTTCCCGACGTCAGCATTCTGTTCGCCAAACCGGTCGGGCAGAGTCACCTCAAGATCACCTTCGGAGACGGTCTCGGGGCGCGCATCGAGGCGATCTGCTTTGGTGCGTTCGACGGACCGCTGGGCACAGCCCTGCGTGATCACGGCGGGCGGCGATTCCACCTCGCCGGGCGCCTCGAAATCAACGAATGGAATGGACGCCGATCCGTGCAACTGCGCCTCGAAGATGCGGCGGAAGTGGTCTGAACTTCGGAATCCGCATGTTTCAAGCCTTTGTTCCCGTTTGGTTTTATGCCTTCAGGGCGCTTGATTTCCGGGATGTCGAAAAACTTTTCCTTTCATCGTCATTTTAGCCAATTTAACGCTTGCGCATACAGCGGGGTTTGCTTAGAACCCGGCTCACGCCAAGCTTTGGCCCGTTCGTCTATCGGTTAGGACGCCAGGTTTTCAACCTGGAAAGAGGGGTTCGATTCCCCTACGGGCTGCCACTTGCGGAAATTCCCATTTACAAAAAGCTACTTACCACCCGGTGTTTCCACTTTTGTCGGCGGTGTTTCCACTTCCCGTTCCGCGTGTGTTCCGGTGGCCGCAGCGCGCCGGTTCATTTCCCGCGTGTAATGGACGATTTCGGACAGGCTGCGATGCCCCGTCCAGGACCCAATCTCCAGCTCTGCTGCGCCGCTCTCGGCCAGGACTGCGGCCTGAGTTTTTCTGAGGCCGTGCGCGCTGCGCTCGATACCAATGGAGCGGGCGGTTTCGGCCAGCGTATGTCCGGCTGCCTTGTGCGACATGGGGCGTCCGGCACCGGTCTGCAGGAAGGTCAGGCCGCGCACAGCGCCATTCGCGGCCTTGAATTGCTCGAGGTCGGCGAGGACCGCGAATCTGGGCAGGTGGCAATTCCAAGGTACATAGGCCGCGTCGCCGGTCTTGATCTGGCGGTAGCACAAAACTCCGTCGCGCCCGATGTGCTGCGGTCCAATCTTGCAGGCGTCCGAGATCCGGGCGCCGGTCCAGCACGTGAGTTCGAAGATCGCCCGCGATATGCCGCCGATCGGGTATACCTCCCGGAAGGCTGTAATTTGATCATGGGTCCAGGTTGGGTGACCGTCCGATTTGGCGCGCGCTGGTTTTTGACTTCGCAGGTCGGGTCGGCGGAAATCCAGCCATGAGCGAGACTGAAGCTGGCCCGGAAGCGCCACGCTTTGTGTCGGGATTCCCGGTTTGGCGCTGCGCACACATCGGCGCGCACGGCGGTGGGTGTGACGGTCGAAGCCTTGACGTGACCGCCTCGGGCGACGATGGCGGCGCTTTCCCGACCCAGCATGGCCCTGTATGTCAGTGCCTTGGTTGCAAAGATATCAGACGCCGGGATCGCCGACCATGTGCTGCCGATTGTCCCGGATCGATGAGCATCCGGAGCATCTGGCATTTCGCTGCAGCGGCAAAGGACGTGAGAAAATCCGGATGATCGAGAGCCAGGTCATCCGGAAGGGCCAGCAGGCTGACTTTGCCGCCCCGGCGTGAACGGTAATATGGCGTCCGGGTTTTGGGTCCTGAGTTTAGGTTCGCTCAACGACCGGTCGCGACCCTCGCAGGACATGCGTCACTAACGCATTGCGCGCTCATCTGCAGTCGCGAGATTCAGATGTCATTTTTCCGGAAGCAGACGCTCGGCTGGGCGATGCTGCATCGTCCGATGCTGCAGGCCGCACCGGCGGCAGCTCTGCGCAGAGAGCGCCGTTTGCAAAGTTGTGGTCGACGGCTTGCCACAACCGGTAGGGACGGCCCGGAGCGGACCTTGGCCGGGCCTGCAGTGGACGTCTTCGACGAGACCGTTTCATCGTTATTGCGACAGGGGCAAAAGGCGACTTTCGTGGAGTACGGTGCAACCAACGGTGTTCATCCGCTCCGAGGTTCCAGCCACTGCTGATCTCCATATTTTGTAAAAATTAGTAATGAACATGCCGTTAAAGCTGCTTTTTATGAGCAAATTTGGCTCATCAGCATTACAAATATTGACACATTAGTAGTATTTCTGTAGCTCCAAGGCTCAATGCTCCTGGAGGAGCGGGTCGGATGCCTTCGCGAAATCTGAAGCCAATGTAGTACCGCTGCGATGGCTTGGAGGAGCGGTCTTCAGTGCCTGATCTCTCCAGAACTGCAAAATACGACACCATGGGAATGAACAATGAACGAATACAACCTGTCTGACGAAACCCGTGACAAATTACGCAAGGTGTCGACGGCCTCCGTAGCCACCGCGCTTTATAAACGCGGGCTGCGCAACCAGTTCGTGCAGGGTGTGACGCCGGTCGAACGCAAGCCGGTTACCATGGTCGGTCAGGCCTTTACCCTGCGCTACATTCCGGCGCGCGAAGATCGCAACCCGATCACCGTGTTCCGCGACCGCGACCACAAACAGCGCGTCGCCGTCGAGACCTGCCCCAAGGGCCATGTTCTGGTAATGGACGCGCGCAAGGACTGCCGCGCCGCCACAGCAGGCTCGATCCTTGTTACCCGGCTGCAGCAGCGCGGTGTGGAAGGTGTGGTCTCTGATGGTGGTGTGCGCGATGCGGCTGGCATTGGCGCGCTTGATATGCCCGCCTATTTCGCCCGCCCGTCGGCCCTCACAAACCTGACCCTGCACGAGGCGATCGACATTAACGTACCGATTTCCTGCGGCGACGCAGCGGTCTTTCCCGGCGACGTGATGCTGGGCGATGGTGATGGCGTCATGGTCATCCCGGCGCATCTTGCCGATGAGATCGCCGTGGAATGCGCCGAAATGGAAGCCTATGAGGATTTCGTGCTCGAGCAGGTTAACGATGGGGCCGGGATTATCGGCCTCTACCCTGGAACCGACGACGATAGCATCGTGAAATTCAACGCATGGCGCGAACAGACAGGGCGATAAATATGACATTTACCCCACATGGCGAGCACCTGATTGCTGGCAAGCGCGTGAGTGCTGAGACAAAGTTCTCTTCTGCCCCGGCCAGCGGCACCGCCTTTGAGTTCTCGGCAGGTTCGCCCGAGCTGGTCGCCGAAGCCTGTGCCGCAGCGCATGCGGCTTTCCCCGGCTTTGCCGCGACCTCGCGTGAAGAGCGCGCGGTGCTGCTGGAAACCATCGCCGATGAGATCGACGCCCGTGGCGACCAAGTCACGGAGATCGGCACGTCTGAAACTGGCCTGCCCGAAGCGCGGCTTCAGGGTGAGCGCGGCCGCACCACCGGCCAGTTGCGGCTGTTTGCAACCCATATCCGTGGCGGAGCCTACCTCGACCGTCGTCACGACGCTGCACTCCCGGACCGCCAGCCGCTGCCCCGGCCGGACCTGCGGATGATGCAACGACCAATCGGCCCGGTTGCCGTGTTTGGCGCCTCGAACTTTCCGCTGGCCTTCTCTACCGCCGGTGGCGACACCGCTGCGGCGCTGGCGGCAGGCTGTCCGGTTGTGGTCAAAGGCCACGGCGCGCACCCTGGTACGGGCGAGATTGTCGGCGATGCCATTGTTGCAGCGCTGGCCAGGCTTGGCATGGACGGTGGTATTTTCAGCCTTGTGCAAGGCGGCACCCGTGCGGTCGGCGAAGCGCTTGTGACCGATCCCCGGATCAAGGCCGTCGGTTTCACTGGCAGTCTCGGCGGCGGGCGCGCGCTGTTTGACCTTTGCGCCAAACGCCCCGAGCCGATCCCGTTCTTTGGCGAGCTGGGCAGCGTGAACCCGATGTTCGTGTTGCCAGAGGCCGCCGCCGCGCGCGGAGCCGATCTTGGCGCAGGCTGGGCCGCAAGCCTGACCATGGGCGTTGGCCAGTTCTGCACCAACCCCGGCATCGCCATTGTGGTGGACGGGCCGGAAGCAGATGCATTTGTGAACGCCGCCGGCGAATGCCTCAGAGCCGTCGCCGCGCAGACCATGCTAACCGAAGGCATGGCCGACGCTTACCGGAACGGTGCAAATCGGGTGTCTGAGGGCGAGGGCGTGAAAGCGCTGCTGACCGGCACCTGCGAAGCCCGCTCTGCCGCGCCGTATCTGTTTGAGGTTTCGGCCAAAGACTGGATGGCCAACGAAGAGCTGTCGGAAGAGGTGTTTGGCCCGCTGGGTCTGGTGATCCGGGTCAGGGACGCAGAGCAGATGCAGGCTGTTGCAGCCAGTTTCAAGGGTCAGTTGACCGCGACGTTGCAGATGGACGATGGCGACATCGATCTTGCGCGCGCGCTCATGCCGGTGCTTGAGCAGATGGCCGGACGCGTGCTGGCCAATGGGTTCCCCACCGGGGTCGAAGTGGCCGGCACGATGGTACATGGCGGTCCTTATCCGGCGTCGACCAACTTTGGCGCAACCTCGGTCGGCACCCTGTCGATTCGGCGGTTCCTGCGGCCGGTCTGCTACCAGAACCTGCCCGAGGCGCTGTTGCCTGCCGATCTTCAGGCAGTTTGACAATCGATTACTTGAATCAGCCCGCCGTGCCGACGTCGGCGGGCTGATCCGGCCCCTATGGGGTCGTTCACTGAACAACTATTGCAAATCGCGCCGCCTATTCGGCCCCAAACCGCCGACCTTGTCCAAATATGTATACTTTTTGAACAAATATCAGGCTTTTTTGGCAAGAAAATGCGATCATACAGCCAAATTTGTGTTGATTTGTAAATATTAGATAACTAATGTGATCGAAGCTTCAACGACCTCGCCCCATTGGGCGGACACCCGGTGAAGGAATATCCGAGACGGAAGGGGAGGAACGTATCAGTCGCATCGGAGGCACAGCTCTTGTGGCTCCATTCGCAAGACAGTGCCGGGGCAGGGCGCGCAGGCTGCGCCTTTCGCTACCTGCACCTGTCACGGCCATCGGGTCGCCAGGCCATCTGGCCTCATGGCGCAACTCACCTACGAAAACACTGCCCACATCCATGATGCCGAACCGGCAAAGCACAGCTTTTCCGGACCAGTCGGCGCACGCAAGACGCCAGACATGTCTGGCACACGACATCTTTAGAGGAGGAACAGAACTATGTTTTACAATAACCTGAAAACCACACTTGGTATTGCGCTTGGCGCGGCCATCCTTGGCACATCCGTTGCGGCGGCGGATTTCCCGACCCGCGACATTCGCCTGATCGTTCCTTGGCCCGCAGGGGGCGGCGCTGACGCGATCTCGCGCAAGATCAGCAACATCGCCGAGCAGGACCTGTCGAAGTCCATCTATGTGGAAAACATCGCCGGTGCGGTCACAGCTACCGGGCTGATCCAGATGACCAACGCGCGTCCCGATGGCCACACCGTCGGCGTGCTGACCTATGACAGCGTCATCACCCTGCCGCGCGGCGAGATGGTGCCGGGTTATTCGCTCGACAACATGAAGCCGATCGCGCGCATCACCTCTGAGGCCGATGCCATTGTCGTCTCAAAGCATTCCGGCATCGAAAGCTACGAGGATCTGATTGCCCGTGCCAAGGCAAGCCCCGGCCAGGTGCGTGTCGGCGTGGCCCCCAAGGGATCAGGACCCTACCTGTCGGTGATGCAGCTGGAAAAACTGCTCGACGTGGATTTCAACGTCATTACCTATGCGGGATCGTCCAGTGCCGAAGCCGAAGCGCTGCTCTCGGGTGAGCTGGATGCGGCAATCTCGAGCCTTGGTGACTTCAGCGGTATTCTGGCCTCCGGCGATGCCAAGGGCGTGGTCGAGCTGACCTCGGTGCAGAACGCCACCTATACCGACGTGCCGACACTGGAATCCAAGGGACACGACCTGCAGACTGGCAGCTTCATCGTGCTCGCTGCTCCGGCCAACACCCCGGATGATGCGGTGGAAACCTTGGAGAGCACCTTCAAGGCAGCCTACGACAGCGCTGAGTTCCAGGACTGGCTGGCGCAGATTGGCGTTACCGCCGATTGGCTGGGTTCCGACGACGTCGTCGCCTGGATCGACGAGCTGCAGGCCAAGACGTTCACGCTGATGGACGAACTGGAGCTGTAAGCTTCCACGCCCACCATGTCTCCGGTCGCAAGGACCGGAGACATGCCCCCGTCGGGGCCAGTGACGCAGTCTGCACCGCCACTGGTCAAACCCCGGTTTGTCCTGCACCGGCGTCAAAAAAGCGGAAATTTGCCGCGACTGACCTCACCGCACCGGCAGCCGCCTTGCGCAGACGCCCCCATCACACCCCGTCCGGGAGAAGACGATGCTCTTAAACAGGCAAATAATATTTCTGTATGTCACTCTTGCAGTGTCTGTTGGTTATTTGGTTACTGCCCTGAGCTTGGGCAGCCCTATTGCCGAGGGCACGCTGACGCCTGCCTTCTTTCCGATCCTTGTGGGTGGTGCGGCGATCCTGTTCTGCAGCATCCTCATCGTGCAGGCGCTGCGGGCCGCGCCAGAGACCGGGCCAGCGGACGAGGTCCGAAGCTACGCCCATGTCTGGGTGGTAGTGGCAATTTTCTTTTACATCCTGGCGTTCAAGCCGCTGGGCTATTTCCTGTCGTCCGGCCTGTTCGTCTTTGCGCTGATCCTGCTGTTCTCGAAGTTTGAGAAGATGGTCCTCAAGGCCATCATCTCGGCCGTGATCGTCGGCGTTGCCTTTGTCATGTTTCAACAATTGTTCGGGGTCCGGCTCCCGACGCAGTGGGGTTAGGTCATGGATTTCATCTTCCTTGTTTTCAGCAGCTTCTCCCTGCTGGCCGACCCGGTCAACTTTACTTACGTGGTCCTTGGCTTTGTGATCGGCACGATCTTTGCCGCCATACCGGGCCTGACCGCAACGCTGGCAATGGCGCTCCTGCTGCCACTTACCTATTCGCTGAGCGTCGAGACCGCGCTGATGGCCTGCGCCAGCATCTATATGGCCGGCATGTGTGGCGGCTCGATCACCGCCATCACGATCAACATCCCCGGCGCGCCTTCCTCCATGATGACCGCGCTTGACGGATATCCGATGCAGCAGCAAGGCAAAGGCGCGCTGGCGCTTGGCCACGCGGCACTCGGCTCGATGATCGGCGGCGCGGTGGGTGCCGTTCTGCTGATCGCGCTCGCACCTTTCGTGGCTCAGCTGTCGCTTCTGGTAAAGACCACCGGCAAATTTTCACTCCTGGCCTTCGCGTTGATCGTCGTGGTGATCGCGCAACGCGGCCGCATTCCGCAGGCCGGTCTGGCCGCCTGCATCGGGTTGATGCTGGCCACTGTTGGGCTTGACGCGATGGAGCCGATCACCCGCTTCACTTATGGCTATTCCAGCCTGACCGCCGGAATCGACCTGATGCCGGTGATCATCGGCACCTTTGCCATTGCCGAGGTGCTGACGCAGGCAAGCGCGCGCACAGACATCAGCGCCGCTGCCGCTGCCGCCGACAACGTCAAGATCCGTCGCCGCGATTTCCTGCCCCCGTTGTCGGACATCCGCAAGATCGGCTTTGGTTGCTACTTCAAATCCTGCTTGATTGGCTATTTCGTCGGCACATTGCCGGGCGCGGGCGGCTCGATGGGGTCGTTCCTCGCCTACACCGAAACCGTGCGCACCTCGGACGAGCCGGAGACGTTTGGCAAGGGCAACCCCAAAGGCATTGCCGCCTCGGAAAGCGCCAACAACGCGGTCTGTGGTGGCGCCATGGTGCCGATGCTGACCTTTGGCATTCCCGGCGATCCGATCACCGCGATCATGCTGGGCGTTCTGGTGATCAACGGCATTCAACCGGGGCCACAACTGATGGCCGATCAGGCCGGGCTCATTGCCCCGATGCTGGCCGCACTGCTGTTCAGTGCGTTGGTGCTGATCCCCCTGACACTCTGGTTGATCGGACCTTATTTCATCAGGATCGTCTCGGTGCGCAAGGATGTGCTTTATGCCGTGATCGCGCTTCTGGCCGTGGTGGGCAGCTATGTCGCAACCTATTCGACCTTCCAGATGTTCATGGCGCTTGGGATGGGGGTCCTGGCCTTCTACCTGCGGCGCAACGGTTTTCCGGTGATCACCATGCTGCTGGGTTATATCCTGGGGCCGAATCTGGAAGAGTTCTTGCGGCGCTCTCTGGCATTGTCGAACGGCGACCCGACGACTTTCTTCACCAACCCCGACAGCCTGTTCTTTGTCGGGCTGACGCTGGTGTTCGTCTACTTCCTGGTGATCCGCAAACCGGCCAAGACGCCCGCAGTGGTCTAGGCCAAACAGGCTTCTGCTCTCTGGCCGTCCCTTACCCAGGGGGCGGCCGCAGATATTGCAGCCCCGCGTGCCTGCCCTGTATCTATGTCAAATGTGTTCTATAAGAGAACTTCGCGCGCCCGGCCCACAAGCAAGGAAAAGCAAGGAAACGACGTTGTCAGAGACAAGGCGACCCTCAATGGCAGATCAAGTATACGATCAGCTGCTGACCAAGATCCTCGAAGAGGAATACCCGGTGCACAGTCGGTTGCCCACCGAAGAAATGCTGGCTGAAAGCTTCGGTGTTTCGCGACCGATCGTGCGTGGGGCGCTGTCACGACTGCGGGACGATGGCATCGTGCAATCGCGCCGTGGTTCGGGGAGCTACGTGCTCCGCCGTCCCGACCGCGAGCTGATCAGCTTCGTACCACTTGAATCGGTCTCGGATGTTCAACGTTGTTATGAGTTTCGGATTGATGTCGAAGGCGCTGCAGCCGCGTGGGCGGCGCGGCGGCGCGACGACGAAGACCTGGCGGCGATGGACAGGGCCTATCAGGTGATGGAGCAGACCTATCAGCAGAACGCCCTTGGCGTAGATGCTGATCAAAGGCTGCATATGGCAATCGCCCGCGCAACCAAGAACCCGTTTTTTTCGACTGTACTGGAATCCTTGAGCGAGCAGATTGCTTATGGAGTTAAGCTGTCGCGCTCGCTTACCCTTCTTGACGCCCCCGTCCGGCAAGAGCTGGTGCTGGCAGAGCACCGTGCGGTACTCGACGCGATCCGCCTGAAGCAGCCCGAAGTGGCACAGGCCACGATGCGCCACCACATCACCGCTGCGAAGGACCGAATGTTCGTAGACTCGCAAGAGGACTGACGTGGATACGCATCGCCAGGTAAAGGCAGAAACGACATAGAGCTTCTTGCCAAAAACGGCCGAAACGGCGTTTCAAGCTGTTCCAGGCAAGGACTGTAGGTTTTTGGCAAAGTGAACGACAGCGTGCTCTCTCAAAGAGACCTTGGTGCATCTTGCAGCGAAAGGCAGCTTCACGCCTATTCCGTTGAAAAACTCGGCCGGTTCGCGGCGTTGAATACCTCGCGAGATTTGGCGCGCGTAGGCC
>NZ_VOJI01000119.1 GCF_007923445.1 Puniceibacterium confluentis | reverse complement strand
CCAGCCCTATAAAAAGTTTGAAAACATTACAGTTTTTTAATGTTTTTGAGCATTAACATGCTCACCACGGCTGCATTTATTTAATCAAAAGTACAGTAAAAACAGTAGTATTGCCAAATATTATTACGATTTAAAATAACTGTTTTCTATGTGAATATATAGTAAAATGTAATTTATTCCTGTGATCAAAGCTGAATTTTCAGCATCATTACTCCAGTCTTCAGTGTCACATGATCCTTCAGAAATCATTCTAATATGCTGATTTGCTGCTCAAGAAACATATTTTAGTAGAAACCGTCATACATTTTATTTTTCAGGATTCTTTGATGAATAGAAAGTTCAAAAGAACAGCATTTATTTGAAATATAATCTTTTGTAACATTATAAATGTCTTTACTGTCACTTTTGATCAATTTAATGCATCCTTGCTGAATAAAACTACTTAAAACTATAATGATTCATTTTTAACAGTAGAGTATGTGCTAGCAGACTGGTACCTTTGCCTCTCCAGACCTCAGCGAGGTGGCAGCCGCTCTCCCCAGCCTCCTTACAGAATTAACGA
>NZ_VOJI01000118.1 GCF_007923445.1 Puniceibacterium confluentis | reverse complement strand
CACGTACCTCACTTTATTCCCCTATAAAAGCAGTTTACAACCCATAGGGCCGTCATCCTGCACGCTACTTGGCTGGTTCAGCCTCTCGGCCATTGACCAATATTCCTCACTGCTGCCTCCCGTAGGAGTCTGGACCGTGTCTCAGTACCAATGTGGGGGACCTTCCTCTCAGAACCCCTACTGATCGATGGCTCGGTGGGCCGTTACCCCGCCGACTACCTAATCAGACGCATCCCCATCCTATAGCGGTGAACCTTTGCTTCTCGTCAGATGCCATCAAAGAAGAACATAGAGCATTAATCCGACTTTCGCCGGGCTATCCTCTACTATGGGGAAGGTTGGATACGCGTTACTCACCCGTGCGCCGGTCGCCATCTCTGAAAGCAAGCTTTCAGAATGCTGCCCCTCGACTTGCATGTGTTAAGCCTGTAGCTAGCGTTCATCCTGAGCCAGGATCAAACTCTTCATACTAAATATTCTGTTTCTTTTGTTTCTCTGTCTCAGAACGCCTTGTATCCGGTAGTATAGAATTTGACGGTTTCACTTCTCTTGTCTCTACCCAAG
>NZ_VOJI01000117.1 GCF_007923445.1 Puniceibacterium confluentis | reverse complement strand
CATCCAGAAGAACCTGGGCGAGGCCTACAAGGCCGGGGTCAAGATCGCCTTCGGCACCGACCAGGGGCTGGCGCCGCATGGGACCAACGGCAAGGAGTTCGCCCTGATGGTCCAGGCCGGCATGACGCCGATCGACGCCATCTGGGCCGCCACCGCCAACGCCGCCGACCTGATCGGCGACGCCCAGGACATCGGCTCGGTCCAGGCCGGCCGCTACGCCGACATCATCGCCGTGACGGGCGATCCGCTGAAGGACGTCACCGAACTGGAGCGGGTGTCGTTCGTGATGAAAGGCGGCGTCGTCTACAAGGCGGGCGGCAAGCCGGTCGCCGTGCAGCAGTAGGCGCGAGCGGTAAGCGCCTAGGGGGCCGCCTGGCGCGTCCAGGCGGCCTCAGCCGTTCCAGAGCTCCAGGTTGAACAGCTTGCGATGCTCCTCGATCGCGAAGCGGTCGGTCATGCCGGCGATATAGTCGCAGACCAGCCGGGCGCGGCCGGCCTGGTCGCGGTTCTGGGACATGTCGTACCACTCGGTCGGCAGCACCTCGGGCTCGTTCATGAACAGGT
>NZ_VOJI01000116.1 GCF_007923445.1 Puniceibacterium confluentis | reverse complement strand
TATGGGATGTAGATAAAGCGGATGAAACCGAGATATTAAATAGTATTACCTCAGCGGATGCTGTTTTCGTCGGCAGCTCTACCAAATATGCCGACATGACAGGCAAATTGGAAGATCTGCTGCAAAAAATGCAAAAAATGAATTTGGAAGGTAAGCTGGCTGCCGCCTTTGGTTCCTACGGCTGGAGCGGTGAAGCCATTGAAGTCGTACAGGATTACTTGAACGGTACTAATATGAAAGTCCAAAGCACTTCAGATGTAATCAAGTCAACGGGTATGACGCATGTGGAATTCCCAGTACGCATTCGCTTCTCTCCAACAGAAGTTGAAAACGTGAAAAAAATTAAAAATGCCGCTGAATTTGTCTCAGATCTGCTGCTTAGTGTTATTTGAGCACAGGAAGCTTAGAGGGAATAGGAGAGATGCCGAATGGATAACCAACATTACGTTATCATCGGAGGGGGCGTGGCCGCTGTCAACGCGGCAAAAGCGATTAGAGATCATGATGAGCTAGCAGAAATTTCTATTTACGGGGAAGAGTCCTCCCTTCCATATAACAGAGTCAA
>NZ_VOJI01000115.1 GCF_007923445.1 Puniceibacterium confluentis | reverse complement strand
GGCGGGGGCTCTCATCGCCATCGGATCACCGGCGCTCGCTCAGCAGACCCCGCCGCCCGCCAAGGCCGGCGGCACCGTCATCGAGGAACTGGTCGTCACCGCCCAGAAGAAGGAGGAGGCGCTGCAGGACGTGCCGATCGCCGTCTCGGCCTTCTCGCAGGACATGCTGCAGAAGCAGAAGATCGACGGCGGCCCCAACCTCGTCACCTCGATCCCCAACGTCAACTTCTCCAAGGGCAACTTCACCGGCTACAACTTCCAGATTCGCGGCGTCGGGGCCAAGCTGGTGGCGGCGTCGGGCGATTCCGGCGTGGGCGTGCACCTGAACAACGCGCCCCTGACCTCGAACAACCTGTTCGAATCCGATTTCTATGACGTCGAGCGGGTGGAAGTGCTGCGCGGACCGCAGGGCACGCTCTACGGCCGCAACGCCACCGGCGGCGTGGTCAACGTCATCACCAAGAAGAACAACGACAACGCCGAGCTGAACGTCTACGGCAACGTGCCGTTCGAAAGCGGCGGCCAGGTCTACCGCGTCAGCGGCAGCAAGGGCTGGACCTGGAGCC
>NZ_VOJI01000114.1 GCF_007923445.1 Puniceibacterium confluentis | reverse complement strand
AAGCCCATCGATTCCTGAAAATCAATGAGCCTTATTCTTTTTGCGGTGCGTACGAGATTCGAACTCGTGACCTCCTGCGTGACAGGCAGGCATGTTAGGCCTCTACACCACAGTTCCATAATAGATTTAAATTGGTTGCGGGGGCAGGATTTGAACCTGCGACCTTCGGGTTATGAGCCCGACGAGCTACCGAACTGCTCCACCCCGCGACAATAATAAGTATTTATTTTCAAATGGTGGAGGCTGAGGGGATCGAACCCCCGACCCTCTGCTTGTAAGGCAGATGCTCTCCCAGCTGAGCTAAGCCTCCTCAACGGAACACTTCTCATATTATACCATAACAAACTTTTTAATGCAACTTTTTTTTATGACCCGTAGGGGATTCGAACCCCTGTTACCTCCGTGAAAGGGAGGTGTCTTAACCCCTTGACCAACGGGCCATCCTGTAACAAGCTCTCAACCGGGATCGAACCGGTGACCTCATCCTTACCATGGATGCACTCTACCTACTGAGCTATGAGAGCAAATGGCTCCCCGAACAGGACTCGAACCTGTGACAACTCGATT
>NZ_VOJI01000113.1 GCF_007923445.1 Puniceibacterium confluentis | reverse complement strand
CCAGGGCTTCAAGACCGTCGAATACCTGGGCTCGGCCATCTACGACATGAAGATCCACCTGGCCGCCAAGGGCCAGGCCATCGATCCGGGCCAGTTCGAGAAGGACACCATGGCCGAGATCGGCATGCCGCCCGAGATCGTCATGCGCCACCGGCCCACCCAGTTCGGCCACATCTTCTCAGGCGACGGCTATTCGGCCGGCTACTACGACTACATCTGGGCCGACACCTTGACCGCCGACGCGGCCGAGGCGTTCCAGGAGGCGCCCGGCGGTTTCTACGACAAGGCGGTGGCCAAACGGCTGCACGACGACATCATGAGCGTCGGCAACACCATCCCGGCCGACGAGGCGTTCCGCCGCTTCCGCGGCCGCGACGTGACCATCGACGCCCTGATGCGCAACCGCGGCTTCGCCGCCCCGGCGAAAGCGTAAGGCGTAAGGCCTAAGGCGAGGCGTCGCTCACCGTCGTCCCGGACGGCCGCAAGGCCGATCCGGGATCCCGGGGGCGGCGGGCCCTAGGCCGCGGCGACCGTCTCCTTGTTCCGGGTCATGAAGGCGATGACCAGGCC
>NZ_VOJI01000112.1 GCF_007923445.1 Puniceibacterium confluentis | reverse complement strand
GAGGTTATATCCTTATTCTCATTCCACAAGATTTCCGGGCCTTCTATTTGTTCATAGTTTGAGGATGGAAACCATTCGGAATAAATACGTCCCCACACATCTTGTAGCGCATCAGGAAATGATCCGATTGCTTCGAATACTGCCCATGTTGAGGCAGCAACTTTAAGTTGTGTTAGGTTATCCGGACACTCCTTTGTTGTTGCAACGCCAATATAGTGATCAAGCCCCCCTTTTTCCTCCATTCTACCTTCAGAAAAGTTCGTGGATGCACTAAGCAACCCCATAGGCTCGATATTAGAAATTCTTTTAAGATTATTGATCGTTTCACCATCTAAACTTTCCCACATCGCAGCAATCTCTGGATTGACTCCGTTGAAAATAATGGGAACTCTTTTTTGGATACCAACGATGCGGAATGCCCCTTTTTCTTCAATTCGATAGTTCATTTCACTTCCCCCTTTAATTGATAACTGGAAAGCCATTCGTGGATATGCTTTAAGTGAACGGCCATTAATTCTGGCTTCAGACGGCGTTAAGCCATGTAAATTTTGAAAAGCTCTTGCAAAAGAAT
>NZ_VOJI01000111.1 GCF_007923445.1 Puniceibacterium confluentis | reverse complement strand
GTGCGCAGGTCCACAAAGAACGCGCCCAGCTGAATCCAGAGGGCGTCGCTGTCTTCGAACGGCGCGCGGCCGCCCACGGCTAGCGACTTTCGCCGCCAAAGCCCCGCGAGCGTTCCGAGCGTTGAAGGCGTTTCGGCGGTGTCGGCCACGGCTCTATCGACTTAGACTAATTTAAGTAGCATTCGGATGAGGGCAAATCGACCACGTGTCAATGGGTATCGTCGCGGTCGAGCGGGGGTGTTGCGAAAATAAGCTAATACAATTAGCAATTCTGTAATTGGGTTGGGAAACGGTTGGGCGGAGGGGCGTTATGAGGTGCGGCGCATGGATCGCGATCGGGGTGGCGGTGTTGATCGCCGCCGCTTCGCAGGCCGGGGCGACACCGGCCGCCGGTGGGCGCGAACTGACCGCCGTCGACGCCGAGGCGTTCGTGGACGGCCTCATGCCCTACGCCCTGAAGCGGGGCGACGTGGCCGGCGCGGTCGTGGTGGTGGTCAAGGACGGCGAGGTGCTGCTCGCCAAGGGCTACGGCTACGCCGACGTGGCCAAGCAGACGCCCGTCGATCCGTCGCGGA
>NZ_VOJI01000110.1 GCF_007923445.1 Puniceibacterium confluentis | reverse complement strand
CCAACCCCTGAAAAACAACCCCACACCATAATCCCCTCTCCACCAAACTTTACACTTGGCACAATGCAGTCAGGCAAGTACCGTTCTCCTGGCAACCGCCAAACCCAGACTCATCCATCGGATTGCCAGACAGAGAAGCGTGATTTGTCACTCCAGAGAACACGTCTCCACTGCTCTAGAGTCCAGTGGCGGCGTGCTTTACACCACTGCATCCGACGCTTTGCATTGCACTTGGTGATGTAAGGCTTGGATGCAGCTGCTCGGCCATGGAAACCCATTCCATGAAGCTCTCTACGCACTGTTCTTGAGCTAATCTGAAGGCCACACAAAGTTTGGAGGTCTGTAGCTATTGACTCTGCAGAAAGTTGGCGACTTCTGTGCACCTCAGCATGCGCTGACCCCGCTCTGTGATTTTACGTGGCCTACCACTTCGTGGCTGAGTTGCTGTTGTTCCCAATTGCTTCCACTTTGTTATGATACCACTAACAGTTGACCGTGGAATATTTAGTAGTGAGGAAATTTCACGAATGGACTTATTGCACAGGTGGCAACCTATCACGGTACCACGCTTGAATTGTAGCCGT
>NZ_VOJI01000011.1 GCF_007923445.1 Puniceibacterium confluentis | reverse complement strand
CAAAAAACCCCGGCAGGCCGGAGGCCGCTGCCGGGGAAGTCTTCCAGCAAGGGAGGTCGGGGGCACTCTGCACGGCGACCCGCGCCCCCAAGGTACGGGCGGAAAGGTGGCTCAGGGAGGAGGAGAGAGCCCCGCCGTGCATGATCCGCGAAGGGGCCATCAGACACCCTCCAGAAAGTCGTCGACATGGTTCATCATGGCTTCGGAGCCGCGCACCGACACCGACGCGCGCAGCCGGGTGCCCCAGCCCATGGCGGCGACGACGCGCCCGACCCGGCGCGGATCGACACCCAGCGCCTCGGCGATCTGTCCGGCGGTGACATCCCAGCCCAGCGGGCTGGCATGGCCCCAGATGCGATAGGCCAGCGCCTGCGCCCGGACGGACAGCACCGCGCGGCTCACGGATGCCACCGCAGCGCATCGCGCAGCAGCGTGAACAGCAGCCAGAACGCCCCGCCCAGCCCGGCCAGCGCCGCTCCGAGAATGATCCAGTCCGCCCAGCTCATGACGCGGCCTCGGGACCCGGGGCGGACAGGATCGCCCAGAACACCAGCCCCAGACCCAGCAGGTAGCAGGCCACGTCCCACAGGCTGTCCAGCATCACGCGCCAATCGAACCCGGCGCCGGGGATGTCGAAAAATATTTCCTTGGCGCCCAGAATCAAAAGCGCGGACCAGATCACCAGATGCGATACCTGCAGGTTGAACCGCAGCACCCCGAGGATCGTGCCCATTGCAAAATGGGCCAGGGAATTCGCGCCCCAGAGCTGCATCCGACCGACCAGATCGGCGCAGGCGGCAGCGCCCACATCCGAGGTCACAAATGCCGCCATTTCCGTTGATATGCTCAAGGTCGCCCCCGGCGCTGACCGATCATCGCCGCGACATCCTCACGCGAGCGACCGTCCAGGGTCATGATTTCCATGGTTTTCCAGATGCCCAGACAGGTGCCGACCACCAGCACATGCTCGAAGGCCGGGCTGCTCTCGCCGCGCAGCCAGTTCTCGGCCTGCCGCTTGCTGACACCGCAGGTCTTTGCCGCCGCCTCGGCAATCTCGCCCGGCGTCTCCCCGGGAAAGGCCGCGATCATCATCTCGGCAAACCGTTCCCGGGCGTAGTCCCGCGAGTCTACCCGGTTCGCTTCGAAAGATTTTGCCCGCCCGTCGCGGTAAGCTGCTCCGCGTTGAAACAGCAACTGGAAGCAAAGGCGGAATGAGGATGGATCAAGCAGGCTCATGCGGCGTCATCCGCATCACGAACGATGAAAGCGTTCCTTACAGCAGGTACTTTGACAAACCCGAAAAGGCTGCTCGGGCATTCCATGCCATGCTTGGCGCATTCAGATTGTACCACCAGATACCAGCGCGCCGGAAAACTGCCACGCGCCAACGCATTGGTGATCGCGGTATCACCGACTGCGAGAGCTGTGCGCAGGTTCTTGCGCCCTACGGTCGAAACAATATCTGATGCAACTGTCATGCAGCACCAATAACTCACCATTTATGAGTTCGTCAACCTTCACATTTTGCAATTTTACACAAATTGTGTGTTCAGCAATTATCTAGCTATGAAAAAACCGCCCCAATCCGAAGCAGACAAGTTCCCATTTCGCAGCATCGGCGCGCGGATCAAGGCCGTTCGCGAGACGACAGCGATGTCAGCTACGGATTTTGCTGCAGTATGCGGATTTAACTACACCCGGTACATAAATTGGGAGACTGGTCACCGGCGCATCATGCCTGACGAGGCAACAGTTCTTTGTGAAAAATTTGGACTAACTTTGGACTTCATATACCGGGGCATAGAAGCGCAATTACCGCAAAGCCTCTTAATCGCATTGTCGTCCAGTCCGCGGCAAAGCGCCGCCAAAATATCCAAAGAAATTCCTGATAAATCAGCAGCTTCAATCAAATCATCCAATTGAGATTGGCGCATCTAAACCTCCAGTTCAGCGGAACATTAGAAGAACGCGACAGGGCAAGTCAAACGTGATTAACTCAAATTTAAAGATTGCACTCACCAAAGCCCTTATTGTGCTTGTTCCAACCTACTCCGTCGCATTCCTGACCGAGCAGATGATTTACGTCGTGCCAATGCTCGCAGCGTCTGGCTTTTTTGCGTCTCACCTCGACGTTGGCAGGGATACGACCCAACGAAACCTCGATGACCAGGACGGAGACCCCGAACAGGACAGCGACAGCGATCTCACACCTGAAACGTCCGCCACCGGATCCAGCGGTGAGATTTCGTAACTCACAATATGTGATTTTAAATCTTGAATACTCACATTAAGTGAGTATGGTTCCTTCATCACAACCGATGGAGGCCCCCATGCACCAAACCCCCGATCTCATCACTGCGGCGCGCAGGCTGCTGACCGATCCCGCGCTGGTCGCGGCGCTGCCGCTGGCCACCACGCAGGACGCGTGGTGGCTGCTGAAAGAGGCGCAGGGCCAGCCGATCACGGCCGGTGCCGCCGCGCGCCTGATGAAACAGCCCTGCGACACCCGCCCGGCGATCCACCCGCGCAACCATCTGCTGGCCGATCTGGCCGCCGCCCGCGCCGGAACTCCGGCGGCCGCGAACCCGGTGCTCGCCGCCACCCGCGCCGCCCTGGCCCCGACCCGCGCCGCCATCGCCCGCAGGTTCGGCCTGTCCGCCCCGACCGGGGGTGATGCGGCATGATCGACCACCTTGCCGACACCTACGCCCGCAGCCAGCGGATCCGGCACAACTGGCTGGCCTATGGCATCGCGCTCACCTCGGTCAGCATCGCCACCCTGCTGGCCACGCTGATCACCGGCGACCTGCTGCAGCTTCTGGTGCTGAGCCACGCCTACGGCACACCCTGTGCGCTGTCGGGGTGCTGAGCCATGGCGGATGACCTGACTGCCCGCACTCTCCCCCCGGCGGGCGGCCTGCAGGCGGGCGCGGAGCCGCTGTTCTACGCGCGCTCCGTGCTCGCCGACCTGACGCACTTTGACGACGAGACGATCCAGCTGGCCTGCACCTTCCTGATCGACCACGCCGAAACCGACGAGGCGGAAAAACACCGCGCCCGCCGCACCCGGCAGATGTTCCTCGGAAGGCCACCCGCATGACGCAGCACCCCGCACGACGGGCGCACAGGACTTGTTGCCATGCATGACACCTGCGTCTGCAGCCCCATGACATCCCCCCTCCGCGTCCTGATCGGCTGCGCGACCAGCTGCGTGGCGCTGGACGCTTTTCTTACCCGGGGCCACGACGCCTGGCAGTGCGATCTGCTGCCCGCGGACAAGCCGACCAACCGGCACATCCAGGGCGACATCCGCGATGTGATCGGCTGGGGATGGGATCTGCTGATCGTGAGCAACCCGCCCTGTACCCGGCTTTGCCGATCCGGTCGCCAGTGGATGAGTGGGCCGGGAAAGTGGACCCCGCCGAAGAAACTACCAAAGGGCCGAGACCTCGCTTCGATGAAAGCCGAGTTCGATGAAGGCGTTGCCATCTTCACCGCCTGCTGGACTGCGCCCGTCCCGCGCGTGGCGATCGAGAACCCGGAAATGAACGACCTCGCCCGCGACCGGATGCCTTCCGATCTGGCGAAACCACAGATGGTCCAACCCTGGTGGTTCGGAGATCCGGCGTTCAAGGGCACCGGCCTCTACCTGCGCAACCTGCCCGATCTGTCAGCAACCCGGCGCCTGGAGCCGCCCAGGCCCGGCACGGCAGAGCACAAGAAATGGTCCGCGATCCACCGCGCGCCGCCTGGCCCGGATCGCTGGAAGATCCGCAGCAAGACGTTCCCCGGCATGGCCGAGGCCTGGGCAGAGCAATGGGGCGGACATGCCCTCGGACAGGAGATTGCAGCGTGACCCTCGTCATCAGCAAAGACGTGCCCTGGAACGCCACTTGGTCAGCAGAGGAGCGGCACGAAATCCGGCCATGTCGGCACATCGGCATGAACCTTGCAATCTGGTCACCGCACAAGCCGGGGGAAGGCCGCCCGCTTTTTGCCAAGCCGCACATGGTCCGCCAGCGCAAGAGCATCGTCGACATGCGCTGCACGGTCTGCGGCGAACGCACCGATTGGCGGGACCGCTGGTGGTTTCCGCGCGGCAGCTGGAACGAAGGGTGGTGGATGAGCACCGAGGCTCCGGTGCATTTGCGCTGCGCGGATCTGGCACGCCACGCCTGCCCCAAGCTTCGCACCGCTGGTGGTGACCCGATCCCCTTCCCTGGCGGCAGCAAGGTCCTGAGCGCCATTGTCGGGGGCCACGCGACAGACAAGGATTTCGGCGTCAGCATCGCAGGCCGTCGTGTGGTTGGACACCTTAAGCTTGCATGGCGCAGGCCGCTTTTTTTAGCGTCAATAACAGAGACGAGCCAATGCCCACTGGACTACCGATCTACTGCCGTTTAATCGCGAAAGGAGCCTGAAATGGCTGAACAATTCGTTATCGTTCCCGCCGATGATCTACGGTTGCTGCGCGAGGAAGTTGCCGCATTGGCAAGGGCGTTGGCAGGAGCCACCGTGATCCCCGCGCCGCAATGGGTGACGCCCGCCGAGGCCGCTCGTAGGCTCAACGTGAACTCCAGCACGGTACAGCGCCGGATCGCCGCTGGAAGCATGGAAGCCAAGACCATCAACGGCAAGCGGATGGTGAAAATCAATCCAGCCGCTTAGCCAGATCCGCAGCCGTCGCGTCATAGTACGTCATCAACTCCGAAATATTCTTGTGCCCCACCATGCGAGCCAGGGCCAGCACGTCCAGTTTGCGTGACAGGCGCGTGATGGCCACATGGCGGCTGTCATGGAATGTCAGCCCGTCAGCTCCCGCACGATCGCGGACACTGCGCCAGAGGGCGTCAAGACTGGCACTGGTCAGCCCAAACACCCGGTCGGAATGGGGCAAAGCCTGCAATAGCCGAACAGCCTCTGCGGACAATGGGACGTCGCGTGCTGTGCCATTTTTCGTTTCTGGAAGGTGCGCAAAACACTGATCAATGTGGATGTGATTCCACGTCAGGCCAGTAATTTCGCCCGCGCGCATGGCGGTTTCGATGGCAAAGAGGAACGCGTGGAACGCCCGTGCCGTGGATTTGGTCAGATCCTCGCCAGCAACGAACGCCAGTCGATCCATTTCATCGGCAGTCGGAAGTCGGTCGCGCTTGTTCGGCGCACGTGGACGGCGGACGTCCTTCATCGGGTTGACAGCGATCATACCCCAATCGCGACGCGCCACCGTTAGAACGGAACTCATCAACTCCATTTCGCGCAGCACAGACGAGGGTGCTACCTCTCGCAGCCGCCGGTCGCGCCAATCGGAAAAGTCCACTGCAGCCAGCTTGCCGACCTGGACGGACGCAATCCGGTCGCGCCGCATCTTTTCCAGACGGATGATCTCCCAACGCGCGCCGCGTTTGGTGCTGGACACCTCTCGGGCATAACGGTCCATCACTTCACCAAAGGGTTTTGCCGCCGCCAGCTTGCCGCTATTTAGAATCTCGTACTCTTGACGGGCTGCCCAATCCTTGGCCTCTTGCCGCGTGGGGAACATCATGGACTTGCGGACACCCTGCCGGGCAACTTCAGCTCGCCAGCCCTTCGCGTGCTTACGGATCGAGGCCATGCAAACACCATGCGTAATGATTCTGGAACAATGCGTAAATCATGCGTAATGGGATGCCACACGGCGCTGTATTTACGCAACTTCTTTACGCACGGCTACGCACCAAGTTCTTATTTTTAAAGGATTTGCACTTATTTCAAATGCTTGCGGGCGCATTACTGGTGCGGGTGGCCGGACTCGAACCGGCACTCCGTGAGGAAAGGGTGTTTGAGACCCTCGCGTCTACCATTCCGCCACACCCGCACGGAGCTTGGTTTAGGTGGCGCGCGAAGGGCCGTCAAGCATGGAACTGGGGCCCGCAAAAACTTGGCCGCCCGCTTGCGTTGCACCGGTCTGCCCGACCGGTGCGCTCCGCCAGTGGCAGCCAGCCGCGTGCCAGCCGGTCGCAACGGGCGCCAGAGCCTGCGCGCCGCTGCGCGTCACCAAAGCGCCCGATGCCTATGCACATGGGCCGACCTGCTCCCCTCGCATCCTGCCAAGGCTTGACCCGCTTCCCGGGCCGTGGTCTGTCGCGGCAACTGGCAGAAACGAGGGCCTGATGCTGCATCGACTGTACAACCGGATGCTCACACTTGCCGATCATCCGCAGGCCCTGTGGGTTCTTGCTGTTGTGGCATTTGTCGAAAGTTCGGTCTTTCCGATTCCACCGGATGTGCTGATGATTCCGATGATCCTTGCCCGGCCCAGTCGCGCCTGGCTGATCGCGCTGGTGGCTATGGTCGCCTCGGTTCTGGGCGGCATGCTCGGCTATGCGGTCGGCTTCTTCTTTTACGAACAGATCGGCGCGCCCATCCTGCATGCCCTGGGCAAGGGCGACGCCGTGGCCGCCTTTTCGAGCAAGTTCAACGACTTCGGTTTCTGGGCGGTGCTGGTGGCCGGGATCACGCCATTTCCCTACAAGGTGATCACCATCATGTCGGGTTGGACCGCGATGCCCTTGGGCACCTTCATCGTGACCTCGATTCTGGCGCGGGGCCTGCGGTTCTTTATCGTGGCCGGACTGCTGCGGTTCTTCGGCGCCCCGGTGCGCGGCTTTGTTGAAAAACGTCTGGGTCTGGTGTTTACCGTCTTCCTCGTGCTGCTGATTGGCGGCTTTTTTCTGGTGCGATACCTATGAGCAGAAACACACTTGTCCTCATTGCCGCCGCAGGCTCGGCCGCGCTGCTGATCGGAGCGCTTGGCTTCCAGTACATCGGCGGTCTGCCGCCCTGCAAACTGTGCTACTGGCAGCGCTATCCCCATGTTGTCGCAGTGCTGATCGGCGCGGCGGCCCTGTTGCTGCCCGGCCGGATCCTGCCGCTGCTGGGGGCATGTGCGGCGCTGGCGACGGCTGGGGTCGGCCTGTACCACACCGGTGTCGAGCGTGGCTGGTGGGAAGGGCCGACGACCTGCACCTCGGGGCCTATCGGCGGGCTGTCGACCGATGCGCTGCTCGACCAGATCATGGCCGCGCCTCTGGTGCGCTGCGATGACATCGCCTGGGAGCTTCTGACCCTGTCGATGGCGAGCTGGAACGCGCTTGCGTCTGTGGCGCTGGCGCTGATCTGGATCGCCGCCGCACGCCGCTGAAGCGGACAGGGCCCCCCGGGTTGACACCGGGGCGCCCCCCCCCTTTCGGTCTAACCACTAAAATCAGGCATCTGTCCTGCGAAAGGCTGTTACCATGGCCGCGCCTTCAAATTCGGGGGCCTGGGAGGATACGCGTTATGGCATTTATCACTTTGACACACTGGACATGTAAGGAAATGACCGACGACATGGTCGAGATTGCCCGCACAACCTTTGTCCCGATGATCAAGTCAGCCGGAGCGGACCGGGTGGAAATGGTGCAAACCGGCGACTTGAGCATGTCGGTCGTCACCCATTGGCCGTCGGCGGAAACAGCCAGTCAGGCTCAGGCCAAGATCACCGAGATCCGCGCCAAGGCAACCAACGAATTGCCGATGACCATGGACAGCGTCCAGGGCGGCGAGGTTTTTGCACAAGGCTGACGATGCCAGCGCAGTACAGCGAAAAAGGCGCGGGGCTGTCCCCGCGCCTTTAATGTTTCAGCAGGTCTGCTGTGCGTCAGTTCGGCATCAGATCCGGAACAATTGTCACGATCCCCGGGAAGAACCACAGGATCGCCAGCCCCAGCACCTGAATCAGCACAAAGGGCACCACGCCGCGATAGATATGCGCCGTCGTCACCTCCTTTGGTGCCACGCCACGCAGGTAGAACAGCGCAAAGCCGAACGGCGGCGTCAGGAACGAGGTCTGCAGGTTGACCGCGATCATGATCGTCACCCACTTGGGATCGAACGAACCGCCATAGATCACAGGACCGACAATCGGCACCACGATGTAGATGATCTCGAGGAAATCCAGCACGAACCCCAGGAAGAACAGCACCAGCATCACGATCAGAAACACCTTGAGCTCGGAGTCGAAGCTCTTGAGGAAGTCCTGGATGTAATGTTCGCCGCCAAACGAGATCACGACGAGGTTGAGCAGCTGGCTGGCGATCAGGATGGTGAAAACCATGCTGGTGACCTTGGCCGTTTCGCGCACCGCCGGGGTCAGGATCCGCGCCCGGAACAGCACCCAGCAGCTGTAGAGCAGCCCGAAGCCGGCAAAGAGATAGGCGCCATAACCGACCAGAAAGGCGATCCAGGTCTCAAAGCTGGCGCCACCGGCGAGATTGATCCGCATGTCGAAATTGATGCCCACCAGGATCATGATCATCACCGCAAAGGTCGCGTAGATGATGATGACCGGCGAGCGCCCTTCGTCCCGCAGGCGGCGATAGGCTGCCAGCATTATCGCCCCGGCAGCACCGAGGGCGGCCGCCGGTGTCGGATTGGTGATCCCGCCCAGGATCGAGCCGAGCACGGCGACGATCAGCACCAGCGGCGGAAAGACCACGCGGATCAGTTCGTTTTCCGCCATCCGGATCGCCGCGTGCTTGCAGGCCCAGAGGGTGGCAATCGCCGGGAGCGCCATCAGCAGCACGGTCATTCCGGGCGAGGTCAGTGGCCCGATTGCAACCACATCCACCAGCAGGAAGGCGAGCACACCCAGGGCTCCCGCGATCAGCGGCAGCGGGGTGGCCGAGGGTGAAACCCCGCGACCGACTGCCAGAACCAGCGCCATGATCACGGCCAGCACGGCGACGCCGGTGCCGATCGGGGCGGCATTCGCCACCTTGTCGGCGCGCAGCTGGCTGATCTCTTCCGGCGCAAGGCGTCGGCTTTCGGTCGCACCGCCCGCGGCATCAATCGCGGCCTGTTCCGCCAGTGCGGTATCCCAGGCGCTTTGCCCGTGCAGTTCGATCATCGCCGCCTGACAGGCAGGATCGACATTGGTGCGCAGCGACGCCGCCGCCCCGATGTCGGAAAAGCTGTCGACCTGGGTGCTTTGAGACCCGACCAGACCGACCTCGGCCAGCAGCAGTGTCCCTGCAATGACCGCGATGGGCACGCCCAGGAACCAGGTCAGGCCTTCGCCACGCGTGATCACCTCGCCGGTTGACACTCCCATCTCGACCGCCGGAGCCTTTTCCGGGTTGAGCAGCGCGTAGCCAAAGGCATACCCGGCATAAAGCATCGCCAGCAGGATCCCCGGCAGCAGCGCAGCCTGAAACAGCGTGCCGACCGAAACCACCGCAGGCTCGCCCAGATAGGTCAGGGCGTCAGTACAGCCCGCAAGCTGGGCGCGGCTGTCCTGCGCGGCGGAATAGAGATCACCCGCAAGAGTGCCCAGCAGAACGATGACAATCGACGGCGGGATGATCTGCCCGAGCGTGCCGCTGGCAGCAATGACGCCGGTGGCCAGTTCAGGAGAATAGTTGTTGCGCAGCATGGTCGGCAGGGCCAGCAAGCCCATGGTCACCACCGTCGCACCGACAATGCCGGTCGAGGCGGCAAGAAACGCGCCCACGACCACAATCGACACTGCCAGACCGCCGGGCAGCGGCCCGAACACCCGCGCCATGGTGGTCAGCAGGTCATTGGCGATGCGCGAGCGTTCCAGCACGATTCCCATCAGCACGAACATCAGCACCGCAAGCAGCGTTTCGATGCTCTGCCCCGCCAGCACGCGTTCATTGATCCGGTTGACGATGAAGGACACGTTGCGGTCCAGCGCCGTTTCCCAGCCCTGCGGGAATACCGAGATGCCGACCCTTGGCAGATCCGGGTAGCGGAACACCGATATCGCGTCCTCGTGCACCCCCGAGCGCACCAGCGCCGTGAACCCTTCGGACCCGGTGTCGATCGCCTGGTGGATCAACAGACCGGCGCTGTCGAGCGCCGCAATGATGCCAAAAGAGATCACACCGGCACCGCCGATGGCGAAGGCCACCGGGAAGCCCGACAGGATTGCCGCAAAAAGCGTGACAAAAACGATGATCAGTCCGACTTCGACGCCGTCCAGTCCGAATAGCATGTTGAGTTCCCCGCCCTCAGGATTGCAGTGGCTGCTGGGCGGTTGGCTCCGCATCCAGCACGTCGATGTCGAGATATTTTCCCTCGGACTCCGGTCCTTCCTTCCATTCGAGGAAGGAGCGGTAGAAGAACGCCCAGGCCTGGATGAAGATCAGCGCGCAGAAGGCACAGAGCAGGATCTTGAACAGGAAGTAGGCGGTGAAGCCGTTGGGGCTGAAGCCGATGGTCTCGACATTCCAGCGCAGCGCACGCGACTTGGCCAGCAGCCGTTCGAGCGAGTCGGATGCCGACGGGTTCGGCACGATGAGGTGGCGCCACAGGAAGAACCAGCCGTACAGCCAGATCAAGACCGCCATCGGGATCATGAAGAACAGCGACCCCAGCATGTCGATCACCCGCTTGACGCGAAAGCTGACAGCCGAGTAGACGAGATCGACCCGCACATGGCCGCCCTGCACAAAGGTGTAGGTCAGACACAGCGCCACCACGAGGGCGTTGTAGAACTTCAGTTCCTCTGCCCACCAGCTGATGTCAAACTGCAGCGGGATACCGAACCCGAACGAGATGTCGGGCCGGGCAAAGATCCGCTGGATAAAGACGATCACCACCTGCTGAAGCACCATCAGCAGTCCGGCCCAGGCAAAGGTGCGGCCCAGCAGGTTTGCCAAGCCTTCCATCACCCGAACACAGGCCCACATGAAGGTGTTTTTCCACAGCCCGAAGGCGGTGAGCACCAGAAAGAAGGTGAGGCAGACAAAGAAGAATTCGACCGATCCGCCGTAGTAGACAAAGCGCATCAACGCTTCTTTGTCGGACCAGTCCAGCCACAGCCCCGGATGCGTGACCGCATAGCCGAAGTTGTAGAATGCCAGTCCGATGTTCTGCACCACCCAGACGAGCAACCCGCCCAGATCGGCCAGGAAAGATCCTGCGCCCGCCGCGTCCTGCTGTTCCATGTCTCCCCCGTCGTCCCCGGCTGCGCCCCGGTCCTGTCACGTGTTGGTCGTCAGAAAGGGGCCCTTGGCATGCAAGGGCCCCTTCCGGTCATGTTCTGAAAGGATCAGGAGCCGCCCAGCACGCGCACCCGCTGTTCGACGTAGTAGCCGTCGGACTTGTTGATCCAGGCTGCCGACGAGGCGAGGGATTCATCGAACGACTTGCGGATCTTGGCGAACAGTTCGTCGCCCATGTAGCCGTCAAGCACCTCTTTCGAGGCGGCGCCGAAAGCATCCCAGACGTCATTCGGGAATTGCAGAGTCTTCACGCCCTGGCTTTGCAGCCGCGCGAGAGCCGCACCGTTGTTGGCCAGCGTCTCGGACAGCTGGTAGTGGGTCACCGCCTGGCTTGCGATGTTCAGGATGTCCTTGTGCTTCTGGCTGAGGTCGTTCCACACATCCAGGTTGACCGAGGACGACAGCGCCGAGCCCGGCTCGTGGAAACCGGCGGTGTAGTAGATCTTGGCGACTTCCTGGAAACCGGCGCGTTCGTCGGCCATGGGGCCCACCCACTCAAGACCGTCCAGCGCACCCGAGGACAGCGCCTGATAGAGTTCGCCGCCAGGGATGTTCTGCACCGATGCCCCGAGCTTGCCCAGCACTTCGCCACCCAGGCCCGGCATCCGGAACTTCAGACCGTTGAAATCCGAAGCCGAGGTGATTTCCTTGCGGAACCAGCCGCCCGACTGCGACCCCGAGTTGCCTGCAAGCAGACCCTTGAGGTTGAAGATCTCGCCCAGCTCGTCATGCAGTTCCTGACCGCCGCCGTGGTGATACCAGTTGGTCACTTCCTGTGCGGTGCCGCCGAAGGGCACGGCGGTGAAATAGGCATAACCCGGGTGCTGGCCGACAAAATAGTAGTCCGCCGAATGGTACATGTCCGCCTGCCCCGAGGACACGGCGTCAAACACCTCAAGCGCGCCAACCAGTTCGCCCGGGGCCTTCTTGTCGATGGTCAGCTCGCCGTCCGAGACCTTGCTGACATAGTCGACCAGGTACGACGCGGCATCGTCCAGCACGGCAAAGCCGCGCGGCCAGGATGTGACCATGGTCAGGGTGCGCTTGCCCTGTGCATAGGCCGGTGCTGCCAGCGACGATGCCGCCGCGGCCGATCCGCCAAGTGCCGATGTTTTCAGAAATGAACGACGATCCATAGAATTCCTCCCGAACGTGGATGTCAGATGCTCTGCCCGCTGTTGCCGCAGACTGAATGAGTGCGCCGACCCTAGCAATGCGAGTCCGCTGCGGGAATACCCAGAGATACGGAGTGAGGCAAAAAAACGGCGCTGCCACACCCCGTTTGCCTTACGTCACAGGCCCAAACCCTGAAAATCATCATTGGCGCTCTGCCCGCCCTCGGGCTAGGAAAGTATATGTCCGGTATCCTGCATCGCCTGCATCTGTCCTATTCCCAGAAGCTGTTCCTTCTGGCAACGCTGCCGCTGGTGCTGGCAGCCGTGGCGATTTCCGTGCTGGTCGCGGTCCAGTCCCGTGCCCTGGCCGAACGCGAGATCCGCAGCCTTGAAAAGCAGCTGATCGACGCCAAGAAAGAAGAGTTGCGCAACTATGTGACGCAGGCCCGCAACGGCTTTTACTTCATCTATGGCTCGGCCGCGCCCGACGATCAGGCGTCCAAGGATCAGGTGATGCAGATCCTGTCGGCGATGATCTACGGCGATGAAGGGTTCTTTTTTGTGTACGACTATGATGGCAACACGCTTGTCTCGCCACGCCAGACGGATCGTATCAACCAGAACTGGAGCGGGCTGACGGACAGTGAAGGCACGCCGATCACCGACGCGCTGATCCGCATCGCGCGGCAGGGTGCGGGCTACCACGAATACCTCTGGCCCAAGCCATCAACAGGGAAAGAGGCGCGGATGATCACCTATGTGACCTCGTTTCCCTCCTGGCAGTGGGCGGTCGGCACCGGTGTCTTCATCGACGACGTGCTCGCCTCTGTTGCCGCCGCCCGCGCCGAGGTGCAGCTGCGGGTGCGCCGCACCTTCCTGTATATCGGCGCGATCACCCTGGCCGCGCTGCTGCTGGTCTTCCTGTCGGGGCTTCTGCTCAACATCCGCGAACGGCGTCTGGCGGATGCCAAGCTCAAGGATCTGACGCAGCGGGTGTTCGACGCGCAGGAAGACGAACGGGGCCGTGTGGCGCGCGAACTGCATGACGGCATCAGCCAGATCCTTGTCGGGGTGAAATATGCTCTGGACATCACCCGCCGCAGGCTCGCCGCAGGTGACGCCCGTGCGCCCGAGGCCCTGGAAAATGGCATCGACAACCTGTCCGGCGCGATTCAGGAAGTCCGCCGTATCAGTCGCGACCTGCGCCCCGGGGTGCTGGACGATCTTGGCCTTGGCCCGGCGCTCAAGGCTCTGTGCGAAGATTTCAGCATCCGCACCGGCATCGAGACCCGGTTCGAAACGGTCGTCTTCCGCAACCGGCTGGATCAGGACGCCAAGATCGCCCTCTACCGCATCGCGCAAGAGGCATTGACCAACGCCGAACGCCACTCGGGGGCCTCGGTGGTGTCGATGGACATCCGCGGCCACACCCGCGGCGCGACGCTGCGCATCGCCGACGACGGCTCGGGACTGGAGGCGGCGCGCGTCAGCAATCCCCGCGGCATCGGGCTGCGCAACATGCAGGAACGCATGGACCAGCTTGGCGGCACCCTGCGCATCCTGTCCTCGCGCTCGGGCACGGTGATCGAGGCGCAGGTGCCGCTGTCGCACCTGCTGCCGCCCGAAGATACCGCCGCGCCGCGTTCGCGGGCCCGCCCCAGCAAAAAGGCCAGCGCATGACCCAGCCCTCCGCCCCGACCCGTGTTGTGGTTGTCGACGACCATCCGATGGTCGCCGAAGGCATCACGGCGATCCTCGAGAGTTACGACGATCTGCGTGTCATCGCGACCCTGTCGGACGGCCAGCAGATGATCGACCAGCTCGACTCCCTTTCACCCGACGTGATCCTGATGGATCTGAACATGCCCGGCATGGGTGGGCTGAGCGCGACCGAGATCATCCTGGAACTTCGGCCGGAAACCCGGATTCTGGTGCTGTCGATGCACGATTCCCCGGAATACATCTCGACCGCACTCAGCCACGGCGCCATGGGCTATGTCCTCAAGGATGTCCCCACCGAAGAGATCCGGCGCGCGATCGACGTCGTCATGTCCGGCCAGCGTTATCTGTGCACCGGCGCCACCGGGGCGCTGAACCCGGCACAGGAAGGACGCGAGGCCCTGACCAACCGGGAACAGACCATCCTGCTGCAACTGGCGCAGGGCCGGTCGAACAAGGAGGTCGCTCTGGCGCTCGACATTTCGGTGCGCACCGTCGAGACGCACCGCAAGAACCTCAAACGCAAGCTCGGCATCAGCAGCACCGCCGGCCTGACCCGCTACGCGCTGGAACATGGCGTTCTGCAAGGGACCGGTGTGAATGGCTAGGCCCGCCCCAGGAGGTCGGCAAGCCTGGGGCAGCGGGCGTCGCAGCCTGACACGCGTGAGACAACAGCCGGGACGCTCTGGCGGATCGCCAGGAGGCGACGATCACTTGGAACGTGGCGCAAAGGCAAAGCCCCGAACCCGAAAATCGCCGCAGCCGGTTAATGAAAATATCAAAAATACCTGCGAAAAGACAACAATCGAAAAGAAAATCGACACCAAAGGCAATTTTTTCCGGAACTACACGGTTGACGCCCCTGCCCCTCCGCCATAATGTCGCGCACGCAATCAAGGGAGTCCCGACCAGTGACAACGCTAGTCGTAATTGTAGGAACCAAGCGCATGGGCCGGTAACGGACACCCAGAAGGTACCCCATGCGCCCCCGAAACCCACGGGGGCTTTTTTGTGCGCGATACATGCTGACCGGAGCCACGACATCCCGCAGCAGTGACCCAGATAGACGTCGTAAACGGAGCAAAGCGATGACACGTCAGATGACCGGAGCGAAAATGGTGGTTCAAGCTCTGAGAGATCAGGGTGTGGACACGGTATTCGGGTATCCCGGTGGCGCCGTGCTGCCCATTTACGACGAGATCTTTCAGCAGAACCACATCCAGCACATTCTTGTGCGCCACGAACAGGCCGCGGTTCACGCCGCAGAAGGCTATGCCCGCTCGACCGGCAAGCCCGGGGTTGTTCTGGTGACCTCGGGCCCGGGGGCGACCAATGCCGTCACCGGCCTGACCGACGCACTGATGGATTCGATCCCGCTGGTGGTGCTCACCGGGCAGGTGCCGACCTTCATGATCGGCTCGGACGCCTTTCAGGAGGCGGACACCGTCGGCATCACCCGCCCCTGCACCAAGCACAACTGGCTGGTCAAGGACACCGCCAAGCTGTCGGCGACCATCCATCAGGCGTTCCACGTCGCGATGGCGGGCCGCCCCGGCCCGGTGCTGGTCGATATCCCCAAGGACGTGCAGTTTGCCTCGGCCGACTATCAGCCAAAGCAGAAGGCACCGACCGGGCACTACCAGCCCCAGGTCAAGGGTGACATGGAGACGATCACCGCCCTGGTCGAAGCAATTGAAAACGCCGCCAGCCCGGTCTTTTACACCGGTGGCGGCGTGATCAACTCGGGCCCCGCGGCGTCACAGCTCCTGCGCGAGCTCGTCGAGGCGACGGGTTTTCCGATCACCTCGACCCTGATGGGGCTGGGCGCTTATCCGGCGTCGGGCAAACACTGGCTGGGGATGCTGGGCATGCACGGCCTTTATGAGGCCAACCTCGCCATGCACGGCTGCGACCTGATGATCAACGTCGGTGCGCGCTTCGACGACCGGATCACCGGGCGGCTGGATGCCTTCAGCCCGAAGTCGCGCAAGGCACACATCGACATCGACCCGTCGTCGATCAACAAGGTGATCCGTGTCGACATGCCGATCATCGGCGATGTCGGCCACGTGCTCGAGGACATCCTCAAGGTCTGGAAGGCCCGCGGCCGCAAGGTGAACCGCGAAGGACTTCAGAAGTGGTGGGCCCGCATCGAAGACTGGCGCAAGGTCGACTGCCTCAAGTTCAAGCCGAACGAGGGCACCATCCGGCCGCAGTATGCGCTGGAACGGCTCGAAGCCCTGACCAAGGGGCGCGACCGTTACATCACCACCGAAGTCGGCCAGCACCAGATGTGGGCGGCGCAGTACCTCGGGTTCGAGGATCCCAACCGCTGGATGACCTCCGGCGGGCTTGGCACCATGGGCTACGGCTTCCCGGCCTCCATCGGGGCCCAGGTCGCGCATCCGGAGTCTCTGGTGATCAATGTGGCCGGCGAAGCATCCTGGCTGATGAACATGCAGGAAATGGGCACGGCGATCCAGTTCAACCTTCCGGTCAAACAATTCATCCTGAACAACGAACGTCTGGGCATGGTGCGTCAGTGGCAGGAACTGCTGCACGGGCAGCGTTACTCGCACAGCTGGTCCGAGGCCCTGCCCGATTTCGTGAAACTCGCCGAAGCTTTTGGCGCAAAAGGCATCCAGTGCAAGGATCCGGCCGATCTCGACGATGCGATTCTGGAGATGCTGAATTACGATGGACCGGTGATCTTCGATTGCCTGGTCGAGAAGCACGAAAACTGCTTCCCGATGATCCCGTCCGGTGAGCCGCACAACAAGATGCTGCTGGGCGAGGCAAAAACCAAGGATGCGATCGGATCCAAGGGCGCGGTGATGGTCTGACCCGCACCCAAAAGTTTTCAGCAAAACTTTTGCCAAGACTTTTTTGAAAAGTCTTGGCACCCGGCTCCAGCCAAAGGAAGAGACAATGTCCGCTCTACACATCAAGAAAGGGTCGACCAAACATTCGGCCTATAACCTGCGCTCCACCTTTTCAGACGTCGAGGAAACGCACACCATTGCCGTTCTGGTGGAAAACGAACCCGGCGTCCTGGCACGGGTCATCGGCCTGTTTTCCGGGCGCGGCTACAACATCGACAGCCTCACGGTGGCCGAGGTCGACCACAAGGGCCATCTGTCGCGCATCACCATCGTCACCACCGGCACGCCTCAGGTGATCGAACAGATCAAGGCACAACTGGGTCGCATCGTCCCGGTTCACGAGGTGCACGACCTCACCGCCGAGGGCAGTTCCGTTGAACGCGAGCTCGCCCTGCTCAAGGTGTCGGGCGTGAATGACAAACGGGTCGAAGCACTGCGGCTGGCGGATATCTTCCGCGCGCAGGTCGTCGACAGTACGCTGGAAAGCTTTGTCTTTCAGATCACCGGCACGCCGGAAAAGGTTGATGCCTTTGCCGACCTCATGCGCCCTCTCGGGTTGAGTGAAATCGCACGGACGGGTGTTGCGGCCCTGGCCCGGGGGCTCTGACCCGCTGCAATTGAAAAGGACCGGCGCCGCCCCAGGCCCGGTCCATTGAACAATTCTCTTGCCTGCCGCGAGCCGAACGCAGGGTCGGCGCAGGCCGACAGGGTCGTTCAGACGGCGACCCGACGCCGTTCGGCGAATGCATCCATCGAAATCACATTTGTCGCCGCCGACTGAGGCATCGCCCTGTGCGATGTCGCCTCGGGACGCAAGCGTTGCGCAATTTCCGGAAAATGCGACTGTCCGACCAGCTGCGGATTGCGGGCGCGGCGCAGATTGCTTTCCTCGTTCATGTCAAACTGGATCAGATCGCCGGCGTCAAGGCTCACCCCCTCGACAGCACTTTGATCAGTCCCGGAATAGAACGCGAGATTTCCGTGATCTTCGCACCAGATCACGGCTTTTTTCTCCGCCGTGTCGGTCCACAATACGACCCCATACATGTTTGTACTGGACATCATCGAAACCCTTCGCGTTGCATTCTCTCCAGTTTCAAGCAAATCGCGGCATGCTGGTATGTTTATTGCCGCGACTCCGGCTTGCATTTTGTGACGGTTATATTATTGAATGAAGCTTATAAGCATCAGGCATGACGCCAAATGGCGTCACATCGGTGTACAATAAGGTGCAGCATGCCACCCAAAGTGGCTCTATGATAGTGAAATACATCTACAAGAAGAAGCCAGCCATGTCTCTTGCCTCCCGAAACGGTGGATCTCCGCCAAATCCGGCCGAATTGCGCAACATGCTTGGTGCTAACCTGCGTCTTCTGACCAAGGACGCCGTTTCGATTTCGTCGCTGTGCCGCGACCTTGGGATAAACCGCACGCAATTCAACCGCTACCTGGCGGGGGAGAGCTTTCCGCGACCCGATGTGTTGCATCGCATCTGTCGTTTCTTTCAGGTTGACGCGCGTATCCTGCTTGAACCTGTCGACGAGATTGACTCGATCCGCCGGGATTTGCTGCACCACCCTGCGGTGGCGGAATTTGTCGGCGGCAGCGCGATATCTCTGTCAGAGGACCTGTTTCCCTCGGGGTTCTACCGCTTTACCCGCCGCAGCTTCATGGACGACGAAAAATTCGTCCAGGGTTTGGTCTATGTCACCCGCGAGGACGGTTTCGCCTTTATCCGGGGGTTCGAGGCCAAAGAGGCCATGCGTGCGCAGGGTCTGCGCACCGATCCGCACACGCGGGAATTCCGCGGATTCCTGCTGCCGCAGGAGGGCGGGATCGCGGCACTGGTCAGCCGTCGCAATTCGCTGACCACATCGTTCAATTACCTCGCCAGAATTCCGTCTTTCCAAAACAACTATTGGGTCGGATATGCCGCACGCACCGTCCGGGAAAGTGTGACCGGGCGCCGTGTCACCCGGCTGGTCTATGAATTTCTGGGCAAGGACCGCGGTACGATCATGAATGCCGCCCGCACCTCCGGCTTTTGCGACGAGAGTCAGCTGGTGCCGTTTCACCGCACCCAGCTGCGCACCGACGAGCCATTCATCTGAACCCGTCGACGCGTCCGGGGCTAAGGGCGCCTTGCCGACACCGGATGCGGCCGCAGGCTGCGGCCACCCGGTTGCTTTGGATCAGTCGCGCTGTGCGTCCGCCCGGGATTTTCCCGAGACATTCAGCGCCAGCGTCGCGGCCATGAAGGGATCGAGGTCGCCGTCCAGCACCCCCTTGGTGTCGGAGGTTTCGTGCTGCGTGCGCAGATCCTTGACCATCTGGTAGGGCTGCAGAACGTACGAGCGGATCTGGTTGCCCCATCCGGCATCCCCCTTGGCCTCGTGCGCGGCGTTGATGTCGGCGTTCCGCCGGTCCAGCTCCATCTGATACAGCCGCGATTTGAGCGCCTTCATGGCAATATCGCGGTTCTGGTGCTGGGACTTTTCGGAACTGGTCACCACAATCCCGGTGGGGTGGTGGGTGATGCGCACAGCCGAGTCGGTGGTGTTCACGTGCTGGCCGCCGGCCCCCGAAGAACGGTAGGTGTCGATGCGGATATCCGACGGGTTCACTTCGATCTCGATGTTGTCGTCGACCACGGGATAGACCCAGACCGAGCTGAAAGAGGTGTGCCGCTTGGCCGCCGAGTCATAGGGTGAAATCCGCACCAGCCGGTGCACCCCCGATTCCGACTTCAGCCAGCCATAGGCGTTCGGGCCGGTGATCTTGTAGGACGCCGATTTGATGCCGACCTCTTCGCCTGCGCTTTCGGACTGCAGTTCAACCTTGTAGCCCTTCTTTTCGGCCCAGCGGACATACATACGCGCCAGCATGTTCGCCCAGTCGCAGCTTTCCGTCCCCCCGGCCCCGGCGTTGATTTCGAGGAAGGTGTCGTTGCCGTCCGCCTCGCCGTCCAGCAGCGCCTCAAGTTCCTTGACCCCGGCCTTCTGCTCGAGCTTCTTCAGGGCGGCCTCGGCCTCGGTGACGACTTCGGCGTCGTCCTCCATCTCGCCAAGCTCGATCAGTTCGAGATTGTCCGCCAGTTCCTGCTTGATCGAGGTGTAGGTCTCCATCGCATCGACCAGCATCTGCCGTTCGCGCATCAGTTTCTGCGCGGCATCGGGGTCATTCCAGAGGTTCGGATCCTCGACCCGGGCATTGAATTCTTCCAGCCGGTACGGCGCGGTTTCCCAGTCCAGCCGCTGGCGCAGCAGGTCGAGCGATTTCTCGATCTTGTCGACTGAGTTCTGAAGGTCTGCGCGCATCGGGGTATCCTGCAAGTTCGTTCAAGGCCTGCCTGATACCAAGCCTGAGGCACAGGGACAAGATCAGCCGCACTCCGCCATGCATCGCCACACGGAGCGCCTGATGGGCTGTCCGGCCCCCGGGGCGCACCGATGGCAATGTCGTGGCGCCACGGGCGGCCAGGGTGTCAGTACAGCCCGCCAGAACTCAGTGTGCCAAAGCTGGCCTTTGGTCCGACAACCCCGGTCCCGCCTGACGAGGTCCGGACCTGGCGGGAAGTGCCATCGGGCTGGATCACATCAAAGTTGCCGCCCATGGCAAAGCCGCCGTCGAACTGGATGCCGAAGATCGGCTCTTCGCCTTCGCGGAAGCATTCCGACACGACATTCGCCCCGCCGGCGCCATCGCTGAGCCGCGCCCCGGTAAACCTGTCGATCTTGATGAACTGACAGGTCGGCGGCACCTTGAATTTGCCCCCGCCGTACTTGGCCACGGCCTTGGTCATGAATTGCTGGAACACCGGCCCGCACATGCCGCCGCCGGATGCCCCGCGCCCCATGTTGCGCGGCTGGTCATAGCCGATGTAGCAGCCCGCAACGATATTGCTGGTGAACCCGACAAACCACACATCCTTGGAATCGTTTGTCGTGCCGGTCTTGCCCGCCGTGGGCACCGGCAGGTTGACCGTCTTCGAGGCGGTGCCGCGCTGCACCACACCTTCGAGCATCGAGGTCAGCTGATAGGCCGTCACCGGGTCCATCACCCGCTCGCGGTTGGTAACGATGCGCGGGCTGCGGTCGCTGGCGATGTTGGGATCGTCGCAGTTGGTGCACTCGCGCTTGTCATGCCGGTACACCGTGTTGCCGTAACGGTCCTGTACCCGGTCGATCAGCGTCGGCTCCACACGTTCACCGCCGTTGGCGAACATCGCATAGGCCGCCACCATCTTGTACACCGTGGTCTCTTCCGAACCCAGAGCATTGGCCAGCACCCGGCTCATGTGGTCGTAGACGCCGAACCGTTCGGCATAACGGGCCACCGTGTCCATTCCGACTTCCTGGGCAAGCCGGATGGTCATCAGGTTGCGAGATTGCTCGATCCCGGTGCGCAGCGGTGTCGGCCCGTAAAAGGTGTTGCTGGCATTCTTGGGCCGCCACACGCCCTGCGGCGTGTCGATCTCGATCGGGGCGTCGACGACGATGGTCGCCGGGCTGTAACCGCTGTCCAGCGCCGAGGCGTAGACAAACGGTTTGAAGCTCGATCCCGGCTGGCGTTTGGCCTGGGTGGCGCGGTTGAACACCGAATGCTGATAGCTGAACCCGCCCTGCATGGCGATCACCCGCCCGGTGTTGACGTCCATCGCCATGAAGCCGCCCTGAACCTGCGGAATCTGCCGCAGCGTCCAGCGGATGAAAGATCCGTCGGCATCCGCGGTCATGCGGCGCACCAGCACCACGTCGCCAACAGCCACCAGATCCCCCGCCACCTGGGCGCGATCGGCCAGCTTGCCGCCGGGCAGACGCTTGCGCGCCCACTGCACATCCTTTGCGGGGATCCAGTGACCATCCTCGTCCTCGGGCACATCCTCGATGCCGATGCGGGCTTCGTTGGCGCCGACTTCCAGCACCACCGCCGGATACCACTTGCTGTCGAGATCGACGTCGCGCGAAATCCGCGTGTTGAGCAGGGCATCCCGCCAGGCCGCCTCGGACTCCAGCTGGCTGGCCGGAATCTTCTTGCCCGATCCGCGCCAGACACCCAGCGACCGGTCATAGTCCTCGAGAGCGGTGCGCAGCGCCTTGGCCGCCTCGACCTGCATCTCGGGATCCAGCGTCGCGCGGACAGAATACCCGTTGGTGAAGAAATCTTCCTCGCCGCGGTCACGGCTCAGCTGGCGGCGGATCTCGTCGGTAAAGTAATCGCGCGGCGGCAGACTGTCCTGGAACGGTTCGAAATCGCCGTTCTGTACCGACCGCAGCGGCTGCGCCACCTCACTTTCATACACCGCATCCGTCAGATAACCGTTTTCGTGCATCTCACGCAGCACGAAGTCGCGGCGCTCCATCAGCCGCTCCTTGCGGCGCACGGGATGAAAATCAGACGGCGCCTTGGGCAGCGAGGCCAGGAACGCCGCCTCGTGCGGCACCAGTTCGACCAGCGATTTGTTGAAGTAGGTCTGCGCCGCGGCAGAGACCCCATAGGAATTCTGCCCGAGGAAAATCTCGTTGAGATACAGCTCGAGGATCTTTTCCTTCGACAGCGTCTCCTCAAGCCGGGAGGCCAGGATGATCTCCTTGATCTTGCGCTCCGCCCGCCGGTCGCCCCCCAGCAGAAAGTTCTTCATCACCTGCTGGGTGATGGTCGAGGCGCCGCGGACATCCCGGCCCCGGGTGCGCACGGCGTCATAGGCCGCGGCGGCGATGCCACGCAGGTCATACCCCGAATGCTGGTAAAAATTCTTGTCCTCGGCGCTGATGAAGGCCTGCTTCACCATTTCGGGAATCTCGTTCGCCGGGGTGAACAGGCGCCGCTCCTGCGCGAATTCATCAATGATGCGCCCCTCGACCGAATAGATCCGGCTGATGGTCGGCGGCGTGTACTGCGCCAGACTTTCGTGGCTGGGAAGGTCACGGCCATACATCCAGAAGACAGCACCGATGGTCAGCGCGATCATCATCGCGCCCATGGTGACCAGGCTGAAGATCGTTCCGAAAAACGACAGGATGAATCGGGTCATGACACGGCCCCCTTAGGCTTTGCGCGCTCAGTATACCCCAAGCGTTGCCGCGTCAAAACACAACGTCGCGTCTGGGCGGCGCGGCGCCGCTCGGGCCGTGCCGGGTCCGTCTGGTCGACGCCGCCGAACCCCCTACTGGCGGCGCAGGCGCGCCAGCGCCGCATCCTCCAGCGCCCAGGCCTGCAGCCCGTCGCGGATGCCCGCCGCCATGCCCGCCCGCCAGGCCGGGTCCTGCAGGTTGGCCAGCTCGCCGGCGGTCGACAGGAACCCCAGTTCGATCAGCGCCGAGGGAATGTCGGCCGCCTTCAGCACCGAGAACCCGGCCTGCCGCAGCGGCCGCTTGTGGACGCGCCCCACCGCATTGCGGATCCCGTCCAGCAAATGTTGCGCCATCGCCTGCGAGCGCGGCGTGTTGTCCAGCCGCGCCAGATCCAGCAGCACGTTCGCCACCCTGTCATCCGCTCCGCTCAGGTCCACCCCCGCCAGCAGGTCATCGCGGTCATGCCGCTCCGCCAGCGCCGCCGAGGCGGCGTCAGAGGCGTCTTCGGCAAGGGTGTAGACCGCAGCGCCCCGGGCGATGCCCTCGTCAATGGAATCCGCATGCAACGACACAAAGACATCGGCACCCGCGGCATGGGCCAGCGCCACACGGCCCTCGAGCGAGATGAAGCTGTCGGTGTCCCGGGTCATGGCCACCTCGAACCCGCCGGCGCGCAGCAGCACCTCGCGCAATTCGCGCGCGAAGGTCAGCATCAGGTCGGCCTCGCTCGCACTCCCGGCCTCGGCGCCGGGATCGATGCCGCCATGTCCGGGGTCGATCATCACCACCACCGGCCCGGCCCCCTGCGGCACGGGCCGCACCGCCGAGGCGGGCGGCAGATCCCAGCGCGGATCCTGCGGCGCCCCGGCCCGGGCGTCGAACGCCGCACGGTCCGCCGCCCCCAGCCGCAGCAACAGCTCTGCCGCGCCGGTCTCGGCATCCACCGTCAGCCCGGCCTGCTGCAACGGCATCGGCAGCGCCAGCACGGCCACCAGCCGGGACCAGCCCGGGCGAAAGCCGCCAATACGCAGCGCCGTGACCTTTTCCGACTGGCGCAGCGCCGCCGGATCGGCGCCCTGCCAGTCGACCTCGCGAAAATCAACCACCAGCCGGTCCGGATCGGTGAGCGTGAAGACACGCCACGGCACACCTTGACTGACTTTCAGATGCACCTCGGCGCCGACACGGCTGTCCCGCACCGATCCCTCCAGAAACTGCGCCAAACCGCCCAGTTCCTGCGCCTGCACCGCGCCGCTGCTCAGACAGCCCAAAAGGCTCAAAACTCTCAGTATCCTGCGCATCCGCCCCTGCCCCGGCTGGTTTTGCCCGACACTACACCCTGCGACAGTCTTTGACACCTGTCCGCTTCTTCTCTTTCCAAATACTCACCCGGCCGCCGGATCAGCCGGTCCAACGCCTTTGATTGCGCCCCGCGCCGCCATGAAGGCCGTCAGCCGCTCCAACCCCTCGATGATGTCTGCGGTGCTGCGGGCATAGGAAAACCGCAGCGTGCCGCCCCCCCGCAGCGGATCGAAATCCAGCCCCGGCGTCACCGCCACCCCGGCCTGGTCCAGGATCTCGGCGGCAAAGGCCCGGCTGTCATCGGTCAGGTGGCTGACGTCGGCATAGACGTAGAAGGCGCCGTCGGGCGGGGCGATACGGTCGAATCCCGCCTTCGGCAGCCCCTCCAGCATCAGGCGGCGGTTCTCGGTGTAAACCGCCATGTTGGCCTGCAGCTCCTCGCCCGCGTCCATGGCGGCAAGGGCGGCGATCTGGGCCGCATGCGGCGCGCAGATGAACATGTTCTGCGCCAGCCGCTCGAACTGGCGCACCTGTGCAGGCGGCACCACCAGCCAGCCGACGCGCCAGCCGGTCATGCTGAAATACTTGGAAAACGAGTTGATCACGCAGACATCGTCGCTGATCTCCAGCGCGCTCACGGCGCGGCGGTCGTATTCGATGCCGTGATAGATCTCGTCCGACAGGAACGCCGCACCACGGTCCTGCGCCGCGCCGACCAGCGCCCCGAGGGCCGCCCTGTCCAGCATCGTTCCGGTCGGGTTGGCGGGTGAGGCGACCATGAGCCCCTGATAATCCAGACCGGCAAGATCGCCCGGCACCGGTTGCAGGCGGTTTTCCGGCGCGGTCTGCACCTCGACCGGGACCAGATCGAGGGCGCGCAGGATCTGACGGTAGGACGGATATCCCGGCGCCCCCAGCGCCACCCGGTCACCGGCATCGAACAGCGCCGTGAAGGCCAGAATGAAGCCGCCCGACGACCCCGGTGTGACCACCACCCGCCCGGGGTCCAGATCGACATTGTACCATTCGCCATAAAGCTGCGCGATGCGGGCACGCAGGGCCGGCAAGCCCAGGGCCACGGTATAGCCAAGCGAGTCGGACTGCATCGCCGCCGACAGCGCCGCGCGGGCCGCCGCCGGGGCCGGCGTGCCGGGCTGGCCCACCTCCATGTGGATGATGCGGCGACCTGCGTCTTCGGCGGCGCGCGCGGCCTCCATCACATCCATCACGATAAAGGGATCGACGGCCCCACGGTTTGAGTTTCGCATCTCGATCTCCCTAAAGTATGGTGCGCCCGGACGGTCCACGCAGGGGCGGTTAGAAAACGAACGGGGCAGAAGGTCAATGTTTCACCTCCGGCTGATGGCAGCGGCTCTGGTTCTGGCGCTGATGGCAGGCACACCGGCGCGGGCTGTGTCGCTGCTGCGCGACGCGGATATCGAGTACGGCCTGTCGCAGCTGGCAGCCCCGATCCTGCGTGCCGCGGGGCTGAGCCCGGCGCAGGTCAAGGTGCTGGTGGTGGATGATTCCTCGCTCAATGCCTTCATCGCCGACACGCAGCATATCTTTGTCAACTCGGGCATGATCCTGAAACTCGGCAATGCGCGGATGTTGCAGGCAGTGATCGCCCATGAAGCGGCGCATATCGCCAACGGCCATATCAGCCGCCGCGCCGGCAACATGCGCACGGCGCGCACGGCCGCCGGACTGGGCATGGCGCTGGCCGCGGCGGCGGCGGTCTCGGGGCGTGGCGATGCTGCGGCCGGTATCGCCTTTGGCGCGCAATCCTCGGCGATGCGCAACTTTCTGGCCCATACCCGTGCCGAAGAATCCAGCGCAGACCAGAGTGCCGTGCGCACGATGCTGCGTGCCGGCGTCAATCCGCAGGGCGCCGTCGAGGTGTTTGACCTGTTCCGTGGTCAGGAGGCGCTGTCGGTCGGGCGCCAGGATCCCTATATGCTGAGCCATCCGCTGACCCGGGACCGGATGCGCGCGATGGAGGGATTTGTCGCCGGATCGGGCGTCGAGCTGCCGCAGGATCCGACAGCGAATTACTGGTTCGCACGGGTGCAGGGCAAGTTGTCGGCGTTTCTGCGCAACCCGAACTGGACCCTGCGCCGCGTCGGCGACAGCCCGTCGCGCGACATCGCCCTGATGCGCGAAGCCGCCGCCTATCACAAGCAAAGCAATCTGACCCGTGCGCTGAAAGCCATCGACGCAGCCATCGCCCTGCGCCCGCGCGATCCGTTCCTGATCGACCTCAAGGCCGAGATCCTGCTGGAATCGCGTCAGGCCGGTGCGGCGGTCCAGAGCTACCGGCAGGCCGCAGCGCTGGCGCCGAACGATGCGCTGATCCTTGGCGGGCTTGGCCGCGCGCTTCTGGCCGCAGGACAGTTCAAGGACGCTCTGGAGGTTCTGGAACGCGCCCGGGGACGTGACTGGCAGGACGGGCGTCTGCTGCGCGATCTGGCGGTGGGCTATGCGCGCACCGGCCAGCCTGGTCTGGCCTCGGTCGCAACCGCCGAACGCTATGCCCTGCAGGGGCGACTGGAAGATGCCGGCATTCACGCCAAACGCGCCATGGACCAGTTGCCGCGCGGCTCTGCCCCGTGGCAACGGGCGCAGGATGTGCTAAGTGCAGCCGAGCAGGCGCAACGGCGCTGATGAGAACACCTACCCGGGAGATTTACGGATGAAGAAGACACTTACCGCCGCCGCCGCCCTGGCCATCGGCCTTGCCGCCCCGGTGTGGGCCTTTGACGTCTCGGCGATGTCCGACGCTGAACGGGAGGCATTCCGGGCGGAAGTCCGGGCGTATCTGCTGGACAACCCGGAAGTGATCTTCGAGGCCGTCGAAGTGGCCGAACAGCGCCAGGCCGCCGAAATCGCCGCTGGGGACGACCAGCTTCTGGCCGCCAATGCCAAGGCGATCTTTGACGACGGGATCTCGTGGGTCGGCGGCAATCCCGACGGCGATATCACCGTGGTCGAATTCATGGACTACCGCTGCGGCTATTGCCGCAAGGCGCATGACGAGGTGGCCGAGCTGATCGAGTCAGACGGCAACATCCGCTTTGTCGTCAAGGAGTTCCCGATCCTGGGCGAAGCATCGACCTTATCGACCCGCTTTGCCCTGGCCGCGCGGCTGGTCGCGGGTGACGACGCCTACAAGTCCGCCTACGACGCGCTCATCACCATGACGTCGGACATGAGCGAGCCGGTGCTGCGGCGACTGGCCGAGACGCTCGGGCTGGATGCCGATGCGGTACTGGCGCGGATGGACGACCCGGCGATCGACCGCCAGATCAACGAAACGCGCGCCTTGGCACAGACACTGAAGATCAACGGCACCCCGACCTTTGTCATGGGCAACGAATTGGTGCGCGGCTACGTGCCGCTCGACTCGATGGTTCAGATCGTTGCGCAGGAGCGTGCCGAAGGCTGACAGGGCTTTCACGGCGGCGGGGCGAGGCCGCCGCATCGGACCACGGTGCGACGCGGACAGGGTATCCCCGGGACTGGTCGGGGCACCGGTGCCGGACATTCGTGCGCCTTGTCGTCGGCTTGAACCGCCCGGACCCCATGACCACCCCTTGCGCGCAGCTGCTGAAGCGCGCGCCGCAGGCGGTTGTGCGGCATGCCCCGCAGGCGGTTGTGCGGCATGCCAATGGGTCGGCTCTGCCGCGGAACCTTCGGCGCTCCTCTTGCGTTCACCGACAGCAGCGCGCTAAGGCGGCGTCAACCGGCGCTGCACTGTCTCGGCGCGCCCCCGCATCATCTCATCAGCGCCCTTCCTCCCAGGAGAGACCATGACCCTCAAGATCGACGTGACGCTGGACTATGCCCTGTTCGGCCCCACCGACTGCCTGGCACAGATCTACGCCGCAGAAACCCCACACCAGAAAATCCTGTCGGGCGTGCTGACCACACAGTCGGGCATGCCCCGCTCGACCCCGGCAGAAGAAGGCATCGGTGAACGGCTTTGGGTGCGCGAAAGCAATCGGATCAACTGGCGCTACACTGCCGAGGTCGACATTGATCGCACCGTCGAAGACATTGCCGGGCTGTCGTCCGACATGCCGCACGACATGCCGCCGGAGGTGGTGAAATACCTGTTCCCGTCGCGCTACTGCCCGTCGGACAAGTTCATGGCCTTTGTGAACACCGAGTTCGGTCGGCTTCAGGGCGGCGCCAAGCTGGTGGCGATGAATGATTTTGTGAAGAACAACTTCTCTTATGTGCCCGGCACCTCGGACGCCGAAACCTCGGCGCTGGAGACTTTTGTCCTGCGTCAGGGGGTATGCCGCGACTTTGCCCACATGCTGATCACGCTGGCGCGGGCGGGCACGATCCCGGCCCGGATTGTCAGCGTCTATGCGCTGGGGGTCGACCCGCAGGATTTCCACGCCGTCGTCGAAGTCTGGCTCCAGGGTGCCTGGCACCTGGTCGACCCGACCGGCATGGCGGAGCCCGAGAACATGGCCGGGATCTGTGTCGGGCGGGACGCGACCGACATTGCCTTTCTCACCACCTACGGGCCTGCCGAACTGCGTGCGCAGAGCGTCAATGTGACCAGGGGCTGACGGGCCATGACGGGAACGCGGGGCTTGTCTGCCCCTCGCGCTCCCTAACGATATTCGGGCCCCGAAGGAGCCGGAAGGGCGATCACTCGGCCGCCTGTGTCGCCGAAGCGGGCTGCGCGTCGAGTTGCGCGGCCTTCTTTTCGACCTCTTCGACGATATGCTCGATCATCTGGTCGTTGGACATCTTGTGGCTTTGCTTGCCGGCCAGATAGACCATTCCGGCGCCGCTGCCGCCGCCGGTAAAGCCGACATCCGTCATCAGCGCCTCGCCGGGGCCGTTGACCACGCAGCCGATGATGCTGAGCGACATCGGGGTCTTGATATGTTCCAGACGCCGTTCCAGCGTCTCGACCGTCTTGATCACGTCAAAGCCCTGGCGCGCGCAGCTGGGGCAGGAGATGATGTTGACGCCGCGGTGGCGCAGGCCGAGGGATTTCAGGATTTCATAGCCGACCTTGACCTCTTCCACCGGATCCGCCGACAGGCTGACGCGGATGGTATCGCCGATGCCCATCCACAGCAGGTTGCCCATGCCGATGGCGGACTTGATCGTACCTGACGTCAGCCCGCCGGCTTCGGTGATGCCAAGGTGGATCGGCGCGTCGGTTGCGTCGGCAAGCTGCTGATAGGCGGCGGCGGCCATGAAGACGTCCGAAGCCTTGCAGCTGATCTTGAATTCGTGAAAGTCGTTGTCCTGCAGGATGCGGATATGTTCGAGGCCGGATTCAACCATCGCGTCCGGGCAGGGTTCGCCGTATTTCTCGAGCAGGTGGCGTTCGAGGCTGCCGGCGTTCACGCCGATCCGCATCGAACAGCCATTGTCGCGCGCGGCCTGGATCACCTCGCGCACGCGCTGCTTGCTGCCGATGTTGCCGGGGTTGATCCGCAGGCAGGCAGCGCCGGCCTCCGCAGCTTCGATCCCGCGCCGGTAATGGAAATGGATGTCGGCCACGATCGGAACCGGGCTTTCGCGCACGATTTCCTTCAGGGCCTTGGCCGAGGCCTCGTCCGGGACCGAAACGCGCACGATATCCGCCCCTGCATCCGCCGACCGTTGAATCTGATCCAGCGTTGCCGTGACATCCGTGGTCAGGGTGTTGGTCATGGTCTGGACGGTGATCGGGGCATCGCCGCCTACGGGCACCGAGCCGACCATGATCTGACGTGACTTCCGGCGGTAGATGTTGCGCCATGGACGGATGTGGTTGAGGCTCATCGAAGGCTCCCTCGCCGACAGAAACGGACCGGGCGACCTGAGCCGCCCCCAATGCCTTAGCTAGCGATGGACAGGCGCAGGTTCAACCATCGACCGTGTTTCGACGCTGACCCGGTCTATTCCGCGGCCGGCGCATCGGGGTTGTTCAGTTCGGCAACGACGCGGGCGAGATCGCCATCGGTTTCGATTGCCGCAACCGAATAGGCGCTGGTGAGGTTGGCCACAGACAGCGGCAGCTTCGAGGTCACCGAGCCCCGGGCTCCGGCCGGACCATAGGTCTGGCCCTTGACCGCAAAGTAGATTGCTCCGGATTCGCCCACGCGCAGCGTCGCCGGGTCTTCGGTCTGCGGCACCGGGTAGGTGTCGCCGGCATTCATGATGCCCTCGAAGATCACGGTGCCGTCCGCCGCGCGCACCCGCACCCAGGCCGGGCGCACCGCGATCATCGTCACGCCGGGAGCGGAGGCTTCGAGCACCTGAGGCGAATTCGGCTGCGCCATCGCTTCGGCAAGCGCGGTCTGAACGGTGTCTCCGGACGGCTCTGCCGGGTCCGCCGGGTCCGCGGTGCCAGTCTGCACCTTGGCGAGGTCCGAGCTTGCCGCACTGGCAAAGGCGCCAACGCTGCGCGGATCCAGGGTCGAGATCGGTGCGTCCCGGGCGACAAGAACCGGCACGTCTAGCGCCTGCGGGCGGTAAAGCCGGTCCATCGCTTCGTTGCTGGGCGGGCTGAAGACCCCGGCCAGCTCGGGCTCTTCGCCGTTGCTCACGGGTTTCACGGCGGTGTCGAGCGGATCCAGGTCCGACAGAACCACCGGCGTCTGTTCCACCGGCGCCATCTGCACGCGCTGCACCTCTTTCAGGACGGACCAGCCGCCAAAACCGATCCCGCCGATCAGAGCCAGCAAGACAAGGGTGGAACCCACCGCGCCCGGCTCGATGCGCGAGAAAAACGAATCGCCTCCTGGCGCGAAGGGCAACGCCGGTTGTGAAAAGGGGTCGCGCGCCGGGCTGCGGGCGACCTGCGCAAACTCATCCCGTTTCTTGATGACCGAGGCTTTTTCCGACATGCCATGGGCGGTCGCAAAGCCGCTTTCGGTACAGAAGGCGGCAAAGGTCTCGTCGGGGTCCATATCCAGATAACGCGCGTAGGACCGCACGTAACCGGCGATGAAGCCGGGAGTGTCAAAGGCGCTGGGGTCGCAATTTTCGATGGCGGCGATGTAACTTGCCTTGATCCGCAGTTCGCGCTGGACGTCCAGCAGGCTCTTGCCCATGGTGGCACGTTCGCCGCGCATGACATCGCCCAGACGCAGTTCAAAGTCGTCAAAGCTGCGAGGCTTCGGCTCTTGTTCCACTGCAATGCGCGAAGATTTGCGCCCGATCATGTCGCCTGCCCCGTATCCAACATCTCTCGCCCCGTGCCTGCCTTCTGCGACGCGTTACGATTCGAGTCGCGTTCTTATTGCGACGAGTGTAGCACATCGCAAGTATATATATACGGCTTAGGGGCTCAGGCGCTGAGTTCGGCGCGATTCAGCGCACAATGCGACCAAAGATCATCCATGGCGCGCACCAGTTTATCCATCTCGGACGGACCGTGCAGGGGCGAGGGCGTAAAGCGCAGACGTTCGGTGCCGCGCGGCACTGTGGGGTAGTTGATCGGCTGGACATAGATGCCGTAGCCCTCCAGCAACATGTCGCTCAGTTGCTTGGTGTGTTTGGGATCGCCGACAATGACCGGCACGATGTGGCTGCCGTGGTCGATCAGCGGCAGGCCCATCGACTTGAGCCGGGTTTTCAGGATTTTCGCCTGTGTCTGGTGTTGCGCCCGCAGGTCGGGGTCGCGCTTGAGATGCGCCACGCTGGCGGCGGCCCCGGCGGCAATGGCCGGCGGCAGCGACGTCGTGAAGATGAATCCCGGCGCATATGAGCGGACCGCGTCACACATCTTGGCGCTCGCGGCGATATACCCGCCCATGACGCCGTAGGCCTTGGCAAGTGTGCCGTTGATGATGTCCAGGCGGTGCATCAGCCGGTCGCGTTCCGCCACCCCTGCCCCACGCGGCCCGTACATGCCCACGGCGTGCACTTCGTCGATGTAGGTCAGTGCTCCGAATTCGTCCGCCAGATCGCAGATCGCCTCGATCGGGCCAAAATCCCCATCCATCGAGTAGATCGATTCAAAGGCGATCAGCTTGGGCGCGTCCGGGTCGTCGGCGGCCAGCAGTTCGCGCAGATGGTCGACATCGTTGTGCCGGAAGATCCGCTTGGCCCCGCCATTGCGGCGCACACCTTCGATCATGCTCGCGTGGTTCAGGGCGTCGGAATAGATGATCAGACCGGGAAAAAGCTTGGGCAGGGTCGACAGCGTCGCATCATTGGCGATGTAGGCACTGGTGAACAGCAGCGCCGCCTCTTTGCCGTGCAGATCGGCGATCTCGGCCTCGAGCCGCTTGTGGTAGACCGTGGTGCCGCTGATGTTGCGGGTGCCGCCGGACCCGGCACCGGTTGCCTCGATCGCCTCGTGCATCGCGGCCAGCACCGCCGGATGCTGCCCCATGCCCAGATAGTCGTTGCCGCACCAGACGGTGATCGGCGCCTCGGTGCCGTCGCTCTTGCGCCAGGTGGCGTGTGGGAAGTGGCCCTGCCGACGCTCGATGTCGATGAACGTGCGGTAGCGTCCTTCCTGATGGAGACGGTCCAGCGCACTGTCAAGTTTCGCGGTGTAGTCCATCCGAAGCTCCCTTGTCCTGGACCCTGTCGGCGCCGCCGCATCAAAGGTCCCGACCTTATTCATGTTCTTGAATGGATATATGCTCCATTCGTCCCTGACAACCGTTCTACGGGATGACCCGGTGTCGCAGCCTTGATCTGCGTCAACCCGCCGGTCGCGTCGAACAGAGGTACAGAATTTTGGCACGCCCCGCCACAATACCAAAGTTTGTACTGTACCGGGCGGTTTCCGTGTTCACACTTGCCTGACTGCGCCCGTGATCCCCCATCGCTCTCCGCGCTCTGGACACCACCGAACGGCCTGTTACCGTCGGCGCAAACCGCCATCTGAAGGAACCGGCCCATGTCCCTCGACGCTGTTCTGTCGCGTATCGACGCTGATCTGCCCGCTGCCACCGACCGCTTGATCGACCTGCTGCGAATCCCGTCTATTTCGACCGATCCGGCTTACAAGGCAGCCTGTGACCAGGCTGCGGACTGGCTGGTCGCAGACCTGCAATCTCTTGGCATCCAGGCTTCGAAACGTCCGACCCCCGGCCATCCCATGGTGGTCGGCCACATCGACGGTCCCGGACCTCATGTGTTGTTCTACGGCCATTACGACGTGCAGCCGGTGGACCCTCTGGAGCTATGGGACCGCGACCCGTTCGACCCCCGGCTCGAAGACACCGCAAAGGGCCGGGTCATTCGCGGCCGGGGGGCGTCGGATGACAAGGGGCAGCTGATGACCTTTGTCGAAGCCTGCCGTGCCTGGAAGGCCGTCAACGGCACCCTGCCCTGCCGGATCACCTTTTTCTTTGAGGGCGAGGAAGAATCCGGCTCGCCGTCGCTGGTGCCCTTCATGGAGCAGAACGCCGCCGAACTGACATCCGACATCGCCCTGATCTGCGACACCGGACTGTTTCAGAGCCAGAGCCCGGCCATTGTCACCATGCTGCGCGGCCTTCTGGGCGAAGAGATCACGATCACCGGCCCCGGCAAGGACCTGCATTCCGGCATGTACGGCGGAGTGGCGATGAACCCGATCCGGGTGCTGTCGCGGATCATCGCCGGTCTGCACGACGACAACGGCCGCATCACCGTTCCGGGATTCTATGACGGTGTGCCCGAGCTGTCGGCAGAACTGTCCGAACAATGGCGTGGCCTTGGCTTTGACCACGCCGGATTTCTGGGCGATGTCGGCCTGTCGGTACCCGCCGGCGAACAGGACCGCACCCCTCTGGAAATGATCTGGTCGCGCCCCACCTGCGAGGTCAACGGCATCAAGGGCGGCTACACCGGCGAAGGCTTCAAGACCGTTCTGCCGTCAAAGGCCAGCGCCAAGATCAGTTTCCGGCTTGTCGGTCAGCAGGATCCCCACAAGATCCGCGAAAGTTTTCGCGCCTGGGTCGCGGCCCAGCTGCCTGCGGATTGCAGCGTATCGTTCCACGGGCACGGCGCCTCGGCGGCATCGACCATGGCCACGGACCATCCGGCGTTCGAGGCGGCGCGCAAGGCACTGTCGGACGAATGGCCCGCAAGTGCGGCCTATGTCGGCTGCGGCGGCTCCATCCCGATTGCCGGGCACTTCAAACAGATCCTGGGCACCGACGCGATGCTGATCGGGTTCGGCAAGGACGACGACCAGATCCACAGCCCGAATGAAAAGTACGACCTGGAAAGCTTTCACAAGGGCATCCGTTCCTGGGCCCGGGTGCTTGACGCCATAAGCTGAGGCTGCACCGGCGCCGACCTGATGCAATTTGCAGTCCGAAGTTGCGGAAATGTTTAACCGTTCGGACATTAGCAAGGCGTGCGGAGCGTCCGATTTCACAACCTTGACGTGCATTTCCGCAGGTCTTCCGGAAATGTGCCTTAAATGCCTGTAAAGTTTAACAGCATAGTCCGAATTGTGACCTACCCCTTTCACAACCGCGCCACATTCTGGTTAGAGAAGTTAAGGCATGAGATATGCATTGAAAAAACAAACCAAGTCGGACTTCACAGCGCGCTTGCAGCGTGTGGACCAGGGTCTTGGAAGCCGCAGGCCGGCTGTAGATACAACACAGCGGCGCCCGGTGTTCTGGACGCTTGCAGGATTTGGATGGTGCTACCTGGTGATCGCCGTCGCCAACCGCAAGGAACATATCCGCGAAAGCCTCTTGCAGGGGTCCCTGCCCGCCAACACGCATGACACGATCTTTGCGGTCCTCGCGGCGTTGCTGGCAATTTCCGGGGTCATGCTGGGGCTTCACGTTCTGCGCTTTCTCACGAAACGCGGCGCCTCCAAGGGCAACAGCGGCAATCTGCTGTTCGGCGCACTTGCTGCCGCGGCATTGGTCTACACGCCAGCCAGCGTTTTCGAGGCGGGTTATGGCCTGCTCGACGAAAACTCGCGGTCACTTCTGCAAGCCGCGCACACCACGGTAAAAGACAGTGTTCCGGGCATCGACTGGGCCGGCGCAGTGATGGTGGCATCCAACGGCCGCTGAGGCACTGTGTTGCCGAACTGGCGTGTCCCTGCAGGAAGATCCCTGACACACACGCCGCGCCCACGGGCCTGACACCCGGTCCTGAGGATGCAAGTCCCGATGCGGCGGTCACTTGCGGGGCAATGCGTCCCACAGCCCTACGACGCGCCTCAGACCATGCCCACGAAACGCTCGGGCAGAACGAACTGCACATCATAATCCGGACGGTCGAACTGCCAGAACCCCGTGGCACCCCGGGGTTGCCAGCTGCGTTGCATCCGTCGGCGGACCGGACCTAGGTCGAATCCCTCCTGAACCTTGAGATCGGCAAAGGCATCGAACACGGCGCGGTCTTCGCCTCTGGCACTGGCGAACCAATGGCGCCCGATGGCGGCATCCCTGACCCCGACGCCCACCGCTTCTGTCACCGCGTTGCGCCGGTCCATCGCCGCAACATAGCTGTCGAAGTCACAGAACTTGAGGTGCAACAGATACAGCCCGTCGGGCACGATCAGTTTGTCGAACTGCGTGAAGTGCCCCCCCCGGGCGATCTTGGTCCCCAGACTGAGGATGCAGGGCTTGGAGTAATGCGGCGCGGGGCGGACGTGACGGCGCGGGCCGAGAATGGCATCGCCGATGGCGTCGGGCTCAAGCTCGATCCGGTGTATCACCTCCAGCCCGACCGGCGTCAGCACCCGACGCGAGGGAGTCGTTGCAAGAAACTCCAGCAACGTAAGCCCGGCCTGCGGGTCCACGACGACCAGTTCGTCGACATCGCCGACAATCACATGGTTGTAGTAACCGCGCAAACCGGCGACGACGCCGTTCAGCAGCCGCCAGCGTTTCATGTCGAACTTGGCATGGGCATCGCCGGGAATGCCGATGACATTGCACCCCGCCGCCAGTGCCGTGACCGCGTCGCCGTGGCCGTGGTTGATGACATAGCAGTTCTCGCGTCCCAACAGGGTGCCGTAGTGGCGCAACCAGGCACGCAGGAAAAACGCGTCGTCCCGGACCATGGTCACGGCGGCTGCCACTGTCTGCATCTTCTCGGGCCTCATGTTTTCGCGCAGTCTAGCGCGCGGTTCGTGACAAGAGAATCGCAATCTGCCCGCCGCCGCGCTAGGTTGGAAGGAATGCGACCCCGAAATGCGACTGCGACAAGGCACATGATGTGATTTCGCAAGAGTTTCCAAACCTTGGCTGGCAGTTCCTGTCCGGTGACGTGGCGCCCACCCGGGTGCAGGTGTTCGGTGAACGCTCGTCCGGCACGAACTTTGTCAAACGGCTGATCGGGCGCAACACCGGCCTCGTTCCGATCGAGGATCTTGGCTGGAAGCACGGCTTTCCGCAGATGACGGCGATTCCGCAGGACGTTCTGGTGGTCACGGTGGTGCGGGACGCGCGGGACTGGACCCTGTCGATGTTTGCGAAACCCTGGCACGCGACACCGGAAATGCAGCGCATGGAGTTTTCCGCCTTTATCCGGACCGGCTGGGCGACGATCGCGGACCGGCCGCGGTATTTCCCGCAGAGCGCGGCGCATGGCAGCATCGGCCAACCGCTGCAATTTGACCGGCACCCGATCACCGGCGCTGTCTTTGACAACCTGTTTGCCCTGCGGCGGGCCAAGCTGCACGGTCATCTCAGCCTGCTGTCACGCACGCGCCCGGCGGCGTTGGTGCGCCTCGAAGCGGCGCAGGCTGACCCGCAGGGCTTTTTATCGGCTCTTTGCGGCGCGCTGGGGCTGCCACCGGCCGAAACCTATCGTCCCGTGGTGAAACGACTGGGGGCGAAATTCCGCCCCTCGGTCGACCGGCGCCCGACTGTTCCGGCACGGCTTTCGGTGGCCGATCTGGCGTTTTTGCGCACCGAAACCGATGTACGTCAGGAGGCACAGCTGGGGTATGTCTATTGACCCTCACGCAGGCCCGGTGATTGATGGCCCGACCCTTGCACCACTGAAAGACCATGCCCGCAAAAGGATGACACGCCAGCCCCCCGAACCCGGAGAGACGTCTTGACCCTGCGCGCCCTGCTCACCGCCCTGACGCTTGCCCTGTCCGCCCTGCCCGCCGGGGCGCAGGACCGGAGCGCGGCTGAACGGCAATTTCGCGGCTGGCTCGAACAGGTGATCTGGCCGCGCGCCCAGGCCAGCCGCGTCAGCCGCAGTACTTTCGATGCGGCCTTTGCCGGCGTCGCCCTGAACTGGGATCTTCCCGACCTGGTGGTGCCGGGGGCACAGGCGCAGACGCCCAGACGCCAGCGCCAGGCAGAATTCGGCGCGCCGGGAAAGTACTTCAATCGCGGGTCGGTCGATGGCGCGACCTCGGTTGGCCGCCAGATGGCGCAGCGCCACGCCAAAACCCTTGCAGCGGTCGAGCGGTCCACCGGGGTGCCCGGGCGCATCATTCTCGCCATCTGGGGCCGCGAAAGCGGCTATGGCCGGGTCGCGATCCCGCACAACGTCTTTGAAGTTCTCGGCACCAAGGGCTTCATGAGCACCCGCGCGGCGTATTTCAGCGACGAACTGATCGCCGCGCTGCGGATTGCCGAGGCCGGGCACGCACCTCAGCGTGCGATGAAAAGCAGCTGGGCCGGAGCTTTGGGGCAGCCGCAGTTCATGCCCTCGAATTTCCTGAAGTACGCGGCCGACGGGGACGGCGACGGACGCGCGGACATCTGGCGCTCTGAGGCCGATACCATCGCCTCGATCGGGAATTACCTGGCAAAACACGGCTGGGTCGCGGGGCGCGACTGGGGCTTCGAGGTTACCCTGCCCGACACGGTGTCCTGTGCGCTTGAAGGGCCGGACCAGGGCCGCCCGATCCGTGACTGGGAACGGCTTGGCATCCGGCGGGTCACCGGACGGCCCTTTCCCGAACACGAACGCAACAGTCAGGGTTTTCTGATGCTGCCCGCCGGGCGCAATGGTCCGGCGTTCATCGTCACCCCGAATTTCTATGTATTGAAAGACTACAATACCAGTGATCTGTACGCGCTGTTCGTCGGCCACGTCGGTGACCGCATCCAGTACGGTGTCGGAGATTTTTCTGCCCGCTGGGGTGCTGTGGGCGGGCTTTTCCGGTCCGACATTGCCGGAATGCAGCGCGCGCTCGAAGCCATGGGGCATGATGTCGGCGGCGCTGACGGCCTGCCCGGTTTCCGCACCCGCCGCTCGATCGGTCGCTGGCAGGAGGCGACGGGACAAAAGGCCACCTGTTTCCCCGAGAAGCGCATGAAAACCGCGCTGCGCCCATAACTCCGCCCCGTCCTCCGGGGCAACGCAACCTGCAGATATTCCTGCAGGGCGACATCACGCGTCCCGGGCATCCGCACAGCGCGGCCACACACCGCGCATGCGCTCCTCGATCCCAAATTGAAATTGCTTGATTCAAAGCGGCAGCGGGCGCTTACTCCAGATGTCCAGACGGCATTCAGGACCATGTCGCCGCATACCGGCCACCACCCCTTGCAAAACTTGAACCTCAATAAATTGAACAAGGATTTCAGAGATGGATGATTTCACCGCCGATTTCAACACGACCGGACAGATCGTCACTGGCGCCAGCGCAACCGGAGAGATCGAGGAATCGGGCGACCGGGACTGGTTCGCAATCACGCTGGAAGCGTCGCAGACCTACTTCTTCACGCTCAACGGCGAACTGGGGTCCGGCGGCACATTGTTCGATCCGTATCTGCGGCTGTTCGACAACGAAGGTGTCCTGCTGGCCGAAAATGACGACTATTACACGCTGGATTCCAGCATTATCGGCTTTGAGGCCCCCTACTCCGGCACCTATTATCTTGGCGCCGGCGCCTATTCCGATGACGGCACCGGCACTTACACGCTCCACGCGACCGACGGCGGCGATGATATCGGCGACACCATCGAGACCGCCGCCGACCTGACCCTTGGCGCCACGATTGCCACGGACATCTTCTATCCCGACGACCGCGACGTGTTCGCCGTCTCGCTGGAGGCCGGGGAGTTTTATGCAATCGAGGTCAACGGCGAAAGCCTTGACGGATCCGGCCTGCAGATCATGGATCTCTTTGTCGTGTCCCCGGACAACGGGTATGTGACCGACAGGTATTCAGAGGACGGCCTGATAACGCTCGACCCGTTTGTGGTGTCCGAAACCGGGCTCTACTACCTGGACGTCGGCAATGGATACCAATTTGGCGTCGGCAGCTATTCGATCACACTGGCCTCGGGCGGCCCTGACGCGATAGCCGGCGATGCCACGACAAGCGCCGAAATCACTGTGGGTGAAACGGTTGAAAGCTCTTATGACTACCTGGGCGATTCCGACTGGTTTGCGATAACGCTGTCCGAAGGCGACCGGAACCGCATTTCCCTGGCGCCCGCATTCGGCGACATTTTCGGATACCACGATCCACAGATCACGGTCATTGATACTGACGGCGGGATCCTGGCTGAAAGCGTATTTGACGACTTTGTCGGCACCTGGCGCATCGACGATTTCGAAGCGCCGGAAAGCGGGAGATACTTCATCGCCGTGTCGGGTTCGGATTATGCCACCTTCGACTATGCACTGAACGTCCTGACGCTGGATCCGGTCATCGCCAACGGCACAGAGGGGCGCGACACGCTGTTGGGAGGCGCGGGCAACGACGCATTGCGTGGACTTGGCGCTTCCGACAGGCTTGAGGGGTTTGACGGCGACGACCTTCTGGACGGAGGTGACGGCGAAGATGAACTTCTGGGCGGTGGCGGCAATGACACGCTGTTGGGCGGAGAAGGCAACGATGCCATCGCGGCGTCGTTCGGTGATGACAGTGTGGAGGGCGGCGGCGGCAATGACCTGATCGGCGGAGGTCAGGGCAACGACACCCTGCGCGGTGGCGCCGGTGATGACGGCATCCGCGGGGGCGACGGCGACGATCTGGTCTCTGGCGGTGACGGCGATGACCGCCTGTCCGGCGGCTGGGGCGATGACGTCATGCTCGGCGGTGCCGGAGACGACAACATCGGCGCCGGTGGCGGCCGAGACGTGATCTATGCGGGCCTGGGAAATGACACCGTCGGCGGCGGCTATGACGACGACGTGCTGATCCTGGGGGCGGGTGACGACGTGGGGTATGGCGGACAGGGCGCGGACTGGATCCACGGCGGCACCGGCAACGACCTTCTGTTCGGCGGCGGCAGCTACGACAATGACACGCTGATCGGCGGATCCGGAAACGACACAATGTCGGGGGGCTGGGGCGCGGACAGCTTTGTCTTTGAAGCCTTCAGCACCGGTGAAATCGACGTGATCACCGACTACGACCTTTTCGAGGACCGGCTGGTGCTGGCGGGCGTCGCGGGCAGCGATGCAGAGGCGCAGTTTGCCGCCCTGGACATCAGCGACGGCGACGACGGCGCCGAAATCTCTTATCAGGGTCACGTCATCGTGCTGAATTTCGTGTCCGCTGCGGACATCGGCATCGGGGACTTCGTGTTTCTCTGACAGCGCCTTCCGGACCCGACCGGCCGGCAAATGCGGGCCCGCCCCACCGACCGGGCGGGCCCGGTTGCGTTTCAAGCCCAGGGAACCCCGGGCGGATTTTGCGAACCGGTTCAGGGTCCTGTCGGGTCACTGCTTGACTCGGAGCCACAGGTGCCGGCTACTCTCTCGGACATGGCCGCAACGATTTGCCTGCGGCCCAAAAAAATCATGCCACCAACCGGGAGACGACAATGAGACATGTGCCAAGATTCCTTGCGGCCGCAGCAATGTCAGCCGTACTGGCCCTGCCCTTCACGGCAGCGCAGGCGGAAACGCCTGCCGACACCCTGATTCAGGCCTGGGCCATCGACGATGTGATTTCCCTCGATCCGGCAGAAGTGTTCGAGTTCACCGCCTCGGAAGTGCTGGGCAACAGCTATCAGCCGCTGGTCGGCTATGACGTGAACAACGTCAGCGACATCTTTGGGGTGATCGCCGAAAAGTGGGACGTGTCCGAGGACGGCAAGACCTTTACCTTTACCATCCGCCCGGGCATGACCTTTGCCTCTGGCAACCCGATCCGGGCCGAGGATGCCGTGTTCTCGCTGACGCGGGCCATCAAGCTCGACAAATCACCGGCCTTCATCCTGACGCAGTTCGGCCTGAACGCCGAAAACGTCGATGCGATGGTCCGCCAGACCGGCGACATGACGTTCGAGTTCGAGATGGACAAGGCCTATGCGCCCACCCTCGTGCTGTACTGCCTGACCGCGACCATCGGCTTTGTCGTCGACAAGGAACTGGTCATGGCCAACGAGGCCGACGGCGATTTCGGCTACAACTGGCTCAAGACCAACTATGCCGGCTCGGGCGCCTTCACCATCCGCGACTGGCGCGCGAACGAAGTGATCGTGCTGGAACGCAACCCGAACTATTCGGGGGATGCTCCGGCAATGGCCCGCTCGATCTACCGCCACATCCCCGAAGGCGCGACCCAGCGACTGTTGCTGGAACAGGGCGACATCGACATCGCCCGCAACCTTGGCGCCGAAGAGATCACCGCCCTCGCCGACAGCCCGGACGTCAAGATCGAAAGCGGTGTGAAGGGCTCGATCTACTACATGGGCCTGAACCAGAAGAACGAATTCCTGTCCAAGCCCGAAGTGCGGCAGGCGATGAAATATCTGGTCGACTATGCCACGATCGCCGACACCATCATGAAGGGCAAGGTGCAGGTGCATCAGGCCTTCCTGCCCAAGGGTTTCCTTGGCGCGCTCGAGGACACCCCGTTTGCGCTGAACGTCGAAAAGGCCAAAGAGCTTCTGGCGGCAGCCGGTGTGCCCGACGGTTTCTCGGTGACGATGGATGTGCGCAACACACCGGAAATCACCTCGATTTCCGAAGCGATCCAGCAGACCATGGCCGAGGCCGGCATCAAGATGGAGCTGATCCCCGGTGACGGCCAGCAGACCCTGACCAAGTACCGTGCCCGCAACCACGATATCTACATCGGCCGCTGGGGTCCGGACTATCAGGACCCGCACACCAACGCCGACACCTTTGCGCGCAACCCCGACAATGGTGACGACGCGGCCTCCAAGCCGCTGGCATGGCGCAACGCCTGGGACATCCCCGAGATGACCGCCAAGGCCGATGCCGCCGTGCTCGAGGCCGACGCCGCCGCCCGCGCCGAGATGTATGTCGCGCTTCAGACCGAGCACCAGCAGGTGTCGCCCTTTGTCATCATGTTCCAGGAGATCGAGGTCTTCGGCATGCGCAAGGACGTGAACGGCTACATCATCGGCCCGTCGTTCAACGACAACTCGTTCAAGTCCGTCACAAAAGACAGATGAGCGCGACAAACCCCGAAAACGCAGGGGGGCGCTGGGGCGCCCTCCCGTACCTTGGCATGAAAACCGGAAAGCTGGTCGTGACGGTGGCCGTGACCTTCCTGGGCCTGCTGTTCGTCACCTTTCTGATTGGCCGCGTGGTGCCGGTGGATCCGGTGCTGGCGGTGGTCGGCGACCGGGCCTCGCAATCGACCTACGACGCCGCCTTTATCGAGCTCGGCCTCGACAAGCCGCTGTACCAGCAGTTCTGGATCTACCTTTCCAACGCCCTCAGTGGCGATCTGGGGACATCGCTGCTGACCAAGAAGGACATCACCGCCGACATCGCCCGCGTGTTTCCCGCGACACTGGAACTGGCCACCGCCGGCATCATCCTCGGCACCCTCTTTGGTGTGCCGCTGGGGGTGCTGTCTGCCGTCAAGCAGGGCAAGCTGGCCGACCAGATCGTGCGGGTGGTGGGACTTGTCGGTTACTCGGCGCCGATCTTCTGGCTCGGGCTGCTCGGGCTGCTGGTGTTTTACGCCAAGCTGGGCCTGGTCGCCGGGCCGGGACGCATTGACATCGCTTACGAATACTCGGTCACCCAGACCACCGGGCTTCTGCTGATCGACACCGCAATGCAGGGCCAGTGGGATGCCTTCCGCAACGTGCTTGCGCATCTCGCCCTGCCCGCCGGGCTGCTGGGCTATTACTCGATGGCCTATATCAGCCGGATGACCCGCTCGTTCATGCTCGCGGAACTGGCGCAGGAATACGTGATCACCGCGCGGGTCAAGGGCGTGGCAGAGTGGCGCATCATCTGGGTGCACGCGCTGCGCAACGCCGCCGTGCCGCTGGTCACGGTGATCGCCCTGTCCTACGCCGGCCTGCTCGAAGGGTCCGTGCTGACCGAGACGGTGTTCGCATGGCCCGGCCTGGGCCAGTATCTCACCAATTCCCTGCAAAACGCCGACATGAACGCGGTTCTGGGCGGCACCCTGGTGATCGGGATCATCTTTGTCGGACTGAACCTGCTGTCGGATCTGCTCTACACGGTCCTCGACCCACGCGTGAGGCGCCGCTGATGACCGAGATGACAACCCGCGACTGGCTGCTTTCGGACCAGCCCACCTCGCGCCGGCAGGCCAAGCTGGGGCAGAGCTACCGCACCTGGCTGCACCTGCGGCAGAACCGGCTGGCGATGCTGGGCCTTGGCATCGTGGTGGTGCTGATCCTGATGGCGATCTTTGCCGATGTGATTGCACCGTTCGACCCCTATACCGCCGGAGACCTGCGGACCGAACGCCTGCTGGCGCCCAGTTGGACGCACCTCATGGGCACCGACGACCTGGCACGCGACATCTTTTCGCGCATTGTCTATGGCAGCCGGGTGACGCTGCTGGTGGTGGCAATGGTCGCCCTCATCGCCACCCCCATCGGTCTGGCGGTCGGCACCACGGCGGGCTATTTCGGCGGCTGGGTCGATACGATCCTGATGCGCATCACCGACATCTTCCTCGCCTTCCCGCGCCTGATCCTGGCTCTGGCCTTCGTCGCGGCCCTGGGGCCCGGGATCGAGAACGCGGTGATCGCCATCGCCATCACGTCGTGGCCGCCCTACGCCCGCCTTGCGCGGGCCGAGACGCTGACCATCCGCAACACCGACTACATCGCCGCGATCCGCCTGCAGGGCGCGCGGAGCCCGCGCATCATCTGGGGTCACGTGGTGCCCCTGTGCATGTCGTCCGTCATCGTCCGCGTCACACTTGACATGGCGGGGATCATCCTGACGGCGGCCGGCCTTGGATTTCTCGGCCTCGGCGCACAGCCGCCGCAGCCGGAATGGGGGGCGATGATCGCATCCGGCCGCCGCTTCATCATCGACTTCTGGTGGGTCGCGACCATGCCCGGCATCGCCATCTTCGTGGTCAGCCTCGGGTTCAACCTGCTGGGCGACGGCCTGCGCGACGTGCTGGACCCGAAAGGCGAGAAATGAGCGATATCCTGCACGTGAAAGACCTGCGCATCGCCTTTCCGTCCCGCTCCGGCCCGGTCGAGGTGGTGCGCGGCGTCAGCTTTGATCTGGGCCGCGAACGGCTGGGCATCGTCGGGGAAAGCGGCTCGGGCAAATCCCAGACCGGGCGCGCCATTCTCGGCCTGACCCCGCCCTCGGGCCGCGTCACCGCGCAGCGGCTGGAATTCGACGGCATTGACCTGCGCGGCGCCAGCGCCGCCACATGGCGCAGGCTGCGCGGGCGGCGGATGAGCATGGTGATGCAGGATCCCAAATTCTCGCTCAATCCGGTGATGACGATCGGCCGCCAGATCGTCGAGGCCTTTCGCCGTCAGGACAACGCCCCGAAACGCGAGGCGAAGGACCGCGCCATGGCGATGCTGGAGGCGGTGCAGATCCGCAACCCCGAGCGCGTCTACAACGCCTACCCGCACGAGCTTTCGGGCGGCATGGGGCAGCGCGCGATGATCGCCATGATGCTGATCACCGAACCGGACCTGCTGATCGCGGACGAGCCGACCTCGGCGCTCGACGTCACCGTGCAGCTGGACGTGCTGCGCATCCTGGACGATCTGGTGACCCAGCGCGGCATGGGGCTGATCTTCATCAGCCATGACCTGCGGCTGGTGTCCTCGTTCTGCGACAGGGTGCTGGTGATGTATGCCGGCCGCATGGTCGAGGAACTGAAGGCAAGCGAATTGCACAACGCACAACACCCCTACACCCGTGGCCTGCTGAACTGCCTGCCGCAGATCGACGGCGGTCAGCGGCCGCTGCCGACCCTGAAACGTGATCCGGCGTGGCTGGCGTGAGTCTGGTCTCCTGCGACGGGCTCGAGGTCACCTTCGGCCACGGCCGCGACACGGTGCGCGCGGTGCGCGGTGTCAGCTTTGACGTGGCGCGCGGCGAAAGCTTTGGCATTGTCGGTGAATCCGGTTCGGGAAAATCCACGGTTCTGCGCGCAATCTGCGGTCTTGCACCGATCAGCGGCGGCAGGGTGCGCATTGACGGGGCGCCCGTCGACACACCCCGCTCTGCCGAGTTCTACCGCAATGTGCAGATGGTGTTCCAGGATCCCTATGCCTCGCTGCATCCGCGCCACACGGTGGACAAGGTGCTGTCCGAGCCGCTGGCCATTCACGGCTTTGCAGATGTCGAAGACCGTATCGCGCAGGCGCTGAACGATGTCGGCCTCGGCACCGGCTTTCGCTTCCGTTTCCCGCACCAGCTATCGGGCGGGCAGCGCCAGCGCGTCGCCATCGCCCGGGCGCTGATCCTTGAACCCAGCGTGCTGCTGCTGGACGAGCCGACCTCGGCGCTGGATGCCTCGATTCAGGCCGAGGTGCTGAACCTGCTCGACGATCTGCGGGCCCGGCGCGGTCTCACCTATCTTCTGGTCAGCCACGATCTGGCCGTGGTTGCGCATATGTGCGAGCGGCTGATCGTCATGCAGCACGGTCTTGTGGTCGAGGAACTGACCCGCAGTGCCCTGCAACACAAGGCGGCGCAGCAGGATTACACAAAGGATCTGCTGCGCGCCAGCAGCGGGTTCCAACCGCCGACCCCGAGCTGACAGGAGCCCGACGTGTCCTCAGAATTTCCGGTCTTTGATGGCCACAACGACTTCCTGCTGCGGCTGCTGCGCGATCCCGCACGGCGTCATGCGATCTGGCTGAAGGGCGACGGCACCGGCCATCTTGACCTGCCGCGGATGCGGGCGGGCGGATTCGCCGGCGGTTTTTTCGCGATTTACATCCCCTCCCCCGAAGGTCTCGGCGATGTCGATGCGCTGATGGACAATCCGCCATACCAGCTCGAGCTGCCGAAGCCGGTGCATATCGACCACGCCCAGAACATTGCGCTGCAGATGGCGGGTCACCTGTTGTGGATGGAGCGGGCCGCGCAGGGCGCCTTCAGGATCTGCCGCACCGCCCAGGAGCTGCGCGATTGCCTGGCCGCCGGCGTCGTCGCCGCGCTGATGCACTTCGAAGGGGCCGAGCCTATCGGCGAAGATCTCGACGCGCTTTATGTATTCCACGCCATGGGCCTGCGGTCGGTCGGGCCGGTCTGGAGCCGCCCGACGGTCTTTGGACACGGCGTGCCCTTTGCCTACCCCTCGGGGCCGGACACCGGTGACGGGCTGACAGGGGCGGGCAAGGATCTGGTGCGGCTGTGCAACCAATTGCGCATTCTGGTGGACCTGTCGCATCTCAACGAAAAGGGTTTTGACGACGTGGCGCGGATTTCCGACGCGCCGCTGGTCGCCACCCACTCCAACGCCCATGCCGTAACACCGGGGGCGCGCAATCTGACAGACCGCCAGCTTGCCGTGATCCGTGACAGTGGCGGCATGGTCGGTCTGAACTTTGCCACCTGTTTCCTGCGCCCGGACGGCAAGCGCTCGGCCGACATGTCGTTGGAGCCGGTGCTGCAGCATCTGGACCATCTGATTGCGCACCTGGGCGAGGATCATGTCGGCTTTGGCTCTGACTTTGACGGGGCAACGGTGCCGCGGGATATCAGTGACGTCGCCGGGCTGCCGGGGCTGATGCAGGCGCTGCGCGGGCATGGGTACGACGATGCCCTGCTGACCAAGCTGGCGCACGGCAACTGGATGTCGGTTCTGGAACGCACCCTCTGAGCCCCCGCCATGCCGGGGGCGTGCCGGACTGACGCCCGCGGGCGCGTGCAATTGCGCTCTCAGGCGTCGGTTTCGGAGCGGACAACGGCCGGGCGCACGGCCCACCCTGCCCCTGCACAGACAGGGGCACAGAGCATGCAGGTAGGTTTCATCGGATTGGGCGCGGTCGGCGCCAAGCTGGCAGGCAGCCTGCTGCGCAACGGCATCGCGCTTGCGGTGCTGGACCGCGACCCGGCCCCGGTTGCCGATTTTGTGGCCCGCGGCGCGTCGACCGCCGCCGACCCGGGCGCGATGATGCGCGCCTGTGACGTGGTGATCACCAGCCTGCCCAGCCCGGCCGCGTCCGAGACGGTCCTGGCGCAGATGCTGCCGGAAATGGAACCCGGAAAAATCTGGCTTGAAATGTCAACGACCGACCCGGTGCAGATCGTCGATCAGGCGGCGCGCGTCGCGGCAACCGGGGCGCTGGCGGTGGAATGCCCGGTGTCGGGTGGCTGTCACCGGGCAGCAACCGGCAATATCTCGATCTTTGCGGGCTGCGAGCGCACGGCCTTTGAACAGGTGTTGCCGCTGCTCACCATCCTGGGGCGGCGGGTGCTGCACACCGGTCCTGTCGGCACCGCGTCAAAGCTGAAGGTGATGACAAACTACCTGGCCACGGCCAACCTGCTGACCCTGTGCGAGGCGCTGGTCACGATGCAGGCGCAGGGGCTGGACATGGCCACCACCTACGAGGCGATCCGGATCTCGTCCGGCACCTCATTCGTGCATGAAACCGAAAGCCAGCTGATCCTGTCGGGCGCACGGGACGTGGATTTCACCATGGATCTCGTGCTCAAGGACATCGGCCTGTTCCAGGCGCTCGCGGAGGCCGCCGGCGTGCCGCTTGAGCTGTCCCCGCAGGTGATCGCCATCATGCAGGACGGGGCGCGCCGCTATGGCAGCCGGGCGCAGTCGGACCGCATCATCGAACGGCTGGAAGAGGCCACCGGCCTGAAGGTTCTGGCCGACGGCTTTCCGCGCACACTGATCGACGACGAACCCGAAGCCTCTGGTTACGAAGTGTTCCCGTCCCGTTAGGGCGGCACGACAAAAGCGGCCGCAGGGACGGCCGCTTTTGATGGTTTTCACGATGAGCCCGCAACCGGGCCTGCGACCTTATTTCAGATCGAAGCGGTCAAGTTCCATCACCTTGGTCCAGGCCGCGACGAAATCCCGGACGAATTTCGCCCCGGCATCGTCCTGGGCATAGACTTCGGCAATCGCCCGCAACTGCGAGTTCGAACCGAATACCAGATCGCAGCGGGTGCCGGTCCATTTGGCGGCACCGGTCGCACGATCGCGGCCCTCATAGACCGTTGCACCGTCGCTCACCGGCTTCCATTCGGTCCCCATATCCAGAAGGTTGCGGAAGAAGTCGGTGCTGAGCGTGCCCGGACGGTCGGTAAAGACCCCGTGACGCGACCCGCCCGCGTTCGCATCCAGCGCCCGAAGCCCGCCAACCAGCACCGTCATCTCTGGCGCGGTCAGGGTCAGAAGCTGCGCCCGGTCGACCAGCAGTTCCTCGGGAGAGGCGGTGAAATCCGCCGCCTGGAAGTTGCGGAAACCGTCGGCACGCGGCTCGAGCGGCTCAAAGCTCTCGGTGTCGGTCTGCTCTTGGGTGGCATCGGCGCGCCCCGGAGTGAAGGGCACCTCGACCGCGTGACCACCGGCTGCCGCCGCCTGCTCCACAGCCGCAACACCCCCCAGCACGATCAGATCGGCCAGGCTGACTTTTTTCGCGCCATTCGCCGCGTCGAATGCGGTCTTGATGCCTTCCATTACCCCCAGAACGCGGGCCAGCTGCGCCGGACGGTTCGCCTCCCAATCCTTTTGCGGTGCCAGACGGATGCGGGCCCCGTTGGCGCCGCCGCGCTTGTCCGAGCCGCGGAACGACGAAGCCGATGCCCAGGCGGTCTGGATCAGTTCCGACGGCGTCAGGCCGCTGACGAGCAGCTTGGCCTTGAGGCTGGCGATGTCGGCCGCGTCGATCATGTCGTAGTCGACAGCCGGGATCGGATCCTGCCAGATCAGGTCTTCGGCGGGCACTTCGGCGCCGAGATACCGCACCTTCGGCCCCATGTCGCGATGGGTCAGCTTGAACCAGGCACGGGCATAGGCGTCCGCGAAAACTTCGGGGTTTTCAAGGTAGTGCTGCGAAATCTTCGCGTATTCCGGGTCAAGCTTCAGCGCCATGTCAGCAGTGGTCATCATCGGCGCGTGACGCTTGGACGGATCATGTGCGTCCTGCACCGCATCCGCCATGGTACCCCCGGCCGGCCGCCACTGGTTCGCACCGGCCGGAGACCTGGTCAGTTCCCAGTCGTTGCCCAGAAGGGTTTCAAGGTATCCCATGTCCCAGGTCGTCGGGTTGGGTTTCCAGGCACCTTCGATGCCACTGGTGGTAGTGTGGGCGCCGTGTCCGGTTTCAAAGGTGTTCTTCCAGCCGAACCCCATGTCCTCCATTGCGCCGCCTTCGGGCTCGACGCCCACCAGCGTCGCATCCCCCGCGCCATGCGCCTTGCCAAAGGTATGCCCCCCCGCGACCAAGGCGACGGTTTCCGCGTCGTTCATCGCCATGCGGCCAAAGGTGTCGCGGATGTCGAACGCCGACTTCAGCGGATCGGGGTTGCCGTTGGGGCCCTCGGGATTGACGTAGATCAGACCCATCTGAACGGCGGCCAGCGGATTTTCCAGAAACCGGCCCAGGCCGTCCTCTCCCGCATCATACCGTTCGTCCTTGGTGCCCAGCCATTCGTCCTCGACACCCCAATAGATGTCTTCCTCGGGCTCGTAGATGTCCGCACGTCCGCCGCCAAAGCCGAAGGTCTTGAAGCCCATGCTCTCCATCGCGACGTTGCCCGCCAGAATGAAGAGGTCGGCCCAGCTGAGGCTGTTGCCGTATTTCTGCTTGATCGGCCAAAGCAGGCGGCGCGCCTTGTCGAGGTTGCCGTTGTCCGGCCACGAGTTCAGCGGCGCGAACCGCTGCGACCCCGAGGTCGACCCGCCCCGCCCGTCGGCAGTGCGGTAGGTGCCGGCCGAGTGCCAGGCCATGCGCACAAAAAACGGGCCGTAATGGCCGTAATCGGCCGGCCACCAGGGCTGGCTGTCGGTCATCAGCGCGGTGAGATCGGCCTTGACCGCGGAAAGGTCCAGCTTGGCGAACTCGGCGGCATAGTCGAACTCGGCACCGTTCGGATCAGCCTGCGGCAGGTTCTGATGCAGGATCTTCAGATTGAGCTGGTTTGGCCACCAGTCGCGATTCGTCCGGGTGCGGTTGGTCGTGTGCAGTGTCTTTGCACCGTGAAGTACCGGGCATTTGCCTGCGCTTGCGTCATTTCCGTCCATGTGGATCTCCCTGTGAGTGGACCGGGCCAGCCTTGAATGGCGCGCCCGTCACCGCTTTGGCGATGGTGTTACCGGGACCGTATAGCAGGGGTCAGCGATTGATTTAAGTTGCATTTACATATGCCGGCGATAATCTGAAGTTATGGCCAACATCACCCTCAAACAGCTGCGTTATTTCGAGGCTCTGGCCCGACACGGCCATTTTGGCCATGCCGCCGAGGCGTCCGCGATATCGCAGCCGGCGCTGTCGGTGCAGATTCGCGAGTTGGAGGCCGGCCTGTCGGTGTCGCTGTTCGAACGCGGCCCGCGCTCGGTGCGGCTCACCCCGTTCGGGAGCGAATTCGCCATCCGAGCGCGGGAGATCCTGCGCAAGGTCGACGAGCTCGACGATCTGGCGCGTCTGTCACAGGGCGGGCTGTCGGGGCGGTTGCGCATCGGTGTGATTCCGACCATCGCCCCCTACCTTGTGCCCGCAATGATCCGCAGCCTGACCCGAAACTGGCCCTCGCTCGACATTCATATCCGTGAAACCACCACGCCCAAGCTGATCGCCGAGCTGGAAGAAGGTCACCTGGACACCGCCATCGTTGCGCTGCCGGTCTCGGAGCCGTCGCTCACCGAAGTGGCCCTGTTCACCGAAGCCTTCGTGCTGGTGCGTCACTGGGATGATGGCGGCCGTCCGATGCCCGACCGCGAGTCCCTGCGCGAAATGCGGCTGTTGCTGCTGGAAGAAGGGCATTGCTTTCGCGATCAGGCCTTGTCGTTCTGCGATATTGCCGCAGGGCGGGCAAAATACGGGCTCGATGCCTCCTCGTTGTCGACGCTGGTGCAGATGGTCGGCGCCGGGATTGGCGTTACTCTGCTGCCCGAGATGGCAATTTCAGCCGAGGCGCGGTCGGCACCGGTGGTGATTGGCCGCTTTGAGGATCCGCAGCCGACCCGCACCGTGGGCATGATCTGGCGCAAATCCACACCGCTGGCACAGGAACTGGCCGCTCTCGCCAAAGGACTCGCTGCCAGCCTGGCCCCTGATTCACCGGTGCCGACGTCCAACGGCGCTTGAAGGGCCGACTGAAAACAGGCGGTTTCTCAGGACGAACATAATGCGATTTTCGCTTTGACTTGTCACATTTCCCGTATTGATACCGGCACACAAGCCAAGGCTTGCATCCGCATCGCTTCAGTTTAGCGTTTCCGGAAATGAAGGTCGGCCGCCCGCAGCGGACCGCTTCGTTCTACTCAGGAGAGTGCATTCATGACCGCCACCGCCCCGCGCGACTATGCCGCCGCCAATCCGTTCCGCCAGCAGGTCCGCGCCAATTATACCGCGGACGAAGCCACGATGATCGAGGCGCTTGCGGCCCGCATCAAACTGACGGATGCCGAACGCGCCAAGGTTGCCGCCGCCGGGGCACGCTATGTCGACCGGGTGCGGCGCGAGACGTCGCCGTCGATGATGGAGGCGTTCCTCGCCGAATATGGCCTATCCACCGAGGAGGGCGTCGGACTCATGTGTCTGGCCGAAGCCCTGTTGCGGGTGCCGGACGCCGAAACCATCGACGACCTGATCGAGGACAAGATCGCGCCGTCCAACTGGGGCGCGCATCTGGGCCATTCCTCGTCCTCGCTGGTCAATGCCTCGACATGGGCGCTGATGCTGACGGGCCGGGTTCTGGATGATGACCCCCGCGCCCCGGCCCGGGTTCTGCGCGGGGTGGTAAAGCGCCTGGGCGAGCCGGTGGTACGCACCGCCGTCGGCCAGTCGATGAAGATTCTCGGACGTCAGTTCGTGTTGGGACAGACCATTGCCGAAGGGATGCGCAACGCCCGTGAGCTCGAGAAGAAGGGCTACACCTATTCATACGACATGCTGGGCGAAGCCGCCCGGACCGATGCCGACGCGGTGCGCTATCACGCGGCATATGCCTCGGCCATCGGAGCAATTGCCAAACAGGCCAGGGGCGATGTGCGTTCCTCGCCCGGGATCTCGGTCAAGCTGTCGGCGCTGCACCCCCGGTACGAATTCACCCACCGATCGACGGTCCTGGCCGAACTGCTGCCCCGTGCGCTGGATCTCGCAAGGCAGGCAGCCCGGGCGCAGATCGGCTTTAACATCGACGCCGAAGAGCAGGACCGGCTTGACCTGTCGCTGGATGTGATCGAGGCGATGCTGGCAGACGAGGGCCTGAAGGGCTGGGACGGTTTCGGCGTGGTGGTACAGGCCTATGGCCGTCGCGCGGCACCGGTGATCGAAACGCTCTACGACATGGCGGAACGCTATGACCGCCGGATCATGGTGCGTCTGGTCAAAGGCGCCTACTGGGACACCGAGATCAAGCTGGCGCAGGAGCTGGGTGTCGAACGTTTCCCGGTGTTCACCCGCAAGATTAACACCGACACTTCTTACATGGCCTGCGCGCAGATGCTGATGGACCGGCGCGACCGGATCTATCCGCAGTTTGCCACCCACAACGCCCACACCTGCGCCGCGGTGATCGCAATGGCGGGCAATGACAGGGACTGCTTTGAATTCCAGCGGCTGCACGGCATGGGGGAATCGCTGCACGCCATCGTCAAGGAGAGCGAAGGCACCCGCTGCCGGATCTATGCGCCGGTCGGGGCGCACCGCGATCTGCTGGCCTATCTCGTGCGCCGCCTGCTGGAAAACGGCGCGAATTCGTCCTTCGTGAACCAGATTGTCGACACCTCGATCCCGTCGACCGCGATCTCGACCGATCCGCTGACCGAGGTGCGCGCCCTGAACGGCCAGGTCGCCAACCCGACGATATCCCTGCCGGGCGATCTGTTCATGCCGGAGCGACCGAACTCCAGGGGCTTTCGCGTCAACGAACCCGCATCAATCCTGCCGCTGCTGTCGGCGCGCGACGCCTTTGCCAGTGCGACCTGGTCCGCCAGCCCGATGATCGCGGGCAACCCGGCCCCGCAGGGCAAGGCGCGCGAGGTCTATTCGCCAGCCGACAGCACCCGCGTCGTGGGCACCGTGCAGGACACCACGGCGGACGAGGTCGCCGCGGCCCTCGACGCCGCCCCGGCGGGCTTTGCGCACTGGTCCGCCGTGCCGGTGGGCGAACGCGCCAATGTCCTGCGCCGTGTCGCCGATCTATACGAGGACAACATCGCGGAACTCACCGCCATCGCCACCCGCGAGGCGGGCAAGACGCTGCTGGACGGCATCGCCGAGGTGCGCGAGGCGGTGGATTTCCTGCGCTATTACGCAAACGAGGCCGAGCGGCTGGAGGATGAGGACCCCGGCACCCCGCGCGGTGTCTTTGTCTGCATCAGCCCCTGGAACTTTCCGCTGGCGATTTTCACCGGCCAGATCGCGGCGGCGCTCGCCGCAGGCAATGCGGTGCTTGCCAAACCCGCCGAACAGACGCCGATGATCGCCGCCCGCGCGGTGCAACTGATGCGCGACGCGGGACTGCCGGAGGCGGCGCTGCAACTGCTGCCCGGCGACGGGCCGACCGTGGGCGGGCCGCTGACATCCTCGCCCGCCATCGCCGGTGTGTGTTTCACCGGCTCGACCGAGGTGGCGCAGATCATCCACCGGGCGCTGGCCGCCAACGCCGGGCCGGATGCGGTGCTGATCGCGGAAACCGGCGGGCTGAACGCGATGATCGTCGATTCCACCGCGCTCACAGAACAGGCGGTGCGGGACATCCTGATCTCGTCGTTCCAGTCGGCGGGCCAGCGCTGTTCGGCCCTGCGCATGCTGTACGTCCAGGAAGAGGCGCGCGACCGGCTGATCGAAATGCTCTACGGAGCGATGGAGGCGCTGGTGATCGGCGATCCCTGGAACACCGATGTCGACGTCTCGCCGGTGATTGATGCCGAGGCGCAGCAGGGCATCATGGACTACATCGCCGGGCATGAAAAAGCCGGGACGCTGATGAAGTCCCTGCCCGCCCCGACCGGCGGCACCTATGTCACCCCGGCGGTGGTCAGCGTGAACGGCATCGCGGACATGGAGCGCGAGATATTCGGCCCGGTGCTGCATGTGGCCACCTTCCGGGCGCGCGACATCGACAAGGTGGTCGATGCGATCAACGCCCGGGAATACGGGCTGACGTTCGGCCTGCACACCCGGATCGACGACCGGGTGCAGCAGATCGTCGAACGCATCCATGTCGGCAACACCTACGTCAACCGCAACCAGATCGGCGCCATCGTTGGCAGCCAGCCGTTCGGCGGCGAAGGTCTGTCGGGCACCGGCCCCAAAGCCGGCGGCCCGCTGTACCTCGGCAGGTTCCGCCGCACCGGTCGGGTCGACACCCTGCCTGCCCCCGTGGGCCCGATCTCCGGCAAGACCGCGATAGAACGGGCGATTGCCCAGATCGACGCCCGCAACTGGGCGGCGCGGGGCGACAAGGTCTCGGTCCTGCGCGCTGCCCTCAGCGGCCGCAGCGGAGTGGTGCGCCGGGCTCTGGCGGAGACCGCCGCCTTCGACACGTCGCCCCGGACCCTGCCCGGCCCGACCGGCGAAAGCAATCGCCTGCGGATGTTCCCCAGGGGCATGGTGCTCTGCCTTGGCCCGACGCAGGACATCGCCGTGGCGCAGGCCATCCAGGCGACCGGCGCCGGCTGTGGCGCGCTGATCGTGGTGCCGGGGGCCCTGTCGTCGATGGCCGTGGCCCTGTCCGCGGCGGGGGCGCCGGTGGTGTCGCTGGACGGCACGGTGGATGCCGAAACGCTGACAGCGCTCGAAGGCATCGCGGTGGTGGCCGCCGCCGGGTCATCGGACTGGACCCGCAGCCTGCGGATCGCGCTATCGCGGCGCAACGGACCGATCCTGCCGCTGGTGACCGAAGTGATCGCCCCCGAACGCTATGTGATCGAGCGCCACCTGTGCATCGACACCACGGCGGCGGGCGGCAATGCCAGCCTGCTGGCGACCACCTCCTGAACCAGCCGGACCCGAGTCAGCGCCGCCCCGCCTCCGGGCGGCGCCGACCTATGCCACCCGGCTCCAGAACGCGGTCTTGCGGTCGTGCCGGGCGCGCAGCCTCTCGACATAGCGCAGATGGCTCGGCTGCGCGCCGTAGTCGGAAATCTCGCCGTCCAGCGCCGCGCAGTCCATCAGGTGGTCCGCCGCATGGCCGTAACGCCCGGCGCGCCCCTTGGTCAGGGCAAAGTCGATCATCGCCCGCCAGCACATCACCGCCGCCAGCGGGTGCCGCGCGCGCAGCGCCTCGGCAGCGGGAGTGAGGATCTCGTAACAGTCGCCGTCCAACTCTTCGCAACGGGTCTCGGCCAGCCGGGCGGCGCTGACCAGATCGGGCCAGTTGACAAGGAAAACCAGCGCCGCCATCGCATCCGGAAACCGCAGCGCGTGCTCCGTGGCGCGGTCCTCGGCCTCGATATCGTCAAAATCCGGCAGCACCTTCAGGTAATCGCGCAGGCACGACAGGTCCAGCGTCGCGGTGAACCGGCTCCAGCGATGCTGTTGCGCGGCCTCTGTCTGCCCCGATGCAAGCAGGCAATCGACATAGACCTGATCCCATTCCTCGCCCGCCTGGCCGTCCACCTCGCCCAGCAGCTCCAGCGCCTCGGTGGCCCGGCCCGCGTCCAGCAACCGCCGCGCGGCCTTGGCGGCGACGCGGGGGTGCGACAGCTCGCTTTCGGAATACTGGGCAATGTAGGCGTCGGTGTCGCCCTGCGCGTCGGCAATCTGTTGCAGGATCGAACGGACCAGCCGCGCCTTCTGCTCGGCCCGGTAGTCGCCGCCACTGCTGCGCAAATCCCGCAGGAACCGCAGCGCCGCATGGGGTTCGTCCGGCTCGGGCAGCGGCGCGTCGGCAAAATCCGTCACCAACGCCTTGAGATGGCCCAGCCCCGCGTCGTCGAGCGTCGGCGCGAGCAGCCCGATCACCCCGTCAAAGACCCCGTACCCGTCATCGCGCACCGCGTCCCAGACCCGCTCGGCCAGCACCTGTGGATCCTGCATCGCGCGTGGCGCGATCGTCCCCAGACAGGCCCGCGCGGTGCGGAAGACATCGCCGACGTCGCCCCGGCTGTCATCGACGCGCTCGAACACCGACGGCGCCATTTCGAGAAAATCCCACAACAGGTCAAAGCCCAGCACCGCATCGTCGGGCGCGATACGCTCGGTGATCATCTGGCTCTGGGTGGCAAGATCGCGCACCAGCGCCGGACGCTTGCGCCAGCTCACATGGCTGGTGGACTTGCGCAGGCTCGCCAGCCGCTTGCGCACGTCGCGGGCCAGTTCCTGCGGGCCAAGGTTGTGGCTCAGTTCCAGCCGCAGGCGGCGCTTGATCTCGGCGCTGCCCTGGGCGACCTCGATCAGCAGGTCGGCCAGCCGCTCGGCCCCGAGTGTGGTCAGATTGGCGGCGTTGAGCGTTTTCTTTGACATGTCACACGTTCTGCCATCCCGGCGTGGCCGGGAAAAGCCCCGTCAGCCGCCGAACATGCCGCGCGACGAGCCCGAACTGCCAAAACCACCGCGTGACATGGCGGTGGCGCGGCTCATCGGTGCCTTGCCCACCGTTGCCGGCGGTTTCGAGAATTTCGAGGCACCGAGTTTGGCCTTGCCCGAATTGCTGGAATAACTGCTGCTGCGCGCCGCATCGGTATAGCCGCCCGAGGCGTTGCGATAGAGCGGTTGCGCCCCCGCCAGACCACCGCGCCCGCCAAGCATGTTGCCGATCAGATAGCCCGCCAGCAGCGGCATGAAGATGCTGCCCGACCCGCCTCCGGCCACCTGGTCCTCGGACCCGCAGGCACCTTCGCCGTGCTGTTCCTCGCAGACCGCCACGCTGTCATAGCGCGGCGCGGATTCCACATGCAGGGTCTGTGCCTCGGCAAAGGCCGCATCACATTCCTGCACAGAGAACAGCCCGCCCTGGCTGGAGGCCGCCTTGCAGCTTTCGATGTCGGGAAAGGCCTGGGCGTCGACCTGCTCTTCGCGGCAGCCCGCAAGGGCAAAGGCAGTGGCGCCAAGAATGCTGAGCGCGACGGTTCTGGATCGTTTTCTCATGTCTCTCTCCTGATGTCAGTCCCGGATGAAATGCGGCTTGAAGCGCGACAGGTCCTGGGTGATGCGCGAGCGGTCTTCGCGGATGCCGATGCCGGCGCAGGCCTGTCCGACGATCCAGGCGCCAATGATCGGATGAAAGCCGTCAAACGTCGGCAGTGGCGCATAGGCCTGCACGATGCGCGGATGGTCGCCATAGCCCGCGTCATCCGAGGCCAGGACCTGCGCACCGTTCTCGACAATGCGGATCGCCGCGCCTTCCCGCGAAAACAGCGGCTTGGTGACATAGCCCCGGGCCAGACCGTCGCGGGCCCGCTCGAAGCTGCTGGCCACCGAAGTGGTCGCCCGTCCGCGCCCGGCCAGCGCCTCGGCGACATCGCTTTCGAAATACGCGGGCAGCAGGTTCGGATGGCCCTCGAACATCTGCCAAAGCACCGGCAGCAGGCCCTTGTTGGACAACAGCGCCTTCCAAGGCGGCTCGATGAACTGGCAGCCCGACCCCGCCAGGTGCTGCGCATAGTCGTCGCGCAGCATCTCCTCCCAGGGATAGAGCTTGAACAGGGTGCCGATCACCCGGTCCTCGTCATCGAGAAACTGTCCTTCGTCACTGATGCCGATCTTGGCCAGATCGGTGTAATGCGCGCCCAGGCCCGCCTCGCGCGCCGCCCAGCCCATCGCCTCGACCGTGGCGTAATCCTCGACGCTGGCGGTTTGGGCGGCGAAATGCAGGTCACTGTCGGGCGCAAACAACGCGCGGAACCGTTCGACCAGTGCCTCGTGCAGCCCGTTGAACTGGTCATCGCCGTCGCGCAGCACCTGCGCCTCGAGCTGCCCTTCGAGCCAGCTCCACTGGAATGACGCCGTCTCGTACAGCGAGGTCGGCGTGTCGGCGTTGTATTCCAGGAGCTTGGCCGGCGAACTTCCATCGTAGACCAGATCGAACCGGCCATAGACCTCGGGGTGCTGTTGCTGCCAGCTGTCGGCCACCAGATCGTGATAGGCCGACGGGATGCCCAGCTTGTCCAGCAGGTCCTCGCTCTGCACGATCTGCGCGGCGGCCTCGCGGCACATCGCGTGCAGCTCGGTGGCCGGGTCTTCTAGATCATCTTCGATCTGTCGCAGGGTGAACTGATAGGCCGAGGTCTCGTCCCAGTAAGGTTCGCCGTGCATATCGGCAAAGGTAAAGCCGACCTCTTTGGCCAGCTCTCGCCAATCCGCCCGCTCGGGCATCGTAATTCTCTGCATGTCCTGCCCTCGCCGGTTCGCTATCCTCGTACGGGAATATAGTGCGGGTTACCAGCGGCGGAAGGGTGCGCAGGGTGGCCGATGCAGGGCCGGGCAGGCCAGCCAGCGGCCCGGGGGTGCAGAAGGAGGCCGCAGCGCAGGTGGCCTCACTCCGGCGCGCGGGCCGGGGCGCTGACGAGGTGCGCTGCAACCCGCGCGCGGCGGCGCCTGTCCGCAGGCGCATCCAGTCCCAGTTCCTGCCGGTATTTGGCGACCGTCCGCCGCGACACGGTGAATCCGCTGCGCTGCAATTCCGTCGCGATGTTGCCGTCGCTCAGCGGCGCATCCGCGGGTTCTGCCGCAATCAGGCTGCGGATCCGCCCGAATGCGACATGTTTGGTCTGGTCGCCCGTGCCTCGGGACACCGGGGCGCAGAACAGACTGCGCGCGGGGATCGTGCCCTGTGCACATTGCAGCGACAACCCGTTGAGTATCCGCGAGACGGTGGCTTCGCTGACGCCGATGTCGTCAGCTACATCGCCCATCCGCATCGGCACCAGTGCCGCATATCCCCGGGACAGGAACCTGCGCTGACGGGCAAAGAGCGCGCTGACCAGGGCAAGCGAGGTCGCCCGGCGCAGCGCGCAGGCATTGCGCAGGGCGCGCGCCTCGGCCACCAGATTGCGCAGCCCGTCGCGGTGCTCCGGCGCGACCTTGCCGGTATCCAGCGGCGCCACGCGGCGCAGGGTGGGAAAGCTGGCGCTGTTCAGTTCGATGATCAGGTCCTGCCCCCGCACCACCACCAGGACGTCGCTGTCGCGCAACACCGGCTGTTCGGTGTCAAACCGGCTGCCGGGTTTCGGGTCCAGTCGGCGGATCAGTCGCAGACGCTCGGCGATGTCGGCGGGCGTGCAGTGAAACCGACGCGCCAGCTGTTCCGGACTCAGCTCGGCCACCGCATCGAGATCGCGCAGCAGCGCCAGCATCAACGCATCCAGTTCGCCGCGCTCGGACGCCTGCAGACGCAGGCATTCGCGCAGGTCGCGGGCAAACAGCCCCGCTGGTTCCAGCGCCTGAAGCCGGTACAGGATATCCATGCAATCCCCCGGCGGCACCCCCAATTCCGCCGCGATGTGCTCGGGCGATTTCCCCAACCACCCGCTTGGCTCCAGCTCGCGCAGAAACGCCTGCGCCAGAGCGGCGCAATAGGGATTGTCGAAGGCGAAAGCGATCTGCTCGCCAACATGCTGGTACAGGCTGGGCTCTGTCCTCGCGGCCACGTCGCCGAGATCCCGGTCGCCCGACCCACCGCCCCCAGAGGCCGGACGCGGCCGTTCCGGCTGTACAAAGGGGTTGGACTCGGCGGCGGCGGCCAGATGTTCCTGCAACTCGATGCGGCTCATCCGCATCACGGCAATCGCCTGCACCAGACTGTGGTTCAGCGTCCCGGTGTGGCGGGCGGTCTGGGTGAAGTTCAGGGCCATCGCGGCCTCCTGCTGCGACCCCCGCCGGTGACGGGACAGGAAAATCCGGTCGGGGTCCGTTTCAGCGGTTGTCGGCTGACTCCGGTCTGGTACTCTTGCCGCAGACAGGAGGCAGTGCTGCCGTCATGCTGAGCGACCTCACCTTCCCCCCCGCCGCCACTCTCGAGAAAAGTTATGCCGGGCTGTCGCCGCAACTGCTGGCCCGGACACGGCAGATGTGGTCGGCGCGCAATCTCGAACTGGATCAGGCCTGGCACGCGACCGTGGGACGCCTGCGCGGATTTCGCGGCGTCGATGGCTGGGACGGCGGGCCGGACAGCGGGCCGGTGGACAACCTGTTCATGCTGGATCAGGCGATCATCTGGGTCGGGGCGCTGAACGGCACCGCGGCTCTGGCCTGTGACGGGCGCGCCACCCGGCTTGATCCCGCGCAGTGGCAGGCGTTGCAGGCCCTGACCTTTCGGATGATCGAACAGCTGGACGCCATCCGCCTGCTGTTTCTTACAGAACTGCCCGCAGCCGCGATGCAGATCGCGCGGTCGATCTCGGAGGATGTCGATATGGCGCTGGCCTTTCTGGCCCGCCCGAAACTGGCCCGGCGCTTTGTCGGCTGTGCCACCATCGACGAGGCAAACGAATTCTGGCGCCGCCATATCGCCGGGGGCCGGGCGTTCAAGGCGGTCAGCGAACAGCTCTACCGCGCCGGGCTCGAGTTTGATCAGGCGGGCGAATACGCGGCCTGGCGCAAACAAGTCACCGCAATCCTTGGCACAGCGGTGCATACATCGTTCCGTCCCGGCGGACTGGCCCTGCAGCGGCCGGGTGGCGGAAACCTGTCGCAGATCTGCGACTGTCTGTATTTCGTGACATTGCGGCTGCAAGAGATGTGCGCCTACTCTCATGTTCTGCAAAAGGATTTCGGTGAGGATCTGGCAACGGTCCAGAAGATCGCCGCCGCCGGTTGCGGCGACCCGGCGGGCAGGCCGCTCGGGGCGCTGACGGCGCGGATCTCGGAAATCACCGTGGATCAGCTGCGCTGGAGCCTTGCCAGTGACACCGCCTCGGAAGCGCCACCGGCAAGATATCAGCACTAGTGCGTGGTGTCGCGCTGCGGGCCGCCGGTCTGCGCCTTGGCGATCCACTGGGCCGCCATGACAAGGGCGCCCATGGCAAAGTCCTTGCCGTGTTCCTCGACCATTTCCTCGGACAGCGCCGAAAGTTTTGCAAAGAACCGGTCCTTGCTGATCTCTTCGGGTGAAAGTTGCGTCTGCATGATGACTCTCCTTGGCAGTCTGGGATTATTTGAACATCTGTTCGGGGAAGGTGACGATCGCGGCCTTGCCGGAGGCAAACCCGATCGCCAGATGTGTCCCCGAGGCGGACCAGCGCATCGCGCCGACGTCGGTGCCGCGTTCCTGGTGCAGCATCATTTCCTCGGGTGACCCGATGCTGGCTATTGCCACCAGGCCACTGGCATATCCGCTGGCGACGAGCGGCCGCGTGGGATGCGCAGCGATGGCACTGATCGCAACAAAGCCCGGCTTTCCGGTGCTCAGCGGCGTGCCGGGACGGTCATTGGCTGGTAAATCGGTGCCCGACCAGGCGGCCAGCCGGTAGGCGCCAGAGGCCACGAGCGCACCGTCGGGGCCACAGAACGCGGTGTAGCGCACCGGCGCCGGAAACCCCTCGATCCGTTGCAGGCCACCGCTGCCCCGGTTGACGATGACAACGCTTTTGTCCTCTGACGCACAGGACAGGTGGGTGCCCGTGGCGTTCCAGCTGATTTCGGCAATATCACCGGGGCATTCCATCACCTGCGGCATCCTCTGTGCCTCCCGAAGGTCAACCAGGCTCAGCATCCCCTGCCCCCAGGCAGCCAGGGTCGTCCCCTGCGGACTGATCGCCACACAGCTTACCGCATGGTCCAGACTGCGGGACTGGGTCGTGGTCATGTCCGCGGCAGTCAGGACCGTGATCGCATCCCCCCGGGCAAGCGCGAGAACCGCGCCACGGGCATCGCTGCACAGTGCTGTCACGGCGCCGTCGCGGGGCTTGAGCCGTTCGACCACCTGCCCGCCCGCCGTGACCTGCTGCAGGGCGCCGCTGTCGTCCACCACCGCAAAGCCCCGGGCGCCGAAGCGCACCACCGGCAACCCCGGATGGACCTGCACCAAAGGGACTTTCAGCGCTGGCACAGGCTTTTCGCGCGGCCGTATCGTGGTACGCCCGGTTTCCAGATCCATCCGGGTGCGGATCTTCGGACTTTCGCCGTCCGCCGTGGCCGCCAGTGCAATCCTGCCCGAGGACAGCCGGAACACGGCGACACTTTCATCCTGGCTGAAGTCGGTCTGAACGATATCGCTTTCAAGCGTCCATTCCCGTGCAAGCAGATCAAAGAGCGAAAGCCCCGATGCGGCATGCTGGCCCATTGTCATATCTCCCTGTTTTCTGTGGCTTGGATGTCGAGGTCGATCCGCGCCAGATCCTGTTCCAGCGTGTCGATGCGCACCTGGCACGCGGCAAGCGCGGTTTCCGCCTCGTTCAGCGCAGCCTGACCGACCGGAGTCAGATCGTCCTTCAGCAGCAGGATGTCACTGCCGCTGCGCAGTTGCAGCGCACGCAGATAGTCGGCGTTGGCCTGCGACAGGGCGGTGATCACGGACATGCGTTTGTGAAACAGGTCTTGCAGGGGGCTGGATTGACCGGACATGGGGCGCTCGCTTGTGGCTTGGCGTGCCGCGCGACGCGCTGGCATACAAAAGTTTTGATGCCAGATGCGGGCTTTTCTCTGCCCTCTGACCACCCCAAGATTACCACCGCCCGCCCCGGTGACAAAGGCAGTTGAGGTCCGAAAACCCGGGTCATTCCAAGTTATTTCGGGCCGATTCCGGCAGTTCGTTACACTTCGTTACGATGTGTAAAGCTCAATGGTTTCAGAACATTACACTGCCGTTTTTCCAGCTGATCCTGCCGGGGCAGCGCGCGCGAATCACCCCGCCGGATGCGGCGCTGCAGCACTGCGCCGGGATCCGGCCATGCGATCGCCGGAACCGATTGCAATCCGCCGCCAGCAGTCCCCACCGTCGGATGCGAAATTTTCCTTGCATAGAATATGTGTGCGGCGCGACCGGTGGCGGGCGGGCCCGGTACACGAGGGGGCCGCGTCTGCCGGGGCGGTGCTGTAACAGCGGGTGTAACTCTGTCCGGTGAACGTAACATTCGTAAAGAAACGATACGCCCCGCAGTGTCCGCACCACTGCGCCCTTTGCCAGCCTGCCCCCTGCCCAGGTGGGCTGCGGTAAAAATCTCATCGAAATAAAAATATTTCTTTCAATTAGTTACACCCATCCCATCACAAAAATATCCAGAATTTACGACCGTGCCGACCAATCTGGCACGGTTCTTACAACTCCCCAGTCATAACGCCGCGTTCCCGGACAACGGGGACCACCAAGAACGAAGGAACAGGGAGGAGAAGACCGGCAAACACGACGGAAGAGGTCCGCCCGATGGGCCGACGCAACCGCCGCCGGAGGACTCCATATCTTAAACCTTTGCCGTGAACCGATCGGTCGCAGAACCGGCAGCATGCCCGACGGGCGTGACGCCGCAACCCGGACCGAACACCCGGCAGCATTCGCTGCCTCCAACAAGACCGTTTGATCGGTCAGAGCTGAAGGAGGCTCATGGCATGGCAATAACGCTAAATAAAATTACCTCCCAACGGGGAATCTCGGTGGGCGAAGCCACCAAGAAGATTTCGGATCTGGGCTGGAATCCGACCTATGTGCAGGAAGCCAGCACCTATCCGTCGGACTACAAGATCACCAAGGCGCCGCGCGATCCGATGAAGCAGGTGCTGCGCTCCTACTTCCCGATGGAAGAGGAAAAGGACAACCGGGTGTACGGCGCGCTGGATGCGGCGCTGCGGGGCGACATGTTCCGCAACGTGGAACCGCGCTGGATCGAATGGATGAAGCTTTTCCTGGCGATCATCCCCTTTCCGGAAATCTCGGCTGCGCGGTCGATGGCCATGGTCGCCCGCCTGGCCCCGGGCGAGGATCTGCGCACCGGCTTTACCATGCAGATGGTGGACGAATTCCGCCACTCCACGATTCAGATGAACCTGAAGAAGTGGTACATGGAAAACTACATCGACCCGGCTGGTTTTGACATCACCGAAGAGGCTTTCGGCAAGTGTTACGCCACCACCATCGGCCGTCAGTTCGGCGAAGGCTTCATCACCGGCGACACCATGACCGCCGCCTGCATGTACCTGACCGTGGTCGCGGAAACTGCCTTTACCAACACGTTGTTCGTGGCGATGCCGTCGGAAGCCGCGCGCAACGGCGACTATGCGCTGCCCACGGTGTTCCTGTCGGTGCAATCGGACGAAAGCCGTCACATCGGCAACGGCCACTCGCTGCTGATGGCCGCGCTGAAAGAGCCCGACAACCATCTGCTGCTGGAACGCGACATCCGCTATGCCTTCTGGCAGAACCACGCCATCGTCGATGCCGCCATCGGCACCTTCATCGAATACGGCACCACCAACCGCGACAAGGACAAGGAATCCTACGCGGAAATGTGGCATCGCTGGATCTTTGAGGATTACTACCGGACCTACATGCTGCCGCTCGAGAAATACGGCGTGAAGATCCATCACGACGACGTGCAGGAAGCCTGGAAGCGGATCACCGAAAAGAACTACGTCCACAAGGTCGCCCAGTTCTTCTCGGTCGGCTGGCCGGTGAACTTCTGGCGGATCGAAGCCCAGACCGAGAAGGACTTCGAATGGTTCGAGCACAAGTATCCGGGCTGGTACGCCGAGTTCGGTGAGTACTGGAAATGGTACGCCAAACTCAGCGTGCCGGGCCAGAAGGTCATCACCATGAACAGCGAGACGGGTTATGTCTATCCGCACCGCTGCTGGTCGTGCCTCGTGCCCTGCCTCATCCGCGAGGACATGGTGGTCGACGAGATCGACGGTCAACTGCACACCTTTGCGCATGAACTTGACCGCTGGACCGCCGTCGAAGCGTTCTCGGACGAATATCAGGGCCGTCCGACACCGGCCATGGGCAAGTTCTCGGGCAAGCGCGAATGGGAAAGCATGTATGACGGCTGGGACCTCGCGGATGCGATCAAGGACCTGAACTTTGTCCGCGACGATGGCAAGACTCTGGTGCCGCAACCGCACCTGCGCTTTGACAACAAGGACATGTGGACCCTCGACGACGTCCGCGGCAACATCCTTGGCTCGCCGCTGAACGCCCTGCGCGCGATGTCCGACTCCGAGCGCGCGGCCCATCTGGCCGACTACCGCGCCGGGTTCACCATCAATCCCTGCAACTGATCCATGTGGAGGGGCCGCGGGTCGGCCCCTCTGCACTGCATCCCTCCACGAAGTCCGTCAGGACTTCGGGCCACAGGAGACTCGAGAAATGAGTGAAGTGTACACCGTTCGCCTGGAACCGGTTGGTGTCGAATTCGAGGTGGAAGAAGAAGAGACCATCCTTGATGCAGCGTTCCGGCAGGGCATCCCGCTGCCACACGGGTGCAAGGTCGGCCAATGTTCCGCCTGCAAATGCGTGCAGCTCGACGGCGAAACGGACATGCTGAAGTATTCGACCTTCGCGTTGAATGACTTTGAGCGCGAGAGCGGCCATATCCTGATGTGCCGCGCCGTGGCCTACAGCGATGTCGAACTGGAGCTTCTGAACTTTGACGAAGAGCTCATGTCGAAATCCATCCCGGTCAAGGAATTCACCGGCCAGATCACCGATTTCCAGAAGCTGACCCACGACATCCGCGGTGTTGAGATCGAAATTGACACACCGCTCAAATTTTGGGCGGGCCAATATGTCGACATCACCGTCACCACCGAAGCGGGGGAGGAGATTACACGCTCGTTCTCCATGGCAAATCCGCCGAGCGAAGGCCAAAAGCTCTCTTTCATCATCAAGAAATACCCCGACGGACGGTTCTCCAACGAGCTCGACTCCGGCGGGATCAGGAAAGGCGCCACCGTCAAGGTCAGCGGCCCCTTCGGAATGTGCTTCCGACGGGAAGAGCGACAAGGACCCGTAGTGCTGGTGGGGGCCGGATCCGGCATGTCGCCGGTCTGGTCGATCCTGCACGATCAGATCACCAGCGCCGAGGATCGCCCGATCCTGTTCTTCTATGGCGCGCGCGCGCAGAGCGACCTGTTCAAGCTGGACGAAATCGACGCACTGACCAGGGCCTATCCCACCGTCGAATTCATCCCGGTGCTGAGCCATGCCGAGGACGATGCCAGTTGGACGGGCGAGCGCGGCTTTGTGCATGAAACCGTGGACCGGCGGCTCAAGGCGATGAACGCGGATGGCGAAGGCGACATCTATGCCTGCGGTCCCCCGCCGATGATCGACGCCCTGACACCGGTGCTGTTCATGAACGGCTTCGAATCCGAACGTATTTTCTTCGACAAGTTCACGCCGACGTCCGGTTCATCAACTCACTGATTTGGGTTGATCGCTCGTCACGTGACAACAACCAACCAAGGGAGGCTACAATGGTAGCTACATCAAGTTCCGTCGGATCGGGTGCCGCAGGCGCCGCACAGTTCGTGGGGTCCAAAAGCCGCAAATACAACTACTTTGAACCGCGCGGAAAACGCGCCACGCATTACGAGGATGTCACGGTCGACGTCCAGCCCGACCCCGAACGCTATCTGATCCAGAACTGGATCATCGAGTTCGAGGGCGGCAAGGGCGGCGGCGCCTATGTCAAGGACAACACCGCCGCGCTGAGCTCGAACTGGCATGCCTTCCGCGCGCCGGATCAGGAGTGGGAGCGGACCCACTATCAGCGCCAGTCCAAGATCGTGTCGATGGTGCAGGCGGTGATCTCCAACGCCCGCAAGGCCGGTGCCCATGCCGCCTTTGACAAGACCTGGAACCGCATCCTGCAGTCCCATCTGGGTGCGTGGAAACATGCCGAATTCGGCCTCGGCACCTCGATGATGCAGGCGCAGCGCTACGGCTACACCCAGATGATCAACAACGCGACGTTGACCAACTCGTCCTACAAGATGCGCCTGACCCAGGACATCACGCTGTATCTCGCAGAAATCGGCATGGATATCGACGGCTGGGACGATGATCTGGGCAAAAAGTGCTGGCTGGAAGATCCGATCTGGCAGCCGACACGCGAAGCCATCGAAACCATCATGGGTTCGGAGGATTATCTGGAGCAGTATTTCGCCACCAACATCATCTTTGAACCGATGGTGGGCGAACTGTTCCGCTCGGGCTTCCTGATGCAGGCGGCGGCGGCCAACAACGATTTCATCACCCCGCCGGTGATCTCGGCCGCCGAGGCGGACTACGAGCGCAATCTCGCGAACACGATCGACCTGATGTATCTGCTGGTGAATGACGCGCAGCACGGCGCGCACAACAAGGCGCTGTTCCAGTCCTGGGCACAGAAGCACGGTGCTCTGGCTGAAAAGGCCGCCCTGGCGTTGCAGCCGATCTGGTCGCAGCCGCATTCCAAGCCGGTGTCGTTCCACGACGTCAAGGCCGTGTCGCAGGAACGCGTCGGGCAGATCCTCTCGGAACTCGGTCTCAGCCTCTAACCTTCAGCCGCCAACCCCAAGGAGTAACGCACATGTCGAGTACTGCACGCGACGCGTCCAAGAGCAATATTTTCAAGGCGATGAAGGACATCACCTTTGATCAGACCATTTCACACCAGTGCGGTGTGACCATGAATGACTCGGTCGAAGCCCGCGCAATCGCCGAATTCATGGATCAGGATCCCGCCGTCACCGTGACCCACAACCCGGCCACGATCCGGGTCGACGGCGAGGGCAAGCTGGTCTTCAAGATGGACGAGATCAGCGAATACCTGGGCCGTGACATGACGGCCGAGACCTTCGAGGTGAACACCTCGACCCACTACGGGCGGATGGTTCGGGTGGATGAGAACACCATCATCCTGTTCGGCAATATGGACGACGTTTTCGAATACATCGAATAACGCCGACCTCCTGCAAGCCCGGTCTCCTCCCGGCCGGGTTTGCAGTCTTTCTTCCAAAAAACAAAATCCCGACAAGGAGCTGCAACATGTACACCACCAAGGACGGCAAGGAAATCTTTGTGCTCGACGGGCACACCCATTTTTGGGACGCGAGCCCCGAGAACCAGTCCAACGTGCACGGCGAACAGTTCATCGACTGCTTTTACGCCTACCACACCAACCTGAGCCCGCCCGAGCATCTCTGGGAAAAGGGCCGGTTCCAGAAATATTCCGCGGATGACATCTATCGCGACCTCTTTGTCGACGGTCCGGATGACATGGCGATCATCCAGTCGACCTATCTGCGCGATTTCTACAAGGACGGCTTTTCCAGCATCGAGCGCAGCACCGACATGGCGTCGCGCCACCCCGAGCGTTTCATCGTCAATGGCTCCTTCGATCCGCGGGACGGCCAGAAGGCGCTGGAATACATCCACTACATGAAGGAGACTTTCAACATTCAGGGCGTCAAGATGTACACCGCTGAATGGAACGGCGAAAGCAAGGGCTGGGCGCTGAACGATCCCGAAGCCTACAAATGCTTCGAACTGTGCGAAAAGCTCGGCATCCGCAACATCCATGTCCACAAGGGCCCGACGATCCGGCCGCTGAACAAGGATGCCTTCGACGTGCATGACGTCGACCACGCGGCCACCGACTTTGTGAACCTGAACTGGATCGTCGAACACTGCGGCCTGCCCCGTCTGGACGACTTCTGCTGGATCGCCACGCAGGAATCCAACGTCTACGCCGGCCTTGCGGTTGCGATGCCGTTTGTACATTCGCGCCCCCGCTACTTTGGCGAGGTCATGGCCGAACTGCTCTGGTGGGTTGGCGAGGACAAGCTGCTGTTCGGCTCGGATTACGCAATCTGGACGCCGGGCTGGCTGGTGGACCAGTTCTGGAACTATCAGATCCCCGAGGATATCTCGGCCGAGCGCGGCGGTGTGCAGCTGACGGACGAGATCAAGGAAAAGATCCTGGGTCTGAACGCCGCCAAACTCTACAACATCGACGTCGCGGCCAAGAAGGCCGAGCTTGGCGCTGCGCCCGTCCAGATCGCGGCGGAATAGTCCGATGTTTCTGGAGTTTCAGAAAACCGAACTCGAGGCCGATGTCTGGGACTGCCTCGAACAGGTCACCGACCCCGAACTCGACGAACCCGTGACCGACATGGGCTTTGTCGAGAGGATCGCGGTCTTTCCCGACAGAAAACGGGTGGAAGTCGATTTTCGGCTTCCGACCTACTGGTGTTCGCCGAACTTTGCCTTCCTGATGGCCTTTGACATCCGCATCGCCGTTGGCCGGATGCCCTGGGTGGAACAGGTGCAGGTCACGCTGAACGATCACTGCTTTGCCGACAAGGTCAACGCCGGTGTCAACAGCGACCGGCCCTTTTCCGAAGTCTTCGCGGCCTATTGCGATGGCGACGATCTGCACGCCGTCCGCATGAAATTCCTCGAAAAGGCCTTTGTGCGGCGACAGGAAACGCTGCTTCTGGCGCTCGAAGCCTGGGGGTACTCGGCGCAGGACATCGTCGACATGACCCTTGGCACCCTGGACGGCATTGCCTTTCAGGGCGAGGAAGAGCGCAAGCAGAAGCCACGCTACCGCGCGTTGCTGCTGGCGCAGGGGCTGGCGGGACTGCCCGCGGATCCGGCCTTTGTGACCTGGGACGGCGCGCGGCTCACCACCGCGGGACTGCGCGACTATCTCGCCAAGCTGCGGGGCGTGCGGATCAACATGGAGTTCAACGGCGCGCTGTGCCGCGGGCTTCAGTCCACGCGGTACAAAGAGGTCCGTATCGGCGCGGACGGGCCGACCCTGATCGACTTCATCCAGAACCGCGTGCCGCCTCGGCAGGACCGTGCCACCCGCTAGGCGCGGCCACGGACACGAAAGCACATTCACACAAGAGACCCGGGCCTTCGTGACCCGGGAGGGAGAATACTATGGCCAAACTCATCATTCACAACGGCACCGCGCGGCGCGCGCTGGCCTCCGGCGTCCTGAAGCTGGCCGCCGCGGTCGAACCGACGCTGGGGCCCAAGGGGCTGAACGCCATGATCGACCGTCCGGTCGGCACGCCGCTGGTGACCCGTGACGGGGTGTCGATCGCTTCCGAGATCGAACTGCCTGACCGGTTTGAGAACATGGGCGCTCAGGTGGTGCGCGAAGTGTCGATGCAGACCAACGAAGTGGCCGGCGACGGCACCACCACCGCCATCGTTCTCGCCAATGCGCTGATCCAGCGCGGCGTCAAGATCACCGAGGAAGGCGTGAAGCCGGTCGACCTGTGCAAGGGCATCGAACTTGCGGTGGACAAGATCGTTTCGGGGCTGAACGCCACCGCCCGCTCGTGTGACGACCACCCCGAATACCTCGAGGCGGTGGCGCGGGTCTCGGCCACCGACAGCGAACTGGGCGCGCTTGTGGCGCAGGCCTTTCGCCGCGTCGGCAAGGAGGGCGTGATCAGCGCCGATTTCTCGGTCACAATCGACACCACGCTGGAGGTGGTCGAGGGCATGTCCTTTGATCGCGGCTATATCTCGCATCACATGGTCACCGACCGCGAGGCGATGGAAGCGGTGCTGGACAATCCGCTGATCCTGCTCACCGACCAGAAGATCCCGCACCCCGATCTGCTGCAGACCGCCCGCACGCTTGCCGACCAGGAAGGCCGCCCGCTGCTGATCATCGCCGAAGAAATCGCCCCGGACGTGGTGGTGTCGCTGATGAACGGTGGCGGGGCCGGCAAGTACCTGATCGTTCACCCGCCCGAATACGGCCAGTGGCGGACCCAGATGATGGACGACCTCGCGATTCTGACCGGCGGCGAAGTGATCGCGCGGGATCTGGGCCGCAAGATCGAGAACGTGACGCTCGCGCAACTGGGCGGCGCCCACAAGGTCAAGGTCACCTCCAGTTTCACCAGCATCATCCGCGGCGAAGGTGACCCGGCGCACATCAAGGCGCGCCGCGATCAGGTCCAGCGCCAGCACGACGTCGCCCCGCCGAACATCGAGCAGGACAAGCTGCGCGACCGGCTCTCGAAACTCTCGGGCGGCACGGCGGTGATCTATGCCGGCGGCTTCACCCCGGTCGAACAGAAACGCAAGATCCAGCTGATCGAGGATTCGCTGTGCGCGGTGCGCGCCGCCGCCGAAGACGGTGTGTTGGCGGGCGGCGGCACTGCCCTGGCGCAGATCGGGCCGATCCTCGACGATCTGGTGTCCTCGAACCAGGGCGATGTGCTGCGCGGAGTCGAACTGGTCCGCTCGGTCCTGACCCGGCCGGTGGAACGCATCGCCAGCAACGCCGGGGCTGATGCCACCGCCGTCGTGGCCACGGTGATCTCGGCCCCCGACGGGCACGGCTTTGACGCCTCGGTCGGCGAATTCCGCGACATGTACGAGGCCGGCATCATCGACCCGGCGCGGGTGACGGCGAGCGCGCTGGTCAACGCCACCTCGGTCGCCGTGCTGATCCTGACCACCGAAACCCTGGTGGGCGATCTGGCCGAAGGCGAAGCCGACCCCACCGCCGGGCCGGCCCTGGGCGGCGGCGCGGAACTGCTGGGTCGCGCCTGACCCTGCCCCGGTGCAGTCCCCGCTGCACCGGACCCAAACTCAGAAAAGGAGCGCAAGATGAAAGCTGCACGGCTATACGAATACGACCCCGAAATGAACACCCAGCTCAGGATCGAAGAAGTGCCCGCCCCCACGGTGAACCACCCTGACGAAGTGGTGGTCAAGGTCGGCGCAGCGGGGCTTTGCCGCACCGACCTGCACATCATCGAAGGGGCCTGGAAGGACATCATGGACCCGCAGGGCGGATTGCTGCCCTATGTCATGGGGCATGAAAATGCCGGCTGGGTCGAGGATGTGGGCAGCAATGTCACTTCGGTCAAACCCGGCGACGCGGTGATCTGCCACCCGCACCGCAGCTGCGGCATCTGCCTCAACTGTCGCTATGGCCATGACATGTATTGCGATCACGGGTTGTTCCCCGGCCTGGGGCTCGACGGTGGCTTTGCCGAGTATTTCCTGACGACGGAAAGTTCGCTGATCAAGCTCAACACCAATGTCACCCCTCTCGAGGTCGCGCCGATGGCGGACGCCGGCATCACCGCCTATCGCGCCGCCAAACGCGCCGCCCGGCTGGTCTATCCCGGGGCCTACGTGACGGTGCTGGGGGTCGGAGGACTCGGCCATATCGCGATCCAGTGCCTCAAGCATCTCTGCGGCGCCCGCGTGATCGCCGTGGACCGCGAACCCGGCGCGCGGGTTCTGGCCAAGGAGCTGGGCGCCGATATCGTGCTGGACGGCGGCGCAAACCTGATCGACGAGATCAAGGACGTGACCGGCGGCGGCAGCCATGTGGTGATCGACTTTGTCGGTGAGCTGGGTGTCGAAAACGTCTGCTGGAAACTTCTGCGTCAGGGCGGCGAGCTGATCGTTGTCGGCTACGGCGGCACGATCGAGGTGCCGACGCTGGAACTGGTGGTCAACGAAATCAAGATCGGCGGCTCGCTGGTCGGGGACTATACCGAACTGGTCGAGCTGATGCAGCTGAACGCCGACGGGCTGGTGAAAATGCACCAGACCGAGTTTTCGCTGGCCGACATCAACAAGGGCATCGACGACTTCAAGAACCGCCGGTTCACCGGCCGCGGCGTCATCGTACCCTGACCCTGTCCCGCCCGGTTCCCGCTTTGGGAACCGGGCCACACCCGCCGCGGCGCCCTTCCCCCGCAGGGGCCGTGGCGGGCCGTTTCATTTCCGCCGTTCCAGCCCGTACTGCCGGATCTTGCGGTAGAGCGTCGGACGGGAAATGCCGAGCACGGTTGCCACCTTGGTCAGATTGCCGTTCTCCTGCTCGATGGCCCGCTGAATGGCCACCGATTCAATTTCGTCCAGATCCATCGAGGTCCCGGCGTTGCGTGGCCCGTCACCCGGCAGAAAACGATCGGATCCCGGCTCGCGGATTTCTTCCGGCAGGTTCATGACGGACACGATTCCATCGCCGTGCAACAGGCACAGGCGCTCGACCACATTGCGCAGTTCGCGCACGTTGCCGGGCCAGGAATACCCGCGCAGCACTGTCATCGCCTGGTCGTCGAAGACCAGTGGCGCGCGTTCGAAGCGGGCACAAAGCTTGTGGTTGAAGTGGTCAATCAGCAGGTCCAGATCCCGGCCCCGTTCGCGCAGCGGCGGCACGTTGATGACGATGGTTCCGATCCGGTAGAACAGATCCCGGCGGAACCGGCCCTCTTCGATGTCATGGCGCAGGTTGCGGTTGGTCATCGCCACCAGCTGCACGTCGATCGGCCTGCGCTTGTTGCAGCCGATACGGTAGACCGCGCGCTGTTCCAATGTCCGCAGAAGGTAGGTCTGCAACTCGCGCGGCATATCGCCGATCTCGTCGAGGCACAGCACTCCGTTGTTGGCGTTCTCGAACCGGCCCGGTTTTCCCTCGCGCAGCGCACCGGTAAAGGCCCCGGCCACATGGCCGAAAAGTTCACCGCCGATAAGCTCGCCTGAGATGGCGGCGCAGTTGACCGCCACATAGGGGGCATCCGGCGCCGGGTGATGGCTGTGGATCAGCCGGGCAAACAACTCTTTGCCGACCCCGGTTTCGCCCTGAATGAGAACCGTGGCCTTGGCCAGCGCCGCGCGGCGGGCAAATTCGAAGGTTTCCAGCATCTTGGGGCAGTCGCCGATGATGTGGATGTCGTCTTCCTGGATGCCACGGCGCGGCCGGATACGGATTTCGGCGGGCTTGGGCCGCCGCGGCGACGCCTTGCCCGAGGGAAGGATCAGCACCGCGCCCCGCAGCGTGTTGCCGGTTTTCAGTATGTCTATCGCCTTGGCCGTCAAACCCGCAGGCAAAGCCGCCGCCAGATCGCCGTCGGTCATGCTGGCATCCAGCGACATCAGATGCCGTCCGACTACAAGGTCGTCCGGCTTGCCCTGACTGTCCTTGTCCGCATTGCGGCTGAACACGATGCGGCCCGCAGAATTCAGAAGCACGATCGCATCGTCGTTGTCGCGCGGCTTGGGCAGATCAATGAACGCCTCGAGCAGCAGCGTGCGTTCTTCGCGTTGCTGTTCGGCGAGGGCAATCTCGATCTCGCGGGCGGCAGCGACCACCAGGGCCAGATTGTGCCGCTGAAAGATATCCGGCGGCCCGGACAGGTCCACCACCCCGACGATGGAGCGGTCCAGCGGATCGAACACCGGCACACCGGCGCAGGTCCAGGCCTTGATGCCAACGCAGAAGTGTTCCGAGGCATGCACATAGGTCGGCTTGCCGGTGCGCAGCGCGGTGCCGATCCCATTGGTGCCGATCAGGCTTTCCTTCCAGACGCCGCCCACCTCCAGCCGGATGTCGCGGCCGGCATCCAGCGTCTTGAAATCGCCAATGGTTTCGATGATCGCCCCGGTATTGTCGGCCAGGATCATGATCGCGCCGGATTCGTTCAGATGCGGCGACAGTCGCTCGAACGCCGCACGCGCGGCGGTGACCAGACAGTTGTTCTTGGAGCGCAGCGCCGTAACGCCATCCTCGTCGACCTTTTGCGGAGTGGCATTCGAGGCGGCGCTGATACCCAGATCGCTGCAACGCTCCCAGGATTCAAGGATCTCCGAGCGGACCGACTTCCGGGCCTGCTCAGACGCTATGCCATTTTCCACAAACCCTTCCCAGGCGCGCATGGTGTCACGCTGCGCGTGATCGGCACCGGTGGCAAAGCGGGGCGACGGCCCGGGATTGGACGATTTGAAATAGTTGGTTCGCATCACGCTTCTTTTACCAGGATGATCGGGGAAGATCCCCCGCGGCCCTTGTCGGCAGTGATAACCTTGCGCCCGCCGTCAGAAGTTGAGGCGCTCGCGGATCACCCCGACAAACTTCACCTCGATCTCGGACGATTCGATCACCACGCCGTTCAGATCGGCCAGCTGGCGCTCGGTCTCGTCATCGACAGGAGAGACAAAGCCGTTGGTCCTGGTTGCCAGCGCGAAATAGGTCTGGCCATCCCGCACCCGCATCTGGCCCAGAAACTGCATTTGTCTGCCGGAATTGGCATCCATCACCACAACCCGTTTGTTCAGGCTGATCCGCACTCTGGGATCCGGTGGAGAGGCCGGGGCGCTGCCGCCCAACAGATGGATGTTCAACCCCTCGGGCTTTGGCGGTTCCTTGGCCTTGGCCGCAGCCTTGCGCGACGCGGAATATCCGCCGCCGCTGATCTGATCCGCCAGCCGGTGAATCGTCTGCCGGTTCTCGCTGATCAGCCGCTTGGCCACGACGTCTTCGCGCCGCGGCCCCTCTTTTTTCGAAAAGATATCCACCATGTCCTCCCTGCGGTTTCTGCCCCATGCCTCCCAACAGGGGCAGAAACCTTCTCATTCACGGTTCGTATAAAAATGCGTCAACCTGTCGCCTTTGCGACACAAAACTAAGCACAGGTGAAATTACAAGTCCACTCCTATTGCCAGAATTCCCAACAAAACAAGGCAGTTCGCAAACCATCCACACGGGCACCCGCCCCGCAGATGCGCATCTGACCGGGTCGGCCCCAGGCAACTGACGGGCCCGGGACCTGTCGTTTTACTGCCGGAAGCCGACCTTCGGTTTCCGGTTCGTCACATGCAGCTAAGCAGTGCCCGGCCTCTATACGTCATGCTGTCCGCGGCCGGGTGGTACGCGGGTACTACATGTCACAGTTTTTGCCATCACGCCGTCCCCGGGTGCCGAAGCACCCTGATATCCGGGATCCGGCAGGCACAAAAAAGCGCCCGGTGACATCACCGGGCGCTTCGGTCAGAGACCTTTGGCAAGACCGCTTACTGCAGCGCGGCCAGTTCCTTGGGCAGGCGGAATGTCCAGACCATGCCGCCCTGATTGAGGTAGCTGACCTTCTTGGCCACTTCGCCGCCCCAGAGCGGCACAGCACCGCCCCAGCCGGAAATGACCGAGACATACTGCTCGCCGTCCTGATCCCAGGTGACGGGCTGGCCGACGATGCCGGACCCGGTCTGGAACGACCACACCGTCTCGCCGGTTTCGTCATCCAGTGCGAGGAACTTGCCTTCGGGGGTACCAAAGAACACGAGGCCCCCGGCTGTGGTCATCACGCCGCCCCAGAGCGGTGCGTCGTTCTTGTATTCCCAGACCCATTCGCCGGTGTCGGGGTCGATCGCCTTGAGCGAGCCGATGTGATCCTCGTAGTTCGGCTTGATGGTAAAGCCGGACCCGAGGTAGGCCGCGCCCTTCTTGTAGGTGATCGGCTCGTTCCAGATGTCCATGCCCCATTCGTTGGAGGGCACATAGAAGTTGCCGGTCTTCTGGCTGAAGGCCATCGGCATCCAGTTCTTGCCCCCGAGGAACGACGGCGACGAGAACACGACTTCGCCCTTGGTGCCATCGGTCGCCGCTGAGGGATCACCGGGGCGGTTTTCCTCGTTGAAGATCGGGCGGCCGGTGTCGTCGATGCCGCTGGCCCAGGTGATGTCCTTGACGAAGGGCTTGGCCGAGACAAAGGCGCCATCCTCGCGGTTCAGCACGTAGAAATAGCCGTTGCGGTCCGCAGTGCCGAACCGTTTGTTGCCCTGGCGGTCGGTGTAGGCGACGACTTCGTTCACACCGTCATAATCCCAGCCTTCGCGCGGTGTGGTCTGGAAGTGCCACTTGATGTCGCCGGTCTTGGGGTCGATGCCGATACGTGAGGCGGCATAGAGGTTGTCGCCGGCGTTGCCCTCGACCGGGGTGCCGGCGTTGCGCAGGTGACTGTTCCAGGGGGCCGGGTTGCCGGCGCCGAACACCAGCGTGTCGGTGTCGGCATCATAGGAACCGCCCAGCCATGTGGCACCGCCGCCGGTCTTCCACATGTCGCCCGGCCAGGTCGCATTCAGCGTGCCGGTCATCGTGCTTTCTTCGCCGTTCAGGGTGCCCATGTGGCCTTCGATCACCGGGCGGGTCCAGACCAGGTCGCCGGTTTCGGCGTCACGCGCCTGCACTTCGCCGACGATGCCGAATTCACCGCCCGAGTTGCCGGTGATGACAAGGCCATCCACGATCAGGGGGGCTGCGGTATAGGAATAGCCGGCCTTGTAGTCGGCGATCTGATCACGCCAGACCACGTCACCCGTTTTCAGATCCAGTGCCACGATGCGGGCATCCAGGGTGCCGAAATAGATCTTGTCGCCGTAGATTGCAGCGCCCCGGTTGACCACGTCACAGCAGGGCAGGATGCCTTCGGGCAGGCGGGCATCGTACTGCCACAGCTCTTCGCCGGTCATCACGTCGATGGCGTAAAGGCGCGAATACGATCCAGTGACATACATCACGCCGTCGTAAATCAGCGGCTGGGTCTCCTGGCCACGCTGCTTTTCGCCGCCAAGGCTGAAGGCCCAGGCGGGGACAAGGTTCTTGACGTTGTCCTTGGTGATCATGTCCAGCGGCGAATAGCGCTGAAGGTCGCGCCCCATGCCGTTGGAGACGATCTGGTTCGTCATGGTCTGATCGCTGGCGATCATTTCTTCGGTGACCTGCGCCGTGGCCGCGGTCGCGGCCAGCATGCTGATGGTGACGGTAGCGATGAATTTGTTCATTCCGGTCCTCCCTTGAGTGGTGGTGTCTGAGCGCCGACGTGCAGGGTGCAACCGGCGTCTGTCCTCCGGTTCCGGACTATAAGGATACGCCGTCCCTGACATACGGCGCTTAGGTCGTACGACCGAGGCAGCATTGACAGGGACGCCGCGACCACTTCCGGAAATGCAGCGGAATCGGTCATTTTTGCCGAAAAACCACGGTTTCTGGCCGATTTTCGCGGCCCGAAACGGCAAAGCCGCCCCTGGAGGCGGCTTTGCGGACGGCGGTGTCCAAAGGTCGTATAGGTCTCAGCTACACATTTTGTAGGGGTCAGAAGCCAGGAGCATATTTCCAGTTGTCGGCGTCCGGCGTCACCTCGTCCAGGTCGTAGGCCGCCCCGGCCAGACGCTGCGCGGCCGGCAGTCCGGCCGTGGCGGCGCGGTCCACAAAGGCGCGGCCCTGCGCCTCGTCGCGGGCGATGCCGTGACCGCGCAGCAGGTTGATTCCGTGGTTGAGCTGTCCGACCGGATCCCCGGCTTCGGCCGCCCGCCGGTCCCAGTCGGCCGAGGCTTCGGGATTGTATTCCGCCCCCAGCCCGTTGTTGTCCAGCTGGCTCATCCAGGTCATGGCGCCGGTATAGCCCGCTTCGGCACAGCGCCGGAACAGCGCCCGGGCGGCTGCGTGGTTGCCTGACTTGGTCAGCATGTAGCCGGTGGCGCAGGTCACCATATCCACCGCCCCGCCTGCGGAGTCCTCCAGCACCCGGTTCAGGGTCATCTCATCCGGGTTGAGGCTGCCGTAATCGTCCGTCGCGGCCTCTTGCGCGCTGACTCCGTGGGTCAGTGCGAACAGACACACAACCGCGGGGCTGAGAATGCTTCGGATCATCGCGTGTTCCTTTCCAATGCGCGGCGCGGACATCCGTCGCCAGCCGGGCCGGAACAGGGGCGGCGGACCGCAGCCACCGCCCGGTGTTTCAGTCGGTGGGCCGGAACGCCGCCCCCCAGGGGTAGCGCCCGACAGGGATCGTCTTGAGCGCCTTGCGCCGGGCGACATCCACCACGGTCACATCCCCCGAGACGCCGTTGGTGGTGAACAGGTGTTCGCGGTCGCGGTCAAAGGCCAGGTGCCAGACCCGGCGTCCGACCAGAATGTAATCCTCGACCACATAGGTTTGGGCGTTGACCACGGCCAGATGGTTCGAGGGCCCCAGCGCCACAAAAGCCAGCCCGTCGTCGCGGGTGAATTCAAAACCGACCGGCTGGATCAGATCCGGGTGGATGCGCGGCAGTTCAAAGGTGATCTTGGCCTTTTCGCTGCGGGTGGCGACGTCAAAGACGGTGATCGTGCCACCGATTTCGGAACTCACCCACAGCTCGGTGCCGTGTTTGACGAATTCCGCATGCCGGGGCCGGGAATCGACCAGTGTGTTGGCCACCAGGTCGCCGGTGGCGGTGTCGATCCAATGCGCCATGTTGGTGGTTTCGGAGGTGGTCACCGCCAGCGCGCCGTCGGGCGACACCGCCATGCCCTCGGGTTCGATGCCGACATTGATCTGGCGGATCACGCGCCGGGTGTCGACATCGACCACGGTGGTGATGGCGTCATCCTCGTTGGCGATATAGAGATGCCGGTTGTCGGGGTGCAGCGCAAACTGTTCCGGGTCCTCGCCCGACGGCAGATCGTGCAGGATCCGGCCACTGTCCGGGTCCATGACCTGTACCGCGTCGCTGTCCGATGCGCAGATGTAGACCGCCTTGTAATCATGCGAAAAGATGATGCCGCGCGGCCGGTCGCCGGTGGGGATGGTCCGTGTCACCTCGAGGCTTTCGGTGTCGATCACCGAAATCGAGTTGTCCTTTTCGTTTGTCACCCAGATTTCGTCGGCCCCGGCCTGCTGCGGGATCAGCACGGCGCCAAAGACCAGCCAGATTGCCAGTCCGGTCCCTGCCCGGCAGGTTTTCCGCACCCTCACCCGAACACCGCGCATCCGGAATCTCCCTCGTCCAACCCCAGCGTGTCCAGCGGGTTGCGCTGGTGCAGGAATCCTTCGAACGGCGCCTGCGCCACAAGGGCGCGGGGATGGACCAGAGATATCGGCTGGCGCATCTGTCCGTTCCAGCTGCGGAATGTCAGGGGGCTGCCCTTGAATCCGCCCAGTTCAAAGCTGTCGCCCATCATGTAGTGGCGCAGACCCTCGGCGTCGGTCAGGCCGGTGCGGGTCACCGCCTCTCCGATCGCGCGCACCGCGGCCCAGGCGGCGTAATCCTCGTCGTTCATCCAACGCCCGGCCCGGGCGCTGAACCGGCTCTGCAACTGCGCCGCCCCCCACTGTTCGATCACCGGGGCCCAGTTGCGCGGCACCAGTCCTTCCGAACCGGCAACCGGTCGCGGCAGCCAGGTGTTGTACAGGATATAGCGGCCGAAATCGTGCAACTCGTCGGCGACGATCAGAACGTCGAACTCGCCCAGCGCCTGCGTCAGCAGCGGCACTTCGGCGGCGGCGTTGCGCCCCATGTCCGTGGTGATGTCCCAATCGGCGCGACTGCCGATTTCCATGCCGAATTTGTGGATCGACGCCTCGATCGCATCGGCAAAAGCCCGGTCTTCGGGGTGCGGGCCGGTGATCATCGCGACGTCGCGCCAGCGTTTCTGTACCAGCATCTGCACCAGCGCATCGGCGCGCATGTCGAGGGACGGCAGGGTGTGCAGAAGGTTGGCGCGGCAATCGACGCCCCGCAGACGGCTGTCCGGAGCCGAGACGTTGATCAGCAGTGCCTGCGCCGCCTCGGGCAGGTCCGCCGCCGCCAGCGTCGCATCCGCAGGCGCGTCGATCAGCAACAGGTCGGAAACCGCGAGCGCCGCGCGCACCGCAGCGGGAAAATCGCCACCGACCGGCACCGAGACCACTTTCAGACTGAAGTCCTGCCCCAGAAACTGACCCGTGGTGAAATTGTCCGCGATCCCAAGCGCCGCGCCCGCGATGCCGCTGTCCGCAGGCACCGGGTCCAGGTCCGACAGCGTCGGCGGTCGCTCGATCTCCTGTCGCAGATAGGCAACGGCCACGGTGACAGGTTCGGCCACCGCCTGCCCGCCAAGACCAAGCCAGATCAGCAACAGCCACCCGCGCGCGTACAGTTTCGTCATCGGGATCCTCCTGGCGCAAAAGCTAGAAACCAGCGCCTGATCCGCCAATACGACCAATGTCCCAAGCCGGTGAACGCCCCGGCGCCAACTTCGGCACGAAAGTCCAATATCGGCCCCGGGCTTTGGTTTTTACACCGAAACCAAGTGCAAGACTCCGCACATTTCTCAAGGGAGGACCGCTATGACCGTCAACCGCAACCGCTTTCTGGCAGGCACCATCGTGCTGGCCGCAACCGCATCCATTGCCCTGGCCCACGGGGATGTCGCCCCGCAGCCGGTGGACACCGCCGCCCTGCCCGAAGTGGGTGAGGACTGGTTGAGTGAAAACCCCTATCGCGCCGCCACGGCAGGTGATGAGGTCTGGGCAAAGGCGATCGACATCGGCGCCTCCGGCTACAACCAGAACTGCGCCCGCTGCCACGGCCTGGAGGGCATCTCCGGCGGGCTTGCCCCCGACCTGCGCTTTCTCGAGGCCGAGGAATACGGCGACGAATGGTACGTCGAACGGTTCCGGACCGGCTATACCCAGAACGGCGTGACCAAGATGCCCGCCTTTGGCGAGTTGCTGGGCCAAAAGGCCGCCTGGGCGATCCGCACCTATATCGAGACCCGCCCCGATGGCGACGCGATGGATTCGGCCTCGGACGAACTGCACGCCCTGCGCGATCAGCTGAAGACCTATGCCGCCGACACCAGCACTGCCGACCCCGAAGCGATCAAGGCGCGGCTGTCGGAAATCGCGCTGGGGATCGAGACATTGTCCGGTGCACCGGTGGCGGATTCAGTGGCGTTTCGTGCGGCCAACCTGATTGATGGATCAGCGCCTGCCTATGACAAGGCCGCGGAAACGCTGACCATCGGCCTTTCGGCCACCCAGTGAGACGAACATGATCCCCGCTTTTCGGGCCTGTGCGATCGCGGCGGCGGTGCTTCTTGCACCTGCCGCCGTTTTCGCGGCTGATCCCTGCGCCGATTTTGTCCCCCAACCGAAACCCCAGAATGCCGGGCGTGATATTGTCGGGCAGGATCTCGATGCCATCCTCGAACGCGGATTTCTGCGCTTTGCGGTCTACGAGGACTACCCGCCCTATTCCTGGCTGGACGGCACCACGCCGCGCGGCGTCGATGTCGAGCTTGCCGGACTTGTGGCCGAGGCGCTGGGGGTCGAGGCGCGTTTCGATTTTGTCACCGCCGCCGAAACCCTCGAGGCGGATTTGCGCAATTACATCTGGAAGGGCCCGGTGGTGGGCGGATCCGTGTCCAATGTGATGATGCGCGTGCCCTACGACAGCGCCTTTGCCTGCCGCATCGAACAGGTGACCTTTACCGGGATTTATGCCAGCGAAAGCATCGCCATCGCCTATGACACCGCAAAGTACCCTGACGGCGGCCCGGCCCCGGCCTATTTCCGCATCGATACCGTGGCGGTCGAGAACGATTCGATTTCGGATTTCTACCTGTCCGGGTTTGCCGGCGGTCAGCTGGCCCGGGGCGTGCATCGCTTTGCCGATATGGGGTCCGCAATGGCGGCACTTTCGTCCGGTGAGGTGATGGCGGCCATGGGACCAAAGGCGCAGCTGGAATTCGGCCTGACGCCGGGACTTGCGCTGCATCAGCCGCCGCTGGCCGGGTTTGCCCGTTCGAAGTGGCTGCTTGGGGTGGCGCTGCATTTTGCCTACAAGCCGCTGGGCTATGCGGTCGATGACGCCATCGGTGCCGCGCTCGGGGATGGTCGACTGGCGGCGATCTACGAGAAGTACGGGCTGACCCTGCAGCCCCCCGAGTGGTAGGACTCAGATCCGCAGCACCCGGCCGCCATCGCTGACCGCGATGATGCGGCCAAGCCGCGCCGCGGACTTCAGCCGGGCCAGCTCTTTCGGGTCCATGAACACCGCGGCGGTGGACAGCGCATCCGCCAGCGCCGCCGACGGTGCCTCGATGCTGAGGGTGGACCACAGCGGCGCGCGCCCGTCCGGTGCCAGAATATGCCCCTGCCCGGCACCAAGGCGCAATGCGCCCGGGCTCGAGGTCGCCACCGCCCCGTCCCGCAAGGTGCGCCAGCCGACGACGCCCTGCGACGGATCCGACAGTCCCAGCCGGAATGGCCCGCCGACCGCCGCCTGTTCCCCCAGATCCACCAGCGCCTGCCTGGCGCCCAGCGCCACCAGCCGTTGCACCACAAGATCTGTGGCATAGCCCTGGGCAATGCCGTTCAGGGTCAGGGCCTGCCCGTGCTCCAGGGTGATCGCATCGTTCAGACTGACCCGCTCCCAGCCGATCAGCGCCTGCGCAGCGGCGGTATCGCCACCCAGCGCCAGAGCCTGCCAGAGCGGCTGCACGGTCGGATCGAACAGGCCGCCCGTCAGCCGGTTGGCCCGCGCCGCATCACCCAGCACCGCGCGCATCATCTGTGACGGGGCGCGCAACCCACCCTGACGGTTCAGCCGCGACAGTTCCGAGTCCGGCCGAAACAGGCTGAACGCCGCTTCGACCCCGGCGATGATCCCCGGCAGATCCGCCAGTGCCTGCCGGGTCAGATCGCGCGGCCCTTCGATGCGCACCGACACCTCTGCCCCCAGTGCCCGCCCCTGCCAGGTCTGCGCGACCGACAGACGTGGCGCACAGGCAAACCCGGCGGCCAGCGTGATGAACCTGCGCCGCTTCATTGTGCGATCACCGTGTTGGGGTGGCCGGTGATCCGTGGCGGTCTCTTGGCCCCCCGGGCCTGCAATACCAGAGGGACACAGCGCTCGGTGTCATCGTGGATCGTCACGCAGTCCAGGCACTGGAAACACTCGGAATACGCAATCTCCCCGGTCCGGGAAATGGCACCGTAGCCGCATTCTACCCGGCACAGCTGGCAGGGCGATCCACAGTCCGGGCGTCGTGGAATCCAGCGCCGCAGCCGCAGGGCGCCGCCAATGGCCATCAGGGCCCCCAGCGGGCAGACATAGCGGCAAAAGCCCTTGAACAGCACCATTGCCAGCAACAGCCAGAACAGGGCGTAGGCAACATAGTACCACTCGCGCACAAAGATCGTGGTGATTGCGGTCTTGAACGGTTCGACCTCGACCGCCTTGTCCAGCGCCGCAGGCGCCAGCACCGTCACCGCAACCAGCCCGGCCAGCACCACATATTTCAGCCATTTCAGCCGCGCATCCCAGCGCGCGGGCACCTCGATCTGCGGAATCCGCAGCAGACGGCCCAGATGATGGGCAAACTCCTGCATCGCCCCGAAGGGGCAGAGCCAGCCGCAGAACAGACCCCGCCCCCACAGCACGAAACCCACAATCGCCGCCCCCCAGAGCAACAGCGAGAAGGGATCAAAAAGCAAAAAGGAAAAGCTGCCGCCGCGCACCGCCGCCTGCAGGCTGGCCAGCGGCGTGACGATGGACAGCTGCCCCTGCCCCCACCAGCCGACATAGCCCAGTACCGCCGCCAGGATTCCCAGCCGCACCGGCGTGAACGCGCGCATCCCGGCGAGACGTGACTGGGCAAGGAACAGCACCGGTAACAGCACCGCCAGTCCCGCGGCCAGAAGGATCAGATCGCCCTGCCGGTTGCGCACCGCTTCCTCGAAGGGGGTGCGGCGCACGACGGCATCCGCCCTGGAAAAGAACCGTTCAGGCGTGGCATGGGTCAGCGAAAGCGTCACCGCCCCGGTTTCCGGCTGAAACATGCCATGTGTGCGCACCGCCTGCACGTCCAGTGTCCAGTCCCGGGTCGGGTCGAATCCCAGCCGCCGGTCCGTGCGCAGGATCATCTGCACCCCGTCGCGCAACGTCGGCGGCAGCGTGTCCCGCAGGCCCACCAGCAGGTCCGCGTCGCGCAATGCCACCGGCAGACCATCCTGATGCAGTCCGATCCAGTCCGGCGAGGTGTTGCGTACGAAGGCGTCCGACACCAGCCCGTGACGCGCGGTTTCGATCAGCAGCAAGGGTTCGTCGGATCCGGCAATCTCGCGGAACCGCGACAGGGACTCGAGCGTGCTGTCGTCCAGCACCGCCCGGGCGACGCTGGGCGGCCCCAGATCGACAACCCACAGGTCCAGATAGGCGGCATCGGGATCTTGCACCGCTTCGGCATCGTCATTCTGCCAGATCGTGCCGCTGAACTGGTCCTGCACCTGCGCATTGCTCACCCGCAGATGCGCCGCGATGCCCTGCGCGACCAGATCGCTCCAGCTCAGATCTTCGGAATATTCCATGTCCGGTGCGGCAGGCGGACCCGAGGCGATGCCCTGCATCTTTTCACGCGCCACCTGCAGGGTCGCCGCCAGTATCGATTCATGGGCGATGCGCACAGAGGCGGTCGCCTTGGTCACACCATCCAGATAGACCAGCTGCCCGCCGCTGTCGCCCACACCGTAAGGGGTGCCCACCACCAGCGTCTCGGAAATCGAATGCCCGCGGTATTGCTCAAAGAACTTGTGGAAGGGCGCCTCTCCCAGACCGGAGACGAAGATCGGCTCGTTGTGGTGCAGCAGTTTCACCTCGAGAAACCGGCCTTCGAGGTCAAGCACGACCAGCATGTTGATCGGTGCGCCGGAAAATCCCGGCAAGGGTGCCATCGGCTCGGTCTCGAACACGTAACCGGCCTCGGCCCCCCCCGAATTCAACAACTGGTAGACCCCATGCGCGTTCAGCGCCGCGCCAAGGCTCATCGGCGGGGCGACAAGGTCGGCAATGGCCTCGCGCGGCAGTGGCCCCGCCGACAGCGGCAGGCTTCCACAGATGCAGACCCACAGGGCGATGATCAGACGCAACGGTTTCATGCGCCGAGATAACCATACCGACCGTACCCCCAGAATGCGACCTTGGTCCCGAACGAAGGGGGGCAATCCACGCGCGATCTCGGCTTTTGACGTCGCTGCGGCCCGCGGATAGTGTTGTCGAAAGGGTCCGAGTAAACTGGCCCGCACTTACAGGCGCTTATCCCGATGTCCCCGACCCAGACCGATTCCCGGACCGTCAACATCCTGATCGTCGGCCAGTCGGGCCGGTTGCAGTTCGAAGCCATCCTGTTCGCCGCCTCGCTGCGCCATACGATCACCGGCGGCCGGTTCCGTCTGTATGTCGCGGAACCGCAGCCCGGCCCGCTCTGGCCCAACGACCCGACCATGCGCAACCCCGAGGTGCGTGCGCTTCTTGAAGCGTGCGACGCCACCATACTGCCGTTTGAATCGCAGCATTTCGGTCACGACTACCCCTACGGCAACAAGATCGAGGCGTTGCTGGCACTGCCAAAGGGCGAACCCTTCGTGTTCTTTGACACCGACACGCTGATGGTGGGAGACCTGTCACAGGTTCCGTTCGATTTTGACCGCCCCTCGGCGTCGCTGCGCCGCGAAGGCACCTGGCCGCAGATCGAACTCTACGGCCCCGGCTATACCGAAACCTGGAAGGCGCTCTATGACCGATACAACCTTGATTTCCAGAGCTCGCTGGATCTGAGCCAGCCCGACGAATACTGGCGGCGCTACCTCTATTTCAACGCCGGGTTCTTTTACTATTCCTGCCCGCATGTGTTCGGGCAGCGGTTTCTCGAAGTGGCGCTGGACATCCGCGACGACCCGCCGCCCGCCCTGGTCTGCCAGAGCCTCGATCCCTGGCTGGATCAGGTCGCCTTGCCGCTGGTGATTCATGGCTTTGGCGGCGGGCGCGATGCCCTGCCCCCGGGCTGGCTCGACGGGTCGGTCAGCTGCCACTACCGGGTACTGCCGATGCTCTATGCCCGCGAAGACGACCATGTGGTCGACACGCTTGAAACCGTGACGGCGCCGAACCGCATCAAGAAAGTGCTCAAGACATACGAGCCGTTCCAGCGGATGATCTATCAGGGACGCGGCGCCAAGGTGCGGGCATTGTTTGATCGCGACGACCTGCCAAGCCGGGAACAGGCGATCCGCAACCGGATCAAGCGCGAAGGATTCTGGATGCGGTGAAACCGCCCGACCTGGCGTCAAGCGGCGCTTGGGCGACTCGCACAGGCAGTGCTACTCTGCGGCCAGTCGCAGCTGGGAGACCGGACATGGAAGACGCAGTCACATTGCTCGTTGGCACTACCAAGGGCGGCTTTCTGCTCCGCTCCGATCCGAAGCGGCAGGACTGGTCCCTCAGCGGGCCGTTCTGTTCCGGGTGGCCGATCAACCATGCCATCGGAGACCCCGCAACCGGGTATCTCTGGGCGGCAGGTGGCAATGACTGGTACGGTGCCGGCGTCTGGACATCGACGGACGATGGCCAGACCTGGACCCTGTCCAAGCTTGCCGACGGCGAGATGGACACATGGATGCGCAACGATCCGGAGTTTGCCAGGATGATGGGGGTGACCCCTGGCGCCCCGGGACCGTTCACCGGGCGGGTGACGGCGCTGTGGTCGCTCGGGCTGACAGGAGGAAACCTCTATGCCGGGGCCAAGCCTGCCACCCTGTTCCGCAGCAGCGACTCGGGCACGACATGGGAGCCGGTCGAGGCGCTGAGCGATCATCCGACCGCCGCCGACTGGCAGCCCGGCGCCGTCGGGCTGACGCTGCACACCATCGTTGCCGATCCTGCCGACAGCGCCCGCATGTGGCTGGCAATCTCGGCGGCGGGAGTCTTTGCCACAGAGGACGGCGGCGCCAGCTGGGAACGTCGCAACAGGCTTTCAAATGCCGAAGCGGCCTGTGACCATCCCCACCCGGCAGCGCCCAAGGATGGCGAAACCGGCCATTGCGTGCACAACATGGTACATGCGGGCGGTGCGGGCGATATCCTGTATCAGCAGAACCACCACGGCGTGTTCCGCAGCCGCAACGGCGGGCGCAGCTGGGATGACGTGACCGAGGGTCTGCCCTCGACCTTCGGCTTCCCGGTGGCGGCGCATCCCCACGCCCCCGGCACCCTCTGGGTGCTGCCCCTGAACGGCGACACGCAGGGGCGGTATCCGCCCGATGCCGCCGCGGCGGTCTGGCGGTCGACCGACGGCGGCGACAGCTGGCAGGCCTGCCGCAGCGGCCTGCCACAACAGGGGTGTTATTTCACGGTGCTGCGGCAGGCGATGGCGACGGACCGGCACGACTCTGCGGGGGTCTATTTCGGCACCAATTCAGGGTCGGTGTTCGCCAGCAGGGACGCGGGCGACAGCTGGCAGGAAATCGCCCGCCACCTGCCGACGGTGCTGTGCGTGGAATCCCTGCAACGCAACTGACCGGCCGCGGTCAGCCCGGTTTCGTGAGCAGCGTGTAGGACGAGATGATCTCGCCCGTGACCTGCGCCCGGGCGACGCGGCCCGCGTCGGTCTTCATGCCTTTGGCCCCCACCGATTTGCGGATCAGGCGGCCCAGCTGCTGATTGATCGGGCGCTGGTTGCGGGCCAGATCCTTGCTGATTTCGCCGGTGTCGGCAGCGCCGATGGCGGTGTGGTAGAGCGCCATGAATGACCCGTCGCGTGCGGCGGTCTTCATCACGGTCAGCACGAAATGTTCGTCGAACTTGCCGGCCTGGTCCAGTTTCTGCGCCAGCGCGACAATCCGGTCGATCACCGCGCGTTTGGCGCAGATGCGGTCCGCCAGCGGATCCCCCGCGACGGCGCTGGCCAGCAGGTGATTTTCAAGAACTTTCTGCAGGTAATGCCCCAGTTCCATGCCTTCGGCCCTTGCCTCTGCGGCGAAACGGGCGCGCACCTCGGGTTCCAGCGAAAAGGCCACGTTGGTGGCTTTGGCCAGCCGCAGGGCACGGCGTTCCTTCTTTGCCGGCACCGGTGCGGCTTTGGACTGGGGCAGCGACACCGCATCCTCGGATTTCAACACCAGTGCCTTTTTTCTCACTTTCATGGCCATTGCAGCCTCCTCGCCTCAACATACCTTCACTGTATGTTGGACCGCCGTCGCGGTCAACATATTCGTAAGGTATGAGGACGCGCGCAATTCGCGCGGTCGCGACCACAGGCGCGTTGCCCGGCTGCCGACGATCCCCTACAGAGAAACCTGCATTACCCGAGGAGGAAAACATGACAGACGGCCCCAGCTACGGCTTTGATACATTGCAGATTCACGCAGGCGCGCGGCCAGATCCGGCGACCGGTGCGCGGCAGACACCGATTTACCAGACCACAGCCTATGTGTTTCGCGATGCCGAACACGCCGCCGCCCTGTTCAACCTTCAGGAAGTCGGCTTTATCTACTCCCGTCTGACCAACCCCACTGTCTCTGTATTGCAGGAACGTGTGGCAACGCTTGAGGGCGGCGTCGGCGCAGTGTGCTGCTCGTCCGGCCATGCGGCGCAGATCATGGCGCTGTTTCCTCTGATGGCGCCGGGTCGCAACGTGGTGGTCTCGACCCGGCTGTACGGCGGTTCGATCACCCAGTTCAGCCAGACCATCAAACGTTTCGGCTGGTCCGCAACCTTTGTCGATTTCGACGACACCGACGCCATCAAGGCGGCGATCAACGATGATACCCGGGCGATATTCTGCGAATCCATCGCCAACCCGGGCGGCTATATCACCGATCTGGACGCGATTTCCGCGATTGCCGACGCGGCGGGCATTCCGCTGATCGTCGACAACACCTCGGCCACGCCATACCTCTGCCGTCCCATTGAACATGGCGCCACGCTGGTGGTGCATTCGATGACCAAATATCTGACCGGCAACGGCACGGTGACCGGCGGTGTGGTCGTGGACTCGGGCAAGTTCGACTGGTCCGCTTCGGACAAGTTCCCGTCGCTCTCTGCGGCTGAACCGGCGTATCACGGGCTCAAGTTCCACGAGACGTTCGGACCGCTGGCCTTTACCTTCCACGGCATCGCCATCGGCCTGCGCGATCTGGGGATGACGCTCAACCCGCAGGCGGCGCATTACACGCTGATGGGGATCGAGACGCTGAGCCTGCGGATGGAACGGCACGTACGGAACGCGACGGAAATCGCGGGCTGGCTGGAAACACATCCCGCAGTCGAGGCCGTGACCTATGCCGGACTGGATTCGTCGCCGTACAAGGACCGGCTGGCGCGGATCTGTCCCAAGGGGGCCGGCGGACTGTTCACCATCGCACTGAAGGGCGGCTACGAGTCCTGCCTCAAATTCGTCGATGCGCTCGAGATCTTCAGCCATGTGGCGAATCTCGGCGACACCCGGTCCCTGGTGATCCATTCGGCCTCGACCACCCACCGTCAGCTGACCGAAGCGCAGCAGGTCGCGGCAGGCGCTGCCCCCAATGTCGTGCGGATTTCGATCGGCATCGAGGACGCGGCGGACCTGATCGCCGATCTGGATCAGGCTCTGAAAAAAGCCAGCGCCTGAAGCGCACCCCCTGCGCCACGCCTGTGCCGCCGTTGTCCGCGGCGCAGGCGGGATGGCACCGGGGTGCGGACTGCGGCGCCATGCACCGCGGCTGGCCAGTCCGGGGATTGACTGCAAGTGCCTTCCCGCAAGGCGGTCCTGTCGGGGATCGCCTTGCAATGGCGCCGCTCGGCGCCCAGGCCGGTGCGCCGCCTTATTCGCCTATCGCAAACACCATGCTGACCGCAGCCGTCAGCCCGGTTTCGCCTGCCGCCACCGGCACAGAGGCGTCCGAGACGCGCATCTCCATCATCATCTCGGGACGCGGTATCGACGTTCCGCCCTCGCTGATCGAGAGCACCGGACCCAGGGTCACGCCGGCAGCCTCGGCGTAGACCTTGGCGCGGGCCATGGCATCGGCCACAGCATCCCGACGCGCAATGTCAAGCAGCGGCTCGGGGTTCTTCAGTCCAAAGCTCAGTCCGCCCAGCCGGTTGGCACCATCCCCCAGAACTGCCCCCAGCACATCGCCCAGCTTCTCAAGGTCCTGCACCCGTATCGTCACCTGGTTCGAGGCCTCAAAGCCTTCGATGCGCGGCGGCTGGTTGTCGACGGAACGGTTGGACCAGATCGGGTTCAGTGACAGATCCGAGGTCTGCACGTCGCGCGCGACGAGACCCATTTCGACCAGCCGCGCCAGGATCGTCCCGACCGTTTCCGATGTCTGGGCCATCGCATCTGCCGCCTGTTCGGCCTGTGAGGTGACCCCCAGTGTGATCGTCGCCACATCCGGCACGGCATAGGCGGTGCCTTCGCCGCTGACACTGATGGTGGGGCGCGGCAGTTCCTGCGCGGCCAGCGGCGTGGCAAGCATCAGGGCAAGCGGCACAAGAGCGGTGACAAAAGCGTTTCGGCGCATGACTTTTCCTTTGCAGATCCGAGCGATCAACACATATGTGAGGTCACGTTCACGCTCCTGCAAGCCGTCTTTCCTTCCCCTCGGCAAAGTCCTGCTGTAAAATATGGCGTGATCCAACTCAGACTCCCCCAACGGCGGGATCAATGGTAAATGCATGTCCATGAAGCTGAATTTTGCACTTTCCCTGTCGTTTGAAGGCATCTCGCTTCTGGGCCGCGTGCCCGGCGGCTGGGCCGTTCTTGGCGAAGTCCCGCTCGATACCGAAGATCTGCGCGGGGCGCTCAAATCCCTGCGGGCCATCGCGGATTCCCGTGGCGCCAATCAGGGCCAGGTCAAACTGAACATCCCGAACGAACAGATCCGGTATCTGTCGCTGGAAAAACCTGCCGGTGATCCTGAATCCGCCATCCGTCGGGCGCTGGATGGGGCAACCCCCTATGCGGTGGCCGATCTGGTCTACGATTTCGTCACTGTCGGCAATTCCATTCTCGTGGCTGCCGTTGCCCGCGAAACGCTGGACGAAGCGGAAAACTTTGCGCGCGGACACTATTTTGATCCGGTCAGCTATGTGGCGCGGGCCCCCGCGGGCGCGTTTCAGGGAGAGGTGTTCTTTGGCAGCACCCCCGGTTGGGTGGGTCCGGTTCCGACCCGCGATTCCGGCGCGATGACCATCGTTTCGGTTCCCGATGCAGAGACCGGGGCTGGCGAACCGGACGGCGCACGGCAGGCCGCCGAGGTCGATGCCGCCGAAGAGACCCCAGCAGAGACCGTGATACCGGTTGCGGTTGACACAGAGGTCGTGCCTGCCACACCGTCAGCGGCTGCGCCCGACACACCACCGGCCGAAACATCAAACCTGAATGCGGCGGCCCTCGAAGATGCACAAACTCCGGTGGATACGGCAGAAGCGACGCCCGCCCCGGCCGCGCCTTCCGGCGATGCGGAGACTGACACCCGGGTGCCCGCTGACCAGGAAGAGCAGACAGAGCCCACCAGGGAGCCGGAAACGCTCCAGCCAGTCAGCCCTGTGGCAGAGGAGTCCGAGCCGGAGGGCCCTGCTGCGCCGGAGTCCGAGCCCCCGGCCGAACCAGTTGGTGCAGAGGCCGCCGACCCTACAGAAAAAACCGACGCTCGCCCCCCCGAAGCTGCGGTTTCTGCATCGGGGTCCGCACCGCTCCAGGTGCCACAGCCGGACGCCGGGCGGCCTGTCGGTCCGGGTCTGGCCCCCAACCGCGACAAGCCCGAAGCCGTGCCTGCCTTTGTCAGCCTGCGCGCCAGCCGCAACGCCCCCAAGGAAAAGCAGAGGCAGGCACCGACAGTCGGGTTGCCGCCGCGCGACCCCGCGGCCTCCGTGCCGCGCGTCACACCGCACAAGCCCGACCCGGCCGGTGATACCGCGCCTGCGTCCGCTGCTCCGGAGACCAGCGTGGGCGTCCCGCCGTCTCGGCCTGTGACACCCAAAACATCCCAGGCCGTCCCGGATGCGGCAACGGCGGCCCCGATTGCCAGCCTGTCGCGCCCCTCGGTGATGGACGCGGATCTGCCGTCGGATGACGCTGCCAGGCCGACACCCGGCTCCCTGGTCAAGGGCTTCTTCAGCCGTCGCGACGCAGGGCGTGCGCCCACTGTCGCGCCGCCGCGTCGGTCGATGACCCGCCCGGACGCGCCGGCCCAACCAGCCGCTGGCAGCGCGCCCGCCACTCAGGCCAAGTCTGCATCCGTGCCAAACCCGGCGGTCTCGCAAGCACCTGCAGGCCGCGCAGCCATGACACCGAAGCGAATGGCCGACGCCGTGGCCTCGGCCCCCGGGAGCACGGCGGCGCTGAGCGCCGAGGAGGTCGAACGCCAGCGCATGACCGTTTTCGGAGCGCGGCAGACCACCCCGCCTGTTGGCGGCAAGCCGCGGTTCCTGGGACTGATACTGACGGCGGCCCTGCTGGTTCTGCTGGCCGGAGTTGCGGCCTGGGCCTCGGTCTTTCTCGACGAAGGGCTTGCGCGGTTCTTTCGCCCTGATGTCACGCCGCGGATCGAAGTGGCACAAGCGGCACCGCGCGCAGAACCTTCCGCCGAACCGGAACTGGAAGCAGAACCGGAACTGGAACCGGAACCGGAAAGCGACGCCGAACTTGCGTTACTCCCGGTCGATCAGCCTCCCGATGCCTCGGAGAGTGCCGAAGAGACCCCCGAACGCGCCCGCAGTCTGACGGCGGAAGAAGCCGACGCCACCTATGCGGCAACCGGCATCTGGCAGCGCGCGCCGACATCGCCGCTGGAACCGATGCAGACCGAGGTCGAGGACCTCTATGTCGCGTCAATTGATCCGGCAGTGAAACAGTTCGATGCCGTAGCCCTGCCGACAGCGCAGGCGCTGCGGCAGGATGTGGCCTTTGAATCGCCGCGCCCGCCATTGCCCGCAAGTGTGGTGTTTGACCTCGACGGACGCGGCTTCGTGCGCGCGACCCCCGAGGGTGCGCTGAACCCCGATGGCATCATGATCTACGCCGGCCTGCCGCCGGTGGTGCCGCCCCAGCGCAGCCCCACTGCCGTGGAAGCACCTGAACAGCCCGACCAGCCGCAGTCGTCCGAAACCGGCGTCCAAACCGACGACGAGCAAAGCCGTCTGCAGGGTTTCACACCGAAATCCAGGCCCGGCGATCTGATTGAACGCAACGAACGCGCCAGCCTGTCCGGCGCCTCGCGCGCCGAACTTGCGGCGCTGCGACCGAAACTTCGGCCTGACGCGCCCAAGCAGGAAGCGGAAGAGGAGGAGGACGCGACCGCCACCGACCTGGCCATCGGTCAGTCGATCAAGCCCCTGCCCCGGCCCCGCGACATCCAGCGGATCGTCGAGGCGGCGAAACCGGCGCCGTCGCCTGCCGCCGAACAACCCGCACAGCAGGCACAACCCGTCCAGGTCGCCGCCGTCGCGCCGCGCACCGTGTCACCATCGGTTCCCTCTGGCGCCTCGGTGGCAAAACAGGCCACCGTGCGCAATGCGATCAATCTGCGTCAGGTCAACCTGATCGGTGTCTATGGCAAGCCGTCCAGCCGTCGCGCCCTGGTGCGGCTCTCGAACGGGCGCTACCAGAAGGTCAAGGTCGGCGACAGCATCGACGGCGGGCGCGTCGCCGCCATCGGCGAAAGCGAGTTGCGCTACACCAAAAGCGGTCGCAACATCACCCTGAAGATGCCACAGGGCTGATCGCCGCGGTCCGACCGCCGCAGTAGGCAGCCGGGAACGCAGGACTGCCCAGCGCCGCAAGGCGCCGGACGGCCTGTCTGCAGGCCAAATGCTGGCCCTCTATCTGCGCCGGACCGCGAAATATCAGATAATTCACTGAAATATCCGTATCGGCGGTTGTCTTGACGCTGCCGACGCTCACATCATGGGAAAACATGCAAAGAGGGGCTGGGTAGAATGGAATCGTTCCTGTTTCAGGCATCGGTATATTTGCTGGCAGCGGTGATCGCCGTGCCGCTGGCCGCGCGGTCGGGTCTGGGGTCCGTGCTGGGATACCTTCTGGCCGGGATCGTCATCGGACCGATATTCGGCCTGGCGTCTGAAACCAGCGATCTGCAGCATTTTGCGGAATTCGGCGTGGTGATGATGCTGTTCCTGATCGGTCTGGAACTGGAACCGCGGGCATTGTGGGACATGCGGCACCGATTGGTCGGTCTGGGCGGATTGCAGATCACGCTGACCACCATCGCCGTCATGGCCGGGGGCATGATCCTCGGTCTGGCCTGGGCTCCGGCGCTGGCGATCGGCCTGCTGATGGCGCTCTCCTCCACCGCGATCGTGCTGCAGACCCTGAGCGAGAAGGACCTGATGCAGACCAGTGGCGGTCGCTCGGCATTCTCGGTTCTGCTCACACAGGACATCGCGGTGATCCCCATGCTGATCCTGCTGCCGTTGCTGGCCGGAGTGACCGAACCGGTGCTGGGGCTCGACGGTTCGATCCAGCGCGTGGTCAGCGGCGAAGGCGGCAACGGGCATGGCACCACAATGTCGCTGGTGCACGGTCTGCCGGGCTGGGGCGTCACGCTGGTGACGCTGGGCGCGGTGGCGGCCATCATCCTTGGCGGCATCTATGGCGCCGGGCCGCTGTTCCGCTTCATCAACGCTGCACGCCTGCCAGAGATGTTCACCGCCGTCGCCCTGCTGATTGTCGTCGGCATCGCCTTTCTGATGCTGATGGTCGGCCTGTCGCCCGCTCTGGGCACCTTTCTGGCCGGTGTCGTGCTGGCCAACAGCGAATTCCGCCACCAGCTTGAATCCGACATCGAACCCTTCAAGGGGCTGCTGCTGGGCCTGTTCTTCATCACCGTGGGCGCGGGGATCAGCTTTGCGACCTTCCTGTCGGCACCCTTCATCATTCTTGGTCTGGCACTGGGGATCATGGCGATCAAGGGCGCGGTTCTGTTCGGTCTCAGCCTGTTGTTCGGTATGCGGGGACGCGACAAGTGGCTGTTCACCCTCAGTCTGGCGCAGGCCGGCGAATTTGGCTTTGTGCTGATCTCCTTTTCGGTGCAGCAGAACGTTGTGACCGGTGTCCTGGGCGAGCGGCTGTTGCTGGTCGTTGCGCTGTCCATGCTGATCACGCCGCTGCTGTTCATCCTGTATGATGTTGTCTCGAAACGGCTTGTCGACAAGGATGACACCCCCGACGACGACGAGATCGACGAAGAGGGCCCGGTTATCATCGCCGGCATCGGCCGTTTCGGTCAGATCGTCAACCGCATGGTGCAGTCCTCGGGATTCAAGACCGTGGTGATCGACCACGACCTCAAGACCATCCAGTTGATGCGCAAATTCGGTTTCAAGGGCTTTTTCGGTGATCCGACCCGCCCGGAATTGCTGCATGCCGCCGGCATCGACAAGGCGCGGGTGCTGGTGGCTGCGCTCGACGATCCGGCCGCCGTGCTCAAGCTTGTGACCTTTGCCAAGCGACTGCGCCCGGACCTGCACGTGGTCGCCCGGGCGCGCGACCGCACGCATGTCTATGCGCTGTATCAGGCCGGGGCGGATGACATCGTGCGCGAGACCTTTGACTCTTCGCTGCGCGCCGGGCGCTATGTGCTGGAAAACATCGGGCTCACCGATTACGAGGCGGCAACGGCGGAAGAGACCTTCTTTCACCACGACCGTCACACGGTGCGCGAACTGGCGGGATTGTGGGATCCGAACATTCCCGCCTCTGAAAACCAGGCCTACATTGCCCGGGCCAAGGAACTGGAAAAAGAGCTGGAGACCGCCCTGCTCTCGACTCTGGACAACAAGAGCAGCGCCGCCTGAGCATCAGGCCCCGGGGCGCAGCGTCCGCATCCAACCAAGGGTGCTGTCGGTGTCGCCCTCGGGTCTGTATTCCGCCCCCAGCGGCGCGGTATATCCAAGGTTGCGCAGTGTCCGGAAAATGTGGCGGTAGTTCACTTCGCCCTGGTCGGGTGCACCGCGATCGGGAACCGAGGCAAACTGGATGTGGCCGATCCGGGGCAGCAGGGATGTAAGGCGGTTTGTCAGATCGCCTTCCATCAGCTGTACGTGGTAGCAGTCGAACATCAGGAACAGATTTGCGGCGCCGACCGCGTCGATCACCGCGATTGCCTGATCGGTTGTGTTCAGGAAATAGCCCGGCGCATCATATATGTTCAGCGGCTCGATCAGGATCGAGATGCCGTGCGGCAACGCCTGCGCGCAGGCATAGGTCAGATTGGCGACAAAGCTCTGATGCGCCGAAGCTCCGCTGGCAATTCCCGCCATGACATGGACCCTGGATGCCCCGATGGCCACGGCGTAACGGATCGCCTCGTCGATGGCAGACCGGGCCTCGGCCTCGCGCCCGGGAAGCGCGGACAGACCGTTGTCGCCCGAGACCGGGTTGCCGCGCCGTGTGTTCAGGCTCAGCATGGACAGCCCGGTATCGCGCAGCGCCTGGTTCATCTGGGCGACCGGAACGTCATACGGCCCGTGGCATTCGACGGCATCGAACCCGGCGGCTTTGGCGGCGCGGATGGCTGCGGGCAACGGTCGATCCCGCCACAGGAACCCGAGGTTGGCCGAAAACTTCATCAAGCTCATTCCCTTTTCGATTCCGACGTGCACCCGGCGGTGCCGCAGTGGCGAGCGTATGCAGTTGCAGATCCGGCAGCGCGACAGGATGTCAGCTCATAAAACGTCCGCAACCGATTGGCCACCAGACATTTTCCTGTCAGCGCTGTGCCCGGCGCCAGCCTGCCGCGATTGCCTCGGCTTCGCTGCAGAACCAGCGTTCGCCGCGAGAGGGATCAATCCGCGTCCCGTCGTAGAACGCTTGTCCCGGCAGATGGTAGATCGCGCCCCGTTTCGACAGATTGCCCTTGATCGCACAGCCAGCCACCGCCGGACTCTGCGGCCTGGGGCGCGCGGCCTTGCGATATTCGGCCGGGGACTGAACCCCCGACCCGTGCAGCCCGCGGCCAGCCACAACTGCGGCCTTTTCCTCCAGATCGTAATCCCAGCCATACTGCCTGTAGGCAAAGGCCAGCCCGTCCGAGACCAGGGCCGCGCCCATGTCCTGCCCCGCGATCAGGCACCGGGCGACGATCCGGCCATAACGGTCGGTGTCCGTCTGGGTGCAGACCGCCCACCGGCCTTCGTACCGCGCCCGGACCTCACCGCTGACCCAGGCGCCGCAGGCCCAGGTCGGGGCCCCCGGCCCGCCGCACATCTGCTGTGCCTCGGGGGCATCCACCGCATGCAGCCGCACCCGCACCGCACCGACATCAAAGGTATCGCCGTCGACCACGTGCAGGCGCCCCTCTGGCGCAGCCGACACCGGCAGCGCCAGCGCACACAGAACGAATACGGAACAAATCCTTAACATCCGGTTAATATCGGAGGAGCACCCGCCGAGATCAATCCCGCATTGTCGTCAGGCTTAACGCTGCTCGGTTTCCCAGCGCGGGCTGATCCAGGGCGCGTCATTGGCACTGGGCAATGTCCTGGCCAACAGGTGATCCGCCATCTTTTCGCCCACCATGATCGACGGCGCATTCAGGTTGCCATTGGTGATCCGGGGAAACACCGAGGAATCCGCCACCCTGAGGCTGTCGACGCCGATCACCCGGCCCTGTGGGTCAACCACAGCCCCGGGATCGTCAGCCGCCCCCATCCGGCAGGTGCCGCAGGGATGATAGGCGCTTTCGGCGTGCTCGCGGACAAAGGCATCAAGCTCGGCGTCAGACTGCACCCCGGCGCCGGGCTGGATCTCCCGCCCCGCATAGGGCGCAAAGGCCTGCTGGCCAAAGATCTCGCGCGTCAGGCGGATGCAGGTGCGGAATTCGTCCCAGTCCTCGGGATGGCTCATGTAGTTGAACCGGATCACCGGCGCTTCTGCCGGGTCCGCCGAGCGCAGCGTGACGGTGCCGCGCGACTTGGAGCGCATCGGGCCGACATGCGCCTGAAAGCCGTGGCCCTCTGCTGCGGCCTTGCCGTCGTAGCGCACCGCAAGCGGCAGGAAATGGTACTGGATGTCGGGATAGGGCACCCCCGCCGCCGAGCGGATGAAAGCGGCGGATTCAAACTGGTTCGACGCCCCCGGACCATCGCGGCGCAGCAGCCAGCGCGCACCGACGTATGCCTTGCCCGGCAGGTTCCAGTACTTGAACAACGACACCGGCTGGGTCGCCTGCATCTGGATGTAGAGTTCCAGGTGATCCTGCAGGTTCTGCCCGACCCCCGGCCGGTCGGCGATCACCTCGATGCCGTGCTCGCGCAGGTGCGCCCCCGGCCCGATACCCGACAGCATCAGCAGTTTGGGAGAGTTCAGCGACGAGGCCGCCAGCACCACTTCCACGCGAGCCCGGATCACTTCGGTGCGGCCACCGCGCTTCACCTCGACCCCGACGGCCCGGCCATCGCGTATCACCACCTTTTGCGCCAGCGCCCGCACCACCCTGGCACCGCGCTTCTGCGCCGGGCGCAGATAGGCCTTGGCGGCGGACCAGCGTTCCCCCTTGTGGATGGTCGCATCCATCGCGCCAAAGCCTTCCTGCTGGGCGCCGTTGTAATCCTCTGTGGCCTCGTATCCGGCCTGGACCCCGGCCTCGACAAAGGCCTGTACCAGCGGATTGTCACGCTTGCCGCGCGACACATGCAGGGGGCCATCGCTGCCGCGCCAGTCGGAACGACCGCCGTGCCAGTGCTCCATCCGCCGGAAGTAGGGCAGCACATCGGCAAAGCCCCAGCCCTCGGCGCCCATGTCGCGCCAATGGTCAAAATCCATCGCGTGGCCACGCACATAGACCATGCCGTTGATGCTGGACGATCCGCCCAGCACCTTGCCGCGCGGACAGACCAGACGGCGGCCACCCAGATGCGGTTCGGGCTCGCTTTGGTATCCCCAGTCGTACAGCTTCATGTTCATCGGATAACTCAGCGCGCCGGGCATGTTGATGAACGGCCCCGCGTCCGATCCGCCATGCTCGATGACGATCACCGATTTGCCGGCTTCGGCCAGCCTGTAGGCCACCGCACATCCCGCGGACCCGGCCCCGACGATCACATAATCCGCTTCCCTTGCGGTGTCTCCAGACATGTCAGGCACTCAGATATCCAATGAACAGTGAGAGGAAAGCCCCGAGATGGACCACCATGATCGCCCTGTCCTTCCACATCACACCCACGGCAAACCACAGGAAGATGCCGATGAAAAAGGCAAAGACGTTCCACGGGACCAGGTTCAGACCGGTCAGCCCGTAGCCGACCAGCTGGACCACGGTGGCAATCCATTTGACGATGTCCACCGGCTTCATCGGAAGCCGGGCGGGTGGCGCGGGCAGCAACGGATCTTCGGTAGTCAAAACGGAGCCTCCATCTTTCCCATCCGGACATAGACCGTCTTGAGTTGCGAATAGTGTTCGATCGCCGCCCTGGAATTCTCGCGCCCGACTCCGGAGCTTTTCATGCCCCCGAAGGGCGCCTCGACCGGTGCGTCGTTGTACGAGTTGATAAAGCAGGTCCCGGCGTCCAACTGAGCGATCACCCGGTGCGCGCGTCGCAGGTCATTGGTGAACACCCCCGCCGACAACCCGAATTCGGTGTCGTTGGCCCGGGTGATGACCTCGTCCTCGGACTCGAACTCCAGCACCGACAGCACCGGACCAAAGATCTCTTCCCGCGCAATCGTCATGTCATCGCTCACACCGTCGAAAATCACCGGCGTCAGCCAGTATCCCGGCCGGTCCAGCCGTTCGCCGCCGCAGACCAGCCTCGCGCCCTCTGCGACTCCCTTGGCGATATAGCCCTGCACGATCTCCAGCTGGCGCGCGCTCACCAGCGGGCCAAAGCTTGTTTCCGGGTCCAGCGGATCGCCCAGAACCGCCGTGCCGACCCGCTCTGCCAGCCGCGCCACGAAACGTTCGCGCAGCCCCTTCTGGACAAACACCCGGGTGCCGTTGGAACAGACCTGACCGGAGGAATAGAAATTCGCCATGATCGCACCGCTCACGGCATCCTCGAGGTCGGCATCGTCAAAGATCACCAGAGGCGACTTGCCGCCCAGTTCCATGGTGACATGTTTGAGCCCGGCCGCCGCCGCCGCATAGACCTTGCGCCCCGTCGGCACCGACCCGGTCAGCGACACCTTGGCAACACGCGGATCACCGACCAACGCGCCACCGACCTCTCCCATGCCCTGCACCACGTTGTAGACACCCGCAGGCACCCCGGCCTCGTGCAGGATCTCTGCCACCTTCAGGGCCGACAGCGGCGTCGTCTCGGACGGCTTGAAGATCATCGCATTGCCGCAGGCCAGGGCCGGTGCCCCCTTCCAGCAGGCAATCTGGGTCGGGTAGTTCCACGCCCCGATCCCGACGCACAGCCCGAGCGGCTCGCGCCGGGTGTAGACCCAGTCTTCGCCCAGCTGGATGTGCTCGCCGGTCAGCGACGCCGCCAATCCGCCAAAATACTCCAGCGCATCGGCGCCGCTGGTGGCATCCGCCACCGAAGTCTCCTGATAAGGCTTGCCGGTGTCCATCGTCTCGAGCACCGACAGGTCGTGATTGCGTTCACGCAACAGCATCGCCGCCTTCGTCAGCACCCGGCCCCGGTCGCGGCCCGTCATCGCGGCCCAGACCTTCTGCCCGCGCAGGCCAGCCGTGATCGCCTGTTCGATCACCGCGGGTGTCGCTGCATGCACCTGCGCGATGACCTCGCCCGTTGCCGGGTAGATCACGTCGATCAGCGCGCCATCCGTGTCCTCGACATAGACCCCGTCAATGAAATGGCTGGCCTCGGGTTGGGTTGGATAGGTCATGGCGTCTCCGGTCGGAGTTTGTTTTTCAGGGAAAGGAAGGGGATGGGCCGGGGGCCTATTCGCCGCGGGGGAACCGCTTGGCCCCTTCCAGATCGTTCAGATCCATGTGGTTGCGCATGTAGCGCTCGGACGCCTTTTGCAGCGGCTGGTAATCCCAGGGATAATACCCGCCCTGCCGCAGCGCCTCGTAGACCACCCAGCGCCGCGCCTGGCTTTCGCGCACGTCACTGTCAAATTCCTCGAGATCCCAGCGTTCGGCCGCCATGATGCGGAATGCCTCGAGCACCTTGGCCTGTGCCGGAACTTTCGCAAGGTTGGTCAGCTCATGCGGATCGGCGTCCAGATCAAACAGCTGTTCGGGGTCCAGCGCGCAATTGGTGTATTTCCAACGCCCCTGCCGCAGCGCGATCATCGGCGCATAGGATGCCTCGGCCGCATATTCCATTGCCACCGGGCTGACGCGCACGCCACCCTGCCCCAACGGCACAAGGGATTCGCCGGTGGTCCAGGGCATCACCTCGTCCATGCTGACGCCCGCAAGGTCACACAGGGTCGGACAGACGTCGATGTTGCTCACCGGGGTATCGACCCGCCCCGGAGCCATCTGCGGCGCGGCGATCATCAGCGGCACCCGCGCCGATCCCTCGTAGAAGGACATCTTGTACCACAGGCCGCGTTCGCCCAGCATGTCGCCGTGATCGCTCACGAACAGGATCGTTGCCTCCTGACGGGTCATTTCCAACACCGACAGGATCTCGCCGATCTTGTCATCAAGGTAAGAGATATTGGCGAAATAGGCGCGGCGCGCGCGGCGGATATGGTCCTGCGTGATGTCGTAGGACCGCCAGTCGTTGGCATCAAAGATCCGCTGCGCGTGGGGGTCGTGATCGCCGTAGTCCATCGCCGCGACATCGGGCAGCAGATGCGCGCAATCCTCATAACGGTCCCAGTATTTGCGCCGCGCCACGTAGGGGTCATGCGGATGGGTGAAACTGACCGTCAGACACCAGGGCCGCGCATCGCCGCCGCGCGCCAGGTCATAGAGTTTCTGTTGCGCCAGAAACGCGACCTCGTCGTCATATTCCATCTGGTTGCTGGTCTCGGCCACACCGGCACCGGTGACCGAACCCATGTTGTGATACCACCAGTCGATGCGTTCACCGGGCTTGCGGTAATCCGGAGTCCAGCCGAAATCCGCCGGATAGATGTCGGTGGTCAGGCGCTGCTCAAATCCATGCAGCTGGTCGGGGCCGACGAAATGCATCTTGCCGGACAAGGCGGTCTGGTAGCCGGCACGGCGCAGATGGTGGGCGTAGGTCGGAATCGAAGACGCGAATTCCGCGGCGTTGTCATAGACACCCGTCGCGCTTGGCAGTTGCCCGGACATGAACGCCGCCCGTCCGGGTGCGCACAGGGGCGACGCGGTATAGGCGTTGGCAAACCGGGTCGACCGCGCGGCCAGCGCCTTGAGGTTGGGGGCATGCAGCCAATCGGCGGGGCCGTCGGGAAACAGCGTGCCGTTCAGCTGATCAACCATGAGGATCAGGATGTTGTCCCTCACTTCTGCCCCCGGATCAGCGCATCGGCGCAGTCCATGACCCGCGCCTCGGCATCCTTCTCGAACCCGACACCCTGCAGCGCCGCGCGCAGGTAGATGCCGTCAATCATCGCGCCCAGCGCCTCGGCCAGCGGTTCGGGATTGCGCACATGCACCCGCAGCGCATGGGTCAGGTTGGACTGCAACCGCAGCCGGTAGACTCGCAGCAACCGCGCCGCATCTGCATCGCGCTGCGCCAGCACGTAGAAATTGAGCCAGGCCGAAATGACCGCCGGATCAAAACAGCTGGATGCAAAGTTCGCCGCGATGATGGCGTTCAGCCGGTCTTCGGGATCTTCGGCCCCGCGCAGCGCAACGCGCACCTCGGCGGAATAATCCGACAGGATCTGCCGCATGGCTGCCAGGAATATCTGCGCCTTGCCGCCAAAGTAGTGATGTGCGAGCGCGCTTGACATGCCGGCGCGCTGTGCAATCTGGCTGACGGTCACATCCAGCGACCCGGCCTGACCGATTTCGGTGATCGTGGCCTGAACCAGCGCCGCGCGGCGCTGAGGCTCAATTCCGGATTTGGTCATCGTGATTCTCCGTTAACGAGAGCCAGAATGACGGTACATAACTGATCAGTCAATCAATCTCCAGCCAAAGAACCCACCGTCATTTTCCCGGTTCCGGGCGCCGTGTCGGAGGCCGCAGGCCGAGATGGGATTGCGGTGCAGAGGGAGATTCGGAACCGTTCAGGGTTCGAGAATGCCAACAACGTGGTTCTGCGGCAGACGGGCGATCTCGATGCCCTTTTCGGTCGCGCGCAGGTTGTAGCCGTAGCCACGCATCCGGAACCGCCATTCGGCGTCAGACAGAACCTTGCGGCGCTCGTCCAGCAGAAAGGCACGGATATCGTCAAAGCTTTCGGTCAGGGTGTTGTTGGCAAACATGATACTCTCCATCAAAGCGTCCCGTTTTCGGGCCGTGATGGAAAGCTGCCAGACAAATAAGGCCAGATTGCGCGCAGGCCGGGACATTTTATCGCAACCGGCAACAATCAATGCGGGCCTAGACCTTTGTCGCAGGAAACGGCGGGGTGATGGGGCGCCGCTTGAGCCGCGCCTCGCGCCAGGTGATGAAGCTGACCGCCGAGAGAATCACACAGCCGCCGGTGATCACCCAGGGGTCCGGCGCCTCGTCGAACAGAGTGGCGCCCAGCAGCACCGACCAGACCAGTTGCAGGAACGTCACCGGCTGCGTCACTGTCATCGGGGCCGCCGCAAAGGCCAGCGTCATCGCGTAATGGCCGGCGGTCGCGAAACAGGCCACGCCGAACAGCACCCCGAGGTCGGCCAGGCTGAGCGGAACCCACTGCGCATAGGCAAAGGGGGCAAGGCAGACGGTCACCGTGACCGAAAGCAGCGCCACCACGACCACCGCCGACACCTCGTCCGACAGGATCTTTGCCGACAGATAGGAGCCGGAATACAGCAGGGCCGTCCCCAGCATGGCAAAATGGCCGGGGTCCAGATCGCGGAATCCCGGCCGCAGGATCAGAAACGCCCCCGCCAGCGCCGCACAGATCGCCAGGATCCGCCGCATCGCCAACCGCTCGCCCAGGACCAGCACCGCCAGCAGGGTCACGCCGACCGGCGTGAGATAGTTCATCGCCGTCACTTCGGCCAGCGGCAGCCGGGACATGGCGTAAAACCACAACAGCACCCCCAGCGCATGGACCAGCCCGCGCAGTCCGAACATCGACCACTGGCGCCTGCTCAGGCGCACGGCGGCCAACTGACGCCAGACCGGGACCAGGAACACCAGCCCCATGAGATAACGCAGAAACGCGCTTTCCGCCGCCGGGACCCGCTGCCCCAGCGTCTTGACCAGCGCCGTCACCAGGACAAAGCAAAGTCCTGTCACCACCATCCACAGGATTCCGACAAGCGGCTGATCGCCCCGCGCCACGTGTTTCATTTCGATGGAAGAGGATGCCATACCGCGCCTTGCCGTTATAATCCACGTGCTGCAGCCGTGCCGGTCCGGCCCTCGGGATGCAAGCAGAAATCGGCAGGAGCGCAAAAGCACACGGTTCGTGCGACCGGCCCCGGCTGGTCAGCTTTGCAGCAGCGTCGCTGCGATGGTCCACATCAGAACACCAATCAGCGCATCCACCGTCCGCCAGGCGCCGGGACGTGCCAGCACCGGGGCCAGCAGCCGCGCGCCATAGCCAAGCGTGAAGAAAAACACAAAGGAGGCAGTGACGGCACCAAGGGCAAACCCCAGCTTTGCGTCGTACTTTGCCGATACCGCGCCCAGCAGCACCAGAGTGTCCAGATAGACATGCGGGTTCAGCCAGGTCAGGGCCAGACAGGTCAGCAGCGCCGCTGTCAGGCTTTGCTGCTCGGCCCCCGCCTTCAACGTGTCGCCGCCGCGCCAGGACCGCAGCAGGCTCAGCGCGCCGTACCACAACAGAAACGCCGCACCGCCCAGCCGCATCGCCATTTCCAGCCAGGGCACCGCCCGGGTCAGCGCCCCGAAGCCCGCAACCCCGGCGATGATCAGCAACGCATCCGACACCGCGCAGGTCAGGCAGACGGCGAACACATGGCGTTGCACCAGTCCCTGCCGCAACACAAACGCATTCTGCGCTCCGATCGCCAGAATCAGGCTCAGCCCCAGTCCGAATCCCGCCAGTGCTGCCTGCATGTATGCCCCTGTCATTGCGCCCGGCGCTGCGTCAAGAAAACCCCGGGTGGCCCGAACGCGCGGAGTGCTGCGTCAAAGCTGTGCCATGACCTCGTCGCTGGCCTCGAAATTGGTGGTGACGCGCTGCACGTCGTCGTCGTCTTCCAGCGCCTCGACCAGCTTCATCAACGTCTGCATCCCGTCCAGATCCAGCTCGGTGGTGGTGCCAGGTTTCCAGACGAGCTTGGTCGACTCCGACTCTCCGAGCGCCGTTTCCAGAGCTGTGGCGACCTCGTTCAGGTTGGTGTCCGCGCACCAGATGACGTGGCCCTCCTCCGAGGTCTCCACGTCTTCGGCCCCGGCTTCGATGGCCGCCATCATCACCGTGTCGCCGTCTCCGACGCTTGCCGGGTAGGTGATCTCGCCCTTGCGCTCGAACATGAAGGCGACCGAGCCGGTTTCGCCGAGGTTGCCGCCGTTCTTGGTAAAGGTCGAGCGCACGTTGCTGGCGGTGCGGTTGCGGTTGTCGGTCATCGCCTCGACGATCACCGCCACGCCGTTGGGGCCATAGCCCTCGTAGCGGATCTCGTCATAGTTCTCGGCATCGCCGCCGATGGCTTTCTTGATCGCGCGGTCGATGACATCCTTGGGAACCGAGACCGACTTGGCCTCTTTCACCGCCAGCCGCAGACGCGGGTTCTTTTCCGGGTCGGGGTCGCCCATCTTGGCCGCCACGGTGATCTCTTTCGAGAGTTTCGAGAACAACTTGGCCCGCACGGCGTCCTGACGCCCCTTGCGGTGCTGGATGTTCGCCCATTTGGAATGCCCCGCCATGGTCATGCCCCCTTGAAGAATGCCTGAATTTCGCCCGGCCTTATAGGGCAGAGCATGTGGCACTAGCAAGCCCGTCCACACTGGTCCGCAGCGACGATTTGCGCTAAGGCGGTCGGGATGCGCCCGTTCCTGATCCTCCAGCTGCGCCCCGAAGCGGATGCCTCGGATGCCGAGTTCGCCGCCTTTCTGGCCAAGGGCGATCTGCAGGCGTCGCGCGCCCGCCGCCTGCGGCTGGAAAGTCAGGACCTGCCGGGCGATCTCGACCTCGCGGATTATGCCGGAGTGATTGTCGGCGGCGGCCCGGGCTGCGTCAGCGACGATCCCGAGGGCAAGGATCCGGCCGAAGCCCGGGCCGAGGCGCAGATCCTGTCACTGATGCCGCAGATCACCGCGCAGGACATCCCCTTCCTGGGCTGTTGTTACGGCATCGGCATCCTCGCCCATCATCTGGGCGCCGAAGTCAGCAAGGCGCGGTTTGGCGAAAACGCCAGTGCCGTCGCCTGCCAGATCACGGCCGAGGGGCTCGACGATCCGCTGCTGGCCGGACTGCCTGACCGGTTCGACGCATTTGTCGGACACAAGGAAGCGGTGCAGGCCCTGCCGCCGGGCTGCGTCCACCTGCTCCAGTCCGACCCCTGCCCCTTCCAGATGATCCGTTACAAAACAAACGTCTACGCGACGCAGTTTCATCCCGAAGCCGACCCGGATGTCTTTGCCGAACGGGTCCGCATCTACCGCCATCGCGGGTATTTCCCGCCGGAGACGGCCGGCGCGCTGATCGAAATGTGTTACGCCAGCGACGTCACCGTTCCGGAACGCATCCTGCAAAACTTCTTTCGCCGTTACGGCTGAGCCAGCTCCAGCGGCCAGAGCATCGGGATGGCGACCGAGGCCAGCACTCCGATCACGATGTTCATCGGGATCCCGACGCGCAGGAAATCGCTGAACCGGTAGCCCCCCGGACCGTAGACCATGGTGTTGGTCTGATAGCCGATCGGCGTCGCAAAGCTGCACGAGGCCGCGACCATCACCGCGATGACCAGCGGCCGCGGATCGATGCCAAGCGCAGTGCCCAGGGCGATGGCAATCGGTGTCACCACCACCGCGACGGCGTTGTTGCTGACCATTTCCGTCAGGGTCGAGGTCAGCATGAACACCGCAGCCACCACCAGCACATGCGGCAGTTCCGCCAGATACGGGGCAACCCCGCTGACGATCAGCCCGACAGCCCCCGACGAATCCAGGGCCGCGCCAATCGCCAGCATCGCAAAAATCAGCGCCAGCAGCTGGCCTTCGACATAGGAAAACGCCTCGTCCGCGTCGATGCAGCCGGTCAGCAGCACCACGGCCACGGCGATCACCGCCAGCGCGAGAATCGGTGCCACGTTGAAGGTCGACAGCGCAACGATTCCGATCAGCGCGCCGATGGCGATGGGCGCATGGCCGCGCCGGTAGGCCCGCGCCGAGGGTTGCGAGACATCGACCAGCGCCATTTCCTCGGCCAGCCGCTTGATGTCCGCAGGCGCCCCCTCCAGCAGCAGCGTATCCCCGACCCGCACCACCAGTTCATCCAGTTGCCGTCCGATGTTCTGGTTGCGCCGGTGAACGGCCAGCGGATAGACCCCGAACCGGCGGCGCAGGCGCAGCGCGCCCAGTGACCGCCCAACCATCTTGCAACCCGGCGTGATCAGCACTTCGACGGTCGAGGTTTCCACCGCCGAGACCTGGTCCACCCGCTTGAGCTGCGGATTGCTTTGCAGGCTCAGCAGTTCGGTCATCTGCGTGCGCAATACCACCCGGTCACCGACCTGAAGCGTCACCGCCGCCAGATCGCGGCGCAGCGATTCGTCGCCCCGGATCACGTCGATCAGCCGCACGCCCTCGCGTTTGAAAAGCTGCACCGTCAACACCTCGCGGCCGACAAGGTTGCTGTCCGGCGGAATCACGGCTTCGGTAAAGAATTTCATCCGGCTGCGGTCCGACAGCATCCCGGCCATGCTGGTCCGGTCCGGCAGCAGGAACCGCCCCGCAACCGCCAGATACCCCATGCCGCCGACAACAAGGATCAGCGCCAGCGGCGTGACCTCGAAGATCGTGAAGGGTTCAAGCCCCTGGGTGCGGGCCACACCATCCACCAGCAGGTTGGTCGAGGTGCCGATCAGCGTGGTCGTGCCCCCGAGGATCGCCGCATAGCTGAGCGGGATCAGCAGCTTGGAAGGAGCCACCCCAAGGACCTTGGACAGCTGCACGAAGATCGGCAGCATCACGACCACCACCGGTGTGTTGTTCAGGAACGCCGAGGCCACCAGCACAAAGGCGAAAATTCCCATCATTGCGACCCGGGGACGCTTCTGGACCTCGGCCTGTGCCACGGTGGTAAAGGCGTCCAGCGCCCCGGTGCGCACCAGCGCCCCCATGACGATGAACATTGCCGCGATGGTCCAGGGTGCCGGGTTCGACAGCACTTTGAGCGCGTCGTCATATGACAGGACCCCCAGAGCCAGCAGAAGCGCCGTGCCACCGATCGCCACCACTTCGGTCGGGAAGGCTTCGCGCACGAACAGCACGAACATGCCCGCCACCACGGCAATCGTGATGAACGCCTGCGCACTTTGGCTCAGATCGAAAAATTCCATGTTGTCTGACTTCCCCGTCCCTTAGACGTCAGCATTCTGACGCAGCGTTCCAGCATGTACAAGCGGTGCGCGCGGGCGTGGCTGCACCAGAGCGAGCCCTGCCAGCATCAGTGCCAGAGCTGCCCAGATATAGGACGAATAGCTCTCATTCAGGAACAGCATCGCCCAGACCACGCCGAACAGCGTGACGAAGTAGCTCACCTGCACCGCAAACACCGCGCCCGACATGCCAACCAGCCAGACATATCCCGAATAGGCCCCTGCATGCAGCAGAGACGCGGCCACCAGCGCATAATCCGGCGGGCCCCAGACGCCGCGCGGGTCAATGAACTGCCCGGTGATCAGCGCGGCGGGCAGGGTCAGGCACATCGCCACGGCCGAGGCCCCCCAAAGCACCTGAAACGGCCCGAGATCAAGAGTGCCCCAGCGGGCGACAAGGTTGCTCTCGAACGCATAAAACGCCGACGAGATCAGCGCCACGGGGATCCAGACCGACTGAGCCGGATCCGGCAGGCTGCTGTCCGGCAGGACCAGCAGGGCCACCCCCGCCAGACCAAAACCCAGCCCGATCAGGCGGGTCGCGCGAAACTGCTCATTGCCCAGCGCCAGGGCCATCGGAAACGCCAGCAGCGGCACCGAACTCAGCAGGATCGACAGCACACCCGCGGGCAGATGCGCCGCCGCCGAATAACTGGCAATGCCCGGCAAGACCGTCCCCACCAGCGCCAGAGCCAGATACCGGCGCAGATACGGCCCGCCCATCGGCAGGCGACGACCGCGCAGCGTGCAGATCAGCCCCAGCACCAGCGTGCCGATCAGTGTCTGCCAGAAGAGCAGGCCAAAGTGACGGTAACCTTCGCTGACCGCGACCTTGCCCAGCGGCTGGGTGCCGCCCCACAGCGCCCCGACCACCACAAGGGCCGCCAAAGGCAGCCACAGTCGTGTCACGGACCGGCCTGTTCCAGCCGTCCGCCCTGACGCACCATGCAGATCCGGGTGGCCTTGCCGGTGCGATCATCCGTTTCCACGAACACCCCACTCAGCGTCGCGTCGCCCAGCGCCGGCTGGAACCGGGTCTTGCCCATGCCGGTGACAAAGCGGCGCATCGGTTCCGCCTTGTCCATGCCGATGACGGAATTGTAATCGCCGCACATGCCGGCATCGGACAGAAACGCCGTGCCGCCTGGCAGGATCTGCGCATCCGCCGTGGGCACGTGGGTATGGGTGCCGACAACCAGGCTGGCCCGGCCATCACAAAAGTGGCCCATGCCCATCTTTTCACTGGTCGCTTCGCAATGCACATCAACCAGGATCATCTGAGCCTGCCCGCCCAGGGGATGGGCCCGCAGCACCGCATCGACTGCAGAGAACGGGTCGTCAAAGGCGCGCTTCATGAACACCTGCCCCAGAACCTGCACCACCAGAATCTTGCGGCCGCGGGCGTCTGAAAACAGCCGGTGCCCGCGTCCCGGCGCCTGCTTGGCAAAGTTGAGGGGGCGGATGACGCGCTGATCGCTCTCGATAAAGCTCAGCATGTCCTTCTGGTCAAAAGCGTGATCACCCAGGGTCACGCAATCGGCGCCGGCCTCCAGCAGCACCTTGGCGTGCTCACCGGTCAGCCCTGCCCCTGACGAGGCATTCTCGCCGTTGACCACAACAAAATCCAACTTCCATTCGGCGCGCAGCCGCGGAAGATTGTCCCTGACGGCGGCGCGCCCGGCGCGGCCCATCACATCACCCAGAAAAAGCGTTCTCATGCCGCGATGGGTAGTCTTCGCCGACCGGAAAGCAAAGGGGTTTTTGTGCCGTTTTGCCCTCGGCATCCGCGCCGACGGCAGGCCAGCCACCCCGGCGGCGGAAGTTTCCGGGCAGAGGCAAGTCAGCTCCGGGCCGGCGTGATCACCTCGTTTTCCGTCACGATCAGATCCAGGGGCTGGTCGGTCGCTTCCAGCGGCAGGCTGTCGGCCTCCTGCGCGGCATAGGCGAACCCGATGGCAAGCGTCGGGCGCAGGGCGCGCAGCATCTGCAGGGTGCGGTCATAGAATCCGCCGCCGTAGCCCAGCCGGTCACCCGTCCGGGTAAAGGCCACCAGCGGCACGATCAGGATCTCGGGATCAATGAACCTGTCGACCTCGGGCACCATCGCGCCGAAGGGTCCGTCGCGCAGGACACAGCCCGGCTCCCACAGGGAAAACTTCAGCGGCTGTCCTGCGCCAAGGATGACAGGCACGGCCACCGGCCCATGGGCCGCCGCCTCTGCCATTGCCGGACGCGGGTCGATCTCGGTCCGGATCGGCAGAAAGCCTGAAACCGGCACCCCCCGGTATCCGGCAAGCACCGCAGACAATGCCGAGGAACTGTTCCCGCTGTCTGCGGCATGCGCCGCCTTGCGCCGGACAAACGCCGCCTGTCGCGCCGCGGCCTTCCGCGCCTCCAGATCCGGTGCGGCGCCGGTCACAGCAGCACCACCACGGCCAGCCCGAGAAAGGCAAAGAACCCGACCACATCCGTCACGGTTGTCACAAACGCCCCGGAGGCCAGCGCCGGATCGACCCCGACCTTTTCCAGCACCACCGGAATCACCGTCCCGGCCAGCCCCGCAACCACCATGTTGATCACCATCGCGGCGGCGATCACGTATCCCAGCGCCGGAGAGCCGAACCAGACGATGCCCACGATGCCCATCACCACCGCAAAGGCCACGCCGTTGATGAGACCGACCATGATTTCGCGGCGGATGACCCGCCAGACGTTGGCCCCGGTGAGGTCCTTGGTCGCCAGAGCCCGCACCGCGACGGTCAGCGACTGGGTCCCGGCGTTGCCGCCCATCGAGGCCACAATCGGCATCAGCACCGCCAGCGCCACAACCGTCGCGATCGCATCCTCGAACTGCGCAATGACCAGCGAGGCCAATACCGCCGTCACCAGGTTCACCGCCAGCCAGGGAAAACGCTGTTTCGTGGTTTCGATCACCGAATCCGACAGCGAGCTTTCGCCAACACCGGCGAGGCGCAGGATGTCCTCTTCGTGTTCCTCGTCCAGAACCGCCATCGCATCGTCGATGGTGATCACACCGATCAGGCGCTCGTTCTCGTCGACCACCGGAGCCGAGATAAGGTGGTACTGGTTGAACGCATAGGCGACATCGCCGTCATAACGCGTCACCGGGATGACATGGAACGTTTCTTCGACAATCGAACTCAGCATCACCTCGCGCCGCGCCGCCATCAGCTTGCCCAAAGCGACATTGCCGACCGGGCGCAGCCGCGGATCGACCAGAACGATGTGATAGAAATGGTCTGGCAGATCGTCGGAGTCACGCAGGAAATCAATGGCCTCACCGACATTCCAGTGCTCGGGCGCCATCACCACCTCGCGCTGCATCAGACGACCGGCGGAATACTCCGGATAGGTCATCGACTGCTGCACCGCGACCCGGTCGCTGTCTTCCAGCGCCTCGAGGATGGCATCCTGCTGCGGCTGTTCCAGGTCTTCCAGCAGGTCGACCACGTCGTCGCTGTCCATCTCGCGCACGGCATCGGCCAGGACCTGCGGCGTGAGCAGGCCGATCACCTCTTCGCGGATCGATTCGTCGAGTTCGGTCAGGATCTCGCCGTCAAATTCCTTGTCGTAGAGCTTGATCAGACGCATCCGGTCAAAGGCGTTGATCTGCTCGAGCATGTCGGCGATGTCCGCCGGGTGCAGCGGGTCCATCAGCTCGATCAGCTTGTCGCGGTCGTTGATATCAACCGCATAGAGTATCGCCGCGACCGCCTTGCGCTCCAGCGTGTATGCGTCGTCATCACGCTCGGCTTCGGGGGTTACAACCTCAGTCTCTTCGCTCATTTCTGCCCCTTGCCTGCCACAACCCTGTTCTGCCGGACCATAGAAGATCGCTTTGTCAAGAAACAGGCCCGTGGCGCGATTTACCTTTGTCAGCGGCGCGATTAGCATGGCAATTCCGCAACGACAGAGGTCTTCCATGTCGCACGACACCCTGCTTTTGGGACAGACCCTGTCCTTTGACGGTTCGCCCTTCGACTCCGGCCCGGCGGCGGCAACGCACAGGACGCACGGTGGCATTCTGATACGCGACGGCAGGATCGTGGACACCGGCGACGGTGCCACACTGCGCGCCAGGAATCCGCAGGCACGTATCGACGACCAGGGCGCCGCCCTGCTCTGTGCCGGCTTCATTGACGCCCATGCCCATTATCCGCAGACCGCGATGATCGCGAGTTGGGGCAAGCGGCTGATCGACTGGCTGAACACCTATACGTTTCCGGAAGAGATGCGGTTCGAGGACCCGGACTATGCCGCCGAAATTGCCGCGCGCTATCTGGACCTGACGGCGTCCAACGGCACCACCACGATCTGCAGCTATTGCACCATTCACCCGACCAGCGTCGATGCCCTGATGGGCGCCGCCCAGGCACGTGGTCAGCGGTTGCTTGCAGGCAAGACCTGCATGGACCGGAATGCGCCCGAAGGCCTGCGTGACACGGCACAATCGGCCTATGACGACAGCAAGTCCCTGATCGCGCGTTGGCATGGCAAGGACCGGCTGTCCTACGTCATCACCCCCCGGTTTTCGCCCACCTCCACACCCGGGCAACTCGCGGCCCTCGGCACGCTCTGGGCCGAGCACCCCGATCTGTTGATGCAGACCCACCTGTCCGAGCAGACGGACGAGATTGCCTGGGTGAAGGCGCTCTATCCGACGGCACGCGACTATCTGGACACCTACGAGATGCACGGCCTGCTGGGCGCGGGCGGGCTTTATGGGCACGCCATCCATCTCGAGCCGCGCGAAAAGGACCGGCTGGCCGAGGTGGGTGCGGCGCTGGTCCACTGCCCGACCTCCAACACCTTTATCGGCTCGGGGCTGTTCGACATGGCCGGGCTGGTTGCGCGCGGCCTGCGGGTCGGGCTGGCAACCGACACCGGCGGCGGGTCTTCGTTTTCGATGCTGCGCACCATGGCCGCCGCCTACGAGATTGCCCAGCTGCGCGGCACTGCGCTGCACCCGTCGCAACTGATCTGGCTGGCCACCGCAGGTTCGGCGCAGGCGTTGGGGATCGACCGGCATGTCGGCACGCTCGCTCCGGGAAAAGAGGCCGACATCATCGCCCTCGATCTGGCGTCGACACCCGCCATCGCCCAGCGCGCAGCCCGCGCCGAAGACCTCTGGGAGGCACTGTTTCCGACAATCATGATGGGGGACGACCGCGCGATAAAGGCGGTCTGGATCGCAGGACAAGCGATGCCCCGTTCCTGAGGTGACAGATGAAGCTCCCCGCACATACGCCTGTTATCAGGTCTTATTTTCGCGAATTACAGCCGCGCGGCCAAGCGCTGCGCCAGCCTGTTCTGATGTGCGATGATCCCCTCTGGATCAACCGTAACCAACTGACCGTCACGCACGATCTGGCGACCCTCGACGATCAGGTGGCGGACCCTGGATGGACCGGCAAGCAGCAGCGCTCCGGCATCCCACGACCCGGCGGCTTCGATTGTCGCCAGATCCCACAGGGCCAGATCCGCGCGTTTGCCGACGGTGATCTGGCCGCAGTCCTCGCGGCCCAGCACCTCTGCACCGCCACGCGTCGCGATCCAAAGCGCCTCGTGTGCCGACATGGCATCCGCCCCGCGCGCCACACGTTGCAGCAAAAGCGCCTGCCGCGCCTCGCTGACAAGTGACCCGCTGTCGTTGCTGGCCGACCCGTCAACGCCCAGCCCGACCCGCACCCCGGCGTCCCGCATCTGGCGCAGCGGTGCAATACCGCTGCCGAGGCGGCAGTTGGAACAGGGGCAATGTGCGACGCCGGTGCGGCTTCTTACAAAGAGATCAATCTCTTGCGCGTCGAGCTTTACACAATGCGCATGCCAGACGTCGTCCCCGGTCCAGCCCAGATCCTCGGCATACTGACCGGGGCGGCAGCCGAACTGTGCCAGGGAATAGGCCACATCCTCGTCGTTTTCCGCCAGGTGCGTGTGCAGGCGCACGCCTTTGTCCCGCGCCAGCAAGGCCGCTTCGCGCATCAGGTCGCGACTGACCGAAAATGGCGAACACGGCGCCACCCCCACCCGCACCATTGCACCGGGACGGGGGTCATGAAAGGCGTCGATCACCCGGATACAATCCTCCAAGATCACCTTTTCCGGCTCGACCAGGACATCCGGCGGCAGGCCGCCCGCCGATGCACCGATGCTCATCGCACCGCGTGTCGGGTGAAATCGCAGCCCGATTTCCATGGCCGCGTCGATCGTATCCTCCAGTCGCGCGCCGTTGGGGAACAGATACAGATGGTCCGAACTCAGGCTGCACCCCGACAGCGCCAGCTCGGCCAACCCGGTCAGAGCCGAGACGCGCATCTCCTCGGGGCCGAACCGGGCCCAGATCGGGTACAGCGTCCTCAGCCAGCCGAACAAAAGCGCATTCTGCGCCCCGGGGACGGCCCGGGTCAGGCTCTGATAGAGATGGTGGTGCGTGTTCACCAACCCCGGCGTCACGAGGCAGGACGCCGCGTCGATCACCTCGGCCGCGCCGCCCAGTCCAGTTCCGACGGCAGCGATCACTCCGTCGCGCAGCAGGATGTCGCAGTTTTCGAGTTCACTTCGCGCATCGTCCATCGTCAGGATCTTGCGCGCATTCCGGATCAGGATATCGGGCATAAGCGGTCTCCACACATTAGCTTGCGCCCTTTTCGGTGTGAAGTCTGCGGCAGGGTGACAGAAAAGGGTCACAAGGACTCACCCGGCACCTGTCCTTAGCCGCTGCCGCCCATTTTGTCAGCCATGAAGTCGCTCCAGCGCCCTCGCATGAAGTGCCGAATTGGCCGCGGCCACAACCCGGCCGCCAAAATGGGCCGGACCGCCGTCCCAGTCGGTCACGATTCCGCCGGCCGCCTGGATCACGGCGATCGGTGCGTGGATGTCATAGGGGTTCAGCCCGGCCTCGATCACCAGATCCACCTGCCCCGCCGCAAGCAGCGCGTAGGCGTAACAGTCCAGGCCATACCGTGTCAGCCGGACCCCGGCGGCGACCCGCTCGAACGCCGCTCGGTCCTGTGACGTGCCGACCTCGGGAAAGGTCGTGAACAGCACCGACTCGGCCAGAGCCGCAGTGCCGCGGGTGGCCAATGTGCCGCCGCCGTGCGGGCCGCTGTGGCGCGCGACGCCAAAGCCGCCCTCGAACCGCTCGCCGATATAGGGCTGGTCGATGATGCCGTACAGCGGGCCGGAGCCGTCTGAAACCGCGATCAGCACCCCCCACGTCGGGGTGCCGCTGATGAATCCGCGCGTGCCATCAATCGGATCCAGCACCCAGGTCAACCCACTGCTGCCCGGCGTCGTGCCGAATTCTTCGCCCAGGATGCCGTCGTCGGGCCGATCCCGAGCGAGGATTGCACGCATTTCCTGCTCGGCCGCACGATCCGCTGCCGTGACCGGATCGAACCCCTCAGACAGCTTGTTGTCCGAGACCAGACCGGGGCTGCGGAAAAACGGCAAAACGACCCGACGCGCGGCATCTGCCAGCGCATGGGCCGTTTTCAGCAGACTTTGCTGCTCCGATAACGAAATCTTGGTCATGGATGCCCCCTGCGGTGTGCCGAAACCTCAGCTACCGCAGGACCACATCAGGCTCAAGCGACGTCGGACAGAACCCGCGCCAGCTCGAACAACCGCCGCCGCTGGTTTTCCGGAATGGCATAGTAGGACCGCACCAGGTCCAGCGCCTCTTTGTCGCCAAGCAGGTCTGCGGGCACACCGTCATGGTTCGGTTCGGCGGCGTCTTCGGAAGCAAGGCCCTCAAAGAAAAAGCTCACCGGCACTTCAAGCGCATCTGCGATGTCCCAGAGCCGCGACGCGCTGACACGATTGGCACCGGTTTCATATTTCTGGATTTGCTGGAACTTGATCCCGACGCGCTCTGCCAGTTGTTGCTGGGTCATGCCGACAAGCCAACGACGGTGACGAATACGTTTTCCAACATGGACATCTACAGGGTGCGTCATCGGTTGTTTTCCTTCAGTTACTAAATTAATCAAACTGGCGCCGACGAGGAACGGAATCCCGCGACACCACCGGTCATGTCGCTGCGCACCCCTACAGCTATGCGAAACTACATCTTAAACCTTCCATTGCGCAAGAAAATTGATATCCAGAAAATGTATTTGGTTAATCCAATGCACTTCCTGCGCGAAGAATTCTGGCGGAACGTCTTGGTTCAGGTCCTCGAAAACAGACACTAACCATATGACAGTATGATCAAATCACATGAACGTTTCCTCAAGACGACAGGACCAAGCCATGCGCGCCTACCACGTGACCTCCCATGACGCCCCGCCCGCCATCCGCGACATTTCCATTCCCGAACCCGGCGCCGGGCAGATTCGCGTCAAGGTAGAATCATGCGGTTTGAATTTTGCCGACCTGCTGATGATGTCCGGCACCTATCAGGAAACGCCGCCCCTGCCCTTCACCCTGGGGATGGAGGTGGCGGGCACCGTTGACGCCATCGGCCCGCAAACTGCGGGATTTGCGCCCGGGGACAGGGTTGCTGTGTTTGGAGGTCAGGGGGGACTTGCAGAATACGGCTGCTTTGATTCGGCCCGCGCGGTGCATCTGCCCGCGGACATGCCGTTCGTTGACGCCGCCGCGTTTCAGGTCGCCTATGGCACCAGCCACCTTGCTCTGTCGCATCGCGCACAGCTTGCGCCGGGGGAGACTCTTCTCGTTCTCGGCGCAGCGGGTGGCGTTGGCCTCACCGCGGTCGAGATCGGCAAGGTGATGGGGGCACGGGTCGTCGCCTGCGCCCGCGGCGCCGACAAGCTTGCCGCCGCCAGGGCAGCGGGCGCCGATGTGCTGATCGACGCGGCAACCGACGACATCCGCACGGTGATGAAGGATCTCGGCGGTGCGGATGTGGTCTATGATCCGGTGGGCGGGGATCAGTTCGCGGCGGCCTTCCGGTCCTGCCGCCCCGAGGCGCGTATCCTGTGCATCGGGTTTGCCAGCGGCGAGGTGCCGCAGATCAAGGCCAACCACCTGCTGGTCAAGAACATCACGGTGCACGGCCTGTATTGGGGCGGCTACCTGAACTTCCGTCCCGAAGTGCTCACCGGCAGCCTGGCCACCCTGATGGCCTGGTATGCCGATGGCAAGATCAAGCCGCATGTCAGCCATACCCTGCCGCTGGAACAGGCCGCTGCCGGACTGGAATTGCTGCGCAGCCGCAAATCCACCGGCAAGGTGGTGATCGAAATGTCCTGAAACCAGCGCCCCGGTGCGTCACGGCGCAACCAGCGCCGAGGCCGCGCCATTTGGCGTGGCCGAGACGACCAGCGCACGGCCCCCGGGGGGGACGTGCCCCGCCAGATCACGGTCACAGCGCCGCAAAACCCTGGCGAATCATGTCCGACAGCGCCCGCACCGGCTCGCCCTTGGCACCGCCGCAATGCAGGTTGATCTTCATGGTCCCCAGATCCGGCAGCGCGTCCCCGACGTCAATCGCCGCCAACTGCGGCGGGGCGTGCCCCTCCAGCAGGGCGACGACCCCCAGATCGGCGCTCACCGTGGCCTCGATGCTGCGGTCGCTGTCTGAATCGATGACCTGAAACCACGGGATCCCGGCGGCATCCAGCCGCCGGATCACCGCCGAGCGAAAGGCGCAGATCCGCGCCTGCGCATAGGGCAGCGGCCGCTGCCGCCAGGCCCCGCCCCCCGGTGCGCCGTGCCAGCGCAGCGGCGTTTCCTGCAAGGTCTCGCCGTGGCTTTCCTCTTCCGTCGTGAGAATGATATCGACCTCACCCCGGGCATATTCCTGAAGCAGCCGATAGGTGTTGGATGTCTTCAGATGGACCTGCATCCGCGGAAAGGCTGCGTTGAATTTCTGCAGCACCCGCGGCACGACCGGATACAGGATGTCCTCGGGCACCCCGAAATAGATTTCGCCTTCGAACACCTGATCCGTCAGCTTCCCGTAGATCTCGTCGTTCAGATCCACCATCCGCTGGGCATAGGTCAGCAGCTGCTCACCCGACGCGGTCAGCGCCACGCCCCGCCCCGACCTGTCCAGCAGGTCCAGATCCAGCATTTCCTCCAGCCGTTTCAACTGCATGGACACTGCCGACTGCGTAAGGTTCAGAAAACCGGCGGCACGGGTCACCCCGCCTGATTGGGCGACCGCAACAAAGGACCGCAGCGTGGTGATGTCCAGATTTCTCATTCATCAATTTCCTTGATGCCACACCTCAACAACATTCGTTTCACATATGTATCACACGGACCATATACATCAAGCATCAACATGCACCAACCGCAATGCATCACCAGAATTGAAGGAGGCTCAGATGGCCCATATCTCAACACTCTCCCGCCAGCGGCCGCACCGCAGCCAAAGCCTGATCGCGACCCTGCTCGCCCTCGGGGCGCTGCACCGTCAGCGCCGCGCCCTTGCCCGGCTGGACGATCACGCCCTGAACGACCTCGGGCTCAGCCGCGACGCCGCCCTGCGCGAAGCCCGCCGCCCGGTCTGGGACGCGCCCGGCAACTGGCACGCCTGATCCGTGACCGCGGATTCAGCCATAAACCCGCCTGGTTGCGCATCCTTTCGATGGCCCGCAAAATGGCCCCGGGCGCAGCCGGATTTTATCGGCAAACCTCTGCTTAAACCTTGAAAATGCGGCCCGGTTTGCCGATATTGAACGCATGTGCCGGGCTCCCGGCAGGTAGGTTCATTCTTTCGGAGGCTTAAATGGCTGAATTCAACACAATCCGGACGTCCACCGCAACCGGTGCCCGCGCCCAGATTGATCAGGGTCTTCGGACCCATATGAACAAGGTCTATGGCACGATGTCCGTCGGCATGCTGCTGACTTTCCTCGTGGCTTGGGCCGTGGGCACCAGCCCGGAACTCCTCGGGATTTTCCGGGACGCACAGACACTGCAGCCGAACATCCTCGGCTGGATCGTGATGTTCGCACCGCTGATCATGGTCTTCGCGTTCAGCGCGATGATCAACAGGTTCTCCGCCGCCGCCGCACAGGGCTTCTTTTACGCCTTCGCCGCGGTGATGGGCCTGTCGCTGGCCTGGATCTTCGTCGCCTTCACCGGCTTCTCGATCGCGCAGGTCTTCCTCGTCACCGCGATCTCCTTCGCAGGCCTGTCGCTGTTCGGATATGTCACCCAAAAGGACCTGTCCGGCATGGGCACCTTCCTGATGATGGGGGTGATCGGGTTGATCGTCGCCTCGGTGATCAACATCTTCCTCGGCTCGCCGGCCATCATGTTCGCGATCTCGATCCTCGGCGTGCTGATCTTCGCAGGCCTCACCGCCTATGACACCCAGTCGATCAAGAACGAATACATCGAACATGCGCGCCATGCCGACAGCGAGTGGCTTGGCAAGTCGGCGATCATGGGCGCCCTGCGCCTCTATCTCGACTTCATCAACATGTTCATGTTCCTGCTGCAACTGTTCGGCAACCGCGAATAACCTTCGCGACATTGCTGACATCCGCCAGAGGCCGGTCGTGAGACCGGCCTCTTTTTTTCGTCCGGCCCAGCCCACCTCGGCACCCGCCAGCCCCCGGACACAGCCTGCGGGCGGCGGCACAGGCACCGCGCCCGCAGGGCAGCAACCCCACGCGCCCGCAGGGTGGCAGCCCCCCACTCAGCCCTCGCCACGCACAGACCAGACCCAGGCCCCGGACGCCAAAGCGCCGCGCAGGATCTCTCCGGCGCGGCGCTTTGCTGTCCCTCGGTTACCCGAGCTTCAAGGGGCGATCTTATTTGATCTTGCCTTCCTTGTATTCCACATGCTTGCGCACGACCGGGTCGTACTTGCGAACCGACATCTTCTCGGTCATCGTACGCGCGTTTTTCTTGGTCACATAAAAGTGGCCACTGCCTGCTGTCGAGTTCAGGCGGATCTTGATGGTTGTCGGCTTCGCCATGGTCTGTCTCCTGCAACAGGCCTTTCGCGGCCCGTGAAATCATAGAACCCGCCTTTTACCGATGCCGGGCCCCGAGTCAACCGGCCGGCCCAAGAATAGTTTGCGCGGAGAGCCTGTAAGCCGGATTCTGTCTGCGGCAGGTTGCCCTGCCGGAGATGGCCATTCCTCTGGGCCACGCCTTGCGACGTGGCTCAAGCTGCCAACCCGGACCCCTGGGCTGAAGCGGCCCTGCAGTGATATCCCCGAAAGGATCAATCCCGCGCGGGGTCCCTATTCGGCATTGCTCCCGGTGGGGCTTGCCATGCGGGTCCTGTTGCCAGTCCCCCGGTGGGCTCTTACCCCACCGTTTCACCCTCACCTGTATCGGATACAGGCAGTCTGTTCTCTGTGGCGCTTTCCGTCAGGTTGCCCTGCCCGGGCGTTACCCGGCACCGTTGCTTCAGGGAGTCCGGACTTTCCTCGAAAGGACCAGGGTCCCTCCGCGGCCATCCAGCCCTCCGCGCCCCTGCGCATTAGGCGTCCGCGCGGCTGCGGTCAATGCCCCGGCGGCGGAAGCCGCCGCGCGCGCGCCTGCATCGCCAGACGCCGCCGGCTTTCTTCTCTTGCAAAATACTCCCGCCGGAGGCCGAGCAACCGCCGCACGGATCCGGTGTCACCGCAGCGTGTCACGCCGCAACCCGCGCCGAGGCGACGGCCGGACGGCCGTTGCCGAGACACAGCCTGCGCGCATCGCGCGCGCCGCCGGATCAGCGCAGCACGTAGGGCTGCTTCATCCAGGCGCGCAGCGCCGCAAGGGTCTCGTCCGGGGCCTCGATGCTCGGCAGATGGCCCCCAGCCTCCAGCACGTTCAATTCGGCATGCGGAATGAGTTCCGCCATGAAGCTGTGCCGCTTCACCGGGGTCACCGCGTCATGTCGGCCACACAGCACCAGTGCGGGCACCTTGCAGCGCCGCAGCGTTGCCTGCTGGTCCCGCCGCCGCTGCAACGCGCGGCTCTGGCGCACGAAAACCTCGGCGCCCATACCACCCACCATGTCCATGGCCGCGGTCATGGCACCGACCCGCCCGGCCCCCGGCGCCAGCCCCGAGGCCAGGTGCGCTTCGCGCATCACTTCGGCCAGCCGTCCGGTCTTGGCGCCGATGATCTGTGGCTCACGCGCGGCGGCTTCCTGCGGGGTCTCGGCCAGCGGGCTGGTGGCGATCAGGGCAATGCGGGTGATCCTGTCAGGGGCGCGCCGCAGCAGCTCCATCGCCACGATGCCGCCCAGCCCCGCGCCCGCCAGCGCGAAGCGCGCGGGCAGGACTGTCAGCAGGCCCGACGCAATCTCTTCCATGCGTTCGCCCTGCGTGACCGCCGCCACGGTCACAGCCGTATGCCGGGAAAACGCCGTGAGCTGCGGCGCGAACAGCCGGGCATCACACATCATGTCGGGCAACAGGATCAGCGGTTCCAACATGGCTCAGTCCGTGCGCCCGTGCCGGGTCCGGCCCGCACCCGGTCCGGCGCCGTCGACAGGGGGACGGCGAATGCCCGCGCGGCGGCGGATGGGGTCTGCGGTCATGGCTGAGGCTCCTGTACCCGGGTTGTTTCCCGGTGTTGCGTCAACCCTAACAAAGATTGCGGCGATGGAAAGCGCCTGCGGACAGGTGGGCGGGATTCGCCGCTGTCCGGACCAGCCACCGGGCCCGCCGGACAGAGGGTCAGCCGCCCCGGTGATTCAGGATCTGCATCCAGATGGCCGTTTCATCCAGCAGGCTCCATTCGCGCCGCAGGCCCCAGGGCCCGAATTCGGCGTGGCTGATGCCCATCACATGCACCTCGGCACCGCTGGGCGCGCCAAAGCTGCCCCAGCCGCCATGGCGGCCGCTCAGCGACCAGCGCAGCGCGGCGCGTGGTGGCATTGGCGGGTCACTCAGCCCGATCTGGTGATGAATCGCAAAGCTGGCTGTCGGAAACGAGGCCCGCAACCCCAGCCAGAAGGTTTCGGCGGCCTGCCAGCCGTGGCCGGTCACTCCGCCCGGATACTCAAGCTGGCAGGCCCGGTCGTACTGTTCGGCAATGACCGACAGATCCCCCTGCATCACCCGCTCCAGCAGATCCGCAAAGGCAGCGCCCCATTGACTGGAATTGCCGCGGCCGGTGTAGGGCCCGATCACGTCAATCGCGGGGCGGAAGGGCTGGGTCTCGGGATCCTGGTCCGCCAGGTTCGCGCGCGCCCAGTCGTGTGGCGTGGTGCCCAGTTGCCGGGTGATCGCGCCGGTGTCACAGACCCGCCAGACATCGCTGACAAGATTGGCCTTGGCATAGACATCGGCAATCTCGCGGTAGCGCAGGGCGGTTCCCGTCGGCGCGTCGAAGGGACCGCCGCCGCCATAGGCGGCCAGGACAAGCTGGCGGTGCGACCCCAGCATGCCGACCGCCGGCGAGCCCGACCAGATCACATCCTCGCCCAAAACGCGCCGGTCGGGAAATGTCGCCTGCAGGGCCATGGCTTCGGCGACGAGGGCGCCGGTTCCAAAGGTGATGCCCGCCGGGCTGCGCTGGATGATGTCGCCGTGGCTATAGGCGCGCAGCTTGGCCCCCAGACCGCGTCCTTCCCAGATCTCTTCCGAAACACCAAGCACGTAGTCGGGAAAATCGCGGAATTTCGGATCAAAGCCCTGCACGGTCTTGCCCCCTTCTTCAGGCTGACGGGATCCGGGCGCCCTGACCCGGTGCCCCATCCGGGCGCATCAAGGTTGATTAAGGATTAAGAACGCCGCGCCGGACAGGGTCTTTTGCGCCTGTCGCGATGCGCCGGCCACGGGTCGCCAAAATTTGCGGCCCCTGCGACCGGCGGTCGGCTCAGGTCCGGGCCAGGCCGCGAAACCGGGGGAAATCGGCATATCTGGCGCGGCGCTGTGCCAGGCTTTCCTGCGGATCCGCTCCGGCGCGGAGCAATGTGCCCCTGGGGGCAATGTAGGAATCGATCCGGCGCGCCGGAACGGGGCGCCAGCACAGGTTGAAGGCGCAGAGCTTGGGGAACAGCCAGATTTCGGAATATTTCAGGTGGTCGTGCAGCCACCAGGCCAGATCACGCCAGTCCCGCCCCTGCGCATAGCGATCGGCAAACCACGGGATGACGATGCTGGCCCCGGCGACCGGCACCTGCGGCAGGTCCCAGATATGGCATTCCAGCGGATTGTCGTTGCGCGCACAGTTCAGCCGGTTGCGATTGCCAAAGCGGTTCAACGTCGCGGACCGATAGCCCGAACGCACGTGGATCCGCCCGAACGTCTCTTCCAGCGGGTCCAGCAGGGTTTCGCAGAATGCCCGCCCGCGGGCGATGGCAAGATCCGGATCATCGGGAATGTTCTGAATCCCGTGAAAATTGCCGATCTCGGAATAGAGGAACTCGCGCATCCAGAAATATCGCGACAACCGCACCCGCCCCAGAGCCTCCAGGCTCCACATCGAGCGCGGGCGCCTCATCTGCCACGACCGACAGGGCGCCGCCGACTGTCAGGCGCCCGCGCAGATCTGCGCCAATCAACTGCCGCGAACGGCAAGCCCGACCTGTTTGACGCTGTTAGAAGGCGTGACCGGTTCCGCACCCTCAGTAACCGTTCCAGCGGAACCGGCCATCGTCCGACAGCGGCGCGGCGGGGTTCCAGGCGACCTCCCAGATGTGCCCTTCGGGGTCGGCGAAATAGCCGATATGCCCGCCCCAGAAGACGTCATGCGCCGCTTTCAGGATCTCTGCTCCGGCGGCCAGGGCGTGGTCGAGCACCTGGGCAACGTCCTCGCGTTCGCGCACATTGTAGCTGTAGGTCGCCGCCCCGGTGCCAAGCCGTTCAACCGGCACACCCATGTCGCGGGCAAGATCAGCGAGCGGATAAAGCCCCAGCGTCTGACCGATCAGATCATAGGCCACGATCCCGTCGGGCGCCTCTGCCCGCCGCCATCCTAGAGCGTCGTAAAACCCGGCGGCGCGGTGGATGTCGCGCACGCCCAGGGTGATCAGGCTGATGCGTTGGTCCATGTCATGTCCTTTCGTGGAAAGCCCTGGGTTCCGGTTGCGGGCGGGCCGCAGTCACAGCCTGCCCGCCCAGTCGAGTATCGCGCCTGCCAGCGGATCGGTCTGATCCGGAGACATGATGTCGCCGGCGATCACATGGGCCTGCGGGTCATCCCGCGCCCCGGGTCGCACCACGTGAAGTGTCACATCCCCTCCCCAGGTCCGGGCCAGCGCCCGGGTTGCGCGCGGGTCCACCACCCGGTCTCCATCGGCAAAGACGAACATCGCCGGGGTTGTGATCTTGCTGGCATCCAGGGCGCGCGCATGGGCCGTTGCCGCGCCCATCGGCAACACGGCCACCGTCGGATACCGCATTGTCCAGAATCGCGCCTGATCCGCGCTGCGCGGTGCAAAGCTGCGTTCGCGCCCCGCCACCAGCGGCAGCCACCAGCGCGCCGCGGGCCAGGTCAGGATCCGCGCCGCACGGGCCTGCACCTGATAGTTCGGAGAGATCAGCACCAGCCCCGCCACATCGCGCATCATCTGCGGCTCGGACGCCGCGATGGTTGCCAGCGTGGCGCCGGTCGAGGTGGCAAGGACCAGCACCCGCTCGCCCACGTGGCGGGCAACGGCAAGCGCTTCGCCGACGTCCGCCAGCCAGTCCTGAACCGTCGGACCGGCCATCGCCGCGGAACCGCGCCCATGCCCAGCCAGCCGGGTCAGCACGAGGTTCGCGCCCAGACCGTCGGCCACCTTGTCGGGCAGCGGACGCACCTCTTGTGACGTCGCCGAAAAGCCGTGGATATAGACCACGGCCCAGGGTGTCCTGACCTCGGGTTCACCCGCCCAGACGATGCGCTTTTCGACACCCGGAGTGATGTCGTCGAAACCGGCTTCGACGGCGGCAAGATAGGCTGCGGCGCCGCCGTGCAGCTGCGTCTCGTCAAACGGCGCTGGCCAGACCACCCGTTCGCGGGGGCCGAGCAGCCAGATGCCGCCCACCAGCAGGATAAGGGTCAACAGCATGCGTCCCAGCCACTTTCCGAACGTTCTCAAAGGTCTGTCCCCATATCGGACGGCGCGCTGGCGGCGCCGACCTCCGCCACGGCCTGTTCGATCAACCGCAGGCAGGCGGGGTCGGAGAACCGATGATCGGCGCCTTTGACAAAGGTGAGCCGCAGATCGTCAGAGTCGATGTGATCGAGCAGCCGCAAGGCGGTGTCCCGGGTCACGGCCGTATCCTCGGTACCCTGCAACAGACGCACGGGAAACGGCATCGCCAGCGGGGCACGCAGCACGAGGTGCTGCCGGCCATCCTCGATCAGGCGGCAGGTGATCACATAGGGGTCGCCGTAGTCCGACGGCAGCTCGGCCGTGCCGCCAGCCGCGATCGCCGCGCGCTGCGCATCGCTGAACCCCGCCCAGAAGCCGTCTTCGGTGAAATCCGGCGCTGCCGCGACGCCGACAAAACCCGCAACCCGGGACAGCCGCCGCACCAGCAGGCAGCCGATCCAGCCGCCCATGGACGAGCCGACCAGCACCAGCGGCCCCTCGGTCACCGCCTCGATCACCGCCAGAGCATCCTCGGCCCAGTCACCGATGCAGCCGTCCTCGAACGCTCCGTCCGAGGCGCCGTGACCGGAATAGTCCAGCCGCAGAAAGGCCCGGCCCTGCGCCTGGGCCCAGGCCTCCAGATGCACCGCCTTGGTGCCCTGCATGTCGGACTTGTAACCCGACAGGAACACCACAACCGGCCCCGTCCCGGGCGTATGCGCATAGGCCAGACGCCGCCCGGCCGCACTTTCAAGATATTCAACCTGCGCCATCCCGCCCCCCTGTTCGGGCGCACCTTGCCAAGCAGTGCCGGGCATGGCCAGTCCCGCAACGGCGGCCGGTCAAAATTATTCCGCAGCGGAACAGCGTTTGATCTGCCCGAGACCACTGCTTGACACGCCTCTGCCGCTTTGCCAGTTAGGGCAAACATCATCACCCGCAACCGGGCGTCCCGTAGGCGCCAAACCGACGAGGAGCCACAGATGGCCCAGATCTCCCTGACCTTTCCCGACGGCAACGCACGCAGCTTCGAGGCGGGTGTGACCCCCGCCGCCGTGGCCGAAAGCATCTCGAAATCGCTGTCGAAAAAGGCCATCTCGGCCACGGTGAACGGCGCCCACTGGGATCTTCAGTGGCCGATTCCGACTGACTCCAGCATTGCGATCAACACCCTGTCCGATGCCGCCCCGGCGCTGGAACTGATCCGTCACGACCTGGCGCACATCATGGCCCGCGCCGTGCAAGAGCTGTGGCCCGACGTCAAGGTCACCATCGGCCCGGTGATCGAGAACGGCTGGTATTACGACTTTGACCGCGCCGAGCCGTTCACCCCGGAAGATCTGGGCGCCATCGAAAAGAAGATGCGCGAAATCATCAACCTGCGTGACCCCGTCCGCACCGAGGTCTGGGACCGCGATGTCGCGATCAAGTATTACGAGGACCGCGGCGAGCCCTACAAGGTCGAGCTGATCGCCGGTATTCCCGGCAATGAACCGCTGCGGATGTACTGGCACGGTGACTGGCAGGACCTGTGCCGCGGCCCGCACCTGCAGCATACCGGACAGGTGCCCGGCGATTCCTTCCGTCTGATGTCGGTGGCAGGCGCCTACTGGCGCGGCGATTCCAAACGTCAGATGCTGCAGCGGATCTATGGCGTCGGCTTTCAGAACAAGGAAGACCTGCGCGCCCACCTGCACATGCTGGAAGAGGCCGCCAAGCGCGACCACCGCAAGCTGGGCCGCGAGATGGACCTGTTCCACATGCAGGAAGAGGCCCCCGGCCAGATCTTCTGGCACCCCAACGGCTGGAAGATCTACACCCAGTTGCAGGACTACATGCGCCGCCGCCAGACTGACGGTGGCTATGTCGAGGTGAACACGCCGCAGGTCGTCGACCGCAAGCTGTGGGAAGCGTCGGGCCATTGGGAAAAATACCAGGAACACATGTTCATCGTCGAAGTCGACGAAGAGCACGCCCGCGAAAAGGCGGTCAACGCGCTCAAGCCGATGAACTGCCCCTGCCATGTGCAGATCTTCAATCAGGGCCTGAAATCCTACCGCGACCTGCCGCTGCGCATGGCGGAATTCGGATCGTGCAACCGGTATGAACCCTCGGGGGCGCTGCATGGCATCATGCGGGTCCGCGGCTTTACCCAGGACGACGGCCACATCTTCTGCCGCGAAGACCAGATCGAATCCGAAACCGCCGAATTCATCAACTTCCTCAGCACTGTCTACCGCGATCTCGGGTTCGAGTCGTTCAAGGTCAAGTTCTCGGACCGTCCCGACACCCGCGCCGGATCGGATGCGGTCTGGGACAAGGCCGAAACCGCGTTGCTGTCAGCCACCCGTGCCGCCGGGATCGAACCCGAACTCAACCCGGGTGAAGGTGCCTTTTACGGGCCAAAACTGGAGTTTGTGCTGACCGACGCCATCGGGCGGGACTGGCAGTGCGGCACACATCAGGTCGATTTCGTGCTGCCCGAGCGGCTGGATGCCACCTATATCGGCTCGGACGGCGCCAAACACCGTCCGGTCATGCTGCACCGTGCCACCCTGGGCAGCTTTGAACGCTTCATCGGCATCCTGATCGAAGAACATGCCGGCAAGCTGCCGTTCTGGCTTGCCCCGCGTCAGGTGGTGGTCGCCGCGATCGTGACCGACGCCAACGACTACGTGGAAGAGGTGGTTGCCGCGCTGCGCCGTGCAGGGGTGCGGGCCGAGGCGGACATCCGCAACGAAAAGATCAACTACAAGGTGCGGGAACATTCGGTCGGCAAGGTGCCGGTCATTCTGGCCGTCGGCGCGCGCGAGGTCGAGGAGCGCACCGTCACCCTGCGCCGTCTCGGTGAAAAGCAGACGTCGGTTGTGGCGCTGGACTCGATTGTGGCCACGCTTGCCGGCGAAGCGAGCCCGCCGGATCTTGCGAGCGGGCAGACCCGGGACTGATCCTGCTGCCCGCCTGACACTTCCCGACCCCGGGCATCCTGTGCCCGGGGGGCAGCAGCGCCGTTGCAGATGTTACTGTGCAATTGTTACAGTGTTCACGCGGCGTCATGCGCATGGCGGCTATGCCATGGCAACAACGCGGAATCCTGTAACATTCCAGCGCTGGAAGCTTTCAGAGCTGCAACACGCTAACAGCGAATCTCGCTATTTGTGAAACCTTGTCAGAAACTTACCCGAAAAGTCGCCCTCACATCACTCTGACACAGGCTGACGGGCACGTGATGCACAGGCCTGTGAATATCGCGCGGCCCGCTTCCAAGTCACCCTGAGGACATCGTCGGGATGATCCGGCGCGACAGTCTTCAGAATCTGAGAGGGAAGTCCAAATGTCCAATTGCATGAAATCCGCAGCCATTATCGGTGCCGTTGCCGCGTCGTTTTCCGCCTACGGCGGCGCCGCATCCGCCCAGGCGCAGGAAAAATGTTTTGGGGTGTCACTGGCCGGCGAGAACGGCTGCGCCGCCGGTCCCGGCACCACCTGCGCCGGAACCTCCAAGGTGGATTATCAGGGCAACGCCTGGACCCTGGTCGAGGCCGGTACCTGCACCGAAATCGAACTGCCCGCCATGGCCGACGGCACGGCCCGCATGGGCGCACTCGAAGCGCTCGAGCGTGACCTGCCGATGGGCTGATCTGTCGGCACGGGGTGTGCATGACCTGCGCACCCCGACCCACGCGCCGGGTGCGCGGTCGATGCGCGCCCGGATACGGCTCCTGAATTTCCGGTGATACGATGTCTAATTCTGCCAATACCCTGCCCGCGGCCCCCGGCGTCGGCTACAAGGCGCAGCATTTTTCCGCGATCATGGCCGATCCCACCCCGGTGACCTGGCTGGAAATCCACGCCGAGAATTACATGGGCGACGGCGGCCGTCCGATCGCACAACTGCGTCACCTGTCAGAGCGGTTCGCGATGTCGGTGCACGGTGTCGGCCTGTCGATCGGCGGCGAGGGTCGTCTGGATCCCGACCACCTCGGGCGTCTGAAGCATCTGTGCACCTGGCTGAACCCGGCGAGCTTTTCCGAACATCTGGCCTGGTCGACGCATGACGGTGCCTACTTCAACGACCTGCTGCCCCTGCCCTACACCGAATCCACCCTGTCCCGCGTCTGCGACCATATCGACGAGGTCCAGACAGCCCTGGGCCGCAGGATGCTGCTGGAAAACCCGTCCAGCTATCTCGCCTTTGCCGCTTCCACGATGTCCGAGACCGAGTTTCTGCACGCGGTGACCCGGCGCACCGGCTGCGGCCTGCTGCTGGATGTGAACAACGTTTTTGTTTCTGCCACCAACCTTGGATATGCGCCGCAGGACTATATCGACGCCTGCCCGCTGGACCAGGTTGGCGAAATTCACCTTGGCGGCCATGACGAAGACACCGACGACCACGGCGCCCCCCTGCTGATCGACAGCCACGGCTGCGCGGTGGTCGATCCGGTCTGGGCACTGCTGGACCACACGCTCGCCCGCTCGGGCCCACGTCCGACGCTTGTGGAGTGGGACACGGATGTGCCGGACTGGCCCGTGCTCGCTGCCGAGGCACGGCGGGCCGGACAGGCACTGGACCGCCTGAGCGTGCCTGCATGACCAGTCAATCTGCCTTTCACGCGGCCCTTCTGGACGCAGCCACGGCGGTCCCCGCAGGACTGACCGATGGCAACGGACACTCTGCCGGGCGCCGCTATGCCGTTTACCGCAACAATGTCGCGGTGTCCTTGCGCGACGCACTGGAAACCGGCTATCCGGCCATCGCCCGGCTGCTGGGCCGCGAAAATTTCCGCCATGTCGCCGGTCTGCACCTGCGTGCCTCTCCCCCGGAAACGCCATGTATGATGCTCTATGGCGCCGATTTTCCGGACTTTCTCGCCAGCCTCGCGCCGCTGGCTCACCTGCCCTATCTGGCCGATGTTGCGCGGATCGAGTGGGGGCTGCGTTGCGCGTATCACGCGGCCGACAGCACGCCCGCGGATGCAACGATCCTGCAATCTCTGGACACACAGCGGCTGATGTCCGCACGCTTCACCCTTGCTCCTTCGGTACAGTTGCTGCGCTCGGCCTGGCCCGCTTTCGACATATGGGCCTACAACATGCGCCCCGGGGCCGCGAAACCAACCGCCGTGGCACAGGATACGCTGATCCTGCGGGCAGAGTTCGACCCCGAACCGCACCTTCTGGCCGACGGCGGCCATGCCTTTGTGGACTGCCTGCGGTCAGGACCGAACCTTGGCGCGGCGCTTGCGGCGGCGGGGGACGGGTTCGACCCCGGCCCGACCCTGGGCCTGCTGCTCGCCAACCGTGCCGTCACCGGCATCCATCTTTCCAAGGAGTGATATCATGGACCGCCTCACCGCCCTGCATTACGACATCTTCCAGCGGGTCGAGCGCAGCTTCTCCGGCCTGATCCCGCTTCTCGCGCGGCTGTTGTTCGCGGCGACATTGCTGGGCTATTTCTGGGCCTCGGCACTGACCAAGCTGGGGGACGGCGCCTTTGGCTTTCTACGGCCCTCGACCAACGCCTATGCCCAGATCTTTCCCAGAGCCTTCGAGGCGGTTGGGTATGACACCTCGCAACTGACGGTCTTTCACTGGATCGTGGTCACCGCCGGCATGTGGGCGGAGTTCCTGTTGCCGCTGCTGATCGTCATCGGGCTGTTCACCCGGCTCGCCAGCCTCGGCATGATCGGATTTGTCGTGGTGCAGAGCCTGACGGACCTATACGGTCACGGCGGCATCACCCATGACGGCACACTGGGCGCCTGGTTTGACCGGATGCCGGATTCCCTGATCCTCGACCAGCGCGCGTTCTGGATTTTTCCGTTGGTCGTGCTGGTGATCAAAGGCGCCGGAGCGGTGTCGCTGGACCGTGCGCTGGCGCGTCAGTTTCTGGGCCGCACCGCCTACACCGGCTGACCGGCGCGGCGTTAAGGCGTCGCGGATCATGGCCGCCGTTTTGACAGCATGTGCCGCGGCGTGACCGGCAGCATTTGCGGCCGCCGCCCGGGATGCGCGCCACGCCGGGCTGCCACAGGTCCGCATCGCGCCCCAAAGCGGGCGCATGCCGCACCCGCTTTCCCAGTGTTCCCCGCAACTCATGCGGCTTCGGTCAGCCGCCCGAGGATTTCCAGCAGGCCTGGCGACGGGTCGGTGTGATGGTGCGCAAGTTTCCACGCTCCGTCCTGCCGCTGATAGACGTTGGTCACCCGGTGCTCGATTCTGGCCTCATGACCGGCGATGATCAGCGTCCCGACTTCCACCCCGGTTTCCACCGCCATGTCCGATCCGGCGTGCAGCGATTGCGCCGTCAGCCGGATGTCACCGCCACCGGCAATTTGTGCCACCTTGCTGAAAGAGGCCAGGACAGCATCAATGCCGACATCGCGGCCACCGATGGGATGTTGCGCCGTGACGCCGTCGCCCTTGATCCAGGCGTCCTGCATTGCGGTATCGTCGCCCTGCGCCATCTTGTTGAGGGCATCGTAGAATGCGACCGAGGCGCGGCGAACATCGTCAAGGTTGGTCATTGTTTGGCTCCTTGCTGGCTGTTGGCAAGCCGGGGGTGTGCCCGGCCCATGCCGAACGCCCCGGTGCTGATGATTTGGGTGGGTTTATTCCGCGGCCTCTTTCGTCCCGGATTTCACCGAGGCAAAGAAATCGGCCCGCGCATTGGTCTTTGGGAACGGCGCATCCGGCACCTCGACGCCCAGAAAGCGGCAGAGCGGGCCCCATCCGTCGCGGACGCCGAACACCAGGGCCTTGCCCTGCGCCTCCAATTCCCGCGCCGCGGTTTCGTTGGCACGGTAGGCCCGCAGTATGCCGGCCCTGTCCGTGCAACCGCCCAGGGCCTTGCCGATGATGACCTTCTCGATCATCGCAAACCAGGGCACCAGGTTTTGCGGCCATGCCTCCCTGTCAAGGATCAGCGGCAGGATCGTCTGGGAAAAGCTGCCGTACCAATCCTCGGCATCGCGGTGCGAAAGAATGACCTTTGCACCCGGTGTGACCCCGAGCACGTCCTGCCAATAGGCTGAAACCGGGAAATCCACGGCCGAACGAAAGCCGGAAAAGATCGCGTCGAAGTCGGGGCGCCCTTCGGCCACGTCCGACCAGGCCTGGATCTGCCCGGGGTCATTGATGACCTCGGACATGTGGTGACAGCGGCCAAAGCCCAGCTGCTCCAGGGCGGCTTTCAGCGAATAGGTTCCGGTGCGGCCGAACCCTGCGCCGATGATTTCGAGTGCCATTGCCGTGCATCTCCCCTATGAATCAGATCAATCTGTATTGCTTAATCTGGGTTTTCTGAGGGTATGATGACCGACATTCAGCGAAAATGTCGAACGAAACGATTTCATGAACCATGAATGAAATTGATCTTAATCGCGTTGACCTAAATCTTCTGGTGGTCTTCGAATCCCTGATGGAGACGCGCAGCGTTACAGTGACGGCAGACCGGATCGGGCGCACACAGTCGGCGGTGAGTCACGCGCTTGCCAGGCTGCGCGAGCAGCTTGACGATCCCGTGCTTGTCCGGGTCGGCGGCAAGATGCACCCCAGCCCCTTCGCCGAGGCCATCATCGAGGATGTCCGGCCCATCCTGCGCAGCATCCGCCGCGTGATCGCGCCGCGCACCCTGTTTGACCCCGCGCAAAGCGACCGGGTGTTCCGCATCGCCATGCCGACACTGACCAAGGTCATTGCCGAGGTGTCGGCACGGGTCGAAGCCGAAGCACCCGGTGTGAAGATCGAGTGGCTGCCGGCGCACCACGACGTGTACCCGGCCCTCAGCGAAGGCTTGATCGACCTCGCCCATCTGGGCGGCACGCCACGCTTGCCGGATGGTCTTGATCAGCAGGTCATGGAGCCGTTTTCCTGGGTGACATTCGCGCGGCAGGATCACCCGGCGGCCAGCGACTGGGGCATCGACGCCTGGCGGACGTATCCGCATGTCATGGTCAACGTCACAAGGTCGCAGCAGAACCCCTTTCCGATCGCGCCCTCCGCCGATGTCGGGGGGCGGCGGGTCAGCGCCATGATCGGGGACTCGGCCGGAATCGCCTCGCTGCTTGCGAGTTCGGATTTTCTGGCCACCTTCCCGGCGGTGTTGCTCGCCTTGGATATGGAGGCCCACGGCCTGATCGCGCTGAAACCACCGGTCGACCTGGGACCGGTGCTTGTGCGCTTTTTCTGGAGCGCACGCCTTGCCAACGACGCCGGCGGCATCTGGATCAGATCCATCGTGATCGAGTCCTACCGACGCCTGCAGGCCGAAGCAGAGGCGAAGCTCGCCGAGCCAAAGCTGGTGCAGGTGTCCGAACAACCGGGGTGATTGGAACGGAGCGGGGTGTGAACCGCCCCGGGTCTGTCGGAGACCATCAACATCAAGAAGACACGCAGGATTTGCAACGAGTTGGGGCTTCAACTGCGCAACAAGCCCCCCAAGCGCCGCGTGAAGGCCAGGCTGCGGGAAGACCGGGAAGAAGCCACAGGGCCAAACGATGTCTGGGCCATGGACTTCGTTCACGACCAGCTCGCCTTGGGAAAGAAACTGCGGATCCTGAAGGTGGTCGACACCCACTCACGCTTCTGCCCAGTCGTCGATCCGCGGTGCAGCTATCGGGGCGAAGACGTGGTCAAGACGCTGGAAGCCGTCTGCGCGAGAACCGGCTATCCGAATACGATACGGGTCGACAACGGCAGCGAATATATCTCTCGTGAACTGGACCTGTGGGTCTATGCCAACGGGGTCACCCTGGACTTCTCCCGGCCCGGCAAGCCGACCGACAACGGGTTCATCGAAGCCTTCGATTCGAAGCTCCGCGCGGAATGTCTGAACGCCCACTGGTTCTTGAGCCTTGCCGACGCCCAGGACAAATTGGAAGGTTGGCCCCTCTCATGGTTTGCTTTGCAAACCACTGCCGGGCAGCGGTAGACACTGCAACGAGGATCGTCCCCACTGCGCAATCGGAAACAACGTGCCGATCGCCATGCGCCATCCCAATGACGTCACCGGCCCGTCATCGGGAAACAGCCGGAAAATCCCAGCTTCCGGTGGTCCAGTTTTCAGGGGGCCGGTCACTTCAGAGGGCGAGGCTCAGTTGATCGGAACGTCGCACACCGGACCATAGATCGGGCGGTCGCGCTGCGGAACCAGACGATATCCGTAAAAGGCCACAATCACCGCGCCCTAAGTCGACGAGGCGATGGGTGTGAATGCCGTTTTCATGTCGCTACCGTTTGCAGGTCGAAGCACCCACTACGCGGTAAAGGGGACAGAACCGGAAGAAGGCTGTCAACACCAGCACGATACCGGCGATAACCGACGCAACAATGGCGGGTGTACTGGCAGTCATGCCGAACAGATCGAACACGGGTGCCAATATCAGCACGGTTCCGACAATAAGGCGGATCACCCTGTCCGCCGCACCCATATTGATTGTCATTTGTTAGCTCCTTTCATTCACTGTTGATCTCGCTGACATCAGAGGCTGGTCTGTGATCCGGTCACACAAGGGTTGCCCGATCCGAATGCGCCAGTTCTCCGAGGGCTTTCTTGTCGCGCAGGCGCACATGACCGCGTCCGACCTGTCCGCAACCACGCCGCTGGAATTCGCCCAGCTGGCGCGAAGCTACATCGCGTGAGGTGTCCATTTCGGTTGCACTCTGCTGTTGCGTCGCAACGATCCGCACTTCGCTTCCCGCCAGGTCCGTCAACCGTCCGGCCAACCGGATGTCGGTTCTGCGGCACGCCAATTCCTCGACCACCTGCATCAGATCGGATATCCGCATCGCGTAGGTCTGAAAGATCAGTCCGCGAAACTCTTGCGAACGCGCCATCAGATCGTTGAACGCGGCTATGGGCAGCGACATCAGATCAAGGTCTGTCTCGGCGATCCAGGTGGCGGCGCATGCGGCGTCGGCCAGCGTACAGGCTGCGGTCGGGATGCAGCTTTCACCGCCATGCACGCGGTAGAGCACGGTTTCCCCTCCCGCCTGCGCCACGTGTTCGACCCGCAATGTACCCAAAAGCAGGATCAGCATGGCGTCCACCGGCGCTCCGGGCGCGAATACGGGCGACTCCTGCGACACATGTCTCTGTGTAGACCGTTTTGCCAGATCCTGGCGCAAGCCCACCGTGACACCGGGTAGGTCCGGGAATTCAAGGATGCGGGTCAAGGCGGTTTTTCCTGTTCTGAAGGAGGTGTCGGGGTCAATCTATCGCGAACGGCGGACGCGGAATTGATTCCGATCAACCGGTGCCGCACCGCTTCGACGCAGGATCAGCAAAGCCCCCCTGCGTTGGAGATCGACAATGCCACCCGCACCAGACGAGCAGGCACCAAAGCAGCAAGCCATCGTCCTACATCCCCGCAACGGCCATTGCGGCCGCCTGTCCGGCAATCGGGGCGATGCGCATGCCGCCGAATATTGGCTTCGGTTCTGCGCGGCAGCTTCGGCATGATGGACGCTGCAGCGCAAAAGGTTTTCCGAACCGAAGCGATCACCAAGGTCTACGCCACCGGCGCGCTTGAGGTGCGCGCGCTGGACGGTGTGGATCTGGAGCTGTTCACCGGAGAGATGACCGTCCTTCTGGGTCCCTCTGGCAGTGGAAAATCGACCCTGCTGAACATTCTGGGAGGTCTCGATCATGTGACTTCGGGGCGGGTCTGGTTCCGCGATACCGAACTCACGGGCATGGGCGAGCGCGGTCTGACCCGGTACAGGCGCGACCATGTGGGGTTCGTGTTTCAGTTCTACAACCTCGTTCCCAGCCTGACAGCACGCGAGAACGTGCAACTGGTCACCGACGTGGCCCGCGATCCGATGCCCGCCGACGAGGCGCTGTCGCTGGTCGGCCTGACGGCGCGGATGGATCATTTCCCGTCCGAGTTGTCCGGCGGCGAACAGCAGCGCGTGGCCATCGCCCGTGCCATCGCGAAACGCCCCGAGATCCTGCTGTGCGATGAGCCGACCGGTGCCCTGGACAGCAAGACCGGCGTTCAGGTTCTGCAGGCCCTGCGCCAGATCAACGACCGTTTTGGCACGACGACCGTGATCATCACCCACAACGCCGAGATACGCAAAATGGCCCACCGGGTGATCTACTTCCAGGACGGACGTATCGCGAAGGTCGAGTGGAACGAACAACGCCTCTCCCCCGCCGAGATCGTGTGGTGAGCGGGATGCACACAATCGACCGCAAACTGCTGCGGGACTTTCGTCGGCTCTGGGCGCAGGTGCTGGCCATCGCCCTGGTGCTGGCCTGCGGCGTGGCGATCCTGATCACGTCGTTCGGCATGTACTTCGCGCTCGACGAGACCCGCGCGGCGTATTTCGAGCGCAACCGCTTCGCGGACGTCTTTGCCGCGACCCGGCGCGCGCCGCTGTCCCTGTTCGGCGAAATCGCGGCGATTCCAGGGGTTCAAACGGTCGAGGCGCGGGTGACCGGCGATGTCATTCTGGACATTCCCGGCAGAGCCGATGCCGTCGTGGGCCGGGTGCTGTCCCTGCCAGATATGGATCAGCCGCGCCTGAACCTGCCGCTGTTGCGCTCGGGACGATGGCCCGAAACCGCATCCGAGATCGCAGTGAACGAGCCGTTTGCAAAAACCAACGGGTTCGTGCCGGGCGACGTGATCGCCGCCAATCTCCACGGACGGAAACGCCAGCTGACCATCACCGGGACGCTGTTGTCACCCGAGTTCATCTATACCCTGGGGCCAGGCGCGCTGATGCCGGACAACCGCACGTTCGGCATCCTTTGGATGCGACGCGCCGGTGCGGCGGCGGCCTTCGATATGGTCGGAGCCTTCAACGATGTGTCTTTGACCGTCGGTGCCACGGCGCGAATCGAGGAAGTCACCGACGCGCTGGACGATCTGCTGGATCCCTTCGGCGGACTTGGGGCCTATGCGCGGGATCGGCAGCAATCGAACGCCTTCATAGACGCCGAAATCCAACAGCTGCGCAGCATGGCCATGATCCTGCCGCCTGTGTTCTTCGGCATCACCGCCTTCCTTGTGGCCATGGTGATGGGCCGCATCGTCACGCTCGAGCGGTCCGAGATCGGGCTCTTGAAAGCCCTGGGATACAGCGATGTCGAGATTTGCATCCACTACCTGATGTTGGCCGGTCTGATCGCACTGACCGGTATCCTGATCGGCTGGGCAACCGGCACATGGCTCGCGCACGGGCTGGCCGAGCTTTATGCCGACTTCTTCGACTTTCCCTTTCTGCTGTTCCGTGTCTCTCCCTGGATCTACGGGCTGGCGGGGTTCCTGGCGGTCGCCACGACAACGCTGGGCGCGACGCGCAGTGCATTGATGGCCGCGCGGCTGGCCCCTGCCATCGCCATGCAGCCGCCTGTCCCACCGAAGTTTCGCCGGACCTGGACAGACCGGGCGATGGCGCGCGCCCGCCTCAGCCAGCCGACGGTGATGATCCTGCGCAGTCTGACGCGCTGGCCTCTGCGCAGCGCACTGACATCCCTGGGCCTGTCCATGGCCGTGGCAGCGGTGATGACCGCGTCCTTCATGACCGACGGGCTGGACTACATCATCGACAGCGCGTTCTACCAAACCAACCGCCAGCACGCGATGCTGTTGTTCGCGCAGGATGTTCCGCTGTCGGCATTGCAGGAGGTCGCGCGCCTGCCTGGCGTGCGCCAGGTCGAGGGCCAGCAGTCCCATTCCGCCATCCTGCGCCATCTTCACCACGAAAAGCGCATTGCGATCGAAGCGCGGATGCCCGGGCCCGACCTCAGCCGCGTGGTTTCCAGCGATGGCATGACGCTGGACGCACCACCGGGCGGCATCCTTTTGTCGGAACGGCTGGCCGCGCAGCTCGATGTCGGCGCGGGCGACGTTGTGTCGGCCGAATTCTCGAGCGGCAAGCGTGGCACCTACGAGCTGACCGTCACCGGTGTCGTGCCGCAGTATTTCGGCCTTGGCGCTTATGTCGACCACGCCTATCTCAACCGGCTGTTCCGGCAATCCCCGCGCATTTCAACGGCCAACGTCACGCTTGATGATGCCCGGATCGACGACCTGCACGCCGCGATCAAGGATATCCCGAAACTGGCCGGCACCATCATGATGACCCAGACACGACGGTCGTTTCAGAACACGATCCGCAAGAACGTGACGATCATGACCACGGTCTACGTTGTCATCGCCGTGCTGATTTCAGTCGGGGTCGGATACAACTCTGCCCGTATCCAGCTGTCAGAGCGTGCGCGAGAGCTGGCCAGTTTGCGAATTCTCGGGTTCGACCGCGCGCAGGTCTCGTATATCCTGGTGGGGGAATTGATGCTGCTTGCCATGCTGGCACAGCCCCTCGGCTGGGTGTTGGGGCGTTTGTTCATCGAACTGATGGTGCGGGGCTTTTCCAGCGATCTCTACAGCCTGCCGCTGATAATTAAGCCCGCGACCTTCAGTTTTGCCAGTCTGGTCGTGCTGACCGCCACGTTTGTGGCAGCCATGGTGGTGCGGCGTCGGCTGGACCGGCTGGACCTGGTGGCGGTGATGAAAACAAGGGAGTGACGTGGATGTCGGACGACATGGTGAAGCCAAGAACAATCGTCGTTGGGCTGATCGGCATCGCCACACTGGCCGCGCTGCTCTGGGTCAGCTTTCGCCCGGATCCGGTTCCGGTCGATCTTCATACCGTGTCGTCGGGTCCATTGCAGGTGAGCATCGATATCGACGGCCGGACAAGGGTGCGCGAGTTGTATGAAATCGCGGCACCCATCGCCGGCGTGGCTCGGCGTTCGCCGGTTGCGGTGGGTGACCCGGTGATCGGCGGCGAGACCGTCGTCGCGATCGTCGATCCTGTCGCGCCCGGACTGCTTGATGTCCGCAGCAGGCTACAGGCCGACGCGCAGGTCAGCGAGGCCGAGGCGGCACTGCATGTCGCGGAAACCGACCTGCGCCGCGCGGTCGAGGAAAGGACCCACGCGCAATCCCGGTTCGACCGCGCCCGCACCCTTGTGGAACGCGGCGTCAGCAGCATATCCCAACTCGAAGATGCAACCCAGCGGCTGGCTGTGGCCGACGCGACGGTCGAGGCAGCGCATGCCCGCATCGATATGGCACGCGGGGCATTGGAGCGGGCCCGGGCCGAACTGATCGAACCAGACATGACCGAAACAGGTAATGGTGCCTGTTGCGTCCCCCTGCTGGCCCCGGCGGACGGGGTGGTTCTGTCCGTCGACGTGATCAGCGCGCGGCCTGTGACCGCAGGCACCCGTCTGGCGACCGTTGGCGATTTGCGGGACCTTGAGATTGTCGCCGAACTGCTGTCGAGCGAAGCCGTGCGGCTGGCCCCGGGCGCGCGGGCCATTGTCGAACGCTGGGGCGGTGATGCGCCCCTGGCGGCGCAGTTGCGGCGGATCGAACCAAAGGCGCGTACCGATGTGTCGGCCCTGGGAATCGAGGAACAGCGTGTAGTTGCGGTGTTCGATCTGACTTCAGCCCCTGCCGGACACGCGGATCTCGGCGACGGATTCTCGGTCTTTCTAAGGATCATCGAATGGGAAGCCGAAGATGCGCTCCAGATTCCGCTGAGCGCGACCTTCCGGGCTGGCGAAGGTTGGGCCGTGTTCATCGTGCGTGACGACATCGCGCATCAGCGCGCCGTATCGCTCGGGCGCAGTGCGGCCCGAACGGTGCAGGTCCTCGACGGACTTGTCGCCGGAGAGAGCGTCGTCACACATCCCTCAGACGATCTGGAGGACGGCGTCCGGGTCGTGCAACGCTAGAAGGAACCCGGCCGTCACAGGCCTGGTTGAACAGAGTCCAGGTTGAACACAGTCAGGGCGGAATCCCTTGCCTCAGACGCAGGTATGGTCCTTTTCCGGATCATCCGCCGCCATCGCTCCAGACATTTCAATCAGCTTTCCGGTTTCTGCCTGATACTGATCAAAGGCCTTCTGCAGGAACTCGGCCTGCACACGCTGCACTTCCGGCAGCGATTTGCAGTTCAACAGCGCGTGCTGGGTTTTGACATCCTCCTTGATGCGCTCTGCCACGAACGACGAGATTTCGCTGCCAAGGACCGCGACGTGTTCGAACCAGGCGGTACCCATCCTGGCCGCTGGGGACAGCGACTTGAACGCGACAAACGGATCGAATGTGTCCTGTGGTTGTTTTGAAGATTCGGTTTTCTGTTTCATCTCATTCTCCTCGGACTTTGTAGCCGATGACCCACAGAATAAAGACCAGCAAGCGAGTCCCACTTGATCCCTATCAACTGCTGTTGGTCCGCTGGTACACCGGCACGCCTTCGCTTGCGCCCCGGTGCGCGCAAGAAACCGCATGGCGCCGCAAGCGCCTTGATCTGCATCAATCCCAAGCAATGGAAATCTGTTTTCATGAAGATCCAACGCGCGGATCAGGGCAAGCGACATGGAACCGGTCGACGGCACCAAACACAGACAGACCACATTGTCGGATGACCAAAGCGCGGCCATTCAATTTCTTGAAGGCGGTGCGGGGCGCGACGCAACAGTGGAACGGATCGACACCCATGGTGCCTTGATCTTCCTGATCGGCCAGGAGGCGATGAAGATGAAACGCGCCGTAAAGTATGACTACATGGACCTGTCCACCGTCGAAAAACGCCGCGCGCTACTGAAGCGTGAATACGAACTGAACAGGGACGCCGCACCTTCGATCTATCGCGGGGTGCTGCCCCTGATCCGCAAGGCCGACGGCAGCATCGCATTCGGCGGCTCCGGCGAAGTGCTGGAGTGGGTGCTGACCATGCGCCGCTTTCCCAAGGAGGCGGAGCTGATCCATATCGCGAAACACGACGGCATCGGGGATGACCTGACCGCACGGCTGGGTGCGGCGGTCGCAAGCTACCACGCGGCGGCGCCCGTCAGACCGCTGGACGCCCATGCCCTGATCAAGGAAATCCTCGACGAACTTGACCGCGTGTTCGACACAATGCGCACCACTGTCGGTCAGGATGCGGCGAGGTTCCTGGCGGCAAGCCGCAAGATGCTGTCAGACCGGGCCGATCACCTCGGGCTGCGCAGTCTGCAGGGTCATGTCAGACGCTGTCACGGCGATCTGCACCTGCGCAATATCGTGATGATCGAAGGGGTCCCGACGCCCATTGACGCGCTTGAGTTCGACGAACGTCTCGGCACCTGCGATACCCTATACGATCTCGCATTTCTATTGATGGATCTTGACCACCTGGGAATGACGCATGCCGCGAATCTCGTGCTGAACGCCTACCTCAGCCGCGCCACGCCGGATTTATCCCAGACCGGGCTGTCGCTTCTGCCGCTTTACCTGTCCGTGCGTGCCGCGATCCGGGCGATGGTCGATGTCCAGACAGCCGCAGTCAACGACGCGCGCAAAGAGATGCAGGCGGACGCAAAGGCCTATCTTGCACAGGCGCTCGCATATCTCGCGCCGCCGCCGCCCATCCTCGTGGCCATCGGTGGCTATTCGGGAACGGGCAAGACGACGATCGCGCGCGCAATCTCGCACCGCATCGGGGCCAGTCCGGGTGCGGTACACATCCGAAGCGACGTGGTGCGCAAGACGCTGCTGCACCGGGATCCGCTCGACCGTCTCGGGCCGGACGGATACACGTCCGCGATCACAGGGCGCACTTATGCTGCAATCCGGGATCAGGCAGGACAGATCCTTCGGGAAGGCCATGCCGCGATTCTGGATGCGGTTCACAGCGATCCCAAGGCGCGCGCTGCTGCCGAGGATGTCGCAACGGCCGCAGGCTGCGGGTTCGTCGGCATCTGGCTGGACTCACCGACGCGGACAAGACAGGCCCGCGTCGCGTCACGGGGGCCGGATGCGTCGGACGCCGATGCTGCGGTCGTGCAGGCGCAGGAAGGCGCAGACCCGGGGGGCATCACGTGGCACAGGATCGATGCCGACCGGCCCGTGGAGGCGGTTATCGGGGCGATTTCGAACATTCTTGCCCCAGGTTCTGCCACCGCAAGAAAACGTGGGGACGCAAATGTGGGGTAATGCCGTCAAGGTTGCCCGCCTGCGTGGCATCGACATCAAGCTCGACGCGAGCTGGTTTCTGATTGCCGGGCTCATCGTCTGGAGTCTTGCCACAGCCTATTTTCCAGACCAGATGCCAGGCACCGATACCGCGACGCTGATCGTTTCGGCGGTCATCGCGATGCTGGGCCTGTTCGCATCTCTGGTCTTGCACGAACTGGCGCACGCCGAGATTGCAGGGCATTTCGGATTGCGTATCTCGGGTATTACCCTGTTTCTGTTCGGCGGCGTGGCGGAACTACAATCCGAGCCCGTGAGTGGCAAAAGCGAATTCTGGATCGCCATCGCCGGGCCGATTGCCAGTTTCTGCCTCGCGCTCGCGTTCTGGTTCAGTGCCTTGGTTGCCGAACTGCTCAGCGTGCCTGACCCGGCCCGTGTCGTGCTGTCCTACCTCGCAGTCCTGAACCTGGTCCTCTTCCTGTTCAATCTCCTGCCTGCATTTCCGATGGATGGCGGTCGGGTCCTGCGCGCCTGGCTCTGGACGCGGTCGGGTGATCTTTTGGCAGCGACCCGGCGCGCGGTCGGTGTTTCCGCGGCCTTTGCCTACGGGTTCATGGGCCTCGGGCTCTATGCCGCGTTCACCGGCACCGTGGCCGCCGGTCTGTGGCCCATCCTGATCGGCCTGTTCGTTCTGGCCACGTCACGGGCGGCACTGGCACAGCTTGAGACGAAGTCGGCCTTGCATGGCCGGACCGTTGCGGACCTGATGACCCGGAACCCCTGGACGGCACATCCCGAGCAGACCCTGTCGGTTCTCGTGAACCGGGTTTTCTTGGAGCATGGCATCAGCTTTGCCCCTGTCGTCGAAAACGGCGCGCTTCTCGGCTATGTCGATTTGCAGATCGTCCGCAAGATAGATCGGGAAAACTGGACAACCACGACCGTTGACGATGTGATCGAGAGCATCGGCCCCGACAATACCGTGCCGTCCCAGATGCCGGGTCTCGATCTGATGTCGCTTATATTCAAGACCGGAAAACGCAAGTTTCTCGTTGCTGACCGGAATAGACTGATCGGTGTGATCACGCTGTCCGATGTTCTGGCCCACCTCAGTGTTTTCCGGGAGGTCGCCGCCTCATCAGTCCACAAGATGGTCAAATGACCGGGGTTTTGCGATACATTCGGGCGTTAGTAACGGAATCGGATTTGCCACGATGAACATGGTCGATGACCGTGCCCTGCTTCTTGCGCTGCTGGACGCCGCAGTCGATGCGATCATCGTCTCGGACAGGGACGGAAAGATCCTGCGCCTGAACAAGGCCGCGGCAGCCCTTTTTGGTCATTCCACCGAGGCGCTGACGGGACAGAATGTCCGCGTCCTGATGCCGGGCGAAATGGCGGCGCGCCATGATAGGTTCATGCGTCATCATCTGGAGACAGGCGAAAAGCGCATCATCGGGATCGGGCGCGATGTCGAAGGACAGCGCGCCGATGGCAAGGTGTTCCCGCTGCACCTGTCGGTCGGACGCGCGGACATCGAAGGCGAGGTGGCGTTTGTGGCGATCTTGCACGATCAGACGCGCAGGAAAGCCGCAGAAGAGGCTGCGGCACGGTCCCAGCGCATGGACGCGATCGGCCAGATGACCGGCGGCATCGCCCATGACTTCAACAACCTGCTGACGGTCGTGATCGGCAACCTCGAATTGCTGGAAATGTCGGAGACGGCGGAAAAAAGCCGGGTGTTGATCTCGGACGCCCTGGAAGCGGCGGAACTGGGCGCCGACCTGACCTCGCGCCTGTTGGTGTTCGCAAGAAAGAGCGCCCTGCAATCCGATGTGATCGCGATGAACGACGCGGTTTCGCAATCCCTGGCCATGCTGAAGCGGACCATCGGGCCGCATATTTCTGTCGAGGCATCACTGGCCGACGACCTGTGGGCCGCGCGCGCGGACGCCACGCAGCTTCAGACCGCAGCGCTGAACCTCGCCCTCAACGCTCAGGACGCCATGCCGGGCGGTGGCAGGATCGTCCTTGAAACGCGCAACGTGACGCTCGATGACAGCTATATCGCCCAGGAAATAGGTGTCGGAACCGGGCGCTATGTCCGCCTGTCGGTCAGCGACACCGGGGAAGGCATGTCGTCAGAGGTTCGCAGCCACGCGATGGAACCATTTTTCACGACCAAGCCGACCGGTCAGGGCACCGGGCTGGGGCTGTCGATGGTCTACGGTTTTGTCAAACAATCGGGCGGCCACCTGACAATCTACAGTGAACCCGGTCAGGGCACGACGGTCAGCCTGTATTTTCCGGCGTTGATCGATGCAATGGAATACCTGAACGCCGCAGAAACCGATGATGATGCGCAGTCACAAATCGGGTCAGGGCAACTGGTCCTTGTGGTCGAGGACGACCCAAGGGTCCTGCGCCTGTCCGAGGCACGTCTGCTTTCCTTCGGTTTTCGCTGCGTGACCGCCACGAGCGGCGATGCCGCCTGGGATATTCTGAAAGATCGCGATGATATCACCCTGGTATTCACCGACCTCGTGATGCCGGGAAAGATGTCCGGTCATGACCTCGCAAAGAAGATCGCAAGGCACAAACCACAGGTACGGTTGTTGATGACATCGGGCTTTTCCGAAGGCGTGTTGCGCGGCGGACGGATCGGGGCGGAATTCGCGATCCTGCGCAAACCCTATCGTCAAGCGGACCTCGCCAAGGCGCTTCAGGCCGTGCTGGATGACCGGTGATCGCTCTCGACCGGACTCTCGGTCAGCATGTAGCCGATTCCACGCACCGTCTTGATCAACAGCGGGCGCGCGGGGTCCCTCTCGATCTTCTTGCGCAGGCGGGCGACCTGATTGTCGATGGTCCGGTCCAGCGGCGCCCAGTCCCCGCCGTCGATCAAATCCATCAGCCGGTCCCGCGACAGGGACCGTTTGGCGTTGCGGAGAAAGGCCGACAGCAGTTTGAAATCGGCGGTGGTCAGGTCGCAATCCTTACCCTCGCGGTCAGTCAGCACCAGACGGTCAAGATCGACCATCAATCCGTCAAGGTAGAGCAAACCATCGCCTTTCGGGTCATCCGCGGGCTGGCTGTACGCGCGCCCTTTGGTTCGGCGCAGAACCGCCCTGACCCGTGCCAACACTTCGCGGACATGAAAGGGTTTCGTCAGGTAATCATCTGCGCCAAGTTCCAGGCCGACGACGCGGTCGATGACGTCGTCCTTTCCGGTCACCATCATGATCGCTACGTCATGGCTGCGGCGGATGTCGCGGGCAATATCCAGCCCGTCCTCGGCACCAAGGTTGAGGTCAAGCGTCACAAGATCGGGCGGCGCGCCGACAAAGGCGCGGCGTACCCCTTCGCCGTTCTCAGCCTCGTCCACGGAAAAACCATCCTCTTCAAGGCATCGCCGAAGAAGAGTACGGATTTTGGGGTCGTCGTCGACCACAAGGACCTTTTTCTGAGCCATGGCAGGAATCCAAAGACTTCGCTGTGATGATACGCGGCGATGGTGAACATGACCAGCCGATGCTTCCTGATCGGCGGATAGATACAAATTGATACGAAGCGATACCTCCGCGCGCGGATGCCTGTGACGTGTCGACAGGAATGTGGTCGCGAACCAACTGGGGGACGCTTCATGTATGTCACACTTCCAACCGAACAGGCACCCGCATTCCTTGCCGCCGATACTGGCCTGCTGCGAGAGCCCCGGGCAAAAACCCGGAATCAAAGACAGGTTGAAACCGGTGCGCATCTGTTCCGCGAAGGCGACGACGCCGACCATATCTATGAGGTCAAGTCCGGAATCCTGCGTCTGACGCGGGTCCTTGAAAACGGCAGGCGCCAGGTCATCGCCTTTGGTTTGCCCGGCGACATCGTCGGTTTTCCGAACGGCGATCTGCACCATACCGATTGCGATGTGATTGCAAGCGCCGAAATCGTTGCGCACCGCCGACGCGTCCTTGAGACCGGCGAAGGCGATCACGAGACGCATCAGCACCTGCTGCGCGCGGCTCTGCGTGAAATCAGCGCCATCCAGGACCATTTCATGATGTTGGCGTGCAAATCTGCGATGGAAAAGGTCGCATCCTTCCTGGTTGTCCTGTCGCAACGCACCGGGAACCCGATCGGCGACTACACGACTTTTTCGCTTGCGATGAGCCGCGCCGACATTGCCGATTTTCTGGGCCTGACCGTCGAAACCGTCAGCCGGATGCTCACCCGGCTGCGTCGGCAAGGGACGATCACGCTGGAAACGCCGAAAACAGTACTGGTTCTAGATATGGAAAGTCTGATCAATGCCTCGCAGACCGACGATTAGCACCATCGGTCAATAGGCGCCGTCCTGCAGCAGATGGTCGTGCCCCAGTTCCTCGAGACCGCTGGCGATGTCGTCAGCAGCCATCGGATGCGACAAGAGATACCGTGATGTCGGGGTATCCGACCGCTCGGTCGCCAGGGCCAGTGCTTCGTCCCAATCCTCCTGCCCGAAATCGCCGCGTCCGACCCACATCAAGGCCACCAGCTCGTACTGGTGTTCCGGGTCGATGCCGTCGATCTCTTCGACCAGTTCGCCGTGCATCGCATCGGTGTCCACCTCCTCGTTCAGGGTGATGTGGTGGCCCCCTGCGACCGCGTTGTCACGGGCGTCCCTTGGGGTATCCTCGTCTCCAAGCGAGGTCGCCCGCATCTTGAAAAGCAGGCGGCGCAGGTATCCCGGTTCGATCGTCAGTACATTTACCATGTCATTCCCCATTGCTTGGCACCCTCAGTCCGGCCACAGATCGCGCAGCGATTGCGGAAGACATGCCTTGATGTCCCGGATTTCGCCTTCGGATATCTTGTCATCAAGTGTTCGAAACACGGCCGCGATGTCTTTGGTGCCGCGCCAGTCCTGAACGTCACCGACCTGATCCTCGATCGCGGATACGAAGTGTTCGAGCTTCCTGTCGCGGACCGGCACATGTGAGGGCTGCCACCCCTCGAAAAACATGCCCCGGATCAGCAAGGGCATCTGCGCCGAAAGCTGCGCCACCTCGTCATGGCCCAGATGATCCCGGATCTGCACCAGCGTCACGCGCAGCAGGCGCAGCGCATCCCGGCTGCTGCTCCAGTCCAACCGTTCGCGCAGTTCGTTGATCCATTCATGCGTCAGTTGCACCGTGTGGTCGATCACTTCCAATCCCTGAGCAGACATGATGTCCTCCTAGTTCGGGTCGCGTTCAATGGGGCGCATTTCGCTGTTCGGCGCGGGGCCGGCGGTGCCCGTCAGACGTTCGAAAAGCGCAGTCGTCATTCCGCCGATCCCCAGAAGAACCAGGGCGAAATTCGCCATCCATCCCAACACCGGAATGAAATTCAGCAACGCCAAGAGTGCCACGGCGATCACCAGTGCGAGCAGTCGCAACCAGATCTCCGGATTCTCGGCAGCGCCGAGGCCGCGCATCGCGCGCATTGCCAGAAAGTAGGCCCCGAGGAGGTATCCCAGGGTCCAGACCAGCAGGGTGGCCAGCAATACGATCGGCACAAGCGGAAGGCCAACAACTGTCAGGGCGCTGATCGGCACCAGCCCGACGAGCACCGAAAGTCCGATCACACCCGACAGCAGCGCCATCCCAGGTCGCGCATCGATGCTGCGGCGCAGATGGCGCACCTGTTCAGGGGCAAGCGTCAGGAACAAGGCGCCGGTGACGACGAAAAACCCCAGCGTGACCAGAAACCCACTCAGAAAGGACAGGAACGTCGGCAGCACGGGATATTCCCAATCCGACCACATGTCCCGCGCACCTCTCATCATCTCGCTGCGCTGGTAGGGCTGGTAAGAGACGCGCTCGGCAGAGACCACACGCCCGGGGATCTCGAGGCGCGCGGGTGCCGAATAGGTCAACGTCCCCCCGATGCGGGCATCTGGCCCGAACACCAGCGTTTCGCCCGCGAGCAGGACATCGCCGGACACTTCGGAATTGAGGGTCACCTTGCCCCCTGCGGCCGCCAGCGCGCCCAGGACCGGCCCGTCGATGGTGACACGCCCCCCGGCGAGGCGTGCGTTGCCCGCAATTCGGGCCCCGGAACCGACCCTGACGCTAAATCCCGATGCCGTCAGGTCGCCGCCCACTGTCTGGCGCAGGCTGACCGAGAACCCCATCGCATAGAGATCGCCGCCCGTCGTTGCATTCACGTCGACATCGAACCCGGCTGCATGGGCGTCCTGTGCCACGCTGCCGTCCAGCGACACGGTGGCGCCGGCTGCAAGAACATCGCGGCCGGCCTGAAGCGGTGAACTCGTCTCGCCGGCACGCAAGACATCGCCGCCGATGACACGGTCCGGAGTATCCCCGAAAACAGGCCCCGCAAGGCTCAGCAACACTCCGGCAAACAAGGCGCCCTTCAGTCCCAACGTTGCATCCCCTTCCGGTTGATCTCTTTCGAAGAGGATGCAGCCGTTCGCCTGCATGCCAATTGATCGGGATCAACTGGCCCCGGCGAATCCGCCGTAAATCTGTTCGTGCCGACAAACGGCACGCACATCGTCAGAACGGAGGTCTTTGAAATGTCGAAGAAGAATAACACGCGCGAGGCGCCCGCCGATCCGGTCGGATGGGCGTTGATCCAGTCCTTTCAGGCCGAGTTGAGCCGCATGGTCGATCGGTTCAACAGTGGAGCGTTTGGGGGCGATCACAAGCTCATGCCGGTTCTCGACATCGCCGAAACCGAGGATGCCGTCGAAATAACGGCGGAAATGCCCGGGGTGAAGTCCGAGGATCTGGAGGTCTCGATCTCGGATGAGACGCTGATCCTGAAGGGCCAGAAGAGCGATACGCGGGAGGACCGCAGCAAGGATTGGCATCATGTCGAACGCAGCTTCGGCAGTTTTCGCCGCCACGTGCCGCTGGGATTCGCGCCAAAGGACGGGAAGGTCGATGCCAAGCTCGAGGGCGGCGTCTTGACGCTGCGTATCGCGAAACCTGCCGACGCCGTCGGAACCGTCAGAAAAATCGCCATCGCCCGAGCCTGAGCCCAACACGGATCACGTTCGCACGCGACCGGGCTGCAACCAGGGCAGAGGGGCCCGCGGCGTGCGTGTGACGTGCCAAACCAAACGGGTCATCCGAAAGGTTCCATCGGGACACATGAAGCAGCAGCGAGGACTCGGATGAACCACGGCAAGGATTTCCAACCGCAGCTTCCTCCTCTGCCTGCCGCGCCGCATGCCCGGAGTGTGCGCGACACGATCCATTCGCTGGGAACAAGTTTGACATCCGGTTTGGCGTCATCGGAGGTTCTGAACAGGCGTGCGCGCTTGGGGGCAAACATCCTGGCCCAGCGAAAGCCGATCAGCCTCGCCCGATTGATACGTCACCAGTTCGAGAGCGCCGTTGTCCTTCTCCTTGCTGCCGCCGCCACTGTCGCTACGGCCTTCGGCGACTGGAAGGAAGGCATCGCAATCGGTCTGGTTCTGCTGATCAATGGTGTGATCGGATTCTTCACCGAGCTGCGTGCCGCACGTTCAATGGAGGCGTTGAGGCGTCTGGGCAACCTGACGACGCGTGTGCGCAGGGAGGGGCGGACCTCCTTGCTGCCTGCAGAAGACCTTGTCCCGGGTGATGTCGTGCTCCTTGAGGGGGGTGACATTGTGACCGCCGATTTGAGGCTCGCCGAAAGCTCGAACCTCGCGGCGGATGAATCCGCCTTGACCGGTGAATCGCTGTCGGTCGAGAAAGGTACGGCTTCGGTCGCCGCCGATAGCCTCATCGCTGACCGAAGCAGCATGGTGTTCAAGGGTACGGCCATCACCCGCGGAAGCGCCGTCGGCATCGTTGTGGCAACGGGGCTGCACTCGGAGCTTGGTCAGATCTCCCAACTTGTCGAGGAGGCCGCTCCGGATCATTCGCCGCTGGAGCGTCAGCTTCAGAAACTTGGCGGGCAATTGATCTGGTTCACGCTCGCCATTGTCTTCGCGCTGGGCATCGTGGGCGTGCTTCAGGGCGAAGACGTCCTTTTGATGGTCGAGGCCTCGATTGCGCTCGCGGTGGCGGCGATACCCGAAGGCCTGCCCGTTGTCGCAACCATGGCGCTGGCGCGGGGAATGTGGCGCATGGCGCGGCACAATGCTCTGATCGAGCGCCTGTCGGCCGTCGAAACACTCGGTGCGACGACAGTGATCTTTACCGACAAGACAGGAACGCTGACTGAAAACAGCCTGCAACTTCAGGAGATTGATTGTCCCGAGGCACTGTATCGGTTCAACGAGGACACCGATCGGTTCGAACGCGCGGGCAACGAAAGCCGGGACAAAGGCCATGCGTGTCTGCACGAAATCCTGACGGCGGGCGTGTTATGCAACAACGCGGAATTGAGTGCGCACGACGGCAAGCACACCGGCGACCCCCTGGAACAGGCCCTGCTGACTGGCGCGGGCGCTGAGGGGCTGGAAAGATCGTCACTCATCGAGCGGTTCCCCCGGGTTCGCGAAATCGCTTTCGACTCCACGTCAAAACTCATGGCGACGGTCCACAAGTCCGACACCGGTATCGACATGTGGGTCAAAGGGGCCCCGGAGGCTGTCCTGGACGCATGCACGTCACTCAACGGGTCCGAAGGCGGATCGAATGCCATGACACCTGAGAGCATGGCGATCTGGAGAACCCGCACGAATGATATGGCCGCACGCGGAATGCGGGTTCTGGCGGTTGCGAAACGACATTTGGCCTCAGCGGACGCCGCAGGTTATTCTGACCTGACGTTTCTGGGGTTGCTGGGATTGTACGATCCGCCAAGAGCGGATGTTCCAGATGCCATCGCACAATGCCGATCGGCCGGAATCCGGGTAATCATGATGACCGGCGATCACGCGGTGACGGCCAGGAACATCGCGACGTCGGTTGGTCTTGCAGACCATGACCCGATCGTGATCGGGGGGCGAAGCCTGCGCCCGATTGATGAGATGTCGGAGGCGGAGACAGCGGCGCTGCGGAAAGCGGATGTCTTTGCCCGCGTCAGCCCGGCCCAGAAGCTTGCTCTGATCTCGGTTTACCAGAACGACGGTCATATCGTTGCAATGACGGGCGACGGCGTCAACGACGCACCCGCCTTGAAGCAAGCGGATATCGGCGTGGCAATGGGATTGCGGGGCACACAGGTCGCCAGGGAGGCTGCCGCGATGGTTCTGCGCGACGATGCCTTCGCCTCGATCGTGTCCGCCATCCGTGAGGGCCGGGTGATCTTCCGCAACATCCAGAAGTTCGTGACGTATCTTCTGTCCTGCAATCTCAGCGAGATCCTGGTCGTGGGCGCGGCCATTCTCTCCGGCCTGCCCTTGCCACTCTTGCCGCTCCAGATCCTATTTTTGAACCTGGTCACGGATGTTTTCCCCGCGTTTGCCCTTGGGGCCAGCGAAGGCAGCGACAAAATCCTGCGCCGGCCGCCACGCGATCCCCGCAAACCCATCGTGACCCGACAATTATGGATCGCGATCGTGCTTCATAGTCTGACAATCTCCGCCGCAACCCTCGCAGCGTTCCTCGTTGCGCAGACGTCGCTCGGCATGACTCCCGACGAGGCGGTCACAGTCTCTTTCCTGACCCTTGCGCTGGCTCAGCTTTGGCATGTCTTCAACATGCGCGACCCCAGATCGCATCTGCTCTTCAACGAGATAACCCGAAACAAATACGTCTGGGGCGCCATCGCGCTCAGCGTCGGGTTGCTGTTGCTGGTCCTGTTCATTCCCGTTGCGGCAGATGCCCTCGACCTTGCGGCACCTGACGCTGACGCATGGCTCCTCGTCGTCGGGATGAGCCTTGTGCCGCTCGTCACAGGTCAGGCGGTGAAAATCGGCTCGGCCGTGCGGTACCGAAAGCTGCACAAGATCGGCTGATCCAGAGCAACGCTCGTGGTGGCAGGTTCGATCAGATATCACGTCTGGTGAAGGTAGATTCCCGGTGCCGCGCAGAACGCCGGGTACTTTCCGGCCGCCGGGGCACCGCCGGATGGTCTTGCCCGTGTGTCACACCTTCAGATGTATCGGGTTGCACTGTCAATGAAGTGGGTTCCGCCTTTTGGCAGACAACCTGCCTCATCCCCTTAGACATCATTGACAGACAGGAGGGCAGGCAATGCTCATTGGATACGCACGGACTTCGACGCTGGAACAACAGGCAGGCTTTGAGGCACAGGCAGCACAGTTGGCAGCAATCGGCTGCGAGAAGGTCTGGAAGGAACAGACAAGCTCGGTAGGCAACCGCCCAGCGCTCTCGGACGCATTGGAGTTCTGCCGGGACGGTGATGTGTTCATTGTCACCAAACTGGACAGGATGGCCAGGTCTGTACGGCACCTTGGAGAGATCGTTGAACAGTTGGAGGCCAAGGGCGTCGGTCTTCGCATCCTTGATCTTGGTTTGGACACAACCAACGCAACCGGAAAGCTGATGCTCAATGTGCTTGGCTCGGTCGCTCAGTTTGAGCGGGAAATGATGCTGGAACGTCAGAAGGAAGGCATTGCCAAAGCCAAGGCTGAGGGACGCTACAAGGGTCGCAGTCCCACGGCACGACGTATGAAGCCACAAGCAAGGGAACTTGCGTCGCAGGGAATGAGTAAACGACGGATCGCCGCCAAGCTGGGTATGTCAGAAAGGTCAGTCTACAGAATTGTGTGAACACTCGGCGGGAGGCTTTCGCTGCCTGCCGTCCGTTCTTCCAAATCACGAATCTCGTCGGGCGGGCACAAAAGAAACAGATCGCTGCAAAGTCGATACAAATCTGGTCACAGTATGGAAGTCCATATCTTATGAAGCTTCAAAGTCAGAAACCAATATATTGAATTTTTTAGGATTTCTGGTGCCCCCACACGGAACCAACCCATTGTTTTAGAAAGTATTTTCTTGTTCTATATTGCATTTATCCCCCTAAAAATTGGGCCTTTTCTGTCCGGTGTTGTCTTGCCCTGTCCGTCCGCATCCACTAACCTAGGGTGGATATTTAGGGGGATATAAATTGCGGGCGACCAACAGGCTTTCTTCGCAATTCCTGAAAACCGCGTCGGTGGGTAAGCATTGTGATGGCGCTGGCCTTTGGCTGGTGAAGCGCGAGGATGGCGGGGCGCAACGGGAACTCCATATGCAGCTGGTCGATCCGGTGCATGAGTTTCAGATCCGCATCCCCGACCGGCTGAGGCTGGTAGTAGATGCTGCCACGGCTGATCCCGAGAACCCTGGCTTGGCGCGACAGGCTCAGCTTTGCGTTCCGATCGATCATCTTCTTGCGCTCGGCAGCAGACCCGCTTTGCCAAGCGCGCCGGACAAAAAATCGTCCTCCAGCGTCAGATCTCCGATCTTCGCATGCAGGGTCTTCATGTCGACTTTCGGTTCCGGGTCGTCTTTTGCGGTCTCGCCAAAAACGCCGGTCGCCCCTTCCAGGAGCTGGTCCCGCCACTGCTTGATTTAGTTCGGGTGCAGGTCGAAATCCTACGCCAGCTCGACCAAGGTCTTCTCACCCTTGATCGCTGCAACCGCCACTTTCGCATTGAACGCCGGGCTGTGATTCCGGCGCGGTCGTCTTGCCATGGGTCTTCTCCTCGCTCGCAGCATCATGCCGCTGTTGCACGGAAGATCCACTTATCCCGGCTGTTCAGATTTCCCCAGCCTCCTCTTCATGCCGTCGTTATTCGCCGTTGATCCGCGCAGATCTCGTCACGCCTCTGTGATTTGCGAGTCGGGAAACGTGGCGTGTGGACCTTCTCTGGCTAATCCGAAGTGGCTGCGCGGAAACTACTAGGCCATGACCACGGCGTCCGGCGCGACCTCTACCTCGCCTTGTTCCGCCAGAAATTTTTCGGCCTCAAGCGCCGCCATGCACCCCATACCGGCTGATGTGACGGCCTGACGGTAGATGTGATCGGTCAGATCGCCCGCCGCGAAAACACCCGGAATCGATGTTGCGGTGGAATCCGGATTGGTCACGACATAACCGCCATGGCGCGTGTCCAGCTGACCCTTCACCAGCTCTGACGCGGGGGCATGGCCGATGGCGACGAAGAAACCGGCGCAGGGCACCGCGGTGATCTCGCCCGTCGCGACGTGCCGGGCGCGCACGCCTTCTACGCCGCGCGGCTGGTCGGTGCCAATGACCTCGACCGGAGCATGGTCCCAGAGGACCTCGATCTTGGGGTGATTGATCAGCCGGTGTTGCAGGATTTTCTCGGCGCGCAGCGTGTCGCGGCGGTGGATCAGCGTGACCATGGAGGCGAATTTGGTCAGGAACAGCGCCTCTTCGACCGCGGTATTGCCGCCCCCTACCACCACGACCTGCTTGCCGCGGTAGAAGAACCCGTCGCAGGTGGCGCAGGCCGAGACGCCGAAGCCTTTGAAAACCTCCTCGCTCGGAAGGCCGAGCCATTTTGCCTGAGCGCCGGTGGCAAGGATCACCGCGTCGGCAGTATACGTGGTGCCGCTGTCACCCTCGGCGGTAAAAGGGCGCTGCGACAGATCGATGGAATTGATGTGGTCACTGATGATCTCTGCGCCGACGTCGCGGGCGTGGCCCTCCATGCGGACCATCAGATCGGGCCCCTGCACCATCGCGTCGCCGGGCCAGTTCTCCACTTCTGTGGTGATCGTCAACTGGCCGCCGGGCTGGATGCCCTGTACCAGAACCGGCTCCAGCATGGCGCGGCTGGCATAGACGGCGGCGGTGTATCCGGCGGGGCCGGAGCCCACGATCAGGACTTTGGTGTGCTTGCTGGGCATTCGGGTCTCTCCGGGATTGGCGATGGCAGCGCTCGGCGCGGCGCGGGAATGGGCACAAGGCGGCCGGGAGGTAGCCGCCTTGCCGGGGCAGAAGGAGCGCTCCGCCCCAGAAACGCGGCCCCGTAGGGCGCGCCTCGATAGATCGTGAAGCTTAAGCCGTCACTTCGGATTTCGCTGTTTCCGCGCCTTTGGCCTTGCGCTCGGCGGCACCAACCGCGGCAAATTTCCCGGCAAAGGCTTCGATCTCGTCGACCGACAGGCCCTTGACCGCGTTCCATTGCTTCTGGTTGTATTCCTCGGTTTCGAGCTCGGTCCAGAAGCTGTCATTCAGCCGGTTGATCATGTTGAACATCGCCGAGGCCATCGAAATTTCGACAATCTCGGTCTCGGTGAAGTTGTCCTTCATCGCGGCCCAGACCTGTTTATCCCGCGCTGCGGTGTTGTTGGTCATCGCCTCGGCCCACGCAATCGCCGCCCGGTCGCGGTCGTCAAACAGCGGGCTGGTCTTGTAGCTGTCGTCCATCATCGCTTCGAGTTCTTCGTCGGTGATGCCCAGGCCCTGTCCGAAGGTGGATGTATGCGCGGTGCAATAGGTGCAGGCATTGGCCATCGAGGTCTTGATGCAGGCCAATCCGCGCAGTCGGGCATCGGTGGAGGCGCCCAGATCGGGTTGGCGCACCGCTGCAACCAGACCGCCGAACCAACGGGCGATGTAGGGGCTGTTCTTCGCCAGAATGCGTTGCAGGTTGGCAGTGCGGCCAAGGAAGCGGTCCGATCCTTCCAGTATCAGTTTGGCGGTTCCGGTGGCGTCTTCGTGGCTTACGCCGGGCAATCGTTGAGACATGGTTTTCCTCCCAAGGGTTCAGGTTTGAAGTCGTGTCGTCTGCTATTCTACCGGCGGCCAGACACGCCGCCCCGCATGCGGGCTGCCATAGGCATGAGTGGCGTATTCCAGCACGTGCCGCCCCTGCCAGTTCTCGTTCCGGTCGGCGGCAACGAAGCGATGCTCAAAGCTGCTGTCGCCCTCCGGCAGGTCGGTGAATTCCCAAAGCACGCCATGTTTTGCCCATCCCGCGATCGAGACCAGCTTGCGACCACGGATCATGCCGGGGGTGACAGATACGCGGGCGAACCGTTCCGCCCTGTACCAGCGGGCCAGTTCGACCTCGTCATCGGGCGTGCCGACATTGTAGTTGCCCAGCTGCATCGCGGGTGGCGGCCCCATGCCATAAGGCGCGGCGCGAAGTTCAGGCGAATTGATCACCTGCTCTTCGAGATAGACGGCGCAGCGGTGGTTCTTCCGTTCGGCGAGCTGGTCGGCATGCGCCGCGGCCAGCGGGTCCAGCGCGTTGCCTTTGCCAAAAAAGACCTCGGGCGAGACGGCTGCAGTCAAGACGACGTTCTGCCATCCCGTCGGCAGTGACGGATCGGTCGTCTCCCTGCGCCGGGGCGCGCCCGCGATATAGGGCGTGTCGGGCAGTTCGACGATGTCGTAATGGCCAATCCAGGCGACGCCGGGCGTGGCCTTAACCGCCGGGAAATACACGCCGTGCAGCCAGAGGCGGGTTTCGGCACAGGAGACCTCATCCAGATCGAACCATTCCGCCTTGATGACTTCGCTCATTGTTTGCCTCCTCAGTGCCGGCCCGGGAGGCGGCTTTCCGGCATTCGGAACGTGGGTTTTCGGTCTGCGCATCTTCGCCCAGGGTCTTCCCAGTCGCGTCACGGTTTTAATCCGGGCCTAACGGTCGACGTCCCTTCGATCCCTGGTGCCGGTGAGTGCGCAATCCCGTTTGACTTCTGGCATCAGCTTACCAGATGGAAGCAAGCACCCGCAGGCATCTTTCTTCATGTGCAATATCAAGTTTATTGATACTGGGCACTTCAATCCACCTCTGAGCAGGATTGGTCACTGCATCTGACAACCCGCCAAGCGGGTCAAACCGACCTTGCTCGCACGTCCACTGACGAAAAGAAAAATCACGACGATTGGTCAACCATTAATATAATATAGCGGCCTACTACCTGCGTACTTCGACCGCTATCTCCCCCACCGAACATTCCAACTTGCTTTTTTTGGGTACTTCGTGCCATAAGATCTCCGAATTGCGCCTAAATTGGTCAACCAATAGGAATCAACAATGTTAGATACAAGATTGGCAAAGCGGCCCTTGGACGCAAAAGACAGGGGCGGATTGGGCGATGATCTGCCCGCCACCATGCGGGCCTGGGTCCTAGGCGACCCGGACGAGTTGACCCTGACCGAAAAGCCGGTCCCCTCCCCCGGTCGAGCGGAGGTACTTGTGCGGATCGACGCTGTGGCGATCTGTGCCACCGACCTTGAGATCCTTACCTATGGCACCCCGGCCCTGATCGAGGGCGGTGCGCCGTTCAACAAGAACTACACGCCCGGCCATGAATACATGGGCACTGTCGCAGCACTGGGGGCCGGGGTCGACGAATTTTCCGTGGGCGACCGGGTGACGGTCGAGATCCATGCAGGCTGCGGCCAGTGCAAGCGCTGCAGGATGGGCATGTATACCTCGTGCCACAATTACGGGCTGAACTACGGCGATCACGACAAGGGGCACCGTGCCAACGGCTTCACCACCGATGGCGGCTTTGCCGAATATGCAGTCAACAACATCAACACGCTGATTCGCGTGCCCGACGCCATGACGGACGAAGAGGCGACGCTGGTGGTGACGGCGGGCACCTCGATGTACGGGCTGACGGAACTCGGCGGGCTTGTCGCGGGCGAAAGCGTTGTGGTGATCGGGCCAGGGCCGATCGGGCTTCTGGCCGTCGCAGTGGCCAAGGCGCTGGGCGCGTCGCCCGTCATTTTGGTCGGCACCCGCGAAAGTCGCAATGCCATCGGGCGCGAGTTGGGCGCCGACGTGGTGATCGACGCCAGAAGCGAGGATGTGGTCGCCCGAGTCAAGGAGTTGACCGGCAAGGGCGCGGACTACGTGGTGGATTGCGCCGGAGTGGAAACCACCGTCAATCAGGCCGTGCACATGACCAACCGCGGCGGGCGTATCTGCCTCGCGGCCTTTCCGAAATCCGCGGTGTCCTTCGATCTGGGCGCGCTCGCGGTGAACAATATCTATCTCTACGGCATTCGCGGTGAGGGCAAATCCGCCACCCACCGCGCGATGGCCTTCATGGAGGCCGGGCGGTTTGACGCCAGCCTCGTGCACACCCACACCTTTCCGCTAGAAGACCTGCCAACCGCGCTGAAATACGCCCGCGAACGGATCGACGACGCGATCAAGGTGGTCGTGTCGATGAGGCCGGGCATCACCGGCGGCGCAAAAGGAGCCAAGACATGACCAAGGCCAGACGCGGCATCTATGCCGCCGCCATCTCCCCGTTCCATGCCGATGGTACGCTGGATCGTGCCAAGTTGCTGAACTATTGCCAACATCTGCTGAGTGACGGCGGCTGCGATGGTGTGGCCCCCACTGGCACTACAGGCGAAGGCACATCGGTGGGCATGGCCGACAGGCTGGCGCTGCCGGGCGACTTCGCCAAGGCGGGGATATCGCCCGACCGCGTGATCTTCGGCACCGGCGCGCCATCCCTGCCCGATTGCGTCGCGTTGACCCATGCGGCCTGTGACGCGGGCTATGTCAATGCGCTGGTCTTGCCGCCTTACTACTACAAGGGACCGTCCGACGACGGGCTGTTTGCCTTCTACGCCAAGCTGATCGAACAGGTGGGAAGCGACGATTTGCGGGTCTATCTCTATCATTTCCCGCAAATGTCGTCGGTGCCGCTCTCCACCGATCTGGTCCTGCGACTGCGTGCCGAATTCGGCCCGGTGATCGCCGGGCTGAAAGACTCGAGCGGCGACTTCGAGCAATCGCGCGCTTTTGTCGAGGCGACCGGTGGAGTGGCAGAGGACTTTGACATCTATCCCTCGTCCGAGGCCTTCCTCTGGGACGGGCTGGATATCGGTACGGCGGGGATCATCTCGGGCTCGACCAATATTTTTGCGCCTAAAGTTCAGGTTGCGCGCCAGACCGCCAAAGGCCCCGCGCGCGACGCCGCGATGGAGGCGGTCAGGAAGGCCCGCGCCGTGGCGTCGAAATACCCGCTGATGGCGGCTATGAAAACCGCCGAGGCATGGCGCAGCGGCGATGACAGCTGGCTACAGATGCAACCGCCGCTGGTGCCGCTGAGTGGTTCGCAAAAGGCTGCGTTCAAGGCCGACCTTGCCGGGCTCGACGCTGAAGTGGAACCTGCGGAGTGAATAACATGACCACCAAACACGGCTCCGACCATGTGGACATCAACCCTGACCGCGCCGCATTCGCCCACTGGCCGAATGGGCTCTACGAAGAGATGCAGAGCGATCTGAACAACGGTTGCGTCGGCTCGGTTCTGGTGTCCGAGACCGACACCATGCGCATCTGGCACCTGCACCTGCCCGCTGGAAAACGCTGCCGGTTTCATCGCCACGTGAACCGCTATTTCTGGACCGCGATGACCCCCGGCATGGCGCGCGGCTATTTCTCGTCCGGCGAGATCCGAGATGTGGAACATTACAAGGGCGAGACCAGGCACTTCGACTACGGAGACGGCGATCACATGGTGCACGCGGTGGAGAACATCGGCGATACCGATCTGCTCTTTACCACGGTCGAATTCATCGACGGTCCGAATGCACCTTTGGATGTGCCCGATCAGGTACGGTTGGCGCGTTAGTCCGTGGCAGGCGGCGTGCGAGAGATCGGCAGAAGGATCGCGGAGTTATCCAGATCGCCTTCGTCGTGCTCCAGCGCGTCGTGCATCATCTCAAGATAAGTTGCCGTGAAGGGCAGGCCCTGCCCCGCCGCCGCCGCGCCGTCGCGGATCAGGGTGAAATCCTTGGCCGATTGGCGAATGCGGCCCTGCGGTTTGAAATCACGCGTGGCCATGAGGGCGCCCTTGGAGTCCATCGCGGCGGAATAGGCCGCCGAGGCGCGCGCGATTGTAAGGAAGTCATCCGCGGCAAGGCCCAGGCATTCGGCAAACACCATGCCTTCGGCCAGGGCTGCGCGATTGAGACCCAGCGTCAGGTTGATGGCGAGCTTTGCGCGGTTGCCATTGCCGATGGCACCGACATGCAGAAATTGCCGCGACAGCAAGTCAAGAAGCGGCGCGATCCGCTCCACCGTTTTGGGATCACCCGCCACCATCAATAACACGTCCCCGTCCGACAGGGCGCGGCTGGTGCCGGAGATCGGCGCCTCGATCAGGGTTATGCCCTTGGCGGCGGAGGCATCGGCCAGGCCCTGCATCCGGTCGGGATCGCAGGTGCTTACTGACACCAGCACGCAACCGCCTTTCGGCGCGGCGTCGATCAATGCGGCGAGTTGAGCGGTATCGAAGACACAGGAAAAGATAACCTCGGCGCTCCAGACTTCTGCCTCGGCGCAAGCAGTGCCTCCGAGGTCCGCAAGCGCCTCAGCCCTGGCGGGATCCGGATCAAACCCGCGCAGGTCATGGCCCGCGCCGATCAATAGTTTGGCCACCGCGCTGCCTATCAGGCCAAGGCCGAAGATGCCGATTGTTTTGCGTCCGTCAGCCATGGTTCACCTGCTGAGCCAGTGCTTCAAACATTGGAAAGAGGTGGGAAAAGTCGGTCTCTGCCGCGCCACTCTCAACAGCGGCGTGCAACAGATCATGCGTCAACCCGGTGAACACCGCCGGGCCGCCCAAAGCCTTGGCGTACTGGCGCGCAAGCCCAAGATCTTTTTCCAGATTGGCGATCCTCGACCGGGCATTCATTGTGCCGCCGAGGATATCGCGCGGGAAACGCACTTCGGTCACGAAACTGCGGGCATTGCCAGCGTTCAGCACTTCGACCGCGCGATCCACGTCCAGCCCCGCCTTGCCTGCCAGCGTCAGACCTTCGCAAGTGGCCATGAAAGCGCTATGTAGAATGAGGTTGTGGATCAGCTTCATCGCGTGACCCGACCCTACCGGCCCCATGTGGAACCGCTGTTTCGAGATCTGGTCCAGCACCGGGTCGATCTGCGCAATGACATGCGGCGCGCCGCCCATCATCAGCGTCAGGCTCCCGGCGTCAGCACCCGCCGCACCACCAGTCATGGCAGCATCGACGTACGCGACGCCGTCGGCTTGGAGCCTTTCGGCAAGGGCTATGGTGCCGGACGGATGCGAAGTGGTGAGGTCGAGTATCAACTGGACATTGCGCAGGGACATGCCCGCCAACGCCGCTTCAATCTGGGCCTTTCCGGGGACGACGAAGACGAAGATGTCCGCCGCCTCCACCGAGTCACTCACCCGGTCGGAGAAACCCGCTTGCGCGAAGCGCGCTGGGTCAGTGTCGGTCGCTGCGCAAAGCAGGCCCGCCGCGTCCAGACGGCGGGCGATGCCCTGGCCCATCTGGCCGAGGCCGAAGACGGCAATCCCGGTCACGAGACCTTCTTGGCGTCGAACATATCGGCCAGTTTGGCCATCGTATGGTTCGACATCGGCAGGTCCACCGGCTCGCCGATCTCGGCCGAGACATCGGCGGCGAGATAGCTTTCCATGACCAAACGCGCATGCTCAGGTGCCACCAGCGGATCGCGATCCAGCAGAACCGATTCAAGGAAATGCAGCGTCTCCGGCCCCATCTGACCGGCATACATGTGATCCACATGCTCGCCCGGCATGGTCGACATCGGGAATTGAGTGCCACCGTCCGCCAGATTGAGCCAATTGTCCCGCGAGGTGTCGTCGAGCACCAGCGAGCCTTCGGTGCCGGTGATCTCGATCCATGTGGCGCAGTAATTGGGATAGCTGGGCGGCAGGTTCCAACCGCCACCGATCACCACAAGGGTACCATTGTCCATGTTCACGGTGCTCCACATACAGTCGTATGAGCCGTTTAGCTCTTTCATGAAACCGTAGGCGCCTTGGGAATAGACCTTGGTGGGTTTGGCATCGAGCATCCAGTAGACGAAATCGAGGTCATGGGTGGATTCCATCGCAGCGGGCGACAATTTCACGCGGCCTGCGATGCGCGTACCGAGGGCGCGCGACAAGTGTCGCGAGACCATGACATTGACGATCTTACCAAGCTTGCCTTCGGAAATCGCCTTTTTCGCCCAAGCGATTTTCGGGTTGAAGCGCTGCGAGTACCCGATGGTGAATTTCACGCCTTTTTCTTTGGCGGTGTTGATCAGGTCATCGGCCTCGGCCAGTTCCATCGCGATGGGCTTTTCCAGAAGCACGTGCTTGCCCGCCATCAGGCAGTCGCGCGCGATGGGGTAATGCGTGGGCTCGGGCGTGGTCGAGATATAGACCACTTCGATGGCCTTGTTTCGCACGATCTCCTGGTAGTCGTCGGTCGCGGTGGCCGGGTTGGTCAGTTCTTTCACCTCCGCCAAGCGTTCGGGCCGGATTTCACAGATATGGAGCTTGTCGACAAGCGCCGATTTCGCGAGCGTTTCCGCGCGCATTCCCCCGCACCAGCCGGTGCCGATCACGGCCACTTCAACCTGTCTCATATTCGCTCCCAACGTATTCAATTTGATGATCAGCTTTGCAAATACAGAATGGGTGAGCAAACAAGCTTTCCTGATACCTATTATGCAGTCTTCTGATCCTGTAGCTCAGTCGGAGGGGCTGGTCGTCATCAGCGACAGTGTGCTATCGAGATGCGCCCGCATGGCCGCCCCAGCCGCGGTCCCGTCACGGTTTTCCAGCGCGGCAAAGATGGCATCATGCTCGTTGAATGAATGGTATGCCGGGTCCGGTCCGCGGTCGGTGGTGTTGAGCCGACGCCAGACGACCGCTTGCCTGACGCCATTGAGGATCCTGTGCAGGGATTGCAAAAGCGAATTGCCCGACGCCGCGGCGATGGTGGCGTGGAATTCGCTGTCCAATTGCTCGTAGGCGCCCCAACTCGTGGCCTCGCGCATTGCATCGGCGAGCCTGCGCAGCTCTCGCAGTTGTTTCGGCGTAGCATGCAGCGCGGCACGTTGGGCGATTTCCGGTTCCAGTGCCAGACGGGCATTCATCGCCTCGACCGGGCCGGTAGTCTCGGCCAGCGCGGCGATGGTCGCGTCGACCCCGGTGCCGCCGCGCGAAGGACGCGGGGCCTTTGCAAGGAACGTTCCGCGCCCGACGTGGCGTTCCAGCGCGCCATCGGCTTCGAGCACCAGAAGCGCTTTGCGCAATTCGGCCCGGCTGACGCCTAGGGTCGCGCAGAGTTCACGCTCGGGCGGCAGACGGGCGCCCCTGGCCAGACCGGCAGTGGCGATCCAATTGCGCATTCTCATCAGGACGGGGTCTTGCATTGGTTTGCCAAATGAACGGGTTTCTGCGCGCCCTGCCCCGGCAAATCGCCTTCTCTTCCGGCGTCTTTGCCTTTATAATGCGGGCAGCACCGTCCCAGTTGGCACAAGCCAATCCGTATGGTCAACCAATTCCGAGTTACACCTGATCACGAGGCGACATATGAGCCACCGTTTCGCCGGTTTCGACAAAGGTCCGGGTGACCTCGCGCGCGCCATAGATCCACAGGATAGTCAACGGCCCGTCGCCGGTGTTACGGAAGTAATGCGGCACCTCGGCGGGCACAAAACTGGTGTCCATCGGGCCAAGCTGCGTGATCTCGCCACCCACTTTCGCCTCGGCTGTGCCCGACAGGATCGTCACCTGTTCGGCGCAATTATGCGTGTGCAAAGGCGCGGCGCAACCAGCGGGGAAGGATGTTGTGCCGGTGGTAAAGGGCGCCGCGGGGTCGGTGTTCCGCCCTACCATGAGCCGGGTTTCCACGCCGTCGCCACGCGCAAACGGCGTGATCGCATCGTAGGGCACGATGGTGCCCCGTGCGCTGTCGTTCCGAGATGTCATTCCTTGTCCTTTCAAGTTTTCAGGAAGATGCCATGACCGTTACTGTCGCCCAATCCGATCTGCGGGCCTTCATCGCCCGGTGCTTTAAAGCCTGTGGCATGCCCACGCCGGATGCCGCCAAGGTCGCCGATCTGATGACGAAGGCCGATCTGATGGGCCAGGACGGGCACGGCGTCTTTCGCCTGCCGATGTATGTCAAGCGCATTCGGGCGGGTGGAATGAACATGACTCCAGCGTTCAAACGGTTGAAAGATCGCCCCGCCACCGCGTTGATCGACGGCGACAATGCCATGGGCCATCTGGTCATGCACCACGCCACCGGACTGGCGATGGAAAAGGCCCGCACCACGGGCGTCGCTTGGGTCGGCGCGCGGCATTCCAATCATGCCGGCCCGGCCTCGCTTTATGCGATGATGCCGGCGGCTGAAAACATGATCGGGCTTTATCTGGCGGTGGGCAGCGCCAATCACATGCCCCCGTGGGGCGGGACGGATATGCTGCTCTCGACCAACCCGATTGCCGTGGCGCTGCCGTCGCAGGACTTCCCACCGGTCGTGCTCGACATGGCCACCACCGTGGCGGCCTATGGCAAAATCAAGACAGCCGCACAACGGGACGAGACCATGCCCGAAGGTTGGATGATCGACCGAGAGGGCAATCCTCTGACCGATCCGAAGCGAGCCTCCGAGGGTTTCCTGTTGCCGATTGGCGGGCCAAAGGGATACGGGCTGTCGCTGGTCTTCGGCATATTGGCGGGGGTGCTGAACGGCGCGGCCTTCGGGCGCGACGTGGTGGATTTCAATGCCGATGCCGAAACCGTCACCAATACCGGCCATGTGATCCTTGCGCTGGATATCGCTGCCTTTGCCGATCCGGATGAGTTTCGCGCCGGCATCGATGCGGTCTGGACCCAGATGAAATCCTCTGGGCGGATGCCCGGAGTCGATGCCATCCGGCTGCCGGGCGAACGGCTGGACCGGGTGATGCGCGAGCGCGCGGCACAGGGCATTCCGATACCGGAGGCGTTGCGCACAACGCTGGCGGGTCTTGCCGCCGAACTTGGAGTTGCGCCGCTCTGAACGGCAGAAAATGCGCCGGGCGAACGGCCCGGCGCATTCGTGGTCTGATCCGCTGATGGACGTCTGCGGCATGGAGATTACTGCGACGTCAGCTCCTCGACCAGTTCCTGATACGCCACCGCCTGGCCTTCGCGCAGGGCGTGGTATTCCTCACCGGTCATCGGATCGACGCTTTCGCCCAGACGGCCCATCAGCTGCAAGAATGTCTCGTCTTTGCTGGTTTCCGCAAAGGCCGCTTCCAGTTTCTTCAGCACTTCCGGCGGCGTACCGGCGGGGGCGAGAACAAAGCGGTGCATGAAGCCGATGTCGCCATCGATGCCCACCTCGGTGAAGCTGGGCACGTCGTCATAGACACGCTCTTCACCCGCGGTGGCCAGCACCCGGATCTTGCCGGCTTTCAGCAACTCGCCCAGCGTCGAGGGGAACGCCAGCGACATGTCGGAATCGCCCGCCAGAAGCGCCTGCATGGCGGGGCCGCCCCCTTGGTAGGGCACCATGTTCATCACGAAATCCAGCTTTTTCATCATCTGTGCAGCGGGCACGAAGAACGCGCCCCAGTTGCCCGAGTGGCCAAGTTGCAGCTCGCCGGGGTGTTCTTTGGCATGAGCGACCAGTTCTTCGAAGGTCAGGAACGGGCTGTCCGCGCGCACGATCACCGAGGCGGGTGCAAAGTTGATCCGCGCCACCGATACAAAATCCGCCATCGGATCATAGGGCAGGTTTTCGACATACTGCTGCAACATATCGATGTAGTTGTGTGTGAACAGAAGGGTGTAGCCATCCGCCGGCGCATTGGCCACTTCCTGCGTGCCTTTCTGTCCACCGGCGCCCGGGGTCAGCCGCACGATCATCGCCTGGTTCAGATAGCTGGGAACGATGGAGGTAAGGATGCGCGCGTTCAGGTCATGCGAACCGCCGGCTCCGAGCGGGATCACCAATGTCACCGGCTTTTCGGGATATTCGGCGTATGCCGGCGACAGGGTGGTTGCCAGCGCGGCCCCCGAAATGGCCAGCGCGGCCAGCGATTTCTTGGCAAAGGTCTTGAGCATAGAGTCTCTCCGTTGGTTGGATTTTCGATGAGGCGCGGCGCATCGAGGCGCCGGGCCGGTCGGCGTCAGGCTGCCTTGAGGTTGCTGTAGAGACGTTTCCACAGCAGGTAGCCCATGATGGGTGTGGCGATCAGCAGCGTCAGGGCGCCAATGCGCTCGGTCAGGAAGAAGCCCAGGGCGTTTCCGCCGGACATGGCGACGGTCTGGCCAAAGGCGTATTCCATCGACGGCCCGAGGATGAAGCCCATCACCATCGGCATGACGTCAAACCGCGCGGATTTGGCGATGATGCCGAAGATGCCAAAGGCCACCAGGATCAGCAGGTCGGTCGGGTCCGAACGATAGACGTAGGTGCCCGCGAAGGAGAACATGATGACCATCGGGATGAGGATCGAGGTCTTGATCGTGACCAGCCGCGAGAACATCGGAACCGAGAGATAGCCGATGACCAGGAACAGCAGGTTGGCGATGACCATGGCCACAAGAATGGCGAACACGGTGGCGCCCTGTTCCTCGAACAGCTGCGGGCCGGGACGCAGACCCTGCGCCACAAAAGCGCCCAGCAGGATCGCGGTCACGTTGTCGCCGGGAATGCCCAGCGTCAGCAGCGGCACCATGGTCGGGCCGTTGACCGCGTTGTTGGCGGCCTCGGCGGCAGCGACGCCTTCGATTTCACCTTCGCCGAAGGTTTCCGGGTGGTCCGACGCGTTCTTGGCGGCGGAATAACCCATCATCGCGGCGACGACCTGGCCAAGACCGGGCACGATGCCGATGCCGGTGCCGATCACCGTCGAGCGGCATATCGTCTTGAAGCAGCGGCGGAACTCGGAAAACTGCAGTCTTTCGCCCATCAGCGCGGCGAGTTTCCGGCCCTGTTCGTTGCGGATCACGACCGAGGCGACCTCGGGCAGGGCGAACACGCCGATCAGCATCGGCAGCAGCGGAATGCCGGACTTGAGGTCGAACAGACCGAAGGTGAAGCGCTCCACCCCGCCCAGCGGATCGGTACCGATGAAGGACAGCCACAGGCCAAGCATCATCATGATCAGCGCCTTGAGCGGATTGGCCCCAGACGTCGCGGCAATGATCACCAGGCTCATCAGCAGCACGGCGAACAGTTCCGGCGGGCCGAACTGCATGACCATATAGGCGATCGGAAAGATCATCAGGATGGTGAAGAAGTCGCTGGAGGTGTCGCCGAAGACCGAGGAAAACAGCGCCATGTCCAGCGCCTTGCGCGATTTTCCCTTCTGCGTCAGCTTGTAGCCGTCGCGAGAGGTCGCCACCGCCGCTCCGGTACCCGGCATCGAGATCAGGATCGCCGGCACGCTGCCGCCGAAGATGCCGCCCTTGTAGATGCCCAGCAGGAAGGGGATGCCGACGATCGGTTCCAGGAAGAACGAGATCGGTAGCAGGATCGCCATCGCCATCAGCGTTGTGAAGCCGGGGAGGGCTCCGACGAGCATGCCTGCGAACAGGCCTATGCTCATCATCGCCATGGTGTCGAAGCGCATTGCCATGGCAAAGCCTTCGAAGAATTGATCAATCATGTCGTGAGCCTCGGGATTTGCTACGGTTCATTCGGAAACAACGGTGGCTGCCTCTGTCACCTGTTCGGGCGACAGAAAGTAGGCATAAGCCATCTCGATCGTGTTGAGTTCGGGCAGGGACACGGCCAGCAACTTCGTCGCGCACAGGTACAGTGCGACCGGCCCGATCAGCGCGACAGCACCGATTTGAAACACCGAGCGCGCCCCCATTTGCAACGAAATCAAGGTGGTCGCGATTGCGGTGGAGATCAGAAAGCCGAACGGCACCATCGTCAGCGCGTAAAGCGTCATGATGCCGAACAGGGTCAGGGCGCGCATCCATTCGGCGCGGATCATGCCGACGCTGGGTTCTGCCACCGTTCCGGCGCGGATCAGCAGCAGCGCGCCGGCACACATCACCGCCATCAACGCCAGCACGATGCCGGGAAACAGACTGGGGGCAATGGCAGACAGGGCGCGGCCGAACAGCACCTTGGGCGCCGCAACCAAGTATGGCATGAAGATCAGCGAAAGCACGGACACGACCAGCAAGGTGATAAGCGTCAGTGTTTCTGGTGAGCGGAGCGCGGAGTTGCGGGCCATTGTGAATCTCCCATTCTGGCGGGTGCTTGGGGTGGATGGGTCGGATGGCACGTGCGCTAGGTCCAATGAGGGGGTCTTCATGCGAGAGCCTTTCCTTTGGTGCGGATACAGGTATCGAAAAGCGCCAGCAGATCGGGCGCCAACCGGACGCGGCGGCGGGCGACCTCGGCTTCTGAGGCGGCGCGCCATGCGGCGTGTTCGGTTGCGGAGAGTTCGATCAATCGGGCGCCGGCCTCAGTCAGGGTCCGGGCGCTGGCCTGGTCGGCCTCAAGTGCCAGTTTGCGCTGCTGTTCGTTAGCCTCGGCAACCGCCCGCGCGACGGCGGCGCGGATCTCATGCGGCCAGGACGCCAGCACATCCGTGTTGAACAGCACCAGCGCGATTCCCATCAGATGCCCGGTGAGGGTGATCACCGGCAGCGCCGTGTGCAGATCAAAATTATAGGTGTTGGTCAGCGGGTTCTCCTGCGCGTCAACCTCTTTGTTGACGACGGCGGCATGCAGATCCCGGGCATCGATGACCCGCGGCGTAAAGCCAAGGGCGCGGAACACTCCCTGGTGTTCGTCGTTCGGCAAAGTGCGCAACACCAGCCCGGTGCAATCCGAAGGGGCCCGCAGGGGATGCTCGGCGGTCGCAATGTGGCGTAGCCCGTTGTCCCAGACCCCAAGCAGGGTCAGGCCGGTGTTGGCCGCGACATCCTGGGCAAAGCGCTGACCGAGGGCACCATCGAGTTGCGCAAGGGCGCGGTCGCGGTCCGGCGCGGCGAAGGGCATGTCAAACAGCGATAGGCAGGGCACCCGTTCGGCAAGATAGCTGGACGAGATATAGCATCCGTCGATCTCGCCGCGTTCGGTCAGCGTGGGCAGATCTGCGGTCTTGTGGCCATCCTCGCCCAGATTTGCCCGCACAGTCACGGTCACCCTGTCGCCAAGTCGCCGCAGGATGGCATCGCGCAACAGAAAAAGCGCGCGGGTGTGAACGGAACCGGGGCCCTGATACCCGCCGAGAGTGAGGCGCAACGGGGCACTCATGACGTGTACCTGCTGCAAGCGCGGGCCAAGGCAAGACTATGCCGCGAAATGCAGGTCTGTGACTGTCTGAACAACATGGTCTCCTCCCCTGTCGTTGACGGCGCTCTCCCTGCGCCGGTATGTCGTGGTCTATGGCAAAAGGTCAGCCTGCTCCTCTGCAAAGGCGGTCTGGCCCGAGATCTGCAGCGCCACCCAGACAAGACCAGGCAGGCAGACGAAGGTCAGAAGCGTCGAGACGACGACGGCTCCGGCCACCTGCCGCGCGTTGTGCTGAAAGCGTTCGGCCAACACGTAGTTGACGATGGCCGTGGGCATAGAGGCCAGAAGAAACACCGTTCCCGCCGCCAGCCCGTCCAGCCCCAACACAGTGATCGCCAGCCCCGCCGAGATCAGCCCCAGCGATAGCCGCGCCAGCGCCATCAGAACCGCAGGCTTGAGGTCCGCAACCTGCAGGGTGGCCAGCGAAGCGCCTAAGAGCATCAGCATAGCAGGTATCATCATGCCGCCCAGCATCGCGGTTGTCGTCATCACGATTTTCGGCACCGGCAGGCCGGTCCATGTCACTACCAGCACTGCCGCCACCGCATAGAGCAAGGGCTGGCGCGCTAGCACGGAAAACCGAAGGCTCCCCGCATAGAACGACAGGCCGAGCGAATGCTGCACCAGCGCGATCACAAAAAAATATGCCACCCCCAGCTGCAATCCCTCTGGCCCGAAGGCCAGAAGCACCAGCGGCAGGCCGAGATTGCCCGAATTGGGCAGCATCAACGCGGGCAGAAAGCTGCGTACCGGCGCGCCAAAGAGCCGCAGCCCCAGGAGCCCGAACCCTCCAGCTACTGCGGTACAGAACAGAGCAGCCCCGGCCATGGTCTTGATCGTATCCGGCGAAACCTGAAGCGAGGTCAGCGTGTGAAAGATCAGCGCCGGGGTGGCGACAAGTATGACCACCGTCGAAAGCGTGCGCGTTTCCAGCCCGACCTTGGACCGCCCGAAGAGATAACCGATCAGGACGATCACGATGATCGGCCCGAGTATGTCGGCCATCTGCGTCAGCATGAGGCGGTGTCTTTGTCATGGGGGCGGGACGAAACATGCATCGCGACTCAGACCGCTTCGCCGTTCAAGGTCCAGTTTTCGACCACTTCGGTACCCGATTCCTGAAGCATCTTGGACACCGCACAATAGTCGCGCAGAACCCGTGTCACCTCGATCGCGCCTTCGCGGGGGCCTTCGAAATCGGCCTTGATGTTCAGCGTCACCGACGGGAAGGGCACGTCGATCGGGTTGATCAGGCGGGTGCCGTGGCTGTCCATGGTCACGTTGATCCCGATATCCATCGACGTGAACGTGACGCCATTGGCAGCGGCCAGCTTGTTCGAGATGACATGCGTGCAGCCCACCAGGCCTATGAAAACGAACTCCACGGGCATCGGGCCTTCATCCGTACCGCCACGCAGGACCGGCTCGTCGATCACGACGCTTTTGCCGCGCGCCTCCGCCACCGATTGCGTGCTGGTCTTGTGCTGCCCGTTGACGTTGAATTTCCAGATCGGCTTTTCTTTGACTGTCGACATTTTCGGTCCTTTAACGGTTATCAGATCATGCGAGGGGAAGAGTGCAAAATGCAGGTTCGGCGTCAAAAACGATGCAACCTACTGATATCTTGCCGGTCCCTCCCAGAAAATCGGCTTTGGTGCAAAAAGAATGCATTCAATTCGTCTTCAGTGGAAATGGCGTTTACTCCTAGATGCCTTCAGAAATGTTGATAGGTCAGGACTGGCGCGGATATCAAGTTTTCAGTCTGAGAGCATCAACATACATCGTTTGTTTGAATGGCGGCGCAGTCGCTAGTGTCATCCGGAACCCGTTTGATCCGTGCCCGCGCAGGAAGTCGACGGCGATATACACGAAACCAGAATGGGAGAACTCCATGACCGACGCCGCTGAAACATTCACCATTGCCATTGCGGGCTTCGGCTGGTGGGGCAAGCATATTGCCACCCGCCTGCATAGACATCCCTGGATCAAGGTGGCGGGAATCATCGAACCGGCCACTGCCAATCACGCCGGGATCGCCGATATGGGCCTGACCGCTTGGACGGATTTCGACGCCCCGCTGGCGCTGGACGAGGTCGATGCGATTGTGCTGACCACGCCGAACCCCCTGCACGAGGAACAGATCGCCAAGGTCGCCGCGGCGGGCAAGCACGTGTTCTGCGAAAAGCCGTTGGGTCTGACCGCGGACAGCGCCCGCCGCTCGGTGAAGGCCTGCGAGGAGGCGGGCGTGCAGCTGGGCATTGGCCACGAACGCCGGTTCGAACCCGCCATGCTGGCCCTGCGCGAAGCACTGGACAGCGGCGCCCTGGGCACCGTGATGCATGCGGAAGCCGCCTTCAGCCACGACAAGCTGATCAACGTGCCTGCCAATGACTGGCGTACGCGCAAGGAGGTGTCGCCCGCCGCCGGGATGACCGCGATGGGCATTCACCTCAGCGACCTGCTGATCTCGTTCTTCGGGCCGATCGAGACGCTGCACGCCTTTACCGCAGACCGCTCGCTTGGCTGGGAAACCGGCGACGTGGTGACCGTTCAGATGAAGTTCGAGGCCGGGATGACCGCCACTTTCAGTGCGGTTCTGCACACGCCGCATTTCATCCGTATGCATGTCTTTGGCACCGATAAATGGGTCGAAGTGCTGAACGACAGCCACCCCGACACACCCGACGGAATCGTGCGCGTACTGACCGCAGAGACCAGCAAGCCGGTGAATCAGACAGACTACAACTGGGAAGATGCGGTGACCGCCAATCTCGAAGCCTTTGCCAAGGCGGCGAAGGGCCAGGCACGTTATCCGTTCACCACCGAGGAAATGGTCCACAACATCCAGGTGCTTGAAGCCATCGCGCGTTCGGCCGAAACTGGGCAATCGGTGATGCTGGCGGAGATCTGACCAAGCATCCGATCGGGTATAAGATCGGCCTTTAAACGCAATGCGCCGCGCGCCCCCTTAACCGGGACCCGCGGCGATTTTGTCGCAAAGACGCAGACCGGGTCAGGTCCCCTGATAACCCGGCTCCAGCCCGAGAGTGTCCAGCACCGCCACGTTGAAATTCACGGGGCTGTCGACGTTGATGATATGCTTGGCCCCCGGCACCACGGCCAGTTCCGATCCGGGGCAGGCCTCGGACATTGCGCGCATCGCCTCTGGCGGCGCGGCCATGTCGTTTTCACCGGCGATAAACAGCGTCGGCACCTTCATTCCGCCCAAATGACGCAGGTAGTCCAGCCCCATCAGAGCATGCGCGCCGCCGCGATAGCCGTCTTCGGTGGTCTTCAGGAAACCTGCGCGCAGGTCCGCTTCTTTTTCGGGGTGATCGCGGCGGGTGTCTTCGCCCAGCCACATGCCAAGGGTGTTGTTCCAGATCTCCTCGATTCCGCCTTTTTCCAGCATCGCCAGACGGTTGTGCCAGTTCTGAATGAAAGGCTCCGGCGCATCGGCGCGAGCGGCGCAACAGATCAGACGGTCGATTCGGTCGGGCGCCGTCAGCGCCAGGCCCAACCCAGTCATCCCGCCCATCGACAGGCCCATGACAGTCGCGGTTTCGACGTTGCGCCGGTCCAGCACGGCCAGGGCGTCGCCCACGAGATCGTCAAATGAATAGGGCGGCGGCGGTGTCGGGCTATCGCCGTGGCCGCGCGTGTCGCAGCGGATCACGCGGTAATGTGACGACAGCAGCGGCATCTGCGGATCCCACATTGACTGCGTGGCACCAAAGCTGTTCAGCAACAACAGGACAGGCGCAGAGTCGCGCCCCGAAACGGTCGAATGAAGTGTTACATCGGTCATGCGTATCCAGACTTTCTGAGAATGCGACGCCAACCGGCGGGCCGACGCGGGGGACATTGTCGTCAGGATAGGTCCGCGAGAGCATGTAACGAAAGTAATATATGATCGCGGCAGGTATCGGAAAAGTTAATAGCCGGACGTCGTGGCTGGACCTGCCTATGGCCGGCTTGTCGGATCCATTTCCAAGGCCGAGTTCAGCTCTTCCTGAAGGACGTCGGCAAAGGCCTGTGCCGCGGGGTTGAGCGGGCGCTGGCGCGTCTCGATCCGCATGTAGTCCACGTAAAGCGGCGGGTCGGCCAGCGGCACGATCCTGCGGCGCCGGCCATCAAGGTCAGGCAGACAGAGGATGCCGGGCAGGATCGTCGCCCAGTCCGAATTCGCCACCAGGTCCAGCGTGCCGTGCATGGTGTCCAGTTCCAGCAGCTCGGCGACCTCGATCTGGTTCACGTTCAGGTAGTTCTCGATCCGGTTGCGCCGGGCATTGCCCGGCCCCGGCACCGCCAACCGCAAGGGCGCCATTTCGCGCAACCGCAGGCCGTCCTCGACCAGCGGCAACTCCCGGCCCGCCTTGCAGACCAAGCATTCGCGGTCCTCGCCCATGTTCCGCGACAGCAGCACCTCGTCGACGTCAAAGGACGCGGGCACCACGCCGAAATCCAGCCGCCCCTCGGCCACACCCTGGGCCAGCACGCCGGAATACGCCTCCGAAATCGACACCCGGACCTCCGGATATTCCCGCGCGACGCGTAGCAGCACGGGCGTCAGAACGGCGCGGGTGAAGGTCGGCATCAGCCCCACATGCACATGGCCCACCACCGCGCCAGAGAGACTTTGCAACCGGTCTTCCGCATGGCGCGCGGCGGCCAGCACCTTCACGGCTTCCGCGTAGAAAGCGCGCCCGGTTTCTGTCGGGGTGACGCCGGAGGAGCTGCGCAGGAACAGCATGACGTCATAGCGTTTCTCGATCTGGCTGACATGCATTGACAGCCCGGATTGCGTGGCGTTGACCTTGTCCGCCGCGGCCGAGAACGACCCCTGCTCATAGACCGCAGCGAAATATCGCAGTTGTTGCAGCTTCATGTGGCTATCCGTTTCCGTTGTAGAAGTTATCCAATATTATTAGTGGTTGTGAAAGGGTCCGGAGACTTATTCTGCCGTCAAACGGATAAATCGAAGGACACCGCCATGACTGTGACGAGCGGCCCAACAATTACGCCCCCCTGGAACTCAGACTTGGCTTGCGTCCAATGAGGCCCCTGCCCCGCCTTATGGTCGCGCCCAACGGCGCGAGACGCGGCAAGGCCGATCATCCGGCACTCCCCGTTACCGATGACGAGCTTGTCGAAACCGCGCGTGCCTGCTGGCAAGTCGGCGCCGACGGACTTCACATGCATATCCGCGACGGCGCTGGTCGACACCTGCTGGATGCGGGCCGCTATGCCGCGCTGCTGGACCGGTTGGCCGCGCAGGTACCGGGTATGTATCTTCAGGTCACATCCGAGGCCGCAGGACGGTACGAGGCCGAGGAACAGCGAGCGATGATGCGCGCTCTAAAACCGACGTATGTGTCGGTCGGACTGCGTGAAATGGTGCGCCGTCCGGATGATTGGCCAGCGGCGCGGGATTTCTATCTTTGGGCCGCGGACACTGGGATAGAGATCCAGCACATCCTCTATTCACCGCACGAGGTACGCGCGTTCGCCGATGCCTGTGCGTCCGGGCTGATCCCTGGCTTGTCCCACCTTCTGCAGTTCGTGCAGGGCAGTTATGCCAACGGATCCCGCGACAGCGTCGATCTCGAAGACTATCTGGCGCCGCTGGACCGGGCCGAGGGTCTGACCTTCGACTGGATGTCCTGTGCCTTTGGCGCGGATGAAACCAACAGTCTTGTCCGCGCCGCGAAACTGGGCGGCAAGGCGCGGGTCGGGTTCGAAAACTCACTGCACCACAGGGACGGCACCATCGCCGCCGACAATGCCGCGCGTGTGCGCGAGGTCGAGGCCGCGATCCGCAACGTCTCGGGTGCGTCTGATCGCGTGGACGTGGCCTGAGGTTTGCGACCCGGTGCCCGGGGCAGGCCGCGTGTGTCGCGTCGCCCCTGCGCACAGCTTCATTGTGAACCACGCGCAGGACGAATGCCTCCATGTCACAGTTTGCCCTACCCGTCCTTTCGGTGATCGTGCGCAGGTTCCGGCAGGAATACTCCGGCGACATCGAAAGCGCGATAAGAGATATCCAGAAGACCCTGGCCGATCAGCCGGGGTTCATCGGGCTGCAAAACCGGATCACGCGAAAAAGCGATGGCTGCGAGCTGGTGACGGTGTTCACCTTCGACACGCAGGAAAACCTAGAAAGATGGGAGAGTTCACCGGTCCGCCATAGCTATGCCAAGGATCTTGACCGACTTTCCCAAGACGCCGCGACCAACACCCCGTTCGGCAACCTGGCACTGCTGGTCTCAACCAACGCGCGGATCACCAAGGAGGAGACCGTGGTCATTCTGATCGCGTGGATTCTGGTTCTGGGGCAGGTGCTGGGCCCGGCAGTCAATCTCCTGCTTCCCGAAAGCGTTGAACCCTTCTGGCGAAACACGTTGATGACCGCGATCATTGTCACGCTTATAAGTTACGTTCTCTTGCCCGCCTCCAGCTTGTTCCTGACCCGGCTCAAGGCACGGCTGCCTGGCGCGCGTCGGGGGTGAGTGGCGCCACTATCACTGCTTGAGGAGCTGCCGCAACACGTCGGTAAAGGTGTCGACCTGGTCTTGCGAAAAATTGGCAAAGGTTTCATCGGCATGAGCCTCGGCGAGGCTCCAGCACTGGGTCGCCTTGGCCTGGCCTTCCTCGGTCAGGACATAGCCGCCATCCCCGCGCATCACGAGGTCCCGGTCGCCGAGGTTCGAAAGCGCGGCGCGCGCCTCGCCGATCTGGGTGTGCAGGTGGACCACCAGTTCCTCGATGTCAAGGCCCGATAGATCGTTCAGCACCAGCAGGATACGCGCTTCGATCAGGTTCAGGCCCAGCGTCTCCAACTTGGGGTAGTAGCGGTCCTGGTAGGCGCGTACCGCGCGCAGCATCAGGAAGAAGGCATGGTTGCCCATCCGGCCCTGATCGGCATCTGGATGCACGTCCTCGCCGGGCTTCGAAAGCGTACCCGGGTGATTGAAAACCATGGCATAAGAACCCTGGTGGAAACACAAAGGCGCGCGCCCGAAATCGTCGAAGGCGACAACCCGGCCGACAAAGATCCAATGATCGCCGCCGTCGAGCTTTTCATAGGCCTCGCACTGGAAGCGTCCCGCGCAACCGGGAAAGATCGGCGCGCCGCCGATCCCTTCGTCGAACTCGATCCCGGCGAACTTGTCCTCCTGCTGGCGGGCGAAGTGGTTCGACATCTCCATCTGGTCGGACGCGAGGATATTGACCGCGAAATGGGTGGCCTCTTCGAACACGGCGCAGCTGCGCGCGGTCTTCATGCTGCTCCACAGGATCAGCGGCGGGTCCATCGACAGCGAATTGAAACTGCTGGCGGTAACGCCGACGGTGGTGCCGTCGGGTGCCCGGGCGGTGATGATCGTCACCCCGGTTGCAAAGTTGCCAAGCGCCCGGCGGAAAGCCTTGGGATCGATTTCGGCTTGTTTCATCATCGTCGTCATCGTAGATCTCCCGGTTCGAGGGTGGGACTGCGACGCGGCCTCAGGCGGCAGCGGCGGCAGGCTCCGACTTGGTGGCCTCGGTCAGAAGCGGCATGACCTTTTCGGCCATCAGCACCATACCCTTGCGACCCAGATCGTAGTCGGCCCAGTCGTGGCCCGCATAAACCAGGTGCTTGAACGGCCCGGTCGCTTCGCGCAGGGCAAGGATTTGGTCGGCGACAGAGCTGGGATCACCGTGGATCACCAGCCGGTCGAGCACATAGTCCAGCGTGACCTCGTCGTCGTCCATGTTCTGATCTTCCTTGAACAGGTTCAGACGGCCCCCGGCGCGCAGCTTGGTCAGAAGCTGAGAGTAATAGAGCACATAGGGCGAGCCCGGATCGCGGGCATAGGCGCGCGCGGTTTCCATGTCGTCGGCGACGCAGATATTCTTGGCAACCCGCCAGTTGGCGTAATCGGGTGTGAGGCCAGCATTTTCGCAACCCTCGACATATTTCGGCCAATGGGTCGCGGCCCATTTCGGCAGAAGGAAGTTGGCGGAAATCGGTTGCCAGCCCCGTTCGGCCATCGCCGTCACACCCTTGGAAAACGGCGCGACGACAGTGCCGATGATCGGCGGATGCGGATCCTGATAGGGCTTCATGATGTCGCCCTGCCCGATCTCTCGCATCATTGTGTTTTCGGTGGAAACCTCCCAGAAGTCGCCCTTGAGATTGTAGGGTGCCTCACCGGCCCAGATATCCAGCACCATGTTAATGCATTCGACGAACATCGCGTTGCGGTCGTTGTCGAGATTGCCGAACACCTCCGCATCCGACATCAGGCCGCCGGGGGAAATCCCAAAGTTCAAACGCCCTTCCAGCATGTGATCGAGCATCGCCACTTCCGCCGCCACTCGTGCCGGGTGCGAATTGGGCATGTTCACCGTGCCGGTGCCGAGCCGGATATTCTTGGTCTCGTAGGCGATGCTGGCGAGGAAGGCGACACATGAGGTGATGATCTCGGCCTGATCGGTGGTGTGCTCGCCGCAATAGGCCTCGGCATAGCCCAGTTTGTCGGCCAAGATAAACGCCTCACGGTCTTCAGCAAGGCTTTTGGCAAAGGGTTTGCCCAGCGGGTGGATCGGCATCGTGAAAAACGAAAGCTTCATGAGGGTGCTCCTTGAACTCCCGAATAATGTGGAGCAGTGGGGACAGCTAAAAAACTGAAACTTTCTGATGATCTCTATCGCATTACCTGATGGGACTTTGTTTCCGGGAGCGCCGCGCGCCGCATCACAGACGATCCGTTTATGCACAGCGACAAGCCAGGCAGGGGTATCTATCCTTCCTGGACCAAAGTGGCGCAGCCGGAAAGAGATCAGTTCGACTTCTTTATCGGTAAAAAGGTCATCGAATGCATTTTTGGAGAGGGCTGGAACGTGACGAGCGCGGATAAACGCGTTCTGCGCCCGGTGTCGCTCTCGCAGCCCCGTCACCTCTGCTATGCTGCAACCCGTGCCAGCCAGCATGCGCCAGACAAGGCCCAGGTCTGGGTTGCGGTTAGACCCGCGCTTCATCCGCTCGGCCATCGCATCCAAGACCTCAGGCGGCAGCGGGTCGCGCATGTCCGCTTCGTTGACCGTCTCCGCCTTGTTCGACGGTGTCACCGACAGGCCCTCGAACCGGTTCGCAGCCTTACCCTTCAGGTCGAACTCACGAATGCCCATAGAGACCACAGCCCGCACGAGGTACAACTCGCGAAGCACCGTAGCAGGCTTCAGCGTTCCGCCTCCGTTGCGGGAATTGCTGAGCATGAAGTCCCTCAACACCCTGCCGTCCTTCCGCTTCAAATCAACCAACGCGAGGGAGGATAGGTCGCCCAGCGCAGCCTTCACCCGCTTGAAGACCCTGCTCAGATGGACCGTTCCGGCTTCGTTCCCGGGGCCGCTCAGGCACCTATCATGGTAGAGGTTCACGCCACCCTGAAGGGTGACTTCCGGCGTCGGCACTGACGGGTTCAGCATCGCACGGACCAGCACAGGGTTGCGACCCACAGCCGCCAGAGATTCAGCGATGGTCTCTCGCCGTCCGGGGTCGATTTCTACGCCGACATACTCATCGAATGCGTCATTAAGCCCGGTGGTCTCCGCTTCGATCCTGTCTGCTTCGGCAACCGCCTCCAGCCATTTCTCACGCGGCGTCTGCAACGTGGTGCCCGTGGCCATTGCTTCGGCCTACGAGACCAGCTTCTCGATCAGCCGCATCAGGTATTCGTGTTAACGGAGCAGCGCCGCGCCGCCACGGGCCTTTAGGTGTTCCCGAAAGAACTCCTTCTTCAAGATGCTCCGGAGATGCTTGGGGAATCGGCGGCAATACCGCTTCCGACCACCGCTCCCTAGCATCCACGTATTTCAGTCCAATTGTCATCGCCATAGCCCAGGGTGTCCCGGTTGTGACCGGAAAGAGCCCCAAAGCACAGTCTAAGCGCCTGAAATGCAATGAAATAACGGCATTCAACAGGTGAATTGGTACCCCAAAACGGAGCCAACCCATTGTTTTAAAAAATATTTCCTCGTTCTATATTGCATTTATCCCCCTAAAAATTGGGCCTTTTCTGTCCGGTGTTGTCTTGCCCTGTCCGTCCGCATCCACTAACTTAGGGTGGATATTTAGGGGGATATAAATTGCGGGCGACCAACAGGCTTTCTTCGCAATTCCTGAAAACCGCGCCNGTTTTAAAAAATATTTCCTCGTTCTATATTGCATTTATCCCCCTAAAAATTGGGCCTTTTCTGTCCGGTGTTGTCTTGCCCTGTCCGTCCGCATCCACTAACTTAGGGTGGATATTTAGGGGGATATAAATTGCGGGCGACCAACAGGCTTTCTTCGCAATTCCTGAAAACCGCGCCGGTGGGTAAGCATTGTGACGGCGCCGGGCTTTGGCTGGTGAAGCGCGACGATGGCGGGGCGCAATGGGTGCTGCGTGTGACCGTTCATGGCAGGCGCCGGGAAATGGGGCTGGGCGGTTTTCCTTCGCTCGGACTTGCCGACGCCCGCAAGGTGGGTGAACGGTGGCGCAAACTGGCGGCGGCGGGCCGTGACCCCATCAAAGAACGTGAAGCTGAGGAACGGGCCGCAAGGCGCGAGGACATATCGCTGGAAATCCTGACGGCCGATGCGTTCGACGCCCGAAAAGCGGAATTGAAGTGCGATGGTACGGCGGGCCGGTGGCTTTCGCCTCTTACTCTTCACGTCCTGCCAAAGCTGGGCAAGGTGCCGGTGACTGACCTCGACCAGCGCGACATTCGCGACACGCTGGCCCCCATCTGGCACACTAAAGCAGATACGGCACGAAAGGCATTGAACAGGCTTTCCATCGTGCTGCGACATGCGGCGGCGCTAGGCTTGGATGTGGATTTGCAGGCGACCGACAAGGCCAAAGCGCTTCTGGGCAAAACACGTCACACGCCCAGGAACATTCCGGCAATGGCCTGGGCGGATGTGCCAGACTTCTATGCCAGTATCGAAGAACCGACCCTGACCCATCTTGCCATGCGCCTGCTCATTCTGACCGGCGTCCGGTCTGGGCCGCTGCGCAACATCCGTCTGGACCAGATAGATGTCAACGTTTGGACGGTGCCAGCCGCCGCGATGAAGGGCCGCAAGGGTGCAACCGTAGCATTCCGAGTGCCCCTGTCAGAAGAAGCCCTGCGAGTTATTGACCTTGCGCGCCCGCACGCACGAAACGGCTTTCTGTTTCCCAACACCCGTAAAGGCGTGATCAGCGACATGACACTTTCGCGGATGATGGAGCGGCGCGGGCTGGAAGCACGCCCGCACGGGTTTCGCACAAGCCTGCGAACGTGGCTGGCCGAATCAACCGATGCCCCGCACGAAGTGGCCGAAGCGATGCTAGCGCATGTGGTGGATGGCGGCGTGGTGCGCGCCTATCGCCGCACTGATTATCTTGAACAACGTGCCAAGTTGGTCGACCGCTGGGCCAACCATGTGACCGGCGGTGCTGGTCAGGTGGTGAAGTTGGCTGGCGCTTTAAAGTGACAAGTCTAGAGATTAAGGCTCAGGCGTGCGCGTTTGCCAGAGAGATTTTGACAAGCGATGCCCTGAAAAATGACTTTAAAACCAGTGTCGAAAAAGAAAGTCACGAAGCTTCCTTTGACCGCGTGGCGACTGCTTTAGAGCAATACCTTTGCAACCCAGACACTAACGACTTTGACGTTGGGGTACGTGTGGCATCCCGTATGTTCAGAGACGGTAAAAGCCTTCCTGGTTGGTTGGCCAAATTTGCAGCGGATGTTCTAGAGGGAAAGAGGGTGCGACCCACCAAGCGCGGGCCAGACAGATATGCGTATTGGGAGCGAGATTATACTCTTTGCAAAGCGGTTTCCCAAGTTTCTACCCGGTTTGGCCTACCCGAATACACGGAAAATGAACTATCCCGTAAAGTCACTGCGGCTGAAATCGTGGCCGAGGTGGCCGGTGTATCCATAAATGTTGTGACCCACGCCGTGAAGAAATTTAGGGACATAATAATCCGCTAAACATCGCCCCAAGATAGCCAAGGCCGATTCGGGCAGCATCGCACCATCCAAACCACGAAAGGATGGTGCGATATGCAAACCTATCTCACGTTGAGCGAATTGCGCGCCAAGCTGGGCAATCGCTCACGCAGCGCAATTTATGCCGACCTCGCCGCTGGCCGTTTGCCCCAGCCGCTCAAACTCGGGGGCCGTATTTACTGGGCCGAAGGCGACATTGACGCCCATTTGCGCAACCTGCGCCACAAGGCCGCGTGATATGAGCGACGGAAACGAAGTGACCCGGAACCTGTTGGCGCAGGAACCGGGTCGGGAAAATCGCCATGCGACTGCGGCGGGTATCTCGAAAATAGCACAACTTAAGGCCAAGCGCCATAATTCCGGAACGCTTTATAGCGTCACACGTGGCACAGGCGACGCCTTCTGCATTGCCGTTTCGGGCCGCGACCGCTGGGCCTCGAAGAACTGCGCAAGGCCGGGGCCATGGGCTGCACGCCCATCGACAACCCGGCACCGCGCTGGAGCGCCTATGTGGTCATCCTGCGCGACCTTGGCGTTGAAATCGAGACTATTTCCGAACCAAATGAAGGCGACTTTCCGGGGCATCATGGGCGTTACGTTTTGCGCTCGGGAATTGCCCACGATTGGAAAGGGGGTGCGGCATGAACCGGTTGCAGATCTTCTACCTGCGTCGCCTTCACGGTCTGACCGAAGCGCAGGCCAACGCGCTGGCCGCTCTTGTCTGGGGGTGGGCCAATGAGTGATGCACGCGACCTGACATGCGCGCTGGGCGGCAAGTGGCATCGTCGTTATGGGGTGGCGCCTTGCCCCGCGTGCCAGCCGCAGCGAAAAAAGGGCCAGAACGCTTTGACCCTGGCCGACGGACGCACCGGGCGGCTAGTGCTGGACTGCAAGAAAAGCGGCTGCGCCTTTCTCGACATTCTGGCGGCGGCGGGACTGCGCTCAGGGGACTACACGCCCCCGGACATGGCGACGCTGAACCAGCGCGCAGCCGAACAGCAGGCCGGCGCCCAGCGGCGGGCGTTGCAGGCGTCCTGCCTCTGGGCAGACGCGCAGCCCATCGCGGGCACGCTGGCGGAAACCTATCTGCGCAAGGCTCGGGGCATCACATGCCCCTTGCCGGACACGCTGCGCTTCCATCCCGACTGTTGGCACGGGCCGACCGCGAAACGGCATCCGGCGCTTGTGGCGCTGGTGGAGGGCGGCGACAGCTTTGCGGTGCATCGCACCTACCTGCGCAGCGATGGCATGGGCAAGGCCGCGACTGACCCCACCAAGCTGATGCTGGGCGGTACCGCTGGCGGCGCTGTGCGGCTCTCTGATGGCACAGGGCCGCTTGTGGTGGCGGAGGGTATAGAGACCGCGCTTTCGCTTGCCTCTGGCCTTCTGCGCGCGCCTGCAACGGTCTGGGCCGCACTTTCAACATCTGGCCTGCGCGGACTGCGCCTGCCTCGCCACCTTGAGCGGCTGACCATCGCACCGGATGGGGACACGGCAGGCCGTGAAGCTGCAAATGCACTTGCCTCAAGGGCGCATCCGCTGGGTTGGCAGGTATCGCTTTTGCCTGCCCCCGATGGCCGCGACTGGAACGACATTCTGACAATGAAAGGCGGCGCCGCATGATGCACGCGCAGGAAACCCCGTTCACGCCCGAGGGGCCGCAACCGCTGGTGCGTGAAATCGCCCCCGGTGCAGCCTATCCCGTTCACGCACTCGGGCCGCTGCGTGGTGCCGTCGAAGCGGTGCAGGGTATCACGCAAGCGCCGATGGCAATTCCCGCGCAATCGGCGCTGGCAGTGGCAGCATTGGCCGTACAGGGCTTTGCCGATGTGGAAACATTGGGCGGGGTGCGCGCCCTGTCTCTCTACGCGCTTACCATCGCGCGCAGCGGCGAGCGCAAATCCGCCTGCGACGCCCCGCTGATGGCGGCGCTGCGCGACTACGAAAAGGAAATGTCCAAAGCCCAGCGCGACAAAATGGAAAGCTGGCTCAATGCGCAAGCGCTATGGACGGGAGAACGCGACCGCATCCTGTCGGACGCCAAGAAAAGCAAAGGCGAAAAGCACACAGCGGCACAAGCTGACCTTCAAGCGCTGGGGCCGGAACCCAGCGCGCCCCCATCGGCTGACCGGACAGTGACCGAACCGACCTTTGAAGGGCTGACCAAGCTGTTCGCAACAGGCCAGCCCAGCCTTGGCCTTTTCTCGGATGAAGGCGGGCAATTCCTTGGCGGGCACGCCATGAACAGCGAGAATCGGCAAAAGACTCTGGCGGCGTTGAATGACCTTTGGCAGGGAAACCCCATCCGGCGCACACGCTCGGGCGATGGACACGCAACGCTTTATGGGCGACGGCTGGCGGTGCATCTGATGGTGCAACCGACAGTGGCGCGCAGGTTCATGGCTGACCCGTTGGCGGCGGATACGGGCTTCCTGCCCCGCTTTCTGATGTGTGAACCGCCCAGCGCAATCGGCACTCGGATGCAGGCAAACGCGCGGTGCGATGACATTGCATTGGCCAGCTTTGGTGACCGCTTACGCGCCATACTCGACACGCCAATGCCGATGGACCCGGAAGCCCGAGAGTTGCAGCCGCGTGTCCTTGGGCTCGACCCGGACGCCCGCACGCTGCTGGCGGGCTTTGCCGATGCAATCGAGGCGGCACAATCCCCCGGTGGTGGCTTGGCGCACATCACCGGCACCGCCTCAAAAGCGGCGGAACAAGCGGCGCGCATTGCTGGACTGCTGACGCTCTGGGCCGACCTAGATGCGCATACCGTGAAGGCGGCAACGATGGTGGATGCGATTACCTTGGCGCAGTTTTATCTGTCCGAGGCTTCGCGGCTTGCCAGCGCTGCGGCAGTATCGGCGGAAATCGACAAGGCCGAAGCCCTGCGCAGATGGCTTCTGGATAGCTGGCCGCACCTGGACGTCATGGCGCGGGATGTGGTGCAAATGGGGCCTAATGCCCTGCGCGAAACACCAAAGGTACGGGCGGCACTGGCCATCCTCGAAAAGCACGGTTGGCTTGTTCGGCTGGATGCGGGCGCAATGGTGCGCGGGGCCGCGCGGGCCGAGGCGTGGCGCATCGTGAAGAGGTCGGTCGATGTGGTTTGATGCAAGCGCCGCACTGGCCGAACTTGGGGATGGGCGTGAAAACGACGCCCTGCCCCCTGCTACACCTGCTACACCTGCTACGACGCGCGCTCGTGTAGCGGATGTAGCGGAAGTAGCGGAAGTAGCGACGCCCCCAGCCAAGAATTGCGAAGCCAAAGTTTTTCCACATGGCGTTTCGGTTGGGGGCAGTTCCCGCACCTGAGCGGCGTTGTTGCACAAGTCTGACGACGGAGGATTCACTTCGTGAATCTATGGCGTTAGACGCGCGGTATGAGCAAGCCATCTCCCATCCGCTATCGCACGACGAACTGGTCCAGCTACAACGCATCGCT
>NZ_VOJI01000109.1 GCF_007923445.1 Puniceibacterium confluentis | reverse complement strand
TCACCAATTCTTTTTGTGCGCAAAAATAAAACAAAAATAACGACTTTATTCAACAATATCTAGTGATGGCCGACTTCAAAACACTGCTTCATGAAGCTTCAAAGCTTTACAAATCTTTTGTTTCGAATCAGTGTTTCGGAGCGTGTATCAAACTGCCAAAGTCACGTGATTTCAGCAGTTTGGCGGTTTGACACGTGATCCGAATCATGATTCGACACAAAAGACGCTCCGAAGCTTCCTGAAGCAGTGTTTTGAAATCGGCCATCACTATATAAGTCGTTATTTTGTTTTTTTTGGCGCACCAAAAATATTCTCATCGCTTTATAATATTAATATTGAACCACTGTACTCACATGAACTGATTTAAATATGTTTTTAGTACATTAATGGATCTTGAGAGAGGAAATGTCATTGCTGGCTATGCAGGCCTCACTGAGCCATCGGATTTCAACAAAAATATCTTAATTTGCGTTCCGAAGATTAACGAAGGTCTTACGGGTGTGGAACGGCATGAGGGTGAGTAATAAATGACAGAATTTTCATTTTTGGTGAACTAACCCTTTAAGAAACTGAATTGTAGTCGT
>NZ_VOJI01000108.1 GCF_007923445.1 Puniceibacterium confluentis | reverse complement strand
GTCGGGATATCTCGCCCCCTCCCCGACGCAGGACGGCAGGCAGTTCAACGGCGTCGCCGAGCTGGGGTGCATGAAGAACGGCATCGAATAGCGGCTGACGTTCGGCCCTTCGGGATTGACCACGCGGTGGGTGGTCGACGGGATCACGCCGTTGGTCAGGCGCTGCAGCATGTCGCCGGAATCGACGATCAGGTTCGAGGGGTCGGTCTCGACCGGCAGCCAGGTCCCGTCGCGGTCGAGCAGTTGCAGCCCCGCCCCCTTGGCGGCGACCAGGATGGTGATGAAGTTGATGTCCTCGTGCGCGGCCGAACGCACCGCGCCGGGCGCGGCGTCGTCCGGCACCGGCGGATAGTGCAGCACGCGCAGGATCGAGGTCCCATGGCGGACCAGCGGGTCGAAATAGGCCTCGTCCAGATCCAGCTTGGGCGCCAGGGCCCGCAGCAGCTGGCGGCCGGTCTCGTCCAGCCCCTCGAACAGCGACAGAAAGGTCTGGCGGAAGCCGGCGACGCCCGCGGGCCAGACGTTGGGCGGAAAATCCTCGTCCAGAACCACGCCCTCGGGGACCTCGCGGCCGATCTGCCAGAAC
>NZ_VOJI01000107.1 GCF_007923445.1 Puniceibacterium confluentis | reverse complement strand
CTTCGTTTGAATCGTTCCGGATTAGGCAAAGATAGAATCTATCGGAATAGATTAAGAGGAAGCGGAGGTCAAAAAGCGATGAAGCAAATTTTGATCATTACAGATGGATGCTCTAACGTAGGTGTTAGCCCAGTTATGGCGGCTGCCCAAGCTTTACGGGAGGGAATTACAGTGAACGTCGCTGGAGTCATAGACTACGGAACCATCGGCGAGCTTGGGAGCGCAGAGATTCAGGAAATTGCTAAAGCAGGGGGAGGGTTTAGCCAAATCGTCGGTACGAAGCAGTTAGCGCAAACCATGCAGATGATGACGCGCAAAACAGTGGTTCAAACGATTCAGCAGGCGGTTAATAGAGAGTTAACGCACATTTTGGGTGAGGGCGGTGCCCGGCATATCGGTGAACTGCCTCCGGCCAAACGAGCCCAGGTAGTTGAGGTAATGGATGAATTGACAGAAACAAGCCCTCTGGAAATTGCTTTACTCATTGATGCAAGTGCAAGCATGAAGCCCAAGCTACCTGCTGTAGAGGACAGTATCCGCGATTTGCTGCTCAGCTTACAGTCCAGAAGCGGACTCAGCCGTATATCTGTATTTCATTT
>NZ_VOJI01000106.1 GCF_007923445.1 Puniceibacterium confluentis | reverse complement strand
GCAACTGCCCGCATTATGGGCGTTGGCCTCAACACGATTTTACGTCACTTAAAAAACTCAGGCCGCAGTCGGTAACCTCGCGCATACAGCCGGGCAGTGACGTCATCGTCTGCGCGGAAATGGACGAACAGTGGGGCTATGTCGGGGCTAAATCGCGCCAGCGCTGGCTGTTTTACGCGTATGACAGGCTCCGGAAGACGGTTGTTGCGCACGTATTCGGTGAACGCACTATGGCGACGCCGGGACGTCTTATGAGCCTGCTGTCACCCTTTGACGTGGTGATATGGATGACGGATGGCTGGCCGCTGTATGAATCCCGCCTGAAGGGAAAGCTGCACGTAATCAGCAAGCGATATACGCAGCGAATTGAGCGGCATAACCTGAATCTGAGGCAGCACCTGGCACGGCTGGGACGGAAGTCGCTGTCGTTCTCAAAATCGGTGGAGCTGCATGACAAAGTCATCGGGCATTATCTGAACATAAAACACTATCAATAAGTTAGAGTCATTACCAAGTCGGAAAAGGTAATATCTGCCTGTGAAATCTCTGTTTTAGATGCCAGACTTTTTCCCTGAATTAAGGTAATGTGCTTGGGATTAATCCGACTATT
>NZ_VOJI01000105.1 GCF_007923445.1 Puniceibacterium confluentis | reverse complement strand
CTCCTTGCCGGCCGGGTCGACGGTGTGGACGGCGCACGCAATGCAGGGGTCGAAGGAGTGGATGGTGCGCAGCACTTCCAGCGGCTTGTCCGGCTGAGCCACGGGGTTGCCCACGAGGCAGGCTTCGTAGGGACCGGCAACGCCGTTCTCGTCCCGCGGCGAGGCGTTCCAGGTGGACGGAACCACGGCCTGGTAGTTCTTGATCTTCTTCTTCTCGATGACTATCCAGTGGGACAGGGCACCACGGGGCGCCTCGTGGAAGCCGACCCCCTTGTACTCGCCGTCGGGGATTTCCGTGTGGTTGGCGTAGGTGGAGTCACCCTTACCGATGTTGGCCACGAGCTTGTCCAGGTACTCCAGGGAGTAGTCGGCCATGACGTGGGCGCGCACGCCCCGGCAGAAGAGCCGGCCCATGGTGGAGTGGAGCTCCTTGGGACCGATGCCGAGCTTGGCTGCGGCGTCGTCCACCAGCTTCTTGACCTTGGGATGGCCGGTGGCGTAGGCGGCCATGACCTGGGCGGGCGGTCCAACCTGCATGGGCTTGCCGTTGTAGCGCGGCGACTTGCACCAGGTGTACTTGCCGTTCTCCTGGAAGTCGGTGTGCTGGGGCTTGG
>NZ_VOJI01000104.1 GCF_007923445.1 Puniceibacterium confluentis | reverse complement strand
TTCCACAATTCTAACAGTTGTCAAATAGGGCTGTCATCTGTGTACCAACCTGACTTCTGCACAACACAACTGATGGTCCCAACCCCATTAAGAAGGCAAGAAATTCCACAAATGAACCCTGACAAGGCACACCTGTGAAGTGAAAATCATTTCAGGTGACTACATCATGAAGCTCATTGAGAGAAGGCCAAGGGTTTGCAGCGCTGTCAACAAAGCAAAGGGTGGCTACTTTGAGGAATCTAAAATATGAAACATATCTAGAGTTATTTCACACTTTTTTGTTTACTACATAATTCCATATGTGTTCATTCATAGTTTTGATGTCTGCAGTGAGAATCTACAATGTAAATAGTCATGAAAACAAAGAAAAAACATTAAATGAGAGGGTGTGTCCAAACTTTTGACTGGTAGTGTATATATACATAATATACAAAATACACACATACAGTATATTATGTAAGCACACACTTTTATTTTGGATGCGATTAATCGTGATTAATCGATTTGATAGCACTATATATATAGGCTATATATATATAAATATATAAAATCCTTTTTCACCCATCATCAACAATCCCCAAAACAACTGTAACACTGTAACACTGTAACAAACACAAGTTGCTGGTGAGTCCGAT
>NZ_VOJI01000103.1 GCF_007923445.1 Puniceibacterium confluentis | reverse complement strand
TCTTGATGTCCTCCTGTGAAGCACTCACCTTCTTCCACCGGCCACTGCTTGATATCGAGATATTCGATGGACTCACCGTACATTGAAGCCGTGGTGTTGTTATTACCGTAGATGGCCTGACCTGAGGCGGTGACCTCTGGCGACACTTTCGTCACAAAGCGCTTTTCACGAAGGATGCGCTCATAGTCGGCAATCTTCAGTGTCTGCATGGCCGACGGATCCTGACGCACACCGCCTCGCATGTCGGCCCCTGGACGGATGGTCAGCAGGTTGGTACCCATGGTGGAAAGCTCCTTGCGGATGCTCTCCTTCGAGCCTTGTCCGATGGCCATCATGATGATGACCGCTGCCACGCCGATGATGATACCCAGCATGGAGAGGAAGCTGCGCATCTTATTGTTGGCTACAGCCTTGAGGCTTACTTTAAATAGATTCGTTATGTTCATAATTCGTTAATCGTCTTGTGGTGTTGGCAAATTAGCCAGGGCTTCTGCAGCCGACTTGATATTGGTATTGATGGTCTTGCTTATTATTGAGACATATAATAGACTTACAATGGTCATTTCCAAGTGCTTAACAGATGATCAGAACTATTTTGTTTAACATAACATCTGAAGAATCAGAACCTCTGTATTCTG
>NZ_VOJI01000102.1 GCF_007923445.1 Puniceibacterium confluentis | reverse complement strand
GCGAAAAATAGCAGAAAAGCCTCAAAAAACTTGGTAGTTAAAAGAAAAATGCCTATCTTTGCATCGACAAATCCCGCCCGCTTCCCATAAGAACAGCGTACCCAGCGGGACATTTTTTGTATACCTTAATTCCGCAGCACTTTAGTTTAACTTTCTTTATATCATGTCAGATTTTTCACTTACCTTAGTGCTGCAAATCAAGACAAGCAAAATCATCAATGACATGGCAAAGGTACAACAAAAATCTGAGAAAATCAGCGCTTTTGGCGGAATATTTTTCGTTTTGGACAAATTCGACTCTATTCTGTCCTCTGTGATAGACTCACACTTAGGACTTCGCAGTAAGCTGATAGGCTATCAGTACAGCGAGATAATACGGGCCGTCTTCTCCGTTTTCTGCTGTGGTGGCGACTGCATGGAAGACCTCAACCTGTATCTGAAGGACGTGCTTACCGAGCGTCCACATACGCGTGTTCCAAGTGCAGACACGGTGCTGCGCGGCATAGAAGAACTGGCAACGGAGAACATATCATACACGGTAGAAAAGACGGGCAACGTCTATGATTTCAACACGGCTGAGAAACTGAACCAACTGCTCATCAAGCTGTTGCTGGCCACAGGTCAGCTCGCGGAGGGAGG
>NZ_VOJI01000101.1 GCF_007923445.1 Puniceibacterium confluentis | reverse complement strand
TAGTCGATGAGATACGTTAATGGATTTTTTTGGCGAATTTTTTTCTCAACCGTTTACCCGAAAAAAAATAAAAAATCTGAAAAACTTTCCACTCTGACGTAATTATACCCGTGACGTCACGAAATGAATTTGGCAACAGTGTGTTTGTATCTTCATAAGAACGAGGTTCTGTGGTTCAAATAGCTGACACTGTTGACAGTAGTTGTCACTAGTCGAGTATAGAGGTTATAATTATTTTCAAGTATTGTATACCTTCAGTACCACAGAGCGAAAAGTATTATGCTCTGTTGCCAACGCTTGTAATCAATTAAAATTTAATTATTTAAATCTTAATTATTGTTTGTATTTCCCATTTATTTCGGTTTAATAATAATAAGAAGGCATAAACATTTCATACTGACTATGTTTATTCCAGGAAAATTGTTTGTAAATGGCAATTTAATGCCAGTAAAATTTACGGGATTCGTGACGTCACAACCACCAGTTTATTTAATTTTTTCCTAAACTAGGTATTAAAAATTCAGTTAACAATTAATTTGGGCTTACTTAGGTCGTACTAATCGGGCTATATAATAAAAAGAGAAAAAAAGTGTATTAGTCCATTGAAGCTTCTCGTCGTTTTCTACATGCGAGAATTTTTTCAGAATTTTCA
>NZ_VOJI01000100.1 GCF_007923445.1 Puniceibacterium confluentis | reverse complement strand
GTCCTCCACCTCGCCCTCGTCGTCCGAGGTCACGCGCTTCACCACCTCGCCGTTGCGGTCGTAGCAGGTAATCTGGATGGCGGTGGCCTTCAGCTCCTCCTTCAGGTCGCTGTTGGGAGTGAAGATGATGCGTCGAGCGCTGATCAGTCCGCTCTTCACGTCCTCCACCTTCTCCACCGCCTTCGCGCGGACACCGAATCGCATGGTACCCAGTCCGGGCAGCGCCACGCTGTGGCCCTCGGTCGCCCATGCCTTGATCACCTCGCCGGCAGCGTCCCAGCATGCCTGCATCACACCCTGGCTCACGCCGCTGCGCAGAGCCGCCTCACGGATGACCTTCTTCTGGTTCAGCGCCGTGTAGAGCTCAGCGCCCAGCACATAGCGGTAGACCCCGGGGTCGTTCTCGTTCTTCGTAAACTTGAGCTTGCGCTCAACTGCTTTCACTTTGATTGCCATAAATCTTGTCTCCTCTTAATTTTTAAATAGTTGATAATTAGTTGTTAATAATTTTGGTTAAACACTCGCTTGTCGCTTCAGAGCTTCATTTTTGTTCTCTCCCCAGGAAAATATTCCTCTCCGGCCAGGAAAATTTTGCGCGCTGCCCAGGGCGTAAAAATCACCTCTTTATTGACAATACAAAGGTACAAAAAAGAAGGA
>NZ_VOJI01000010.1 GCF_007923445.1 Puniceibacterium confluentis | reverse complement strand
CCCGGCCACATCCGGCATCCGTGCCGTGGAGTTCACCCCCAGCCGCGACGGCGACAGTCCCGTGCTGCCCGATCTGCCCGGCCAGATCCCAGAGGCAGGGCAGATCGCCAGCGTCACCGCCGACGGCGCCTGTGACACGCGCCGCTGCCACAAGGCCATCATCGAACGGCAGGCCATTCCGATCATTCCGATCCGCAGGAACGGGCGGCAATGGAAGGATGACTGCCCGGCGGCACGCGCCCGGAACGAAACCCTGCGCGCGACGCGATATTACCGCAGGGCCTTCTGGAACCGCTGGACGGGATACCACGCCCGCAGCCGCATCGAGGCGAGGATGCGCTGCCTGAAAGCCTTCGGCGAGCGCATCATGGCAAGAGACCCCGACCGCCAGACCGCCGAAATCCACATCCGCATCGCCCTTATAACCACTTCAACGCCCTCGGCACCGCCGAGATCGTCCGTGTGGCATGACGCCAGTGGGCTAAGGGGCAGTCACCCCTCAAGCGCGAGTTGCGCAACAACGCCATGCCAGCCGGATCGCGGCGTGGCTTGGTCGCAGAGCTCAAGGGTGTTAACCATTGGAAGTGTTTGTCGTTGATCCACGCGCACCGTTGCCCGACAGTTGTGGGCAGGGAAATGCGGGATTGTCGGACATGCTTTGGTTGTCAGGCCTTTTGGGAATGATGGTGTTGGGATCGGTTGCGGTCCTGACCTCTCCCGAACAGCCGGACCAGAACGATGCTGAGGATTCCCCGGAACCCGATCAGCCTTCCGTCACTGCGCTCAGTGCCTCGGCGGCATCAAATCCGGATATGCAACACGCGGCGGAAGTCGGGATCGCCGAGGCTCCCGGAAATATTGCACCGGGCACTGCCAATGCCGACATTCTTTCTGGCGGCGGGCAGACCGATTTGCTGAACGGTGCGGCCGGAGACGATTTTCTGTCCGGCGAAGATGGCGATGACGAGTTGATGGGCGGCGACGGGGCCGACACCCTGTCCGGCGGTGGCGGAAATGATACGCTGCATGGAGAGGCCGGTGCGGACAGTTTGGCGGGTGACGAGGGCGCTGACGCACTTTTTGGACATGACGGTGCGGACACGATGCACGGAGGCGCGGGGGCGGATGCGCTGCATGGCGGGCTGGACGCAGATGCGCTGTTCGGCGATGCCGGTGACGACGCTCTGCACGGTCGCGAGGGGTCCGATACTCTGGTGGGCGGCGCCGGTCAGGACACGCTTTTCGGCGGCTGGGACGATGATGTGCTTGTTGGACTCCTGCGTGATATCACGGGACAGGATTCCGATGGCCTGGATTTTCTGAACGGCGGCGACGGAGCTGACACGTTGATGATCGGCGCGTCCGATATCGCGACGGGCGGCGACGGGCATGACAGTTTTTTCCTGGGCGACTGGATCGCAGACGAGGCCGCAACCCTGCTGGATTTTGATGCTGCGGAGGACACTCTGGTGGTGGTGTATGACGACGGTGTTGCGTCCGAAGCACCGGATGTCGCGATGCAGATCAGCGTGGATAATCCTGCCTGGACCGAGATTGTCGTAAACGGTGATGTGCTCGCGGTCATTCCCACTGCAGGTGCGCCGAGTGCCGACATGTTGGTGGTCATTGGTGAAAGTGCCAGCAATTTCATGGTGGGACTTTGAAGAGATCTGGGTATCGTCGTGCGGCACCGAACGCATCTTTGTCGAACGACCTCGCCCGCGTCAGGTCTTTGCCAGGCACACGCTTGCCGAAGAATTCAGAGTGGCCGCGTACCCCGAGGAGATTCCGCCGGTCGAGATAGTCGATCATAGAAGTGAACCGAGTTCGCCCGGTCCATTCATCGTCGTGACCAACCCTACGCCCCCGCACTGCCACCGGACCGATCCCGTTCGCTATTCAGGAGGCTGGCACACGGCCATGCCGCCGCAATGCGCGCATAGGTTCTGAATGGTCTGCTGCACGGCGTCCGTGCAGTTAGGGCATGAGTTGGAAGTCACGATCTCTAGGTTGGGTGAGATTATCCATGAATTCGAGCGCCTGAATATCAAGACCATGCCCAAGGGCATAAGGTGTCCCTCCTGCGAAAAGCGAGTAGGAGGCGACACCCCTGTAATGAATGTCGCCGAGGATCCCCAACCTTCCAAGTCGGTGTCCGCCAGCGCCTATCTGCGCAGGGCTTGCAGAACCTCGGACCACACAGCCTCGGCGCCGGCGACAACGCCGTTGACCTGCGGATGCGGGTTGTTGAAGCGCAGCGCCGTGCCGGTACGGTCGCTGATACGGGCGCCCGCTTCGCTCAGGATCAACGCGCCGGCGGCGATGTCCCATTCCCAGCTCGGGCGGAAGGTGAACATAGCGTCATAGCGGCCTTCGGCCACCAGGCCGAGGCGGTAGGCGAGCGAGGGGCGGTGGCTGCGGCGGAAGTCGGGCACCGCGCCGCGCCAATGATGCGGCGCCAGGTTCGGCTGTGTTGTCAGGACGCGGGCCGAGGACAGGGCGGTTGCGGCAGAAACGGCAATCGGGGCGTCGTTCAGGTGGGCGCCCCGGCCGAACGCCGCGGAATAAAGTTTGTTCTTGAGCGGCAGATAGATAACAGCGGCGGTGACCTTGCCATTTCGCGCAATCGCCAGAGAATGCGCCCAGGTGTCCTGCCCGTCGATGAACGAACGGGTTCCGTCGATCGGGTCAATGATGAAGGTGTGCTCGGCGTCGAGCCTGGCGGCGGAGTCCGGCGACTCTTCGGACAGCCAGCCATAGTGCGGGCGGGCGGACCGCAAGATCTCCGACAACACGTCATTCACCGCGAGGTCGGCCGCGGTCACCGGGCTGTCGTCGCCCTTTCGGGTGACGCCGAGCGGGCCACCGACAAAGCGGGTGGCGGTTTCCGCCGCGGCGTGGGCGGCGTCGGTTAGCAGAGCCAGATCATTCTCCGGCAAGGGTAAGTCCCTGAACCAGCAGCGACGGCACGACGCGCGACAGCCAGGGGCGGGCGTCGTTGGCCGGATGCAGGGATTTCAGCATGTCGCGCAGATTGCCGGCGATGGTGACACCCGAGACGGGATAGGCGACTTCGCCGTTCTCGACCCAAAACCCGGCCGCGCCGCGGGAATAGTCGCCGGTGTTGGGGTTGATGGTCGATCCGATCATCGAGGTGACAATCAGGCCGGTGCCCATGTCCGAGACGAGATCCTGGCGCGACCTGCTGCCCTGGGTGAGGGCAATGTTCCAGTTCGACGGCGTGATGCCACCCGACGCGGCGCGGGCGCCGTTGCCTGTCGGTTGCAGGCCGAGTTTGCGGGCGGCGGCAAGGTCGAGAGTCCAGTTCTGCAGGACCCCGTTTTCGACGATATTGCGCTGGCGCGTCGGCAGGCCTTCGCCGTCGAAAGGGCGCGATGCCATCGCCCGCGGGCGAAGCGGGTCTTCGCTCAGGGACAACCCGGCAGGCAGCACCTGTTCGCCCATTGCGCCGCGCAGCCACGAGGCGCCGCGCGCGACTGCGGCACCGTTGATCGCCGACAGCAGGTGCCCGATCAGCGAGGCAGAGACACGTTCGTCAAACAGCACCGGATAGGCGCCGGTTTTTGGTTTGCGCGGGTTCATCCGGTCGAGGGTACGGCGTGCGGCGGTGATGCCGATCTCTTCGGGCGACCGCAGGTCAGCCTGAAAAATGCGCGAATCGCCATCATAGTCACGCTCCATTCCGGTGCCGGCACCGGCAATCGCCACAAGCGAGGTCGAGCGTGACGTGATGCTGTAACCGCCCGAAAAGCCGTTGGTGGCGGCCAGATGGATACGCCGTGCGCCGTAGCCCGCCGACGCCGAATCGATCTGGGTGATGCCCTGCACGCTGCGGGCGGCGGTTTCAGCACGTCGGGCGTCCTCTTCGAGCGCGGAGGGGCTGGGTTCGGGGCTGTCATCGTGCAGTTGCAGCGCCGCAAGATCCCAGTCGCGGGCCAGTTGCGACGGGTCGGCAAGACCGATGTGCGGGTCTTCCGGCGCTTCGCGGGCCATGGCGACGCAGCGGGCGGCCATTGTTTCGATTGCCTGACTGCGCAGGTCGGACGACGACACCGACGCGGAACGCTGGCCGATCAGGACACGCAGTCCGATGTCGGTGCCCTCGGAACGTTCGGCGTGTTCCAGCACGCCACCGCGCACGTCGATCGACAGGGCGGTGCCGTCGATCGCCACTGCATCCGCCGCATCCGCTCCGGCCTTGCGGGCGGAGGCGAGCAGGGCCTGGGTCAGAGCGGGCAGGTCGTGGGACATCGGGGCCTCGGGCGGTTGGGGGCGGATCCGCAATGACCTAGGCCGCCTGAGTGCGGGGTGCAAGAGCGGGAGGACAGCGCCGATCACGCGGGGTGGTGATCCTGTCCGTGGCCAGCGAACGGATTAGCCGCCGTGAGCCGCCAAACCGGGCTGCGACTGACGGAAAGATATCGCTCGCCAATCCTGCGGCATGGCACGCGATGGTCCGGACAGAGACGGATCGGGATGGAGAGCGCCGCGCGCCGCGGCGGTGCCGGACGCGCGGGACGCGGATGCGTCAGCCGCCGCAGGCATAGCCCAGCTGGACATGGCCCCGGTCGATCCCTTCAACAACAACCGAACAGGGGCTGTCCTCGCCAACCGGCACGCTGTCACCCTTGGCGACCGAAGTCAGCGCAAGTCCGTTCACCGCCAGCCGCGCGGCCGAGCCGTCGTCGGATACGCCCGAGACGAACACCCGCGTCGCGCCATCGTCGAACAGGGCCACATCGCCGGGTCCAAACCCGGCGGCGGCAGGCACAGCCGCACCACAGGCACCTGAAATCTCGGCATGGCCACGGTCAACGGTTTCCAGGGTCAGCAGGCAGTCGCCTGAAGTGATGCTGTCGCCCACCGAAAGGTTTGACATCGCGCCGTTGACCGACACCCGCGCGCCTTCTTCCCCAACCATCGAGACAAAGGCACGGACAGCCCCGTCACCGAAAACCGCGGCCTGGCCGGCGGTCAGTCCTTGCGGGACGGTCGCATTGTCTGCGGCCAACGGCTCCGGTGTTTCGGTGGCTTGCGCGTCGGTCATTTCTGCGGCGGCAACCGCCGCCGGAGCGCTGGCGGCGCTGGAAATCTGATCCCCAAGTCCGGAAAGGCGCGTGGCGATGTCGCCCTGGGTCCGCGACAGGCTGTCACCGATTTCGACAGAAAGCGCCTCGATGCGGGCCTCCAGTGCGTCGAGCCCGGTGGTATCGGCCGCGGCGGTGGCGGCAGAGTCGATCTTTGCCTCCATCGCGCTCAGCCGCTCGTTCAGGGCACTGACCTGATCGCCCAGACCGCCGACGCCACTGGTGATCTGATCGCCGAGGCCGCTGACACCACTGCGCAGCGTGTCGCTGGTGGGGGCGAAGCTCGCTTCGACCGTTTCGCCGATGTCGTCCAGTCCGGGCGCTGTAAAGGTGCCCAGCACAAAGCCGACAACAAGCGCGCCAAGCCCGGTCACGATGAGTTTCTGTTCCAAAGCCATTTCTCCCTGAATGATTTTTATCCCGCGACCGTCTTGCGGCCTTGCCGATAAGGAAAGCACATCAGGCGCGCGGCGGAAACGGATTCTGCCAAAAAAAGCGGATTATTCGCCGCTTTCCACCACGCCGACAATCGGCCCCATCCAGCGCCCGATGTCCGAACGCCCGAGTTGGGGAGCATAGAGGCGCGAGATGTTTCCATCCAGAAATAGCGCCTGCGGCACTTTCAGGACATCCCGGAAAAAGCGCCCGAACTGGTGGAAGGTCACGCCGTTTTCCGAGATCACGAAATAGGCCGTCTTGCCGTCATCCGAGGTGCCGACGCCGTTGCGGATATACCGCGATGTGCTGTCGACCAGAAACCGCGGGTGCAATGCGCCGTCGATCACCAGCATCGGACCGGACTGGGTGGCATAGGTGCAGTCGGGCTTTTGTTCGACGTAGCGCAGGGTTTCGATGACGTCGGTGCGCTCGGGGCGGATGCACAGCACTCCGTTGGGCAGCAGGCCGAAATTTCCGGGGCCGGGGTTGGTGATCACCCGCATCTGCTCGGTGCCGTTTTCGACGTAGTGACCGACCGGGGCACGGTCATCGTGGTACATCCCGGCGTTCATCGCAAAGGCCAGCTTTTCTCCGCGGGCGCGCAGCATGGCATCAACCTGGCGGAACTGGCCAAAGGGTATGTCGGCGGAATCCCTGAGAAACAGCCGCAGGTCGTCCTCGGTCATGTCGACGGCGCAGACGGTGTAACCATTGCCGTCGTGCGCCTGGGCCGTGCAGGTCACCGCCAGGGCGGTACCTGCACCGGTCAGGGACAGCGTGCAGCCAACAAACAGAGCAGAAACCCACCGCCACATGGCGCGTCAGTCATCCAGGTCGCGACGCACGTCTTCCTGCGCAAACAGGCGGCGGGTGTCGTCGAGCCGGTCAAAGGTTTCGTCCAGGCGGAAACGCAGGTCGGGTGCAAACTTCAACGTCAGGTTCTTCGAGACGATGCGCCGCAGTTCCCCCTTGTTGCGGGCCAGCAGGCCGACAACCTCGTCCTGCCCCTGACCGAACAGCGGCAGCACATAGGCCGTCGCGACCTTGAGATCGTTGGACATGCGGACTTCACCGACGGTGATCGACATGCGGTTGAGGTCGGGGTCGTGAATGTCGCCCCGGTTCAGCACATCCGACAGGGTGCGGCGAATCAGTTCGCCCACGCGCAGCTGGCGCTGGCTGGGTCCTGCGGAGTCTGGGTGTTTGTTCTTTGCCATGTCTTCCCATCTAAGGCGTCCGTCATGCTTTGCCAAGCGGTCCGCGCCGGGTTATGCAGGCGCAGATTTCAAGTAGGCGGAGACAGGCGCAATGAGCGGTCAGACAGAAGGTGATCGGCCCGGTGTGGTGGTGACAGGAGTGTCGGGCCGCATGGGCCAGATGCTGGTACGCGAGATACTGGCGAGCGGCCGGTTGCGGCTGGTGGCCGGGGTCGAACGCGCCGGACACCCCTGGATCGGGCGTGATCTGGGCGAGGCGATGGGCGGCGCGTCTCTGGGTGTCTCGGTGACAGAGGATGCGCTGGAGGCCTTTGCCAAGGCACAGGCCGTGATCGATTTCACCACGCCGGCGGCGACGGTGGCCTTTGCCGAACTGGCCGCGCAGGCGCGGGCAGTGCATGTGATCGGCACAACCGGGTTGTCCGAAGATGACCTGGCAAAGATCAAGGCGGCGGCACGGCACGCGGTGGTGGTCCGCGCGGGGAACATGAGCCTTGGCGTCAACCTGCTGACACAGCTTACAAAAAAGGTTGCGGCGGCACTGGATGCGGACTGGGACATCGAAATCGTCGAGGCGCATCACAATCAGAAGGTCGACGCACCGTCCGGCACGGCGCTGATGTTGGGCGAGGCGGCTGCCGAGGGTCGCGGCGTGTCGCTGGCCGAGGTGTCGGATCGCGGTCGCGACGGCATGACCGGCGCACGCAAGCGCGGCGACATCGGGTTTGTGGCGCTGCGCGGTGGTGACATCGTCGGCGAGCATGACGTGATCTTTGCGACCGCTGGCGAACGTATCACCCTGCGGCATGTGGCCAGTGACCGGTCGTTGTTCGCGCGGGGGGCACTGCGCGCCGCCCTTTGGGGGCAGGATCAGGCGCCCGGTGAATACGACATGCTGGATGTGCTCGGGCTGAACGACTAGGGCGCGTCACTGTCGGCTGTTTCTGCTCTGCATGTGAAACTAATCCCCGGTGTTCGCCGTTTCCTGTCTACGCTGGCAGAGAGGTGGGATCATGACGGGACGTGGAATCGCGGCGGTGGCGTTGCTGGTGACGGTCGGGTCGGTACAGGTGGCGGTGGCACAGGATACCCGGATCAGTGAGCGGGTGCAGTTTCTGCAATTGGTGCAGGGCAAGACGCTGACGCGGACGCTGGTGTCGCTGCGAGTGACTCCGGATGGTACAATATCCGGCAAGGGTGCCGCCTGGGACGTAACCGGACAGTGGAAATGGGAAGACGGCTATTTCTGCCGGGATCTGAACTGGGGCGGCGATGCCCTGGGCTACAACTGTCAGGAGGTCACGGCGCGCGGCAACGCGATCCGCTTTACCTCGGACCGGGGCACCGGAGATTCTGCGGAGTTCCGCCTGCGGTAGATCCCTGTCTTACCCGCAAGTGTGCTGAGTTGGTGTAGGACCAGCCCTGTCCTGGTAACGTTCCAGCAGGGAAACAGCGCGCGGCGTGGCGGTTGCGCCGTCGTCAGTGCGGCAGATCCGGATCGTGTGCATATTGTACGCGCGGGGCCGGGCGCGTTGCAGGCATGTGTCAGAAGTCGACCGCGAGGCCCTTTTTCTCCCAATCGCCGTAGCGCACGGGTTCAAGGCCGTCGCGACCGCCCAGTTCCGGCGGAGCGGGGTTTGCGCGGGCGGCGGCCTCGGCTTCTGCACGCCGCTCTGCGGCCTCGGCAAGCGCGCGGCGGGCGGCGGGGGGCAGGTCCTGCGGGGTCTCTTCGGGGGGGGAGTCGGCTGGGGTCATGCAACTGGTTTCCTTGCGTCTCTGCCCCTGATATACGCCACCGCTGATCGGGGGCAAGGTGCCTCGGGTCCGCGCCCCCGGAGACCGCCGATGTCCACACCCCCGTTGTCCGCCCGTCACGCCGCCGTCGATTTGCTGGACCAGATCCTGGGACAAGAGCGGCTGATGTCCGAATTGATGGGTGGCAATGCCTGGGCGGCGATGACCCCGGCAGAGCGGGCGGCGGCGCAGCGACTGGCCGCGGACGTTCTGCGCGGGATGGAACGGGCGGACCGGGTGCTGAAGCCTTTCCTGAAAAAGGCGCCACCTTTGCGGGTGTTGAACGTGCTGCGTCTCGCCACGGTCGAACTGTGTGCCGGTGGGGCGGCACATGGCGTGGTCAACGAAGCGGTGAACATCGTTGCACGCGGGCGGCGCACGGCGGGCATGAAGGGGCTGGTCAATGCGGTCTTGCGCAAGGTTGTCGCCCATGGGCCGACCGAATGGGACAAACTGCGGGTGCCACGGATGCCGGGCTGGCTGCGTGATCCGCTGGTCGAGGCGTGGGGCCGAGAGGCGGTGATGGCCATCGAAGCGGTGCAGTTTGCCGGTGCGCCACTGGATTTGACGCCGCGCGGCGATGCGGCGGTGCTGGCAGCGAAAGTGGGGGGGCTGGTGCTGCCGACCGGATCGGTGCGGGTCACCGGCGCCGGTCAGGTCAGTGCGATGCCGGGATACGATGCCGGAGAATGGTGGGTGCAGGATGCCGCTGCCGCCATGCCGGTGCGCCTGCTGGGCGATGTCACCGGGCTGTCGGTGCTGGACATGTGTGCTGCGCCCGGGGGCAAGACCCTGCAACTGGCCGCAGGAGGCGCGCGGGTGACAGCGCTGGACCTGTCCGAACCGCGGATGGCGCGGGTGGCAGAGAACCTTGCGCGCACCGGGCTGAGCGCCGACCTTCTGGTGGGCGACGGGCTGGAGATCGACGGGCAGTATGACGCGATTGTGCTGGATGCGCCCTGTTCCGCGACCGGAACGATCCGTCGGCACCCGGATCTTCCGCACGCCAAGTCCGGTGACGGCATCGACGGTCTGATCGCCCTGCAGGGGCAGATGCTGGAACATGCGCTGACCTTGCTCAAGCCCGGGGGGCGGCTGGTCTATTGCACCTGTTCGCTTATCCCGGACGAGGGCGAGTGCCAGGTAGAGGCCGCGCTGGAGCGTGGCGGCGTCGAGGTGCTGCCGGTGGATCTGCCGGGGATCGAGCCGATGTGGATCAGTCCGGAGGGCGGCCTGCGCCTGCGCCCCGATTACTGGGCCGAGACGGGCGGGATGGACGGATTCTACATGGCGGTGCTGCGCAAGGTCGGCTGACAGCGGCACGGCCGCATTCTTGAAGCTCAGGCTTTTTGCAGTGCCTGTTTTCATCTCACCCGGCACGCAGATCGCACGGCCCCCGGTCCGGGGGGCTGGCCCGCCCGCGCAAGCGGTATTCCAAGGTGACATTATCGTGACCGCGCAGTACATTTGACAAAAGACACGCCGAAGTGGCGGACAAGAGCGGGCTAGAGGCAAAACGGATGTCCGAAAGGGAAAGCTGGCAGGCTGCGCGTACGCGGCTGATGAACCGCCTTCATGCGCGGTTGTCGGCCCGTGCCCGCCCCGCGACCGGCTTTGTCTCGTCTCCCGAACCGCGCACCACCGGGGCCTATGCCCGGGGACGGCAGCTGATCGCCGGAAATCTGATGTTTGCCGGGCATCTGATCGAGGCCCCCGGCGCAATGATCTGGGATCTTGACCCGCCGGACGCGTCCTGGACCGACGAAGTGCACGGGTTCGGGTGGCTGGATGATCTGGCGGCCGTCGGCGACATCCAGGCGCGCAGAATGGTCCAGGAATGGCTCTGGGGGTGGATTTCGCGGCATGGCAAGGGCCAGGGGCCGGGCTGGACACCGGAACTGACCGGTCGGCGGCTCATCCGCTGGATTCACCATGCGATCTTTATCCTGCGGGTCCAGAATTCGGAAAACTCGGCGCTGTTCTTTCGCTCTCTGGCGCAGCAGGCGATCTTTCTGGGGCGGCGCTGGCAGGCTTCGCCGCCCGGGCTGCCGCGGTTCGAGGCGCTGACCGGACTGATCTATGCGGGCCTTTCGCTGGAGGGCATGGAAAGCCATGCGCGCCCGGCGCTGCGCGCACTGGGGGTGGAATGCCGCCGTCAGGTCGACGCGCAAGGGGGGCTGCCCACCCGCAACCCCGAGGAACTGCTTGAGGTATTCACCCTGCTGACCTGGGCGCAGGCCGCGCTGGAAGAGGCGGATATGGTGCCGGACCCCGAACATGTCGCCGCCATCGCGCGGATCGCGCCGACCCTGCGGGCATTGCGCCATGCCGACGGCGGCCTGGCCCGGTTCCACGGTGGCGGGCGCGGGCAGGACGGGCGGCTTGATCTGGCGCTGGCGGTGAGCGGTGTGAAGAAACGTCAGCCGGACGGATTGTCCATGGGGTATGCCCGGCTGTCGGCGGGGCGCACCTCGATCGTGGTGGATGCCGCACCGCCGCCGACCGGCAGGGCGTCCTACAACGCCCATGCCTCGACGCTGGCCTTCGAACTGACGTCCGGCAGGCGGCCGCTGATCGTCAACTGCGGCTCGGGGGCGGTGTTCGGCCGCGACTGGCGGCGGGCGGGACGCGCCACGCCGTCACATTCGGCGCTGTGTCTGGACGGCTATTCCAGCGCCCGTCTGGGCAAGCCGGGGCGCGTTGGCTCGGCGCTGCGCGAGATGCTGGAGGATGCGCCAAGGAACGTGCCGGTGCAGATCACCCATGCTGTCGACGGGCTGCGCTTTGAGGGCGGGCACGACGGCTATGTCGCCACGCACGGCCTGACCCATGCCCGGGTGCTGGAACTGACCTTTGACGGCCGCGGGCTGGTGGGCGAAGACCTGTTGATGGCGCTCGAGGACAGCGACAAGAAGATGTTCGACCGGCGCATGGATGCGCTGCGTCTGAATGGCCTGCCCTACCAAGTGCGGTTTCACCTGCATCCGGAGGTGGATTCGGCGGTAGATCTGGGCGGTGCCGCCGTGTCGATGGCCCTGCGATCGGGCGAAATCTGGGTGTTCCGGCACGAAGGCGGCGCGGAACTGACGCTGGAACCCTCGGTTTATCTGGAAAAGGGACGATTGCGGCCGCGATCCTGCAATCAGATCGTTTTAACCGGGCGCGCGATGGAGTATGCGACGCGCATCCGCTGGTCATTGGCCAAGGCTCAGGACACCGCGATCGCGATCCGGGATCTGGCAATGGACGAGGCGGAGACCGATAGCTGATCTCAGGAACCTGACCCATATGACCGATCTTTCCCCCGTCCGCCGCGCGCTGATTTCCGTTTCCGACAAGACCGGTCTGATTGACCTTGGCCAGGCGCTGGCCGCGCGCGGTGTCGAATTGCTGTCCACCGGCGGATCGGCCGCGGCGCTGCGCGATGCCGGGCTGGAGGTGCGGGATGTGGCGGATGTCACCGGCTTTCCGGAGATGATGGATGGCCGGGTCAAGACCCTGCACCCCGGGGTGCACGGCGGACTGCTGGCGCTGCGCGACAATCCCGAGCATGTGGCGGCGATGGAACAGCACGGCATCGGTGCGATCGACCTGCTGGTCGTGAACCTCTATCCGTTCGAAGCGACCGTGGCCAAGGGCGCGGATTACGAAACCTGCATCGAGAACATCGACATCGGCGGTCCGGCGATGATCCGTGCGGCTGCCAAGAACCACGGCTTTGTCAGCGTCTTGGTGGATGTGGCCGATTACGCGCCGTTGCTTGACGAGTTGAACGCCAACGACGGCCAGACAACCTATGCCTTCCGCCAGAAGCTGGCGCAGACCGCCTATGCGCGCACCGGGGCCTATGACGCCGCCGTGTCGGCCTGGATGGCCGGAGCGCTGGAACTCGCGGCGCCGCGGCGGCGCGTCTTTGCGGGCACGCTGGCGCAGACGCTGCGCTATGGCGAGAATCCGCACCAGACCGCAGCCTTTTATGTCGACGGCAGCGCGCGCCCCGGGGTGGCGACGGCGCAGCAGCTTCAGGGCAAGGAACTGAGCTACAACAACATCAACGACACCGACGCCGCGTTCGAACTGGTCTCGGAGTTTGCGCCCGAGGATGGTCCGGCCTGCGCGATCATCAAACACGCCAACCCCTGCGGTGTGGCACGCGGCGCGACCCTGAAAGAAGCGTACGGACGGGCCTTCGACTGTGACCGGACCAGTGCCTTTGGCGGCATCATCGCTCTGAACCAGGTGCTGGACGGGGCGACCGCCGAGGCGATTTCCGAGATTTTCACCGAGGTGGTGATCGCGCCGGGGGCGGATGACGCGGCCCGGGCGGTGTTCGCGCGGAAAAAGAACCTGCGGCTGCTGGTGACCGGCGGTCTGGCCGATACCGCCGCCGGTGGTCTGACTTACCGGCAGGTGTCGGGCGGGATGCTGGTGCAGGACCGTGACACCGGGCGGATCTCGATGGACGAGTTGCGGGTGGTGACCAAGGTCAAGCCGACCGAGGCGCAGATGCGCGACCTGCTGTTCGCCTGGACCGTGGCAAAACATGTGAAATCCAACGCCATCATCTATGTGAAGGACGGCGCCACGGTGGGTGTCGGTGCCGGGCAGATGAGCCGGGTCGATTCGACCCGCATCGCGGCGCGAAAGTCGCAGGACATGGCCGAGGTGATGGGGTTGTCCGCGCCGCTGACACAGGGCTCGGTCGTGGCGTCGGATGCGTTCTTTCCCTTTGCCGACGGATTGCTGACGGCGGCCGAGGCGGGCGCAAGGGCGGTGATCCAGCCCGGCGGGTCGATGCGCGACGACGACGTGATCCGGGCCGCCGACGAGGCGGGAATCGCCATGGTGCTGACAGGCATGCGGCATTTCCGGCACTGAGGGCCGGTTCCGGGACGTCGCGCGCGCTGGACGGGCGGATTTTCGAGTATTTGGAAAGAGAAGAAACGAAGGAGGGCGCGATGACCCGGACGGGGGTGCTGTGAAGCTGGTTTTCTGGGTCGGGTTCTGGACCTTCCTGCTGGATCAGGCGAGCAAATGGGCGGTGGTGCATCTGATGGATCTGGCCACACGCGGGCAGATCGACGTCTGGCCGCCGCTGCTGAATTTTCGCATGGCCTGGAACTATGGCATCAACTTCGGCCTGTTGTCCGGGCAGGCGGATGCCACCAAGTGGGTGCTGATCGCCGTCGCGCTGGGCATCGTGCTGTTTGTGCTGGTCTGGATGCGGCGCGATCCGCCCGGGCGTTGGGGGTTGGTGTCGGCGGGGCTGCTGATCGGCGGTGCACTGGGCAATGTGGTGGACCGGCTGCTCTACGGAGCGGTGGCGGATTTTCTCAACATGTCGTGTTGCGGGCTCAACAATCCCTATGCCTTCAACGTGGCCGATATCGCCATTTTCGCCGGTGCCATCGGGCTGGTGCTGTTTCCCTCGCGTCGGGTTCCGTCCGGCAGGAAGACGCGCTGAGCCGGGAATGCAAAAGGCCCCGTGACCTCTGCGCCGAGATCGGCTAAGGCTGAGCGGAACGGAACGGGAGGCAGGCGATGTTCGGGCGCTGCATGATCATAATGCTTGGGGTGACGTGGCTTGCGTCCTGCGGCGACGGACGTCTGCGCGACTTGAGCACCAACCGCTCGACCCCCGAGGAATTCGCCATCGTGCCCCCCAAGCCGCTGGAGACGCCGCCGAATTTCAGCGAGCTGCCGCCGCCCACACCGGGTGCGTCAAACCGCACAGACCAGGCGCCCCTGGCCGATGCCGTGGCGGCGCTGGGTGGCAACCCCGGTGCGCTGTACGGAACGACCGTGTCCGGCGCCGATGCGGCGCTGCTGGGCACGGCCCAGCGTTTTGGGGTGGACGCCACGATCCGGGCGCAGTTGGCGCAGGAGGACGTCGCCTACCGCAAACGCAAGGCGCTGTTCAGCTGGCGGCTGGTCAAGGAAGACGAGTACAACCGCGCCTACAGCAGCCAGAGACTGGATGCCGGTGCCGAACTGGCGCGGCTGCGCGGCCAGGGTATCCGCACCCCCTCGGCCCCGCCCGAGGCGCGCTGACCCGCCCGCCACGGGGCGCCCCCCGGGGGCCGGTCCCGGCCTGGCAGGTCAGCTGACAAATCTGTATAGTTTCTGCCACGCATCGTGACTTGAAGTCCTGCCCCCGCGCCGTAGGTTGAGGGTCAACCGCATCTGGAGGACTTCTGCCCATGCTGAGACGTGCAAGCCTTGTTGCCGCCCTGTCCGCTGTCGCGCTGGCGGCGCAGGCCGAGGATGCAAGAGAACCTGTCACCAGCTTTACGCTGGGCAATGGCATGGAGGTGGTGGTGATCGAAGATCACCGCGCCCCGGCGGTGGTGCACATGGTCTGGTATCGGGCGGGGTCGGCGGACGAGTCGGCCGGGTCTTCGGGGGTTGCACATTTCCTCGAGCATCTGCTGTTCAAGGGCACGCACAGGCGCGCTTCGGGTGAGTTCAGCAAGATTGTCGCGGCCAATGGTGGTACCGACAATGCCTTTACCAGCTTCGACTACACCGGTTACTTTCAGCGCGTTGCCTCGGACCGGCTGGATCTGATGATGGAGATGGAATCCGACCGGATGGTCAACCTGCAGCTGGACGAGGCCGACATCGCGACCGAACGCGACGTGATCATCGAAGAACGCAACACCCGGGTGGAAAACGACCCTGGCGCGCTGTTCTCCGAGCAGCGCAACGCGGCGCAATACCTGAACCACCGGTATGGTGTACCGGTCATCGGCTGGCGTCATGAGATGGAGGCGCTGGATCTGCAAAAGGCGCTGGAGTTTTATCAGCAGAATTACGCGCCGAACAATGCGATCCTGATCGTTGCCGGCGATGCGACCCCCGAAGAGGTGCGTGCCCTCGCCGAAAAACACTATGGGCCGATCCCGGCCAATCCCGCGCTGAAGCCGCGTGCCCGTCCGCAGGAACCGCCGCAGAACACCGAACGGCGTCTGATCTTCCGCGATGCGCGCGTGTCTCAGCCCTATGTGATGCGGACCTACCTGGCGCCGGAACGGGACCCCGGATTGCAGGAGAAGGCCGCGGCGCTGGTGGTGCTGTCAGAGATCCTTGGGGGCGGGCAGACCTCGGTTCTGACCCAGAAGTTGCAGTTCGAAACTCAGACGGCGGTCTACACCTCGGCGTTTTACGATGCGACGTCGCTGGATGACACCACCTTCGGGCTGATCATTGTTCCCTCGGAGGGGGTCAGCCTGCAGGATGCCGAGGCGGCGCTGGATGCGACCGTCGCGCAGTTCATCCAGGATGGTGTCGATCCCGAACAGCTCGAGCGGATCAAGTTCCAGATGAAAGCGCAGCAGATCTATGCCCGGGATTCGGCGGACAAGATTGCCCGCCGTTACGGCGCAGCACTCACCGCCGGCCTGACGGTCGAGGATGTGCAGGCCTGGCCGGATGTGCTGCAGGCAGTGAGCGGGGACGATGTGATTGCCGCCGCGCGGTCGGTCTTTGACCGCAAGAAATCGGTGACCGGCTGGCTGATGGCCGCCGAGGAGGTGGGCCAGTGAAAGCTTTCGTCGCAGTTGTCCTGAGCTTCTTGATCGTGTCACCGGCGGTGGCCGAGATCGAGATCACCGAAGTGACCTCGCCTGGGGGAATTACCGCCTGGCTGGTGCCAGAGCCGTCGATACCCTTCGTCTCGCTCGAGATCCGGTTCAAGGGGGGCGCTTCTCTGGATCTTCCGGACCGACGCGGGGCCACCAACCTGATGGTCGGGCTGCTGGAAGAGGGGGCCGGCGAGATGGATGCGCAGCAGTTTGCTCAGGCGAGCGAAGAACTGGCGGCGCGGTTCAAGTATTCGGTCTACGACGATGCGGTGAGCGTTTCGGCGCAGTTCCTGAGCGAGAACCAGGATTCGGCGCTGGCGCTGCTGCGCGAAACTCTGGTCGCGCCGCGGTTCGACGCGGATGCCATCGAACGGGTTCGGGCACAGGTTTTGTCAGGGTTGCGGTCGGACGCGACCGACCCGGATTCGATTGTCGGCGCGGCCTTTGATCAGGTGATGTTCCCGAACCACCCCTACGGGAGCCGTTACGAAGGCACTCTTGAGTCGGTTTCGGCTCTGACCCGGGATGACATCGTCGCAGCCTGGCAAGGGGCGCTCGCGCGCGACCGGATCTATGTCAGTGCGGCGGGCGACATCACGCCCGAGGCCATGGCCGGATTGCTGGACCGGTTGCTGGGCGATCTGCCTGCGACCGGACGGCCGCAGCCACCGGATATCCCGGTGAAGGCCAGCGCCGGCGTCACGGTGATTCCCTTTGATACGCCGCAGTCCGTCGCGCTGTTCGGGCACGAAGGTATCGGGATGGACGACCCCGATTTCTTCCCGGCCTATCTGATGAATGTGGTCCTTGGCGGCGGCGGCTTTGAGGCGCGGCTGATGACCGAGGTGCGTGAAAAGCGTGGCCTGACCTATGGGGTCTACACCTATCTCGCGACCAAGGATCATGCCGCGCTGGTTGCGGGCCGGGTTGCCTCTGCCAACAACCGCGTGGCCGAGGCCATTCAGGTGATCACGGACGAATGGGCGAAGATGGCGAACGACGGGGTGACGCAGGACGAACTGGATCAGGCCAAGACCTATCTCACTGGCTCCTATCCCCTGCGCTTTGACGGGAACGGGCCGATCGCGGCCATCCTTGCCGGGATGCAGATGGATGATTTTCCCATCGACTACGCCCGGACCCGCAACGCCCGGATCGAGGCGGTGACGCTGGAAGATGTCAAGCGTGTGGCCGCAAGACTGCTGAAACCCGAAGCGCTGCGTTTTGTGGTGGTCGGCCAGCCCGAAGGGTTGCCCGACGCCGCGCAGGTGCTGCCGGTTCCGGGCCAGTAAGACCCGCCCTGCGGCGCTCTCCGGGGAAATTTCCCGGGGGCTCCGGTCCAGGTGGCCGGAGCCTTTCGCATGCCATGCCGGTTGGCGCTGGAAGGTGGCGCTTTGCAAAAGCGGGACGGGCACGCCGCATTCAGTTGTTCGCGGTGATGACCGCCGCAGCTTCCGGCGCGGTCTTCAGGGCAGGTCGGCGTCGGCTGCGCGCTCCGGTTTGTGATCGCAGAGGTTATTCCGTTTGTGCAGGCGTGCGGATGCACCCACCCTTGGAGGGGTGGGTGCATTTCGAGCCGGGTATTTCAAAAGTCTGATGGCTCGGGCGGAAGCGGCCAGAGAGATGGCCCCTCGGACGCCGCCGCTATCCGCTCAGTTCAGCAGACCGGCGTGGCGCAGGCCGGCATCAACCTTGGCGCGGGTTTCGGGCGTCAGCGGCAACAGGGGAGGGCGCACCTCGTCCGAGCACAGCCCGAGTCTGTGCATGGCGTATTTGACCCCGCACAGGCCCGGCTCGGTAAAGATCGCATGGTGCAGCGGCATCAGGCGGTCCTGCAGCATCAGCGCCTTGGCGTAGTCACCCGCCAGCGTCGCCTCCTGGAGGTCGGCGCAGAGTCGCGGCGCGGCATTGGCGGTGACGGAGATGCAGCCGACACCGCCCTGCGCGTTAAAGCCATGCGCCGTGGCATCCTCGCCCGAGACCTGGATAAAGTCCGCCCCGCACGTGATGCGCTGGGCGCAGACCCGGGCAAGGTCGCCGGTGGCATCCTTGACGCCGACGATTCGCGGCAGCTTCGCCAGTTCGCCCATGGTGGCCGGGGTCATGTCGACCGCCGAGCGTCCGGGGATGTTGTAGATGATGATCGGCAGGTCGCAGCAGTCGTGCAGCATCTTGAAATGCGCGTAAAGTCCGGCCTGGGTGGGCTTGTTGTAATAGGGCGTCACCACCAGCACCGCATCGGCGCCGACGCGATCGGCAAACTGCATGAAGCGGATCGCCTCGGAGGTGTTGTTGGACCCCGCGCCGGCAATCACCGGAATGCGGCCCGCCACCGATTTCACGACACAATCCACCACCGCTTCGTGCTCGGTGTGGCTCAGGGTCGGGCTTTCGCCGGTGGTGCCAACGGGCACCAGGCCGTGGCTGCCCTGTGCGATATGCCACTCGACAAGTTTTTTGAGTGTGTCGAAATCCACTGCGCCGTCCTTGAACGGCGTGACCAGGGCAGGCATTGAGCCTTTAAACATGACACGCTCCTTTTTTCGATTCTGCATATGATCGTACAGGGGATTTCCGCGATCTTCCCAAGATCGTGAGTTGTTGCTAGACGTGGGCACGGTATCCTCTGGGCCGTGTCTATCCAGTTTCAGCGGGGAAATTGCAAGCTTATGTCGCGCATTCTGACCCTGATCTTCCTGCTTGTGACCTCTATGGCAGCCGCGCAGGGCGCTGACAGACCGATGAGCCGGGCGATGGACGCGCTGCGCCAGGGCAACTGGGCCGCGGCGCAGATCGCGGCGCGCGGCGACGGACAACCGGCGGTGGATGTGATCATGTGGCATTATCTGCGCGCCGGGCTGGGGTCTGCGTCGCAGGTCATGGATTTTGTCGACCGCAACGGCAACTGGCCGGGCATGGATTACCTGCGCGAAAAAAGCGAAGAGGCGATGGTCGAGGCCTCGCATGCCGATGTCGAGGCGTTCTTTGCCGATTATCCGCCGCAGACCGGAACCGGCGCGCTGTCGCTGGCGCGGGCGTATCTGCAGGACGGCCAGACCGGTGCCGCCGAGGCGACAGTTGTGCTGGCATGGCGCACGCTGTCACTGTCCTCGGAAGAGCGCGCGGCGTTTCTGGCGCAACACGGCGCGCTGCTGAAACCGCATCATCAGGCGCGGCTGGACATGGCCCTGTGGAAGGGCTGGACCGCCAATGCCCGTGGAATGCTCGGGCTGGTGGATGACGACCACCGCGCCCTGGCCGAGGCGCGGATGGGCCTGATGGACAGTGCCGCCGGCGTTGACGGGCTGATTGCGCGGGTGCCGGCAGCGTTGCAGAATGATCCGGGGCTTGCCCATGCGCGGTTTGAATGGCGGATGCGCAAGAACCGCGATGCCGATGCAACCGAGCTGCTGCTGGAGCGCTCGACCAGTGCCGAGGCTCTGGGGGAGCCCTCTGCCTGGGGCAACCGGCGCCGGTCGCTCGCGCGTGACCAGATGCGCGGCGGCAACCCGACACTGGCGTACCGCATTGCATCGACCCATTACATGGTCGAGGGATCGGATTACGCCGACCTCGAATGGCTCTCGGGCTATCTGGCGCTGCGGTTTCTCGAAAAACCGCAACTGGCACTGGAGCACTTCCAGCATCTGCGCAAAGCGGTGGATTCGCCGATTTCGCTGGGGCGCGCCGGCTATTGGATCGGCCGCGCACAGGAGGCGTTGGGCAACACTGACGCGGCGCAAGAGGCCTATGGATTCGGCGGCCAGTACCAGACCTCGTTCTACGGGTTGCTGGCGGCGGAAAAGGCCGGGTTGCCTGCCGATCCCCGCCTGTCGGGCCAGGAGGGGTTCCCGCCCTGGCGCGAGGCGGCCTATACCAGGTCGTCGGTCTACCAGGCGGCGGTCCTGCTTCTGGCGGCGGGCGAGGACGATCTGGCCAACAGGTTCTTCACCCATCTTTCCGAGTCGCTGAACCGGACGGAAATCGGCCAGATGGGCGACATGCTGGCCGAGATGAACCGGCCGCATCTGCAGGTGATGCTGGGCAAGCGCGCGGCGCAGTCCGGGATCGAGGTGCCGGGCCCGTACTATGCGCTTCACCCTCTGGCCGAGGACCCGCATCCGGTCCCGACCGAGATCGTCCTGGCGATCGCCCGGCGCGAATCTGAGTTCAACCCGGCGGTGGTCTCTGGCGTCGGGGCGCGCGGGCTGATGCAGGTGATGCCGCGCACCGCCGAAGAAGTCTCGGGCTGGATCGGCGAGCCGTTCTCGCTTTCGGGGTTGCTGGACGATCCGGAGTACAACGCTCGGCTGGGCGCGGCATATCTGGCGTCGCTGGCGCGCCAGTTCGATGGCAACGTGGTGATGATGGCGGCGGGCTACAACGCCGGACCCAGCCGCCCGTCGGGCTGGATGAAACTCTACGGCGACCCGCGCCGGGGCGAGATCGACGTGGTGGATTTCATCGAATTCATCCCGTTCCGCGAGACCCAGAACTATGTGATGCGCGTCGCCGAAAGCCTGCCGGTCTACCGCGCCCGCCTTGGCAAGACGGCGCTGCCGGTACCCTTCTCGCAAGAGTTGGTCGGGTCGACCCTGCCGGAACTGGCCCGCAACGGCGAATAGGTGCCGTTGCCGCCCGCGGGGGATGGCGCGGTCTCAGCGCGTGAAATCCCCGCCGCGCGGCGGCGACGGGTCCATCACTTGGATTTCCAGCTGTCGATCCAGCGGCCGAACCGTCCGCGCCGTTCGGCAAACCGGTCACCCGCCGCCTCCAGACCTTGGTTCATGTCCGCCAGCACCGGGTTCACCCGATTGCGACGGAACCGGCGCCAGCGCGCCCAGATGGCCCAGAACACCGCGGCCAGAAGCGTCAGGATGATGATGTTGACCCAGGGAATGATCCGCACATCCGGGCTTGCCACCGGGCGGATCCCGACAGCATTGGGAAAAATGGTGAAGAATTCGTTGCGCCAGCCATAGTGGGTCAGCACCGCCCATTGCGGCGCCGCTGCGGTGGAACGCAGGTCAGCCGCCTCGGCCTGCAGGTTCGAGGTGTCGAACTTGAAATACGGCGGCCAGCCCCAGCCTGTGTCCTCGTTGCGGTAGACCATGACATCATCGCCCGCCCGCCGCGTCTGGATAAAGAACACGTCGCGGTTGGCCATGGTCCCGTCTGTCCCGATATCGGCCTGTGCCCAGAACCAGCGGTTCTCGCCCGGATCCACCCGCTTTTCATAGGTGTCGGTGACGCGCACGATGTCGTGCTGTGGCAGGGTATAGTGCAGGAACGCCCCGACGATGCCCCAGAACAGCAGGATGAAGACCCATTTGACGTAGACCATTGCGGTCTCCTCTCAGTAGAAATTGATGAGGTAGATGATCACCACCATCAGCGTGAACGGCACCACATAGACCCCGAGAATCAACTTGCGCCGCAGCGACCCGTCGTAATCCTTCAGCCCCTGCTGCACAAAGGCATCGCGATCGCCGACCTTGCCCCCGGCTTCCCACTCCGCTTCCAGCTTGCCGCGCCGCACCGACCTCGAATAGAGCGAAACGCCGATATAGACCAGCGTCAGCACGACAAAGGCGCCAAACATCAGCTGCAGGAATGCGATCATATCAGGGCCTCCGCGCCGCGCCCCAGGGGCCGACCCGTGCTACCGGATCGGGCACGACCTCTTCGGCCATCGGGGCGTCATGGCCAAAGAGTGCGCGCCGCGCACCCGCCTTGTCCACCTGATACTCGCGCGTCAGGAAGTCGACGACATAGCTTTTCTTTGTCTCACCCCAGGTGCGGTACAGGCTGTAGAACAGTTCCTTGTGGCAGATGAACAGCTGGCGGATGTCCTTGGGCGCCAGTTCCGCCAGCAGCATGTTGACAAGATCCCTGTCGGCGTGATCCCCGGCGCGCAGAGTGTAGAAATACGCCGGATGATCCGATGTCAGATGCGGCCAGGGGCCGTCACCTTCGGCCCAGGTGGTGAGGGCGTTCAGCCCGTGCCACTCGGGGGGCAGGTCTGAGGCGTGGCGCCGCGCCAGCAGGCGGATGTCGCGCCGCGTGGCGCCGGTGAGGTCGATGCCGGCGTCCTGCGCCGCATCCACGGTGACAAAATCCATCTTTTGCCGCAGGATCGCCGCCGCATCCACACCGCGCGCCCGAACGATGGGTTCGACCAGGCCGTTGACCTCGAGAAAGGCGGCGACGCGGTTGTGCGCGCCTATCGACAGCACCGATTTGATCGGCAGGTCGCCGGGCACCGCGCCCGACAGGATCGCCGCGGGCTCGGGCAGGGTGCGAAAGATGTAGATGCCGCCAAAATGCGCGGTCCAGAAGTTGCCCTGGCTGAAGTCCATATGCTTCAGCCGCACCGGGTTGCGCACCACGTCGCCGGTCTTTTTCGCAAGGCTGATCATCTCGGCGATCAGCACATCGTCATACCAGGCATCGTCCTCGGTCTGGAACCGGTCGACCATCGCCGCCAGCGCGTCGGCATCGCGCAGGGTACCGCTCGAGGTGTCGGCCTCGATCCGGATCCGGCGGATATCGAACAGCCGCGCCGGGTCGCTGACGTCATGCACCGAATTCACCAGTTCGCCCCCCACCGCATCGCGGGTTGTCAGGGCGAAAAGCTGCGCCTCGTTGGCCTCGATGAACTGCCGCAGGATGCCGCGCGAGGTCGAGAATTTGGCGTTGAGCAGCGGCGCGGACTTCTGCTGGGTGCTGAGCAGGATGAACTGGCGGTTCACCCCGTTGGGATTGAGGTAGAGCGGGTCGTCGAATTCGTCCCCGATCTCGGGCGAGAAACCGGAGATGTCGATGTGGAATTCAGCGAGGGTGGTCGCTCTGCCGGTGAGATGTTTCAGCGCCCGGTTGTAACGCTCGACCAGCGCGGGCGAGTCGATGCGCAGAAGGTTGCCGAACATCAGGCCGGTGTCGATGAGGCGTTTCATTCCGCCTCGCCAGCCAAATGTATTTTTGCAAGTTCCCAAAAGTCGTCCTCGGAAAGAAAGGAGATTTCTTGCCCCGCGTTCCTAAGGGATTCTGCCTTTCTTTGTTTCGATGATTTTGCGTAGCCGATTAGAGAGTCCAAATTTTGAATTCCTGCGCAAATATAACTCGTATTTTTAGTCACGCCTGGTCGAACATCAAATCCTAATTGCTGCTCCACATCAGCTGCGGTTTGTCTTGCGATGACTAGACTGCCGGTAAAAACAATAGTTTCCCCGTAAAACGGTGCATTGGGATCGCCCTCGCGTTTGACATCACTCCTTAAATTTTGACCTGTGATCGGCATTTTGACCAATTCCAGCCAATCTGCCGCCAGCGTTCCACTTTCTGTCAAGGCTTTGCAAAAAATCAAACCAGCTGCCTTTGCATCCGAAACCGCGTCATGGTGGTCCAATTCAATTCCGAAATGGTTCGCTAGCGACTTTAGAGAGTAGCCCTTCCGAGAAAACTCGGACCATGTTCTCCTCACTATTTTAGTATTGTCCAGCCAATCACACTTGATAGGCGGTAAAAAATGTTTGTCGTAGCAGCGATTGAATGCAGTGAAATCAAAATGCCCATGGTGAACGACAATTTTTTCTCTTAGTGATGCGGATATTTCTTGGTAGGCTTCTTTGAAATTCATTTTGCCAGCAACATCTTTTTGATTGATGCCGTGTATGCCTACGTTAAATGGGTCAAAATAGCTCTGCGGATCGATTAAATAGTTCTTTGACGAAATAATTGCGCCATTTTCGAAGTTAACAATGCCGACTTGACATATAGACGAATAGTCGGCGTTCGCTGTCTCCACGTCAATTACTGAAAACCTGTTCACCCCTTACCCTCCAGATACCTTTTCTTCGCCGCGTCCTGCCGCCCGAAGTCCCGCACCATCGCCTCGATCGCCGCCTCGTCCGACTTGTCGGCGTAACGGAATTCGGAATCGGCGTAGCGGTTGATCTCCTGTATCACCATCTCGACGGTGATCGGCCGACGCAACTCCGAGATCATCGCCGATTTCACCTCGTAGGGCTGGAACAGGAACAGCTCCGGCTGCTCCATCCACTCATCCGGCAGCTCGAAATCCATCGCCCGCACCTTGACCGCGTCGGTGATGTTCTTGATCGCCCGACCGGTGAACCGCGCGTCGGCCTGCTGGATCGCTTTCAGATAGGTCCCGAGCTTGGCAATGGTGTCCAGATCCCCGACCGAGGACCGCACCCGTTCGAACACCTCCAGCAGACCGGCTTCGTGAGGGCGCGCATGCGACTCGAACGACGCCGCCACCGCCCGCTTGATCTCCTGCGCCGCGAACAGATCGTGGTCGCCCAACGGGATGTCGTGCCGCTTGCCCATCAGCAGCGCCAGGATGTCGATGTAGTCCTCGCGGGTCTGCGGGCCGTCGACCAGGAACCGGGCGCCGGCGCGCTGGCGCAGGGCATCGTCGACATTCTCGGGGTAGTTGCTGAACATGCCAAAGGTACAATTGCCGCGCACCACGGTGTTGGCGCCGGCAAAACTCTCCATCAGCACGGCGGTGATTTCCAGCTGCCCGGCGGACGACTGCCGGTCACCGCGCTTGCCCGCCAGCTGGTCGATGTCGTCGATGGTGCCAAAGCCGATCACCGCAGGGTCGAGGATGTGGTCGATGAAGGCCTTGGCATTCTGCCCCGATTTGCCCTGATAGCTGTCGATGTTCTCGGTGCTCAGGTTCTGGTAGCGGAACGGGTAGCCGGCGGTCTCGCAATAGCCGTGCAACAGGCCGGCCATCATCTGGATCAGCGTGGTCTTGCCGGTACCGGGCTTGCCGTCGCCCATGAAGGTGAAGATGAAGCCGCCGAGGTCGGCAAACGGGTTCAGCCGACGCTCAAAGTCATAGGCCATCAGCATCTTGGCCAGCCGCAGCGCCTGATACTTGGCGATGTGGTTGCCGACCACCTCTTGCGGTGTCTTGAACTGCATGGTCAGGGTGGTGCCGCGGGCCTGTGTCGCGGGGGTAAAGCCGCGCAGGGTCAGATCATCCGCCGCGACCCGCCAGCTGGCAGTGGAAAAGGCCGCCAGCCGGGGCGCGCCCTGCGACCGCAGCGCGACCTTGGCCATCAGGGCTTCGGCAAAGGCGATCAGGGTCGCTACCAGATGCGCGTCGTCCCGTGCATGGGCGGCGATTTCCTGATCCAGCTGCCAGAGTGCGCCATGCAGGGCGAGACCGGCGTTGTCAGTGAGTACCTCTTCGACCTCACCCAGGGTGACCGGAGTCTCCGACGCGTGCAGAGCCAGCAGGAACCCCAGCGCATTGGCAAAGACATGGGTGACGGCCAGCGCTTCGGCCGCCAGCAGTTCGGTGAACTCTGCCTTGCGCTCATTGCCGAGCGGCCCCTGCAGGTTGGCGCGCTTGAGATCGCCGAGGCCGGTGGCGTCGCTGAAGGTGTCACCAAGGGCCAGCGCAATGGCCAGGGCCCGGCGCAGCGCCGTGATCACCGTGGCCTGCATCGGTGTGACCAGTGGATCGCTTTCATCGACCGCTTCGATCCGGGCGATCAGCTGCACCCCTTCGGGCCGTGCCGTGCTCCGGGTCACCAGCCCCGGCGTCGTGCTGCGGAAGCGGCGGGCCGAGGGGATCCCGGGCGAGCGGTCCTCGACGCGCGCAGGCGTCCGCGGTCTGGCAATCCGCGGCACATGGTCAAAACCCTCCAGCAGGGCCACGGCGGCGGAATACTGTTTGCGGATATCCACCTCGCGCAGTTCCATCAGATCGGATGTCTGGCTCATCTTGCACCGTCCCCCTGTTTCTTCTCTTTCCAAATACTCACGTGACCGGCCTCTCCACCCGCCCGGCCGTCAGTAGCTGAGCACCCGGCCTCCCGGGCTGACCACGAACTTGCGCACCGAGGCGAATCCCGGCGGCGCTTTTTCGGCCAGAACCTGATACGGGCGTTCGGGCAGCACGATCATCCGTTCGCTGCGGGTGGCACCGGTTTCGACCCCGCGTCCGGAAAACGGGTCCAGCGCAAAGATCTCGCGCTGGACCTTGCCGAACCAGCCGGTGCGTTCCTCGCGCACCCGCTCGCTTTCCAGCTCTTCCAGCGTCCAGGCCAGCGCCCAGTCCTGTCCGGCGGGGGCATGGGCTTCGGCCAGCACATCGCGGATCGGGCCGGACTGGCGGGTATAGGCATGGGAATACATTGGTCCCAGGTGCAGCCTACGCAGGCGCTTGGGGTGCAGATCGGCAAAGCTTTCGTCAAAGCCCCTGGCGATCGTCAGCAGTTTGAGACCGCCCAGAGCCTGGCCCATCAGATGGGTCTGCACCTCGGGCCAGCGGCGCTGGTCCCGGGGCAGGGCATCGCGGCCGGAATCCTCGACCTCCATCAGGTAGACCACCGGCAGGTTGATCACCGAGTCGTAGACCGCCCAGTGCAGCAGGTAGCGCCGCCGAGGCTCGGAGCCCGACAGCCAGAGCGCCACCGGATCGTTGCGCGGCCAGAACAGTTTGCCGCGCGCCAGTTCCTCGTAGTAGAGCCGCTGGCTGAGAGCGTATTGCAGCCGCGTCGGCAGGCTCTGCTCGCCGATGATCTGTGCCACCATCTGGTCCTTGAGCACCGTTGCCGAGGGCAGTCCTTCCAGATGCCGCTCTGCCTGCAGCGCGTCGTTCGCCATCACCAGAAGTTCCGAGGCAACCGGAAAACCCGACTCGTGGTCGTCCATGGTGAGTGAGCCGAAAAACTGCCCGGTGTCACGTCCGACCAGCAGATACTTGTAGCTGAGCGCGCGAAAGGCAAAGGCGATGCCCTGCACGTAACGCGCCAGCACCTCGACCTCTTCGCGGCTCAACCGGCCTTCGGAATGCAACACCGCGGCGACGCGGGTCAGATGCCCGGTGATCGCCTCGAACTTGGCAAAGTACCGGCGCGAGGCAAAGGTGTCGGACAGGCCCACATGGTCATTTCCGGACTCAATCACCACCGTCTCCTCCGCCACAACCGCCGTCGTCGTCGAGCCAGGATCCCGGAGAGCCGGCGTCTCCGTTTCTGTCCTTGCGCCGAGGCCGGGGGCGCGATCCGATCCAGACCACCAAAGCCATCATCAACACCGCAGATCCGAGAATCACCAGGGCAACTGTCCATTGGCTCATTGGGGGCGCCGCCGGGTGCAGGCGTGCTGCGGGTCACTCATCGTCACCGCTCCCGACTCCTTCTTCGCTGTCATATCCGGCGTCCCCACCGACGTCCGGCGTGATTCCGGGGCGGAACAGGATCGCGAGACTGCCGACGGCGGGCAGAAGAAACGCCCGTTTCAGCCAGTCGCCCGAGACCTCCAGAACGGTCGGCAGGGGGCAGAGCACAAGCGCCAGCGGCGTCACCCAAAAGCCCCGGCTCCGGCGCGCCCCGGTATGTCACCGGTTCAGCCCCCATAGAGGTTCTTGTCGTGTTTCTCGACAATCGCCGCAAACCTGCGGGCAAAGCGTTCGTCGGCCTTGGCCTTGGCTTCGAGCACTTCGCGGGCAAAGACCATGTGATCCTCGTGCTTTTCCATCATGTCGGCCATGCGCTGGTTGGTGGCGGTGCCGATCGCGGCCATGGCGCTTTGCGCCTCCTGATCGGTCTGCACACCGATTTCGTTGATCCGGTGCGCCACGTCCTGCTGCTGTGCCGTCTTCAGCGACTTGGACAGGGCATCATACAGCACCACGCGCTGCTTGGTGTCGGTCTGCAGCTTGTTGATCAGCACCATCTGTGTGGCCGCCTGGTTCTGCAGGGAATCGATCCAGGTCTTGCCCTTTTCGATATAGCGTTCAAGCGTCTGGGATTTTGCCAGTTTCACCTGTTCGTCCTGCACCATCGCGTTGTAGGTGCGGTTCAGATCGGCCAGTTCGGTTTCCAGCTTGGTGCGCGCGGCGGCGTCCTGCTCCATGGAAATGCGGCTCTCGAGGTCGATGATCCTCGGATCCAGCGCCAATATCTGCGCCTTCACCGATTCAAGCGCGCCGACAGTGCTTTCGCGCTCGTCGAGGGTTTCACTCAGATTGCTTTCCACCCGGTCTTTCTGCTGGTTCAGCAGCTGCAACTGACCTTCGAGCAATCTGACGATCACATCCGACTTGCCGATCAGGTCCTGAAGCTTGTCGTCGATGCTGGCCATGCGGATGCGGTCCTGCCGCATGGAATCCGACTTGCCCTTGGAAAAGATGCCGACAAAACTTTCCCAGCCGGTCTTGTTGCGCATCTCGTCAAAATCGCGGGAAAAGGCCGAGGTCACATCGTCCAGTCCCATGATCAGCTCGGCGATATTGGCGTTCATCACGTTGGTGTGGCTGTGCACATCGTCCAGCGTGGCATTTTCAATATCTATCGTGACATCGTCGCCGGTCTTCATTTTCGCACGTGTCGTTTCGATCCGGCTGGTCAGCTCGGAAATCTTGGCCTGGGCCTCGGCGACCTGGGCCTGACTCTCGCGGACCTGGGCTTCAAAATCTGACATGGCTGGGGTCTCCTCCTGGGGCAGTCGCAGCGGGCGCGTCGGGCCGCGCCGGACTGACATGGGTAATGTTATGTCGATTTACATCTGGCGCGGTCTAAAAATTCTTATTGCGATCCTGCCCTGAAACAAAATCGCATCGCAATGTATTTTATGGGTCGGGCGACGCCACCGGCCGACTGCACGGGGCTATGTCTGTGTCAGCCCCAGCCGCAACTTGCGCAGCTGTACCTGCAGGTTGTGCAATTCACTGAGGCTCAGTCCGGTGGCGGCAGCGGCGCAGTCGGGCACATGCGCGGCCTGCTCCTGTTGTGCGCGCCCCGCAGCGGTCAACCCGACCGAGACCCGCCGTTCGTCCGTGCTGTCACGGAGGCGCTGCAAAAGCCCCCGGCCTTCCAGACGCTTGAGCACAGGCGTCAGCGTGTTGGAATCAAGCCCCAGCCTTTGCCCGATCTGGCCAACCGTCAGCGGCGTTTCAGCCCAGAGAGTCACCATCACCAGATATTGTGGATAGGTCAGGCCGAGCGGCTCAAGCAGGGGCGTGTAGACCCGACCAAACGCGTTGTTCGCGGCATAAAGGTCAAAGCACATCATATGCTCCAGCCTTTGGGGCGCTCTCCTGCCGGTGCTGGTGGGGGGGGTGCTCATGGTTCAGAAATATATCCTGTGCGATGCATCCGCAATCCTTGACCTTTGTCGTCGACGTGTCATCTCTGTCGTGTGCGATATAAACGTACACGATCTAATTGAGGAGGCATCATGCCGACCAAAATCATCTACAGTACCGCTGCCACGGCGACAGGCGGCGGCCGCGACGGACATTCGCAGACGGACGACGGCACATTTTCGGTGGATCTGACGGTGCCCAAGGAAATGGGCGGCCCCGGTGGCGATGGCCCGAACCCGGAAAAGCTGTTTGCGACCGGCTATGCCGGCTGCTTCCTTGGAGCGATGCGGTTCTATGCGGCACAGAAAAAGCTGACGGTTCCGGACGATGCCAAAGTGCATGTCGAAGTTGGAATCGGCCCGCGCGAAGATCTGGGCTTTGGCCTGGATGTGAAGATCAAGGTCGAGCTGCCCGGTGTCGATCCGGAAACCGCCAAAGACATTATCGCGGGAGGCCACGGTGTCTGCCCCTATTCCAATGCCGTCACCAAAGGCCTGAGCGTCACGCCCGAACTGGTCTGACGTCACGCGGTATGGTGACTGCTGTTCCCCCGCCCGCCATTGCGCCGGGCGGGGTTTTTTTATCGAATCCCCGGTTTCTGGTTTAAGCTGGTTGCAGGTTCAACCAACCTCGGGAGGAAATCCGATGTGTGACGCCTGTGTGATGTCTGCCGTGAAAGAGCGTATGCTGTCGCGGCGCAGTTTCTTCCAGAATGCCGGACTGGCCGGTGCGGCGGCGGCGCTGGGTGCGGTCGGCGCGCCGACGGCGGCCCGGGCGGCGGCCCACTCAGGGCTGACCGATCTGACCCATACGCTGTCGGCGGAATTTCCAACCTTCTTCGGCACCCCCGGCTTTGCGGCGGAACAACTCTACAAGTTTGAAAAGGACGGTTTCAACCTGTTCAACCTGACAGTGAACGAGCACACCGGCACCCACGTCGATGCGCCACTGCATTTTTCGGCCGACGGCATCTCGGTGGACGAGATTCCGGTGATGTCGCTGATGGCGCCGCTCTGTGTCATCGACATTTCGGCCCGCGCGTCCGAGGACGCCGACACCACCTTGACGCCGGACGATCTGCAGGCCTGGATCGACGCGAACGGTCCGATCCCCGATCAGGCCTGCGTGGCGCTGTATTCCGGCTGGGGCGCCAAGGTGAAAACCGAAGGATTCCGCAATTTCGACGGCACCGCGATGCATTTTCCCGGCTTCCACGTCGAAGCGGCGCAGATGCTGCTCGAAACCGGTGCCGCGTCGATCGCTTCGGACACGCTGTCGCTGGACCCGGGAATTTCGCCGGATTTTGCCACCCATTATGCCTGGTTGCCGCAGGGCCGGTTCGGCATCGAATGCATCGCCAACCTGGACAGGGTGCCGACGGCGGGCGCGACGGTGTTCATCGGTGCGTCCAAACATGCAGGCGGCAGCGGTGGCCCGGCTCGGATCCTGGCGGTGGTCTGATCGCGGCGCCGGACGGGGGCGTCGGGCCTGACGCCCGCCTGCGGGTTCACTCCGGGGTCCAGGGCGCTGCGCCGTCCTCTGGGGTCAGCAGGTGCCGCAGCAGGGCCAGCGGATGGCGGCGCAGGGTCAGGCGCATGGCGACGTAATCCTCGACCACCTGTTCGCCCTCGGTCATTTCGGGCAACAGCGCGGCAGGCTCGTTCATCATCTCGCCGCCCATATCCCCGGCAAAAAGCGGCAGCGGGGCATCGCCGACAAGCGCCCTGGCCTCCCACAATGCCTCGCGGCGGGTGAGGCCGATGTCGGCGAACACATCCGCCTCGGCCAGCCGGGCCAGCACCGGCGGGGTCAGGCCCGCCCGGCGCCAGACGTCACGCACGGTGAGATACCCGTTGCCGCGCGCCGCCGTCAGCCAGGCGGCATCCTCCTCGCGCAGTCCCTTGATCTGGCGGAAACCCAGCCGCAGCGCCAGCCCGCCGCGCCCGTCGGGTTCCATCGCATTGTCCCAATAGCTGTCGTTGACGCTGACGGGGCGCACCTCGACGCCGTGTTCGCGGGCGTCCCGCACGATCTGCGCCGGGGCATAGAACCCCATCGGCTGCGCGTTCAGCAGGGCGCAGGCGAACAGTTCGGGATGGTGGCACTTGAGCCAGGCCGAGGCATAGACCAGCAGCGCAAAGCTCGCCGCGTGGCTTTCCGGAAAGCCATAGGAGCCAAAGCCCTCGATCTGGGAAAAGCAGCGCTCGGCAAAATCGGCCTCGTAGCCGTTGGCGCGCATCCCGCGCAGGAACCGGTCGCGGAATTCGCTGACGCTGCCGTGTTTCTTGAAGGTGGCCAGAGAGCGGCGCAAGCGGTCCGCCTCGGTCGGGGTAAAGTTGGCGCCGATGATGGCGATCTGCATCGCCTGTTCCTGAAACAGCGGCACGCCCAGCGTCTTGCCCAGCACCTGCCCCAGCGCGTCCGAGGGGAACGAGACGGCCTCTTCTCCGTTGCGCCGCCGGATGTAGGGATGCACCATGTCGCCCTGGATCGGGCCGGGGCGGATGATCGCCACCTCGATCACCAGATCGTAGAAGTTGCGCGGCCGCATGCGGGGAAGAAAGTTCATCTGGGCCCGGGATTCGACCTGGAACACCCCCACGGAATCGGCGCGGCACAGCATGTCATAGACCTCGGGGTCCTCCGGCGGCAGAGTGGCAAGGGTGTAGGTCTTGCCATAGTGCCGGCTCATCAGGGCAAAGGCCTTGCGGATGCAGGTGAGCATGCCAAGCGACAGCACATCGACCTTGAGGATGCCGAGGCTGTCGATGTCGTCCTTGTCCCAGCAGATGACGGTGCGGTCCTCCATCGTGGCATTCTCGATCGGCACCAGTTCGTCGAGCCGCCCTTCGGTGATGATGAAGCCACCGACATGCTGGCTCAGATGCCGGGGGAAGCCGATGATCTCGTGGATCAGCTGCATCGTCAGTTGCAGCCGCCGGTCGGTGGGGTCCAGCCCGATTTCGCGCATCCGCTGGTCTTCGAGCCCCCGGCTCGAGAAGAAGCCCCAGAGCTGGGAGGAAAGCGCACCAACGGTGTCCCGGCTCAGACCCATGGCCGCGCCGACCTCGCGGATGGCGCGTTTGCCGCGATAATGGATCACCGTGGCGCAGAGGCCGGCGCGGTGGCGGCCATAGCGCTCGTAGATGTGCTGGATCACCTCTTCGCGGCGCTCGTGTTCGAAATCGACGTCGATGTCGGGCGGCTCGTCCCGTGCCTCGGAGACAAAGCGTTCAAACACCATGGTGCCGATTTCGGGGCTGACAGAGGTCACGCCAAGGCAGTAGCAGACCACCGAATTCGCCGCCGAGCCGCGGCCCTGACACAGGATGCCGCGGTCGCGGGCAAAGGCGACGATGTCACGCACGGTGAGAAAGTAGGGCTCGTATTTCAGCCTGGCGATCAGGTCGAGCTCGTGGGCGAGCATGGCCTGGACCTTGTCGGGGGCACCGTAGGGATACCGCCATTTCAGCCCGGCCCGGGCGAGACGTGCCAGCCGCTGCTGCGCGGTTTCGCCCTTGGCGACCTCGCTGGGGTATTCATAGCGCAGGGCGCCAAGATCGAAGTCACAGCGCTCGGCAAGGGCGTCGGCGCGGCTGACGGCATCGCAGTGGATCCCGAGAAGGGTGCGCATTTCGGCCTCGCTGCGCAGCCGCAGTTCGCTGTTGGCGAGGGCGGCCCGGCCCAGCTGTTCGACGCGGCAGCCCAGCCGGATGGCGCATAGCACATCCGCCAGACGGCGGCGGCGGCCATGGTGCATGCGCGGACAGGCCGAAGCGACGGTGGGCAGGCCCAGATCCGCGGCGAGTGCGGCGAGGCTGTCGAAGCGCGCGCGGTCCTGCCCGTCGTACTGCGGGCTCAGCACAAGGTGCATCTGCTTGCCAAGGCGGCGCGTCAGCCGTTCCGCCTGTGTCCGCCATCCAACCGCGCCGGGCTGCAGGGTTCGCGGCTGTGGCGGGCCGTGCAGCAGCAGCTCGAGCCCCTCGGCTCCGTCCAGAAGGTCCGGCAGGCGCAGATCGCAGTGTCCCTTCTGTGCCCGCAGCCGCCCCTGCGAGATCAGGCGGCAGAGCCGGGCCCAGCCGCTGCGGGAGGCGGCAAGCGCGGTGATTTCGATGCCTTCGGCAAAGACCAGCCGGGCAGCGGGGATCAGCCGGGGGATGTTGTAAACCGGCGCCGAGGCGGGCGCGGGCAGGTGCGGTGGCGCGGGCGGGCCAACCAGGCCCTGTGCGGCGTCAAAGGCCTGCCGTTCGGCGACCTGGCGGGCAATCTCGCGCCCTGCGGTAAAGGCACGCACAATGCCGGCGACAGAGTTCTCGTCGGCGATGGCGATGGCCTTGAGACCCAGCAGGGCGGCGCGCTGCATGTATTCCTCGGGGTGAGAGGCCCCGGTGAGAAAGGTGAAGTTCGAAGTGATGGACAGTTCTGCGGTCATGGTGAGTCGCAGTATGTTCTATTTTTGTTCCGGATTTGAGTCCCGATTTTCGCGTGCGCTTCGGCCGCGCTCAGGCGGTGCGGTGGGGTCCGATCGCGGCGACCACGGCCAGCATCAGGCCAGACACCGTGGCGATCATGCCCGCCGCCGAGACCGCATTGCTGCCACCGAACCACAGCGGTCCATATCCGGCCAGCACATATCCCAGCACAGCCGAGAGCACCGCAAAGGCCACGCTCCACCAGATCTGCGCCGCCAGACGGTTGGTCATCATCCGGGCGGTGGCGGGCGGGCAGATGAACATGGCGATCACGATAATCGAGCCAACCGCGTCAAAGGCGGCAACGGCGGCGATGGCGGCGGTGACGACAAGGCCGAGGCTGATCAGCTGCACCGGGATGCCCAGGGTGCGGGCAAAGCCCTCGTCGAAGGTGGCGAGCTTCAGCGGCCGCCAGAAGCCCCAGGTGAACAGGCTGACCACCAGCAGGGTCAGGGCCATGCGCGTCAGTTCCGGCGGCAGCGCCCGCAGCGCCACCGGATCGAGCAACGACCCCCAGCCCGAGGCTTCGAGCCAGATCAGGCTTTCGAGATTGCCGTAAAGCGCGTGTTCCACATCGAGGTGCACCGAAGAGGTGTCGGATTGTTCCAGCAGCAGCACGCCGGCGGCGAACATCGAGGTGAAGATGACGCCCATCGCCGCGCCGGCATCGACCCGGCCGAGACGGCGGATGGTTTCGATCAGCACCACCGAGACAAGGGCGGCTCCGGCGGCGCCGAGCATCATCGGCCAGGTGGTGCTGTGGCCGGTCACCAGAAAGGCGACGACGATACCGGGCAGGACCACATGACTGATGGCGTCGCCGATCAGCGACTGGCGCCGCAGCAGCAGGAAATTGCCGGGCAGGGCACAGGCAACGGCGGCGAAGGTGCCGATCAGCAGTGGCGCCAGCGAGAGGATGACAAATTCAGCGCCCATCACGACACCACCTTTGGCTGGGCGCTGATGCGGTTGTCCAACTCGGCGATCTGGTCTGGTGTCAGCACATCCAGGATCAGGGTCAGCCCGTCGTCCCGGGCCGAAAGTTCCGACAGATGCGCACTGGAACGCAGGGCCTGCCAGCGGTTTTCGTCGCGCAGGGCGGCGGCGGCATGGCTGTGGCCGGACGACGTGGGCACACCGTCTGCGCGCATCAATCCGGCGCGGCGCAGAATGCGGCGGGTGCGCGCCTCGTAGACCGGATGGCTCTGGGCCAGCGCCAGCAGGCCCTGACGCAGGTGCACCTGACGCTGGTAGGCCCTGTGGCGCAGCGCGGCCGAGAGCAAGCCGCGCCCGGGCGCCAGCAGCAGCGAGGCCACGAAGAAGGCGAAACTCACCAGCACGATGATCGGCCCGGTGGGCAGGCCCGGGGCGGTGGCCGAGATCGCCGCGCCGATATAGCCCGACAGGCCGCCGAACAGGCCCGCCAGCAGCACCACCCGGTCGGCCCGGTTGGACCAGAACCGCGCGGTGGCGGCGGGAATGATCAGCAGCGCGACGATCAGGATCAGACCCACCACCTTGAGCCCGACAACGGTGATCGCCATCACCAGCGTCATGATCGCAAGGTCCATGCGATGCACGTTGATGCCCTGGGTTTCGGCATAGCCCGAGTCGAAGGCCACCAGCAGCAGCGGGCGGCGCAGCGCGAGGGCGCAGGCCAGCACGGCAAGGCCGCCGCTTGCGATCAGCAGCGCGTCGCTGAACAGCATGCCTGCGGTGGAGCCGAGCAAAAAGCTCTCCAACCCCGCCTGGCGGCCCGCGGACAGGGTCTGCACCACTGTCAGCAGCACGATTCCGAAACCGAAGAACACCGACAGGACCGCGCCGATGGCGGCGTCTTCGGCAAGCCGGGTGTGGCGGGTGAGCCAGGACACACTGAGCAGGCCGAGCCAGGCCGAGAGCGCGGATCCCGCCATGAGGCCGGCCAGGCTGCGCCCGTCGCCGCCCAGGGCCACCATCAGCATGAAGGCCAGCGCGAGGCCGGGCAGGGTGGCATGACTGACCGCATCGGCGACCAGCGCGCGTTTGCGCAGGAACAGGAAGGTGCCGGTCGCCCCGGCGGCAAGCCCGAGGGCGGCAGATCCCAGGGCCACCAGAGTGGCGTTGTAGCCAAGTTGCAGGAGCAGGGCCTGGGCGAGCATTCAGGCGTCCTGCGTCAGCTGGGTGATCTGACCGTCCGCAAGGCGACCGCCATAGGTGGCCTGCACGGTCTCCGGGGTAAAGGCGGTCGCGATCGGACCCTCGCCCATCTTGCGGCGGTTGATCAGGAAGACAGTGTCGAAATAGGCGCGCACGGTCGACAGATCATGGTGCACGGCGACCACGGTCTTGCCCTCGTCCTTGAGGCTTTTGAGCACATCGATGATGGCGCGTTCGGTGGCGGCATCCACCCCGGCAAAGGGCTCGTCGAGCAGGTAGAGGTCGGCTTTCTGCGCCAGGGCCCGCGCCAGAAAGACCCGCTGCTGCTGCCCGCCCGAAAGCTGCCCGATCTGGCGGTCGGCAAAGTCCTCCATGCCCACACGGGCGAGGCAGTCCTTGGCGTGCTTGATGTGATGCGCCCGGACCCGGCGCAGCAGACCGAGGTCGCGGTAGAGGCCCATCAGCACGACGTCGAGTGCCTCGGTCGGGAAATCCCAGTCAACGCTGGCGCGCTGAGGGACATAGGCGATCCGGTGCGCCTGTTCGGCCAGCGGACGGCCATAGACGCTGACTCGGCCGGCCAGCGGCTTGACGATATTCAGCGCCGCCTTGAGCAGGGTGGATTTGCCGGCGCCGTTGGGGCCGATGATCGCGGTCATGGCGCCGTCCTGCACGGTCATGTCGACCGAGAACACCACCGGCTGCTGACCGTAAGACACGGTCAGGCCGCGGATGGCCAGGGGGCTTTGTGCCGGATCGGTCCGGGGCAGGCTGGCGGCGGGGGCGGGAGCGGTCATGGCTCAGGCCCCTCCGGTCAGCTTGCCGGACATGCCGGCGACAGGGATTTCGGCCCCCAGGGCACGGGCGATGACGGTCACGTTGTGGTCGATCATGCCGATATAGGTGCCCTCATAGGTGCCCGGTTCACCCATCGCGTCGGAATAAAGCTCTCCGCCGATGCGCACGGTATGGCCCTGCGCGGCGGCGCCTTCGATCAGGGCCCGGATGTTGCGGTCAGAAACCGATGTTTCGACAAAGACCGCTTCGATCCGGCGGCTGACGAGGGTGTCCACGAGGGCACCGATACGCTGCAGGCCGGCCTCGGATTCGGTCGAGATGCCCTGGATGCCAAGCACTTCAAAGCCGAACTGGCGGCCGAAATAACTAAAGGCGTCGTGGGCGGTGACCAGTACGCGGGTGTCTTCGGGGACTTTCTCCAGTGCTTTGGACGCATAGGTCGACAAGGCGTCGATCTCGGCCAGGTAGGCGGTGGCATTGGCCTCAAAGGCGGCCGAAAGGTCGGGGCGGGCGGCGGTCATCGCCGCCTGTGCCGCTGTCACCGCGTGCCGCCAGATATCGGGCACCATCCAGATATGCGGATCCGGGCGGCCTTCGTATTCGGCGTGGTGCAACAATTTGTCCTTTGGCACCGATTCGCCGATGGCGACCACCTGCGACCCCTTGCCAAGGCGCAGCAGGAAATCCTCCATCTGCGCCTCGAGGTACAGGCCGTTCCACAGCACGAGGTCGGCGCGGGTCAGGGCGACAATATCGGTGCGGGTCTGCCGGTAGCTGTGCGGATCGATGCCGGCCCCCATGAGCGCCGTCACATCCACCAGGTCACCGCCGATACGGCGGGCGGCGTCCGCGATCATGCCGGTGGTGGCCGTGATGGCAAGCCTGTCCTGAGCCACCGCGGCGGCGGGCATCAGGGATGTTGCGGCGAGGCCAAGTAGAAGCGAGCGACGGTCGGTGTTCATGGTGTTCGGTTTCCTTTTGCTTGCGTTGAATATGCGAGTCATTCGCAATTGGTCAAGGGAATTGCGAATAATTCGCAACAAGACGGCAGAGATTGGCCGGAATGACGCCAGATCGGGCACAGGGTGGCGTGGCGTTGCGCTTGAAATTGCGGGCGCAGGCCGCCACAGTTGCGGAAAATCGCGCCAGAGCGGAGGATGACATGCCGGAACACGCGCCGACAGCGGCGGCAACCGGGCAGGAGGCTGCCGCAGGAGAGACCGGGTTGCTGCCGCAGACCGTCGAGAACCGGAATCCGGGGATGGCGCTGGATCTGGACTGGGTGATGCGGGCCACGGCCAACCGCTCGGCCATCGAGCGTCGGGCGGCATCGCTGCCTGGACGGCGCTCGGTCAAGAAAGACTATCAGGCGGCCTGGCTGGCGCGGGCGATTTCCTGCATCGACCTCACCACTCTGGCCGGGGATGACACTGTGGGCCGGGTACAGCGTCTGTGTGCCAAGGCGCGCCAACCGGTGCGGGCGGATATCCTCGAGGCGCTGGGCCTGCCGGGGCTGACCGTCGGGGCCGTCTGTGTCTATCACGACATGATTGCGCCTGCGGTGGCGGCGCTGGCCGGTTCGGGAATCCCGGTGGCAGCGGTCAGCACCGGGTTTCCGGCCGGGCTGTCGCCGTTCCACCTGCGCGTGGCCGAGATCGGCGAAAGCGTGGCCGCAGGCGCGGCCGAGATCGACATCGTGATTTCGCGACGCCATGTGCTGAGCGGAAACTGGCAGGCGCTCTATGACGAGATGTGCGCCTTTCGCGCCGCCTGCGGCGCGGCGCATGTCAAGGCGATCCTCGCGACCGGAGAGTTGGGCACGCTGCAGAACGTGGCACGCGCCTCGCTGGTCTGCATGATGGCGGGGGCGGATTTCATCAAGACCTCGACCGGCAAGGAGCCGGTCAATGCCACATTGCCGGTGACGCTGGTGATGCTGCGGGCGATCCGCGACTACCACGAGGCGACCGGGATTCGGGTGGGTTACAAGCCCGCCGGCGGGATTTCCAAGGCCAAGGATGCGGTCACCTACCTGGCGCTGATCAAGGACGAACTGGGAGACCGGTGGCTGCGGCCTGACCTGTTCCGCTTTGGCGCGTCGTCCCTGCTGGGCGATATCGAACGGCAGCTCGAACATCATGTGACCGGCGCCTATTCCGCAGGCTGGCGCCACGCCATGAGCTGACTGTCCCTGCCGAGGTGTCGGAACATGCGAATTTGGAAAGAGAAGAAGACATGGGCGTGAGCGAGATATTCGAAAGCATGGCATATGGACCCGCGCCCGAAAGTGCGGCGGACGCACTGGCCTGGCTGGTGGATCAGGGCAGCCGGTTCGGGCATTTCATCGATGGTGAGATGACCGCACCCGGCGACGAATTCGAAAGCCGCAATCCGGCAACCGGCGAGGTGCTGGCGCTTGTTTCCCAGGCCACGCAGGGCGATGTCGATGCCGCGGTTGCGGCGGCGCGGCGGGCGCAGGGCCAATGGGCCAAGCTGGGCGGCCCGGGGCGGGCGCGGTTCCTCTATGCGCTGGCGCGGTTGCTGCAAAAGCATTCCCGGTTGTTTGCGGTGCTCGAGACGCTGGACAACGGCAAGCCGATCCGCGAGAGCCGGGATATAGATATCCCTCTGGCGCAGCGGCATTTCTATTACCACGCCGGGATGGCACAGCTGATGGAGACCGAATTGCCGGGGCGCGAAGCGCTGGGCGTCTGCGGGCAGATCATTCCGTGGAACTTCCCGCTGCTGATGCTGGCCTGGAAGGTCGCGCCGGCTCTGGCGATGGGCAATACCGTGGTGCTGAAACCTGCGGAATACACCTCGCTCACCGCATTGCTGTTTGCGGATATCTGCCGCCAGGCGGGGCTGCCCAAGGGGGTCGTGAACATCGTGACCGGCGATGGTGCCGTCGGCGAGATGATCGTGGGCGCACCGGTCGACAAGATCGCCTTTACCGGGTCGACCGAGGTGGGCCGGCGCATCCGTACGGCGACGGCGGGAACCGGCAAGGCGCTGACGCTGGAGCTGGGCGGGAAGAGCCCGTACATCGTCTTTGAGGATGCTGACCTGGATTCGGCCATCGAGGGTCTGGTGGATGCGATCTGGTTCAATCAGGGACAGGTCTGCTGTGCCGGCTCGCGTCTTCTGGTGCAGGAAGGCATTGCCGAGCGGTTTTACGCCAAATTGCGGGTCCGGATGGACGGTCTGCGGATCGGTGATCCGCTGGACAAGTGCATCGACGTGGGTGCGATCGTCGATCCGGTACAGCTCGAGCGGATTCGCGGGCTGGTCGGCGGCAATACCGAGGGCGAGACCTATCAGGCGGCGACACCCTGTCCCGAGGGCTGTTTCTACCCGCCGACACTGATCACCGGGCTCAGCCCCGCCTCGGCATTGATGCAGGAGGAGATCTTTGGACCGGTGCTGGTGGCGACAACCTTCCGCACGCCGTCGGAGGCCGTGGAGATCGCCAACAACACCCGCTACGGGCTGGCGGCGACGCTCTGGAGCGAGAACATCAATGTCGCCCTGGACGTGGCGCCAAGGCTGATGGCGGGGGTTGTCTGGATCAACGGCACAAACATGTTCGACGCGTCGGCCCCCTTTGGCGGGGTGCGCGAATCCGGTTTCGGACGCGAAGGCGGCTGGGACGGATTGCTGGCCTACACCCGCGCAGGCAAAACAGCGCAACCGGTAAAGCCGCTGACGCCCTTCGCGGGGGCCGAAGCGGAACCGCAGCCCGTGGACCGGACCGCAAAACTATATATCGGTGGCAAGCAGGCGCGACCCGACGGCGGCTATGCGCGCAATGTCTATGACAAGGCGGGCAGGCTGATCGGGCAGGCGCCGCTGGCCAATCGCAAGGATCTGCGCAACGCGGTCGAGGCGGCGCGGGGCGCAGTGGCCTGGGGTGGTTCGACGGCACATCTTCGGGCGCAGATCCTGTATTACCTCGGCGAGAACCTGTCGGCCCGGTCGGAAGAATTCGCCAGATCCATAGACCGGATGACCGGGGCGCGCGACGGCGCGAAAGAGGTCGGCGCGGCGGTCAACCGTCTGTTCACCTACGCAGCCTGGGCCGATAAATTCGAAGGCCGGGTGACCCAGGTGCCGCTGCGCGGCGTGGCGATGGCGCTGCGCGAACCCTGCGGGGTGATCGGCGCCCTGTGTCCGGACAGCGCTCCGCTGCTGGGACTGGTGTCGCTGCTGGGGCCGGCGCTTGCGATGGGCAACCGGGTCGTGCTGGTGGCCTCCGAGGCGTTTCCGTTGATTGCGGCGGATCTGTATCAGGTGATCGAGACTTCGGACGTTCCGGCGGGGGTCGTCAACCTGCTGACCGGCAGCCATGCCGAGCTGGCGCCGACGCTGGCGACCCACATGGATATCGAGGCTGTCTGGAGCTTTTCGTCCTCGGATGTGTCGGCGGAGATCGAACGGGGCGCGGCGGGCACGCTGAAACGGACCTGGGTCAATCACGGCATGGCGCGCGACTGGTCAGGGGCCGACGGCGAGGGGCGGGCCTTTCTCGACGCGGCAACCGAGGTCAAGACGGTCTGGGTGCCCTACGGCGCGTGATCCGGGCAGGTCTGATGCCCCCGGACGACAGACCACAGAAGCGATCTGGTCCCGGTTGTACGAAAGGGTACGAAAACCGGGGCTGGTGATTGCTGCAGAATCAGCCTAATGGCAGCCTCTTGTGCCGCTGCGATGTCACCTGACATTGAGATTTTACATCTGCAGTGTTATATTTAAAACACCCCAGCGCCGGGGACGTGGTCGGCGCATAGAAACCAGGAGGACAATGTCCTGTCATTTAATACCGATGCGGCCCGTGCCGCTCACCCGGGGGTGCCCATGTCGGGCGTAACCCATCTGGATGTGACCAGCGAAAAAATTCTCGCGTCGATCCTCGCCAGCCTCGATGACAACAAGGCCGAAGAAGTCGTGCAGATTGACCTGCGCGGCAAGACCGCCATTGGCGACTATATGGTGATCTGTTCGGGGCGCTCGTCCCGTCAGGTGGCGTCGCTGTCGGAAAAGGTCGTTGACGACCTGAAGGAACAGTTTGGCGTCCTGTCTAAGGTCGAAGGCAAGGAAACCGGCGACTGGGTGCTGATCGACACCGGCGACGTGATCGTGCACGTCTTCCGTCCCGAGGTCCGCGAATTCTATCAGCTGGAAAAGATGTGGTTGCCTGCGGGCGCTGTGGTCAAAGCCACCACCCAGTAGATGCGGGTGCACCTCTGCGTAGTGGGCCGGTTGCGGACCGGTCCCGAACGCGAATTGATCGACGACTACCTGCAGCGGTTCGACCGCGGTGGCAGGGCGCTGGGTCTCGGACCAGTGACCGTGCATGAAGTCGAAGACCGCAAGGGCGGGGGCATGGCGGCCGAAGCGGCCTTGTTGCACAAGGCCGTGCCTGCGGGCAGCCTTCTCTGTACACTGGATGAGCGCGGCACCGTGATGTCGTCGCCCGAATTCGCGGACAGGCTCGGCGGATGGCGCGACAGTGGCACCAGTGATCTGGCATTTGTGATCGGCGGGGCAGACGGGATCGATCCGGAACTGCGCAGCCGCGCGCAGGCGTCGCTGTCCTTTGGCAAAATGGTCTGGCCCCATATGCTGGTCCGCGTGATGCTGGCCGAGCAACTGTATCGCGCCGCGTCGATCCTGGCGGGCAGCCCCTATCACCGGATCTAGTGACGCGGCGATGGGGATGAGGTCCGTTTCCGGGCCCTGACGCGGGCAGCGCCGACCACCGGAGCGGCGCCGCCCGTCTTGCGGTTCAGCTGTAGGCGTAGGCCAGCAGCGCCAGCCCCAGAATCACCCGGTAGATCACATACGGGGTAAAGCTTACCGAGCGCAGCAGCCGCATCATCAGCGCGAGCGCCATCAGTGCCGAGAAAAAGGCCAGCACCGCGGCGATACCGCCATCGCGGGCGGCTGCCATGTCCGCGTCGCGCACGACTTCGAGCCCCAGCAGCAGACCCGATGCCGCGATGGTCGGGATCGACATCAGCATCGACAGCTTGGCCGCATCGGGGCGCGCATACCCCATCTGCCGCGCCGCCGTGATGGTGATGCCGGATCGCGAGGTGCCGGGAATCAGGGCGATGGCCTGCCACAGGCCCATCTTGAAGGCATCACGCAGGGTCCAGTCGCTGTCTTTCCTGACCTCGGCGCCGCGCTGATCCGCCCAGTACAGGACAATCCCGAAGATCAGCATTGTCCAGCCGATCACCGCCACGGATCGCAGCATGTCATCCAGCCCGGTCAGTTTCAACGCCAGCCCTGCCAGCACCACCGGGACTGTCGCGACCAGCAGGCAAAGCGCCAGAAAGGCGCCCGGTGTGTCGACCTTGCCGCGCAGCAGGCGCAGGGTTCCGATTGCCGCGATGCGCACATCACTCCAGAAATACAGGATGACCGCCAGCAGGGTGCCGATATGCACAGCGACGTCGATGACCTGCCCCTGATCCGGAATGCCCGTCAGTTTCGGCAGAAGAATCAGGTGCCCGGACGACGAAATCGGCAAGAATTCAGTTATGCCCTGAATTAAGGCAAGTATCAGCAGATGGGTCAGTGGCATGGGAGCCCTCGTGATTGGTGGTAGCCATCGGTATAAGCCTATATAATTAAAAGGAAAGCTTGAAATTAGGTCCGGATTGTAACCTAATTTTTCATGCCGGAGCCCTTTTTGCGCCCGGGCTGGCCGAATTAATTGACATATAGGTCAGCACTTCTGACTTTTCTTTCGTTTTGTCGTTGAGTAAAGAGAAAATCCAGACGAAATGGGAGCGGTCTATGGCGAAGCAGCCGATGTTGAAGTTCGTGAAAGTTGAGCGGGACATGCCTGCCAAGCGCGATGCAAGCGTGCGCAACAAGGACTTTCAAGAGATTTATGCGGAATACGCCAGGGCAAAAGCCGAAGAGCAGTCCGGGCGCTGTTCTCAGTGCGGTGTGCCGTATTGCCAGTCGCATTGTCCGCTGCACAACAATATTCCCGACTGGCTGCGCCTCACGGCCGAGGGCCGGTTGAAAGAGGCCTATGAAGTCAGCCAGGCCACCAATACCTTTCCCGAGATCTGCGGCCGCATCTGCCCGCAGGACCGGCTGTGCGAAGGCAATTGCGTGATCGAGCAGTCGGGCCACGGCACCGTCACCATCGGGTCGGTGGAAAAGTTCATCACGGACACCGCCTGGGAAGAAGGCTGGGTCGAGCCGATCAAGCCGCGCAGCGAGCGCACCGAGAGTGTGGGCATCATCGGCGCGGGTCCCGGTGGTCTGGCTGCGGCTGACGTGCTGCGCCGTCAGGGTGTGCAGGTCACGATCTATGACCGCTATGACCGGGCCGGTGGCCTGCTGACCTATGGCATCCCCGGCTTCAAGCTGGAAAAGCCCGTCGTCATCCGCCGCAACGAGCAGCTCGAGGCCGGCGGCGTGACGTTCAAGCTGAACTGCACCGTGGGCGAAGATATTTCGTTCCAGCAGATCCGCGATACCCATGACGCGGTGATCATCGCCACCGGTGTCTACAAGACCCGCGATCTGCAGGGGCCGGGCTCCGGCGCCAAAGGCATCGTGCGGGCGATCGACTATCTGACCGCCAGCAATCGCAAGAGCTTTGGTGACGACGTGCCCGAGTTCGACAATGGCGAGCTGAATGCCGAGGGCAAGAAGATCGTGGTCATCGGCGGCGGCGACACCGCCATGGACTGTGTGCGGACCGCAGTGCGGCAGGGTGCCACGAGCGTCAAATGCCTCTACCGCCGCGACCGCGCCAACATGCCGGGCAGCCAGCGCGAAGTGCAGAACGCCGAGGAAGAAGGCGTTGTCTTCGAGTGGCTGACCGCGCCCAAGGGGTTCAAGGGTGACAGCGTGACGGGAGTCATCGTCGAGCGGATGCGTCTCGGCCTGCCGGATGCCACCGGACGACAAAGCCCCGAAGTGATCGAGGGGTCGGACTACGTCGAGGACGCCGACATCGTCATCAAGGCGCTGGGCTTCGAACCCGAGGATCTGCCGACGCTGTGGGATCAGCCCGAACTGGGTGTGACCCGCTGGGGCACGGTCAAGGCGGAATTCACCACCGGGGCGACCGACATGCCGGGCGTCTATGCGGTGGGTGACATCGTGCGCGGGGCGTCGCTTGTCGTCTGGGCGATCCGCGACGGCAGAGATTGCGCGACGGCGATTCTGGAGCAGTTCAACAGCGCGGGCGTGGTCGCGGCCGAATAGGGTCGCCTCCGGCCCGGCGTCGGGCTGATCTGAGGGTGCGTAGCTGCCGTGCCGCAAGGTACTGCGGCAGGGCGTTTGAAAGAGGGGATGAATCTTGGCGGCGCGGACAGGGCAATGCCTGTGCGGAAAGGTGGCGTTCTCGGCAAAGCTGCCGGGCGCCGCTTATGGCGTGTGCCACTGCAAGATGTGTCAGCGATGGACGGGGTCCGCCCTGTTCGCGATCACCGTTCCGGAAGAGGACATCACCTTTACCGGCAAGCATGAGATCCGGCGGTTTCAGTCTTCGGGCTGGGCAGAGCGGGCCTGGTGCGGCACCTGTGGCGCCGGTCTGTGGTACAGGGTGACCGAGGCGGGGCCGCATTACGGCGGTTACGAGATTCCCATCGGTCTGTTTGACGATGCGGGCGGGCTGGAGATCCAGCACGAGATCTTTGTCGACTGCAAGCCGGATTCCTTTGGTCTTGTCGGCGATCATCCCCGGCTGAACCAGGCGGAAACGTTGCAACGACTTGGACTTACGGAGGACTGAACATGCTGGGACACTGCCTGTGCGGCGCCGTGACGGTGACGTTCGAGCCGACCGAGAACAAGCTGGGCGCCTGCCATTGCGAGATGTGCCGGCGCTGGACCGGTTCCGCATTGCTCGAGATCGACGCCAAGCCGGGAACGGTGCACTACGAGGGACCGGTCAAATCCTATGCTTCGTCCGACTGGGCGGAACGGGCATGGTGTGACAGCTGCGGCACAACCCTGTGGTATCATCTGACATTGCCCGGGCATGACTATTACAGCATCTCGGCCGGTCTGGTGGACAAGGCCGGAGGCCTGACGCTGAAGACCGAGATCTACATAGACGTGAAGCCCGCAGGATATGCCTTTGCAGGCAACCACGAACGGAAGACCAAGGCAGAAATCGAAGCCGGTTTCGCCGCTTTTCTGGAAAGGATCGAAACATGACAGCTTTCCTTGCGACCTGCCGATGCAGTCTGAAAGCGCTGGTCGCGGCGGGTGCCGTCGGTACGGCCGGCATGGTTCTTGCGGACACATCGCCCTACGCCGGGCAGGATCAGCGACCGATCGCGGCACTGTCGTCGCAGGATATCGAGGCCTTGCTGGCCGGGCAGGGCTGGGGCTTTGCCAAACCGGCAGAGCTCAACGGCTATCCCGGCCCGTCACACGTGCTCGACCTGGCCGAAGACCTCGACCTGAGCGCGCAGCAGCGGGCGCAGGTGCAGCGGATTTTTGACCGGATGCAGACCGAAGCGCAGGCCCTGGGCGCGCAGTACGTCGCGGCGGAATCGGCGCTGGACGCCGCGTTTGCCGCCAATGCGATCACCGCAGAGCAGCTGACGGTTCTGACCGGGCAGGCCGCCATGATCGAGGCGCAGTTGCGCAGGGTGCATCTGGCGGCACATCTCGAAACGGCGCCGGTTCTGACGCGCCACCAGACAATGATTTACAACAAAGCGCGCGGCTACGGCGAAGGTGCCGGACCGTCGCAGCATGACGGCCACTGAAGAGGACCTCTGACATGACAAAGTATGATGCAGACTGGGTGCGGGCCGAAGAAGCCAAGCGCAAGTGGATGGCCGAGAATGGCCTGTATTCCGAAGCGGAAGAGCATTCTTCCTGCGGGGTTGGCCTTGTGGTCTCGGTCGATGGCAAGGCCAGCCGACGGGTTGTCGACGCGGGAATTTCCGCGCTCAAGGCGATCTGGCACCGGGGTGCCGTGGACGCGGATGGCAAGACCGGTGACGGGGCCGGCATCCACGTGCAGATCCCGGTCGCGTTCTTTTATGACCAGATCGACCGCACCGGCCACACCCCGCGCAAGAACGAGCTGATGGCCGTGGGTCAGGTGTTCCTGCCGCGCACCGACTTTGGCGCGCAGGAGACCTGCCGGACCATCGTGGAAACCGAAGTCCTGCGCATGGGCCATTACATCTACGGCTGGCGGCATGTGCCGGTGAATGTCGACTGTCTGGGTGAAAAGGCCAACGCGACCCGCCCCGAGATCGAACAGATCCTGATCTCCAACGCCAAGGGTGTGGACGAAGAGACGTTCGAGCGTGAACTCTACGTGATCCGTCGCCGGATCGAAAAGGCCGCCGCCGCCGCCGGCGTGGGGCAGCTTTACATCGCGTCGCTGTCCTGCCGGTCCATCATCTACAAGGGCATGATGCTGGCGCAGGACGTGGCAGAATTCTATCCCGACCTGATGGACGAGCGTTTTGAATCCGCCTTTGCGATCTATCACCAGCGCTATTCCACCAATACCTTCCCGCAGTGGTGGCTGGCACAGCCGTTCCGGATGCTGGCCCACAATGGCGAGATCAACACGCTGAAGGGCAACATCAACTGGATGAAGTCCCACGAAATCCGCATGGCATCCGCCACTTTCGGAGAGATGGCCGACGACATCAAGCCGATCATCGCCAACGGCGCGTCGGATTCCGCTGCGCTGGATGCGGTGTTCGAGGTTCTGGTGCGGGCGGGGCGCAACGCGCCGATGGCCAAGACCATGCTGGTGCCCGAGAGCTGGTCCAAGCAGGCGCTGGAACTGCCGGAGGCCTGGCGCGACATGTATTCCTACTGCAACTCGGTGATGGAACCCTGGGACGGCCCCGCCGCGCTGGCGATGACCGATGGCCGCTGGGTCTGCGGCGGTCTTGACCGCAACGGGTTGCGGCCGATGCGCTATGTGGTGACGGGCGACGGCCTGCTGATCGCGGGCTCCGAAGCGGGAATGGTGCCGGTCGACGAAGGCACCGTGCGTGAAAAGGGCGCGCTTGGTCCGGGGCAGCTGCTGGCCGTCGACATGAAAGAGGGCAGGCTGTACCACGACGTCGAGATCAAGGACAAACTGGCCGCAAGCCAGCCGTTCGGCGAATGGGTCGGCAAGATCACCGAACTGGATGACGAACTCGGGTCGGTCAGCGAAAAGGCCATGTACAGCGGCGCCGAACTGCGGCGCCGCCAGATCGCGGCTGGCTACAGCGTCGAAGAGATCGAGCAGATCCTGGCGCCGATGGCGGAGGACGGCAAGGAGACGGTTGTCAGCATGGGTGACGACACCCCAAGCGCCGTTCTGTCGAAAAAGTACCGTCCGCTGAGCCATTTCTTCCGGCAGAACTTCAGCCAGGTCACCAACCCGCCGATCGATTCACTGCGTGAATTCCGGGTGATGAGCCTGAAGACCCGGTTCGGCAACCTCAAGAACGTGCTGGACGAAAGTTCCGCACAGACCGAGATCCTGGTACTGGACAGCCCGTTTGTTGGCAATGCGCAGTTCGATGACCTGAAACGGCATTTCAATGCCGACAGCGTCGAGATCGACTGCACCTTCGAAGTCAACGGCGGCAAGGACACCCTGCGCAAGGGGCTGGACCGGATCCGCGCCGAGGCCGAGGATGCGGTGCGCTCCGGCGCCGGGCACCTGACACTGACCGACCACCTGGCCAGCGAGGAAAAGATCGGTATGCCGATGATCCTCGCCACCTCGGCGGTGCACAGCCATCTGACCCGCAAGGGCCTGCGGACCTTCTGTTCGCTGAACGTCCGGTCCGCCGAATGTATCGACCCGCATTACTTTGCGGTGTTGATCGGTGCGGGCGCGACGGTGGTGAACCCGTATCTGGCCGAGGACACCCTGGCCGACCGGGTCGAGCGCGGCCTGCTGGACATGTCGCTGACCCAGGCGGTGCGCAAGTACCGCGAGGCAATCGACCAGGGCATGCTCAAGATCATGTCAAAGATGGGGATCTCGGTGATTTCCTCGTATCGTGGCGGTCTGAACTTCGAGGCGGTGGGCCTGTCCCGCGCCATGTGCGCCGAATTCTTCCCCGGTATGGTCAGCCGGATCAGCGGCATCGGTGTCAGCGGCATCCAGACCAAGGCCGAGCAGATCCACGCGCTGGGGTTCCTCGGCGGTCAGGACGTGCTGCCCATTGGCGGTTTCTACAAGGCACGCAAGTCGGGCGAGACCCATGCCTGGGGCGCGCAGAACATGCATCTGTTGCAGGCAGCCTGCGACAAGGCGAGCTATGAGCTGTGGAAGACCTATGCCAAGGCGATCCAGGCCAACCCGCCGATCCATCTGCGTGATCTGCTGGCGATGAAGCCCATCGGTCCGGCCATCCCGCTGGAGCAGGTTGAATCGATCACCAGCATCCGCAAGCGCTTTGTCACTCCCGGCATGTCGCTGGGCGCGTTGGGCCCGGAAGCGCACAAGACGCTGAATGTCGCGATGAACCGCATCGGCGCCAAGTCGGATTCCGGAGAGGGTGGCGAAGATCCGGCACACTTTGTGCCCGAATCCAATGGCGACAACCCGTCGGCCAAGATCAAGCAGGTGGCCTCGGGGCGGTTCGGCGTCACCGCGGAATACCTCAACCAGTGCGAAGAGCTCGAGATCAAGGTCGCGCAGGGCGCCAAGCCCGGCGAGGGCGGCCAGCTTCCCGGCATGAAGGTGACCAAGCTGATCGCGCGCCTGCGGCATTCGACCGAAGGCGTGACGCTGATCTCGCCGCCGCCGCACCACGACATCTACTCGATCGAGGATCTGGCGCAGCTGATCTATGACCTCAAGCAGATCAACCCGCGCTGCAAGGTGACGGTGAAGCTGGTGGCGTCCTCGGGTGTGGGCACGATCGCCGCCGGGGTCGCCAAGGCCAAGGCCGACGTGATCCTGATCTCGGGCCACAATGGCGGCACCGGCGCGTCGCCCGCGACCTCGATCAAATATGCCGGCCTGCCGTGGGAAATGGGTCTGACCGAGGCGCATCAGGTGTTGTCGATGAACAACCTGCGGTCGCGGGTGACCCTGCGCACCGACGGCGGTCTGCGCACCGGGCGCGACATCGTCATGGCGGCGATGCTGGGGGCCGAGGAATACGGCATCGGCACCGCAGCGCTGATCGCGATGGGCTGCATCATGGTGCGCCAGTGCCAGTCCAACACCTGCCCGGTGGGGGTCTGCACCCAGGACGAAAGCCTGCGGGCCAAGTTCACGGGCACGGCGGACAAGGTGGTCAACCTGATCACTTTCTACGCCACGGAGGTGCGCGAAATCCTTGCCAGCATCGGCGCACGCAGCCTTGCGGATGTGATCGGGCGGGCAGATCTTCTGCGCCAGGTCAGCCGCGGGTCGGATCATCTTGACGATCTTGACCTCAACCCGCTGCTGATCCGTGTCGATGGCTCGGATGACATCGTCTACGACCGTGACCGTCCGCGCAACGCGGTGCCGGACACGCTGGACGCGGAGATCGTGCGCGATGCCGCCCGGTTCCTGGAGGACGGCGAGAAGATGCAGCTGTCCTATGCGGTTCAGAACACCCACCGCACCGTGGGGACCCGGACGTCGTCGCATATCGTGCGCAAATTCGGGATGCGCAACGCGTTGCAGCCGGATCACCTGACGGTGAAGCTGACCGGGTCGGCCGGGCAATCCCTGGGCGCCTTTGCCGCACCGGGGCTCAAACTGGAAGTGTCGGGGGATGCCAACGACTATGTCGGCAAAGGTCTGTCGGGGGGCACCATCGTGGTGCGTCCGCCGATGCACTCGCCGCTGGTCGCCTCCGAGAATACGATCATCGGCAACACCGTGCTTTATGGTGCGACCGAAGGCTTCCTGTTTGCGGCGGGCCGGGCAGGCGAGCGATTCGCCGTGCGCAACTCGGGCGCGTCGGTGGTGGTCGAAGGCTGCGGATCGAACGGCTGTGAATACATGACCGGCGGCGTCGCGGTCATTCTGGGCAGTGTCGGGGCCAACTTCGGTGCGGGCATGACCGGTGGGATGGCTTATCTCTATGATCCGGAGGGCACGGCAACGGCTCTGATGAACATGGAGGGCATCGTGACCTGCCCGGTCACGGTCAAGCCGTGGCAGAACGAGCTACACGCCCTGGTCCAGCGCCATGCGAAAGAGACCGGCAGCCGCAAGGCACTGGATCTGTTGCAGCACTGGGACGAAGAACTGCCGAATTTCCTGCAGGTCTGCCCGAAAGAGATGCTGAACAAGATCGCCCATCCGCTGACCGAAACCGGTGCGGCCGTTACAGCCTGATCGTTTCGCGGGCAATCTTACCACGGGGGGGCTGCGCCATGGCGTGGCCCCCTTTTCGTTGCACGGGGCTCGGTGCGCGCGGCGCGCGGAACACGGTCCCTGACCCAAGTCCGCGCAAAGGCTTTCACGACCGGTCCGGGCTGCGTAAGGATGGCGCCATGGCGACAACCCGTAAAACCATTCCGAAAAAGCCGCTGAGGGAGGATGCCAGATCCACCCCGCGACGGCGCTTTCGCCCGGTGCGCTGGATGCTGCGCTGGGTCTTTCGTCTGGCCTTCGTGGCGGTCTCGTTGGTTGTGCTGATGGTGCTGTTGTACAAGGTGGTGAACCCGCCGACGACGATTTACATGGTCAGCGAGGCGCGCCGTCTGGGCGCGGAGGTGACACACACCTGGGTCAGAGCGGACGACATTGCGCCGGTGATGCTTCGCTCGGTGGTGGCGGCCGAGGATGCGAACTATTGCAACCACTGGGGCTTTGACATGGGGGCCATCCGCGATGCGATCGAGGCCGGAGGCAACCGGGGGGCGTCGACCATCAGCCAGCAGGTGGTGAAGAACACGTTCCTGTGGCACGGACGCAATTACACCCGCAAGGCGCTTGAGGCACTGATCACGCCGCTGATGGAAGCGCTGTGGAGCAAGCGGCGGATCCTCGAAGTCTATCTCAACGTTGCGGAGTTCGACGAAGGCGTGTTCGGGGTCGCGGCCGCCTCGCAGCATTATTTCGGCCTCGGTCCCGGCGCGCTGAACGCCACACAGGCCGCACGGCTGGCGGCCATCTTGCCGGACCCCAAGGACCGTTCGGCTTCGAGGCCCTCAAAGTATGTGCAGCGTCGCGCTGCCGGCATCCGGGACGGTGCCGCGACCATCGCCAGGGACGGTCGCGCGGCCTGTTTCGAGTAGCCGGACGTCGACAGGGCCGCATCAGGCAGATGCCGCCACAATGACCCGGGCCGGGATCTTCACCGGCCTGGTCCGGCATCAAATACGCAGGTTCCCGCCCGCGGCGCAGGCCACAGAAACCTGTATCTGGTGATCAGCAGTTGAACTGAGCCTGCTTTCACGGCAAGTAGGGGGATATCCACCAAAAATCCCGGATGCGCATCCCACCATGGCCAAACTCTATCACGTGCCGCTGTCCCCGTTCTGCCGCAAGGTGCGGCTGAGCCTCGCAGAGAAGAAGATCGAGTGTGATCTGATCGAGGAACGGTACTGGGAAAAGGATGCGGACTTTCTGCGCCGCAACCCGGCGGCAAAGGTGCCGGTGTTGAAGATCGACACCAAGATCATGGCCGAGAGCGGCGCGATCTGCGAATACCTCGAAGAAATGCATCCCGAGCCGCCGCTGATGCCGCGCAGCGCCGAGAACCGCTACGAGGTGCGCCGACTGGTCGGCTGGTTCGATGACAAGTTCCACAACGAAGTGACCAGCAAGCTGCTGTACGAACGGGTCAACAAGAAGGTCATGGGCAAGGGCTATCCTGACAGCCAGAACGTCAAGGCCGGGGCCAAGGCGATCAAGTATCACCTCGATTACATGGCCTGGTTGCTGGATCACCGGCGCTGGCTCGCGGGGGATTCGATGACGCTGGCCGATTTCGCCGCCGCGGCGCATCTGTCGTCGCTGGATTATATCTCGGATGTGGACTGGAACCGGTCGGATGTGGTCAAGGACTGGTATGCCAAGATCAAATCGCGTCCGGCCTTCCGGTCCATCCTTGCGGACCAGATTCCCGGCTTTCCGCCGCCGGCGCATTATGCCGATCTGGATTTCTGATCTGATGCGGGTCAGGGCGGCGGTCCGCCCCCTGTGCCCGAGCGAGCCCGGGGACTTGTCGTCGGTGGATGCTTCGTGGACGCGCTGAAGACCAGTCTTGCCGCCGAGGCCCGGGACATCGGGTTCGATCTGTGCCGGATCTGCCGACCCTGGGACGTGCCCCAGGTGCCCGGACGGCTGTCGGCGTTTCTGGAGCAGGGGTATCACGGGCAGATGTCCTGGCTGGCCGAACGGTCGCACTGGCGCGGCGCGCCGCAGGTTCTGTGGCCCGAGGCGCGGTCGGTGATCATGTTGGGCGAAAGCTATACGCCTGAACATGACCCGCTGGAGGTGCTGGCGCAGCCCGAGCGCGGGGCGGTATCGGTCTATGCGCAGAACCGCGACTACCACGACGTGGTCAAAAAACGGCTCAAGCGGCTGGCGCGCTGGCTGATCGCCGAGGCGGGCGGTGAGGTCAAGGTGTTCGTCGACACCGCGCCGGTGCCGGAAAAGCCGCTGGGGCAGGCTGCGGGACTGGGCTGGCAGGGCAAACATACCAATCTGGTCAGCCGGGACCTGGGGTCGTGGTTTTTCCTGGGTTCGGTGTTCAGCACGCTCGAATTGCCGGTGGACGCGACAGAGGTGGACCATTGCGGATCCTGCCGGGCCTGTCTGGATGTCTGTCCGACGCGGGCCTTTCCGGCGCCCTACCAACTGGATGCACGCCGCTGCATCTCTTATCTGACAATCGAGCACCACGGCCCGGTTGACCCGGAGCTGCGACCGTTGATGGGAAACAGGATCTATGGCTGCGACGACTGTCTTGCGGTGTGCCCGTGGAACAAGTTCGCGCGCACCGCGCGCGAAGTGAAATACCATGCGCGGGCCGAACTGGTGGCGCCGCGTCTGCAGGATCTGGCGCGCCTGGACGACGCGGGATTCCGGGCACATTTTTCCGGATCGCCGATCAAGCGGATCGGACGCGGGCGGTTCGTGCGCAACGTGCTCTACGCCATCGGCAATTCCGGCACGCCAGGTTTGCGGCCCGTGGCACAGGACCTGTGCGCGGACGCGGATCCGGTGGTGGCGGATGCGGCACGCTGGGCGGTGGAGCGACTGGCATGAGCGTGGTTCTGGGGGTCGACACCGGCGGAACCTACACCGATGCGGTGCTGATCCGGGATGAGGCTCAGGTCATCGCCAAGGCCAAGGCGCTGACCACGCGCGGTGATCTGGCGCTGGGAATCGGCGCGGCGGTCACGGCGGTGCTGGCGCAGGCCGGAATCGCGGCGGCGGAAATTGCCATGGCGTCACTCTCGACCACTCTGGCAACCAATGCGCTGGTCGAGGGGCAGGGCGGCCGGGTCGGGCTGGTGTACATCGGCTTCAGCGAGCGGGATCTGGAAACGCACGGGCTGTCCGAGGCACTGGGCGGTGATCCGGTGCTGGTGCTTGCGGGCGGGCACAGCCATGCCGGCGGCGCGGTGGTGGCACTGGATCTGGCGGCGCTTGAGGTGTGGGCCCGGGCGCAGGAGGTGTCGGCCTTTGCGGTCGCGGCGCAGTTCGCCACCCGCAACCCGGAGCATGAGCTGGAGGCCCGGGAGCTGCTGCGCCGCATCACCGGTCGGCCGGTGTCCTGTTCGCACGAGCTTTCCGCCAGGCTTGGTGGGCCCAAGCGGGCGCTCACGGCCGTTTTGAACGCGCGGCTGATCGGGTTGACGCACCGGCTGATCGCGCGGGCCGAGGAAACCCTGCACGGTCTGGGTGTGCATGCGCCGATGATGGTGGTGCGCGGCGACGGCGCACTGATTTCTGCGGCGCAGGCGCAGGAGCGCCCGATCGAGACCATTCTCAGCGGCCCGGCTGCTAGCCTTGTCGGGGCGCGCTGGCTGACCGGGGCCAGCGATGCGCTGGTTTCGGACATTGGCGGGACCACGACGGATATTGCCCTGCTGCGCGGCGGCGTCCCGGCAATTGATCCCGGCGGGGCGCAGGTGGGCCGGTTCCGCACCATGGTCGAGGCGGTGGCGATGCGCACCCACGGGCTTGGCGGCGACTCCGAAGTGCATGTCGGCGAAGGGCTGGACGGCGCGCTGAGCCTCGGGCCGCGCCGCGTGGTGCCGGTGGCGCTGATCGGGTTCGAACATGGCGACGTGGTGCGGCAGGAGCTGGAGCGGCAGGTGCGCAGCGCGGTGCCGGGCGACCACGACGGGCGCTTTGTGCGGCGGGTTGCCGGCCAGGACGTCGCCGGTCTGAGCGCGCGAGAGGCCGGGCTTCTGGAGCGGATCGACGGGCTGATGCCGCTCGGCGCGGTCCTGCGCACCCGGCTCGAAGGTCAGGCGCTGCAACGGCTGGTCGGGCGCGGTCTGGTGCAGGTCGCCGGGGTGACTCCGACGGATGCGGTCCATGTCCTCGGACAGCAGTCGGATTGGGACGCCGAGGCGGCACGGCTGGCGCTCGAGGTTCTGGCGCGGCGCAGGGTCGGGTCGGGCGAGCGTCTGGCGACGGACGCCAAGGCGTTGGCCGGGCGGATTGTCGACGCGGTGACGCGGACAACGGCGCGGGCCTTGCTTGAAACGGCCTTTGCCGAAGAAGGCTGGGATTTGCCATCGGTGGATCTGGCGCGGCACCCGCTGCTTGAGGCCGGATTGCGGCGGCAAAGCGGGATACTCGCGTTCGAGACGCGGATGGCCCTGCCGGTCGTCGGGCTGGGGGCCTCGGCAGGATGTTATTACCCTGCGGTGGGGAGAATGCTGAATGGCACTGTTGATCTGCCGGCACATGGCGATGTGGCAAATGCCATCGGCGCTGTGGTCGGGCAGGTGACAATGCGCCGCTCGGGCATTGTCACCGCGCCGGCCGAAGGGCGGTTCCGGGTGCATCTGACAACCGGGCCGCAGGATTTCGGCGCCTCCGAAGACGCAATGGCCTGTCTTGAGAACGCGCTGGGCAGCGAGGCGCGGGCGGCAGCAGAGGCGGCGGGGGCGGTCGATATCGCGCTGAAGCTGCGCCGCGACGTGAAGGTGGTCGAGGCCGAGGCGCGCGAGGTGTTTCTGGAGGCGGTGGTCACGGCAGAGGCTTCGGGTCGGCCCCGTATTGCCGTGTGAATTCCGGCGGCAGCGGCGTCAGTCCGTGACCGCCAGCATCTGCCGGGCACAGATCACGTCATTCTGAGGCATGTGTAACAGAGCTTTGCTTTCGCGGTCTCAGACCCCATCTTGAGGCAGATCAGCAAGAGAGGGAAATCGTATGGCCCGATACACCAAAGACCCCGACGTGATTGCGACGCTCACACCCGAGCAGTTCCGCGTCACCCAGCAAAGCGGCACGGAGCGGCCCGGAACCGGCGCCTATCTCGATAACAAGGCGGCGGGTATCTATGTCGATATTGTCAGTGGCGAGCCGCTGTTCGCCAGTTCCGACAAATATGAATCAGGCTGCGGCTGGCCCAGTTTCACCAAGCCGATCACGCCCGCACATGTGAACGAACTGCGCGATGTGTCTCACGGCATGATCCGCACCGAGGTGCGTTCGACCCACGGCGATTCACATTTGGGACATGTCTTTCCCGACGGACCACAGGATCGCGGCGGGCTGCGCTATTGCATCAACGGCGCCGCACTGCGGTTCATTGCCCGCGCTGACATGGAGGCCGAAGGCTACGGCGACTATCTCGATCAGGTGGAGGACGTGGCATGAGCGCGCGTGCAGTTCTGGCAGGAGGATGTTTCTGGGGCATGCAGGATCTGATCCGGCGGCTGCCGGGCGTCCTGGGCACCCGTGTCGGGTATACCGGCGGCGATGTGCCGAATGCCACCTATCGCAATCACGGCACCCATGCCGAGGGGATCGAGATCCGGTACGACCCCGAAAAGATTTCCTACCGTCGCCTTCTCGAGGTGTTCTTTCAGATCCACGATCCGACGACTTTGAACCGGCAGGGCAACGACATCGGGCTCAGCTACCGTTCGGCGATCTACTACGTCGACGAGGATCAAAAGGCGGTGGCAGAGGATACCATCGCCGATGTCGATGCGTCCGGGCTCTGGCCCGGCAAGGTGGTGACCGAGGTGGCGCCGGTCGGGGACTTCTGGGTCGCCGAAGAGGATCATCAGGACTATCTCGAGAAGTTTCCGAACGGCTACACCTGTCACTTTCCGCGCCCCGACTGGGTCTTGCCGGAACGCGACGCCGCAGAGTGATGTGACCCCGGAACGCCCCACCTGACGAGCGGGGCGTTTTATTGTGGCGACCAGTTGCCGGAAATCGTGTTCCAGAGTCCGGTCCCGGATAGGGGACAATTTCGCAACTCGGGCGCAGCGGCACCCATCAGGCTGCGCCGCACGACCCCCTGAGAACCGCCGTCGCGCGGTCGGCAGGTGCGGGTGACACGTCGCCCGGTAGCGGCAGGGCCCGGTGGTGCCTGTCCCCGAGGTGGGTCACCCATCCCCTTGATCAGACGTATCTTTTGTGTGCCGTCGGATACCGCGACGGGTGGGAATGGCTACCCGCGCTGAGTTCATGGCGGCTATGTCCAACCATGCGTGGTGCGCGGCTGCCAAAGCCATATATGCTGCAATGCAGAAACAGCGGGCATGGCAGTGCCCCGGACATTTCAAGAAATATGGAAAGCGAGACCCACAATGAAATTTGCACCTATCTTTGCCGCACTGGCCCTGACAGCGACACCGGTTCTGGCTGATGAGATCACCTTGAGCACACCGATGTCTGCAGGCACCCTGCACGAAGGCGGGCTCGACATGAGCGTTTATTGGATCGAAGTGGACGGCGGTCACGAAGTCGTCGGCACCTATACACCGCGTATCGGCGCCTATGCTCCGGTGCGTATCCAGATGTTGATGCAGGACGGCGACACCGTTGCCTTTGGCATGCCGGGCGCACGCGACGTGCTCTACAGCTTTGCCCGGACCGGTGACACTCTGCACGTGAGCGCGGAAAACACAGGTCTTCAGTACGCCAGCAACTGAGCTGCATTCTGACGGACAGGGCGCGCCGCAAGGTCCGCTGACACCCTGTGCTCTCACCCGTCGCGCGCTGCGCGGCGGGTGCACTGTTTTTCGGCGTAGAAGCGGACCCGCGCGGGTCACCTCCCCGGTGCCCGGTGCCCGGCACCTCCGTGACGTCGGCCAAGCGGTGCCGTTGCCCGGATGAGGAAATCCCGCTCCCGGACCTCCATTGAAGAAAACCACGCAAATTCATCGCGATGCTGGACAGGTGCCCGAATAGACCGTTGAGTGCGGTCAGGCCGCCCGCTCGCTCGGAGTGCCGGGCCGCCACCCATGATCCGGAGATCAGACCTTGACCAAATGGTATCTTGCTGCCGCAGTGATCGCGGTGTCGTTGCTCGGACCGACCAGGTCCGCGCATGCACAGGAATTGCAGCCGCAGTGCCAGCAGAACGTCAAGGAGCTGTGTGGGCGCGTCGGTGTCGGAACCTGTTTCGCAGATGGCGCGCTGTGGCCCCTGGTTGCCGATGAATGTGTCGGCGACATCCAGACGATGATCGAAATGGAACGCGAATTCCATGCCGAGCAGAACCGTCCGGCGTCGGCGGACCAACCGATGCGAATGGATGTGCTGGGGTATTCCTACGGCGGCACGCTGCGGGCAGGTCCGGGCACCAATTACAAAAAGATCGGAAGCCTCGCAGAGGGCGAACAGCTCTCTGGCCTCGAAGATACCGGCGTGGCCTTTGACGGATACAACTGGTTCAGGGTCAGCACCGGCATCGGTGAGGGTTATCACTGGGGGGGGATCTTCTGCACCGAAGGAACTTCGCCGGTGCGGGGCGTGTTCGCGGCCTGCAACGCCTCTGTGGTGCCGATGACCGTGTTCAGCTGTGATACCGGTGGAAAAACCGTGTCGGTCACCAGTGACAACAACAGTCTGACCTACAGCTACGGCGCGACCGGACGGATCGAAAAGTCGATCACCGGCGACGCGCGGTCAGGAAATCTCCACTGGATGCAAATGCGCTATGCCGGGCTGGTCAGCCAACTGCGTTTCTCCAGCGGAGAATACAGCTATATCCTGTTCCATGCAGAAGGGAACGCCAACACCGGGGCGCAGACGCACTCGGGGCTGGTTGTCATGCAGGGTACACGGGTGATCTCGGAAAAAACCTGCACGTCCCCGACAGCCTTCTCACCGTCGTTTGATTACGATGCTCTGCCGCGCGACTCGGAACGTTATTCGGCGATGTAACTGCCCGGTCGTTGCGGGTTGCCTCGGGCCGGACCCGCGGCGGGCATCCTTCACAGGTCAAAAGCCGAAAAGAGGCCGGGTTGGCGGGCGACAGGCAAGATGCGCCGGGCCAACCCGAAATTCCTGGTCCACGGTCGGCCGCGGCGGGGCCAGGGCCGTCAGCTGGATTTGCGACGACGCAGGCCGATGAGCGAGGCCACTGCCCCCACCAGAACCAGAAGCGAGGCGGGCAGGGGAACCGGCGACATGACCAACGTGCTGCCGGTGTCGTAAACCGGATCAATGCTCTTCGAGATCACTGGCTTGGTAAAGGGGGACCACGGCTGGACCGGCGTCACGGGGGCCGGATTCGTTATGATGATCTTTTCGCCGGTCGGGCTGTTGCTCAGCACCGGTGGGGCCGCAGGTCCACCCTCGGGGAGGCGGGGGGTGCCGGTTGTCGGCAGGCGCGGCGCGGTTCCCGGGCCACCTGTTCCGGTCAGCCCGGTGACAGGGTCGTCCCGCAGGCTGCGTTTGGGGTCATGGCCCGGATCTTCGGGATACATTGCCAACAAGTCCCCGCCCAGACACGGGCCGATCCGGTACTGGCCGTCCTCGGGGCCATAGCTGCAGACCCGGATTTCGGCAGAGCCAAGGCAGCCTTTGACTTGGTTCGCGCTGGTTGGCACATTGGCATCCGCCGCGCGGCTGAGCCGGGCCGACCGCCGGTCGCGGCTGAAATCGCCGTCAAAGACCCCGGGCACATAGGCGCGGGCCAGTGTTCCGTCTGGCTGAAAGGTCACAAAGATCTGGTCGGTCTGGGAAAAGAAGCCATCCACCGAATCGAGTGTCGCAAGGTACAGCTCGCCCGGCGCGTCCTTCATGCGGCAGGCCTGCAATTGCGGCAGGGTGGCCAGCGGTGTCGTTTCCGGGTCGGCGCGAAAGGTGACGCGCACGTTGTTCTCGACCTGCGGCGCTGCTGCGGTCTCTGTTCCCAGGCCCTGTGTGCAGGCGTCCAGCGCAGCCAGATCCGGTGCCGAAATGGCATCGACAACGTAGTGACCGGTGTCCATCGATACCGCCGCCAGGGTTGGCACGACGCCGTCCCGCAGCGCCGCATCCAGGCGCGCTGCTGTCTCTCCGGTCAGCATCAGGCTGTCGGTGCTGTTTTCCAGTGACCCCTGCACGTCCACCACGTAATCACCGATCCGCAAGGCGATCGGCCGACCGAACGCGATGCTGTATTTCAACTGCACCCGAAAGGTGACCTCACCCGGGATGCTCGATATGGCCTGCAGTGACGTCGCCGGACTGCGGATGATGCTGTCAAAGGGAATGTCGCGGCCATCAAAGCCCCGATACACGGAATTCTCGATTTCCACACGGCGGCTGGCGACGCAGGACACGCTGTTGCGCGTTGTCACCACAGACACCCCGCCCGGCAGAAATTCCTGGTGCACCGGCACCCCCGGAAGCCCGGAAAGAACGTCTGTATCGCTCAGAACCGCGGCCTGGGCGGCGACTGTGCCCAAAAGCAGGGCGATCTGTGAAACCATAAGGAAAGTGGGACGGCTGGGGATGCGCATGTGACTATGTTCCCGGTGATTCTGGGTGGTTCTGAATTCTGTGCCGACTCCGGACGGTTCTCTGCTGCACGGCGGTGTGCAGTCAGGTGCGCCACGAGGCGCAGGGTCGTCCGGGTGGGGCAATTTCGCTGTCATGTGTCAGTACTGACAGGGAAAAGTGGTCAAAAAACGGCAGTCTGCGGGATTCTCGACAAATTAGTCATTCCATGCAGCATCTTGGCACGATTTCGGGGCGGGCGGGGACCGGCGCGTGCCGCTTGAACCGCCGCAAGATGCAGGCACTGGCCGGCGTCACGACGGGTTTCCAAACGCGCCGGTTTCGTATAAGGGCGATGCATCTGAGACGTGACGCCCCGACTCCGGCGCATGACATGATGAAAGGGGTCGGCGGCAATGGGGCCGCCATTTGCATCGGGAGACCCGGAGGGCCGGGAGTGCTCCCTTACAGGATACGCTAGATGTTCAACGTTACGACGAAATCGATGCAGTGGGGCGAAGAGACGCTCACACTGGAAACGGGCAAGGTTGCCCGTCAGGCCGACGGTTCGGTCATCGCCACTCTGGGCGAGACATCCGTCATGGCCAACGTGACCTTTGCCAAAAAGGCAAAGGAAGGTCAGGACTTTTTCCCGCTGACCGTCCACTACCAGGAAAAATACTATGCCGCAGGCAAGGTGCCGGGCGGTTTCTTCAAGCGCGAAGCGCGCCCGACCGAGAAAGAGACGCTGACCGCGCGTCTGATCGACCGTCCGATCCGCCCGCTGTTCGTGCCCGGCTTCAAGAACGAAGTTCTGGTGATGTGTACCGTGCTGAGCCACGACCTTGTCAACGATCCCGACATGGTTGCGATGATCGCCGCGTCCGCAGCGCTGACGATCTCGGGGGCGCCGTTCATGGGCCCGATCGCAGGCTGCCGCGTGGGTTATGTGGACGGCGACTATGTCCTGAACCCCGAAATCGACGACATGCACAAGCTCAAGGACAACCCCGAGCAGCGTCTCGACCTGGTTGTCGCCGGCACCAAAGACGCCGTGATGATGGTCGAATCCGAGGCCTATGAGCTGACCGAAGAGGAAATGCTCGGCGCGGTTGCCTTTGCGCACGAGCAGATCCAGCCGGTTGTCGACCTGATCATCTCGCTCGCCGAAGCCTGCGCGAAAGAGCCGTTCGATTTCCAGCCCGCCGATTATTCGGACCTCTACGCGGCTGTGAAAGCGGCTGGCGAGGACAAGATCCGTGCCGCTTACGCGATCACCGACAAGCAGGAACGCACAACGGCGGTTTCCGACGCCAAGGCAGCCATCAAGGAAGCCCTGTCCGAAGAGCAGCTTGCCGATGAGAACCTTGGCACCGCGCTGAAGAAGCTCGAAGCAAGCGTTCTGCGCGGCGATGTCGTGAAAACCGGCAAGCGGATCGACGGCCGTGCGCTGGACACCGTGCGCCCGATCGTCTGCGAAACCGGCCTGCTGCCGCGCACGCACGGCTCGGCCCTGTTCACCCGCGGCGAAACCCAGGGTCTGGTTGTGACCACGCTGGGCACCGGCGATGACGAGCAGATGATCGACAGCCTGCAGGGCATGTACAAGTCGAACTTCCTGCTGCACTACAACTTCCCCCCGTATTCGGTTGGTGAAGCCGGGCGCGTGGGCCCTCCGGGTCGTCGTGAAATCGGCCATGGCAAGCTCGCCTGGCGTGCGCTTCAGGCGGTTCTGCCGGCGGCCACGGATTTCCCCTACACCATCCGCGTCGTCTCCGAGATCACCGAATCCAACGGCTCGTCCTCGATGGCGTCGGTCTGCGGCGGGTCGTTGTCGATGATGGATGCGGGCGTGCCGCTGAAATCGGCTGTGGCCGGTGTGGCCATGGGTCTGATCCTCGAGGAAGACGGTTCCTACGCGGTGCTGACCGACATCCTGGGTGACGAAGATCACCTTGGTGACATGGACTTCAAGGTCGCGGGCACCGAAAACGGCATCACCTCGCTGCAGATGGACATCAAGGTCGCCGGCATCACGCAGGAGATCATGCAAAAGGCACTGGCGCAGGCCAAGGCCGGTCGTCTGCACATCCTGGGCGAGATGGGCAAGGCCCTGTCCGGTGCGCAGGAATTCAGCGTGCACGCGCCGCGCATCGAGACCATGCAGATCCCCACCGACAAGATCCGTGAAGTCATCGGATCGGGCGGCAAGGTCATCCGCGAGATCGTCGAGGTTTCCGGCGCGAAGGTCGACATCAACGACGAAGGCATCATCAAGATCGCATCGCCCAACGGCGAAGCCATCAAGAAGGCCTACGACATGATCTGGTCGATCGTGGCCGAGCCGGAAGAGGGCCAGGTCTATGACGGCAAGGTCGTGAAGATCGTCGATTTCGGCGCCTTCGTGAACTTCTTTGGCAAGCGCGACGGTCTGGTGCACGTGTCCCAGATCGAGAATCGTCGCCTGAACCACCCGTCCGATGTACTGAAAGAAGGACAGGACGTGAAGGTCAAGCTTCTCGGCTTTGACGATCGTGGCAAGGTCCGCCTGTCGATGAAGGTCGTGAACCAGGAAACTGGCGAAGAGATGACGGCCGAGCAGCAGAAAGAAGCTGCGGAAAGCTGATTTCGCCGCAACGCGAAACAGGAAAGCCCCCGCCATGTGCGGGGGCTTTTGCGTTGTTGTGGTCAGTCCGGCGCGGCCTCCGGGCCCGGGTTCCGCAGGCTGTACCCGCTGGGTCCGGTCCGCCGGGCAAGTCTGGCCCGGGCGCGCATGCGGGCGGTTGGCATGGTCAGAACTGGTGGTGATACACCTGCATCATGTTCTGGACATCCAGGTCGCTTGAAAATGCATCCGGGTTGTTCCAGATCATTTCCCGGATAAACCTGCGTCGCGCGCATGCCTCCTCGACCTCCGGCTGGCCCTGACCTGTCCCGGGTGCCGCCAGGCGGCCGAGACTTCCGGCAAAGATCTTCCAGACGTTGAGCGGTGTGAAAAGTTGTTCCATCATTACAATCCTTTCCCGAAGTGGGGCCCTGTTCGGATCCTGCACCCATCCGTTTTGTTGTGGAATTCTCTGAAACGATGTGTTGCTCTTCAAAAATGAAGAGCGATTTTCGCAACTGGTCAGACATCAGGGTGTTCCTGGAGGTGATCCGCACTGGTTCGACGCTTGCGGCGTCGAAAGTCCTGGGGATTGCCCAGCCGACCGTGGCCCGGCGGATGGATACGCTGGAGCACGACCTTGGCCTGCGGCTGTTCGAACGGGACACGCGTGGCTTCCGGCCGACGGCGCAGGCGCAGGCGCTGATTCCGTTTGCGGAATCGATGGAACAGTGTGCGGCCGATCTGGCAGGTGAGGCGCGACACCAACGTTCCGATGTGGCGCCCATCCGGATCACAGCAGCAGCGTTCAATTTCGCCACGACATTCAAGGCGATACTGGCCGAGTTCCAGGGAACCCATCCGGAAACCCGGTTTGAATTCATCGCGACTGACAGGATACTTGACCTGTCAGCCGGAGAAGCCGACATCGCGATCCGTCACGGCCGGGTGTTCGACGACAAGAACCTGATCTGCCGCAAGCTGAGCGAAGGCACCTTTGCGCTGTACGCCTCGCGTGACTATGTCCGGGCACATGGGTGTCCCACCTCGGCGCAGGACCTTCGCAATCATTCGGTGATCGTGCCCGAAGGGGATGGTATGCCGCGTCAACTGCGGGACTGGGGGGCGGACCAGATCGATCCCGCGCGAACCGTCATGGCATGCTCGGATTGGCCGTCGCTGCTCACCACCATTGAAACCGGCGCCGGGATCGGGCCGATCGCGACTTCTCTGGGCGACGGCATGGACGACCTTGTGCGGTGTCTGGACCTTCCCGACAGCACGTCCTTCCTGACAATGCTGCTGGTGAGCCCGCAGGCCTACAGTCGCAAGGACGTCAAAGCGTTCACCGCCTTTTTTGCACCGCGCTATGCGGCGTTTGCCCGGGCCGAACGATTGGCGCGTAAATGAAGGCGGGAGTGGGGCCTGTGTCTGCGATGTGTCGACGACCGGGTTTCCCGGATTGGCCAACGTCAAAAAAAGGCCCGGGCAAAGCCCGGGCCAGTCCAACAGGGAGGGTGCATGTGAGAACCCGCACATGCAACGGGATCAGAAAAATCAAACGCGTCCTGACGGTATAGGTTCCATTCCGCGGAAGAAAAAGTACGACCTTAGGAGACGAGCCGGTAACCGCCGGATTCGGTGACCAGCAGCCGGGCGTTCGAGGGATCGGGCTCGATCTTCTGGCGCAGGCGGTAGATGTGGGTTTCCAGCGTGTGTGTGGTGACCCCGGCATTGTAGCCCCAGACCTCATGCAGCAGCACATCGCGGGCCACGATGCCGTCGGTCGATCGGTACAGGAACTTGAGAATGTTGGTCTCTTTCTCGGTCAGACGAATCTTCTTGTCGTCATCGGTAACCAGCATCTTCATCGACGGCTTGAAGGTGTACGGCCCGAGAGTGAACACCGCGTCCTCGGACTGCTCGTGCTGGCGCAACTGGGCGCGGATGCGGGCCAGAAGCACGGGAAACTTGAACGGTTTGGTGACGTAGTCATTGGCCCCGGCATCCAGACCCAGAATGGTGTCTGCATCGGAATCGTGCCCGGTCAGCATCAGGATCGGCGCCTTGATGCCCTGCTTGCGCAGCAGGCGGCACAGCTCGCGCCCGTCGGTATCGGGCAGGCCGACATCCAGAATGATCAGATCGTAGTTCTGTTCCTTGGCACGGCTCATGGCGCCAATGCCGTTCTCAGCCTCGAAGACCTCGAAGTCCTCGGTCATGACCAGCTGTTCAGCGAGCGCCTCGCGCAGATCGTCATCGTCATCGACCAGCAGGATATTCTTGAGTTGCGCCATGTTGCCTTCTCCTTGTGTTGTGAGGCAGATGTGATGCGCAGGCGCAGAGGACAAGTTTTGCTGCAACGCTGTCACGGCCTCGTGTATCAGGGGGCCAAATGTTACAGATTTTCGGCCCCGTGTTGCAATTCGGGGCATGAACCAGAGGACCAGGATGACCTTCCGACCGGATCTGACCGAAGGATTGGCCCGCGCCCGCGCCGACCTGCGCATGGGGGTGCCGGTGGTTTTGTGCGACGCGCGGGCCAGCGTACTGATACTGGCGGCCGAAACGCTGTCGGCGCAGCGCCTGCGCGATGTGCAGGATCTGGGGGGGATGGCAGATCTCGCCCTGACCCGCTGGCGCGCCGAGACACTGAAGGCGCGGGCCTATGACGGCGATCTGGCCCGGGTGGCCCTGCCTGCCGGGGCCGAACTGGCCTGGGTGCAGGGGTTGGCGGACCCTGCGAACGATCTTTCGGTGCCGATGAAAGGCCCGCTGCAAAGCCGGCGCGACGGGGACGCCGGGCTGCATCGTCTGGCGCTGACGCTGGTGAAAAGTGCGCGGTTGCTGCCGGCGGCAGTGGTGGTGCCGCTCGAGGATGGCGCAGCTTTTGCCGCCGCCCATGATCTGGGGGTGATCGACGCCGCCGCCGCCTCGCCACACCTGCTGACCCTCAGCGGGCTCGAGCAGGTGATTTCCGCCCGCGTGCCCCTGCGGGCGGCAAAGAACGCCCGGTTGCACATCTTCCGCCCCGAGGACGGCTCGGACGAACATTACGCCATCGAAATCGGACGCCCCGACCGGCAGGCGCCGGTCCTTGCCCGCCTGCATTCGGCCTGTTTCACCGGAGACCTGCTGGGATCGCTGAAATGCGACTGCGGCCCGCAGCTGAACGCGGCGCTGGCCCAGATGGGCGAGGAGGGCGCAGGGGTGCTGTTGTATCTCAACCAGGAAGGGCGCGGGATCGGGCTTGCCAACAAGATGCGGGCCTATTCCCTGCAGGACCAGGGCTTTGACACGGTCGAGGCCAATCACCGGCTGGGGTTCGAGGATGACGAGCGGGATTTTCGCCTTGGCGCGCAGATCCTGCGGCGGATGGGGTTTGCACAGGTTCGGCTGCTGACCAACAACCCCCGCAAGATCGAGATGATGCGGGCCTGCGACATCACTGTGACCGAACGGGTGCCGCTGAAAGTGGGCGCAAACCCGCATAACGCCGCCTATCTGGCGACCAAGGCGGCAAAGTCGGGGCATCTGCTTTAGCGCGTCTTTCGATCAGGCGGTCCCCGGGGCTTGCATGACGGCGCCATGTGCTTAGGTGGATGTGACACCACAAGGATGCTGCGCATGAAATTTTCCGTTCTCGACCTCGCCCCGGTGCCGGAAGGGGCCGACACCGCCGAGGCACTGCGCAACACCGGTGCGCTGGCGCGGCACGCCGAGGCGCTGGGGTATCACCGCTATTGGCTGGCCGAGCATCACAACATGAAGGGCATCGCCTCTGCGGCGACGTCGGTGCTGATTGGCCATGTGGCGGGGCTGACCCGCACCATGCGGGTCGGGGCAGGGGGCATCATGCTGCCCAACCACGCACCGCTGGCCATTGCAGAACAGTTCGGCACGCTGGCGACGCTGTATCCCGACCGCATCGATCTGGGTCTGGGCCGCGCGCCTGGCGGTGACATGGCGGTGATGCGCGCCTTGCGTCTGCGACAAGAATCCAGCGACCGCTTTCCCGAGGATGTGGCTGAATTGCTGACATATTTTGGCCCCGAACTGCCCGGCGCGGCAGTGGCGGCGCACCCCGGGCAGGGCACAGGGGTGCCGCTGTGGATCCTGGGCTCGTCCCTCTATGGCGCGCAGGTGGCCGCGCATTTCGGGCTTCCGTATGCCTTTGCCTCGCATTTCGCACCTGCCGCACTGGAGCAGGCGTCGGAAATCTATCGCGCGAGGTTCCAGCCGTCACAGACGCTGGACAGGCCGCATTTCATGCTTGCGGTCAACGTCTTTGCCGCCGACAGCGATGCCGAAGGCATCCGGCTGCGCACCTCGATGCAGCAGGCGTTTTACCGGCTGCGCACAGGTGGTTCCGGCAAACTTCCGCACCCGGTGGACCGGATCGGGGATGTGATCCCGGAACACGCCCGTCCGATGGTGGACGAAGCCCTGCGGATCACCGCCGTCGGCGGGCCGGAGACCGTGCGCGACCAGCTGCGCGCGCTGGTGGCGCAGTACCGACCCGACGAGGTGATCCTCACCGGGCAGATTCACGACCACACGGCGCGGATGCGGTCGTTCGAAATTGCGGCCGGGGCGCTGCGCGAGCTGAACGAAAGCCTTGCGGCATGAGCCGCGGTGACCTAGTCCTGACCCGCACCGGGCTGCGGTTCAACGGTCGGCTCTGGCCCTGCAGCATCGGTCGGGGTGGTGTGTCGGCCCACAAGCGCGAAGGCGACGGGGCAACCCCGACCGGGGTGCACCACATCGTCGGAATGCTTTACCGGCCAGACCGGGTGGCGCCGCCCGCCAACTGGGCCGAGCCGATTCTTCCCGGCGATCTGTGGTCGGACGATCCGGACCATCGGGATTACAATCAGATGGTCCGCGCGCCCTACGCCCACAGCCATGAACGGCTGCGGCGGGCCGATCCGCTGTACGATCTGGTGCTGCTGACCGACTGGAACTGGCCCGACGCCGTTGCCGGGCGCGGCTCGGCGATCTTTCTGCACCAGCAGCGCCGCAAGGGGTTTCCGACCGAGGGCTGCATCGCCGTCTCACGCAGCGATCTGTGGCGGATCGCCGGTGCCATCGACCTCGGCAGCCGGTTGATCGTGCCCCCGGCGCTGGCGGATCACTCGGGGTAGGTGCGGCGCGCCTTGGTTGTGGCCAGCACCCGGTTTCCGCTGCGCGCGGTGGCCGTCCATTCGTAGGTGTGCGCGCCGTCCGGAGGGCAGGGGCTGTTGTACCTGAAGGTGCCGAACGGGATCATGCCGCTGCCCGAGATGCGCAGTTTGCCGCCGCCGTGGTTGAACTTCGGCCGGTCTAGATCCTTGAGGCGCAGTTCCAGCGTGTCGGTTCCCGGCGGCACATCGCGCACAACGAACTGCGGCGAGGCGACCTTGCGTGACTTGCCATTGGTGCAAAGCGGGATGTCGCCCCAGGTGAAGGCAAGGGAAAATTCGGCGCTGGCGCTGGTGGCCGAAACAACAAGCGCGGCGCACAGGATTGCAATTTTCACAATAAAACTCCTCTCGCAAAATGTGAGAGCGATTGTAGCTGCGGACGGTCCGTTGTGGCTACAGCTTTATCCGTCAGGCCAATGCCCCCCAGGCCAGACCTGCGAGGATGGCGCCCGTCATTGCAAATCCGAGATAGGCCACGAAGATCCGGGGTTTCACCAGTGCCCAGACCGCCAGGGCCGCCGGGATGCAACTGACGCCGCCAGCAATGACAAAGCTCATTGCGGCGCCCTGTGCCATGCCCTGCGCCAGAAGCGCATCGACCAGCGGCACGGCGGCATAGCCGTTCAGATAGGCCGGCGCCCCGACCAGTGCCCCCAGCAGGATCGGCGTGACCCCGGTGCCGCCCAGCACCCCGGCGATCCAGTCAGCGGGCACATAGGTGATCATCACCGCCTCGACCGCATAGGCCAGGGTCAGCCACTTTACCAGGAACAGCGCATTGCTCCGGCCGGTGTCGCGAAACGTCCGGCGGCGCCCGGCATCGTTCCAGAAGCGCCAGACCGGGGCGCCGCGAAACGGTTTGCGCGCGCCAAAGCAGCTGCCCGACGGCGCCTCGGCGCGCAGCGGGTCGCGAAAGACCGGGCTTTGGGCAAAGACCATGGTGCCAAGCCCGCCCATCAGGCCGATTCCAACGGCGGCGATGGTCTTGGCGAGGGCAAAATCCCAGCCCAGCGTGCCACTGGTGATCAGGAACATCGCCGGGTCCATCAGTGGCGACGCCAGCCAGAACGCCATCACCGCGCTCAATGGCGCCCCGACCGCCAGCAAGGCCGCGATAAAGGGGATCACTTCGCAGGAACAGAAGGGTGACAGCCCGCCCAGCAGGGCAGCGAACAGGATCATCCGCGTCTCGCGGCCTTCGAATGCGCGCGCCAGCAGGGTCTCGGCGCCACTGGCCTTGAGGTAGGCAACGGCCAGAACCGCGAACAGGATGAACGGTGCGGTGTGCCAGAGGGCGGTCAGGGTAAAGCCGAACGTGGGCCAGAACTGTGCCCGGTCAAGCAGGGCGATCAGGGCGAGGATGACTGCGGTGGCCAGCCAGGGCTTGCCGGGTCGCGGCAGGCCGCGCGGTGCAAGTGCGGTGCTGTCAGTCATGTGTATGGTCCTTTGGCGGCGCATCGGGGGCCGCGGGATCGGTGCAGTCAGGGCAGTCGGCGCAGCAGTTGCGCAGCAGGAATTCCGACAGATCCCGCAGGGTGCCATAGGATACGGCCGCACAGATGATGCTGCGTCCCTGCCGCTCCTGGGTGATCAGACCGGCCTGACTGAGGATGCGCAGATGGTGTGTCAGGGTCGATCCGGTCACACCCGAACGACTGCCAAGCGCGCCGATGCTCAGGCCCTTGGGACCGGCGCGAACCAGGGTCTGCAGGACACCGAGGCGCTGTTCCGAGCCGAGCGCGGCAAAGGTGGAAGCGGCGACTTCAAGGGCGGGTGCATTGGGTGATTCTATTTTCATATTTTTAGAATTATAGAAATGATCTTTCCTGGCAAGTTTTATTTCGAAACCTATCGAAGTATGGCTGCCAGGCGCTGTGACCCCCGCGTTGCGCAGGCTCAGGAGCGGAGGAGTCCGAGAACCGCCTTGCGCAGGGCCCTGAGATCCACGCCGGACCGCGGTCCTGGGCGACCGAAGACCTGGGCGTCCAGCGGGGCAAGCACGGCGTGTTCATCCTGCGGACCCTCGCCGCCATGGTGGCGCAACAACGCCACGGCGGTTGTGCGGAATGCTTCGGCGTCCTGCGCCCGGACCTGACGGCGCAACGCGCGGCGCAGACGCCAGCGGATCAGCGCGCGCCGTGCCGTGTCCCGCGGCACCCCGACGATTGCACGCCCTGCCGCCAGCACCGACAGGGCGAGTGTGACGGTCAGCCCCCAGACAGCCACCGCCAGCCAGCCACCCGCGAAACCCGTGCGCCAGCTGGCGGCGGAGTTATCGGCAAAACTGAGATAGCCGATCGGCGCCGCAGGAATGGTTAGCGTACGGGCCTGGCCGGCGTCGGTGTCAAACCACGGGATCGTCACGGCAGGCAGCACGCCCAGTTCGCCGGTGGTGGGGCGCAGGGTCCAGCGCCAGATCACGGTTGTGACCGGCCCCTGCGGCGTCAGTTGCTGGCTGCGGTGCTCGGGCGGGCTGAAGGTGATCAGCCAGGGCGCCCGCATCGGTGGCTGTGTGGGCAACATCTCGGGTGTGGCGCCGAACACCCGAAGGATCACCCGCCGCTCGGCGCTTTCGCCGTCTTTCAGTTGCGCGGCATCGGTGCTCCATTCGTCAGAGAGTTCCACCGCGCGGGCCGGCAGCCATGCCGCGCCGTCCCTCTCGGGCGCGGGCCGCACCGTCAGGGTGACGGGCGCCGAGCGGATGATCGTCCGACGGCGCGCGCCGGCATCCAGATACTCCAACTCATGCGCGACCGGCAGCAGCGTCAGCGACCCGGTGGCCTTGGGATACAGCGCGATGCGGCGCTCCATCACCCGCAGGCTGCGCCCGTCGATCCGCTGTTGTGACCAGACATCCTGTCCCAGACGAATCCAGTCCACGCCGTTCATGCGCCGCAGTTTCAGCTCTTCGCGGGTGATGTTCACCGCATAGATCCCGCGGATCGTCGCCAGCACCATCTGACCGGCCAGCGGTTGCGCCCCGGGATCGTCCAGCACCAGCTCCAACCGGGCCTGATCAGCGGGCAGTTCCACGCCCTGCGCCAGCGCCGGTGCGGCCAGAAAGGTGAACACCAGGAGCAGGCACCTTACCATTTGTCCCGCTCCTCGGCGGCGGCTGTCCCCGTGGCGCGACGGCGCTCCATCTCGGCGGCAAGGCGGTTTTGCAGATAGGTGCCGGGGGCATCCGCCAGGGCATCGAGCCAGGCGTCGCTGGCGGCCAGGGTCCGCTCGTCTTCCACGCCACGCTTGATGTTGCGGCGCAGCGGGTCGTGTTCGGAACTCAGCAGTGCCATTCCGGGATTTTCCGGATCAAACGCCTCGGTCGCAAGCCCCGAGGCGTTCAGCACCGCCCGGATGCGGCCATGTCCCCTGGCCTCGCCAACCACCGGATCAATCAGCCGGGCGACGGCATCGCGGCTGCGCTGCGCGCCCGCGTCAAAGCGGTTGGCGAACAGATAGGCATCGAAATAGGCGACCGACAGCGCATAATCGCCAGTCATCGCCAGCGACAGGCCGCGGTCAAAGGTTGCACTGCGTCCGGCGGCGACGAAGGCGGCATCAGCCTCGGCATAGCGGCCCAGTTCATAAAGCGCGGCGCCGCGGGTGGCGGCGTCCTCCAGCAGCGGCAGGGCCAGCCCCGGTGCGCCGACGCGCCACAGCAGACGGGCCCAGGCCTCGGGACCGGCAGCGATGGCCAGCAGCAGGGTCAGCGCCACGAGGACTGAGCGGCGTCGCATCACACCGCCCTTCGCCGCCGGAACAGCCCCAGCAGGGCAAGGCAGGCCAGCGCGGCGGCCCAGCGGCCGTGGTCGTGAAACAGCACCGACCGGCGTGAACGCTCGCCCGCCGTCAGATCGCGCTGTCCGGTCAACCTGACGATCAGAGGGTTAAGGTCGTCCGGTGTGGCCACGATGCCGCCGCCGGCGGCGGTCAGACGGACCAGCCCGGCGGTATCGGTGGGCGGCATCCCGTAGGGGGCAGTCCGGGGCGCGATTGCCACCGCCGAGACCCGCACCCCGGTGGCGCGCAGCCGTTCCGCCTCGCTCAGGGCTGCGGGTCCGAGCGCGCCGCCGTCGGTGACCAGCACCACATCCGCCCGCTCGGAGGCGGCGTCGGCCAGTGTCATGCGCGCCAGGGCCAGTGCCCGGTCCGGGCGGCTGCCGGCAACAGGCATGGTGTCGGCGCCGATCGCGCCGATGGCGGTCTGCAGGCTTGCGGTTTCCTCGATCGGCACACTGACCAGAAAGCTTTCTCCGGCATAGACCGCCAGAGCCACGGGCCTGGCGCCATGATGGTCAAGCAACCGCGATACCGAGGCCCGGGCATCGTCCAGACCGCCGCCCATCACCACAGAGGGTGACAGGTCCATCAGGATCATGATCACGTCGAGATTGCGGAACGCGGGCGCGTCCGCGCGCCGCGTCGCCGGTCCTGACAGCCCGACCGCCAGCAACGCAGCGGCCAGACCCAGCAGCCAGGGCCGCAGGCTGCGCGAAGCCGGATCCACCGCGCCGCGGGACTGCAGGAAAGCCAGCAGGTGCGGGTCGATCACCCCGCGCCAGCGCGCACCGCCGTTGGAGCGATGGGCCAGGCCCCAGGCCGCGATCAGTGCCAGCGGCACCCCGACAAGCCAGAACGGGCGCAGGATCAGGATGGCGCCCAGCGGGATCATGCCGCCTGCTCCGGACGTGCACACAGCAGCGCCGCAAGGATCAGAAACGCCGCACCGGCGGGCCAGATCCACAACTCGCGCCAGGCGAGCATCGGCGGGGCCGCGGCGGCGCTGGGTTCGAGCCTGTCGATGGCGGCGGTCACGGCGCGCAGATCGTCGGTTGTGCGCACCCGGAACATCTCGCCGCCAGCGGCCGTCGCGATCTGGCCCAGCGTTGCACTGTCGACCACATCGTCGTCGCGACCCGACGACTGTGCCTTGTCCGGTCCCAGCGCGATGGTGTGGATGCGGATGCCCAGTTCGTCGGCCTTCCGGGCGGCTGCCACAGGGTCGACGACTCCGCTGGTGTCGCGCCCGTCCGAGAGAAGGATGATCACGCGCGACGCAGCGGGGCGGTCACGCAACCGCCGGATGGCAAGCCCAAGTCCGTCCGCTATTGCCGTAGCCTTGCCAGAGACGCCGATCACCGAAGTCTCGACCACATGGGCCACGGCGGCCACGTCATGGGTCGGCGCGGCGGCGACAAAGGCGCGATCCCCGAACACCACCAGGCCGACGCGGTCGCCCGCACGCCCCCGGACGAACCGGGCCGCAACCGACTGCACCGCCGCCAGGCGCGACACGCGATGGCCGTCAAGGTCGAAATCCTCGCGCTCCATCGAACCTGACAGGTCCAGAACCAGCACGATGTCGCGGCCCGTGGCCGGCAGCGTGTCCAGGGTGGTCACGATCCGGGGGCCCGACAGCGCCAGAACCGTCAGGATCCAGGACAGCACCAGCCCGGCCAACCCGAGATGGCGTGTCGCCCGCCCGGTGCCTGCGATCCGCGTCTGAGCCAGGATCGCCGGCGGCAGGGTCACGGCCCCCCAGCGCGGCCGCCGGGGGGGCAGCAACAGCGCCAGCAGCGGCAAAGGCAGCAACAGCAAGGCCAGAGGAGCCGCCAGCGTCATTGTGTCCGCCTGACGCGCGCAGCCGCCAGCACCGCATGTTCCATCGGGCCGAAGTCGGCCGGAATCTGTGGGTTGTACAGGCTGTCATCCGGAAAAGCCCTGGCGGCCGCCGCCGGATCCAGACGCCGCAGCATCCGGGCCAGACCCACCATCCGAGCTTCCGGATCCAGTTGGCGCAGGCGGGCAACTTCGGTCGCGGCCTGTTGGCGCTTCGACGGCCGCCGCGCACTGAACAGGCGCAGCACCGGTGCCAGCAACAGCGCGGTCGCAATGCCAAGCGCCGCGAAGAGCAAGGCATCGCGCCAGCCAAAAGCCGCAAAGCCCGCCGGAATCCGCACCGGGGCAAGCAGTGCCAGCAAGTCTTCGGGAGTCATGCCGACTCGCTTCTGCGCAGCGGGTCATCACTGCAGTACAGAACCTCTGCGGGGACACCGAGACCTTGCAACAGCCCAAGGCCTGTCGACGAACCGAAGCGCACCTGGCGGATGCCGCGTCCCGCGTGCACGGGGAACACCCCGGGGGGCGGGTCTGTCTCAATCCTGTCCTGCACCAGCAGAACGCGCAGCCGACATTTGCGAATCGCCGCTTCGACAACGTTTGCAAAGTCCGCGCCCGGAGTGTCGAGCCCGGTCGCCAGCACGACTTCGCTGCCCGGCATCCCCTGCGCGACGGCATGGTCCAGCAACGTCGCCAGATCCGGGCCGAGGGCGGCAGGCAAAGCCAGCGCTTCGCCGTGCACCCGCACCAGTGCCGCGCAGATGTCCAGCATCGCCGCCGGGCGCGGGCGCGGGGCAGTTGCGGTGCTGGCATCGTCGCGCACGGCATGCAGACCGACCCGCCCGCCCGCAGCGACGGCACGCCAGCCCTCCAGAGCCAGCGCTTCGGCAGCGGCGACCGAGCGCAGGCGCCCGCGTGTGCCCCACAGCATCGGGCTGCGGAAATCGGCGACCAGCAGCAGTGTCCGGTCGACGTCCTCGTGAAAGGTGCGCACCTGCGCCCGGCCGCTGCGGGCTGTGGCGGCCGGGTCCAGCTTGCGCGGGTCATCGCCGTCCTGAAACGGGCGCAGGTCATGGATGTCACTTCCCTGACCGCGCCGCCGCCCGGCGACACTGCCGTTGTGCGAATGGGCATGGCCTCCCCGCGCCGCGTCCGGGGCCAGTCTTCCCAGGGCCACAAGCCGCCCGAGACTCAGGTTTATGCCGTCGGCCGGGGTCACAGCGGGGTCACACCCCGCAGGATTTCGGCAAAGATCGACCGTGCTGTGTCCCCCGCCGCGAGCGCGCGCCAGGTCGGCACCAGCCGGTGGCAGAGCACGTCCGGCGCCAGGGCGGCCACATCCTCGGGCAGGGCATACGCCCGCCCGCGCAGAAAGGCCCGGGCCCGCACGCAGGCGGCAAGGGACAGCGACCCGCGCGGTGACACCGCGTGGCGAATGCGCGGGGTGACATTCAGGCCCTCGGCCTCTTGTCGGGTCGCCATGACCAGCGCGACGATGTATTGCCGCAGCGCCAGTGACAGGTGCACTTGCGCGACCTCGGCCTTCATGTCTGCCAGCGCAGCAGCGGTCAGACAGTCGCCTGGCGGCGATGGAGGCTGTGTCAGCTCGCCTTCGACCAGATCGAGGATTGCCAGTTCCTGGGTGGCATCCGGCAAAGTCAGGATGACGTGCATCAGGAACCGGTCCAGCTGCGCTTCGGGCAGCGGAAAGGTGCCTTCGCTTTCCAGCGGGTTCTGGGTGGCGATCACCATGAATGGGTCCGGCAAGGCGCGTGTTGTGCCCCCCACCGTCACCTGGCCCTCACCCATCGCCTCGAGCAGGGCGGACTGTACCTTGGGCGGGGCGCGGTTGATTTCATCCACCAGAAGCAATTCGTGAAACACCGGACCCGGCAGAAACGTCATGTCGCCGGTTCCGGCGCGAAAGACCTGGGTGCCGGTGATGTCCGACGGCATCAGGTCCGGCGTGCACTGAATGCGGGCAAAGCGCGCCTCCATGCTGTCGGCCAGACGCCGGACGGACCGGGTTTTGGCCAGACCGGGCGCACCTTCGATCAGCAGGTGGCCACCGGTCAGCAGGGCGATCAGCAGACGTTCCACCAAAGCGTCATGCCCGACCAGTCCGGCTTGCAGACGGCGGGCCAGCGCGCGGGCCGGGGCATTGGCGTGGTCGGTTTCGGCCGTCTCCGGAATTGCAGAAGCATCTTCCATGCGGGCTCCTCCCTGTCCGGGGATAAAACCACAGGGGTCAGACGAAAAACACTCCGCCATTGGTCTGACTTTCCGGTGCCGGACAGCCACCGCCGTGCGCCCGGCAAAATGCCTTGAGCGCACAGTTGCAGGGTTCAAGTGCGCCCCACCTCGGCTTAGGGTCGCGGCAAATGATGATCCCTTTCCGGAGTACCCCCATGATCCGCACCGTTGTCTTTGACCTTGATGGCACGCTGGTGCACAGCGCGCCCGACCTGCACGCCGCCGCGAACCGGATGCTTGCCGACCTCGGGCGGGGTCCGCTTGAGCTCGAGACCGTGATCGGTTTTATCGGGCACGGTGTCGAGGCCCTCGTGCGCCGCTGCCTGCGCCATGTCGGTGAGGATCCGGAATCGCTGGCCCGGGCATTGGCGCTGTTTCATGCGCATTATGCCCGCGACCTGACCACATTGACCCGCCCCTATGCCGGTGTCATCGAGTTGCTCACACAACTCGAAGCGGGCGGCATGGCCCTGGGGATTTGCACCAACAAACCCGAAAAGCCGGCGCGGGATCTGTGTCAGGCACTTGATCTGGAAAGATTTTTTCCGGTCATATTCGGCGGGGACACGTTGGAGGTGCGCAAACCCGACCCCGCGCCACTGCGCCATGTCATCGCGTCCCTGCAGGGTACGGCGCCCGAGACCCTGTATGTCGGTGACAGCGAAACCGATTACCTGACCGCCCGCCGCGGCGGCGTGCGCTTTGCCTATTTCGAGGGCGGCTATCAGCGCACCGAGATTGCCGGTTTCAGGCCCGATCTGAAAGTCAGTGCAATGGGCGATCTCGCCGCGCACATTCTGGGGGTGCGGTGCTGAAAACGGCATTCGCTCTTGTATTGAAATGGCAAATTTTAACTATATGTAGATTTTTTGTTAAGGATATGCGAATATTTCTCGGGCAGCAGTGGATTGGAAACGGTACGAATATGCCTCAGATAGGAGAACAGATTGCGGCCCTGCCCATGCGTTGGGACCGGAACGGCGACTTGCAGATCCTGCTCGTCACCTCTCGGGATACAGGCCGCTGGGTGATGCCCAAGGGGTGGACCATGGACGGCCACAAACCCTGGGCCGCAGCCGAGATCGAAGCCTTGGAAGAGGCCGGGGCCACGGGGTACATCTCGCAGGAAGAAATCGGCGTCTACCGCTATCCGAAGATCATGGACAACGGCGCGATCGTGCCCTGCCGGGTGCGCATCTATCCGATGATCGTGGAAAAGCTGAAGCGCGACTGGAAAGAACGCAAAGAGCGCAAGCGCCAGTGGTTCAGCCCAAGATCAGCAGCCAAGAAGGTGGACGAAGAGGACCTGTCGAAACTGCTTCTGACACTGGCAAAAAAGCCCAAGAAGCAGCCGGTTATCCAGAATTTGCTGCGCACGGCCTGACCGGCGGGGCTTGGGGGCGCCGACCCCGAAATCGTTGCCTCGGGGCAGGTGATCGCGCCCGATCATGGCGTTCAGCCGCAACGAGTGTTCGGCTCAGGCCCATCCGTCCAACACCCGGACATCGGAACCGCTGGCCGGATGCCAGCATGCTCTTGCGACCCGAAGCTTCAGTCCACCGGCAGGCCGCTGGGCACTGTATCCGGGCGGCCCAAAGGACGCTTCAACGCCGTTTCGCCGGTCAGGGCTATCAGAAATGCCTCGATCTGCGTGATTTCCCCTTCACTCAGGCGCACCGGGCGGGCGTCCAGCACATTGGCCTGTCGCGCCATTTCAAACCGGTCCGACTGGATCACGAAGTCCGCCATTCTCAGCCAGGGAATATCGGGCAGATGTGCCATCTGCGGCTGCCAGCGCGCAAGGGAACCGACCGGATTGGCCATGTGACGGATCATGTCGCGCAGTGTGGGATACGCGCCATTATGCCCGTAAGGCGCTGTGAGAGCGACATTTCTCAGGCCGGGCGTGCGAAAGCGATAGGCATCTTCCAGCGCATCGGTCGCCCCCATGCGCCCGACATCACGCGGCATCGGATCATAGCCGCGGGTGCGTCCGGGGCCAAAGGCGGGCAGACCCATGGCGTGAAAGTCCTGATCGCTGAACAGCGCCCCGGAGTGGCAGGCGCTGCAGCCGGCCTTGCCAAAAAACAACACGCGCCCCGCTTCCGCCGCGGGTTCAAGCGGCGGGCCGCCCTGCAACCAGCGGTCATAGGGGCTGTCGAAACTCTGCCACTCGGTTCCGATGAAGGCCGCCAGGGCATTGGCGATCTCCACGATGCTGACATCAGCGGGCCGCTGCACGGTGTCAAAGCTGTCCACGAACAGAGCGCCGTATTCGGGCAGGGCGCGGACACGCTGTGCGAGGATCGGCCAGGCGGTGTCGATGCGGTCGTGGATCGCGCCTGCGACCTCGTTCTCGGATGGGTTGCCGGCCATTTCAAACTGCGACGTCAGCGGAAACAGCGCCTGCGCGGCGAGGATCGAATTCAGTCCCCGTGGCAGATACTCTTCGGCCGGAGAGAGAAAACCATTGGCGTAAATGTCTGAAATCTGGAGTCGGCCGTCGTGAAACAGGGTGTGCACCGACCTGTGCCCGAGATTCCACAATGCGGGCGCGTTGCGGGGAATGCGCTTGCCGATCCGGTCGGCCCCGTCGCCGGAGCGGCGTTGCGGGCCCAGACCGATGCCACCTTCGCCGATGCCCAGCGACAGGCCGTCACTGCCGCCGAGGCTGTGGTGATGGCAGGTGCCGCAGCTGATATTCCGGTTGCCGCTGAGGATCTTGTCGTAAAACAGCAGTTGCCCGATACGGGCTTGCGCCGGGTCGAAAGGCAGGAAATCATCCACGGTGACCGGCTGTGCGCGGACCGCCTGCCCGCCAAGGCCAAGGATGAGACAGAGCGAGAGAACCCCGATATGGACCGCCTCCGCAAAACATATGGCGCGCGTCTGGCCACCCCCTGTCTGTGCGCCCTGCTGGCGGTGACGCCCGCAGCCGCCCGCGCCAATATCGAACAGGCGCGTGATATGATGGAAGCGGGCGACTTCACCGGGGCACGCATTGCCCTGGGCCCCGCCGCGCGGTCGGGGAATGCCGATGCAGAAGAGCTGATTGGCGTGATGTATGCGCTGGGGCTGGGGGTCGGTCAGGACTACGTGCGCGCGTTCGAGTGGTATCTGCGCGCCGCGATGAAGGGACATCCGGGCGCGCAGTCCGGTGTGGGTTGGTATTACGAAACCGGTCTGGGCCTGCCCGCGCCGGATCTGGTTCGCGCCTATCTCTGGTACCGCCTGTCCACCATCGGCGGCGATCCGGACGCCGCCGTGTCGGTGACCGAGGTGGAACGGAAATTGACGCCGGAGCAGATTGAACATGCGCATGAGCTGATCGACGACTACCGCGTGTGGATGTATCCCTTTCGCTGAGTTTGGCCCGGAACGCCCGGCCGGGCAAGGGTGTAGCCCACCGCAGGCCCGGGCGGCGGGTTGCACGCATCGTCGGCAACGGCACCCGGACAGGCTGACACAGCACAGATCTGCATGGCGGCCGGAGTGTGCCTGCGGCGCGGGCTCAGGGGTCCGGCCAGGACAGGAAAAGCTCGTCCAGCAAGCCACTTATGGTTTCATTGGTAAACGGCAGTTCGCCTGCGACCGTGCGGCAGGCTGTCGCGCAGCCTTTGGCAGCATCGCTGAGCAGCACCAGCAATGCCCCGTTGCGGTCTCGCAGCAACTTGACCAGCGGGCTGTTCACCAACCCTTCGCGTGGTGCGATGATCAGTGACACGATCAACCCGGGGCTGCGCGTCATCAGCTGGACCGCCTCGTCGAGCGTTGACAGCACGGCCACATCTGCACCCGGTGAATAGGCCCGGATCGCATCAGCGGCGTCTTCTCCGACGAACCGCTCGGAGCTGATCACCATGAACAGGGTCGACTGGGGCTGTAGGGCGGATGAGCTGATGATATTTTGTCCAAAATTCAGTGTAACCATCCGCCATGTGGAACAGGATCCCCGGGTCGCGCATTAAACTGTGACATAGCCGGAGCACTTTATGACCATCAAATGCGTGAACTGTCCGATCCGGAAATCGCCGATGTTCGAGGCAATGGATCGCGATACCCTCGATTTCATGCAGCGCTTCAAGGTGGGAGAGATGGTGGTCGAGCCGGGCACGCCGTTGTTGTCCGAAGGATCGAATGCGCCGCAGCTCTATACCGCGCTCAGCGGTATGGGATTGCGTTACAAGCTGCTCGAGGACGGGCGTCGCCAGGTGATCAGCTTTGTTTTTCCCGGCGATTTTCTCGGGTTGCAGGCCGGGGTCATGCGCGAGATGACCCATTCGGTCGAGGCGACGACCGCGATGCGCCTGTGCGTCTTTGACCGCTCGGAACTGTTCACGATGTTCCGACAGATGCCGGAACGCGGGTTCGACATGACCTGGCTTGCCGCGACGCAGGAAACCTTTCTCGGCGAGGCGATGACCTCGATCGGCCAGAAATCGGCCATCGAACGGATTGCCTGGGCGCTGGCCCGCGTGTTCCGGCGATTGCAGGCGGTGGGGCAGGGCAAGGGCCGGACGGTGCCGTTGCCCTATCGCCAGCAGGATCTTGCGGATGCGCTGGGACTGTCGCTGGTGCACACCAACAAGACACTGGCGCGGATGCGGGAGAAACAGCTGATGAGCTGGAGTGAGGGCATGCTGAACGTGCCGGACATCGAGCAGCTCGAAAAACTGGGAATGGTCGATGACGGCAAGGTGCGCGAGCGGCCCCTGTTCTAGCTGCGGGGCCGCTCTGTGGTGTTAACAGGTTTGCTGGTCCGAAGGATCAGTCCTTGCCGCGGCGGGGCACATCGTTTCCGCCCGGTCTGCCTGCGGGTTTGCCGGTCTTGGGCCCCCGCGGCTTGCCTTTGGCCCCCGGCGGGGTAAACCGTTTTGACGTGTCGCCCGCCTTGGCCGGAGCCGGTTTCGGCTTGGCGTCACCATAGGGTTTTCCAGCCGGTTTTCCGAACTTGCCCGCGGGTTTGCCGCCCCCGTCGGCGGACTTGCCGTAGGGTTTGTCGCCCGGCTTGCCGAACTTGCCTGCCGGTTTGCCACCGGGCTTGGCGAACTTGCCGCCCGGCTTGCCCTTGTAAGGGCCCTTGCCACCGTCTGCCGAATCGTCACGTCCCTTGTAGGGCTTGGCGCGGGGGCGGTCGTCATCATCGCGGTGCGGCTTGTAGGGCTTCGGCTTGCCGGGCGCGTCACCCCGGTCTTCGCGCGGCTTGTATGGCGTGGCACGGGGCCGGTCAGCGGCGTCCGCGCGGGGGGCATAGGGCTTTTTCGCCGGTGCGCGCGGACGCACCGGGGCCTCGGAGGTGTCGTCAAAGGCTGGCGGCGTGACCGGCGCATCTTCGCCTGCCGGCCGGGCGGCCGGGCGCGGTGCTTCTTCCGCGCGCGGCGCGGCGTCCCGCTTCGGCTTGTACTCGGACCTGGGGCGTGCGTCGGGACGCGGGCTGCGCGGTTTGCTGTCGCGGCGCGGAGGGGCGCCGATGTCGGGCGCCTTGTCGAGCTTGTGGATCGTCATGCCGTCCTCAAGCGCACCATCCGGGCCGATTGCGGCCAGAAAGCGGTCGGCATCCGAAGCCAGCAGTTCGACAAAGGATTCCGTCTCCTGCACGCGGATCGCGCCCAGGCTGTCCTTGTCGATGTTGCCGGCCCGGCACAGCAGCGGCAGCAGCCAGCGCGGTTCGGCGTTCTGGTCGCGCCCCGCGGACAGGCGGAACCAGACCGAGGGGCCGAATTCGCGCGGCTTGCGCTCGGCCTTGGTATCGGGGGCCGAGAGATCCTCGGGCGCCGAACGGCGGGCCTGATGCAGCCGCAGAAAGGCGGTGGCGATCTGTTCAGCGCTGTAGCGTTCCGTCAGCTTGGCGGCAAATCCGGCCTCGGACTCGGTGGCCGTCTGGGTCCAGTTCGGATCGTTGAGCAGCCGGTCCTCGTCGCGCGCGACGATGTCGTCCGCCGAAGGCGGCACGGTCCATTCGGCGTTCAGCTTGGCGAACTTGAGCAGGCGCATGGCCTTGCCGCGCACCTTCTGCGGCACGATCAGCGCCGAGACCCCCTTGCGCCCGGCACGTCCGGTGCGGCCCGACCGGTGCAACAGGGTTTCCGAGTTGCTGGGCAGTTCGGCGTGGATCACCAGATCGAGGTTGGGCAGGTCGATGCCGCGCGCGGCGACGTCGGTTGCGACGCAGACCTTGGCCCGGCCGTCGCGCATCGCCTGAAGGGCGTGGGTGCGTTCGGTCTGGGACAATTCACCCGACAGCGACACAACCGCAAAGCCGCGGTTGGACAGCCGCGCGGTGAGGCGGGCGACCATGGCGCGGGTGTTGGCAAATACGATGGCGTTTTCGGCGTCATGGAACAGCAGCAGGTTGATCACCGCGTGTTCGGCATCATGCTGGGCCACCGCCATCGCCTGATACGAGATATCGGCGTGCTGGGTGGCACCGGTGGTGGTGTTCACCCGCTCGGCGTTGTTCTGATACTGTTTTGCCAGTGTTGCGATCATCGCCGGCACGGTGGCCGAGAACATCAGGGTGCGGCGCTCGACCGGGGCTTCGCCCAGCATGAACTCGAGGTCTTCGCGAAAGCCAAGGTCGAGCATCTCGTCGGCTTCGTCCAGCACCACGGCGCGCAGGCCGGACATGTCCAGCGAACCGCGCTTGATGTGATCGACCAAACGGCCGGGGGTTCCGACGACGATATGCGCGCCGCGTTCCAGCGTGCGCTTTTCGGCCCGCATGTCCATGCCGCCGACGCAGGTGGCAACCACGGCGCCGGTGCGGGCATAAAGCCAGGTGATCTCGCGCATGACCTGAAAGGCCAGTTCGCGGGTGGGCGCGACGATCAGCGCCAGAGGAGACCCGGCACGGCCCATCTTTTCGGCACCGTCCAGCAGGGTATCGGCAATGGCCAGGCCAAAGCCCACCGTCTTGCCGGATCCGGTCTGGGCCGAGACCAGCAGGTCGCGTCCGGCAAGGGCGGGGTCGGTGACGGCCTCTTGCACCGGGGTGAGAGTGGTAAAGCCTTTTTCGGCAAGCGCATCGGCGAGGGTCTGGATCATGGCAGCAGGGCGTCCTGGAAACGGGTGGTCCGGACAGCGCCCGGGCAAGGGTCGGTCCCTAATGGTTCTTGGGCGACTTGTATAGGGGGCGCTGCGACGACGCTCCGTTCGGCCCGGGACGTCGCCGGGTCGGTGGTGCGCCCGGATCTTAGCCGCGCAGGTCCGTCAGCGGCGGGCGCAGCATTGCCAGCAGTCCCGGCAGCAGGGCGCAGATCAGCGACAGGCTGAGGAAGGCCGCCGCGAGGTGCAGTTCGGCCCAGCCCGGCGCGGCGCTGATGTGGATCGAGGTGCGGGCTGTCAGGATGCGCGACAGCACCGCCGCCGCGCCGATGCCCAGACCCAGACCGAGCACGGTGCCGAGGGTCAGCAGCGTGGCGGCATAACTCCAGATCACCGCCAGCAGGAACCGCGGCGCGGCCCCCAGCGCCCGCAGCACGGCCAGGTTGCGGGCAAACAGCCGGGTGATCAGGATCAGCCCGGCCAGGATCGCCACCGCGACAAGGATCTGGCTGACCAATGTGAGCAGCGACATCGCCTGGCGCACGTCACCGGCCAGACCGTGCAGGCGGCTGAGAACGGCACCGGGAAAGAAGGCCATCATGTCGCCGCGCGAGAACTGCGTGCGCAGGGCATAGGCCTGAAACAGCTGTTCCGGCTTGACCAGAATGGCGGGAGTGCCGGGAAAGGCTTCGGGCGCGAACGGCCCCCCGATCTGTTGGGCGGTCTCTGCGGTGTGACCGTTGGCCAGACCATGCAGTTCCCAGACGGTTTCCACCGGAACCAGGATGGCGCGGTCCCAGGGGCTGCCGGTCGCGGGCAGCTTGCCGGTGACCCGGTAGCGCAGATCGTGGTGGTTGTGCGCCGCCTCTTCTGCGTCCGCCAGGTCGGCCATCCCGTGGCCCGGCACGGCCGCGTCACCGATGCCGAGCGGTACAAGTGCGCCGACGACAGCTTCTTCGTGGGCAGCGAACATGCGTCCGGTCATGTTTCCGCCTGCCAGATGGGTGATGAATTCGGCGGTGGTGCCGACCACGGGGTGGCCTTGCCAGCTGTCGCCAAAGGCCAGTGGCGCTGCAAAGTCCACCCCTTCGGCCTGCGCGATTTCGGCATATTGCGCGCCGCCGAGCAGCGGCATGTCATTGGGCTGCAGATAGACCGCCGTCAGCATCGCGGTCACTTCGGAGCCCGGGGCGGTCACGATCAGGTCGAACCGGTCGGCGGCCCGGGCGCTGCCCTGACGCAAGCCGCGCTCTTGTGCGATCAGCCCGACCCCCAGCGCCACCGACAGCGTGACAAGCCCGGTAAAGACCAGATTGACCGGCAGGTAGCGCCGCAGCATCGACCGGGTCAGCGCGCCGGGCGCAATGCCGTGCAGGTTCCAGACCGCGATCAGGACACCGGGCAGCAGCAGCATCGCCAGAACGCCTGCGTCCTGCGCGTCATTGGGCAGGGAAGACCAGAGGTCAGGCAGCATGGGACATCTCCGGTGCGCCGTGAGCCAGACGCAGGGTCCGGTCCAGCCGGGTGGCCAGAGCGGGGTCATGGGTGACGCAGATCAGGCTGAGTCCGGTGCGTTGCGCCGCCGCCAGCAGGTCGTCGGTCAGACGCTCGGCACTGGTGCGGTCGAGACTGGCGGTGGGTTCGTCCGCCAGCAACACATCCGGCCCCTGCGCCAGGGCGCGGGCGACGGCGATGCGCTGGCGTTCGCCGCCGGAATATGTCGTGGCGCGGCGGGTCTCTTGCGGATCCAGACCAAGCGAGGTCAGGCTCTGTACCGCACGTCGCAGGATTTCCGCGCGCTCGGGACCGGGGGCGAACTGGCGGGCGACGGCGGCGTTTTCCAGCGCGCTCATCTCGTCAAACAGCAGGAAGTCCTGAAAGATCTGGCCGATGTGGCGACGGCGAAAGGCGCTCAGCCGGGTTTCGGTCAGTGTGGCAAGGTCCGTAGCGCCCCAGTGCACGCTGCCCGTGGATACGCGCCGCAGGCCGGACAGCACATGCAGCAGGGTGGACTTGCCCGCGCCGGAAGGCCCGAGGATGGCGAGGCTCTGGCCCGCAGGCAATGTGTAGTCCGGGATGTTCAGCAACCCGCGTCCCGACGCGGCGGTGACCGTGACGTTGCGCAGGGCAAGAGGCAGAGCGGCCATCGGATCAGGCCCGCGCATAGGTCGCGGCGCGGATGCGCACGGCCGAGTAGAAGCCCAGTTCGGGATCGGTGTAATCCCCCAGCTCCAATGTGCCGGTGACGTGGATCGACAGGTTGAACGGGATCACATCCACCGTGCGGCGGGCATAGATCGCCAGGATGTCGCGCGGCCAGGTGGTGCCGGGTTCACAGAACGGACAGACCGCCATCGGGCGTTTGGTCAGCACGAAAAACGACGACTCGGCCTTGAGCGGCGGCGCCATGAAGCCGGAAACGGTGATCCGCTGGCCCGCGTGGCCAAGGGCGAGGTCGGAGAAGGAAAAGTCCTTGTTGTAGAGGTCGCGCATTCTGACAACGTCGGATTGCGCCGCCAGCGGTCCATGGGGGAACAGGGTCGTGGCGGCGAGCGTGGTCAAGAGCGTGCGGCGGTGCATGGCAGCGGTCTCCAACGGGGTGGTCCGGGATCGGGACCTGGCAGAGGGGGGCGATAGGTGAAACCGGGCCGACGGGCGGCCCGGTTTGCGGAATGTCCGCCGGGATTATTCGGCGGTGACGGCGTGGTTCATCACGTGAAAGATCACGTTCTGCTCGATCACGCCATTGAACAGATGCGCCCAGGGGCCCTGTGCGAACAGCGCCACGTCTTCGCCCGAGTGGGTTTCGGATGACATCGGGATCAGCGCCTGCTGCAGGTAGTCCGGGTCAACCGCTTCGGCGTCCGTCACATCGGGGCGGGCCCCGGAATAGGTGCCGTCGGCCTGTTCGATCAGCACCGAGCCGGCGCCGTTGAGATAGCCGGCAACCGTATAGGGTTTGCCGTCATCGCCCAGCAAAGGTTCGCCCGTGTGCATCATGCCGTTGTCATTGATGTCCATGCACAGGCCGGTGATCGACGATCCGCGGCCGCAATAGCCGTTGAAGGCGATCGCGTGTTCGTGGTCTGCGGTCACGATGATCAGCGTGTCCTCGCCATCGGTCATCTCGATCGCCTTGCGGATCGCTTCGTTGAAGGCGACGCCGTCCATCAGGACGCGGTGCAGGTTGCCGTCGTGGTTGGCGTGGTCGATACGCCCGGCTTCGATCGAGAGATAGAAGCCTTCGTCATTGGACGACAGCGTGTTGATCGCCGCTTCAGTCATCTGTGCCAGTGACGGCTCGCCGGTGCGGTCGAATTCGTAGAGCATGTGCGACGGCTCGAACAGGCCGAGGATCGGGGCGTTGCTGCCCGCCGTGCTGAGGGCGAGGAACTCTTCTTCGGTCTGGGCGTACTGGGCGCCGAGTTCCTGGGCTTCGGCCACGAGGTTGCGACCATCGGTGCGCTTGCCGGGCTTGCCCTCGGCATCGGTTACGTCCTCACCGATAAAGTGACGGCGTCCGCCACCCATGGCGAAATCAATGGTGCCGGTCTTCATGGCGGCGATCAACTGCGCCGCGATGTCTTCCTGATTGGTGCAGTCCTCGGGGACGGCGGTGTTGTCCTCCCAGTTGCGGTTCACGGTCTTGGCGTAGACGGCGGCCGGGGTGGCATGGGTCAGGCGCGCGGTGGAAATCACGCCGACCGACTTGCCCATGTCCGAGACGATCTCGGCAAAGGTGGTCAGTTCGTGACCCTTCATGTTGGCGCAGTCATTCACCGCGACGGCGTCAGAGACGTTGATCATGGTGTTCTTGGACTTGACGCCGGAGTTCATCGCCGAGGCGGTGGGGGCAGAGTCCGGTGTCTGGCCGTTGGTGGTATAGGTCTTGACCAGCGCCGAGTTGGGAAAGGCTTCGTGCGGCTGGACAAAGTCGTCACCAGTGCCGCCCTGCATCTGCCCTTCGAACAGGCGGATGGCGTAATTGGTGCCCACACCGTTGCCGTCGCCGGTGAACAGGATGACGTTCTTGGCACGCCGGGTGTTGGGCTGGTTGGCCAGATGCGCAGCAATCGTGTCCTGCGCGGCGGTGAACCAGGGATCATCGACCTGGGCAATGGTGGTCTGGGCGAATGCCGGGACGGCGAGGGCGATGCTGGCAACGCCGGCCAAAAGAATGCGTGTCATCTGAGACTCCTGAGGACTTCGGTGTCGCCGGGGTAGTCGGAGTGTGTGACGATTTTGTAGGGGATTTGTGACAGGTCGATGAGGTCTGCCCGACACCCGCATTTTCGGGTGCCGGTTGCGCCCCGCAGCCTCGGGCCGGGCGGACACAGGACAACAGACCGCGGCACGGATGCGGCGGTCTGGGCCAACTGTGTGGGCGGGATCAGTTCAGGTCGCTGGCATAACCTGCGTCAAGCTCTGCTTTGGCCTTGGTGACGGCAGTGGTCAGCGCCTCAAAGATCTCGGGACCGCCTTCGACGTTTTCCTGGAACCAGGCGTAGACCGGTTCAGCCGCCACGCGGAACGCCTCTTTTTCTTCTGGCGAGGGCACATAGAGATCACCGCCGCCGGCGACAAAATCCTCGTAGGCCTGGATCGACTTGCGCTTGGGGCTGGCAAAGGTTGCCTGCTGCAACTCGGCAAAGCCGTCCACCACGACGCGGCGCAGATCCTCGGGCATGCCGAGGAACTTTTCGTTGTTCATCACCCAGATCGCGCCCATGTAGGCATGTCCGTCCAGCGTCAGATACTGCAGCCCGGCTTCGGGGAACTTCATGTTCATGATGTCGGTGATGCCGTTCTTCGACCCCTCGACCACGCCGGTCTGCAACGAGGTGAACAGCTCGGGCCAGGAAATCGGCGTCGGTGAGGCCCCAAGCGCCTTGACCAGTTCCTGCGGCAGGTCGGCGACCACGGTGCGGATTTTCAGACCTTTGAGATCCTCGGGCTTGGTCACGCGGCGCTGGGTGTTGGCAAAATTGCGCCAGCCGCCGGTGTTGCCGATGGTCATGATGCGGATCGCATCCCCCGAGGACGCCAGCGCCATGTCGCGCATGGTGCGGGTGAAATCGCCGGACAGCACGTGTTCGGCGATCCGGTCGCCTGACATGAGATACGGCAGGTCCAGCACCTGAACATACGGGAATATGCCCGCCGCGCCGCCAGAGGTGGTCACGAAAACGTCGATCGACCCGTCTGCCACCCCCTGCAGGCATTCCGCGCCGCCGGAACACAGCTGCGTGCCGATGAACAGTTCCACAGCGATGGCGCCGTTCGAGGCCGCCTCGACGTAGTTCTTGAAGACGACAAGGCCGTCGTAATCCTCGTCATTCTCGTTGGAGTTTGCCGTGGCGCGGATGGTGAAGTCCTGTGCCGCGGCGCTGATCGTCGAACCGCCAAGAAGGGCGGCGGCAAGCGCTGCTTTGGTCAGATTTTTGAACATATCTCTCTCCCAGATGGATGTTGCGCATGGCGGGGTTTGCCCCGCCTGTGGTTATTGGACAAAGCCCGCAAGTCGCGGGATCGTCATCGACAGGGCCGGAACGAAGGTGATGAGGAAAATCACCACCACCTCGACGGCGAGAAAGGGCAGGATGGCGCGGGCAATCGACTCGACCCGTTCGCCCGAGACCGAGCTTGCCACGAACAACACGAGTCCCATTGGCGGTGTGGCCAAGCCCACGGTCAGGTTCACCGACATGATGATGGCAAAATGCACCGGATCAATGCCAAGGCTGACAAAGATCGGCCCCAGGATCGGCCCGAGGATGATGATCGCCGGGCCGGCATCCAGAAACATGCCGACCACAAACAGCAGCAGGTTGATCAGGAACAGCAGCACCAGCGGATTTTCCGACAGCGCCAGAATGAACGCGGCAAGCTGCTCCGGCGCGTGGCTGAGGCTCACCACCGTCTTGAACGCCATCGCCGCCCCGACCAGCAGCAGCACCACCGCCGAGGTCATCGCCGCCCGGCTCAGAACATCCGGCAGATCGCGCAGTCTCAGCGTCTTCAGAACGAACATGCCGATCAGGATCGCATAGGCGACGGCGACGGCGGCGGCCTCGGTCGGGGTGAAGACACCGCCAAGGATACCGCCCAGAATGATCACCGGGGTGAGCAGCGGAAAGAAGGCCCTGAGGCTGGCCTGCCCGCGTTCCGGCCAGCTCGCCTTGGCGCGTGAGGCGGGAAAATCGTAGCGGTCGGCCATCACCTTGACCATCGCCATCAGGCCCAGGCCGACGAGGATGCCGGGCACGATGCCGGCCAGAAACAGTGCGGCCACGGATTCGCCCATGACATAGGCGTAGATGATCATGATGCCCGAAGGCGGGATGATCGGGCCGATGACCGAGGACGCGGCGGTGATCGCGGCGGCAAAGCGGCGGGTATAGCCCTCGCGCTCCATCGCCGGGATCAGCATCGAGCCCAACGCCGAGGTATCGGCCACGGCCGAACCCGACAGCCCGGCGAACAGCATCGAGGACAGCACGTTGACGTGTGCCAGACCGCCGCGGAAATGGCCCATCATTGCCTGCGAAAACTCGACCAGCCGCATGGTGATGCCGCCACGGTTCATCAGTTCTCCGGCCAGCATGAAGAACGGGATGGCCATCAGCGGAAAGCTGTCCATGCCGTTGTAGACATTGCGGTACAGCAGCGACAGGTCCCGTTCCTGCCCGTTCAGCATCAGCAGGATGCCGGGTGCTGCGAGCATGCCGAAGAACACCGGCAGCCCGAGCATCAGGAACAGCAGGAACAGGGGAAGGAACCAGACCAGCATCTATTCGACCCTCAGTTCCGCGTCCATCATCGGACGCAGGCGGTTTTCGTGCCCCAGCATTGCGATCAGCGACCGCAGGACCAGTTCCACATTCACCGCCAGCAGCAGGATCATCCCGGTGTAGAGCGACAGGTACATCCAGGCGAGTTTGATCTTGAAGCCCTTCATGCCAATCCATTCCATCGGCACCCGCAGCGAGGACGACGCGAACAGCCAGCCCGAGGTCACATGTTTGAGGCCCAGTTGCAGCCCGAGCACCAGCACGGCGCCCGACAACAGCAACAGCGCCAGCGACAGCGCGGCGCCGAGGCCACGGGGCAGAAACGCCGCCAGCATGTCAATCGCGACAAACCCGCCGCGCCGGTAGGCCGAAGGGGCGATGAGCCCGGTCATCCAGAGCATGAGAAAGCGCGCCGCTTCTTCCGGCCAGGGCAGGGCATTGTTCAGCACGTAACGCATGAACACCTGCAGCAGGATGCAGGCCACCATCAGTGCAATCGCCACAATCGCCAGCGCGCGCCCCAGCCGGAGCACATGGTCCAGCAGCGCTTGCAGGGGGCGCAGGATCCCCAGCAGTATGGCCATCGGCCTCCTCCTCCCTTGACGCCCCCTGATTGTTTTTTGGTGGGGCGAATTATGACGCTGGTACAAACCCCCCGAAGGCGCCGCCGTAAAACAGCAGTGGGGCGCCGGGCCGCGTGGTCACGCGCGTCACACGCGCCACGATGATGGTGTGGTCGCCGCCGTCATGTTCGGCGGATTTCTCGCATTCAAAGCAGGCCAGGCAGCCGGTGAGCAACGGCACGCCGTGGACGTTTTCGCGCCATTCAAAGGCGTGAAACGCATCGCCGGTGCGGGCAAACCCCTTGCAGTGGTCGACCTGGTCGGCACCGATCACATGGATCGCAAAGTGCTCGGCGGCGGCGTAAAACGGATACCGCGACGAGGATTTGGCCGGCGCCCATAACACCAGTGGCGGGTCGAGCGACACGCTGGCAAAGCTGTTGGCGGTGATGCCCAGAGGTCCGTCGGGGGTGGCGCAGGTCACGATGGTGACACCGGTGCCGAACCGGCCCAGTGCCTCGCGAAAGGCGCGGGTGTCCCCGACCGCCGGGTCAAAACTGAGCGGCTGTGCGGTCACTCAGGGCACTTCTTCGCCAAGGGCGTGGGTGTAAAGTTCAAACCAGGTCTCCCGATCCATGTCGATCTTGGCAGCATCGCCGATGCGGGCGATGCGGTCCAGATTGTTGGTTCCGAGAACCGGCATGATGCGCGCCGGATGCGCCAGCAACCAGGCAATGGCGGCGGCGGTCTCGTCGGTGCCGTGATCGGCGCCGACCGCCTTGAGCGCACTCAGGAGCGCCGCATGCTGGGTGTCGAAGAAAAGCGATCCACCGCCAAGTGGCGACCAGGCCATCGGCGGGATCCGCCGTTCCTGCAGAAAGGCGATGTCGCCATTGGTCAGCGCACCGTGTTCCAGCAGCGAAATCTCGATCTGGTTGGTGGCAAGCGGCGTCTTCATCGCCGATTGCAGCAGGGTCCAATCCCAGGGCCGGAAGTTCGAGACCCCCACGGCGCGGACCTTGCCGGCGGCGACAAGCGCGTCCAGCGCGGCGCCGGTTTCGTCGTGGTTCATCAACGGATCGGGGCGATGGATCAGCAGCACGTCGATGTAGTCGGTTTTCATCAGCCGCAGCGACTGATCGACCGCGCCGAAGATATGTGCGCGGCTGGTGTCATAGTGTTTGACACGGGCGCCGGCGTGGCGGCCGACCGGGGCGATGATGTCACATTTGGTGACGATCTCGATCCGCTCGCGCAGGGCGGGCGTCAGTGCGTTGCCCAGGATCTCTTCGGCCATGTAGCCGCCATAGATGTCGGCCTGGTCCATCGTGGTGATGCCCTGATCAAGGCAGGCGTCGATCTTGGCGCGCACATGCTGCGGGCCGTGGTCGTCGTCATCACCGAGCCGCCACATGCCATAGATCAGGCGGCTGAGGGTGACGTCATTGCTGAGTGCTACGCGGTCCATCAGCGTCTTTCTCCTGCGCCCAGGGGCGTCATCGGCGGCGTCGCGGGCACTCGGCCATAGGCCTGGGGCAGCGAGCAGGTTTTCAACTTGGGCAGCACGCGGGTGCCGAAGTGTCGGCACTCATCAATATGCGGATAGCCCGACAGGATGAAGGCCCGGATGCCCATTTTCTGATAGTTTTCCAGTTCCGACAGCACCTGGTCGGTCGATCCGACCAGCGCGGCACCGCAACCCGACCGTGCCCGGCCGATGCCGGTCCACAAGTGCGGCTCGATAAAGCCTTCCATATCCGCCAGGTCGCGGTTGCGGGCCTGATGCGATACCCCCAGCGACGTGGCATCCAGCGCCCGGTCGCGGATTGTCTTGCCTGTGTCGTCGTCAAGCTGGCTGACCAGGTGCCGGGCGTATTCGCGTGCCTCGGCCTCGGTGTCGCGCACGATGACATGAACCCGCAGACCATAGTCCAGCGTGCGGTCGTACCGGGCGGCAACCGCGTGCACATCCTTCATACGCTGGGCCAGCGCCTCGCGGGTTTCCGGCCACATGAGATAGACATCGCAGTGCTGTCCGCACAGCTCCAGCGCATCCGGGGAATAGCCGCCGAAATACAGCAGCGGACCGCCGGACTGATAGGGTTTAGCCGGGTCGGTGGTCAGGCCCTGAAAGTTGTAGACCTCGCCCTGATAAGTGATCTCGTCCCGGTTCCATGCCTGTTTCAGGATCTCGACCACTTCGCGCGAGCGTTGGTAGCGGAAGGGCGAGGCTTCCTTCTGACCGGGGAAGTCGGACGAGATGATGTTGACGGTGAGACGCCCCTGCAGCATGTGATCCAGCGTCGCAATGGTGCGGGCCAGCATGATCGGCTGCATCTCGCCGCAACGCACCGCTGCCAGCATGTTGATCCTGTCGGTCAGCGGCGCGCAGCCGGCAACAAAGGACAGGGTGTCCTGTCCCACCTGATAGGACGACGGACACAGGATGTTGCGAAACCCCTGCGCCTCGGCCTCTTTCACGATGTCCGAGCAATGTTGCCAACTGGACCGCAGTGCGCCGTCGGGCACCCCCAGATAGGCGTAGTCGTCCGAACAGAGGGCCGCGAACCACGACACTTCGGCAGCGTCTAGATCGGGCGACGTGATGGGCACGATGGACATCGGGGCGTGTCTCCGGCGGCAAGCTTTCTTCTTGCGTAGCACTGCGGAATGTGTAGATCAATAGTGTATCAATTTTCCTTTGGGATGCCCGAGGACGTGACTGCCGACCGCCATGCCCTGCCGCTCTATGTGCAACTGAGCGAGATGCTGATCCGCGAGATCAGCGCCGGAAGGTTGGTCAACGGCGAACGTCTGCCCCCCGAGCGCGAGATGGCGGCGCAGCTTGGCACCTCGGTCGGCACGCTGCGCAAGGCCCTGGCGGATCTGACGGACAAGGGCCTGCTCGAACGTGTGCAGGGGTCGGGCAATTACGTGCGCGCCAAACCTGACGCCAAGTCGGTCTATGCCTTCTTCCGCGTCGAACTGCTCGAGGGGGGCGGACTGCCCCGGGCAGACCTTCTGAGCGTGACGCGCGCCGCCAAGGATGCCGACCTGCCGACATTCGGCGTGTCGGGCGAAGGTCACCGGATCCGTCGCCTGCGCAGCCTGAACAAGGTTCCCGCCGTGCTCGAGGAGATCTGGCTGGACGGCGGTTATGCCGACCGGCTGGATCCGGCCGAGATGTCGGAATCGCTGTACCTCTATTACCGCGAGGCGCTGGGCCTGTGGATCACCCGGGCCGAGGACCGGGTTGGTCTGGGTCAGGTGCCGGACTGGGCACCCCGAAACTTTGGGCCGCGCCCCGGCACGCCCTGCGTGATGGTCGAACGGATCAGCTGGGGACAGGACGGCGCGCGCGCCGAGGTGTCGCGCAACTGGATAGACACAACAGTGGCGCGCTATGTGGCGCGTCTGGCGTAAGGGCTGACAGATGAAGACGATCAACTACGGCATAATCGGCTGCGGCATGATGGGGCAGGAGCATCTGCGCAACATCGCCCTGCTCGACGGCACCCGGGTCGCGGCGATATTTGAGCCGGACGAGGCCATGGCCGCCGCCGCGCTGGCTCTGGCCCCGGCGGCGCGGCGCGTGCCGACGGTTGCGGCGCTGCTGGCAGAGCCGGATCTGGACGCGCTGGTGATCGTGTCACCCAACCATCTGCATGTGGCGCAAATGGAACAGATCGCCGCGACCCGGCCGTTGCCGGTGCTGGTGGAGAAGCCGCTGTACACCACCACGGATGACGCCGCCCGGGTGCGCCACCTGCTGGAAACCTATCCCGCGCCGGTCTGGGTGGCGATGGAATACCGGTACATGCCGCCCATCGCCGCGCTGGTCGAACGGGCGCAGGCGGTGACCGGCGGGGTGCAGATGCTGTCCATCCGCGAACACCGCTTTCCGTTTCTGCACAAGGTCGGCGCCTGGAACCGGTTCAACCGCAACACCGGCGGCACCCTCGTCGAGAAATGCTGCCACTTTTTTGATCTCATGCGGCTGGTGATGCGGTCAGAGCCGGTGCGGGTGACGGCCAGTGCCGACCAGGCGGTCAATCACCGGGATGAAGATTATGACGGCGAGGTGCCGGATGTCTGGGACCACGGCTATGTCATCGTCGATTTTGCCAATGGTGCCCGCGCCATGCTGGAGCTGTGCATGTTCGCCGAGGGCAGCCGCTATCAGGAAGAGGTCAGCGCCGTCGGCCCCCTGGGCAAGATCGAGGCGCTGGTGCCCGGACCGGGCCGGTTCTGGCCTGCAGATCTCGGCGCGCCGCCGGTGCCCCGGCTGATCGTCAGCCCGCGCGTGCCCAAGGGCCCCCAGGTGATCGACATTCCCGTCGATCCGGCGTTGCTGGCTGCCGGCGACCACAATGGTTCGACATTTTACCAGCATCAGCGGTTTCTGGCAGTGGTGCGCGGGGCGGCGCGGCCCGAGGTCACTCTGGCGGACGGCTGCGCCGCGGTCCGCATGGGACTTGCCGCGCAGGAGGCCGCCCTGAAGGGGTGTGCCGTCACCTTCGCAACCGACCTGTAGAAACTGCCAGTTGCACTGTGATTTCAGGGCACAACATACGCGGGAAACGCACTCTGCGGTGCCAAATCTGCTAGCGATTGTGGCCAAATTGAGGTAAGAACGCACCACAACATCAAGGCAGCACGTCGTAAAAAAGCTGTCAGTAGGTAGAGCGGTGGTATCATGATTGCGATTGATTTCGTTGTGCGCACAAGTGCGGGCAAAACGAATTTTGGTTCTGTTGGCGGCGACGATCAGGGATTTGTGATCCCGGCGGGTTCCGGTAACGAAATTTCCCTCAACCTGAGTCCTGCGGACCTGCGTGGTTACGACAGGGCAGGCGACGATCTTTTGATCACGCTGGCGGATGGCCGGGTGATCGTCATCGAGGATTATTTCGGTGGCGCAGAGGACAACCGTCTGTTCCTGAGCACGAACAGCAATATCAGCGAGGTCAGCTTTGTCGCCGCCGAAGGTGGGGTGCTGTTTGCCCAGTACGGCCCGGCGGAAGCCTGGGGCAAGTGGAGCCCTTCCGACGCGCTGATCTTTGTGGATCGCCCCGAGGTGATCGCAGCGGCTGGCGAAGAAGAGGAAGATGTGAGCATGCTGGCCGCCGGTCTTCTCGGGCCGGGCCTGTTGGGCACCGCCGGAGTCGGCGGCGCGGCGGTTGGCGCCGCGCTGATCGGAACATCCCTGCTGGGCGACAGCGGTTCGGACGGCGGCAATGGCGAAGAGCATGCGGTTGACGGCGGCTCTGCCACGGGCGAGGGCGGCGGTGACGGCAATGCACCCAGCGGCAACGGCAACGGCGGCGAAAGCCAGCCGGACCAGTCGGGTGAAGGCGTTGACCTGCCGGATGGCCCCACGGGCGAAACCGATGGGACTGACCAGTCTCCCGACGAGACCGACGGAACGCCGGACGAAACCGACGGGACACCGGACGAGACCCCGACCGGTGTCGTTCCGACGATCGAAATTCCCGGCGACGGGCTGGTGATCACCGGCGCCGACACACCGGAAATCGTGGTTTCTGGCACTGCCGGGCCGGGCACGGGCGTCGAAATCAGCATCGGCGAGCAGACCGAGACCACCACAACTTCGGACGACGGCACCTGGGAAGTGATCTTTGACGGTGACGCATTCCCGCCGGACGGCACCCATGTCATCGAAGGCACCGTGAGCGATCCGGACGGCACCGCAACCGACCTCTTCGGGCCCGAAGTGTTGATCGACACCGCCCCGCCGGATCTGACGATCGACAGCGGTACCGTGGCCAACGGCGATGTTTTCAACGCCCTGGACCATTCCGACGGTGTCGAGGTGAGCGGCACCGTCGAACCCGGAGCCTCGGTTCAGGTCACAATCGGCAGCCAGAGTGTCGAAGCCACGGTCGACGCGACCGGCCACTGGTCGGTGATACTGGATGACAGCGTGCTTCCCGGGGGCGAATATACTCAGGAGATCATCGTGTCCGCGACCGATGGTGTTGGCAACGGCACCATCATTGCCGATGCCGTCGAGATCGACACCATTCCCAACCCGCTGACCATTGATGCGGTGACCGGCGACGATCTGATCAGCGGTGCCGAGGCCGACGCCGGGTTCGCGATCACCGGCACCTGCGTTGCCGGGGCCACGGTGACAGTGACCGTTGGCGATTTCTCTCAGGATGTGGTGACCGCCGCTGACGGGACCTGGACACTCGCCATCGCGGCCGGGGCGATCGCAGGTGGCGAATATGCCGCCACGATCACCGCCAGCAGCGTGGACACCGTCGGGAACCCCAGCAGCATCAGCCATGACGTTCGCGTCGACACGGTCAGCAATGTCGAAATCACCAATCTGCCGCTGGGCGGCGACGATCTGATCAATGCGGCCGAACACCAGTCCGGCACCACGCTGACCGGCACCGCGCAGGTCGGCTCCAGCGTTGTGGTGACCATTGGCGATGTGTCGCAAACGGTTGTCGTCGGCCAGGGTGGCACCTGGGCCGCGGTCTTTACCAGCAGCGACCTGGCGCCCGGCACCTACACCACCACGGCGCAGGTCACGGCCACCGATACCGCCGGCAACGTGAGCACGACCAGCCACACATTTGCCGTGGATACCGAAATCTCGGCAACCATCGATACCGGGCTGGCCGGTGGCGATGGCCTGCTCAACGCAGGTGAGGCTGTGACCGGTCTGATCCTGACCGGCACCGCCGATGCGGGCGCGGCTCTGGTTGTGACCTTTCAGGGCAACACCTATACCACCAGTGCCACCGCCGAAGGCACCTGGTCGCTCAGCGTGCCCGCAGGCGATATCGCCGCCGGCACCTATGACGCCGCAGTCAGCGTCACCGCCACCGACGCGGCGGGCAACACCGTCACCACCGAAGGCACAGTTTCTGTGGATACCGAGTCCGCCGTGACCTTTGACGCCGCTGCGGTGGGCGGCGATGGCACCGTCAACGCGGCAGAGCGCAGCGCGGGCGTGACCCTCACCGGCACCGCGCATTCCGGCTCTGCCGTGACGGTCACCATTGCCGGGGTCAGCTACAGCGCCGCCGTGGCCGACAACGGCGACTGGAGCCTCGCACTGAGCGCGGCGGATCTGCCCGAGGGCACCAGCGACATCACCGCCGATGTCACGGCCGTATCGGCAGCGGGCAATATCGCGACCACCAGCGGCACCTTCCATGTGGATACGGAAACATTCGTCACCGTTGACACCTCTGCCGCTGGCGGAGACGGCACGGTCAACGCCGCCGAACGGGCGGACGGGGTGGTCCTGACCGGCCAGGCCGAGGCCGGAGCTCTGGTGATGGTTGATGTGGCCGGGGTGGCCCATGCCGCCATCGTCGCCGCCGACGGCCACTGGAGTGTCAGCATCGCCGCCGCCGATCTGCCCGAAGGCACCCGGGCCGTCGATGTCACCGTCACTGCCACGGATGCTGCGGGCAACGAGGCCAGCGTCACCGACAGTTTTGCCCTCGACACCGAAACGGCGATCAGCCTGAACACCGCCGACGCCGGTGGCGACGGGGTGGTCAACGCCGCCGAACGCGCCGAAGGCGTGGCACTGGCCGGGCAGGCGGAACCGGGGGCTGCGGTCATGGTCACCATGGGCAGCACGACGCAGCCAGCCACGGTGGCTGCCGACGGCAGCTGGACCGTGACTTTCAGCGCCGATCAGGTGCCGACCGGCGAAACCACGGTGCCGGTCAGCGCGACCTCGACCGATGCCGCAGGCAACGTGGCGACCGCCTCGGGTGAGGTGGCGATCGACACGCTGGTGCGCGACTTTGCCATCACCGGCACCCCCGGCGGTGCCGATGGGGTGATCAACGCAGCCGAGGCGGCACAGGGCCTGACCCTGACCGGCACGACAGAGCCCGGGGCCACGGTCACCCTGGTCCTGGACGGCGTGTCGCTCCCGGCCACGGTGGCGGCTGACGGCAGCTGGACGGCGACCTTTGCCGCCGCTGACCTGCCATCGGGGGAACGCACGGTCGATCTGGTGGCCCGCAGCACCGATGCCGCGGGCAACACCGACACCCTCACGCAGGCCGTGGTGATCGACACCGATGCCGGAGTGCTGACGATCAGCGATGCGCCGGTCGAGGGGGACGACGTGATCAACGCGGTCGAGGCGTCGGACGGCGTGGTGCTGACCGGCACCTCGAACCCCGGCCAGATGGTCGAGGTGACGCTGGACGGGATCACCCACACGGTCCCGACCGATGACGCGGGCATCTGGCGCGCCGAATTTGCGGCGGGCGAAATCACGCCCGGCACCCACGAGGCGCAGATCACCGCCACCATCACCGATGCGGCGGGCAACACCCTGACACGGACAGATTCCGTGCGGGTGGATACCGAAGTCACGAACTTTGCCATCACCAGCATCCCCGTCGAAGGCGACGATGTGGTGAACGGGGCGGAAGCCGCCGATGGGATCCTGCTGGGCGGCACGACCGAGCCGGGCGGCTCGGTGACGGTGACCTTTCAGGGCACCACACGCGTCGCGACCGTGGATGCCGAGGGGAACTGGAGCGCGGCCTTTTCCGGATCCGAGGTGCCCGCCGGGCAATACGACGCCGTTGCGCAGGTCTCGACCACGGATGCCGCGGGCAACACCGCCACCGCCTCGGCAGGTTTCCGGGTCGACACGCTGGTCGACAGGTTGACCCTGGCCGATGATTTGGTGACCGCCGACAACGTGATCAACGCCGCCGAGGCGGCACAGGGCGTCACCCTGAGCGGCATGGTCGAACGCGGGTCCAGCGTCAGTGTCACCTTCGGCGGCATGGTCCACGCCGCGATGGTCGACCCGAGCGGCAACTGGAGCGTCGACATTCCGCCAAGCGCGATCCCGCCGGGCGAACTGGACGCGCCGGTGCTGATCGAGGCGACCGATGCGGCCGGCAACACCCGCGACCTGACGGCCTCGGTCCGTGTCGACACCTTCGCGCCGGACGCGGTCAATGTGGAATCCTACACCCGCGATCACACCGGGCTGCGCGGTATCTCGACCGACTTGACCGACGACACGGTCAGCATCGGCCATGTTGTCGGCAGCGGTAGCGGCACCGAAGTGCGGGCAGTGGATTTCGCGGCCTTCGACATCCCCAGTCTGGGCGAGACGAGTTACGCCTTTGCGCGCAACGTGCCCGACGGGTCGCACCTGGTGATCACCGCCACCGATGCGGCGGGCAACAGTTCCGGCACCTATCTGGTGGTCGACGACACCACGACCTCGGTTGTGGACATGTCGGCGGCCAGCACTCTCGGGCAATTCCAGATCGGCTCCATCGACCTGCAATTCGCCGAAGACAGCCAGCTCACGATCACCGAGGCCCAGCTTCTGGCGCTGTCCTCGAATTCCGACACGGTCACGGTCAGCGGCGGGGCAGATGACACCGTGACCATTCTGGGGGCGCAGTTCACCGGCACGTCGACCAACGCAGCGGGGCAGAACTACAACATCTTCTCGCTGGGTGACGGCGCGGTTCTGATCGAGGACGATATCACCAACGTGGTCATCTGAGCAGAGTGTCCCGCCGGGGCGCGGTGATTCCGCGGCCCGGCCAGGGTCACTCCGGATTGTACCGGCCACGGGAAAGAGAACATGAACCAGATCCACAGACCGATCCTGAGCATGGTTGCAGGTGTTGCAATGCTCGGGGGCTGTGCCGAACAGCGTGCGGGCATGGTGTCCCGCTTTCTGTCAGACGACAGCGCACGCACCGCGTATTCGGCTGCTCCTGCCGCTCTGGCAGCGGGCAGGCCTGCGGATTCAGGGTTCGGGGCCGGGTCTGACATCATCGCACGCCTGCAGGCACGCCGGTCCGTCCTGACGCCCGCAAGCCCCTATGACCAGGTGGCCGAAGCGGTGCTGGCTGCGGATGCCCGCGTCGCGGAATCCGAGCTTCGTGCCGCGCAGCTGCGCGCCGAGGCGGCGTCCCGCAACTGGCTGCCGACGATCGGGCCGCGGATCTCGCTCACATCGCTGGGAGAGCTGGTGGCGGATCTGGTGATCAATCAGGTGTTGTTCGACAATGGCCGCAAGCAGGCGGAACGCGATCTGGCCCAGGCCGAGGTCGAGCTTGCCGCCGTGGCGCTGGCCGAAGACGGCAACACGCGCGTCAACGCGGCGCTGACGCTGTACCTGCGAATGGAGGAGGGGCGCGAGACGGCCGCGCTTCTGGATCATTCCCTCGGAGACATGGCGCAGTTCGAATGGGTCATGGACCAGCGGGTCCGCGGCGGGGTGTCGGACATGTCCGACCTGAACGTGGTGCGGCAAAAGCTGGCTGACATCCGCGCCCGGAGCATGGCAGCCCGGGAACAGGTGACGACGGCACAGGCCGAACTGGCCGCCATGGCGACGCGGCCTCTTGGCGATCTGCACGGCCAGACCGGGCTTGGCGCCGCCCCCGGCGGGCTGGAGGCCACCGCCGTGCTGCGTGCCCGGGCGGAAATGGCGCGGGCGCTGGCGCAGGCGCAGATCGAACGGGCGGCGCATCTGCCCGGCCTGTCCGCCGGCGGCAGCACCGGCGGCAGTGGCCAGAACCTTGGCCTTCAGGTGCAGACCGATCAGCTGTTCGGGCTGGGCACCGTCGCCTCCCTCAACGCCCTCAAGGTGACCGCCGAAACGGCCGCCCGCCGTGTCGTGCAGGCGCGCGAAGAGTCAGACCGCAAGTTGCAAAGCCAGCAGCGTCAGCTGGAGGCGCTGCGGCGTCAGGGTGCCGAGGCGCAGACGCTGAGGGCACAGGCGCGGGCCAACCTTGACCTGTTCCAACGGCAGTATGACGGTGGCCAGCGGCAGGTGATGGATGTTGTCGGGGTCTATGAAACCTATGCCCGCGCCGCAGACAGGGCGCTGGAGCTGAGGTTTGCCGCCGCGCGGGCGGAGCTCGAGATCGCGCGCATCCGGGGCGTTCTGGCGGACGGGACACTGATGTGAGCGGACCGGACCTCTCTGTCCTTGCCGGACGGGCCCGGGATGCGGTCCTGCGGGCGGTGCCGCAGGTTCCGGCCAACCTGCCCGGACGGGCGCCGCGCCATTCGGAACGCGCCTGCGCCCGCGCCGACCTGATCCGCTTGCTGGCCCGGCGGCTTGGAGTCGAACCGCGCACGCCCGACATCCTGGATGCGCTGACACGGCACAGCGGCCCGCAGGACAGCTATCCGGCAGAGGCGCTTCTGGCCGGTCTGCGCGCGGCGGGGCTGGAGGCGGAACAGGCTGTGCAACCGCTGAACCAGTCCTCGTGGCCGGCGCTGGCGCTGATGACCAGTGGGCAGGCGGTGCTGATCCTGGGGCGGGACGCAGAGGTTCTCACGATCTACGACGCCACCGCGCCGGACAATCGCGCCGAAGTGCCGCTGAGCGAATTCGCCGGGGTCTACAGCGGTGCGATGCTGCATGCCGAAGCGCCGCTGCAATCCCTGTCCACTGCCCACGCTGCCGCCACGCGCGAGCCGCACTGGTTCTGGGGGCAGTTCCGCCGCTTCGCGCGTCACTTCGGCGAGGTCGCGCTGGGCTCGTTCGTGGCCAATCTGCTGGCGGTGGCGGTGGCGCTGTTTTCGCTTCAGGTCTACGACCGGGTGATCCCGCATCAGTCCGAGGCCACGCTTTGGGTGCTGGCCGCCGGGGCCGCGATGGCCCTGCTGATGGAGGCGTTTCTCAAGATCGCCCGGGGTCAGCTGCTGGACGGGGCCGGGCGGCAGATCGAAATGGGCGTTCAGTCGCTGTTGATGGACCGCCTGCTGGGCATGCGCTCGGACATCGCGGGACGATCGCCCAGCCAGCTGTTTTCGTCGATGCGGGAATTCGGGTCGGTGCGCGAGTTCTTCACAGCCTCGACAGCCGGGGCGCTGGCCGACATTCCGTTCATCTTTGTCTTTCTCGCGCTGGTCTGGTCGATTGCGGGCAGTGTAGTCTGGGTTCTGGTCGCGGGCGGCATTCTCATGGTGCTGCCGGGGTTTGCGATGCAGCGGAAGATGATCCGGCTGACCCGTGAAATGCAGGGCGCCTCGGCCAGGCTGTCGCGCCTGCTGCAGGAAACCGTGGTCGAGATCGACACGATCAAGACGCAGCGCGCCGAGGACCGGTTCCGCCGTCTGTGGACCGAGCTGACAGCGGTGCAGGCGCTGAAGTCGTCCGAACAACGCCGTTTGGGCGCGTTGCTGACCTTCTGGAGCCAGGGAGTGCAGCAGGCAACCTATGTGGTGGCGGTGATCTCCGGCACCTACCTTGTGTTTGCAGGCGAATTTACCGTGGGCTCGATCATCGCGACCGGTATCCTCACGTCGCGCACGCTGGCACCGCTGACCCAGCTGTCGGGAATCATGGCGCGCTGGGGCAACGTGCGCGCCGCGCTGGACGGGCTGGACGGCATTGTCGACGCCGCGCAGGACCGCAGCGCCGCGCGCACCTATCTGCGCCGCGAGCGGTTGCAGGGCCGGTACGAACTGTCGGGCGTCGGCTTTCGTTATCAGGAGGATGGCCCGCCGGTGCTGGATCTGGCGCAGCTGGTGATCCAGCCGGGTCAGACCCTCGCGGTCCTTGGGGCCAACGGTTCGGGCAAGTCGACCCTGCTGAAGCTGCTGTCGGGGCTCTACGCGCCGCAATCGGGACGGGTGCTGGCCGACGGCGTCGAGATCGGCCAGATCGACACCCGTGATCTGCGCCGCTGTATCGGATACCTGGGACAGGACGTGCGCTTGTTCCACGGCTCGTTGCGCGACAACCTGAACCTGAACATGCTGGAACGCGACGATGACCGGTTGTTCGAGGCGCTGGATTTCGCCGGTCTGGGGCAGTTCGTCAAGGCGCATGCCAAGGGTCTGGATCTCGAGATCAGCGATGGCGGCGAAGGGTTGTCGGTGGGCCAGCGTCAAAGCATCGGCTGGGCCCGGCTGTGGTTGCAGGATCCGGATATATGCCTGCTCGACGAGCCGACGGCGGCGCTGGACCAGACGCTTGAAAAGACACTCATCTCGCGGCTGCAGGGCTGGCTTTCGGGCCGCACCGCGGTGATTGCCACCCACCGGGTGCCGATTCTGGCGCTGGCGTCGCGGACGATGATTCTCGCCCATGGGCGGATGGCGGTGGACGGTCCGCGCGATCAGGTGCTTGAACACCTGCGCGGATCGGGACAAGGCGGCGCATGATGGCCATTTCGTCGACCGACCTTTCGGCACAACTGGGCCGCCGGATGCGGGGGCCGTCTCTGACCGTCTGGCTGTGTGCCGCGACGGTCTGGCTGTTCATCATCTGGGCGTCCTATGCCTGGGTCGACGAAATCGTCCGCGGCGACGGCCAGTTCATCAGCGCCTCGCGGCCGCAGATCATTCAGAACCTCGAAGGCGGCATTCTGGCAGAGTTGCTGGTGAAAGAGGGCGACGAGGTGGGGCAGGGCGACGTGCTGGCACGGCTTCAGGGCACGATGTTCCGTTCGTCCGTCGATGACCTGCACGACCAGATCACCGCGCTGGAAATCCGTCGTCTGCGGCTTGAGGCGGAACTGGCCGGGCGGACGGATTTTGCCGTGCCGCAGGCGATGGCCGAGCGCAGCCCGACGATCGTTTCCTCGGAGCAGGCGCTGCTCGTGGCCCGGGTGTCCGATTTCAGCAGCCGCCGCGACGGCGCGCGCCGCGTGCTGGAGCAATCGGCGCAGGAGCTCAAGTTGCTTGAAGATCTTCTCACCAACAAGGTGGTGGCGCTGATCGAGGTGACCCGCGCCCGCAAAGCCCATGCTGATGCCCGTATCCGGTATGACGAGACGGTGACACAGGCCGAACTGGGCCGGGCGCAGGATTACTCCGACACGCTCAAGGAACTGGCGACGCTGAAGCAGAACCTCAAGGCCAGCACCGACCAGCTGAGCCGTACCGTTCTGGTCAGTCCGATGCACGGCGTGGTCAACAACCTGTTGGTCACCACCATCGGCGGCGTGGTGCGCCCGGGCGAAGAGATCCTGCAGATCATCCCGATGGACGAAGAGCTGTTTGTCGAGGCGCAGGTCGCCCCCGAAAACATTGCCAACATCCGCCCGGGTCAGGAAGCGACGGTCAAGCTGTCGGCCTATGACTATACGATCTACGGCACGCTGAAGGGGCAGGTAGACGTGATCTCGGCGGATACCTTTCAGGACGAACGACGCGCCGATGCCGCGCCGCATTACAAGGTGACGTTGCGGGTGGATCTCGGGTCGTTGACCGAACGCCAGTCGCAGATCCGAATCCGTCCGGGCATGCAGGCCCAGGTCGAGCTGCACACCGGTGAAAAGACCATCCTGCAATACCTTCTGAAGCCGCTCTACAAGTCGCGCGAAGCTTTCCGCGAACCCTGAAGCACAGTGCACCGACTGCCGGACAACGGGCACAACCTGCCGCCCTGACCCGGACGCCGGTGCGCCGCATGTCTGCCGAGGTCATGCCCGGTGTCATTCAGGCTGTGCGTCCGAGCGGAGCAGAATGGCTCGGCGGCCGCCCGCATCGGGCGATGAAGATCCGAGCCACAGCCAAATCACCTGCGTGCAAGCCGCCCGGTTTCGCAGAATGCGAGGCAAACGCCAGCCCGGGCTGAGCCTCGGCGGTCCCGCCGGGGCGGTTCGGGGTCAAGGGCGACGGCGATCAGGTCGCCACACTCCTCTGCGGCCTCCCCGAGGTTTCGGCCACGGTCTGCACAGGGGATTGGCCAGGCATCCACGCGATGACCGCGCCCGGCCTTGGTGACGTCGGCCTCGGGACGGTCGGGACCGGCTGGGCGCTGGCCCCGGGCAGGACGGAAATCACCGGCGGCGATGCAGGCGCACAGGGCGCGGCCAGCGGCACCGGCTGGGATGGCACTGCCGCTGACAATGCGGGTCGGCGCTCCCTGCGCGACGCATCGCCCGTGCCTTCGGGGCAGGCAGCCTCACCAATGAGCCCGCGACAAAATGCCCTGCATATTGATCGGAATCTAGTTTCATCCACAACTTATTGCGGATTTCGGGAAAATATAGCTTTACAGGAGCACCCCAGGACAGGCACCATATGTGGTAAGGGATGCGGATAGCCCCGCAGTTCCTTGAGCAGGCACCTAGCGCTTGGGACGCTGCCAGGCCCCAGCGCTACACAAAACAAAAGAGGTGGCGCCATGGCATTGTCCGAGCAGTATCTGGAAGACGACATTCACCCCATCGACATCGTCGAACATCTGGCCGAGCACCACGACTGGGACTTTGACCGTGTGGGGGACGACCAGATCGCCATGGCAGTTCAGGGACAGTGGCGCACCTATTCGATCACTCTTGCATGGTCGGGTTACGACGAAACCCTGCGCCTGATCTGCACCTTCGAGATGGAGCCGCCGGATGAACGGCTGGGTGATCTGTACGAGGGCCTGAATTCCGTGAATGATCAGTGTTGGACGGGCGCCTTCACCTTCTGGGCGGAACAGAAGCTGATGGTATACCGTTATGGTCTGGTACTGGCAGGCGGGCAGGTTGCCGCGCCGGAGCAGATCGACACGCTGATCAGCGCTGCTGTAATGAGCGCAGAACGCTACTACCCGGCGTTCCAGTTGATGGTCTATTCCGACCAGACGCCGCAACAGGCGCTTCAGGTCGCCATTGCAGAAGCATACGGGCGCGCGTAGCTTTCCTCCCGAACGCGCGTGGAAAAGGATCGGGCGACCGGTCCTTTTCCTTTTGACTCGAGCAGGGACAGAGGACACCGAGATGCAGAACTCAGAGAGTGCCAAGCGGGGGCTGGTGTTGCTTGGCTGCGGCAAGATGGGGTCGGCGATGCTTGAAGGCTGGCTTGGCCGGGGGCTGCCGGCCACGTCGGTCTGGGTCAGCGATCCGTACCCATCGGACTGGCTGAGGCAACAGGGGGTTCATCTGAACCAGGATTTGCCCGCCAGTCCGGCGGTGGTTCTGATTGCCGTGAAGCCGCAGATGATGTCGGATGCCCTGCCGTCCTTGCAGGCGCTGGGCAATGGCAACACCGTGTTCCTGTCGGTGGCCGCCGGGATTCCGATCGCCACCTACGAGCGGATGCTGGGTGAGAAGACACCGATCATCCGGGCGATGCCGAACACCCCTGCCGCGGTGGGGCGCGGCATCACCGCGATCATCGGCAACCGCTATGCAGGCGCCGCCGACCTGGATGCTGCCGAGTCACTGCTGAGCGCCGTGGGCGAGGTTGTGCGCCTTGAGGACGAAGGGCAGATGGATGCCGTGACCGGGGTGAGCGGGTCCGGTCCGGCCTATGTGTTCCACCTGATCGAATGTCTGGCCGCGGCGGGCGTGGCCGAGGGGCTGTCCGCGGATCTGGCGCTGCAACTGGCCCGGGCAACGGTGGCAGGCGCCGGCGCGCTGGCAATGGCGGGCGACGACCCCGGTCAGCTTCGGCGGAACGTGACCAGCCCCAACGGCACCACACAGGCCGGGCTGGAGGTGCTGATGGACGACACCGAAGGGCTGCCCCGGCTGATCCGGGAAACGGTGCGGGCGGCAACAGCGCGGTCGCGGGAACTCGCCAATGGCTGAGATCAGCTTTGATGATTTCCTGAAGGTCGATATCCGGGTGGGCCAGGTGGTGCGCGCCGAAGCCTTTCCCGAGGCACGCAAGCCCGCAATCAAGATGTGGATCGACTTTGGCCCCGAGATCGGTGAACGCAAGACTTCGGCGCAGGTCACGGTGCACTACACCCCCGAGACGCTGATCGGCAGGCGGGTGATGGCGGTGGTGAACTTTCCTCCGCGCCAGATCGGGCCGGTCCGCTCCGAAGTTCTGGTGCTGGGGGTCGCGGACGCGGATGGCGCGGTGGTGCTGCTGAGCCCGGACCGGGATGTGCCCCTGGGCGGGCGCATGCACTAGATCCGTCGGCTGCGCACCCGGTGGTCGGCCATCGGCGCCTGATTGACCGGGCAGGATTGCAGAGGCGCGGCGCAGGTTGCGCGAGGTCGGGCTTGACCGAAGCCGCCCGCTGCGTTGAGGTTGGCGCAACGGAGGAAAATCCATGTACCAGCCAGCCATCACCGGATCCGGGGTGTTCACGCCCGAACAGGTGATCACCAATGATGAACTCGTGGCCGCGTTCAATGCCTATGTCAGTCGCTACAATGCCGAAAATGCCGCCGCCATAGAGGCCGGCGACATCGAGGCCAAGGCGCCGTCCAGTTCCGATTTCATCTATTCCGCCAGCGGAATCGAACAACGCTATGTGATGGACAAGACAGGTGTGCTGGATCCGGGGCGCATGTTCCCGAAATTGCGCCAGCGGAACGACGACGAACCCGGGATCATGGCGGAAATGGCGCTGGACGCCTGCCGCACGGCACTGAAAGCTGCGCAACGGCAGGGCAGTGACGTGGATCTGGTGATCTGTGCCGCTTCGAACCACGAACGTGCCTATCCCGCCATCGCCATCGAAATTCAACAGCTTCTGGGCGCCGGCGGTTTTGCCTTCGACATGAACGTCGCCTGTTCTTCGGCAACTTTCGGAATACAGGCGGCGGCCGATATGGTGCGGGCCGGATCGGTTCGCTGCGCGATCGTCGTGTGCCCGGAAATTTGTTCGGGCCATCTGGAATGGCGTGACCGCGACTGCCATTTCATATTCGGCGATGTCTGCACGGCCCTGGTGATCGAACGGGCCGAAGACGCGCAGGGGGCGTATTTCACCATCCGCTCGACGCGCTGTGCCACACAATTTTCCAACAATATCCGCAACAACAACGGCTTTCTGCGCCGCACCCGGCCGGACGGGACGAGTGACCGGCGCGACATGCAGTTCATGCAGAACGGACGCAAGGTGTTCAAGGAGGTGCTGCCCATGGTTTCCGCCCACATCGGCGATCACCTCGGCGAGGCGGGGGTACGTGCGGATCAGCTCCGCCGCCTCTGGCTGCATCAGGCGAACAAGACGATGAACGACTTCATCGGTCGCAAGGTGCTGGGCCGCGAGCCCGAGCCGGGCGAACAGCCCAACATCCTGCAAGACTACGCCAACACTTCGTCGGCCGGGTCCATCATCGCCTTTTCGAAACACTCGGACGACCTTGGCGACGGCGACCTGGGCCTGATCTGTTCGTTCGGGGCGGGGTATTCGGTCGGGTCCGTGCTGGTCGAGCGAAAGGACAGTGCATGAAGGTTCGGGTCAGGGATATGGTCGCGGCGGCGGAGACCGAGATCGTGACGCTGTACGCTGCCGAAGCCGCGGATCTGCACGGGGCCGCGGACGTGCGCTTCGTCGATCTGAGGGACCGGCGCGAGCTGGAGCGCGAAGGGCGCATTCCCGGGGCGTTTCACTGTCCGCGCGGGATGCTGGAATTCTGGATTGATCCTGCATCCCCGTACCACAAGCCGATCTTTGCCGAAGACGTGCAGTTTGTCTTTTACTGCGCCAGCGGCTGGCGCTCGGCTCTGTCCGCCAAGACGGCACAGGACATGGGGCTGGACAGGGTCTCGCACCTGGGGGGCGGGTTCAGCAGTTGGCGCGACGCCGATCTGCCGGTCGAGCCGGTCGCCGCCAGATAAGCTGCGCTGCCAGTACCCGGATACCCGTTCAGCCGCTGGACTGCACGCCGTCACCGACCATCGCGCGCCAGTGCCGCCGACACAGCGATACGTAAATCTCGTTGCCGCCGATCTGGACCTGCGCCCCCGAGGTCTCGGCCCGCCCTGATCCGTCCTGCCGCACCACCATCGTCGCCTTGCGTCCGCAATGGCAGATGGTGCGCACCTCGCGCAGGTCATCCGCCAAGGCCAGCAAGGTGGCTGATCCCGGGAACAACGCCCCCCTGAAGTCCACACGCAATCCGTAGCACATCACCGGGACCCCCAGATCATCGGCGACGCGCGCCAGCTGCCAGACCTGATCCGGGGTCAGAAATTGCGCTTCGTCGACAAAGACGCAGGCAATGGCCTTGTTGGCGTGCTCTCCGGACAGAAGCAGGAAAAGATCGGTATCGGGCGCAAAGGTTGCGGCCTCGCGCCCCAGCCCGATGCGCGATCCGATTCGTCCCGGGCCTGCACGACGGTCGACCGCAGCGGTCAGAAGAAACGTCGCCATGCCGCGCTCTTCATAATTGTGCGCGGCCTGCAAAAGCAGAGTCGATTTTCCAGCATTCATCGTGGAGTAGTGAAAGTATAGTTTTGCCATGCCCCGTCATGCCGGGCAGGCGGCCGATTGGCAAGCCCTGCAAAGAATGTGGAATTACGCGCTGACAGCCACGCCCGATTGGCGTACAATAAAACCAATTGAGAAGAAATTGAGATTTGAACATGCCGCGTTGCCGCAGCGTATAAAGGCAGCAAGGCAGAACGTTCCGGAACTTCACTGAACGTATCAGGAGATAGAAGCTGTCTGATTCACATCCCCCCGAACGTCGGCCGCTCGTTGATGCCGAATGTTATGTCCCCGACCTGCTGCAAGGTTTCCTGCAGGACCTTGAGAATACGTGTCATTCCAGCGACGTGTGGCGGCTGATCGTCGCTCTGGGCCGTCAGGTGCAGTTGCCTTTTGTCGATTTCATCTCGGCATCGTCGTACCGGGACTGGAAAAAAACCCTGTTTGTCCGCACGTCATATGACTCCTCGTGGTTGCATACAATTAATATGGATCCAGAGCTTCAGAGGTGGTCCTATTTCCGCGACCACGCGATGAATTACCTGACGCCGGTAATGATCGGCATAGAGTTTATTGAAGAATACCGCCATGTTCCGCAAAAACGCGTCGAGGTGCTTAAATTAGCGGCAGAACACGGTATCCGCGCCGGGTTCTCTATTCCATTGCGGCTGAATGCTCCGCCACAGGCTGCGCTTATTACTTTTGCCGGTGATCATTCCCGCCGCGAAATGCAGGCCATTATCCGCGCCCACGGCTGGACGTTAAATACCGCGGCCCTGATGGGACACCAGCGCTACCTCTATCATTTCAATCAGGAGTTCAGTGAACGCAACCGGATCACCGACAAACAGCAGGATCTTCTGGAATTGATTGGATCTGGCCTGCAGGACAAGGCAATCGCCGCCAAACTGGACATCTCGATATCGGCTGTCCGCCAACGGATGAATGCGCTGATGCAGAATACCCAGGCCAAATCACGTGCGGAACTCGCCGCGCTTGCGATGTCGTTGGGCGTATTGCCCGACCCGTTCAATCGTCCGGGATTGAACGGGCCGGAAATTCTGATCGAAATGGACAATGCAGGGACAAGGATAAAGTCACAGGCGCTAACTTGATCAGACTGGCCGCGATCCCGGGCGGCACACGAATGAACGTTGATTTCACGATGCGACATTTGGGGGACCTGGCCCCAGCTGCCATAAGAAATTTAGGGTGTAGAGATGACAATTGCCAATCAGGCTCTGGAACCGATTGAGAAAACATCCCGCTTGCCGTTCCAGTTGACCACGGCGACCGTGCTCAAGAGCAGCGCTGTGGCCGCGCACAACGCCCGGAGGGCGGCGGGCGGAGAGGGCAAGGACGACGCCGTCCCGGATGAGGATGGGCAAAGCTATATCGAACGGGTGCGCAACTACATCCCGCTCGAAGTGATCGCATTTTTCATCTTTGCCAACAGCATGGTCGCGGCAGGTGATGGCGGGGTCGCAAGCCTGCGCGCCGGTGCCATCGGCGCGAACGAGTTTGTTGCGCTTGCCTCGTTCTGCGTCGCCCTGATCGGCACGGTGTTTTACGTGAAGATGGCCGCCGATGCGGCAAAGACCGGAACCTGGGGGCTGCACGCGGTGCTGAGCTGCGTGGCGTTCGCGATCTGGGCCTATGCCATGAAAGCCGAAGTCTGGGACGTTCTGGGCATTCCGATCTCGCCGGTGATCTCGGGATTCCTGTTGGGGACGTTCACTCTGTTCAGCGGGCTTTTTGTACCGGTCAAATCCGGGTGACCGTCGTGTGTTGGGTCAGGGCGACGGATCCTGCGTAAAAAAAAGAATGCCGCCCGAAAGCGGCATTCTATCATGCTGAAAAGGTTGTGCAAAATGTTTGTCGGCGCCAGATGGCACCAAAAAGTTTGATAGCTGAACAAAAAAGCTTCGCTATTCAGACGGTTGTACGGCGCTTGTTTTGTTGCAGCTCTGTCGGTTTATGTTTGGGCTTCCCCCCGAAAACTGACCGACCCAATACAGAGATACTACCCGGAAAGATCTGTTCTGTCAGCGTCTGGCTTGCGCCGCCTATCCTGACGGACAGGGTAATACTTACAGGTTTGCGGTATAAACCTGTAAGTTCTTGCAGGTCTCGGCCATTTGAGCGCCAGACCTAGCGTCAACTTGGCGAGTCACCAGAATCGAGTCGCCATAGCGCCGGTCAGACCAGTCGGCCCCAGAGATCGTATTCACCGGCCTCGTCGACTTCGACAGTGACGATGTCACCGGGGCTGAGCTGATCGAAATCGTCGTCGATGAACAGATTGCCGTCGATTTCGGGAGCATCGGCCATGGTGCGACAGGTCGCGGCGTCTTCTTCGACCAGATCGACGATCACCTGCAGGCGCGTGCCAACCTTGGCGGCCAGTTTCGCTTCGGAAATTGCCTGCGCCTTTTCCATGAACCGGTCCCAGCGCTCTTGCTTGACCTCGGCGGGCACATGATCGGGCAGGGCATTGGACCGCGCACCCGCGACGTTTTCGTACTGGAAACAGCCGACGCGATCCAGTTGCGCCTCGTCCATCCAGTCCAGCAGCGTCTGGAACTCGGCCTCTGTCTCGCCGGGATAGCCGACGATGAAGGTCGAGCGCAGGGTGATGTCGGGGCAGATCTCGCGCCAGGCGGCGATTTCGTCCAGCGTGCGGGCAGCGGCCGCGGGGCGCGCCATGCGTTTCAGCGTTTCGGGGTGGGCATGTTGGAAGGGGATGTCGAGATAGGGCAACACCAACCCGTCCGCCATCAGCGGAATCAGCTCGCGGACGTGGGGGTAGGGATAGACGTAGTGCATGCGCACCCAGGCGCCGAACTGGCCCAGGTCGCGCGCCAGTTCGAGGATCGGCGCCTTGGCGTCACGGTCCTTCCAGTCGGTGCCATAGGCCGAGGTGTCCTGGCTGATCACCAGCAACTCCTTCACACCCGACTCGACCAGCTTTTCCGCCTCGCGCAGAACGGCACGGGCCGGGCGCGACTGCAGTTTGCCGCGCATGTCGGGGATGATGCAGAACTTGCATTTGTGATTGCAGCCCTCGGAAATCTTCAGATAGCTGTAATGCCGCGGGGTCAGTTTGACACCGGCCGCAGGCATCAGGTCTATGAACGGATCCGGGTCCGGCGGCACCGCCAGATGCACGGCGTCCAGCACCTGTTCGTACTGGTGCGGGCCGGTCACGGCCAGGATGCGGGGATGATGCTCGCGGATGTAGTCCGGTTCGGCGCCCAGGCAGCCGGTGACAATCACCCGACCATTTTCGGCAAGCGCCTCACCGATCGCCTCAAGGCTTTCGGCCTTGGCGCTGTCCAGAAAGCCGCAGGTGTTCACGATCACCGCATCGGCGCCGGCATAATCGGCCGAGATGCCGTAACCTTCGGCGCGCAGGCGGGTCAGAATGCGTTCGCTGTCGACCAGCGCCTTGGGGCACCCGAGCGAAACCATGCCAAGGGTGGGCTGGCCGGCGCGCCGGTCAGAGGGCAGGGTGGCTTTGGGCGCAAGGTCGGGGCGGAGATTCGGCGGGTTCTGGGACATTGCCCCTCATACAAGCGCTGCCGGGCGAGGCAAAGGGTTTGTTCAGCCGACCGGAGAATTGGCGGGAAAACTGCCGATGGCCGCCCCGTGGGCTGGGTCCGCCACGCGATGCGACGCGCAGGGCCTGTGCCGGATCAGCCGAGACGATAGTATTTGTCGCCAAGAAAGTCCGTGCCGTAGAAATCCGGCAGACCGGGCCGGTTCTTGGGGTAGAGCGAGAACGCGCGGTACACCGGATGGTTATCGGACCGGGCCAACATGCAGTCGAACTCTGCCGAATTGATGTCAGAGAGCAGTTTCTCAATGATGAACCGGCTGTAAAAATCGAAATCCTCCTTGTGGCAGAGGTAGGCCTTGTTGTTCGAATAGGGCAGGAACTCCAGCCCGGAGCTTCTGGTCGCCAGGTAATTGAAGCTGGCAGCAACCACCTGCATGTAGGCCGGGTTCAGAAAATCGTCGAGGATCACGATCCCCCGTGGCGCCAATCGGGTTTCCATGAATGTCATTTCGGCAATGACATTGTTGAAACGGTGACTGCCGTCGTGGTGCGACAATCTGAAAGAAGCCGGAACCGATTTGGCAAAGGCGTCGGAAACGGAAAACGTGTTGCCCTTGCCCTTGATGAATTCATACTGCCCGGAAATTGCATCCGGCCTGGCAAAGTCCGGGCAGCCAACGACATCGACAAGATACGCGGTTTCACCGGAATTGAGATTCCGCAACAGGACCGAGGCCGATTTTCCGCGAAACACACCGAACTCGATCAGGTCGCCGGTAACGTCGTTCGCCTTGTGAAAGGCAAACAGGGATTGAAAGATCGCAATGCTCAGCGGCGAAATCATGCCTTCGAACTTGGACGCCGTCGTTTTGGCCTCAGAGTAGGATTCCAGAAAACTCACGCGCACACTCCACTCGTCAGAATGGGAAATTTCAGAAATGGTGTGCCGATTCCGCAGCCCGCCCATTCAGTGTGCTATCGGTCTCTTGCGCAGGATCGGCGCCTTTCCAGATGATTTCCACTGATGAAATGCCGCCGATGGCGATCCTCGGCGGTTCGCGTAGGCATGGTGCGGGCACTAGCGTCAAGCGCGAGATGCGGCCTTGCCGGCGGCGGAATTCTTCACGCCGCCCGAGTTTTCAGGGCAGTTTGTCTTGATAGAACCGCCGGAGGCTGCCCGTCGGACGGGCATCACCGGGACCATCAACGCCTCGGGGAACGCTCAGGAGCGTTCCCGGTAGGGTTATCCAGGGGGCGGTGATCAGCGGCGGCGGTCGCGGCGGGCCGACATCGGTTGGAACGCGACGCCGACATGGGCCTCGCAATAGGGTTTGCCCTGCTGTACCGGCAGCCCGCAGAACCAGAAGTGTTCGGTGGCGGGGTCACCGACCGGCCATTTGCAGGTGCGTTCGGTCAACTCCATGAGCGACAGCTTCTTGGCCTTCTTCTCGACCTCGTTGACCTTGGCCAGTGCCTCAGGGCTGATCTCGTTGGCCGAAGGCTGCGGCGGCAGGGGCTGACCTGCCGGGATGATCGCGCGGCGCGCCGGGGGTTGGGCGGACTGGGTCTGCAACTCGGGTTCGGGACTCACGGGGCGGGCGCTTTCGGTCTTGGGTTGGGGAATCTTCGGCTTGGTGTCGGGGCGCGGCGCGGCGGGTTTGGGGCGTGCGTCGGTTGCGGCATCGGCAGCCGCCGGAGCGGCACCGGGGGACGGTTCGGCGGCACCCGGCGCGCCGACGCGGTTCGACAGGCCCAGACGGTGCACCTTGCCGATCACCGCATTGCGGGTCACGCCGCCCAGCTCTTTTGCGATCTGGCTGGCGGACTGGCCTTCGCCCCACATCTTCTTGAGCTGCTCTACGCGTTCGTCGGTCCAGGACATGGGTGTTCCTTACTGAAAAAGCGGCCACGCTGGCGGGCCGCCTGAAAATTCCGTATCAGCCCCCTATTCTAATCACTCCACCCCGAGTTACAAGCGGCTGCCGCCAGCAGGAGAGCCCGATATGCACGATTCCGCCCCCTATCCGCAGGGTACACGTCGCTTTGGCCGGGTGAACTGGCTGGGCCTGTACACATTGGCCCGACGGGAAGTGATGCGCTTCAGCGCGGTCTGGACCCAGACTCTGCTGGCGCCGCTGGTGACGGCGGGGCTGTTCCTGCTGATCTTTACCATCGCCATCGGCCCGCAGCGCGGCGATGTCATGGGCGTGCCGTTCACCACCTTCATCGCTCCCGGCATCCTGATGATGACGGTGATCCAGAACGCCTTTGCCAACACGTCGTCGTCGATTGTCATCTCGAAGGTGCAGGGCAACATCGTCGACACGCTGATGCCGCCCCTCAGCGGCGGCGAACTGGTGCTGGGCTATCTGGCCGGCGGGATCGCGCGGGGGCTGTTCGTGGCCGTGGCGCTGGCGGCGGTGCTGGCACTCGTGCTGGGCATCGTGCCAAGTCATCCGCTGGTGGCGCTGGTGTTTGTCATCCTTGGCGCCGCCTTCATGTCGGCGTTGGGATTGCTGGCGGGGATCTTTGCCAACAAGTTTGACCAGATGGCGGCGATCACGAACTTTGTGGTAACCCCCCTGGCCTTTCTGTCGGGCACTTTCTATTCGGTTGAGGCGCTGCCCGCCGTCCTGCGCGAGATCACCCATTTCAACCCGATCTTCTACCTTATCGACGGGGTGCGCTTCGGGCTGATCGGGGTCTCGGATTCCCCGCCGCTTCTGGGCTTTGCCGTCGCACTGTCGGCGACGCTGGCGCTGCTGGCACTGGCCTGGCAAATGTTCCGCACCGGCTACCGGCTCAAGGCGTGATCGACGACCAAAGACCAGACCTTCCGTCGGCGCTGTCGGGATCTTTCAAAGGTGTTTCCGGAGTTCCTCGGAAACATCTTTGGGTAGACCTGCCCATTTCCCTCGGTAAATCCAATCAAGTGTCAGGCTGAACTGCTCGCAAAATCTGTCGGCGGCTTCCAGTGGTATCCGACGGGTTCCATTTTCCCAGTTGTTATACTGACTGACCTTGAAGCCCTGAGCCGTGGCCCAGTCTTTCCGCGACAGCGTCGAAAACACCGCCCTCACGGCACCAAGGCGCTGCGCGATTTCCGGGTATGTTTGTCGATCAGTCATGTGCTGTATGTCTTGGAATTTTCTACGGTCTGCGAACGAACAAGAATTCTAACCTGCCACAACCAAATGGATTTGTAATTTCGCATGGGCACTGGAAATTTTTTTATTGCCGCGCCGGAATCAGCTGCTGCAGGATTCCGACCGAGATCAGATAGACCGACGTCACCACCAGCCCCCAGTGCGCCCAGCTTTGCGGGTGGAAGTCCACCCAGGCCGCCCAGCCGGCGAAAAAGGTCCAGGCCAGGGCGACGGGCAGTGACACCGAGCGCCAGCGTTCGGTGCGCACCGGGTGGATGAACTTGAGCGGCAGGAACATCGTCACCGCAAGACTGCCCACCAGCCCGAGGATGATCCAGAAATTCGGGCTCAGCGCGAACATCACCAGCACCAGCATGTTCCAGCAACCGGGGAAGCCATGGAACGAATTGTCTTCTGTTTTCATGCGGTTGTCGGCAAAATACATTGCGCTGGCAAAGGTGATCAGGATGATCGCCACCCAGCCGGTCCAGCCCGGCAGCAAACCCGACTGAAACAGCGCGAAGGCAGGGATGAAGACGTAGGTCAGATAGTCGATGATCAGGTCCAGCAGCACGCCATCAAAGCGCGGGGCATTGGATTTCACGTCGTATTTGCGCGCCAGCGGGCCGTCGATGCCGTCCACGAAAAAGGCGATCACCAGCCACAGGAACATGATCGACCATTTCTCTTGCGCCGCCGCCAGCAGGGCGAGCATGGCAAAGACAGCCCCGGTTGCGGTCAGAAGATGGACGGTCAGGGCTTTGGTGTGGGCTGTCATTGAACTGTCATGGCCAATTTTGGGGTATCTTGCAAACCAGATGTAGAGCGCCGCACGCCACGATCACGGCGCAGCGGGCTTTTTTCGCCTGCGCCTGGCTGCGCGCAGGTCAGGCCAGCAGATGTGAGTCCGTCGCGCCGGTGATCCGCGCCGTCACGATCGCGCCCTCGGTCCGGGGTGTGGCAAAGCGCACTTCGGTGAACTGTTCGGTCCGGCCCATGTCGGGCGATTCCATCAGAATGCGGTGCCGCCGCCCGATCTGTGCGGCGAGGTGGCGCGCCACCTGGCGATCACCAGCCGCCCGCAGACGTGCCGCGCGCTGCCGGATCACCGCGCCGTTCACGGCGGGCATCCGCGCTGCCGGCGTGCCCTGACGGGCGCTGTAGGGGAACACATGCAGCCAGGTGAGGTCACATTCCTCGACAAGGCGCAGGGAATTTTCGAAATGCGCCTCGGTCTCGGTCGGGAATCCGGCGATGATATCGGCGCCAAAGGTCATTTCCGGGCGCAACTTGCGCGCCTCTGTGGCAAAGGCAATGGCATCGTCGCGCAGATGCCGCCGTTTCATCCGCTTGAGAATGAGATCATCGCCGTGCTGCAGGGACAGGTGCAGGTGCGGCATCAGACGCGGCTCGGTCGCGATGGCGGCCAGCAGGTTCTCGTCGACCTCGATCGAATCGATCGACGAGATCCGCAGCCGCGGCAGATCCGGCACCAGTCTCAGGATCCGCATGACCAGATCGCCGAGCTTGGGCGTCATCGGCAGATCGGCCCCCCAGGAGGTCAGATCCACCCCGGTCAGCACCACTTCGTTATAGCCCTTGTCCACCAGCCGCCGGATCTGTTCGACCACGACGCCGGCGGGAACCGACCGCGAATTGCCGCGCCCGAAGGGGATGATGCAAAAGGTGCAGCGGTGGTCACAGCCGTTCTGCACCTGCACATAAGCACGCGAGCGGGTGCCGAAGCCGTCGATCAGGTGGCCCGCGGTCTCGGTCACCGACATGATGTCGTCGACCATGAGCTTTTCGGTCTCGCCGATGAAATCCGCCGCCAGAGTGGCCCAGGTGCCGGGCATCATCTTTTCGGTATTGCCGATCACCGCGTCGACTTCGGCCATCGCGGTAAAGGTGGCCGGCTCGGTCTGGGCCGCGCAGCCGGTCACGATCAGCCGCGCATCGGGGTTTTCCCGGCGCAGACGGCGGATTTCCTGACGCGCCTTGCGCACCGCCTCGGCCGTGACGGCACAGGTGTTGACGACCACGGCGTTGGTCATGCCCGATTCGGCCGCCAGCGCCTTCATCGCCTCGGTTTCATATGCATTGAGGCGACAGCCCAGCGTGGTGAACTTGGGCGCGCTCACAGCGATGCCAGCCAGTCTGCGGTCAGCACGCCGCTGGCCACATGCATGGTCGCCCCGGTCATCCAGACGCCATCGTCGCGCCAGTCCACGTCCAGTGTGCCGCCGTCCAGGTCGATGCGCACCCGCCGCCCGGTCAGGCCGCGCCGCGCGGCCGCGACGGCAGTGGCGCAGGACGAGGAACCCGAGGCCAGTGTGATTCCGACACCGCGTTCCCAGACCCGCATCCGCAGGTGATCCGGCCCGACGAGCGAGGCGAATTGGACGTTTGTGCGCTGTGGAAACAGCGCATGATGCTCAAAGCGCGGCCCCAGCGTGGCCAGATCCACCGCTGTCGCGTCGGGCACAAAAAAGGTGCAATGTGGATTGCCCATGCCGGTCGCCACCGGATTGCCGTCAATCGGCAGGTCCAGCGTGTCCATCGCCTCCGCCAGCGGAATGTCGGCCCAGTCCAGCTGCGGCGGTCCCATATTGACCGAGGTCAGCCCGCCGCCTGCATCCACCGCGTGCAAGGTGCCGCGGTCGGTGGTCAGGGTCAGAGCCGTCTTTCCGGTTTCCGCCATCAGGTGGCGCGCGATGCAGCGCGTGGCGTTGCCGCATGCCGCCGAGGTCGATCCGTCGGCATTGTAGAACGTCAGATGCGCATCCCCCGCACCGGTCGGCGTGATCAGCGCCAGCTGGTCGAATCCCACTCCGCAGTGCCGGTCTGCCAGGGCCACGGCCAGCGCCGGGGTCACCGCAATGTCATGCGCACGAGCGTCCAGCACGACAAAGTCGTTGCCAAGCCCGTGCATCTTCATAAAGGGCAGCCCCTGGGAATCGCGCATGTTCATCGCGCGCATATACGCCAGCGCCGGACCCGTTTCCAGTGGCTGCGGTGCGGCGAAATCCGGGGCCGTTACAAGATGGTCATAAAATGCACTTTTTGGGGTTGACCCCCCGCGGGCTAATTTCTAGATAGCCGCCTAGTGGGCCTGTAGCTCAGCTGGTAGAGCAACTGACTTTTAATCAGTAGGTCTCGGGTTCGGATCCCGACGGGCTCACCATAATTTCAGGCAACATGTGACACATCGGTGTCACATGTTCCTTGAATTTGGTGAATCTGAAACCCCCACACTCCTGTCATACCCTCCCTGCGGACCGCCCGAGCAAGGGCCGGAACGGCACCCCTGTCACGGGCAGGGCCGTCCGCGCGGCAACCGGGACTGTCACACAGATAATGTGTTGTTAATTTTGATTTGCGGCTGTTCTCGGCTATATGCTGCAAAGGCAGTACAGCAATGATGAAAGTGACCGTGCGACAATTCCTGCTGATCCTCTGTACCGGCCTGCTGGTTCTGACCCTGACGGGGATGGCTGGCATGGCGCATGTCACGCCTGCCTACAACTGCACGCACTGCCCGGAAAACGCGCCTCTGCATGACCGCTCTGGCGGACCCGCGTCTGCAATGTGTTCCCAGGGGGCGTTTTGCGTCTCCGCTGCCGTTCCCGCCGGGTCCGGCGACCTCGGCGGCGCCAGCCGGGGCGCAATTCGCTACACGCTGCCCGCCAGCCCTCCGATGTATGCCAGGACGGTGCCTTTCGACCTGCCGCCACCGCGTGGCTGACCGAAGTTCGAAACAGTCACCGGCGGATCGGATCCGCCTGCACGACACCGCACGGCCAGACGCCGTGCGCGATTGAGGAACTCGGTATGAACAAGATCACAATCGCCGCAGTTGCCGCGCTGGCCCTTGGCGGCGCCGCATATCTGTATTTTGGACAGCCACAGTCAGAACCGGTGGCCGCCCCGCCGGGCGAGGGGGAGCCGATGGTGGCGGTCACCCTGCCAGAGACACTTTCTCAGGATGCCACAATCGGCAAACGGGCATTTGACGCGACCTGCGCCGCCTGCCACGGCGCAAATGCCGCAGGCAAGCTTGGGTCCGGCCCGCCGCTGGTTCACAAGATTTACGAACCGTCGCATCACGGGGACATGGCGTTTGTTCTGGCCGCGCAGCAGGGAGTCCGGTCGCACCACTGGAAGTTCGGCGACATGCCGCCGCAACCCGGGCTGACGCCGGCCGATGTCCTGATGATTGCGGGCTACGTCCGCGAGTTGCAGCGCGCCAACGGGATCAACTGAGATGCGCGGCCCCCGAATCACCCGCCGCGATTTCTGCGCCGGCCTGGCCGTCGGCGCGGCTCTGGGGCGGCCCGGCATGGCTGCCGGATCCGCGCCGCTGACCGCGCGTCCCGCGGTTGTCCAGCTGGCGCCCGAAGGCTATGCCGCCACCGAAGTCTGGAGCTATGACGGCACGGTGCCCGGCACCACGCTGCGCGCGAAACAGGGCGCGCGGCTGACGCGGCAGCTGGTCAACGACCTGCCGGAGCCGACGTCGGTACACTGGCACGGCATCCGCATCGACAACGCCATGGATGGCGTGTCGGGTCTGACGCAGGATCCGGTCCCGCCGGGCGGCACCTTTGAGTACGACTTTGTCGTGCCGGATGCCGGCACCTACTGGTATCATTCCCACACCAATTCGATGGAACAGGTGGCGCGCGGGTTGGCCGGGCCGCTGATCGTCGAAGAGCCCGACGCCCCGGATGTGGACCGGGACGAAGTGCTGATGCTGGACGACTGGCTTCTGGACCCTGACACCGGGGCCTTTGCCGGGGACTTTGGCAACCCGATGATGCAAAGCCATGCGGGCCGGATGGGCAACCTGATCGGCACCAACGGTCGGTACGATCTCAGCTTGCCGGTACAGCGCCACGCGCGGCTGCGTCTGCGGCTGATCAACGCCGCGAACGCCCGGATCTTTGTGCTGCGGCTCGACGGGCTGGAGGGGTGGACCGTTGCGCTGGACGGCATGCCTCTGCCCGCGCCCGAACCGGTAACCGGAGACCTGATCCTGGCGCCCGCCCAGCGGATCGATCTGATGGTCGATGTCACCGCTGCCGAGGGCGCGATTGCCGGACTGGTGCGCCAGGCCAATGACGACACATGGCAGGCGCTGGTGGACATGCCGGTCAGCGGTGCCGCATCGCTCGCGCGACGCGGTGTTCCGGCGCCGCTGGCACCCAATCCGAACATGGCGCTTCCCGACCTGAAGGCGGCGCGCCAACTGGAAATGGTGATGGAAGGCGGTGCCATGAGCGGCCTGCGCAATGCCCGCTTCAATGGCCGTGAACTCGGGTTCCGCGAACTGGTGCAGGAAGGGCAGTTCTGGGCCCTGGCCGGGCAGGTGGGCATGGATGACACCCCTTTCGCCAGCCTGTCGCGCGGAGAGGCCGTGCGCCTGCGGCTGTCGAACCGCACCGTCTTTGCGCATGCCATGCATTTGCATGGAATGCATTTCCGGACCATCGCCGCTGACGGCAGTCTTGGTCCGATGCGCGACACCATCCTCAGCCTGCCGGATGAACCGATCGACATCGCCTTTGTCGCGGACAATCCGGGCAAGTGGCTGCTGCATTGTCATATGCTGGGCCATGCGGCCTCGGGCATGACAAACTGGATCGACGTAAGTTGAAACTGAAAAGGAAATCCAAAGTGAGAACTCTTGTCCGGATGGCTGTGGCATTGGCCGTTGCAGGAACTGCCGCACTGGCGCATGGCGGGGTCAAGGACGTGCATGTGATGGCCCGGATGCAGGGCATGTCGACCCTTGCGGCAGAGATGAAGGTCATCGGCAGGATGGCAAAGGGAGAGGCGGCCTTCAATCCGGATGCCATCGACTCCGCCCTTGCCCGCATGGCGGACGAGGCTGCCAGGATCCCCGCGCTGTTCACGCCCGAAGCAAGCGACCCGAAATCCGAAGCCAGACCTGTCATCTGGCAGGATTTCGGCACCTTCACGACCCGGGCCGACGCGCTGCAGGCCGTCAGCCTCGCATCCGTGGGGACGGTGGAAAGCCCGGTCGACCTGGGGAAGACAATGCAGAAACTTGGCGGGGCCTGCAAAGCCTGCCACGCCACGTTCAAGCAATGAACCGCGCGCAGCTGACACTTGCGGCGGCGGTGCTGAGCCTTGTCCCTGCGGCGCTTCCGGCCGGGGACCGGTTCGAGGGGCGGGATCTGGACAACGGTGCCCGGCTTTATGCGCAGACCTGCGCGGTCTGTCACGGCGCCGATCTGGAGGGACAGGCGGACTGGCGGTCGCCGGGGCCCGGGGGAGTTCTGCCTGCTCCGCCACATGACGAAACCGGTCATACCTGGCACCACGATACCCAATTGTTGCTGGACTACACGCAGATGGGCGGGCAGGCGGCGCTGGCGGCGCGCGGGGTAACGGGGGTGACCAGCGGCATGCCGGCCTTTGGCGAGGTTCTGTCCACGGAGGACATACTGGATGTTCTCGCGTTCATCCGCTCGACATGGCCCGCAGAGGCACAACAGGTGCAGGCGCAGCGCACCCATGGTGTGGCGATCGAATAACCGCGATCCGTCGCAAGGCCTGCGCCGCCGGTTCGGGTGCTGCGCCGCCGGGGAAACCGCCGGAGCACCTGCATCTTTTCAAGGCAGAGATCAGCTCCAGGCGCGTGAAGCCGGAAAATGCGGTCAGGGCCGAATGCCAAACGGTGCCACAACTTGTGGCCCGTCAGAGCCCGGTCTATGGTCCGCGCGATCTCAGGCCCCCGGGGCGTCGCGGCGCTGCACGGCCCGCCGGCCCGGCTCTGCCACAAACACTTTCAGTACAGGCCAGGAGGCCAGCCCCATGCCCCCCAAATTCGGAACCAGCGGTCTGCGAGGCCTTGTCGTTGAACTGACCGACCAGATTGTGACCGACCATGTTCGCGCCTTCCTGTCGGTCTGCGACGTCGGTGGCACGCTGTTTGTCGGCCATGACCTGCGGGACAGTTCACCTGCCCTGGCAGAGGTGGTGGCGGACACGGCGCGTGACCTGGGTGTCAACGTCGTCTCCTGCGGCGCGCTGCCGACGCCGGCACTGGCGCTGGCAGCCCAGGAGGCCGGTGCCGGCGCGCTGATGGTCACCGGCAGCCACATCCCCGCCGACAGGAACGGACTGAAGTTCTACACCCGCACCGGCGAAATCGCCAAGTCCGACGAGACGGCGATACTCGGTGCGCTCGGCCTGTCCGCGCGGGGGCTGACCGCCGCCCTCACCCGGGACACACAGGCCTGCTCACGCTATCGCGACCGGTTTGTCTCGGCGTTCGGGGCGCTGGCGCTGCGCGGCACGCGGATCGGAATCTACTGCCATTCCGCCGTGGGCCGCGACGTGATGAGCGACATCCTGCGCGGTGTCGGGGCAGAAGTGCTCGAATTGGGCCGTTCGGAAACCTTCATCCCCGTCGATACCGAAGCGGTGGACGCCGCCACCCGCGCCCAGCTGCGCAGCTGGGCTTCGGAGCACCGCGTTGACGCCATCGTCTCGACCGACGGCGATTCCGACCGTCCGCTGGTCACCGATGCCGGCGGCACCGTGGTCCCGGGGGATGTTCTGGGCCAGATCACGGCGGCGCTTGTGGGGGCCGAAGTGGTCGTCACCCCGGTGTCCTCGAACACCGGAGTCGACAGCGGTGACAGCTTTGGCGCCGTGGTTCGCACCCGCATCGGTTCGCCCTACGTGATCGCCGCGATGGAGGCCCGAGCCGGCGAAAAGGTGGTCGGGTACGAGGCCAATGGCGGTTTCCTGCTGGGCTTTGACGCCACCGGTCCCGGCGGGACGCTGCCGGCGCTGATGACCCGCGACGCCATGTTGCCGATCCTGGGTGCGCTTTGTGCGTCACGCAGCGGCGACGGGATGGATCTTGCGGCCCGTGTAGCCCGGGAACCGGCCCGCTTCACTGCCGCTGACCGGCTGGAAAATGTGCCGACCGAGCGCTCGCAGGCACTGGTGTCAAAGCTTTCGGCGGACAGCACTGTTCAGGATGACCTGCTTGGCCGACTGGGTCTTGGCGCCGCGGTGGCGCTGGACCAGACCGACGGGCTGCGCCTGACATCGGATACCGGCACAATCATTCATATCCGACCCTCGGGAAATGCGCCGGAACTGCGGCTTTATGTCGAAGCCGATGACCCGGCTGCGGCCTTCGCAACCCTTGAAACCGGGCTGGGTGTGCTGCGCGATATCCTGAGCCGCTGACGGCCTGAGCCTGCGGTCTCTGCCATGGCCTGACGGCCTTGAAATGCAGTGCCTGCCCTGCGGCTGCGCATGCTGCCGGAGCGGGGGTATCAATCTGCGGACGCCGCGAATACGGCAGGCAAGGGCGGCCGCGCCACCCTGTTGACACCTGCGCCTGGCCCCGGGTCTCGGGGAGCGGTTTCAGATGGCCCGGTCTCGTGCCCCGGGAAGCGCAAGGGCTTGGAATCCAAGCCCTTATGCTGAAAATCAGGTCAGTGTCGCCAGTTTTTCACCGGACAGGGCCGGGTGTCCTTCACACCGGCGATCAGAAAGTTACAGTGGCGCCAAGAACCGGCGCTTGCGTGCCGGGCACATCAGAAAAGTGACCAGCATGCCCGCCAAAAATCTGCCGTTGCCCTTTGTCTGCAAGAAACATCCGGCGTCTGGCGCCGGTGGGGTGGTGGTCACCAACCATCCGCTCGGATCGGCGGCGGGACACGAAATGCTCGCCATGGGCGGGAATGCAGTCGACGCAGCTGTCGCGGCGCTTCTGGCGCTGACGGTGGTCGAGCCGATGATGGTCGGCATTGCCGGCGGCGGGGTGTCCCATCTGCGTTTGCCGGACGGAACCCACGTGGTCTTTGACTGTCTGTCCCAGGCGGCGGGATCGGCCCGGGCGGATATGTACCAGCCGGTTTCAGACCACCTGCCGGACTACATGGACACCGCCGTTCGGCTCAATCTGGTCGGCCCGGCGGCGGTGGCGGTGCCGGGCAATCTGGCGGGGTGGTGTGCGATGCATGCGCAGCACGGGCGCCTGCCCTTTGGCGATGTCATCGCGCCGGCGATACGGCTGGCGGCCGGTGGATTCCGCGTCACCAGCTATCTCAGCGGCAACATCCTGCGCCACGCCGAGGACATGCTGGCCGATCCGGAAATAGCGGGCGTCTTTCTGCCCGGCGGCGATCCGCTGGCGGTGGGGACACATCTGGTGATGCCGGACTACGCCGAAAGCCTGAAACTGATCCGCGATGAAGGTGCGGCGGCGCTGCACGGTGGCGCCCTGGGGCGGGCGCTGGTTGACCGCCTGAACACCGGCGGCGCCGATGCCGGGTCGGTGTCACTGGCCGATCTTGCAGGTTACGTGCCGCGCCAGCGCGAGGCGATTTTCTCTGGCTATCGCGGATTCGAGATCGCCGGGCCGCCGCCGCCCGCGTCTTCGGGTGTGCATGTGGCGCAGATGCTGAACATTCTCGAAGGCTACGATCTGGCGGCGATGGGTTATGATTCCGCCGAGCGGCTGCATCTGCTGATGGAGGTGATCCGCGTGGGGTTCGAGGACCGGCGCGCTGCTTCGGGGGATCCGGATTTTGTGGATATTCCGGTCGAGCACTACATCTCGAAGGAATATGCCGCCGACTGCCGCGCGCGGCTGCGCGATGTCGGCGGGTCCGGGCCGGTGCCGCCGGGGTACGAGAGCAACTCCACCACACATATCACCGTGGCGGACCGGGACGGGATGATCGTTTCGGCGACGCATACGATCAACGGGCTGTTCGGCGCACGGTTCATGGTGCCCGGCACCGGCATCATTCCCAACAACTACATGTATAATTTCGACCCGCATCCCGGCAAGGCGCTGTCGATCGCGCCGGGCAAGCGGGTGCCGACCTCGATGGCACCGATGATCGTGCTGAAGGACGGTCGGCCGGCCTTTGCGCTCGGGTTGCCGGGGGCCCTGCGGATCTTTCCCTCGGCGTTGCAGGCCATCGTCAACATGATTGATCACGGCATGACGCCGCAGCAGGCGGTCGAGGCGCCGCGTGTCTGGACCGAAGGCGGCCATGTCGAGGTCGAGCCGGGCTTTGCCCATCATGTCCAGGCGTTGACGGCGCGGGGCCACGATGTGCGTGTGGTGCCGCATATCGGCGGTGGGATGAATGCCATCGCCTTTGGCCCGGACGGCGCGATGACCGGTGCCGCCTGCTGGCGCGCAGACGGCACGGTGTCAGCGCTGGGCGGGGGGCTGGCGGAAGAGGGCGTGGCCTTTCACATCTGACCCGCCCGGTCCCGCCTCAGTACCCCCGGACCGCGTCGGCCAGATCGGCGCAGGTGCCGGTCTCGGCAAAGGTTTTCAGATTGGCCGCGATGATCCTTCCGCCGGTGCCCGCGTCGATCTGCGACGCGACATGCGGCGTCACGGTGATCGCGGGATGGCCCCAGAAGGCATGATCGGCAGGCAGGGGTTCGACATGAAACACATCAAGGGTCGCCTGTTTGATCGTCCCGTTGTCCAGCGCTGCCAGCAGGTCGTCATCCACCAGATGCCCGCCACGGGCACAGTTGATGATGCAGGCGTCGCTGGCAAGCTTGGCAAACAGCCCGGCGTTCAGGATGCCGCTGGTCTGGTTGGTCATCGGCAGCAGGTTCACCAGGATCTCGCAGCCCGACAGGAACCTGTCGAACTGGTCCGGCCCGGCATAGGTTTCGACCCCGTCGATGGTCTTTGCGGATTTCGACCAGCCCCGGGTGGCAAAGCCCAGGTCGGCCAGCGTCCGCGCCGCCGCCGCCCCCAGGTTGCCCAGACCCATCACACCGACGGTGCGCTGCGGCGCGACCGGCACCACGATGGCATGCCAGTCGCGTTCGGCCTGCGCGCGCAGCTGGCGCGGCATGTCGCGGTGATGGCGCAACACGTGCAGGGCCACGTATTCCCGCATCCGCTGGGTCAGGTCATCGCCGACGGTGCGGATGATCGGCACCCCGGCGGGCAGCTTTTCGTCGGCGAGCACATGGTCGATGCCGGCGCCGATGGACACAATCGCCTTGAGATTCGGAAATCGCGCCATGTCGCCGGAACGCGGGCGCCAGACCACGGCGTATTCCACCGCGGCGGGGTCGGTCACGGCATCCAGCGCGGCGACCGTCCACCCCGGCAACAGGGATTGCAACATATCAACCCACCATTGGGTCTTGTCGTCCAGGGGAAGGTATACGGCAACAGTCATGCGGGGTCCTTTGGCTTTGATAAAGGTATGGAAAGACGATGAACTTCAAGCAGCTTGAAGCGTTCTACTGGTTGAGCCAGATCGGCAACTACCGACTGACGGCCGAACATCTCGGGCTGACCCAGCCCGCCGTATCGGCGCGCATCCAGTCGCTTGAGAGCGATCTCGGGAAAACTCTGATCGACCGCGAGGCATCGGGGTTCCGGCTGACCGATCAGGGCATGGAGGTGGCGGAATTCGCTTTGCAGTTCCTGAACCTGCGCGAAACCATGAATGCGCGGCTGCTGGACAAGAAAATGACCCGCCTGTCGCTGGGACTGGCCGGGATGCTGGCCTTCAGCTGGGGGCCGCGGCTGCGTGACAGGTTGCAATCGGAATTTCCTGAAACACATTTCGACATCTACGCGGGGTCCGACGTGCAGCTGCGCCGCTTTGTCGAGGCGGGCACCCTGGATCTTGCCTTTACCGCCAGCGGCGACCGCGTGGCGGGGCCGAACTTTGTGACCGAGTTCGAGGTCGGCTGGGCCGCCCACCCCGATGTGATCGCCGGACAGGCGCTGCCCCTGACCCCCGAGGCGCTGCGCCGCCTGCCGCTGGTGCTGTATCCGCGCACCTCGCCGCTGTTCAATCCGGTGGCGGATTACATTGATGAAATGCGATCGCACCCCGCCCCCCGGCATTACGGCAATTCCCTGGCCACCATCTGCGAAATGGTACGGCAGGGCTATGGTGCCTCGGCGCTGGCGCTGGCGCCGCTGGAACAGGATATTGCCGCCGGCCGGCTGGTGCACATTCCGGTGACCGAAACCATCGCCCCGCTGTGCGTCGCCTGCACCCATGTCAACCGCGCCCGCAAGAAGCAGGTCGGCGCGGTGCTTGCGCTTGCCCGCGACACGGCGCGCGACTGGTGTGCAGCCCATCCGACCTACAGCTCCTTTTCCGACGGCGTCTGAGGCGGTGCCTCAGCCGTCCAGTTTGGCCTGCACCATCTTGCTGGCCCCCGACATGGCCCCGAGATGGGTGCCTTGGGTGATCTTTGCCTCGTTCACCAGTCCGCGCGCGGTCTTGATTTCGCCCTGATCGAGCACCTCGTCCAGATCCTCGGGGGCGATGAACAGCACGCCGGAGTCATCGGCCAGCACCGCATAGCCCGGCAGAACCGCCGCGCCGCCGATGCAGACGGGCACGTTGAAGCCGCCGCCGGAATCATAGAGCCGCGTGGTGACCGGGGACGCACCGCGCGACCACATCGCAAACCCCTGTTCGGCGATCTCGGCGGTGTCGGTATGGGGGCCGTCGACGCAGCCGCCCTCGAGCCCGATCATCGCTGCCATCCGGGTGACGCCGCCGCCCCAGCAGGCGTATTTGCTGTCGCCCAGACGGTCGACGGCAAGAAAGTAGCCCGGTCCGCACTGGCTCAGACAGTGATGCAGCAGGGTGGAATCGAGGCCGGGGATGGCAAGGGTGGCGACGGTGGCGGCGATGACCTTGCCCGGCAGAACGGGCTGGATCGCGGGAGCGGCAAAGCCGAAGTGGTAGAAATGGCCGATGGTGGCGGTTTCCAGCTTTGCCAGCCGGTCGAGTTTGTCCTGCGGAATCGGCGCGGGCATCGGGTTCAGTTTGTAGACGAGGTTTGACATGGATGGTCCTTATTGTTTTCCGAGGATGAGATCGGGCAGGAAGGTCACGGTAAGCGGCACGTAAGTCAGGATGATCAGCACCGCGAACAGCGGCAGCAGCATCGGCAGCACCGCCAGCGTCACCTTTTCAAAACGCACCCGCCCGACTTCGGCGACGATATAGAGGCCGATTCCCATCGGCGGAGTGGCGATGCCGATCAACAGGCCGAGCTGGATGATGATGCCGAAATGCACCCGGTCGATGCCATAGGCGTCAATCAGCGGCAGCAGGGTGGGCACCAGGATCAGCTTGGCCGGGACACCCTCGACCACGCAGCCGACGAGGATGATGAACACCAGCAGCAGCGCCAGGAAGGTGTTCTTGTCTTCGGTCAGGGCAAAGGTCCATTCTGCCAGCTTCTGCGGGGTCTGGTCGATGGCCAGCAGCCAGCCCATGGCGATGGAAAAGGCGATGATGATCATGATGACCGACGTCATCATGGCGGTGTCGCTGAGCGCTGCGAAAAAGCTTTTCAGCGTCAGTTCCCGGTACCAGATGCCCAGAAGGATGCAGTAGAGGCAGGCCAGCACTCCGGCTTCGGTCGCGGTGACGATGCCCCACATGATCGAGCCGAGGATGATGGCCGGTGCCATGAGCGCGGCAAATCCGTGGCGCGCGGTGCCCGCGACTTCGCGCACCGTCGCGCGGCGCTGGGTCGGGAAGTCCTCGAAACTGGCGCGGATACGGACATAGACCATCAGCGCAAGTCCGACGAGGATGCCGGGGATCAGCCCCGCGAGGAACATCCGCTCGATTGATTGCTGTGCGAGGAAGGCATAGATCACCAACCCGATCGACGGCGGGATCAGCGGTCCGATGACGGACGAGGCGACGGTGATCGCAGCGGCGAAATCGGCCTTGTAGCCGCTTTCGCGCATCGCCTTGATCTCGATCGCGCCCAGGCCCGCACAGTCTGCCACCGCCGCGCCGGAAATGCCGGCGAAGATCATCGAGGAGAGCACGTTGACCTGCGCCAGACCGCCCTTGAGGTGGCCGACCAGCGCATTGGCAAAGGCAAAGATCCTGTGGGTGACACCGGTCACGTTCATCAGGTTGCCGGCCATGATGAAAAACGGCACGGCGGTCAGCGACGCCTTGTTCACCCCCTCGAGCATCTGCTGCGGGATGATCTGCAGGGCGTTCGAGAAATCCGAGGTCAGAAAGGTCAGTACGGTCGCGGTGCCGATGGCAATCGCGATGGGCACCCGCAGCAGGATCAATGCGATGAAGGTGCCGAAAAGGATCCATGCCACGTGTCAGATCTCCGGGTAATGGTCGGTGACGTTCTCGGGCATCCCGGTGACCATCTTGGCCAGATCCAGAAGCGCGGCGAGCGCGACAAGCAGCGTCGAGACAAACAGCGGCACGGACAGGGCAATACGCGGCAGTTCATACCCGGCGGGCAGGATGGCGCCGTCATAGACCCCGCGCGAGGTGGCGAGAACAGTCGGCAGTTCCCAGAGCAGCACGCCGGTCACCAGCAGCGCCGCCGCATCGGCCAGCAGCCGGGTGAAGGCCATGCCGCCCGGCCCCATCAGCCCGGCGATGAAATCGACGCGCACGTCCTTGAGCCGGGCATAGAGCGCGAAAAACCCGAAGAACGACAGCCAGATGAAGAACACCATGGTCCAGGGCCACATCCAATAGGGCGCGAACCCCAGAGGGCGCAGGATAAAGGTCGCCGCCGTCAGGCCCAGCATGATCAGCAGGCAGATATTGGACAGCCACAGGAACACGCCGCCGAGCGACCAGTTCAGCCGGTCGACCCGGTTGAGAGCCCGCTGCAGCGGGCCCTCGGGTGTGTATTGGTATGGCGTCATTGCGCGGGCGTCCGCGCGGCTTCGATGGCTTCCATGAACCCTGCGGGCAGTTCGCCGGACTCGGCCATGGCGGCGTAATAGGCCTGCATCTTGGCAACCAGCGGTGCGGTGTCGATCACCGTAAAGGTGGTGCCTGCCGCTTCCATCCGGGCGATGCTTTCGTCGGCGACGGCAAACATCACCTCCTGCGAATAGGCCCCGGCCTCTTCATAGGCCTTCATCAGTCCGGCGCGGGTGTCCTCGGGCAAATCTGCCAGCGCCTGTTCGTTGACCATGAACCCGATGGACTGCCAGTATTCGTCGTGCCGTGCGATATAGGGCGCCACTTCGTTGAAGCGCATGGATTCGACCAGCGCGATGGGCGAATTCACCGCCTGGACGATGCCCTTGGAAATGCCCTGGTAGACTTCGGTCCAGGGCAGGGTCACGACTTCGGCGCCCAGCGTGTCCCAGGTTTCGATGGCGACCTTGTTCTCGTGCATCCGCAGCTTGACCCCCTCCACGTCGGCGGCGGAGTTGATCGGTACGTTCGACACCATCACCCGGTAGGGCCCGCGCAGGATCAGCGTCGGATCGCCCAGCGGGCGCACACCCGACTGTTCGGCGGCCGTGTCAAACCAGCCGGTCACGGTGTCCGACACCATGAAGCGCTGCCAGTGGTCATAGTCGTCAAAGGCAAAGGCCGCCGCAACCCAGGCCAGCGCCGGTTCCCACTTTTTCAGATATCCGAAGCCTTCGGCGTAGATCTGCACGATATTCGCCTGAAGCTGTTCCAGAACCGCGTCTTCCTTGCCCAGCTGTTCGTTGGGATAGACGTCGATCTTCAGTGCGCCGCCGGTGTATTCCTCGGTCAGCTCCGAGAATTTCTCGAACACTTTGCCCTCGGGGCTGTCGACCGGCATTTTTGTGGCCATGCGCCAGGTGGTTTCCGCCTGTGCCATGCCGCCAAGGGCCAGCGCGAGGGCGGTGCCCAGGGTCAGGGATTTCAGTAGTGTCATCATAGTCTCCTTGTCGGTTGGGTTTGGCCGGTTTTCCCGGCTTTGGTTATGGGTTCAGTCGTGCAGGCCCTTGGCGACATGGTCGCGCACAAGGCCAGCGCCGATGGCGGCAAGACGCGCCGTGAGGGCAGCCCCGGTCTGCGCCGTGCACAGGGTGGGATCACAGCCGAAGGCGCCGGTTTCCGTGGCTTCCAGAGCTTCGATCGGGACCTGGATCCTGGCGCCGTCATAGGTGATTGTCGAAAAGCCCGAGATATCGAGCCCCTTGACCCTGCTGCCTTGCGGGGCAGGGCGGACAAGGTCGGGGCGCAGCAGGTCGGGATAGAAGTGCAGGCCGACGGAGGTCAGTGGATCGCCGCCATGGCCCGAGGATTTCGCCGCCGTATCGGCGCCGATCAGGCCGGGCAACTCGCCGTAAGCCACCTGCCAGAGGTACATCGACGGCACGAACAGCCCGGCCTTCTGACGCCAGCGCAGCGCAACTTCGGTGATGGCGGGGACGTTGCCGCCGTGGCCATTGACGATCATCAGCTTGCGGATGCCGTGGCGGTGCAGGCAGCCGAACATGTCGTCCAGAATGCCGCACAGCGTGGCATGGCTGACCGAAATGCCGCCGTGGCTCGACTCGAAATAATCCTTGCCGCCAAAGGGGATCACGGGCGCGACAAAGGTGGGCACACCCTCGGCGCGGGCGGCTTTGGCAATCTCGACCGCCATCAGGTCCGCCGCAATATAATCGCCCATGGGCGCATGGATGCCCTGATCTTCGAGCGAGCCCATCGGCAACAGCACGACGGCGCTGTCGTCGAGGTTCTGGCGCGCCTCTTGCGAGGTGAGTTCTGCCATGCGGATCTTGTCAATCATGTGCTCTTTTCCGTGTCCGGGGTTCGGTGAAGGTGGGTGCAGTGAACCGGCCCGGCGCGGGCGCTGTCCAATTCAAACGATTTGTCGCGTGATAGACGAAGTTTTGGTCGCCGCCCTGTTCCGGAAACCGTGGTCATGGCGTCACCGGCTGTGTGGCAGGGCGGAGCGACGCGGCCCCGAACCGCCCGAGGCGAAACGGCGCGGGGTCGACCAGCGGGGCCGATCCGGTGGCGATTTCCGCGGCAAGTTGCCCGGCCGCCGGTCCGATCCCGAAACCGTGCCCGGAAAAGCCGGTTGCGATCACCAGACCGGGCAGGTGTGGTGCGGTGTCGATGATCGGCACCCCGTCGGGGGTCACGTCGATGATACCGCCCCAGCTTTCGGCCACCTGCGCACCGACAAAGGCGGGAAAGGCACGCCGTACATCGCGCAGGGCCCGTCGCAGTGCGCCCGCCTGCGGTGGGGGATCCAGCACCCGGCACGATTCGAACGGGGTCACGGCGTCGTCGGCCCAGCGGCGCGGGGTCACCATCCCGTCCCAGGCCGACTGATCCAGCGTCAGGCTCAGTTCCGACAGGTTGCGGCGCAGACCCGGCAGAAACCGCGGCAGCAGGCGGAACGCATCGGGCGTGACCTGCACCGCGGCGCGGCCGCGGCGGGCGATGGTATAGCCGCCGTCAAGACGCGGCCGCAAGCCGAACTGGCCGTTGCCCAGAGCCACATCCGGTCCGCCCCGTACCGGCGTGGTCCGCATCACCGAACTGCGGACCCTTAGTTGCGGCAGGTCGATGCCGAGGTTGCCCGCGAACAGCCGTGACCAGGCGCCGCCGGCCAGAATGACCGCGGCACAGCCGATGCGCCCCCGTTCCGTCAGCACGCCGGAAACCCGCCCGCCCGAGGTCTCGAGGCTGCGCACCGCACAGGAGGTCAGGATGCCCGCCCCGGCGGCCCGCGCCGCTTCGGCGATTGCCGGGGTGGCCATGAACGGCTCGGCCCGGCCATCGTCCTCGGTCAGCAGCGCCGATGTCGCGCGCAGGTCGGACCCCGGCAACCGTTCGGCAAGCTGGGCCCGGCTCAGCCGAGAGACAGCGAGACCGAAGGTTTGCGCTTCGCGCGCGACAGTGTCCAGCCATGCGAGCTCGCGGTCGGAGTTGGCGGAATAGATGATTCCGGCCCGGCGGAAACCGGTGTCGCGGGCGATGCGCTGGTTCAACCCGCTCCAGAGACGCAGACTTTCGATCCCCAGCGGGTATTCCGCCGGGGCCCGCCCCATGCGCCGCACCCAGCCCCAGTTGCGACTCGATTGTTCGCCCGCAATCCGGCCCTTTTCGAGCAGCGCGACCCTGTATCCCTGCTCGGCCGCCCAGAGGGTCGCGCTACAGCCGACGATGCCGCCACCAATCACCGCGATATCGACCTGATCCGGCAGATCCCTGTCACCGCGGACGGCATTGATCCCCGGGCGGATCATAGCCCGGGCTCGTAGCGCCAGTTGACCGCCAGTTCCGAGATGCTGGCCGAATTCGGCAGCGTCACCACCTCGGCGACAATGCGGGCAAGGTCATTGGGCTGGGTGATCTCGTGACGTGGCAGATCGTGGCGCAGGGTCATGTCGGTGGCGACAAAGCTGGGGCAGATGGCGCAGGCGCGCACGCCCGCGTCCCATCCGGCGCGGCGCGCGGCGTGTGACAGCGCCACGGCGGCGTGTTTCGTCATCTGGTAGCCCGCGTTCAGCCCCAGCACCCGTTTGCCCGACAGCGAGGCCAGAACCACAACCCGCCCGCGCCCGCTCTGGCACAGCGCGGGCAGCGCGGCGCGGGTCAGACGAAACGGCGCCTTCACGTTGATCGACAGCAGCGCGTCAAGGGACGCTTCCATTTCCGCATCGCTCTGCGGTGTCTGCGGCATCAGTTCCAGGGGTCCGCCGATTCCCGCGTTGTTCACCAGCGCGTCGATCTGCCCGAACCGTTCAAGCGAGGCGTCGACGAAGCGGCGCGCCGCTGCGGGACAGGCGGCGTCGTAGGGCACCACAAGGGGATCCAGTGCCAGAAGGTCAGCGGGCAGCGCAGAAGGGTCGCGCAGCCCCAGCGCCAGCCGGTAACCGCGTTCGGCCAGAGCCGCTGCGATCGCGGCACCGATGCCCCGGTTTGCCCCGGTGATCATCGCGACGGGGGCGTCGGTGCTCATCGCGGGCCTCCTGCGGCCGGCCCGGGTTTGATGCAGGCGCTGCGCCAGCCCGGCGCCATGTCGCGATACGCCGGAACTGACGCGGCGCAGGCGTCTTCGGCGATCGGGCAGCGGGTGCGGAACGGGCAGCCCGAGGGCGGATTGGCGGGGCTGGGCAGCTCTCCGGGCAGGATGCGGTCGGCGGCAGCCTGCTGGCGTGGGTGCAGCGACGGGGTCGCGGCCAGCAGGGCGCGGGTATAGGGATGCGCCGGCGTGCCAAAAACCTGATCGGCCGGGCCTTCTTCGACAATCCGACCCAGGTACATCACCGCGATGCGGGTGCAGAGGTGACGCACCACGTGCAGATCGTGGCTGATGAACAGCATTGCGAGGTCGAGATCGCGGCGCAGATCCATCAGCAGGTTCACCACCTGCGCCTGAATCGACACATCCAGTGCCGAGACCGGTTCATCGGCCACGATGAAGTCCGGGCGGGTGGCGAGCGCACGGGCCACCGCGATGCGCTGCCGCTGACCGCCGGAAAATTCATGCGGGCGGCGCTGCGCGGCGGCGGCGGGCAGGTCGACCTGTTCGATCAGCCGGGTGACTTCGGCCTGAACGGCTTCGGGCGGCACGATGCTGTGGGTCTTCAAACCGTCGGCAATCTGCGCCCCGACGCTGCGGCGCGGGTCCAGCGAGCCGAAGGGATCCTGAAACACCATCTGCATCCGGCGGGCGAGCTTGCGCCGCGCGGCGCCGCTGTAGTCGGACAGGTCGCGCCCGTCAAAACGGACAGTTCCGGTTGTCGGGGCCTCCAGGCCCAGCATCATCCGGCCCAAAGTGGACTTGCCGCAGCCGGATTCACCGACGATGCCCACCGTCTCGCCCCTGGCCAGGCTGAGCGAGACGTCGCGCACCGCCCAGACATCGCGCCGCTGGCCAAAAAGGCCATGACGGGTCTCGAAGTTGCGCCCGAGGCCGACAGCCTCGATCAGCGGCGGGGGTGATGTGTCAAACATCAGGTGACCTCTTTCCAGCGGATACAGCGGCTGCGGCGGCCCGGCGCAGGGGTGTCCACCGGCGGGGGCGCCAGGGTACATTCCGGCCGGGCATGGCCGCAGCGCGGTGCAAAACGGCAGCCGGGCGGCATGGCGTTGGGCGTCGGCACGGTTCCGGGGATGGCCACCAGACGTTCGGCACCGCCTTCGGGCACCGAGGCGATCAGCGCCGCGGTGTAGGGGTGGCGGGGCCGGGCAAATACTTCGGACACCGGTCCGTCCTCGACCACCTGACCGGCATACATGACCGTCACCCGGTCCGCGATCTCGGCCACGACGGCCAGGTCGTGGGTGACAAAAATCATGCCCATCTCGGGAGTGTCGTCCTTGAGCTTACGGAACAGTTGCAGGATCTGCGCCTGGATGGTCGGATCCAGAGCCGTGGTCGGTTCGTCCGCGATCAGCAGGCGGGGGTTGTTGGCGATGGCCACGGCGATCATCGCACGTTGCCGCTGACCGCCGGACAACTCGTGTGGATAGGCCCGCATTCTGCGTTCCGGATCCGGGATGCCGACATGGCGCAGCAGATCGACAACCGCCGCGTCACAGTCCGCGTCCGACGGGCTGTGGTGCGCGCGGATCGCCTCGGCCACCTGGTCGCCGATGCGCAGCACCGGGTTCAGCGCCGCCGAGGCATCCTGAAACACCATCGAGATTTCGTTGCCGCGCAGGGCGCGAAACCCCTGTTCGTCCAACTGGCACAGGTCGATCGGGGCGCCATCCCGGGGCGCAAAGTCAGCCGTGCCGCCGGTGATCGACAGGCTGTCCGGCAGCAGCCCGGTCATGGCCAGTCCGGTCAGGGTCTTGCCCGACCCGGATTCGCCGACCAGCGCCAGTGTTTCGCCGGGTTGCAGCGACAGGCTGACGTTCTCGACAAGGCCCATCGACTGGCGTCCGCCATCGACGGAAATCGCAAGCCCGCGAATGTCCAGCAGGGGCGCCGGTGCCTGCTCCTGCCTGGGCACCGGTGTTGCGGCCCGGCGGGTGCGCGGGCGCGGGTTGCGCAGCCAGAGCGCGCCGCCGGCCGTGGTGGCGCGCGGGTCCAGCACCGACTGCAACCGGTCGCACAGCAGGTTGAAGGTCAGGATCGTGCCCGCCAGCGCCAGAGACGGCCAGACCAGCAGCATCGGCGCCAGTTCCATCGCGCCCCGGGCGGCGCGGATCATCAGCCCCCAGGACGGGGTCGGTGGCACCACTCCGAGACCCAGAAAGCTGAGCCCGCTTTCGATCACCATGGCCGAGGCCACCACCAGCGACATCTGCACCAGCAGCGGCGGCATCACGTTGGGCAGGATGGTGCGCCACAGGATCAGCAAGGGATGGGTGCCCATGGCGCGCTGCGCGGTGACAAAGTCCAGCGACCGCACCTGCAGCGTTGCGGCATAGATCACCCGGGCATAGTTCGGCGTGTAAAGGATGGTCAGCGCCAGGATCAGCGGCCAGGTGCCGGCGCCGAGAATGGTCACCACCAGCAATGCCAGCAGCAGCGGCGGCAGACAGAGGACGATCTCGGAGGCACGCACTGTCACGATTTCCACCGCGCCGCGGAAATAGCCGCCCAGCAGGCCAAGGGTGGTGCCGATCACCGCCGCCGCCAGCGCCGAGCCGACGGCGATGAACAGCGAGGCGCGGCCGCCCCAGATCAGCCGGGCCAGCACGTCGCGGCCGAATTCGTCCTGTCCCAGCCAATGCGCCCCCGAGGGCGGCGCAAAGCGGTGCGGGATGTCCATGCCGCGCACATCCGCCAGCGGCAGCACCGGCGCCAGCAGCACCAGCAGCACGATGGTGGCGACGATGCTGCCGGGCACGATCAGCTTGCGCACCGCACGGTTCATGACTGCACCAGCGAGATGCGCGGGTCGAGCGCGGCGTTGACCACATCGACCAGCAGGTTGAGAAAGACGAAGAGGATCGAGATCGTCATGACGATGCCGACCACCTCGGGGTAGTCGCGTGCATCCACGGCGGCGACCAGATAGCCCGACAGGCCCGGCCAGTTGAACACGAATTCGACCAGAACCGTGCCGCCGATCAGTGTGCCCATTTCCAGCCCCAGCACGGTCAGCACCGGGATCAGCGCGTTGCGCACCACATGGCGGCGCAGAATGCGGCGGTGGCTCAGGCCCTTGGCGCGGGCGGTGCGCACGTGGTCGCGCTGCAACACCTCGAGCACCGTGGCGCGGCTCATCCGGGTGATCACCGCCCAGAGGCTGAGCGCGACCGTCCCGGCCGGCAGCATCAGCAGCTTGAGGTGCTGCACCGGGTCCTCGGAAAAGGGCACAAAGCCACCCGCCGGCAGGATGCGCAGCTGCTGGGCAAAGATCAGGATCACCACCGAGCCGACCACGAAAACCGGTGTCGACAGCGCCGCCGAGGACAGCAGCGATATCGCCCCGTCCCATTTTCCATCGGCGCGGATGGCGGCAAAAGTGCCCATCGGCACGCCAAGCGTGGTGGCGATCAGGGCGGCGGCGAAAATCACTTCCAGTGTGCGGGGCAGGCGCAGGGCGATCTGCTCCACCACCGGCGCGCCGTCGCGAAACGACGCGCCGAGATCGCCGGTCAGGACACCGGCCAGATGCGACAGATACTGCTGCCAGAGTGGTGCGTTGAGTCCCATCTTCTCGCGCAGGGCGGCCACTGCGGCAGGGTCCGCCGCGATGGATCCCTGGCTGAGCAACAATTCCGCCGGATCGCCGGGGATCATGTGCAGCAGCAGGAAAACGGCGGTGACCACGATCCAGACAAGGAACAGGGCCACCAGGCTCCGGTAGGCGATGTATCTGAGCATCTGTGCGCTTTAGCCGAACATCGTCTCTTCCAGCGTCAGGCCGGAATAAAAGATCAGCTGTCCCGGCATGCTGGTGAACCCGGTGACACCGGATTTCATTGCATAGCCCTGCGAGCGCCACGCCAGACCGACCAGCGGCGTGGTGTCGATGGCAATCTGCTCCATCTCCTTGTAGATCGCCCGGCGCGCGTCCGGGTCAAAGGTGGCGCGGCCCTTGGCGAACAGCGCACTGATTTCCGGAGTTTCCAGATCAAAGCTGCGCACAAAGCTGGGCGGCAGCGAGCCGTCCAGAACGTTGCTCAGCCCGTCGGGGTCGTTGTTGGACGCGGCGGTGCCCATCACGGCCAGATCATAGGTGCCCTCGTTGCCCTTTTGCACCCGGGTCGACCATTCCGGCAGGTCCAGCTGCACATTGATGCCGACCATCGACAGATAGGCCTGACAGACCTCGGCGGTGGACTGGTGCATGCCGTATTGCGCCGTCGACAGCATCACGCAGTCAAAGCCGTCGGGATACCCGGCTTCGGCCAGCAGGGCCTTGGCCTTGTCGGGGTCGTAGTTCCAGGCGTCCTTGAACTCGGGGTTGTAGAATTCCGAACCTTCCGGGATCGGCAGGTGTTCCAGCGCGCCGCCGCGGTCGTAAAACGCCGCTGCGGCGATGTCCTCGCGCTTGATCGCATGGGCCACGGCACGGCGGACAACCGGGTTGTCGAACGGCGGGCGCGAGCCGTTGAAGGTCAGATACATGAACGGACCGTTGGTGGTCTGCAGGGTCAGCTCGGCGTTGTCCTCGATCTTGGTCATGGACTGCCAGGGCACATATTCGATCAGGTCGACGTCGCCGGCCTCAAGAGCTGCGACGCGCAGGTTTTCGTCGGCGTAGACGATGGCCTCGATCCCGGCGAGTCTGGGCAGACCTTCCTTGTAATAGCCATCCCAGGCCTTGAGGCTGAGCGATACACCGCGATCCGACTCCTCGAGCGTGAAGGGGCCGGAGCCCACCATGGTGTCGCGCGGTTCGCCCTTCTTGATCATCGGCATGTTGAAATCCGCGAACCAGCCCGGCAGCACCGCCAGCGGCTCCTTGGTGATCATGCGCACTGTCTTGTCGTCCGGTGTTTCGACGGCGGTGATGGTCGCAAGCTGGCCCTGAAAATGCGCCGCCGAGTCGGGTTTCTGCGCCTCGGTCACGTTCCAGGCGATGTCCGCGGCGGTGACCGGCGATCCGTCGTGCCAGGTGGCATCGCGCAGTTTGAACGTCCAGGCGCCGGCATCGTCCACCTCCCAGCTTTCCGCGAGCTCGCCCCGCATGGTGCCATCGGGCGCATAGCTCAGCAGGCCCCGGTGCATCAGCAGCTTGATGGTGCCGGCGGCGGTGCCGCTGGACGCCCAGACGTCAAAGCTGGGCGGATATGTCGACAGGGCAAAGCGCAGGGTGCCGCCCTCCTGGGCCAGCAGGTCGCGCGGGCCGAGAAAGGCAAGGCCTCCGGCCAGCGCGCCGGTCGAGGCGAGAAATCCGCGGCGGTTCAAACGTGTTGTCATCGTTCTGGTCTCCTTGTTGGGGTGTGGGCTCTTGCCGGCCCTTGGGTGCGGTTGTCGTGGGTGTCTGCCTCTATTCTGCGGCCACCATGTCGGCATAGGTTTCATCGGCGGCGGCCAGGCCGTAGCCGCCACCGCCGGGGGTGATGACCTCGAGCCATTCTCCGGCGCGCAGCACGCCCTGGCCGCGGTCGAATGCCGGAGTTTCGGCACCGGTGACATAGCCACCGTGCCCGCCCGGCCCGCCGCCCTGAAGACCCCAGGAGCGGGAGAGGTTGCGCGAGATGTCGACGCGGACCATGCAATCCTCGGTCGCACGGTAGACCCGGCGCAGGCCCATGCCGCCCCGGTGCCTGCCCGTGCCGGCCGAGCCGTCGACCAGTTCATAACGCTCGAGGATCAGCGGATATTCCACCTCAAGAGCCTCGACCGGCAAGTTGGATGTGTTTGTGGCGTGTACGTGGATTCCGTCCAGCCCGTCGGCGTCGGGGCGCGCGCCGCCGCCGCCGCCTATGGTTTCAAGGTAGACCCAATAGGTGCCCTTGTCCGGGCCGCTTTGCCGGGTGCCGGAGAACAGCGCCACGGTGCAGGTCGAATTGGTGCAGGCCGACACCCGTTCGGGCACGGCCTGCGCGATGGCACCCAGGATCAGGTCGGCGACCCGCTGGCAGGTCTGCACCCGGCCGTTGACCGCCGCTGGATGCACACAGCTCAGGATCGAGCCCTGTGGTGCCGTGACGGTGATCGGACGGGCCAGCCCGGCATTGGGCAGCACGGTTGGATCGACCACGGATTTCACGATGTAATAGACCGTGGCCAGCAGCGCCGTGCGGGTCATGTTGATGCCCGAGCGCACCTGCGGCGGTGCGTCGAAGGCCAGCGTGATGTCACTGCCCGAAATCGTCACCGTGACCGACAATGGAATGGTTTCGTCAAAATCCAGCGTGTCAAAGACATCGTCAAAGCGCCAGCACCCATCCGGCAGCGCCGCGATCCCGGCCCGCATCTTGCGTTCGGCATATTCCAGCAACGCCTCGCCCGAAGCGAGCACGGTGTCCAGCCCGTGGCGGGCGCAGAGTTCCTGAAACCGTTGCACACCGACACGGTTCGCCGCCATCTGCGCGCGCAGGTCGGACAGTCGTTCGCGCGGCACCTGGCAGTTGAGCAGGATGAGCTCCTGCACGTCCTTTTGCAGCACCCCTTCGCGGTACAGCCGGATCGGCGGAATCCTCAGGCCTTCCTGATAGATATGGGCATGGGCGCGGTCGACGAAATCCGAGTGGTGCGCCAGGTTGACCGTCCAGGCGACCAGCGCGCCCTCAATGAAGATCGGCTCGGCCAGCACGATGTCGGGCAGGTGGGTGCCGCCGCCGCGATAGGCGTCATTGCCGATGAACACGTCGCCGGGACGCATGTCGGCGGGATCGTGATCGGCCAGCAGCATCGGGATGAAATCCAGAAAACTGCCCAGATGCACCGGGATATGTTCGGCCTGGCACAGCGTGCGTCCCTGGCGGTCGAACAGCGCGGTCGAGCAGTCGCGGCGTTCCTTGATGTTGGTGGAATACGAGGCCCGCACCAGGGCCTCTCCGGTTTCCTCGACGATGGAGGAGAGGGCGGCGCCGATGACTTCGACCGTGATCGGGTCCAGCGCGGGTGTGGCGTTATCTGACATCGGAAAGCTCCAGCACGAGGTTGTCGATCTCGTCCACGCGGACGGTCACGCCCGGGGGCACAAGGGTTGTGGTGTCCATCTGCTCGACGATCGCCGGGCCGGCAAACACCATGCCCGGCGCAAGGCGGTCGCGGGCGTACAGCGTGCTGTCGGTGAAGGCACGGGTTTCGGGAAACCAGACCGCGCGGCTGCCGGCGACGGCGCCCGACGCATCGGCGCCCCCCAGCGGCCGCACAGGCAGCTCGGCCTTTTGCACCAGCCCCAGCGCCTCGGCGCGGAAGGTCACGCACAGGATGCGTTCCTCGGGCACCGCGAAGCCGTACATGCGCTCGTGCGCGGCGGCAAAGCCCTGCTTGAGCCTGACAATCGTGTCGGCGGTGATCGCGCCGTCGGGCACGGCGATCGACAGTTCGTAGTTCTGCCCTTCGTACCGCAAATCGACCCTGCGGTTGCTGCGCCGCTGATCCTCGGGAAGCCCCTCGCTTTCGAACCATTTCGCCGCTTCGGCGCCGACATGCGCGACCGCATCGCTGATCGCGGAGAGTTCGCTGTCCTGCAGCGGGATCAGCCTTGTGGTCGAAAAATCAGCGCGCAGGTCCGTCAACAGCAGTCCCATCGCACAGAGGATGCCGGGGTTGCGCGGGATGATCACCCGCGCCATCCCCAATTCCTGCGCCAGCCGCACGGCGTGCAGCGGCCCGGCGCCGCCAAAGGCCATCAGCGCGTAGCCGCGCGGGTCATGCCCCCGCTGGACCGAGATCACCCGGATCGCCTTGGCCATGTTGGCGGTCACCACCGAGATGATGCCCTGCGCCGTGTCCATCACGTCCATGCCCAGACGTTCGGCCATGGCGCTGATCGCCGCGACGGCCAGATCGCGCCGGACCTCCATCCGCCCGTCCAGAAGGTGCGTGGGGTTCAGCACCTGCAACACGATGTTGGCGTCGGTCACGGTGGGTTCGCTCGCACCGCGCCCGTAGCAGACCGGCCCGGGATCGGCGCCGGCGCTTTCCGGTCCGACCTTGAGCAGGCCGCCGGAATCGATCGAGGCGATCGAGCCGCCACCGGCGCCGACGGTATGGATGTCCAGCATCGGCGCCTTGATCGGGTAGCCGTGCACGGTGGCTTCGTTCACCTGCGCTGTACGGCCCTGCGCCATCAGCGCCACGTCGGACGAGGTGCCGCCCATGTCAAAGGTGATGATATCTGGGTATCCGGCCTGTGCGCCGATGGCCTGGGCGGCAACCACACCGGTGGACGGCCCCGAGAGCACGGCCCTCACCGGGGTCTGCGCCGCCACCTCGAACCGTACGACACCGCCGTTCGACTGGGTCAGATGCGGAGGCACCGGCAGGCCGAGGTCCTGCAGTCGCGGCGTCAGACGGCTGATATACCGGTGCATGATCGGACCCAGATAGGCGTTGACCGTCGCCGTCGAAAGCCGCTCGAATTCGCGGAACTCCGGCGCAATTTCATGGCTGGCACAGATAAAGGCGTCGGGCAGTTCCTGTTCGACGATGCGCCGCGCCTGCTGTTCGTGCACCGGATTGACAAAGGCATAGAGGAAACAGATTGCGACCGCCTCGACCCCGGCCGCTTTCAGGGCGCGGGCTGCGGAGCGGACGGCGTCCTCGTCCAGCGGTCGGGCAATTTCGCCATCCTGAAGAATGCGTTCGGGAAGTTCGAACCGCAGGGCGCGCGGTACCAGGGTCGGTGGCTTGCTGGCGAAGAGGTCATAGAGGTCCGGCCGTTTCTGGCGGCCGATTTCCAGCAGGTCGCGGAAACCTTCCGTGGTGAGCAGCCCCACCCGTGCACCACGCTGGGTGATCAGGGCGTTTGTCGCGACGGTCGTGCCGTGCCCCAGATACGAGATGGCCGCGGCCGCATTGTCGGCGCCGCAGGCGTCCATGCCTTCCTCGACGCCCTGTGCGATGCCGCGGGACGGATCGTCCGGGGTCGAAGAGACTTTCCAGACGGCGATCCGGCCCGTGTTCTGGTTGAACATGCAGACGTCGGTGAATGTGCCGCCGGAATCGACTCCGACCCGCCAGACGCCGTCCCCTCCGATTTTCTGCGATCCGTCCATCATTTCCCGGTTGCCTCTTTCGTGTGTTCCTGAAGTATACAAGAAGAATACGTCGCGTCTGTCCAGAAGAAAGCTATCTCGGGGCTATGTGCGGTGTCGATTTCCCGGCGAGGTGATGAATGTATAGACATGACAAGAAAATTCCCGACGACAGCGGGACCCAACCGGCCTCGGCTGCGGACACCGCAACCGGGGTGACCGCGCGCGAACGTGCTTATGACGGGATTCGCACCGGCATACTCAGCGGCACCTTCGCCCCCGGCCGCTTTATCGAAGAGGCGATCGCCTGTGAGCTGACCGGGGTGTCCCGCTCGCCGGTCCGCGAGGCCCTGAGCAGGCTTGCCGCCGAGGGCTATCTGGAATTGCATCCGCGACGGGGCGCGATGGTCAAACTGCTGTCCGCAGCCGAGTTCGAGGATCTTTGCGAAGTCCGCCACATGATCGAAAGCCGCGCAGTCAGGCGCATCTGCCGCGACCGCCGTCCGGTTCCGGACGAGTTGAACATGCTGTGTGACGCGCAGACCGCGTTGCCCGATGACGACCTTCTGGCCAGTGTCGAGATCAACAGGCGATTTCACCAGGCGATTGTCGCGGCCTCTGGCAACAGCGTTCTGGTGCAGGTGTTTGACAATTTGCAGGCCAACCTGACCCGGGTCGCCATGATGTCGCTGAAGCTCGGGATCGGTCAGAATGACGTGATCGTCCGCGAACACCGGGCGCTTGTTGCGGCATTGAGGGATCATGACGAAGACCGCGCCCAGAGCATCCTCGACCGGCACCTCATCGGCATGCCGCAACTCAAGGCGTCGCTGCCGGGCTGATGCCCGTGTGTGAGACGAGGCGTTTTTCGGCAAGGTCCGGGAATCTCCAGTGCTGCGGCCAGGGTTCGGCATGACAAATGCTCCACCGCAACGGACACCTGCATCGGGGGCAGCGTCCAATCCAAAAAACTTTGCCGGCACGAGAAAAAACTTATCAATCTCCGGAACCCGTCCCACCGGCCAGATCAGGCGCAATGGTCCGGAAAGCTCGCAGGGCTGGTCGCCGGAAATCGGCGGGCGTGCCTCGGGAACGACCCCCGGCACAGGAGCCGTGGTGTTAGCGCCGCGCGCCTGGAACCCTGCGGCGCTCCGGTCCGTCGACCGGAACCCCCTGGTCAGTGATTGAAGTTAGATGCCCGGCTTCGCCAGTTGGATTCGCGGTTCAATGCCACTGGCTCCCGGGTGTCGCCAGATTCACGGTTGCCATCGCCACCGGTCTTGCAGACCGCTGCGCGCAGGTCCGCGCCATGGATCAGTGAGGGCAGGGTGGGGCGGTGTCGCTCAGGCACGGGGCCGGTCGGAGCCGGCCCCGCGACGTCTCAGCCGAACAGGAAGTCGCCTGCGTCCAGTTGCGTCGCGGTGACGCCGGCGAGCTGGATGATATGGCCCGATACGCTGATTTCGACACCGACGCCGTCGTAGATCTCGATCGCGCTCAGGTTCAGCGCGGCAAAGGACTGGACCCCTGTCAGGCGGATCTGATCTTCGCCGACCGTGAAATCGTCGATGGTGTCGATCTCGCCGACGCGCAGCGCATTGAAGATGAACAGGTCCCTGCCTTCGCCGCCGAACAGCGTGTCATTGCCGGTGCCGCCATTGATGCTGTCGGTGCCGGTGCCTCCGATGATCAGATCGTTGCGGCCACCGCCAGCCAGGAAGTTCGACCCGGCCACGCCGTAGAGCACATCGTCGCCCTCGCCGCCGCCGAGGGTGTCGTCGCCTTCGCCTGCATAAAGTGTATCGCGCCCGGTGCCGCCACCCAGCGAATCGTCACCCGCACCGCCATAGACAACGTCGTTGCCAAAGCTTCCGGCAACCGTGTCGTTGCCCGACATCCCGTCCAGCACGTCGTCGTCCGCGCCGCCGCTGACGGCATCCGCGCCCGCGCCTGCCTGCACACTGTCCCGGCCCTCGCCGCCGCCGATCACATCGTTGCCCAGGCCGCCAATGATGACATCGTCGCCAAGGCCGCCGCCCAGCGAATCATTGCCTTCGCCGCCGTCGACAAGGTCGTTCCCCGACCCGCCGCCCAGTTGGTCACTGCCAAAGCCGCCCCGGACGGTGTCGTTGCCATCGCCGCCCGCCAGCCTGTCGTTGCCTTCGCCACCGTCAATCCTGTCATTGCCGTCGCCGCCGTTGATCAGATCGCCGGCGGACCCGCCGGTGATCGTCTCGTCGCCAGCGGAGCCGGTGAGGATGACGGGGGGATCGGTCAGGGTTCCGACGGTCGCCACCTGAACGGTGCCATCGACCGCCGTCACCACAAACTCTGCCCGGCTGAAGTCACCGACAAGAGTGGTCACCGCCTCGGCCGTGCCATCGCCGTCGGTATCGACGGTCAGAACGGCGGTGCGCGCATCCGACTCGATGCGGAGTGCCGAAACGTCGAAGCTCTGGGTGTAGATCAGTCTGTCGTCGTCCGCCCAGCCGGTGATCACGTCCTTGTCGACCTGGGCCAGCGTGCCGCTGACAGTGTCGCGTCCACCCGCCAGTTCGACGATCTCCGGCGTGGTGCCCAGTCGGATCTGATCCGCCCGGCTGGTGCCGGTGACATTGACGAAGCTGCCAAAGGTGCGAACATCGGATGCCGCCAGATTGCCGACAAACAGGCCGGAATCGTAAGCGCTGTCGCCGGTGTCGGCGATGCCGATGACCACGGTGTTCGTCCCCTGCTGCACCGGCGCCAGCACCGTCAGAAGCCCGGTAAAGCCGTCATATTCGGTGTCAAAGGTCTTGTCGGCATTGCTAATATAGGCACCCGGGGTGGTGGTGCTGTCGTTTATGGTGGCCAGGTTCCGGTCAGGGTCATTGATGTAGGGGCCGTAGTTCACGCCGTTGACGATGATGGCGGTGAAATCGACGAACAGTCCCTGCACAGGTCCGAGGTATTCGTCCGACCCGATGAACAGATCAAGGCTCAGGGTGGACAGCCCGCCCAGTTCGTGCCCCTCGAAGGTGAAGGTCAGGACGGCGGCGTCGTTGGTGGTGGGTGCTGTGGCAAAGATCTCTGCGGCAGCCTGGTCAAGCAGGTCGCTGCCGGCGGTGCGGTTGTTGATGCTATAGCTGCCGGTCGTGTTCTGCCAGCCGGGCCCGCCGCCGGTGGACAGGAAGATGCCGTTGTCGATCCCGACCGAGGTGGTGCCGTCGGTGATGAGATACCCCCCGGGCAGCAGTCCGATCGCGTCCGGCGCACCGACATATGCGATGCTGTCCAGCGTGACGCCGCCCTGGGCGAACAGCGCGCTAGCAATCGCCGGATCGCTGCGGCTGGTGATGGCGTCTCCGACCGGAGCGAGCACATCCTCCAACGGACTGGCGTCAACGGTGTCGCTGCCCGAACCGGTGCCCGGAGAGTTGAAGTCGTTCTCGGGCGCGGCGATCTGGGTGATATCGGTGATGTCCAGCGATACGTCGTCAAAGATGAATGTCTCGATCCCGGAATAGCGGTCGTCGCCCTGCGCCGAGACGATGCGAAAGCCCGAGTCGGTGCTGTAAATGTCCGCGTCCAGCAGGTCCACGCCGATCACCGCCACGTCGCTGCCTGCGCCACCGTCGATGACGTCGTTGCCCAGGCCGCCCAGGAAGGTGTCGGCGCCCGCGCCGCCGGTCAGCGTGTCGCCAAAATCCGAGCCCTCGAACACTTCGATCCCGGTGAAAAGTCCGGTCGCGGTCCCGAATGTATAACTGCCCGCCTGTGGGTCGGACTGGGACACGGTCAGGGTCAGCGGCCCGGTCAGTTGCGCGCCCGAGAACATGTCGCGTCCCGCGCCGCCCAACAGGCTGTCGGCGCCAGAGCCGACATACAGCGTGTCGTTGCCCGCACCACCGTCCAGCAGATCGGCCCCGGCGCCAGCGCTCAGCACATCGTCACCCGATGCGCCGCGCAGCGTTTCGCTGCCGACATTGCCGGTGATGGTGTCGCCATTGGCCGAGCCGAGCACGACCTCGATTCCCTCGAAGCTGCTGATCGTGTCGGCCAAGGGTGACAGGTCGGAGGTTCCGTTGGCAATCACCGTGCCGTCGCCGTCGGCGCTGAAGGTGATCTGCAGGCCCATGCCCCCCAGAACCGCGCCAAGCCCGGCGCCTCCGCCATCAAGGGTGTCGATGCCCGCATCCGCGACATCCACCGCCAGATCGCCAAACAGCCTGTCTTCGCCCCGGCTCAGGATCAGCAGGTCGTTGCCCAGGCCGCCGAACAGCGTGTCCGCCCCGTCCTGTCCGTCCAGAGTGTCATTGCCGCTGCCACCGATCAGCACGTCCCCGCCACTGTCGCCGCGGATCAGGTCGTTGCCGCCGGCACCGTCTATCTGGTCGAACAGGTCCGTCCCGGTCAGGGTATCGTCGCTGTTGGTGCCGCTGATGTAATTGTCGGGCACCGGGACAAAGCTGCCGTCATCCGGATCCGGCAGCGCCACCTGCAGTATGTCGGCGAGCCCGAGTGTCACATTGCGGAAGGCAAAGGTTTCGAACCCGGTGTAGAGGTCATTGCCCTGGTCCGAGACGATGCGCAGTCCGGTTTCCGTGCGGTAGATCGAACTTTGCAGAAAGCTGGCACCGATCACCGCCACGTCGGTGCCGGCCCCGCCGGACAGGGTGTCGTCGCCGGCGCCGCCGATCATCGTCTCGTTGGCCGCGCCGCCGGTCATTCTGTCGGCGAGCGAGGAACCTTCAAAGATTTCGATCCCCGAAAAGGTATTGACGGCGTCGCCGGTGGCAAAGCTGCCGGAACTGCCCACCGCGGTGTTGCCCGACGTGACCGTGACCACCAGCCCCTGTTCCAGCAACGAGCCGCTCATCTGGTCGATACCGTCGCCGCCAAGCACGGTGTCCAACCCCTCGCCCAGACGCAGGGTGTCGTTGCCGGCACCGCCGTCCAGCAGGTCATCCCCTGCACCTGCGGTCAGCAGATCGTCGCCCGCGCCACCGCGCAGGGTTTCAGAGCCGTCGTGACCGGTGAGCGTGTCGTCGTGGACGGTGCCAAGCACCACCTCGATGCCGCGCAGACTGGCCAGCGTTTCGACCCGTTCCGGCACGGGGCCGGTGCCGTCGTCCACCATCACGTAGGTCGGCGCCTCGACCAGCCCGTCACCGTCCCCGGTAAAGGTGACCTGAATCCCGGCCGTGTTGCCGTTCAGGTCGTGGCCGTTTTCGAGCAGGGCCTGAAGTTCGGCCGAGGTGGCATCCAGCGTGTCGATGCCCTCGTCCTGCGGCGGCAGGGGCAGGGGCAGATCACCGTACAGCACGTCGCTGCCGGTGCTCAGCAGCAGGGTGTCGTCACCCAGGCCGCCAAAGAGCGAATCCGATCCGCCGCCGCCATCCAGACGGTCGTTGCCCGCGCCGCCGATCAGAAAATCATTGTTGGCCGCGCCGGTGATCAGGTCGTCGCCACCGTCACCGGATATGGTGTCCGCCGCAGCGGTGCCGGTCAGCGTGTCGCTTTCTGCGGTTCCGCTGATTGTCGGCTGCGGGGTGAGGTTGCCGTTGACCGGGGCGGGCCTTGCGATCAGATCCATCGCCAGGACATCCAGGCTGGCGGTCAGAATATCGCCGACCATGAAATCAAACTGTTCGATGCCGTCAAACAGATCGTCGCCGTCGACCGAAAGAACCCGGTATCCCCCGGTTTCGGTGTGGTAGATGGTGACAGACTGTATATCGGCGGCGATGATAACCCGGTCCGCGCCGGCTCCGCCGCGGATCACGTCATCGCCCAGCCCGCCGGTCAGGATATCCGCACCGCGCCCACCGGTCAGAGTATCGGCCGAGACGGTGCCCACCAACGCCTCGATCCCGGTGAACGTCCCCGAGGCCGTTCCAGATACATAGCTGCCCGCGCCATAGTCGTCGCTGTTGGGGTCGCTGTCGTCCAGCGTGATCACCACGCCTTCGGTCAGTTCGAAGGCCGAAAGGGTGTCGCTGCCCGTTCCGCCGGACAGTGTGTCCATCCCCTGGCTGAGATACAGCAGATCGTTGCCGCTCCAGCCCGATACAAAGTCATCCCCCAGCCCGCCGGACAGGGTATCGTCCTGCGCGTCACCGAATATCTGGTCGTTTTCATCGCCGCCGATCAGACTGTCCGCCTGACTGGTGCCCAGAAACAGCGCCTGCTTCACCAGGGCACCGTCCGGTGTCCCGGGATCAGGTTCCGGAGACCGGTCATCTGCATTGTCGGCGGTTACGGATTTCGAAAGACCAGAGGCGGTATGGGCGGTGATGCGGGACATGGCTGCTCTCTTTGCTCGGGCCGCCCGGTGCCGAATGCAGAACGGCGCGCCATTGGCCGCCATCCCGTCTGTCGACCGGACACGATGTTTTTATGCCCTAAGTCGTAGAAAGGAAGGTGAGGTTCTGTCAAACTCCAAAACGGTCACGGCATTGAAATTCGGGCGCCGACACCTACAGGACACAGCATGCCGCCAGCCGCTCCTATGGGCCGCCGGGGGTCCGTTGCATGTGCCAGTGAACCGCAACCCATTGATATACATGGGCAATAGGGTGGAGCGCGCCCCGTGATCACCGGCTGTTGCACCGCGAAACCCGGCAGAACGATGCAGGCCGTTCCGCACCCTGCCACCTCTGTCGAAACCGATCCACCGGTGCATCGGCTGCGGGAAGGTGCCAAGGCTCATCGCTTTTCGGCCCGAGCCGGCAGCGCTTGCAGAATGGGCTGTTGGCCATGTCCGGTCGGGGAAATGGCCAAAAAGACCGGTGTCTGCGACCGTGCCCCGCGCGCAGGTGCGCCATGCTTCGTGCATGTCACCCGGGGGGGGGCGGTCGCCTGCGACCGGGTTCAGCTCATGCCCTGTTTCCAGCGGCCTTTGAGCAGGCGCAGATGGAAGGGCGGGAACTTGACCAGTTCCTCCATCAGGGCCAGAGAAAAGACCCAGCCGACCGGCGCACCGATGAAGACCAGCGCGGCGGTCGCCGGCACCCGGAACAGCCACTGCGACCAGACAAAGATGTGCATCACATAGATCGTTTCGCCGCCCGCGCGCAGGGTGTTGCCGCAAATTGCGTTTGACCCCTTGGGAAAGGGCAGGAGCAGCAACGTCGGCAGAAACAACATCAGTGCGGCGCGGGTCTGCGGCTGAAGATCGCTGTAGATCCACCCCGAGGCCAGACAGACACCAAGATAGATCGCCGCCACCACCGCAGAGGCCACAAAGGCGCCTCTCCAGGCCTGGCGCAGGAAATGATCCAGAATGTCGCCCTTTGCGCCACGGCCGAGGAACTGCGCCACCAGGATGCCGGTGGCCTGCGCCCAGCAGATGCCAAAGGTGCCCGCCACCTGAATCCACGGCTGGATCAGGGTCATGGCGGCAAAGTCGGTGACGCTGAGGCGGGCATAGATCAGCGTGCAGACGCTGTTGGCAAGGTGGGCGCTGATAAAGGTCGCCGCGACAGGCAGCGAAAACGCCAGATGGCGACGCAGGGCACACCAGAGCGTGCCATGCAGCCAGCCCGGCACCCGCAGGGACCGGCCGTTCATCCGCATCAGGTGGTGTGCGAGATACCAGGTGCGGAACAGGGCGGAAACCGCGCTGCCCAGGGCGGCGCCCATCACGCCGAGGGCGGGAAACCCGAACAGTCCGTAGATCAGCACAAGGCTGACGACGATGTTGACCGGGACCGCGAAAAGATAGCTGTAGAACGGCTGCCTTGTCTCGCCGCAGCCGTTGAAATGCGCCGACAGGCTTTGCCCGGCGGCCTCGGCCAGCACGACGAGGGTGAAGGCCGCCAGATAGCGTTTCGCCTCGGATCCGATCCAGGGCGTATGCGCGCCGCCGTCGATGATCGGCGCCGCAAGCACCAGCGCCGCGCCCAGCCCGATCAGCGCGGCGCCAAGGTTGATGATCAGCCCGCACCAGAACCCGGTCTTGAGCGCGACCGGCTGGCCGGTGCCAAAGCCCTGTGCCACGAGGATCTGCGTGGCCTGCGAAAACGCCAGCAGAACACCCAGAAGCAGCCCGCCGATGGCACCGGCAAGCCCCATCGCCGCCAGCGCCTCTTCCCCCAGGCCGGCGATCAGCAGGGCGTCGATCACAACGATCCCGTGCAACATCATCGCCCGCAGGGTCATCGGCCAGGCCATGTCAAAGATGGCCCGGACCGGCGACAGCGGTTGTCCCGCGTCAGCCGTGGTCAAGGTGCAATTCCTTTTGGTCAGAGGTCAGCGGCACTGTGGCCTCACTGGGGCACAGATGTCGGCGATCAGCACGTCCAGCGCCACAGCGGCAATGCTCATGCAGAGGCGGCGGACGATTTCGAGCCGGGACTCGATGGTGCGGACAAAGCGTGATCGCGGCGTCATCTAGGCCCTCAGCGGCTGGGAAACATCGCCAAAGGCCATCGGAACGGCGTTGCCGCACGTCGCCTCGACCATCGTCACGGACCGTTTGTTGCTCAGGACGCGGACTTTCATGCCGTCGACATTGTGGTCGGTCTGAGCGCCCGGAGCGCCGTTGGGATAGGTCCTGGCGGTGATCCTGCCTCCGGTCCTGCCCGCGACTTCGCTGGCAAAGCCCTTCATCGTGACGGACACCGGATCACCCGCGACATGGATGTTCCGGTCGCGCTGCTCGGTCGGCGATGTGGCAGTCGCAAAAACGTCAGTGCCGCACCAAAAGCGGCGAGATTTACCCGAGTTTTACAAAAGTTCATGGTTGCTCCCTGATCCCTTTTTCGCGCTCGCGGCCCCGGTGGGGTGCAGCGGGCGGACCGGGTCGGCACAGCCGAAACGACACGTTCTGCAATCTGGTATACTAGTATTGTAATGTTTGGAAGGCAAAATTCCGTCCGCGGACAGGTTTTCCGGTGCGCAGAGTGCTGATGTGCAACGCGCAGCGCGTCCGCTGCCGCGAATGTCGGCGCATCCGCTGCAAACGTGGCAAAAGCGCAGGACGGGCGCCCGGCGGGGGTCGTCTAGTCTTCGTCGGACTCGAAATAGGCGGCGTTGTGCTGCTGGATCGACTCGATCGTTGAATCAAGGCGGGACAGATGCAGCATGCCGATCTCCACCGCCTCTTCGGCCTTGCCAGCGATGACCATGGCCGCGATTTTTTCATGGTCGTCGATCAGGGTGGGCAGCCGGTCCTCTTGTGACAGACCGAGCACACAGAGCCGGTCGACCTTGGCCTTTGCCTCGGTGATGATGTCAAAGGCGTAACCGACTCCGGCGATTTCACACAGCAACTTGTGAAACTCGTAGTCAAGCGCGTTGAACGCGCGGTGATCGGACCGGGTGGTCAGCAGGGCGCGCTGCCGGTCAAGGCTGGTCTCAAGCTGTTTGGCGCCCTTGTCATCGCAGAGCCGTGACGCACGGCGCAGGACCTCGGAATCCACCGCGGCGCGGACAAAACGGGCCTTTTCGATCGAGCGCATCGAAAACCGCTTTACCTCGGTCGCCTTTTGCGGACGGATCAGCAGCAGGTCCAGATTTGCAAGGCGGCTGAATGCGTCCCGCACCGGTTGACGCGACACTCCGAAACGGGCCGCGATGTCAGCCTCGGATATCTTTGTTCCGGGGAGCAGGCGCAGCGACGTGATTTCTTCGTACAGGTGATTGGCGACCACATCCACACCGGTCCGCCGATCCCAATTCTGTGTCGTATCTGCCATCTCACTCACTCCAACGCTGAAATATTGTAGCCAGATATCCGGGCACTGGCCAGCCTTCCGACGGGTCGCATCGCATCCAACTTACCATCTTGGCACCTTTCGCACGTAGTCCGGAACGTACTTCTTCATCTCGTCGGTGTCGTCACGGTCGGCAACCATCGCGCGGTTGTAGAGGCTGTTCAGATCGGCCAGTGCCTCCCGGTCCAATTCGACGCCCAGCCCGGGGGTCTTGGGCACCTGCAGCCTGCCGTCCACGAACACCGGGCGCCCGCCCTTGACGATTTCCCGCGATGACCAGGGGTAATGTGTGTCGCAGTCATAGCTCAGCCCCGGTGTCGCGGCGGCCACATGAATCATCGCCGCCAGCGATATGCCAAGATGCGAGTTGGAATGCATCGACACGCCCAGACCGGCGGCACGGCAGATCTCGCCCAAGCGGATCGATCCGGTTGCGCCCCGCCAGTAGTGCGGGTCCGACAACACGATCTGTACTGCATCCTTCCTGACCGCTTCGATCACCTGTTCGAATTCCACCACCACCAGATTGGTGGCCAGCGGCATGTCGGTCCGGGCCGACAACTCGGCCATCGCGTCCATGCCCCGCACCGGATCTTCCAGATATTCCAGAACACCGGCAAGCTTGTCGATCACCCGCAGGGCGGTGGGGACAGTCCAGGCGCCCATCGGGTCGATGCGCAGGGGATGCTGCGGAAAGGCCTCGCGCAGCTTCAGCATGGTCTCGATTTCCTGATCCGGGTCCAGCACCCCGCCCTTGAGCTTGAGCGATTGGAAGCCGTGGTCATCAACCAGCCAGCGCGCCTGCGCGACCAGCGCATCGGGGGTCATGACCTCGCCCAAAATGTCGGGGCCGAACGTCAGGTCCCGCTTGGCGAACTTGAAAAACAGATACCCCCCAAAGGAGACGGTGTCGCGCACCGCGCCCCCCAGCAGATCGTGCAGCGGTCGCCCGGCCTGCTGCCCCTGCAGGTCCAGGCAGGCGATCTCGAAGGCGCTGTAGACCACGTCGACCACCCGGTGGTCGGCCAGCGCCGTGGGCGCGTTGACGCCGCCGGCATCAGGCAGTGCCATCTCAACCCGGCGCCGCAGATCGTTCAGGTGCCACGGGTCCAGCCCGTCGAGGGTGGGGGCCACGGCCTTCAGCCCATTCAGGGTGCGTGTGGCACCATAGGTTTCCCCAAGTCCGACCCGTCCGCAATCCGTGTGCAGCTCGATGACAGAGCGCAGAAATACCGATTGATGCACCCCCTTGGTGTTGGCCAGCGGCACGTCCGGCACGGCAATCGGCGTCACCCTGATTTCGACAATTCGCATGCGTTCCCTCCCGCGGAAGCTTTCGAGTCTCACCTTCGTTATATTAATACTAGTATCCCAGTTTGTAAACTAGTATACCAGAATGATCGGGAGAGCGAATCGCAGACAGGCTCCTCCGGTTCCGATTGCTGCCGGATGGCGGCGGGGGCTGGTGGGCAGATGCGACAATTCAAAGGGAGGGGCACCATGTCTGGGGTTCGATTGGACGGCATCGTCAAGGCGTATGGGGCGTTGCAGGTTGTGCATGGCATTGATCTTGAAATCGCGGACAAGGAGTTTGTCGTTCTCGTCGGGCCGTCGGGCTGTGGCAAGTCCACAACCCTGCGGATGATTGCCGGGCTCGAGGAAATCTCGGACGGCACGCTGAGCATCGACGACCGGGTGGTGAACCGGGTTGCCCCCAAGGATCGCGATGTCGCGATGGTGTTTCAGAACTACGCGCTTTACCCGCATCTGAACGTCGCCGAAAACATCGCGTTCGGCCTGCGGATCCGCAAGGAAAGCAAGGAAGTCATCGCCTCTTCGGTCGATGAAGTCGGCACCATCCTGGGCCTTACCCCCTATCTTGAACGCCGCCCCGCCGATCTTTCCGGCGGCCAGCGCCAGCGGGTCGCCATGGGCCGCGCCATCGTGCGCCGCCCCAAGGTGTTCCTGTTCGACGAACCGCTGTCCAATCTGGATGCCAAGCTGCGCACCCAGATGCGCGCGGAAATCAAGCGCCTGCACAAACGCCTGGGCGCAACCAGCATATATGTGACCCACGATCAGGTCGAGGCGATGACCCTGGCCGACCGCATCGTCGTCATGCACGACGGACGGATCGAACAGATCGGCTCTCCGATGGAGCTGTTCCTGAACCCGGCGAACACCTTTGTCGCGGGGTTCCTGGGTTCACCGCCGATGAACATGGTCGAGGCAAAGATCGTCGCCGGCGATCAGGGCCCGGTGGCAGAGTTTGACGGTCAGCGCGTGCCACTGGCAAAGGTTCCGTCGCTGCAGAACGCGGTGGGGCAGGAGGTCATCCTGGGCATCCGCCCCGAATTCGTCACCGTCGCCGATGAAACCGTCCCCGGGCGCATCGGCATCGACGTCGATCTGGTGGAAACACTGGGCTCCGAGGCCCTGATCCACGCCAGCCTGATGGGCGCCCCGTTTGTCATCCGCACCGAAACGGTCGGGCAGGGGGGCGTACTGGAGGCCATTTCCGGCTTTACCATCAAACCGCACCTGATCCGCGTGTTTGACGCCAAAACCGGTGTGGCGCTGCCCGGTCAGGTGCACGAGCAATGACCACCGAACTGGATCCAACCGTCGGCCAGACGGAAGAACTGGTCATCGAGGCGCGCGAAGCGCAGCGTCAACGCCGCTCGGGCCGCATCCAGCGCGTCGGCGACCATCTGAGACGCGAATGGCAGCTCTATGTCCTGCTGTTGCCGACCATCATCTGGCTGCTCGTCTTCCTGTACAAGCCGATGTACGGCCTGCAGATCGCGTTCAAGGACTACAGTGTGTTCCGTGGAGTCGCGGGCAGCCCCTGGGTCGGCCTGGAACATTTCCACACCCTGTTCGGAAACGACCAGTTCCTGCGCGCGTTGCGCAACACCATCTACCTCAGCATGTTGAGCCTGCTGTTCGGCTTTCCCATGCCGATCCTGCTGGCGCTGATGTTCAACGAGGTGCTGAACCAGACCTTCAAGAAGACTGCGCAGACCATCGTCTATCTGCCGCACTTTATCTCGTCCGTGATCATCGCGGGCATCGTCATCACGGCGTTCTCGCCAAGCGCGGGCATCGTCAACACGATCATGGGCTGGTTCGGTCTGGACCCGATCTATTTCCTGACCAAGTCTGAATGGTTCCGGCCGATCTTTGTCGGCACCACCATCTGGCAGGAGGCGGGCTTTCAATCCATCGTCTATCTGGCCGCGATCGCCGGTATCTCGCCCACGCTCTATGAAAGCGCGGTCGTGGACGGCGCCAGCCGCTGGCAGATGATGTGGAAGATCACCCTGCCGTCGATCCTGCCCACGATCATCATCATGCTGATCATCCGCATCGGCAACATGCTCGAAATCAGCTTCGAGATGATCATCCTGCTCTATCAGCCTGCCACCTACGAGACGGCGGATGTGGTCAACACCTTCATCTACCGGCAGGGCATCCAGGGCGGACAATACGATCTTGCCGCCGCCGCGGGCCTGTTCAACGCCGTTGTCGCCTTTGTCCTCGTGATGAGCGCCAACACCATTTCCAAGCGCTATTCGCGCACATCGCTGTGGTGAGGAGGCAGACCAATGCTGAACATGAATCTCTATTCGCGCGGCGACAAGGCCTTTGTGATCCTGAACATGGTGCTGCTTGCACTGTTCACCCTCTCGACCCTGTACCCGTTCATCTACATCGCGTCATTGTCGATGAGCACAGGGTTCGAGGCCCGGGCCGGCAACGTGATCCTGACTCCGGTGGGCTTTACCCTCGAGGCCTACAAGCAGGTGCTGTCCGAACCGATGTTCTGGATCAGCTACAAGAACACCTTCATCTACACGATCTTCGGCACGCTGATGAGCCTCGCCTTCATCATCCCCGGCGCCTATGCGCTGTCGCGTTCCCAGCTGTACGGGCGGCGGTTCTGGAACCTGATGGTGGCCTTCACCATGTGGTTCAACGCCGGTCTGATCCCGTTCTTCCTGAACATGCGGGATCTGGGCCTGCTCGACAGTTACATCGGCATCATCATCGGCTTTGCGGTCAACGGCTTCAACATCATCCTGCTGCGCAATTTCTTCGAAGGCATTCCGCAGTCGTTCGAGGAAGCGGCCCGGATGGACGGCGCCAACGAATTCCAGGTGCTCTGGAAGGTCTACATGCCGCTGAGCAAACCGGCCATCGCCACCGTCGCGCTGTTCTGCATCGTGTCGCGCTGGAACGGCTTCTTCTGGGCGATGGTGCTGCTGCAGGACGAGGAAAAGATCCCGCTTCAGGTCTATCTGCGCCATGTCATCGTCGAACTGTCCGATGACGAGGAATTCGCCAACACCCTTCTGACCTCGGCCTATTCGTTCGAAACGGTCAGCGCCGCGATCATCGTCTGCTCGATCATCCCGATCCTGCTGATTTACCCGTTCCTGCAGAAATACTTCAACAAGGGCATTCTTCTCGGAGGAGTGAAGGAATGACCAACATGCGCAACAGGGAGGACACCATGCGTAAACTGACCCTCACCACCGCCATCCTGGCCACCACTGCACTGACCGCACCGGCCTTTGCCGACAGCCACCTGAAAGTTGTCGACAAGCCGCTGGAACTGAGCATTCACATGCACTGGCCCCGCGCTCAGGGTTACGGTGTCGGCGGCTCGCCGAGCGAGATCTATCCGGTCGAACAAGCCGCGCGCGAAATGACCAACGTGTCTCTGGTCGACGCGACCGCGGGACGCAACAGCACCGACAGCAACGAAGCGATGAACCTGCTGATCGCACAGGGCAACATGCCCGACATCGTCGGCGGTCACCTGATCCAGCAACCGGTGAACCAGTACGGCCCCGAGGGCGCGTTCGTGCCGCTCAACGATCTGGTCAAAGAGCACGCACCGCACATCCAGGCCTTCTGGGATGCCAACCCCGATCTGGTGCAGGCGATCTCGGCCTATGACGGCAACTATTATTACATCCCCTACCTGCCCGATGGCAAATTCGGCCGGGCCTGGTACATCCGTCAGGACTGGCTTGACGCACTGGGGCTTGAGCAGCCGCAGAATGTCGACGAGCTGCACGCCGTTCTTACCGCCTTTCGCAATGACGACCCGAACGGCAACGGCCTGAAGGACGAAATCCCCTATTTTGCCCGCCAGTGGGAAGAGGTGAACCGCCTGCTCACGCTCTGGGATGCGCGGTCTTCCGGCTCGGACACCTACCATGACTTCTACGTCAATGATGCGGGCAGCGTTGTGCACCCCTACGCTCAGGACGCATACCGCGACGCGCTGTCCAATGTGGCGCAGTGGTACGAGGAAGGTCTGATCGACCCGGAAATCTTTACCCGCGGCTCGTCCTCGCGTGACTATCTGCTGTCGGAAAACCTTGGCGGCATGACCCACGACTGGTTTGCCTCGACCTCGGGATACAACGATGCGCTCGCGGACAAGGTCGCAGGCTTCAACTTCATTCCCTTCCTGCCGCCGGCGTCCGAAGCCGGTGTGCGGATGGAAGAGCACCGCCGCATCCCGATCAAGCCGGACGGCTGGGCCATCAGCTACACCAACGAGAATCCGGTCGAGACGATCAAGTACTTCGACTTCTGGTTCACCGACGAGGGCCGCAACCTTGCCAACTTTGGCGTGGAGGGCAAGACCTGGGATCTGGTGGACGGCGAGCCGATCTACAAACCCGAAGTGCTGAACAGCGACAGCCCGGTGAACAGCCAGATGTATCTGGAAGGCGCACAGATCCAGCGCGGCTATTTCCAGGATTACCGCTACGAATGGCAGTGGACGTCGCAGGCCGCCCGCGAAGGCATCGAGTTGTACGATGCCAACGACCTGCTGATCGACCAGTTCCTGGGCGTGTCCTTCAACCAGGACGAACAGAAGGTCTATGACAAGTACTGGCCGTCGCTGCGCACCTACATGCTCGAACGCCAGCAGGCGTGGATTCTGGGCTCGGGTGAAGTGAAGGCCGACTGGGACGATTACGTGAAGACGCTGAACCGCATGGGTTACGAGGACGTGATCACCGTCCTGAACTCGGCCTACCAGCGCCAGTACAACTAGGGCCGGTTTCTCCTGACCGACCCTGGCCGAGAGGCGCGGCGTTGTGCCGCCGCGCCTCTCACTTCTGCCCGCTCACGCCCAGCAAGGATGTTTGACCATGTCCACGGACACCCGCACCCGCCAGACCCTGCCCCCGCTCGACGAACCCAGGTCCGGCCGCCTGACAATCCAGTACCAGCCGGATGCGGACACCCGGACCGTCGAGAACCCGCCGCGATTCACCTGGTTGCCGGTCATCGAGGACGAGGCCCGGTATGTCCTGCGCCTGTCGAGCGATCCGGGCTTTGATGCCAAGACGACGCGGACATTTGCCGGCATCCCGCTGAACTTCTTTACCCCGGATGAAGTGCTGGCCCCTGGGGATTATCACTGGTCCTACGCGGTCTGCGATCCCGTCACCGGCAAACCCGCCACCGGCTGGAGCAGGCCCCGGACGTTTTCGATCACGGCGGACCTGCCGGAAACGCCGCTGCCCGCTCGCGACAAACGGTATGCCGACGCGACCCTCGCGCATCCGCGTCTGTGGTTGTCGCCGGACCGGCTGGGCGCGTTCCGCACGGCGGTGAAGGACGATCCGGACCATTGCAGCTGGTCAAACTTCTATCAGAAATCCGTCCTGCCCTGGATGGACCGCGACATCACGCCCGAACCCGCAGGCTATCCCGGTCACAAGCGCACCGCCCCGGTCTGGCGTCAGACCTATATCGACCTGCAGGAAGTGATGTATGCCATCCGTCATCTCGCCATCGGCGGGCAGGTGACCGAAGATCCCGGGATGCTGGCCCGCGCCAAGGACTGGCTGCTGTCGGTCGCGGAATGGGATCCGATGGGCACCACCTCGCGCGCCTATACCGACGAATGGGCCTACCGGGTGACCAATGCGCTGGCCTGGGGCTATGACTGGCTCTACGACCAGATGACCGACGAGGAACGCGCCAAGGTTCGCGCCGCGCTGCTGGAGCGCACCCGCGACATCGCCGAACACGCAATCATCAACGCCAAGATCCACCTGTTTCCCTATGACAGCCATGCCGTGCGCTCGGTGTCGCTGACGCTGGTGCCGGCCTGCATTGCGCTTCTGAGCGAGGAAGAGGACGACGAGGCCCGCGACTGGCTGAACTACTGCATCGAGTTCCTGTCCACCGTCTATTCGCCCTGGGGTGACAGCGACGGCGGCTGGGCCGAGGGCACGAACTACTGGATGATGGGCATGGCCTATCTGATCGAAGCCGCCAACCGGATCAAATCCTTCACCGGCATCGACCTCTACAAGCGACCGTTCTTTCGCAACACCGGGGACTTTCCGCTGTTCTGCAAGGCGCCGAACACCCGGCGTGCCACCTTTGGCGATGACAGCACCCAGGGCGATCTGCCCTGCATCAAGACCGGGATCAATCTGCGGCAATACGCCGGTGTGACCGGCAACGGCGCCTATCAGTGGTATCACGAGGAACTGGCCCGCCTGAACCCCGGCACCGAGAGCGCGTTCTACAACTGGGGCTGGTGGGACACCAACTTTGACGAACTGACCTACCGTACCGATTTCCCCGAAGTCGCGGCAACGGCGCCCGAAGGCGGCTTGCGCTGGTTCAAGGGCATCGGCTGGGTCGGGGTGCAGCACGCGATGGCGGATCCGGACAACCACATCCAGTTCGTGATGAAGTCCTCTCCCTTCGGCTCGATCAGCCACAGCCACGGCGACCAGAATGCCTTTTGCATGGCGGCCTTCGGCGAAGACATGGCGATCCAGTCGGGATACTACGTGGCGTTCAACTCGACCATGCACCAGAACTGGCGCCGCCAGACCCGGTCGAAAAACGCCATCCTCATCAATGGCAAAGGCCAGTATGCCGACAAGGACAAGGCCAAGGCGATGGCCTCGACCGGCAGGATCGTCGCGGCGGAACAGCGCGAAGATCACATCTATATCAAGGGTGACGCAACCGCGGCCTACCAGAGCCTGTCGCCCGAAGTGACCCTGGCCGAACGCGAAGTCTATTTTGTGCGTGGCAGCTATTTCGTGATCGTTGACAAGGTCGATGCGCAGACCCCGGTGACGCTGGACTGGCTGTTGCACGCCAATGCACCCTACGAGCTGGGCAAGACCACGTTCCGCTATACCGGAGAGCGGGCGGGGTTTTACGGCCAGGTTGTCTGGTCCGAGGCGGGCAAGCCGGATCTCACCCAGGAAACCGGGTTCCCCGGCGTCGATCCCGCGGATTACGAAGGTCTGCCGGTCAGCACCTGCCTGCACGCGCAGTATCCGGCGGCCACACGCCATCGCATCGCGACACTGCTGGTGCCCTACCGGCTTGGCGACCCCAAGCGGATCTTCAATTTCATGGATGACCAGGGCTACGACGCCGACCTCTATTTCACCGACCCGGACGAAAAGACCTTCAAGGTGGTGATGAAAAAGCTGGCGAACACCTGAGCGATGGATGCCTTCGGCCAGCGCCAAAGGGTTTGCGAACCCGAAGCCGCTGGCGCGCACATCCCCGGGCGAACCGAAAATCCGAATAATCAGAAAAAACGGAAGGAAGACAGATGAAACTCCAAGGCAAAACAGCGATCGTCACCGGCGGCGGACGTGACATCGGGCGCGCCTGCGCGGTCCGGCTTGCGGCCGAAGGCGCCAATGTCGCGATCAATTACTATTCCAGTGCCGACGGCGCCAATGCCACGGTGGACGAGATCACCGCCGCAGGCGGCAAAGCCTTTGCGCTTCGGAGCGACCTGAACACCCAGGAAGGCGTCGACGCACTGGTTGCCAAGACCGTGGCGGAATTCGGCGGCATCGACATCCTGGTGAACAACACCGGCGGGCTGATCGCGCGCAAGACCATCGCGGACATGTCGCTTGCGCATTGGCAATCTGTGCTGGACCTCAACCTGACCAGCACCTTCCTGATGATCAAGGCCTGCCTGCCGCATCTCAAGTCCGGCGCGATTGTCAACCTTGCCAGCCAGGCGGGACGCGACGGCGGCGGACCGGGTTCGGTCGCATATGCCGCCTCCAAAGGCGCGGTGATGACGATGACCCGCGGTCTGGCGAAAGAGCTGGCGCCGAACGTGCGGGTGAACGCCATCTGCCCGGGCATGATCGACACCGATTTCCACAACATCTTCACCAAGCCGGAAGTGCGCAAGAACGTCGAGGCGGCCACCCCGTTGAAACGCCAGGGCGTGCCGTGCGATATCGCCAACATGGTCTATTTCCTGGCAAGCGATGAATCGTCTTTTGTGACGGGGAGCAATTTCGACATCAACGGCGGCATGCTGTTCAGCTGACCCTGTCTGCCCCGGCGCGCGACTCCCCTGTCTTCGTCGCGCGCCGGGCGGATCCGGCTAAAGGAAGTCGGCCCGCCTGGGGGTAAAGCTGTCCACCAGGCAGCCGGGTTCAAGGCAAACACAGCCATGCCGCGCCCCGGATGGCACCACGAAACTGTCGCCTTTGGCCACGTCAAAGTCCTTTCCGTCCACGGAAAACCGGAACCGGCCGCTTTCCACATAGGTCGATTGCACATGCGGATGTTCGTGCAGGGCACCCTGGGCACCGGCCTCTTCAAACCGGAAGGCCACAACCATCAGATCCGGGTGATCCGACAGCACCTGACGCGTCACATGCGCGCCGGTGGAGATTACAGGGTAGGTGCTCATGCGTGCCAACTCCTCTTGCGGACTGCCTTGGTTTCGCGCCTGACCCGCCCTGGTCGAAGCGGGGGCAATGGCACTGAACCGGATCTTACTGCAGATATTTTCACAGACCACCCCAGGTGGCACACCCCGCTTTCCGGAGCGGGGTCCAACCGGCCAGCCCGGTGGTGTCGATCAGCGAATGCAGGGTGGAACTTTTGCCCGCTGCCGACCCGGTGTGGCCAACGCTCCGGGGGGAGGTGTTCCGTATGGACGCGGGGCGGCCCGGGCCGTTATGCTGCGGGCGTGGATGCGGCGCACTGGAGGTGGCTGATTGCTTGAATCGATGATCTCGGACGGTCCTGCCGGCCGTTCCGTGCGGCACGGCGCGATGTCTTGCGTGGCCTGCCAATGAAGGTGCACATCCTTGACGACTGGTTCGACACGCTGCGCACATTGCCGTGTTTCGCCAAACTCGCGGACCATGACGTGACGGTCTGGACCGACCACGAACCCGACCCCGCCCGGCTCGCGGCACGGGTCAAAGAGGCCGAATGCCTGGTGCTGTTCCGGGAACGCACCCGGATCGGCGCGGATCTGCTTGACCGTCTGCCGAACCTCAGGCTGATCTCGCAACGCAGCGTCTACCCGCATGTGGATGTCGACGCCTGCACCGCGAACCGGGTGCTGCTCTGCTCGAACATGCACAGCGACACCCCGTCTTATGCCGCGGCGGAAATGACACTGGCACTGATCCTCTCGAGTTACCGGCAGATCCCGCAGCAGGCGGCATCGCTGTCGGCGGGGCAGTGGCAAATGGGCGTTGGCCGCACCCTGCGCGGACGCACCCTCGGGCTTTATGGCCATGGCCGGATCGCCGGAGCGGTTGCGGTCTATGCCCAGGCTCTGGGCATGAGGGTCGTATGGTGGGGGTCAGAGGCCGGCCGTGCCCGCGCCGCCGCGGAGGGCGCGACAGTGGCCGCCAGCCGCCACGCCTTTTTTGCCGACAGCGACATCGTGAGCCTGCATGTCCGCCTGAAGCCCGAAACCAGGGGGATCATCACCGCAGATGATCTGGCGGCGATGCCGCCGCGCAGCCTGCTGGTGAACACCTCCCGCGCGGGGCTGATCGCTCCTGGCGTGCTTGAGGCCGAGATTGCCCGGAACCGCATTCACGCGGCGGTGGATGTGTTCGACCACGAGCCGATGGTCGACACCTCTTCTGTGCTTGTGACCCATCCGAACGTGCTCGCGACGCCCCACATCGGCTATGTGACCGAAGATGAATTCGACCTGCAGTTCAGCGACATCTTCGACCAGGTCAACGCCTATGCCGCCGGCGCGCCGATCCATGTGATCAATCCCTTCTGAACAGCCGCGCAAACAATGGTGCGCCCAGGATCACCAGGAAGATCCGCAGCACGTGGTGGGCAATCACAAAGGCCATGTCCGCCCCCACCACCAGCGCCAGAACCGTCAGTTCCGCCTGACCGCCGGGCGCAAAGGCCAGCAGGGTTTCCATCCCCGGCGCAAGCCCCAGGCTGTAGATGCCCTCTACAAACACGAGCGTCAGCACGATCAGGATGCCGCAGAACCCGGCGCCGGCAACCAGATCCCGGCGTATTTCGGCCAGCGTGACGCCTGCGTATTTCACCCCGACACCCATGCCGATAAAGAACTGTGCGGCCCAGATCGCTTCGGCCGGCGGGCGGTGCTGCAACACTCCGGCGAGCGATGCGATGGCGGCCGCGATCAGCGGCCCCAGGATGTTGGCGCCAAACAGCCCGGAATACTTTGCCCCCTGCCAGCCCGCCAAAGCGCACACCAGCATGATCAGCAACTGCGACGGCGCGATGCTTGCAGCCGGGGCGCCGGGCGGTCGGGTCAGGTCGGCCCCCCAGATGCCATGCAGCAATGCAGGCAGAATGACGACAATCACCAGCACCCGGGTCGCGTGGATCAGTGACAGGGTGCGGGCATTGGCGCCGGCTTCTTCGCCGAACACGATCATGTCCTGCAACCCGCCCGGCATGGCGGCATAATAGCTGGTGGCAAAATCATAGCCCCAGATCCGATGGAAATAGGGAACGCCCAGCAGTCCGATCGCGAAGGTCATCACCGGAATCAGCAGCAGCGTCGGCCACATCGTCGCCATGGACGCGAGCAGGGCGGTGGTAAAGGTGGCCCCGACCGCGACGCCCAGAATGGTCCGCATCGCGGCGTTCAGAACCGGGATTCCCTGCATCGGCATCCCTGCCAGCGCGGCAATCATGCAGGCGCTGATCGGACCCAGCAGCCAGGGCAGCGGCAGACCAAAAAACATGAACACTGCGACGCCGCAGAGGGCAAGCGCGAAGGTTGCCAGTGTGCGCTTCATCCGCGCATCACCTGCAGCCGATGCCGCAGCGAGGTTTGCAAATGGGCCTCGCTGGCCGCGCCAGCGGCCTTGCTGTCGCCAAGCCGGATGGCCTCGATGATGTCCTGATGCTGGCGGGTGACGGTGGCGATGCGCGCCTCGTCCACCAGTGTTGTCGGGCCCAGCAGCAGCAGTGCGTTGTTCAGCGCGCGGGCCGATTCCAGCAGGAACCGGTTGCGGGTCGCCAGATAGATGCAGCGGTGAAACTTCTGATTCAGCGCCGCCGCCTGCGCCGGACCGGACGCCGAGGCGATGGTGGCGTTTATGTCGCCAAGTTCGTCAATCTCGGCCCCGGTGCCGTGCTTCGCCGCCATTTCGGCGGCGGTACGCTCCAGCACAAGGCGCATCTCGTAGAGTTCCACCACCTCGGCGTGGGACAGGCTGCGGATCACAGCGCCCAGCCGGGGACGGTGCTCGACAATGCCATCCGCCTCCAGCTTGCGCAACGCTTCGCGGATCGGCGTGCGGGACAAGGCCAGACGCTGGGAGATTTCGACCTCTCGCAGCCGGTCGCCGGGGCGGAACTGCCCTTTGCGGATGGCTTGCAGCAGCGTCGCATATGCGACCTCTCCCTGTGACATCTCCGGCGATTGACTGTCCAAAATATAGCTCCGCATTAATTTGTATCCGACTGGATACATAATGATTGGTATAGCGGCGGTGACCCCCATGTCAAATCGGGTTTTCGCGGACGGCAGGGCTGCCGAAAACAATGTCGTGAAGCGGGCTATGGCGGCGCCGCGCATGTCGGCGCCCCGTTGGCCTGTGGCGTCGCGACCTGTGCTGAATGCCGGTGCCAGGAGTCCGGGCGCCCGCGGTCCGCAACCGGACAGGTGACGGGGTCACTTCTGCGCAAAACAGGCGCCGGGCCGGAATCGTGGACTTCCCTGGCCGTTCGTCCCGCCGGAAAAAGCAGGAAATTACCTTGATTCCGTGTCGCCGTCGGTCACCTGCGACAGGGTTTGTAGCCAGCATTCTCTGGCCGCCCTCAAGGCATCGGCCACCTCCTCCGGATTCCCGGCGGCGCTTTCCAGGGCCTGCAATTGCACATTGAGCGCCTGCGCGCCCAATACCGCGGCAACGCCCGCCAGCCGGTGCGCCTGAAGGGCGAGATCGTCTGGAGGTGCGCTGAAAAACCGGACCGCATCCTGAATGAACGCGTCATTCAACTGGGCGAATTTGTGCTCTCCCACTGCTGCGCGCAACTCGGCGCGGATCCGCGACGCCAGCAAGGGCGTGGACCGTGCCTGCCACGCAGCCACCTGGCCGGACTGGAAAGTGTCGCTGCCGGAAGCCTTGAGCGCGCGGGCGATCATCCGGCGCAACACCGCCTGTGTCACCGGCTTTTGCAGCACTTCGGTCATCCCGGCGTTGCGGAACCGCTCGACCTCGGCGGGCTGGGCGTGGGCGGTCAGGCCCAGGATCGGCGACTGTGCGGATGGCCCGCCGCCAGCCCGGATTTCACGGGTGGCGCGCACACCGTCCATCTGCGGCATGCTCACATCCATGAGGATCAGATCAAAGCGCGCGCACTCGGCCTCGGCCACGCCCTTGGCGCCATCCGTGGCCTCGGTCACGACGTGGCCGTCGCTTTCCAGCATGTCGCGCGCCACGAAGCGGTTGATCTGATCATCTTCGACCAGCAAGACCCGCAGCCCCCGCGGCACATCGCAGTCAGGCTCTTTGGCGCCATCGACCGGCGGGGCCAGCGGCAGGCGGATCCAGAACAGGCTGCCCTCGCCGGGCTCGCTTTCGACCCCGATCTCGCCTGCCATCGCCTGCACCATGCGCCGCGTGATGCCCAGGCCCAGCCCGGTGCCGCCGTTTGACCGCCTGTACGAGGCATCCAGGGTGACAAAATCCTCGAAGATCCGGGCGCGGTTGACTTCGGTGATGCCGATTCCGGTATCAATCACCCGCAATTCGACCAGCGACAGCCCGTCCAGCGCCTCGGCCTCGACCGTCACGGTGCCGTTTTCAGTGAATTTCAATGCGTTGCCAATCAGGTTCAGAAGCATCTGACGCAACCGCAGCGGATCGCCCCAGGCCTGCGCCAGAGCTGCCTCCGGGGCGCCGGCGATCAGCTGGTTGCCGTGCTGCTCTGCCTGTCCCGCCTGCGCTTCGACCAGTTCGGCTATCAGCGCGTTCAGGTCCAGCGGTTCCGGCAGCACCGTCAGCTGCCCGGCTTCGGCCTGGGCAATGCCCAGCACGTCCTCGACATGGCGCAGCAGCAACTGCCCCGACCGCTCCATGATCGCGGCATACCGCTTCATCCGGTCGTTCAGTTCCTCGCGCCGCAACAGATCCAGCGTCCCAAGCAAACCGTTCAGAGGCGTGCGCATCTCGTGGCTCATCACGGCCAGCAGATCGGCCTTGGCCTGATCGCCGGCAACGGCAATGTCATGGGCGCGGCGCAGCGCCTTTTCGGCGGCCACCCGGTTCGAGATGTTGCGCACAAAGGCGACGTGGATTGGTGAATCCGGACCTTCGGCAGCCGAGACCGACATTTCGATCGGAAACGCCGCCCCGTCGCTGTGGCGCGCCTGACACTGGACCAGGCCCTGACCGCTGAGCGGGGCCAATCCCCCGGGCAGGGCGTCGGGCATCACCAGATCGCTCAGAGACAGCTCCAGCAGCGAGTCGCGGGGATAGCCGAACATGCGTTCCGCCGCGGTATTGCAGCCACGCAGCACACCGTTGCGGTCGGTCACAAGTATTCCGTCCAGCGCTGTGGTCAGAATGGCCTGTAACCGCGACCGGGTCTGCCGCTCGGATTCCGCGACCCGGTGGTTCAGCAGGTTCAGCCGCATCAACGCCATGACGGTGATCCCCAGAAGCGCCACCAGCGCCACCGTGAGCGCCGCGACCCGGCGCAGAGTGGCCGCCACCTTTTCGCGCCGCACGTCCGAGATCTCGGCAAAATGCGCGATGCCTTGCAGGGCGATGTCGCGCAGGTCGTGCCGCGCGGTTTCAGCCTGGCTCGACAGACGCGTCAGCAAGGGCCGCAGTTGCGCCTCGGGTCCGTCGATCAGCGGAGCGGTGTTCATGAGAAAGGTCTCGACCCGCGCCAGACCCTTTGCCACTTCCGGGTCGGTGCGCAAGCCCGCAAACAGCGGCCCCTCCTCCAACACTTTGACCCGGCTGTAGAGCAGATCGAACCGCAGCCGTACCAGATCGAGCGGGACGTCCGGCGCGTGCGACGCTGTCAGCGCTTCCTGTGACAGGGCGATGGCTTCGACCTCAGCCTGGCTCAGTGCCCATTCGATGTTGTCGGACCCTGTGGTCGCCAATGCCTGCAGCTCTTTGCGCACCGATGCGCCAAGCACCAGGATGCCTGCCACCATCAGGCCCGCCGCCAATGTCAGCGCGGCGCGCCGCAGCAACTGCGGCATGTTCTGCCGGGCGAGAATGGGTGGCATCCGGCGGCTCCCCTGTTATGGGCGCTGCACGTCGATCCGGTTCAATTGCCAGACGCTGCGCGCAAAGGTCACTTCGGATTGATACGCCGGATCGGTATCATAAGGATAGACCAGCCACAGCGGACCCTTGTCACGCAGGCTCATGCTTTTGCCATTGCGCGACCACGCAATCAGCGGGCCGCCGGGCACGGCTTCGTCCACGGGGATCTCGATGCTGTAATTGTTCACCGCCTGCGCGTTCAGCGTGCCGTCGCGCACACCGAGTTCGGCCAGCAGCGCGGCAAGGGTGACCCCCTCAAATCGTTGCCGCCCGTCGTTCCAGATTGTCGCGGTCTCAAATGCCGTCACGCCGATCTGGCGCAGCATTGCCAGGTCGAACTCGGCAGACCCGTCGTGATTGGTGGATTCGATCGCGCCGGTAATCGTCAGCAGAACCTGTCCCTCGGGCTGCGGCAAGGTCTCTGCCGCGGCTGATCCGCTGCAAAGGGCCATGCACATGGCCAATGTGACGCCACGTTGTCTCAATTAAGCCTGTCCTTCCGGTCACTGCCACTTTGGCACAGCATAGGAACTATATCACCTATCCAAAAGTCGTTTAACGACTATGCTTTAGGACAGGGTGTGCGCGCTGCCAGAGTCCCTTCCCGAACGCGGTTTGACCCTGGATTCGGCCGGGCCGTCACAAAATATTCGTTTCCTTGCATGGGTGGTTTGTTTACAGCCGGGTTCTAAGTTGGCTGTCGTGACTGGATGACCGGAGGAAAAACCGCAGATGCGCATTCTCGTTGCAGATGACCACGATCTTGTACGAGAGACCATCGCCGCGTATCTGCATGGCGACGACATTCAGGATGTGCGTTCGGTCGCGTCTCTGGACGAGGCGATCGCAGAGGTGCGGCGCAGTGGCGCCTTCGACCTTGTGCTGCTCGATTATGCCATGCCGGGAATGAACGGGCTGGAGGGGCTGACGCAGATGATTGCTGCGAACGATGGCCATCCGGTTGCCATTCTGTCCGGAACAGCCAAACGCCAGGTGGCCGAGCGGGCGCTGCAGGCCGGTGCCCGTGGCTTTATTCCCAAGACTCTGGGGGCACGGTCGTTGTTGTCTGCCGCGCGGTTCATGGCGGCGGGCGAAATCTATGCACCGGTTGCGTTTCTGACAGCCGAGCCGGACGAGCCACCGACCATCGTGTTGTCCGGTCGCGAATCTCAGGTGCTTGCCGGAATCTGCGCCGGCCAGTCGAACAAGGAAATCGCCCGCGACCATGCGCTGCAAGAGGTCACGGTCAAGTTGTACGTCAAGACCCTGAGCCGCAAGCTTGGCGCCCGCAACCGTACCCACGCCGCCATGCTGGCCCGCGACCTCGACCTGATCTGAAGGCGGCGGACAGGGCGCCCAGACCGTTCCCCCCCGGTCCGCGCCGCCTAGTCTGCGCCATCGCCCCGGATCGCGCCGGCGGCCTGTTCCAGCGCACTGACAAACATCTGCCGGGCGCGCGATGGCGTGTCGTCCGGTCGCGTCATCAGCCCGACCGGCCCGTCCGTCAGCGTGGTGTCCAGCGGCAGGGCACACAGCCGCGCCTCGGCGATATCCTGCGCCACGACGCCCTCGGAAATGATCCAGACCGCATCCGATGCGCGGACGAAATTGCGCCCGAAAGCTCCCGAAACCGACTCGATGCGGTTGCGCAGCGGTGGCACCCCCTGCGCGATCAGCAACCGCTCGACCAAGGGCCTGATGGCGGCATCGGCGGGTGGATGAATCACCGGCCATTGTGCGATGGAGGCCAGTTCCAGCGCGTTGCGCGCCAGCAACGGGTGCCCGGGGCGCACCACGAACACGACCCGTTCCAGATACAGCTGGGTAAAGGACAGCCCCATCATGGTCCCGGGCGCGCCCAGCCGCCCGATCACCAGGTCAACGGTGCCCGCGCGAAGCTGCGCTGTCAGATGCCCGTGTGGCCCGTCCTGCAATTCCAGCACCACATCCGGTGCCAGGGTGCGGAACCTGGCCACCGCGTGGGGCAGCAGCCGCGCCGCCACGCTTGGCAAGGTTCCGACTCGCAATACCGCGCCGCCGGATTCGCGCAGCGATGCCACGCCATCCACGCCGCGTTGCAGGGCGGCCAGGCTCATCTCGGCGAACTCCAGGAACACCCGGCCTTCGGGCGTCAGCCGCACGCCGCCCCGGTCGCGCAGCATCAGGGTGGCGCCGAGGATCTCCTCCAGCTCTTTCAGCGTTTTCGACAGCGCCGGCTGGGTCAGGTTCAGCACCGTGCAGGCGCGCTTCAGGCTGCCGTGCCGCTGGATGGTGGCAAAACACTCGATGTGGCGAAACTTGATGCGACGGTCAATCATTTTACTTGTCCATTTCGGCAATCAATTGGCATGAAATGTCATTTTACATATCATTACGGTTCAGTATCTACTGCCTTAACGGAGGATACTATGCAAACCCAAGTCGTCATTATCGGTGGAGGCCCATCGGGGCTCCTGCTTGCGCAACTGTTGCATGTGCAGGGGATCGAGGTGGTCGTTCTGGAACGCAAGACGCGCGAATATGTGTTGGGTCGCATCCGCGCCGGTGTGCTGGAACGGGGGCTGATTTCGCTGCTTGCGCAAGCGCAGGTCGAGACCCGCATCGACACCGAGGGCTTTCGCCACGACGGTACGGTCATCAGCTATGACGACCAGCATTTCCGCATCAATTTCACCGAACACACCGAACACCCCGTGGTGGTCTACGGGCAGACCGAAGTCACACGCGACCTGTACGATGCCCGCGAAAAGACCGGCGGAACGACGTTTTTCAATGTCGAGGACGTGCAGATCCACAATGCCGAGCTTGACGGCGCAACCCGCGCGCGCGTGACCTTTTCCTGTGGCGGCACCGAGCATGACATCACCTGCGACTACATCGCGGGCTGTGACGGATTTCACGGCGTCTCGCGCCAGTCGATCCCGCAGGACAAGCGCCGGACCTTTGAAAAGGTCTACCCCTTCGGCTGGCTCGGCATTCTGTCACAGACGGCGCCGGTACATCACGAACTGATCTACGCCAATTCGCCGCAGGGCTTTGCGCTCTGCTCGATGCGCAACGACCACCTGTCCCGCTACTATGTGCAGGCGCCGGTGGATGACGATATCGCCGACTGGTCCGACGACCGGTTCTGGGACACCCTGAGCCAACGCATCCCGCCGGAATTCGCCGCCAAGCTGCAGACCGGCCCGTCGATCGAGAAATCCATCGCGCCGCTGCGCTCCTTTGTGGTCGAACCGATGCAGTATGGCCGCCTGTTCCTGTGCGGAGATGCCGCCCATATCGTGCCGCCCACCGGCGCCAAGGGGCTGAACACCGCAGCGTCGGATGTGCACTACCTTTATCAGGCGCTCAGGGCGCGGTTTGCCGACAACGACAGCCGACCGCTGGCGCAGTACTCCGCCACCGCCCTGGCCCGCGTCTGGAAGGCCGAGCGTTTCTCGTGGTGGATGACCTCGACGCTGCACCGCTTTCCGCAGATGAGCGCGTTCGACCTGCGGATGCAACGTGCGGAACTGGAATTCCTGCGCTCGAACCCCGCCGCACAGGCGGCGATGGCGCAGAACTATGTTGGACTGCCCTATTGAAAGGCCCGCTGATGACTGAACGATATGACACCGGCATGACCGTGCGCCGGTCGGTGCTGGGCGACGCCCATGTCGACCGCGCCGAAGCCGCGAAATCCGATTTTGACAAGCCATTCCAGACGCTAATCACCGAAAGCGCCTGGGGCACGGTCTGGGCGTCGGACAACATCACGCGCCGCGAGCGCTCGATGCTCACCCTGGCACTGCTGGCCGCGACCGGCAATTTCGAAGAAATCCCGATGCACATCCGCGCCTGCGCCCGGACCGGGGCCAGCAAGTCCGACGTGCAGGAAGCGTTTCAGCACGTGGCGATCTACGCCGGAGTGCCCAAGGCCAACCATGCGATCAAACTGGCCAAACAGACCTGGTCGGAAATGGAGGAGAACACATGACCGGATTTATCCCCCGTGACCGGCGCTGGCACCCGCCCGCGCTGACGCCGGGCTACAAGACCTCGGTCAAACGCTCGCCGTCGTTTGCACCGCTGAGCTTTCCGACCTCGCCGTCCGAGGAATCCGGGCCGGTGTTCCGCGACGACATGCTGGGGCCGCAGGACGGCGACCTGATCCACAACTTTGCCAAACCGGGCGAAAGTGCGGTGGGGCCGCGCATCATCGTCCATGGCCGGGTGCTGGATGAATGCGGCCGTCCGGTGCCCAATACCCTGGTCGAGGTCTGGCAGGCCAATGCCGGTGGCCGATACCGCCACAAGAAGGAAAGCTATCTCGCCCCGCTTGACCCGAATTTCGGCGGTTGCGGGCGGGTGGTGACCGACGAACACGGGTTCTACGAATTCCGCACCATCCAGCCGGGGCCCTATCCCTGGCCCAACACGATGGCCGACTGGCGCCCGGCGCATATCCATTTTTCCGTCTTCGGCCACAGCTTTGCCCAACGGCTGATCACCCAGATGTACTTTGAAGGTGACCCGCTGATCTGGAAGTGTCCCATCGTCGACACCATCCCGTCGCGCGCCGGGATCGAATCGCTGGTGGCGGCACTGGACATGTCGCGGGCGATCCCGATGGACAGTCTGGCCTACAAGTTCGACATCGTGCTGCGTGGCCGCCGCCAGACGCATTTTGAAAACCGGCCGGAGGGACTTTGAATGGTACAGAAGCTCGACATTCTGCGCGAAAGCCCGTCCCAGACGGCGGGGCCTTACGTCCACATCGGCTGCACGCCCAACTTTTCGGGCATCACCGGCATCTACCCCGAGGATCTGGGCACAAGGATGATCACCGGCGATGCCGCCGGCGAACGCATCACCATCAAGGGCACGGTGCATGACGGCGCCGGAACCGCGTTGCGTGACGCGCTGGTCGAGGTCTGGCAGGCAGACGCGGCGGGCAAATTCGCCGGGCAGGGCGGCGACGCGGCCTTTACCGGCTGGGGCCGGTCTGCCGGTGACATGGCGACGGGTGAATTCACCTTTGAAACGGTGAAGCCCGGGGCGGTTTCCTGGCCGGATGGCCGCAAACAGGCGCCGCACGTGACCTTCTGGATCGTGGCGCGCGGCATCAACCTTGGCCTGCACACGCGGATGTACTTTGCCGACGAAGACGCGGCCAACGCCCAGGATCCGATCCTGTCCCGACTCGAGCACAGCCAGCGCATTCCCACCCTGCTGGCCCAGCCCGAAGGCAATGGCGTGTACCGTTTCGACATCCACCTGCAAGGCGCGCAGGAAACCATCTTTTTTGACATCTGAGAGCTGAACATGACCAAACCCTGCATCATATGTGTCGCGATCACCGGGTCGGTGCCCAAAAAAGCCGACAACCCCGCGGTGCCGATTACAATTACCGAACAGATCGAAAGCACCCAGGAAGCGTTCGAGGCCGGGGCCAGCATTGCCCACTGCCATGTGCGCAACGATGACGAAACCACCACCTCGGACCCGGAAAAGTTTGGGCTGCTGCTCGACGGCCTGCGCAAACACTGCCCCGGCATGATCGTGCAGCTGTCCACCGGCGGCCGATCGGGGGCCGGGCAGGCCCGGGGGGGCATGTTGTCCCTGCGTCCCGACATGGCGTCCCTGTCGGTCGGCTCGAACAACTTTCCGTCGCGGGTCTACGAAAACCCGCCGGATCTGGTCGACTGGCTGGCCGCGGAAATGAGGACCTACAACGTCAAGCCCGAGATCGAGGCGTTTGACCTGTCGCACATCCACAAGGCGGCAGAGATGAACCGCGACGGGCGGATTCCGGGTCGGCTGTATGTGCAGTTCGTGATGGGGGTGAAGAATGCCATGCCCGCCGACCGCGACACCTTTGAGTTCTACATCAAGACCGTCGAGCGGCTGGCCCCGGATGCGGATTGGTGCGCTGCCGGCATCGGCCGCCATCAGGCCGAGATCAACGAATGGTCCATTGAGCTGGGCGGGCACACCCGTACCGGTCTCGAAGACAACGTCCGCATCGACCGCGACACCCTTGCGCCGTCAAACGCGGCACTTGTCGAGCGGGCTGTGCGGTTGTGCGAGAAATACGCACGCCCGGTGGCGACTTTCCAGCAGGCGCGCGACATCCTGGGATTGGCCGCGGCCTGAGCCCTGCCGACGTGGCGGCGTCGCCTGGCCGCTGTTTGCTCCGGTCCGGGCCATCGCGGCTCCGGGCCAGAGCGTCTAGGGCCAGAGCGTCTAGGGCCGGACGTCACGCGAAAAGTTCTCGCGCCAGCGGCGGATGAACTGCGCCCGTTTCTGCTGGTCCAGCGCCACGATCAGTGCCGGTGACAGCCCGATCGGCCGCAGCGCCGTTTCCGACACCGGGGCGCGTTCCTCGGCGCTGGCCTTGTCGGTCAGCGGATTGATCAGCAGCACGTCCGTCAGCACGTCGCGTCCGGCGTCGGAGAGCAGAAAGTCGAGCAGCGCCGCCGCCTGCTGCCGGTGCACGGCCTGTTTCGGGATCATCAGTGCCCGCGACAACACCAGAGTGTAGTCCTGCGGCAGCACGATGCCGATGCGCGGGTCGGCCTGCGCCGCCACCTGGGCATAAGACCCCAGCACATTGTAGGCGATGAGGTATGTCCCCTCGGCCACCCCGGCGATGATCTCGGCGGAACAGCAGGTCGCCACCGCGCCGGTGCGCCCCAGACTTTCCAGCAGGGCGCCAAAGGTCGTGGCTTCGCGGGCATCGGAAAAGGCAAACAGATACCCCAGCCCCGACGCCTCGACATCGTAGGTGGCAACCCGGCCGGCATACCGCGAGTCCGGCGGGCGCAGCAGGTCAAGCAGGTCAAACCGGGTCAGCGGCACTTCACCGGCGGGCACCAGGTCGCGGTTGTAGGCCATCACCGCCGCCTCGCGGGTGATCCCCCACAACTCGTCACGCCAGCGCAGCGCGGCGGGCAGGGCGGTTGTCTGGCTTGAAACATGCGGCGCGGCGCAGGCATTGTTCACCAGCTGCACCATCTGGTGCACCCCCGACGAAATCACCACATCCGCACCTGCCCGGTCCGCCGAACAGTCCGCGAGGCTGAGGTCGAACAGGGCGTTCGATCCCCATTGCTCGTAGTCGACCGCCAGACCGGGCCGGGTGGCCAGATATGCGTCGATCACCGGGCCGAAGACGGCGATATCGGTGGTGGAGCGGACCAGCAGGCGCACCGGTGCCGCCGCGTCGCCAAAGCTCCGGCGCTCTTCCTGCGCGGTTGCGGGCAGCGACAGCAGGCACAGCCAGAGTGTCAGCCATCTCATGACGCGCCCTCCGCCAGCGGCAGCACCAGCGCGGCGCGAAAACCGGTCTCGACCCGCTCCAGTGCCAATGCGCCGCCGTAGGCCTGCGCCACCGCTGCGGCAATCGCCAGCCCAAGTCCTGACCCGTCCCCCCGCGACACGCTGTCATGGGCAAAGCGGCTGCCGAGACGGGTGATGTATTCCGGCGCCGGACCGCTGCCGCCGTCCTCGACCCAGAGCAGCGCCTGTCCCCCCGCAACCGAGGCACCGACCCGCACCGGCGCCGCGCCGTGTTTCACCGCATTGCCCAGCAGGTTCTTGGCCGCTTCGGTCAGCGACAGCAGATCGCCCAGCACCGGCACCGCATCCTCGCCGATGATCAGCCGGATCTCGACCCCCGGGGCCGTCAGCGCAAAATCCCCCGCCTCGACCACCTCGAGGGCGGCGTCGCGCAGGTCCACGGTCTCGCGGCGCTGCGATTCGGCGCGATGGATCACCAGCGCCCGGCTCAGCATCTGGTCCAGCAGGTGGCCCAGATCGACGGTGCGCCGGTGTATCCGCGTCACGATGGCGTCACGTCGGGCGCCGTCGGGTTCGCCCGCCACCAGATCGGCCTGCGCCCGCAGCGCCGCCACCGGCGTGCGCAGCTGATGCGCGGTGTCCGAGATCAGCCCCCGCATCGCGCGCACCTGCTGGTCGATCCGGCCCATGAAACCGTTCAACGCCCCCACCATCGCTTCGGCTTCTCTGGGCACCGGCGCCCGGATCGGCGTGAGGTCATAGGGGTCGCGCTGCGCCACCGCCTCGGCCAGACGGTCCAGCGGCCGTAGCGCCGAACGCACCACAAAGACCGCAAGCAGCGACATCAGCACCCCGGCTCCGGCCAGCAGCACCAGCGCACGCCGGGTGATGTCCAGCGCCAGCGCCCGCCGCGCCCGCAGGGTCTGGCCGACAATCACCTCGACCGGGCCCGAGATGTTGCGTTCTGCAAACCGCCGGGTGATCGCGGCATAGCGCGCAGGTTCTCCGGAAAACGCCGCGTCGTAGAACGCAGGGCTTGCCCCCGCGGTTTCGGGCGGGTCGGGCAGGTCGCCATAACCGGTCAGAACCGCACCGGTGGGCCCGGTCACGCGGTAGGCGATGCGGTCATCCGGCGCCAGCGCCAGCAGCTGAAACGCCGAGACCGGCAGATCCACCACAAGGTTGCCGCCGTCGACCGAAATCGACGCCGCAATATCGGCGGCCGCGCCGACCAGCAGCCGGTCATAGGCATCCTGTGCCGCCTGCCGCCCATACGCAAAGGCCGCGACCGACACCAGGACGCCGCCCACCGCCAGCAGCAGCGCCACCGCCAGCGCCACGCGGGCGACCAGCGACATCTGCCAGCGCGGGATGTGGCTATTCATCGACCAGAATCCGGTAACCAAGCCCGCGCTGGGTCTCTATCCGCACGTCGCTTGCCGCCAGCTTCTTGCGCAGCCGCGCGATGTAGAGCTCGACCGCGTTCAGACCCACATCGGCATCGTCGAACGAGAACAGCCGCTCATACAGCCGCTCCTTGTCCATCAGGGTGCCACGGTTGCGGATCAGCAGGCCCAGCAGCGCGAATTCCCGCCGGGTCAGGGGCAGCGGCTGTCCCCGCAGCGTCACCACGCGCGCCGTGGGGTTGAACACCAGATCGCCCAGAGTGACATCTTCGCTTTTCGGACCCTGCTCGCGGCGGCACAGCGCATGGATACGCGCCTCGAGTTCCCGCTGATCAAAGGGTTTCACCAGGTAGTCGTCGGCGCCAAGGTTGAGCGCCGACACCCGGTCATCGACCGAAAACAGCGCGGTGAGCATGATCACCGGCGTGCGCAGACCGCGCCCGCGCAGCTCTTGCAGCAGTTCGGTGCCCAACCCGTCGGGCAGATTGATGTCCAGCACGATCACGTCATAGCCCTGCACGGCGACAAAGCCGCGCGCCTCGTCCAGGTCCGTGGCCATGTCGCAGGCCATGCCCGAACGGTTGAGCTGAATGGCAATGGCCTCGGCGACGTCGCGCGTATCCTCGACCAGCAACACCCGCATGTCCTCCCCCCCAAATGGTCCGATCCCGACGCCTGCGGCTTTCCGGCGACAGGCGTGACAGGGTGTGACAGGTTGGTGACAGGTTCAAGGCCTATCAACCGGCCACCGTACGACGCGAGGAGACCGGGGCCGCCCCGGAGCGCCGCACCGGACCTGCCGGGTCGCCCGGCCAACACCGACTTGGAGGAGTCACACATATGAACATGACAACACCCCGCCTGACGCTTGCCGCGGCCTTTCTGGGCCTGTCTGCCCTCACCGCCGGCGCGCAGGGTTTCACCCCCGAGAACCCCGAATGCATCGCCCCGGCCAACCCCGGCGGCGGCTGGGATTTCACCTGCCGCCAGGTCGGCAAGTCGCTGCAGGACCAGGGCCTGCTGGACAAGACCGTGCAGGTCGTCAACCTCGCCGGTGGCGGCGGTGGCGTGGCCTATGCAGAGGTCGTGAACAAGCGCAATGACGACAATGACCTGATCGTTGCCGCCTCTTCGGCCACAGCGACCCGTCTCGCTCAGGGGGCCTATCCGGGCAACACCATGGATCAGGTCCGCTGGCTGGCGTCGGTCGGCGCGGACTATGGCGTCATCGCCGTGGCTGCCGACAGCGAGGTCGCGACCCTGCCGGATCTGCTCGAGATCATGAAGAACGATGCCACCGCGATTTCCGTGGCCGGCGGTTCGGCAGTCGGCGGCTGGGATCACCTGAAGGTGCTGATCGCCGCGAATGCCTATGGCATCGAAGACGTGCGCACGATCAAGTACATCGCCTTTGATGGCGGCGGCGAGGCCGTGACCCAGCTTCTGGCCGGATCGGTGCAGGCCTTCACCGGCGATCTCTCGGAAGCCAAGGGCTTTGTCGATTCGGGTGACATCAAGGTGATCGCGGTGCTGGCGCCCGAACGTCTGGGCGGCGCCTTTGCCGACATCCCGACCGCGCGCGAACAGGGCGTGGACGCCATCGGCGCCAACTGGCGCGGTTTCTACGCTCCGGGCGGCATGTCGGACGAGGCCTACAACAGCTGGGTCGAAAAGATCGCGACGCTCTATGCCTCGGACGAATGGAAAGCCACGATGGAAGCCAACGGTCTTGCCCCGCTCGACCTGCAGGGCGACGCGTTCCAGGCCTTTGTTGCCGACTCGGTCAGCCAGATCCAGGCGATCTCCAAGGAAATCGGGATCATCAAGTAAGCGCAGCCGCTGCGCAGGCGCCCGGGGGGAAACCCTTGGGCGCCGTTCTTTTTCATGACCTGCCACCCTCCGTCCGCGGCCCGTCCTGCGAGCGCCGTACAGAAAGAGACCCTCATGAGTGATCGTATCTTTGGCGTGATCGGGCTGTTGCTGTCCGTATTTTACATCTGGGCCGCCCTGATCATCGAGGAAAGCTTCCTCTCAGACGCCGTTGGCCCCAAGGCCTTTCCCATCATCATCGCCTGCGTTCTGGGGCTGGCGTCAGCCGTCATCGCGCTGCGTCCCGACCCCGAACCGGTCTGGCCCAGCCTTGCCCGGCTGGCCGAGATCCTTGCCGCGGTTGTGGTGATGTTCCTCTATGCCATGCTGCTGCCCGAGCTGGGCTTTGTCTTTGCCACCATGCTGGCGGCGACCTACCTGTCCTGGCGTCTGGGCTCGACCATCCTGGGGTCGGTTCTGACCGGCGTCGGCACGTCGGTCGGCATCTATGTCATCTTTCACCTTGTTCTGGGTCTGTCGCTGGCGCGCGGCCCGTTCGGCTTCTGATCGGAGACCTTCATGGACACGCTCTCATCCCTGGCCGACGGCTTTGCCATCGCCATCACCTGGCAGAACATCCTGCTGGCCCTGCTGGGCTGTTTCCTCGGCACCGTCATGGGCGCCCTCCCGGGGCTTGGCCCGTCGAACGGCGTCGCCATCCTGATTCCGCTGGCCTTCACTCTGGGTCTGGGCGCGACCCCGTCGCTGATCCTGCTCACCTCGGTCTATTACGGGGCGATGTATGGCGGGCGGATTTCGTCGATCCTGCTCAACATCCCGGGGGACGAACCGGCGATGATGACCTGCCTTGACGGCTATCCCATGGCACAGAAGGGTCAGGCCGGCGAAGCGCTGGCGATCTCGGGCATCGCCTCTTTTGTCGGTTCGTTCTTTGCGACCTGGGGGCTGATCTTTCTCGCTCCGCAGCTGGTCAAGATCGCGCTGCTGTTCGGACCGGCCGAATACTTTGCGCTGTTTGCACTGGCCTTTGCCACCCTGGGCGGGGTGAGTTCGTCCAACCAGGCGAAATCGGCCTTTGCCGCGGCGCTTGGCCTTGGCCTTGCGATGATCGGCGTTGACACCCAGACCGGGGTGCCGCGCTTTACCTTCGGCGAGGTGCACCTGTACGACGGTCTCGACTTCCTTGTCGCCATCGTCGGCCTGTTCGCCCTGTCCGAGGTGTTCATCTTTCTCGAACACCGTCACGGCGATGCTGACGCCGCCAGCAAGAAGGTGGTGATCGGCCGCCTGACGCCGCCGCTGTCGATGGTCAAGAAGTGTACACCCACCATGCTGCGCTCGACCTTCCTGGGGTTTCTCGCCGGAGTCCTTCCGGGGGCCGGTGCATCGCTCGGCTCTTTCATCTCGTATTCCATGGAGAAGAAGCTCGTCGACAAGGACGGCACCTTTGGCAAGGGCGACCCGCGCGGCGTCGCGGCCCCCGAGGCCGGCAACAATGCCGCCGCCGGTGGCGCGCTGGTGCCGATGCTGGCGCTGGGGGTGCCGGGGTCGGGCACCACGGCGGTTCTTCTCGCGGTGCTGCTGTCGCTCAATATCACGCCGGGGCCGCTGCTGTTCACCCAGAACCCGGATGTGGTCTGGGGCCTGATCGCGGCGCTGTTCATCGCCAATTTCATGCTGCTGGCGATGAATATCCCGATGGTCGGCCTGTTCACCCGCATCCTGATGGTGCCGCCGAAGGTGCTGATGCCGCTGGTTGCGATGGTAAGCTTTGTCGGTATCTACGGCATTTCCGGCTCGACCTTCGATCTGCAGGTGATGATCGGCTTTGGGGTGATGGGCTGGGTGCTGCGCAAGCTTGACGTGCCGCTGGTCCCGATCATTCTTGGCACGCTGCTGGGCAATGCGATGGAATCCAACATGCGCCGCGCCATCACCATCGACGATGGCAACTGGTGGACGCTGGTGGACAGCCCGCTGTCGCTGACACTCTGGACGATCGCGGCCATCGGATTCATCCTGCCGGTGCTGGTCGGCAAGGTGATCCGCTCGAAGATGCGCCGGGACGAGGAATCGTCGCTGTCTGACTGATCGCGGCAACCGGACGTGAGACGGGCGCGCCAATTGCTGGCGCGCCCTTTTTCGTTCCGGTACCGCGGAATTTCGGGTCAAGTCAGGTCAGGGCGAGTGAGACTGTGCCAAGCCCCTCGATCCGGTAGCCCATCGCCAATGCCCCACCGCGATCAGGGCATCGGCAAAGGTGTCGAGGTCGCTCATGTCGTCTGCTGCAACAGGGTCAAAAGGCGGCGCGCCGCCTCGGGTATCGGCGCGACAAGGGCACAGGGCGCAACCGGGCGCAAGCGGTCCGCCGCTTCGCCCAGAGGGCCGCCGCCGATGATCACCGCCCTGGCCCCGGCGGCATGGGCGCGCTGCATCGCCCGCAGCAGCGCCGCGTCCAGAGCCTGCGCGTTCCGGGACAGCGTCGCCGTATCGCCGTCGGCAAGAAAGGTGCCCAGATAGGCGCCGCCGGGGGCCGCGGCCTGCATCAGCGCGTCGATCGACGGCACCAGCGCCGGCGTATGGGTCACGACGGCATAGGCCCGCCCGCCCGCGGCTGCCGCCTGCGCCGCCGCAGCACCGATGCCGACCACCGGCACCGTCAGGCGGGCTGCCAGCGCCGCGCGCCCCGGGTCGCCGAAGGCCGAGACGATCACCCCGGAGACGCCCTCGGGTATCGCGGCCGCCGCCACCTGTTCGGAGGCGCGCGCCACAAGTTGCGGGGTCATCAGCAAAGGCGGAGACGACGGCGCGGTCCAGCCTTCGACTCCGGCCAGGGTGCGCGCGGCGATGGCGACCATTGACCGGGTGGTTGCGGCGCAGCCGTTCGGGTTCATCAGCAGCACACGCGGCGCGGGGGCAGGGGTCACGACAGTTCCACCACGGCCTCGACCTCGACCAGCGCATTGGCGGGCAGCGAGGTGACGTTGACCGCCGTGCGCGCATGGCGTCCCGCGTCGCCCCAGAGGTCGATGAACAGCTGTGAGGCACCGTTCACAATCATCGGCCCGTCAGGATAGCCCGGATCGGCGGCGACATAGCCGCCCAGCCTGATCACCTGCCGCACCCGCGAGAGTGACCCCGCCACGGCCCGGATCGAGAACAGCAGGTTCAGCGCGCACATCCGGGCCGCCTCCTGCCCGATGGCGGTATCGAACCCCGCGCCAACCGGGCCAAAGTATTTCGGCAGCCCTTCCCATTCACATATCTGCCCCGAGAGGAACAGCAGGTTGCCGGTGATCTTGCCGGGCAGGAACAGGGCGCGGGATGGCGCCGAGGGCGGCAGCGCCAGACCCAGTGCGTTCAGGCGGGTTTCAATCGGGCAGCTCACGGGAACCTCTCTTGCGACAAGTGTCTGGCCCGGGTGATCGGCGTCCGGACCACCCGCGCCGGGCCCGGCAGCGGACTGGTTGCGATGGCGGTCACCGGCGCGGCCGCGCGGGGCATGGAACGGTGGCCGTGGCCTGTGGTCATCCGCACGGGCTCACTCCGCCGGAACCGGGGCGTTGGCGTGGATGCAGGCGACCCGGCGGCGGTCGTTCGGCACGTGCACCGGCGGCAGGGCGGCACGACAGGCCGCTTCGGCCAGCGGACAGCGCGGTGCGAAAGAACAGCTGTCGGGCCGGGTGTCCAGGGGGGGCGGCGCGCCCGGGATGGCGTTCAGCCGCGCCCCGCGTGCAACGTCGTGCAGGTTCGCCGCCAGCAGGCCGCGGGTGTAGGGGTGACGCGGATCCTTGATGATCTCGGAGGTGGTGCCCTCTTCGACGATCTGCCCGGCGTACATCACCGCGATGCGTTCGGACACTTCGACCGCGACGCCGATGTCGTGGGTGACAAAGATTACCCCCATGCCGAATTCGCGCTGCAGATCGCGCAGCAGCAACAAGATCTGGATCTGCACCGTCGCGTCCAGCGCCGTCGTCGGCTCGTCCGCCAGCAGCAGCCGGGGGCGACAGGCCAGCGCCAGAGCGATCATCACCCGTTGCAGCATGCCGCCCGACAGTTCGTGCGGATAGTTGCGCAGGCGGCGTTCGGGTGAAGGGATGCGCACCCGGCGCAGCATGTCCAGCGCCGTGGACAGCGCCTCTTCGCGGCGCACCTTCTTGTGGCGCATCACCGCCTCAGCGATCTGGTCGCCGACGGTATAGACCGGGTCCAGCGCCAGTCCGGGTTCCTGAAACACCATCGACACTTCTTCGCCGCGATAGGCCTGCAAGGTCTTGCCCGACAGGGTCAGTACATCCACGCCGTTGACCTCGATCGCACCGTCGATCCGGCTGCGCTTTGGTGGCAGCAGCCGCAGCAACGTCTTGAGCGTCACCGACTTGCCCGAGCCCGACTCGCCCAGCAGCGCGAGGGTTTCGTTCTGCTTCAGCGTCAGGGTCAGGTCGTTGATCGCATGCACCGTGCGCGCCCCGGTGAAACGCACGTCGAGATTGCGGATTTCGACAAGGTTCTCGCTCATGCCAGCACGTCCTTCCCGGCCTTCGAGTGCCCCGATCCGAGGTCGTGCAGGTGACAGGCCGCCAGATGTTCCGAGCCCACAGACAGCGGTCGCAGGGTCGGGACCCGGGTCTTGCAGGCCGATTCGGCCAGACGGCAGCGGGTGTGGAAACGGCAGCCTGACGGCGGGTTGATCGGGTTGGGCGGATCCCCCGACAGCGGCGGCTCCAGCGTGCGGTTGTCCGGGTCCATCGAAGGCATCGCGGAAAACAGTGACCGGGTGTAGGGGTGGGCCTGACGGCTCCAGATCTGATCGACCGGGGCAACCTCGACCACTTCGCCCAGATACATCACCAGAATCCGGTCGGAAATATAGCGCACCACGTTCAGATCGTGGCTGATGAAGATATAGGTCAGGCCGAATTCGCGCCGCAGATCGGCAAGCAGGTTCAGCACCTGCGCCTCGACGGATTTGTCCAGAGCCGAGACGGCCTCGTCCAGCACCACCAGCCGCGGCGACATGGCCAGAGCGCGGGCGATGTTGATGCGCTGGCGCTGGCCGCCCGACACCTCGTGCGGATACCTTTGCGCGAAACGGTCGGGGGACAGGCCCACCCGCTCCATCAGGCGGCGGGCGCGCCCGACCGGGTCGGGCAGGCCCTGAATGCGGGCGCCGAATGCGATGGATTCCTCGATCGTCAGGCGCGGATTGAGCGAAGCATAGCTGTCCTGGAACACCATCTGCACGCCGCGTCTGAGGTCGCGCAGCGACAGGGTGCCGCCGAGGTCCTGACCATCATAGATGATCTCGCCCCTGTCCTTGTCGATCAGGCCGATCAGCAGCCGGGCGGTGGTGGATTTGCCGCAGCCCGATTCACCGACGATGCCAAGGGTTTCGCCCTTCTTCACCTCGAACGAGACGCCGTCGACGGCCTGCACCACGGCCTTCCTGCCGCCGAGGATGCCGCCGCGCACCGGGAAATACTTTTGCAGGTCGCGCACGATCAGCAGCGGCTGCGCCGGGCCGCCCTTGTCGGGGGCGGTATCGGGCAGGGTTTCAGTCACGGACATTCATCGCACTCCTCACGCCATCGCTCAGCAGGTTCAGGCAGAGCGAGGTGACAAAGATCATCAGGCCGGGCAGTGCCGACAGCCAGGGGTTCACATAGATCGCCGAGCGCAGGGTGTTCAGCATCAGACCCCATTCGGGTTCCGGCGGACGCACGCCGATGCCCAGGAACGACAGACCCGCCGCCAGGATCATGCAGACCGACGTCAGCGAGGTGGCATAGACAAAGATCGGCGACAGCACATTGCCGATGACATGCACCCTGATGACGGTCAGGGCGTTGGCACCCGACGCGCGCGCCGCGTCGATGTAATCCAGCGCCCGGACCCCCGAGGTGACGGCTTCGGACACCCGGGTGATGGGGGGGATGAAAACGATTGTCAGCGAGACCAGAGAGTTCACGATCCCCGCCCCCAGGGCGCCCGAGATGGCGATGGCCAGCAGCACCGAGGGGAAGGCAAAGAACACATCGACCGTGCGCATGATTCCCGTGTTGATCCAGCCGCCGGCGTACCCCGCAACAATGCCCAGCGTGCCGCCGATGAAAAAGGCCAGCACCACCGGCGTGAGACCGATGAACAGCGTCAGGCGCCCGCCATAGATCAGCCGGGCGAACATGTCGCGGCCCTGTTCGTCGGTGCCAAGGATGTGCCCCGGGGTCCCGATGGGCTTGAGCCGGGCGATCATCGACCCCTTGTAGGGATCGGCAAGGCCCAGCCAGGGAGCGAACGCCGCCGACAGGATCAGCAACAGGATCACGCCAAGGCAGATCAGTGTCAGCGGATCGCGCAGCAGGCGCGCGCCGACACCGGACCAGTAGCCTTGGCCCGACACGGTCGCCGGTGCGTCCAGGACGGTGACATCGACAGCGGTCATGTCTCAGCTCCTTTTGATGCGCGGGTCGATGGCGGCCTGCGCCACGTCGACCACAAGGTTCATCGTCACGAAGAACAGCGCCAGTACCAGAATTGTGCCCTGCAGCAGCGGCAGGTCGCGCTGGAAGATGGCATTGGACAGCAGAAAGCCCGAGCCGGGCCAGTTGAACACCGTCTCGATCAGGATCGAGCCACCCAGAAGATAGCCCAGCTGCAAGCCCATGACCGACAGCGCGGTGGCGGCGGCGTTGCGTGCCACATGGCGCAGGACGTCGCCGCGGCTCATGCCCTTGGCATAGAGCGCCTGGACAAAATCCATGGTCAGCAGATCGCCGGCCAGCGCCCGCACCGTTCGGGCCACGATGCCGATCGGCACAACGGCCAGGGTCACAGCGGGCAGCACAAGGTGGCGAATGTGCAGCCAGTCCCAGGACCAGTCCTGCGACCCGCCGGGGCCCGCCCCCATCGACGGCAGCCAGCCGAGATTGACGGAAAAGATGATGACCAGCACGATGCCCAGCCAGTAATTCGGCACCGAGACACCTGCGATCGAGATCGCCGTGACGGCGCGATCCAGCAGGGTGTCGCGGAAATAACCGGCCAGAAAGCCCAGGAAAATGCCGATGGGAAAGGCGACGACGGCGGCACTGAGCGCCAGGATCAGGGAATTTTGCACGGCGCCGAAAACTTCGCCCGCAACCGGGCGGCCGCTGGCGATGCTTTTGCCCATGTCCCCCTGTGCAAGGTTGGAAATCCAGATGGCGTACTGCACCGGCAACGGCTTATCGAGGCCGTAGATCGCCCGCATCGCGGCCTGTTCGTCGGCGGTGGCGTCCACCGGCATGATTGCGGTCAACGGATCACCCGGGGCGATCTGGACCAGCAGGAAGCAGATGACCGAGACGCCGAAGGCGACCGGCAGCATCAGGATCACGCGGCGCAGGAAATAGCTGAACACGGGGGGGCTCCTTCAGGTAAAAGCCCCCCGCCACGGCGCGCGCGGCGGGGGGCGGGGTCAGATCATTCCATCGAGATCGACGAGAAGTTCTGATACCAGTTCTGCGCCTGCACGAAGCCTTTGACCTTCGGGCTCATCGCGCGCGGGGCCACGTCGTGGGTGACCATCAGGAACAGCGCCTCGTTCACGAATTTCTCGTGGGTCTGGCGCAGCACCGCGTCCTGTTCCTCGGGGTCGAAAGTGGTCTTGATCTGGTCGAACAGCGCCTGCATCTCGGGATCGCAGTAATGGCCCCAGTTGGTGCCGTTCGGGGCGATCAGATCGCAGGACAGGTGGCGGATCAGGCCGGTGAACGGGTCCTGGATGAAGTAGGTGAAGTTGATCGATTCAGATCCTTCGACCGCCGCATCCCCGGCGCCTGCGCGCCACAGGTTGATCATCTGGTTCCACTCGACAACCATGAACTCGACCTCGATGCCGACTTCGGCCAGGCTTTGCTGAAGGTATTCGTTCATCGGCAGCGGCAGCATCTGGCCCGAGCCCGAGGGCGAAATCAGCGCCTTGACCTTGAGCGGATTGTCCACGCTGTAGCCGGCCTCGGCCAACAGGGCCTTGGCGGCGTCGGGGTCGTAGGTCACGTCAAAGGTCGGTTCGCCGAACCACTGCGACGATGGCGGTAGAAAGCCCTTGGCCGGGACCATGAGGCCCCCCAGCAGGGCGCCCATGCCTTCGCGGTCGATGGCAAGGTTCGCCGCCTTGCGCACACGGATGTCGTTCCAGGGCGACCCGTCCAGCCGCGACAGGTGCCAGGTCCAGTTGTGCGGATAGGCGTTGGACGAAATGACGAAACCATTGCCGGACATCGCCGGGATGGTGTCGGGTGCGGGGGCCTCGATCCAGTCGACCTGACCGGACAGCAGGGCCGCGGCGCGGGCATTCGGCTCGGGCAGCGGGATCAGGACCATCTTGTCGAGCTTGGGCACCCGGGTTTCGTCCCAGTAATCGGGGTTCGGCACCAGTTCGGCCCGCTCGCGCGGCACAAAGGTGTCCAGCTTCCAGGGGCCGGTGCCCGACGGCGCGTTGGCGACCTTTTCCCAGTCCTTGTCCATCGCCTCGAACTGCGCCTTTGACGACATCAGGATCCAGGCCAGCTGGTAGGGCAGGGTGGCGTCCGGAGTCTTGGTCACGATCTCGAGTGTCAGATCATCCACGGCAGTGTAGCTGGCCACGGCGGGAATGCGCGACTTGCCCTGCGCGGCCTGGCGCGAATCGTATTGCTCGGAACTGTCGTCCAGCAGCTTGTCAAAGTTCCAGACCACGACCTCGGCAGTCAGCGGGCTGCCATCGTGGAAGGTGACACCTTCGCGCAGCTTGAAGGTCCACTTGGTCTTGTCCTCGGCATCGACGGCCCATTCCGTGGCAAGGCCCGGGATCAGCACCGAAGGTTTGTCCGAACTGCTCAGGTCCCACTCGATCAGGGAATCATAGACCGTGTAGCCCATGAAACGCATGCCTTCGCCACCCTGGTCGGTCTGGCCCGTGGTCAGCGGAATGTCGGCGGCGGTCATGCCGACGCGCAGGATACCCTGGGCGGCGGCGCCCTGTGCAACTGTCAGACCCGCGGCCAGCATGAGGGCTGCGAACCTTCCCTTGAAATGTCTCATATGTAAGCTCCATGTCGTTTCGGGGCCATGCGAGCTGCCCCTTGCGCAAGACCCTGCGCGAGGCGGAAAAATCATTCCCGCCCGAATGATCCCGAGCGGGCATCGCGGCCCCTGCGAATCGGTGGGTCTGCCCGCTTTCTGTGCTTTGCGGGGGGCTTTGATGAAGTCTTGGGCGCTGCGGCGACCGGGTTTGGTGGAGACTGCAAGAAACGCCAGCTTTCGGACGGCATTTCGGAACCACGGCTCCTGTGCGGTCGCGCCGCGCGCCGGACCGCCGAGCGGTGTGCTGCCCAAGGGCTGGCGGAAACACCGGGCGGACACCGCGCGGACTGCCCGCCCGATCCTGTGCCGGTTACGTCGCAATGCCCGGCGCCGCGAGCCGGGTATAGACATCGGGGCGGCGGTGTTTGGCAAAGTCGAAGATGTTGGCGCGGATTTCCGCACAGCGATCCAGATCGCAGTCGGCCACGATCACCTCATCACCCAGCGTTGCCGCCTGCGCCACGATTTCACCGGTGGGCGCAACAATCGCCGACCCGCCGATCAGATCGCAGCCTTCCTCGACCCCCGCCTTGGCGACGCCGATCACCCACATGCCGTTGGCATAGGCGCCGGCCTGCAGGCTGAGGTGGTTGTGAAAGTCCTGAAGGTGGTCATGTTCCGGCGCGGGCGGGTAGTGGCGCGGTGTGTTGTACCCGATCAGCACCATCTCGGCACCGCTCAGCGCCAGTTCGCGATAGGTTTCGGGCCAGCGTCGATCATTGCAGATCGCCTGTCCGATCCTGCCGCCAAGTGCTTTGACAGACTGAAATCCGAACGGGCCGGGTTCAAAGTACCGTTTTTCCAGATGCTGGAACGGGCGCCAGGGCTCGTGTTCGGAATGCCCCGGCAGATGCACCTTGCGGTAGTGGTCGACGATTTGGCCGGTTCCGTCCACCAGTATCGCGGTATTGTAGCGGCATGTTCTGCCGTCCTGCTGCAGGACCTCGGCGTAGCCAAAGGAAAAGGCAACGCCAAGCGCGCGGGCGCGCGCGAACAGTGGCGCGGTGGCGGCATTCGGCATCTCGGTTTCAAAGAAGGCATCGACATCGGCCTGATCCGGCAGGAACCAGCGCGGGAAAAAGCTGGTCAGCGCCAGTTCGGGAAACACCACCAGTTCCGCGCCCTGTGCCGCCGCCTGGTCCAGCAGCGCGATCATCCGCGCCACGACAGTGGCGCGCGGCATATCGCGTGGGTTCGGGCCCATCTGCGCCGCGGCTGTGCGGATCACCCGGCTCATGTCCGGCTTTCGACACTGGCGGTCAGTGGGGCGGAGATGCGGGCGGGTTGGGGCAAGGGTCTGACTCCACATGATTTTCAGGGAAATCTTTCTTGCAGAGGTTGCACGGGATCAAGAGCGATTGCCTGCGGGGCCTCGGGTTTTGCGCCCGGGCACCGGCAATGGTCAGAAATTCGGCACGATCCCGCCCTGATCGGCGGCTGCTGCGGGCAACCATTGCGTCGGTGCCGGTGCCAACGGCGGCAGGCCCTCGTCGGCGCGGCGCTCGGCCTGCACTTCGTCTCTTGGTCGCCAGGGATAAGCGGTATCTTCGGGCACCGGCCCCCAGTAGAGCGCACCGCCGTAACGCCAGGGGTCGAGCACCAGGCCCATTTCCAGCGGGTCGCCTCTGGCGGTGAGGATGACCGAACTGTGTTCGATCCGGAAGGCGACCTTGTAGTTGGCGATGGCATAGCGAATGTCCAGCGTGCGGAACCGTTCCTGCTCCAGCCGGGCCCCCAGATCCCGCGACCAGTGCCAGCACAGCCCGCGCGGCTTCAGCCCGGCATTCACTTTGGAATTATGGGTGAGCGGCGAATCCTCGATTTCATAGGCCACGGCCAGCTGTCGCGGATATTCCACGGCCAGACGGGCGGCACGGCGCGCCTCCCGGGGGTCAACCCCAGGGCCGAGAGCGGCGATGGCGCGGCTGAGTTCGGCGATCTTCTCGGCGTCGGGCTGATCCGGGACCGGCGGAGTCACGCTGCAGGCGGAGGTGACGAGCAGGGCCGTCAGGCAGGCCAGTTTGCGCAGGGTCATCGAAAGGGTCATGCAGCCGTCTATTGATACGAGTCCAAATCCACCGTGGCGGCGAATCCAGGCCCGGCGCGCCCTTGCCGCCGTGCGGCTTCAGGCCCGCTCGTCCTTGGGAGACCCCATGACCACGTATGAGGTAATCGCATTGACCTGCGGCAAGGTTCCCAGAACTTCGGTATGAAAATGTTTGTAAGCCGCCAGGTCCGCGGCCTCGATCCGCAGAAGGTACTCTACGGCGCCGGTGATGTTGTGGCATTCCCGCACCTCGGGGCTCTGGGCGATGGCGCGTTCAAACGCCTCCTGCGCGGCCTTTGTGTGCTGGTTCAGACCGACGGTGACATAGGCGACAAAACCGACGCCGGTCTTGTCGGGCGACAGCACCGCGCGGTAACCGGTGATGACGCCGGCACGTTCCAGAGCGGTGACCCGGCGCAGGCAGGCCGAAGGCGAAAGTCCCACCGCTTCGGCCAGCGCCAGGTTGCTGATCCGTCCGTCGCGGGTGAGGGCGCGCAATATATGTTGGTCAATGCTGTCCATCGCGCCGGTATATTGCGCTCTGCCGGGCATTTCGACAAAAATTGCAATTCAATGCGACTGAGGCTAGCGGATAATGCAGGCATGATACCTGAAATCCTCCCTGCTTTGCTGCTGTTTGCTCTGGTGACTGTGATCACCCCGGGGCCCAACAACCTGATGCTGATGGCGTCAGGGGCAAACTTTGGCCTGCGCCGCTCGGTGCCGCATATGTTCGGCGTCGGGCTGGGGTTCCCGATGATGGTGGTGCTGGTGGGTCTGGGGGTGATGCAGCTCTTTGACCTCTGGCCGCAAAGCTACCTGGTGCTGAAAATCGCCTCGGCCGCCTACATGCTGTATCTCGCCTGGAAGATTGCCCATGCCGCCGCGCCCAGGGACACCGGCGCGACCGGCAGACCGCTGAGTTTTTTCCAGGCAGCGGCGTTTCAGTGGGTCAACCCAAAGGCCTGGTCGATGGGACTGTCTGCGATCACACTCTATGCGGCAGGGCGCGATCTGGCGGCGGTGCTCTGGGTGGCGGGGGCCTATGTCGTCTGCGCGGTGCTGTCGACAACGCTCTGGACCCTGGCGGGGCAGCAGCTGCGCCGCCTGCTGCGGGCACCCGCGCGGCTGCGGGCGTTCAACTGGCTGATGGCCGGGTTGCTGGTCGCCTCGCTATTGCCGGTGCTGTTTCGCTGACTTTGTCGGCGCGCCGCCTTGTCGCGCACCGGGCAGAGAGTTGCAAAGCCCGTCGCGTGCGTTCATATGACGCGTGACACCGAAGCGGAGCCTGTCACATGACGCACTACCTCGATTTTGAGAAACCTCTGGCCGAGATCGAAGGCAAGGCCGAAGAGCTGCGCGCGATGGCGCGGGGCAACGAAGAGATGGACATCGAGGCCGAAGCGGCGGCACTGGACCGCAAGGCATCGGATCTGCTGAAGGATCTGTACAAAAAGCTGACGCCCTGGCGCAAGTGTCAGGTGGCGCGGCACCCCGACCGGCCACATTGCAGCGACTATATCGAGGCGCTGTTTCAGGAATACATGCCGCTGGCCGGCGATCGCAAGTTCGCCGAAGACGAGGCGGTGCTGGGCGGGCTGGCGCGGTTCAATGACCGGCCCGTCGTGGTGATCGGCCATGAAAAGGGCAATGACACCAACAGCCGAATCCAGCGTAATTTTGGCATGGCCCGGCCCGAAGGGTACCGCAAGGCGGTGCGCCTGATGGAAATGGCCGACCGCTTCGGTCTGCCGGTGATCACGCTTGTCGATACACCCGGCGCCTATCCGGGCAAAGGGGCCGAAGAGCGCGGCCAGTCCGAAGCGATCGCCCGCGCGACCGAGACCTGCCTGCAGATCGGTGTGCCGCTGGTGTCGCTGATCATCGGCGAAGGTGGCTCCGGCGGGGCGGTGGCCTTTGCCACGGCGAACCGTGTCGCGATGCTGGAGCATTCGGTCTATTCGGTGATTTCCCCCGAGGGCTGCGCGTCCATCCTGTGGAAGGACGCCGAAAAGATGCGCGAGGCCGCCGAGGCGCTGCGGCTGACCGCGCAGGATCTGCTCAAGCTGGGCGTGACCGATCGGGTGATCCGCGAGCCGCTGGGTGGCGCGCACCGCGACCCCGAGGCCACGCTCGAAGCTGTCCGCGACGGTCTGGGCGCGATGCTCGACGAGTTGGTCGACATGAAGCCCAAGGCACTGATCCGTGACCGTCGCGACAAGTTCCTGACGCTGGGCTCGAAAGGGCTGGCCGCCTGAGGCCTCAAAGGGGCCTGCGCAGATCAACGCGGCCCGGCGCTCTCCGGAAGCGGCGCTGTCCCGTGCTCACCCGGTCACAGCTTCGAAGAGAGTCGGGTGGCGGAGGCGGGTCGCGCGGCAGTCACGACGTGAGCATCCGCAGGCCCTGCGTCACATCCGAGCGCACGGCCAGACGCAGACCCGGTTCGTCGCCGGCCTTGAGGGCGGCAATGATCAATCGGTGGTAGTGCGGCGCCTCGTTGCGACGCATTCTTGTATAGAGCGCGCGCATGGTCGGCCCCAGTTGCAACCAGACCGTTTCGGCCATCGCCAGCATCGCCGGGGCCTGGGCGCGCAGATACAGCGTCCGGTGGAATTCAAGATTGGTGCGGATGTAGCCCACCGCATCGCGATTCGACACGGCATCGGTGATGGTACCGTTGATGGTCTGCAACCGATCGATCAGCGCGATATGCGCGCGGGGCAGGGCGCGGCTGGCCAGTTCCACTTCCAGCAGGGCGCGCAGAGCGGCCAGTTCTTCGATCCGTTCGTTGCTGAGCTCAGGTGTTTGGACACGTCCCGAGTTGGACATTGACAGCGCACCTTCGGCGACCAGCCTCTGGACCGCTTCGCGGGCCGGTGTCATCGACACCTCAAACTCGCGTCCGATCCCGCGCAGGGTCAGCGATTCGCCCGGGCCGATCTGACCCAGCATGATCCGCGACCGCAGCCCGCGATACACGCGGTCATGGGCCGAGATCCGGGCTTCGGGATTTCTTTCTGGCGGGCGCAGGGTGGGCAACATATCTCCGTTGTGATCACAAACCCGGACCGGGTCAATCCTCAAACCGGTAGCGGTGCAACGCGGCGCCCTGTTCGCGCAGCCAGAGGCGCGGCGCCTGCCAGTCCCCGTGAATCCGGGTGACGGTGTCCCAGAAGGCGGGTGAATGATTCATCTCGGCCAGGTGCGCCACCTCATGGGCGGCGACATAGTCGAGCACGGCGCGCGGCGCCAGGATGAGCCTCCAGGAATACATCAGCCCTCCGGCCGCCGTACAGGATCCCCAGCGCGACCGGGTGTCCCGCAGCGTCAGGCGGCTGTAGCGCAGCCCGAGCCTGCTTGCATAGATATCCGAGGCGGCGGCAAGCCGGTCGCGGGCGAGGGCGCGCAGGTGTCCTTGCAGGCGCGCCGCCACCTGGTCCGGTGCGCCCGGCACGCACAGCTCGCACCCCTGGTCCTGCGCGATGGTCCGAACCGCACGCCCGACACCTGACACGATGCGGTGATCGACGCCCTCGACCGGTACCACCGCCCCCAGGGCCACAGGCACGACGCTCAGCTGATCCGCCAGGTGGTGACGCAGCCAGCCCTCCTTCTCTTGCAGGAAGGCCAGCGCCTGTGCCTGAGGCAGGCGTTTGGGCAGTGTCAGCGTGACTCGCCCGTCCAGTTGCGACAGCCGGAGCGAAATGCGACGCGCCCGCGCCGAGCGGCGCAACAGCACCGGGATCGGGGGGTTGCCCCATAGCGTGACATCACCCATATGAACGCCTCGGAGGATTGTGGCCAAGAAGCCTTTGACACTGGCATAGTGTTATGGCAGTTGGCCCGGATCGTCCACAGGACCCGGACCGTCCACAGGACCAATCATTGAGAGGGACTCCCATGCCCAAAGAAGAATGGGGCGTCAAACGCGTCTGCCCGACCACAGGCAAGCGGTTTTATGACCTGAACAAGACCCCGATCATCAGCCCCTACACGGGTGAAGTCGTCGAACTGGACCATGGCAAGCGTGGCCAGATTCTGGCGGACGCTGCGGATGGCGCCTCGCGCAAGTCCAAGGTCGAGGAAAAAGACGACGTCGATGTGCTGGACGATGATGATGATGTCGATGTCGAGCTGGACGATGATGATGTCCTCGAAGACGAGGATGACGACGAGAACGTGTCGCTTGACGACATCAAGGACGTTGCGAGCGACGACGACTGACGTCGCGAAATGAATTGGCGCCGGCCCGGATTTTCCTCTTGATCCCGGCCGCCGCTTTGCGTAATTCAGCGCGCACGGTGCCGGCGACGGCAACTGGAATGGGGCCTTAGCTCAGCTGGGAGAGCGCCTGCATGGCATGCAGGAGGTCAGGGGTTCGATCCCCCTAGGCTCCACCATTTCCTTCAAGACCAATGACTTAGAGACGCTTGAGATGGGTGTGCCACACAGGTGAGGCACAGCGATGCATTTCGACTCATACCTTTCACGCTCCCGCCACGGCATTTTTTACTTCCGCTGGCCTATGCCAAAGCAACCAGATACCACTAAGAGACATACAGTCCGGGTATCACTTCGGACACGCTGTCCTAAGCATGCGGGGTGTCTCGCCCGGCATCTCGCCCTGTGCAGCTCCTCATTTTTTCGAACTGGAGTGCCGACCCACATGCGGCATGATGAACTCCGCAAGCTGATCCATGCCTATTTCGCAGCCAGACTTGCCAAGGCAACAGACCGGCTCGGCGCAGACGGCCCGAGATCCGAATACCTGCGCGCGCCGATCCTGGCCACTCTGAGCCTCGCTGAGGCGTCGTCAGTGGATTACTGGGAGATGACCCAACCGGAAGGTACAGACGCCTTCCTGACCCGGTTCTGTGAGGCCAGCGGTATCCCTCAGTGCGAGGTAGACAACCGCCCGGACCGAATCTTGCAAGAATACCAGATTGCCCACCGCGACATGCTCAGGGCGCTGGAAAAGTTCGAGGCGTCGTTCGGTCGATACGACTACGAAAAATCCACGCCAGAGCCTGACGACGCCCTTGTGGCGGACGAACAAGTGGCAAACAGCGCGACATTGTCGCAAGCCATCACGGTGTACATCACCGAAAACCGCCGTGCAGACAGTTGGCAGCCCGGGACATTCGACAAGAAAGAGGCAGCGCTTGAGGCACTTGTCGAGTTGCTCGGTGAGGACCGCATGATGACTTCAATCACCAAAGCAGACGCACAAGAGGTCAAGCGTGTGCTTTTGGAATTGCCCGCAAACAAGAACAAGAACCCTCACACGAGGCATCTCTCACTGAGAGAAGCCACCACTGTGCGGGACGTAACAAAGCTATCTAGTGTCACCGTTAACGGCTACATCAGCATCTACCAATCGTTCTATGACTGGGCAGCCAAGAATGGTCACGCCCACGTCAACCTTTTTGAAGGTATGCGTGTTGGCAGATCGAACAGCAGGACTACTCCGCAACGCCAAGCCTTCAAGCCCGAGGCACTCAAAGCAGTGCAAGACGAGTTGATACACAACACCAAGGGGCTTGTGAAAAGCGGTAGCCACAAGTGGGCAACACTGATCGCAGTGTACTCAGGAGCACGGCTGAACGAAGTATGCCAACTGGATGTATCCGATCTACAACAGCAGGACGGGACATGGATTTTCAACATGATGGACGAAGGCGAAGGCAACAAGCGTTTCAAGAACGCCGCATCTATACGCAAGGTGCCAGTTCATGCCGAACTCATCAGACTTGGTCTGTGAACAAGCATGCAATTTTGACCCCGTGGCGGGGTGATCGGCGTCCAAAAGTGACCCCCTTATACTGATTTGGAT
>NZ_VOJI01000001.1 GCF_007923445.1 Puniceibacterium confluentis | reverse complement strand
ATCCAAATCAGTATAAGGGGGTCACTTTTGGACGCCGATCACCCCGCCACGGGGTCAAAATTGCATGCTTGTTCACATTTAGCCATCGACCTTGAGTGGAGAGCTGATAATCCGGTTAGGCATGTCAAACCTATAAAAACTCGGTCTGCAGGTTTTCACACGTGGATTGAAGAAGAGATTGAGAAATTCTATTCAGTACATGCTGTTGGATCGACGGCCCACATCAGCATGACGTTGATGCTCTATACAGGCGCGGCGCGTGCGGACGCTGTGAACTTGGGTTGGGGGAATGTTGACGGAGATCGCATACGTTACCGGCGTCAAAAAACTGAAGACAACGGCGGTGTTCTCATCGACATCCCTGTGCATTCCGTACTGCGCTCGGCGCTGGACGCATGTCCGATCAAAAACTTTACTTTCCTTCAAAAAAAAGCTGGAAAAAATCGTTCGGCCAACGGACTCGGAAACAGTATGCGAAGTTGGTGCGACGCCGCCAACCTCCCGAAATGCACCTCGCATGGCTTGAGAAAAGCCATTGCGAGACGTTTGGCTGAGGCCGGCGCATCCCCTCATGAGATCATGGCCGTCACTGGCCACACTACTCTGGCTGAGGTGACTCGCTATACAAGGGACGCAAGTCGCCCTATGCTTGCTGATGAAGCTATCACGAGGCTGGGCCGGATCTAAAGGGGAACAAAACTTGACGAACCAAAATCTCAGGTTCGCCAATCGCCCCCATAAACCATTATGAATAAAGGATAAAATATGAAGGTGGCGGAGACGAAGGGATTCGAACCCTCGAGACCCTTCCGGGCCTACTCCCTTAGCAGGGGAGCGCCTTCGACCACTCGGCCACGTCTCCGCCGACGCGTATAGCCCGCCAAGCATAGGATATACAAGGCGAAATCCCTATTTTTGTCGATCATGCCATTTGCGGTCTCAACCCCTTGAAATGGCACCGAAAGGCACTGACCGGCACCCCTCGGGGGAAAGATTTGGTCCAATCTCTCACACGGGTTCGCGGCTTGGACGAGCGCGGGATTCCTCAAGGGAAGTTTTCCGGTCACGATTCGAAGCGCTTGGTCGGCGGGTTTCCGTGGTGTCTCCGACGGTCCAGCTCCTCGTCAGGAGGAGGTTGCACCATGACCGCACCGGCCCAAGATCCCGGCTACGCCACGCTGGGAGAGCTGACCGCCTACTGGCGGACGCCATCAGTGCGCGCCACGCGCGAGCTCGCCCGCACGGTCGGCCTCCGCCAAGTGCGGGGGAACACCCTTGGTTCGCGATATGGCAAGTCGAAGGGCTTGCGCCTCCAGTTCGCAGCAAGTGGGACGAGTTCAAGCTCTCCCACCTAACCACCGGCGATCTGGCCGAACTGCTCGGAGAGTCCGAAGGCTCCGCGAGACGGCGAGACCGCGCGAAACCTGATGCGGCCTTCCCCGATCCGGTGTTGATCCGAAAGAAGCCCGAGCTGTGGCGCGCATCGCACGTCAATGCCTGGTGCGCAGGCCTCCCGGCCCCCGTCTGTCCGCTGAAGTCGACATCGGCACAGGTTGCCACGACCGAGCCGCCAAAGGCCCCGTCGCAGCACGGCTAAAACGGTTTCGATCCCTTCGCTCAGAAACGGTCTGCGGCTAAGTCAAACGGCCAAAAGACAGCCTCTACGATATACGGAAAAAACAGACAAACACTGCCCTGCCCCCTGCCGGTCCCTCATTCATGACGAGAGACTGCAGGTTGGTGCTCTGCCATGGTTCCGGTTTCCAGAGCTGCATCGAAACTGGCTTCAGCTTCTGTCGGCGGGATGTTCCCGATCGGCTCGAGACTGTTGCTGCAAGCGCAATCAGCATTCTGTCAAATATCGATTCATTGAGACATGACTGCTGCGGTAGCCCTGGCGGCGGTGATGGCACTGGGGCCGCTGGTCGGGGGATATATCGGCGCGCGGCCAAGCCGCATGATGGTCAGGACCGACTTGCAGCAGCCGTTCGTGACAGCCGTGGGTGTTGCGATGGTGCTTGCGGTCGTCCTGCGGTGACCGCTGACCGGCATACCCATCATTGCCAAACAAGTCGGCATGAATTTTCAATTTTTCCCGAAAAGAGCTGTTTCCGCTTTGCGGGTGGCAGGCACAAGGCTTCGAACGCATAGTCCCTGCAACCTTCAAGTCGGCTGCAGGAGCCTCCATGACCGCAAAATATTACTTCCCCCACGGCGGCCATCCCGGCCAGGATCAGCTTCTGACCGACCGTGCGGTCTTCACCGATGCTTATGCGGTGATCCCGAAAGGAACGATGCGCGACATCGTCACCAGCTTCCTGCCGTTCTGGAACGACACACGGCTCTGGGTGCTGTCCCGTCCCCTGAGCGGCTTTGCCGAAACCTTTTCGCAATACATCATGGAAGTGCAGCCGGGCGGCGGTTCGGACCGGCCGGAGCCCGATCCGGGTGCCGAAGGCGTCCTGTTCATCGTCGGTGGCACTGCGCAGCTGACGGTCAATGGCGAGACCCATGAAATGACGCCGGGTGGCTATGCCTACCTGCCGCCGTCCTCCGACTGGACGCTCTCCAATCGCGGCCAGGAAGTTCTGCGCTTTCATTGGGTGCGCAAGGCTTATGAGGCGGTCGACGGGCTCGACCAGCCGGATGTTCTGATCCTGAACGAGAACGACATCGCGCCGACGGTCATGCCGGACACTGACGGCAAGTGGGCCACCACCCGTTTTGTCGATCCGACCGATCTGCGCCATGACATGCATGTCACGGTGGTGACGTTCGAGCCCGGTGCAGTGATCCCCTTCCTCGAAACCCACGTGATGGAGCACGGTCTCTACGTGCTCGAAGGCAAGGCGGTCTACCGGCTGAACAACGATTGGGTCGAGGTCGAGGCCGGCGATTACATGTGGTTGCGCGCTTTCTGCCCGCAGGCCTGTTACGCCGGTGGTCCGGGCAAATTCCGCTACCTGCTCTACAAGGACGTCAACCGCCACATGACCTTGCGTCCGGTGCATGGCGGCGGTGTCCAGCCCGCGAAGGTCAGGTCCGCGGCGGAGTAGCCACGCCGGCGATGGCCAGCGTCAATTCATAAGCCGCCTCGATCACGGGGCGGCTTAACCGTTCGATTTCGTCTTCGCTGACGCGACTGGTCGGGCCGGAGACCGAAATCCCGGCGATGGCTTCGCCATTCATGTCGAACACCGGGGCGGCGATGCAGCGCATGCCGATGTTCTTTTCCTCGTTGTCGATGGAATATCCGCGCGCCCGCACCGCAAGCAGGTCTGCTTTCAATTCACCTGGGTCGACGATTGTATGATCGGTGAACGCTTCCAGTTTGCCCGACCTCAGGAGCCGATCCAGGTGGGTTTCTTCCATCTGCGCCAGAAGAGCCTTGCCGATGCCGGAAGAATGCATCGGCGAGAGCGAGCCGGGCGGGAAAAAGGCACGGATGTTCGCATGTGTCTCGACCTGGCTCAGAAACAGCACGGCGCCGTTCTTTTCGACCCCGAGATTTGCGGTCTCGCCAGTGTCCTCCATCAATCGTCGCAGGATCGGCCGGGCCCGGTCAACGAGGCTGGTACGGCGCAGGAAACGCGCGCCGATCACGAAGGCCTGCGGGCCGATGTGCCAGGTCTGATCCTTGGGGTCGAAATCCACCAGCCCCCGGTCCTCCAGCGTCACCAGAATACGGTAGACGGTGGCGTTCGACTGGCCGGTCTCGGCCGCCAGGGCCGTGAGCGTCTTGCCCTGCGCTTCGCTGAGATACTCAAAGACCTCCATCGCCCGGTCGAGCGACTTTATGGTATTCTGCGCCGTCTTGTCGTCCCAGCCGCGCGGCCTGCCGCGCGCCCGTCCAGGCTTGGCGTTTCGTGCATTATCTTGGGAATCCATAAGAACCATCTGCTTTCACATGAAGAATGATTTTAAATTATGAAAAATTCAAGGCCCTGACAACACGTACTTTCTACGGCTTCGCATAAAGTAAAAAAACATTTCAAAAAAGTATCGTCACAAGAACCGTAGCCCTAGGTTGGCCTCAACGACGAAAAGGAGACGATCATGAGTTTTCAGAACCCGGTTTTCATACCTGGCCCGACCAACATGCCCGAGGCCATCCGCCAGGCCTGCTTCATGCCGACGATCGACCACCGCTCGCCGCTGTTTGGCAAAATCCTGCACCCCTGCCTTTCCGGTGTGCGCAAGGTCCTGAAATCGGACAGCGCGCATATCTTCATCTTCCCCTCCACCGGGACCGGCGGTTGGGAAACCACGCTGACGAACACGCTGAATGCCGGTGACAAGGTGCTCATCGCGCGCAACGGTATGTTCTCGCACCGTTGGATCGACATGTGCCAGCGTCACGGCCTTGACGTGCAGATTGTCGAAACCCGCTGGGGCAACGGCATTCCGGTCGATGAATACGAAGCGATCCTGAAAGCCGACACCGGCCACGCCATCAAGGCCGTGCTGGCCACGCACAACGAAACCGCAACCGGCGTGAAATCCGACATCGCAGGCGTGCGCCGTGCAATGGATGCCGCAGGCCACCCGGCGCTGTTGTTCGTGGACGGCGTGTCCTCGATCGGCTCGATGGACTTCCGCTTCGACGAATGGAAGGTCGACGTTGCCGTGACCGGGTCGCAGAAAGGCTTCATGCTGCCTGCGGGCCTGGCCATTGTCGGCTTTTCCGACAAGGCCCGCGCCGCGGCCGACAGCGCCACCCTGCCGCGCACCTTCTTTGACATCCGCGACATGGAAAAGGGTTATGCCAGCAACGCCTATCCCTACACCCCACCCGTCGGCCTGATGAACGGGCTGAAACTGTCGCTGGAAATGATCCTCGACGAAGGCATCGACAACGTGATTGCCCGCCACACGCGGATCGCGACCGGTGTCCGTCACGCCGTGGATGCCTGGGGCCTGACGCTCTGCGCCAATTCGCCCGAGGTCTATTCCGACAGCGTCTCGGCGATCCGCACCCCCGAGGGCTTCAACGCCACCGACATCGTGGCGCGCGCGGCCGAGAAATACGGCATGGCCTTTGGTGTGGGCCTCGGCGAAGTGGCTGGCAAGGTCTTCCGCATCGGTCACCTCGGCAGCCTGACGGACGCAATGATGCTGTCCGGTCTGGCCACCGCCGAGATGGTGATGAAAGATCTCGGTCTCGACATCAAGCTGGGGTCCGGTGTCGCCGCCGCGCAGGAATTCTATCGTCACGGTTCCTGAGCCGAGCATCCCTTGAGAGGACATTGAAAATGTACATCCCAACCTATCAGGACATGCTCGAAGCGCATGAGCGGATCAAGCCCTACATCCGCAAGACGCCGGTCCGCACCTCGGACTACCTGAACGAGCTGACCGGGGCCCAGCTGTTCTTCAAGTGCGAGAATTTCCAGGAGCCGGGGGCCTTCAAGGTCCGCGGCGCCTCGAACGCGGTGTTCGGCCTGAGTGACGAGCAGGCGAAATTGGGTGTGGCGACGCATTCGTCGGGCAACCATGCTTCCTGCCTGTCCTATGCAGCCATGAAGCGCGGCATTCCGTGCAATGTGGTCATGCCGCGCACCGCGCCGCAGGCCAAGAAGGACACCGTGCGTCGCTATGGCGGCAAGATCACCGAATGCGAGCCTTCGACCAGCTCGCGTGAAGAGACCTTTGCCAAGGTTCAGGCGGAAACCGGCGGCGATTTTGTCCATCCATATAACGATCCGCGCGTGATCGCCGGACAAGGCACCTGTTCGAAGGAATTCATCGAGCAAGTCGACGGGCTGGACTATGCGGTCGCGCCCATCGGCGGCGGCGGCATGATCTCGGGCACCTGCCTGACACTGTCGCAAGCGGCGCCCGAGACCAGGATCATCGCGGCAGAGCCGGAACAGGCCGACGACGCCTATCGCAGCTTCAAGGCGGGCCACATCATCGCCGATGACGCGCCCAAGACCATCGCCGACGGGCTTCTGGTGCCGCTCAAGGACCTGACCTGGCACTTCGTGTCGAACCACGTCTCCGACATCTTCACTGCGTCGGAGCAGGAAATCATCGACGCGATGAAGCTGACCTGGAAGCACCTGCGCGTGGTCATGGAGCCGTCTTCGGCGGTGCCGCTGGCCACCATTCTGAAAAATCCCGACACCTTCAAGGGCAAGCGTGTCGGCATCATCATCACTGGCGGCAATGTCGATCTCGACAAGCTGCCCTGGTACCAATGAGGGAGAGAAGACAATGAATGCACCTGTGAATTTCGACCAACTCGAAGTGGGCTATGACATCCCCGCCGTTCCCGGCATGGACGAAGCCGATATCCAGACCCCCTGCCTGGTGCTGGATCTCGACGCGCTGGAACGCAACATCAAGAAGCTGGGCGACTATGCCAAGGCGCATGGCATGCGTCACCGCGCCCATGGCAAGATGCACAAGTCGGTCGACGTGCTGAAGCTGCAGATGGAATTGGGCGGCGCCATCGGCGTCTGCTGCCAGAAGGTCTCGGAAGCCGAGGTTTTCGTGCGCGGCGGCATCAAGGAAGTGCTGGTGTCCAACCAGGTCCGTGATCCGGCCAAGATCGACCGGCTGGCAAAACTGCCCAAGCAGGGCGCCAACATCATCGTTTGCGTCGATGACGTTACCAACGTGGCCGACCTGTCGGCAGCCGCCAGGAAGCACGGCACCGAGCTCGGCGTCTTCGTCGAGATCGACTGTGGCGCGGGCCGCTGCGGCGTGACCACCACCGCCGCCGTGGTCGAGATCGCCAAGGCCGTGCGCGACGCCGACAACCTGACCTACAAGGGCATCCAGGCCTATCAGGGCGCGATGCAGCACATGGACAGCTACGACGACCGCAAGGCCAAGATCGAAGCTGCCGTCGCACAGGTCAGCGACGCTGTCGAAACGCTGAAATCCGAGGGCATCGAATCCGAGCTGGTCTCGGGCGGGGGCACCGGCTCTTACTACTTCGAGAGCAATTCCGGCGTCTACAACGAGCTGCAATGCGGCTCCTACGCCTTCATGGATGCCGATTATGGCCGCATCCTCGACAAGGACGGCAACCGCATCGACGCCGGCGAATGGGAAAACGCCTTTTTCCTCCTGACCTCGGTGATGAGTCACGCGAAAGATGACAAGGCGATCTGCGATGCCGGTCTCAAGGCGCAGTCGATCGACAGCGGACTGCCCTTCATCTTTGGTCGCGACGACGTGGAATACATCAAGTGCTCGGACGAGCATGGCGTGATCGCCGATCCGAAGGGCGTGCTGAAGGTCAATGACAAGCTGAAGCTTGTGCCGGGCCACTGTGACCCGACCGCAAACGTGCACGACTGGTACGTCGGCGTGCGGAACGGCAAGGTCGAAACCGTCTGGCCGGTCTCGGCCCGCGGGAAGGCCTACTGAGCCGTCTAAGCGCCAATGATACGCGGGCCGGTTTCCGGCCCGCATGCATTGAAAAATCTTGAGAGGAGGAGAGAACCATGAGTGTTGTCGCTCAGGACCATGTGGCTCACGGGGGCACCCTGGACCCCAATGCCATGAACACGCTGAACCCGGTCAGCGCCGAGGAAAAGACCTGGGGATGGTTCGCCATCTTCAATATCTGGGCGAACGACGTACAGTCGCTTTTCGGCTATTCGCTCGTGGCCTCGTTGTTCATTTCTTACGGCGTCGGTGGCTGGACTGCCTTCGCCGCCTTGATTGCGGCAGGCCTGTTCACGATGTGGATGGTAAATCTGTCCGGGGCGCCGGGAGAGAAGTACGGTATCCCCTATCCGGTTCTGGCGCGGGCCAGCCTGGGCACGGAGGGCGCCAAGCTGCCGGCCATTCTCAGGTCGACGGTCGCGGTGTTCTGGTACGGGGTGCAGGTCTATTTCGCCTCAACCGCCGTTGCGCTTCTGATCCGCTCGCTGACCGGCGCCGGCGGCGGCGCGGAATTCCTGGGCCTCACCGGGATCGACTGGTTCTCGTTCGTCATCGTCTGGGCGTTTCACATCGTCATTTTCTGGCGCGGCATGAACTGGGTCGAGGCATTTCTGAACATCGCGGGCCCCTTCGTCTATCTGGTCATGATCGGCCTCGTCATAGTGCTCTGGCAGCGCTCCGACGGTGAATTGCTCTCGGCGACGGCCACGATCTTCGCCAATCCCGAAGGCACCTTTGCCACCGAGTTCAAGGGCTTCGTCGCCATTGTCGGCACCATGGTGGCTTATTTTGCTGCGGTGATGATCAACTTTTCCGACTTCTCGCGCTATGCCAAGGACAAGCCGACCATGCTTATCGGCAACCTCACCGGCCTGCCGCTCAACATGATCCTGTTTTCGGCGCTGGCGCTTCTGACCACCGGCGGGGCGGCCGTGGTCTTTGGCGAGGAAATCATAAACCCGACCGAGATCGTCGAGCGCACCGACAGCGTCCTGCTGGGCGTGATCGCGGCGATCACCTTCTTCGCGGCAACCGTCGGCATCAACCTCGTGGCCAATTTCATCCCCGCGGTGAACGGCATCGCCAACCTGTCGCCGGACAAGATCAGCTTTCGCAATGCCGGCCTGATCACCTCGGTCTTTGCGCTGGTGATCGGCGGTTTCTGGAACAGCTTCATCAGCCAGTTCGGGATCACGGGCTTTGTGAACACGCTGGGCGCGACGCTGGCTCCGATCTTCGGGATCATGATCGTCGATTACTACTGGCACCGGAACCAGGAGCTGAACGAAGACGACCTCTACAACATGTCGGGCGGCGCCTACCACTACGGCAACGGCTGGAACGGGTCCGCGGTCAAGGCCTTCGGCTTCGCGGCGATCTTCTCGGTCATCACGGTCTGGGTGCCGTGGTTCTCCTTCCTGTCGGGATACACCTGGGTCATCGGTGCCATTCTCGGCGGGGCGCTGTTTCACTACTTCGCCAAGCGTCAGCCCAACGCCTGAACACCTGCCATGCCCGGCACCGCCGGGCATGGCTCCCAAGGGTCCTGCGACACGGACTTCGCGGACCCGAAGATTAGACACATAAGCAAGGACACTTTAAAATGCTGATCGTACCCGAGCGCGAGATCGCCGACCTTATGACCCGCAAAGCGGCTTTCGACGCCGTCGAGAAGGTCTTTGCCGCCATGGCATCGGGCGAGGCCTACAATTTTCCGGTGGTGCGCGAAGCCATCGGGCACGAAGATGCGCTTTACGGCTTCAAGGGCGGCTTCGACCGCGCCGGGCTGACGCTGGGCCTCAAGGCCGGCGGCTACTGGCCCAACAACCTCGACAAGCGCGGCATCATCAACCACCAGTCCACAGTCTTCCTGTTCGATCCCGACACCGGCAAGGTCAAGGCAATGGTCGGCGGCAACCTTCTGACCGCGCTGCGCACCGCCGCCGCGTCTTCGGTGTCGATCAAGCACCTGGCCCGCAAGGATGCCAAGGTCATCGGCATGGTCGGCGCAGGCCATCAGGCCAAGTTCCAGTTGCGCGCCGCCCTGGAGCAGGGCACCTTTGAAAAGGTCATCGGCTGGAACTTCCACCCGGAGATGCTGCCCAACCTCGAAGAGGTCGCCAAGGAAGCCGGCCTGCCGTTCGAAGCCGTGGAACTTACCGGCATGACAGAGGCCGATGTGATCATCACCATCACCTCGTCCTTCGATGCGATCCTTCACGCCGACCATGTCGCGCCAGGCACCCATGTCGCCTGCATGGGCACCGACACCAAGGGCAAGCAGGAAGTCGAGGCCGCGCTCCTGGCCAGGGCCCGCGTCTTTACCGACGAGGTTGCGCAATCCGTCTCGATCGGCGAGGCGCAGCATGCGATCCAGGACAAGACGATCAAGATCGAAGACGTCGCCCAGCTGGGCGCGGTGATCAACGGCACCAACCCGGGCCGGACCTCGGATGACGAGATCACCCTGTTCGACGGCACCGGCGTCGGCCTGCAAGACCTCGCGGTCGCGGCAGCCGTGGTCGACCTGGCGGTCGAAAAAGGCGTCGCCATCGAAGTGGATTTCTGACTCCGCCCACGGCGGTTTTCTCTCTCCGAGATCACTGGTTCTACCTCGGGTTGCGCTCTAACGGGCGCAACCACCTTCTTCCTGCGTGCTCAAAGGACTGTTTCGCTATGCTCCTGCCGCTGTCGCTTCTGTTCGTGGGGGCCGTTCTGGTGCTCAACGGCCTGTGGATGTCGGGCCGCATCGACGATCGTGAGATCGTGCTGATCAACGGTGCCACTGCCGCGATCACCGCCGCTGTGGCCACGGTGTCGCTGGTACGGGCCGAAAATGTCGAAGACGTGCGCGCGGTGGCGATGACGCTGCTGTTCAGCGTGACCTACCTGTGGGTGGCGTTCAACCGGGTCAGCGGCTCGGACGGGCGCGGGCTGGGGTGGTTCTCGCTGTTCGTTGCGCTCTCGGTCCTGCCCGAAGCGATCCGAACGCTGAGTACGGCATCATCGGTCATGGAAACCTGGCTGGGCCTGTGCTGGCTGGCCTGGGCCGGACTGTGGTTCCTGTATTTCCTGACGTTGGCGATGCAACGCTCTTTCCGCAAGCAAACCGCGCTGGCCACACTGCTGAGCGGTGTGTTGACCGCATGGTTGCCTGCGCTGTTCCTGATGTATGGATCACAGACATGAGCCGCCCGATCCGGGTTTTCATCAACGGATTTGGCCGTATCGGCCGGACCATCTTTCGCCAGCTTCTGACCGAAGAGGCAAGGGCACGGTTCGACATCGTGGGCGTGAACGACATCGCGCCGTTGGATACCTGCGCTTATCTGCTGCGCTACGACAGCGTTTATGGCCCGCTCCCGCAGCCGGTCGAGACCGGACAAGGCTGGTTGAGCATCGGCGCGCAGCGTATCCGGTTTTTCGGCACCGCCGATCTGCGCAAACTGGACCTGCGGGATGTGGACGTGGTGCTGGAATGCACGGGGCGGGCACAGGACCGGGCCACTGCCGAGGCGGGGCTGGACGCCGGCGCAGGCAACGTGCTGATCTCGGGGCCCTCTTCCGCCGCCGATGCCACGCTGGTCATCGGCGCCAACGACAGGGAGCTGGGCAAGGCACGGATCGTGTCGAATGCCTCCTGCACGACAAATGCCATCGCACCACTTCTGCGCAGCCTCGATCTCGGCCTCGGGATAGAGCGGGCGCATGTGACGACGATCCATTGCTACACCGGCAGCCAGCCGACAGTCGACCGGCCGGGCAGCAGCCTCGAGCGCAGCCGCGCCGCGGCGGTGTCGATGGTCCCGACCACGACAAGTGCCGCCGATCAGGTGATGGGCATTCTGCCCGAGTTCCGGGGACGGCTGAGCATCGCCGCGGTCCGCGTCCCCTGCCTGTCCGTTTCGGCCATCGACGCAACCATCCAGTTCGTCGAAAGCCTGGATCAGACCATGAACGACTTTCTGCGCGAGGCCTTTGACGGCTCGCGCCTGATCGGGCTGGTGGAGGATCCGTGCGTGTCCACCGACTTCCGTGCGCGCCCGGAATCACTGGTGATCGCGCTGCCCGAAACCCAGACCAACGGGACGCGTCAGGTGCGCCTGTTCGGTTGGTACGACAATGAATGGGGCTTTTCGGCCCGAATGATCGAGATGGCGGAACGCCTTGCGGTCAGACACCCGTAATCGGAGGAGAGAAACATGACGCTGGACGCATCCCAGAAAGAGGTCGAACGCCAAAGGGCGCTCGATTATCACGAATTCCCGAAACCCGGAAAACTGGAAATCCGGCCGACCAAGCCGATGGCGACCGCGCGCGATCTGGCACGCGCCTATTCGCCGGGCGTGGCCGAAGCTTGCACCGAGATAGCGGCGGACCCGGCCAAGGCGACCCGCTATACCGCGAAACGCAACCTGGTTGCCGTGGTGTCCAACGGCACCGCGGTCCTAGGGCTGGGCAACATCGGGGCACTGGCGTCAAAGCCGGTCATGGAAGGCAAGGCCGTCCTGTTCAAGAAGTTCGCCGGCATCGATTGCTTTGACATCGAGGTCGACGAGGCCGACCCAGAGGCGCTGGCCGACATCGTCTGCAAGCTTGAACCCACATTCGGGGCGATCAACCTAGAAGACATCAAGGCGCCGGACTGCTTTACCGTCGAACGCATCTGCCGCGAGCGGATGGGCATTCCGGTGTTCCATGACGACCAGCACGGCACGGCCATCGTGGTGGCAGCGGCGGCGCAGAACGCGCTGAAGATCGCGGGCAAGTCGCCCGAGAACGTCCGCATCGTCGGCCTTGGCGCCGGGGCTGCCGGCGTGGCCTGTCTGACCATGCTGCACAAGATGGGCGTGCCGCTTGAAAACATCACCGTGTTCGACCGCAACGGCGTCCTGCATCCGGACCGCAAAAACCTGGCACCGGAACAAATGCTGTTTGCCAGGTCGAAAGACGGCGCGACATTGGAGCAGGCTCTGAAAGGTGCCGACATGTTCCTCGGGCTTTCCGGCCCCGGCGCGCTGCCTGCCGACGCCGTCCGCGAGATGGCGGACAACCCGATCATCTTTGCCCTGGCCAATCCGATCCCGGAAATCATGCCGGAAGAGGCCCGCGAAGCCGCGCCCGGGGCCATGATCGCAACGGGTCGCTCCGATTATCCCAACCAGGTCAACAACGTGCTCTGCTTCCCGTTCATCTTCCGCGGTGCGCTGGATTCGGAATCGAAAGAGATCAACGACGCGATGAAGCTGGCCTGTGTCGACGCTATTGCCTCGCTGGCGCGCCAGACGACTTCGGCAGAGGTTGGCCTCGCCTATGAAGGTGAAACGCTGACCTTCGGGCCGGACTACCTGATCCCGAAGCCGTTCGATCCGCGGCTGTTGCCGACCATCGCCGTAGCGGTCGCCAGGGCGGCCATGGAGTCCGGCGCCGCACGCCGCGATCTCGATCTCGACGCCTATCGCCAGAAGCTCGAGGCCGAGGTATTCCGCTCGTCGCTGATCATGCGCGGCGTCTTTGCAGCCGCCCGCCGCTCGAAACGCCGGATCGTTTTTGCCGAAGGCGAGGACGACCGCGTGTTGCGCGCCGCACAGGCAATGGTCGAGGACAGCGTCGATACACCGATCCTGGTCGGCCGCCCGGATGTGGTGGCGCAACGCCTGGAGCGCGCCGGACTGAGCATCGTTGCGGGCCGCGACTTCGAGATCGTGAACCCGGAAAACGATGATCGCTACCGCGACTACTGGCAGGCCTATCATGAAGTGATGCGCCGTCAGGGCGTGACGCCGGACTTGGCCAAGGCCGTGCTGCGCACCAACACGACCGCGATCGCGGCAACCATGGTGCATCGCGGCGAGGCCGACAGCATGATCTGCGGTTCCTTCGGGCAGTACCACTGGCACCTGAATTACGTGACCCAGATGCTGGCAAACGCCGAATTCTCGCCGGCCGGCGCGCTGTCGCTGGTTATTCTCGATGAAGGTCCGTTGTTCGTGGCCGACACTCATGTCAACGTCGAGCAAACACCCGAGACGCTGGCCCGCACCGTGCTGGCCGCAGCCCGCCATGTCCGCCGTTTCGGCACCGAGCCAAAAATCGCGCTCTGTTCCGGCTCGCAATTCGGCAATCTCGACAGCCGGTCGGGGCGGGTGATGCGCGCCGCGCTGGAGATCCTGAACAGCGAAGCACAAGACTTCGAATACGAAGGCGAGATGCAGGCCGATGCGGCGCTGGACCCCGAACTGCGCGAATGGCTGCTGCCCGGCAACCGGCTGACCGGCCGGGCCAATGTGCTGGTCTTCGCAAATACCGACGCTGCGGGTGCGGCGCGCAACCTGCTCAAGAGCGCCGCAGGCGGTCTGGAAGTCGGGCCGATTCTGATGGGTATGGGCAACCGCGCTCACATTGTGACCCCGGGTGTCACCCCGCGCGGCCTGCTGAATATCGCGGCCCTGGCCGGCTCGGACGTGTCGAGCTACGGCTGACAAACGGCCCGGCCGCGCCTGGTGCGTACGGCCGGGCCACATCTCTCCCGCACCCGAAAGACGTTCCGGCAGCGCGGAGCAGAAAGACATGCCGGACATGACTGGCGCGCCTGTCACCCTGCATGCGGCTCACTCGGCTCGTTGATCGGTGGTCTGTTCGACACCTTCCGCCACATCTTGTTGAGCCAGAATGCCGGTCTTGTCGGCGTGACCGGCATCCGCATGCCCGGCAGAGTGGACCGAAACCAGCGAGAAGCGGACGCAAACACCGGCTTTACCGGGAAGCGAAACCCGAGCCCCGGCCGATGACGGCCGGGGCTATTTGTTTCTTGCCCGTCGCATGCCGGGCCACTGAAGAACATCTGTCTGACCGAGCGGTCGTTTCTTCCCGCCAGCACCTGGGCACGATCCGGCGCCGCTCACAAACCTGCCCTGCCAATAGCAAGCCCACTGCCATTCCCTCCGCCGGATACGAAAACGGCGCTCCGAAGAGCGCCGCAATCCTTAGGTTACAAGGGGTTTGCTCTCAGACGTGGTCGTCGTGGGCCAGTGAGCCTTCGCCGTGACCCGCCATGCCTCCGGACATTTCCTCCGTGGCTTCATCGGCCAGCTCTTCCGGCAGGACCAGGTTCAGCACGATGGCCAGGAAGGCCGCCGGCAACAGACCCGAGGTCAGCAAGACACGGGCGGTTTCCGGCAGGTGCTGGAGCGCACCGGGTTCCAGCTGAAGACCCAGACCAAGGCTGAGGGAAATCGCAAAGATCACCATGTTCCGCCGGTTCCAGTGCACATCCGACAGCATCGAGATACCTGCAGCCACGACCATGCCGAACATCACGATCACGCCGCCGCCAAGAACCTCGATCGGCACGGTGCGGATGACCCCGCCGACCTTGGGGACCAGACCGCAGATGATCAGGAAGATCGCGCCGCAGGTCACCACATGGCGGCTCATCACACCGGTCATCGCGATCAGACCGACGTTCTGACTGAACGAGGTGTTCGGGAAGCCGCCGAAGATACCCGCCAGCGCCGTGCCGAAACCGTCAGCATAGGTCGCGCCGGTGATTTCCGCGCTCGTCGCTTCGCGTCCTGCGCCACCCTTGGTGATACCCGATACATCACCGACCGTCTCGATGGCCGAGATAAAGGCCATGAGGCAGAAGCCGATGACCGCTGCGATCGAGAACTCGACCCCGTACTTGAACGGCTGCGGCAGCGCGAAGGCGGCGGAGCGTTCCCAGGACCCAGTGATGGCCTCGACTGTCAGCATGCCGACCGCAATGGCGTAGACGTAGCCCACGAGCAGGCCGATCAGAACCGCCGAGATCGACAGCATGCCCTTGGTAAAGAACTTCAGGCCGAGCGTGACAAGGATCACGATGATTGCTGCGGACCAATTCAGCAGGCTGCCGTATTCCGGCGTGCCGATGGCCGGGACACCGCCCGCCGCGTACTGGATGCCGACCTTGACCAGCGCCAGACCGATCATCGTCACCACGAGTCCGGTTACCAGCGGCGGCAGGGCAAATCGCAGCTTGCCGACGAAGGTACCGATAAAGGCATGGAACATCCCGCCGATGATGACGCCGCCAAAGAACGCGGCAAGCGCATCGACGCCCTTGCCCGCGACCAGCGGGATCATGATCGGCAGAAAGGCAAACGAGGTCCCCTGCACAATGGGCAACGCCGCGCCAACCGGCCCGATCGTGATGGTCTGAAGCAGCGTCGCGACGCCGGCAAACAGCATCGACATCTGGATCAGATAGAGCAGTTCTGGAAAATCGGCTGACCCCGACCCGAAACCGAAACCCGCAGCACCGGCAACGATGATCGCAGGCGTTACGTTGGATACGAACATCGCCAGGACGTGCTGGATGCCCAGAGGTATGCCCTTGGCCAGGCCCGGAAAGTAATTCGGGTCGCGGAGTTGCTCCGGTGTCCCGATAGTTAGATCAGCCATTTATTTTCTCCCCACTGTTAGCTGTATCTGGCCGCCTATCCTCCCGGCGGCCAGGTCGTCAGGCAGCCACCACTTCGAAAGCGGTGTCGAACCAATGCTCTTGCAGATTTGCCCCGTCGCCGATCCGGTCGACCACGGCAAACAACCCCGAACCGCCAAGCGGCGTCAGCACACCGTGCCAGACGTTGCGGCCGATATTGACCGCCTGTCCCGGTGCGGTGACATAGGCGCGCGGCGCGCCGGGACGGCCGTCGTCGTCCTCGGCCAACACGACCAGAAAACCAAAATCGCTCATCGGGATGAACGCCTGCGATCCCAACGGATGGCGCTCCATCATCTCGAGGCGAAACGGAAGCGAGAATACCTCGGAGTTGAACAGGCTGATGCCCGCCTTGCCGTCGATGATGTCGAGGTCTGCGAGGTCGTGAAACCGGCCGCAAAGCCCCTTGTTGATCAGCTTGTCCGGCTCACCCGTGCATTCGATCAGTTGGGCTAGGCCCGCCATCGCATCGGCGCGGGCGGGCAGCGCCGGTAATCTGTCCAGTGTCACACTCACGGCAATAGATCCTTCAAGCGGAATTCGGCGATGCGTTCCACCTGGCGGCAGGCCTCGACAAACTCGGTTTCGGTGTCATTGCTGATGCGGCGGCCGAAATTTTCCAGGATCGACGCCTTGTCGTGATCGCGCACGGCGATGATGAACGGAAAGCCGTGCTTTTCGACATAATCCGCGTTCATCCGGATCAGCGTCGCACGCTCTTCATCGGTCAGCATGTCGAGGCCGGCACCCGCCTGTTCCGACGCGCTTTCAGCCGTCAGACGCCCGGCGGCCGCCAGCTTTCCGGCGAGGTCGGGGTGCGCGGTCAGCACGCCCTTGCGCTTGTCGTCACCCGCAGACCGGAACACCCGGCAAAGAGCGTTGTGCAGCCCCAGCGCGCTGTCATGTGCCGGACCTAGTTCAAGGCCGTGCGCGCCTTCGGCAATCCAGGCGGAATGCTCGAAAATGCCGCCGAAGTTGGCCACGAAATCCTCGCGGCTCATCTCGCTGGGTCTTGCGCGCCGCTCATGCGGGTGGGTCTTTGCCCAGTGCTCGGCAATCTCCAGCCGGGTCGGGCACCAGACATCGTCAAAGCCCTGGATGTAGTCGATAAAGCGCTTCAGCGCCGCGATCTTGCCGGGACGGCCGATCAGTCGGCAATGCAGGCCGATCGACATCATCTTCGGACTGCCCTCCTGTCCTTCGGCATAAAGCGTGTCGAAAGCGTCCTTGAGATAGCTGCCGAAATGCGCGCCTGTGTTCCAGCCGGGTGCAGTGGCAAAGCGCATGTCATTCGCTTCGAGCGTATAGGGAATGATCAGCTGGTCGCGGTCGCCGTATTCCTTCCAATGCGGCAGGTCATCGTCATAGGCGTCCGAGATATAGTCGAACTGCCCGGTCTCGGCGGCCAGCCGCACTGTATTCTCGCTGCACCGCCCGGTGTACCAGCCGCGGGGTGCCTCGCCCACCACCTCGGTGTGGAGGCGGATCGCCTCGGCAATTGTCGCGCGCTCGTCCTCTTGGGGCATGTCCTTGTGCTCGACCCACTTCAACCCGTGGCAGGCAATCTCCCAGCCTGCGGTCTTCATGGCTGCCACCTGCTCGGGGTTGCGGGCCAGGGCCGAGGCGACGCCGTAGATCGTCACCGGGATGTCTGCCCCGGTGAACAGGCGGTGCAAACGCCAGAACCCGGCGCGGGCGCCATATTCGTAGATCGATTCCATGTTCCAGTGGCGCTGGCCCTGCCACATTGCGGCGCCGGGAATGTCAGAGAGAAAGGCCTCTGATGCCGCGTCGCCATGCAACACGTTATTCTCGCTGCCCTCTTCGTAGTTGAGCACGAACTGCACCGCCACCTTTGCACCAGCGGGCCATTGGGCGTCAGGAATGCGGGGACCGTAACCGATCATGTCGCGCGGATATCGTGTCACTGTGGAACTCCTCGTAGATTTACCTCTTCATATCCCAAACAATACCAAATTTTTTTCAAATTTTTCTATAAGGTGCATCTTTTACGGTACTGTTTGTGGACGACGGGCCGTCCCGACTACAAAGTCCTAGGCGATATAAGGAGGCTATCCGTGACCGGCTATCTGACAACACATGTCCTCGACACCGCGCGCGGCTGCCCTGCGGAAGGGTTGGACATCGACCTTTACCGGATCGAGGGCGACATCCGGACCTTGATCAAATCGTTGAAAACCAACAGCGACGGGCGCACCGACGAACAGATCCTTCCCGCCGAAAGCTTCGAGACCGGCACCTATGAGCTGGTATTCCACGCCGGCGCCTACCTCGATGCCTGCGGGACACCGCCGGAAGAGCCGCGCTTCCTCGACATCATCCCGATCCGTTTCGGAATGTCGGAGCCGTCGCATTACCATGTGCCGCTGTTGCTGTCGCCGTTCGGCTACGGCACATACCGCGGCAGCTGAACGCAAATCAGCCTTTCTGGGTGGTGTTGCGAACCGCGGCACCGATCCGGTCGATCATGAAGTCCATGAACAGCCGGCTCTTGGGATCCTGGCCGCGTCTGTGCGAGTAGAGGCACGCCATCTGGATGGGTTCCGGCGGGGTTTCCGTGGCCACCGGGACCAGGGCGCCGGATTGCAGGTGCTCGGAGACCTCGAAAATCGGTTTCAGCGCGATGCCTTTTCCCGCCAGGGCCCAATCGGTGAGAACGTCGCCGTCGTCGGATTCATAGCGGCCCTTGACCGGAAAGCGCTCGGGACCGTCCTTGGTCATCAACCGCCACTGAAACTCTGCGGCGCCGGGGAACCGCAGGTTGAGACATTCGTGCTGCTGGTCAAGAATGTCCTGACCATTTGCCGGCATGCCGCGCTTTTCCACGTAGGAAGGCGCGGCGCACAGGACACGCTCGACGTCGGCGATCTTGCGGATCCGCAGGTTGCTGTCCTCGGGCTGGCCGAGGAAAAAGGCAAGGTCCAGTCCCTCCGTGGTGAGATCGACCTTTCGGTCGGTCAGTCGCAGGCGCACACTGACCTCGGCATATTCATCCAGGAAATCCGGCACTGCAGGTGCAATCAACCTGCGCCCCACCCCAAGCGGCGCCGCCACGTAGAGTGACCCCTTGAGGTTCTCGGTCATGTCCACAATCTGTGCTTCGGCGTTTTCGACCGCTTCGAGGATCTCGATCGCGCCGCGGTAAAACGACTTGCCCTGCTCCGTCGGATTCAGGGACCGTGTCGTGCGCTGGAACAGCCTCACGCCCAGATGTTCTTCGAGCTGCGCGATCCGTGCCGAGGTCACCGCTGGTGAAATTCTCAGGTCGCGCCCGGCGGCAGACATGCTACCCAGTTCGTAGACACGGACAAACGTGCGGATGCTGTCGAAATAGGACATTATTCGGATTTCTTTGAGACTGCTTGGCGTTTCCCGGCAATACCAGAACAAACCGCACTTGGCTAGACTGGCCGCGAACTCGAAACTTGGGAGAACCGCCATGTACGACCTGGCAATCATTTGGGATTGGATCGCTTTTTCGGTGCGATGGCTCCACATCATCACCGCGATGGCATGGATCGGCGCCTCGTTTTACTTCGTGGCACTCGACCTGATGCTGAAACCCAATCCGAACCTGCCCGATGGCGCGCATGGCGAGGAATGGGAGGTGCATGGCGGCGGCTTTTATCACACTGTCAAATACCTCGTGGCCCCTTCCGAGATGCCCGAGCATCTGACATGGCACAAGTGGCAGAGCTATTCGACCTGGCTCTCTGGCGCCGCGCTTCTGATGATCATCTACTGGGTGGGCGGCGAGCTGTTCCTGATCGACCCGACCAAGGCCGACCTGTCGCTGTGGCAAGCGGTACTGATCTCGGGCGGCTCGCTCACCATCGGCTGGATCTGCTACGACTATCTCTGCAAATCCAAGCTCGGCGAAACCCCGACGCTGCTCATGCTGCTTCTGTTCGGGATCCTCGTCGCGATGTCCTGGGGGTATAACCAGATCTTCACCGGCCGGGCCGCCCTGCTGCACCTCGGGGCCTTTACCGCCACGATCATGACCGCCAACGTGTTCTTCCAGATCATGCCGAACCAGCGCATCGTGGTCGAGGATCTCAAACAAGGCCGGGTTCCGGATGCCAAATACGGCAAGATCGCCAAGCTGCGCTCGACCCACAACAACTACCTGACACTTCCGGTAGTCTTCCTGATGCTGTCGAACCACTACCCGCTGTCCTTTGGCACCGAGCATGCCTGGATCATCGCCAGCCTGATTTTCCTGACCGGTGTCACCATCCGTCACTACTTCAACACCATGCACCGCACCGGCAAGGGCCCAAACTGGACGTGGCTCGTGACCGTGGTGATCATGATCCTGATCGCCTGGCTCTCGACCCAGCCGGGAATGGACACCTACGAGGAAAGCGAAGCCCGTGATCTGACCGCTTACGAACAGAAGTTCGCCTCTGCCGACACTTTTGACGACGCCTTCAACGCGGTGGTCGGCAATTGCTCGATGTGCCACGGGCGCGAGCCGTCCTGGAACGGGATTCACTGGCCGCCCAAGGGCGTGGTGCTGGAGACCAGGGCCGATGTGGCGCGGCATGCGGAGCAGATTTACCTGCAGGCCGGACGCAGCCACGCGATGCCGCCGCCGAATGCGATCCAGATGGCGCCGGAGGCCCGTCAGCAGATCGTGCGCTGGTACCGCGACGCCAAAGGTGGTGATGGTTGAGAATGCAAAGGCGGTGACATGCGACTTGGTCTGATTGGATACGGCACCATCGCCCGACAGCTTGTCGGGCTTTTGACCGTCGATCCGACATGGCAGATCACCGTTCTGGTGCGCCCGCAGGCTCTCGACGCCGCGCGGGCGCATGCGCGCGAGACGGGCGCGCCTGCCGCGCTGCACTTTGTGACCTCACGCGCGGCGCTTCAGTCAGAAAATCCGGACCTCGTCGTCGAATGCGCGGGTCAGTCCGCGGTCGCAAAGCATGTGGAGCCGCTGCTTTCTGGCGGCACCGACTGCCTGATCGTATCGGTTGGCGCTTTGGCCGATGCGGACCTGCACCACAGGCTGACGCTGGCGACCCGATGTGGCCGATCGCGAATGATCCTCCCCGGCGGCGCGATTGGCGGGCTCGATCTTCTGGCCGCGTTGTCCGGCGCCGGCGACGTCAAGGTCACCTATCGCGGCACCAAACCGCCCGCCGCCTGGAAAGGAACGCCAGCCGAAACCCGCCTGACCCTCGACGACCTGACACAGCCGACGACCATTTTCACCGGCACGGCCCGCGAGGCTGCCACCCTCTTTCCCAAGAATGCCAACGTGGTGGCCGCGCTGGCGTTGGCCGGGCCGGGGTTCGACAATGTCATGGTGACGCTGGTTGCCGATCCTTCGGCCGTCGGCAACCGGCACAGCTACGAAGTCCGGTCGCCGATCTGCACGTTCAGCGCCGATATCGAGAACACGGCGTCCGATGGCAACGCGCGGACGTCGATGGCCACGGTCTTCAGTCTCCTGCACGAAATCCGGTCTTACCGGGCAGGACACCCCGTACGAGACCGGGATATCGGATCGACCTGACCGAGTTCCGCAGGACCGCTTCGCCCTGATCCCCAAAGGGGCGTTCGGCGGCCGCAGAATGCTGGTGAAGATCATCGCCGACGAGCACGGCAAGGGCTTTGCCATCATGGTCGCTGACATGTGCCCGATCACATCTTACTCTGCGCCCGACCGCGAACAGCGCGCGTCGATTGCCAAGGCCATCACCTCGAGGGACGCCAGGATAGCGCGCCGTCAGCCGGTACGGCTGTTTTGATCGTTTATGATAGACCGACCGGCCACAGCCTTCCGCGACATCCACCTGGGCCGGGCCCATTCGCTGCTTGCCGAGACGGATATGAGCGGCATGGAAGATGCCGTTACCGGCTGCTTTTGCGATGTGGCTCTGGTGTCGCGCTATTTCCAGGCGCAGTTCGACGAAGAAACACAGTCTGGCAAGCGTCGCAGGACATGACCGTGCGGCGCTCGGGGCCGGACGCTGTTGCCCCCTGCCCCCGGAGTTGACCGGAGAGGTTTCAATGTCGTCGTGGCGAGGATCGTGAACGCCATTGCTCGACAGACCCCGCAAACCTTTCGGGGAACCACCACCTGCCTTGGTCCGGAAATACGCTCCGACTTGGCAAAACCGGGATCAGGTTGTATCTAAGAAAATACATTTTCATGGAGGCGGCCGTGTCGGACCTACCCTTTCTGGCGCGTGTACGCCGCCATCTTCCCGAGATGCACCCCGCAGAACGGCGGCTGGGCGATCTTGTCTGCGGCTTTCCGGGCGAACTTGCCAGCTACTCTGCCTCTGAACTCGCCGCTCTCGCCGGGGTGTCTAACGCCACGGTGACCCGATTTGTCCGCCGCCTTGGCTACGACTCCTATGAGGATGCCCGGCGCGACGCGCGCGACGAGGCCAGCAGCGGGTCTCGTCTGTACCTGCAACAGAAGGGACAGGACGATCACGCCGGTCCTGACAGATTTCTCGAGACTGACATCCGCAACCTGCGCGACACCCTGGGGGATATCCCGCACGCCGACGCCGATGCGCTGAGCCAGGCTATCCTGGATGCGCGCAAGGTCTGGTGCGTCGGCTTCCGGGCCTCAAATTCCCTTGCCAAATATCTGCAATGGCAGCTGATACAGGCGGTTGATGACGCGGTTCCCGTGCCCGGCGGAGGCCAGACCATGGGTGAACACGTGGCGCGGATGAGACCGGCCGACGTTGTGGTCCTGTTCGGTTTGCGGCGACGAATCTCCGGGTTTTCCAACTTGCTCGAGGCGATCTCGCGCACTGGCGCGACCATCGCCCTGGTCACTGACGAGGGTGTGCCGGTCAACCCCGACGTCCGCTGGCACTTCCGCTGTGCCACCCGGTCGTCAGGTCCGCTGTTCAGCCACGTCGCGGTGATGGCCCTGATCAACCTGATCGCCAATCGCACGATCGAACTGGCGGCCGAATCGGGGCGCGAACGATTGCAGCACATCGAAGGCTACAACGACCTGCTGCGGGAACTCTGACGAAATTACGCCGCTGAAGACTGCGGCACCCCCAGAAAAATACTGTATCCAATCCGGGCGTTGCCGCAGTGCAGCAAAGAAAATTGCGTTTCTTACGTGAAAACTTCTTTGTGATTTCGCGAAAATGAGTTTTCATTGGTGCATCGAATTGCGTCTCATCCAAAAAGGACATCGCCATGCGCACCATTCTTGCCACCACCGCCCTGCTCGCCCTTGGGCAGACCGCCGCCGCCGAGACCGTCTCCCTGCGTGTTCTCGGCCAGCCGGTCGGCTCCGGCCTGATCCAGCAGCAGAAGGAACAGCCCTTCTTCGAGACCCTTGCCGAGACTGCCGGTCTCGATGCCACGGTCGAATATCTCCCCGTCGACGTCGCCGGCATCCCCGACAATGACGGCATGCGCGTCATCCGCACCGGCCTGTTCGACATCGTGTCCTTCCGCGGCCCGCAGGTGAGCCGCGACGAACCCACAATGCTGGGGCTCGATCTTGTCGGCCTGAACCCGGATTTCAAAAGCGGCAAGACCCACACCAAGGCGTTCCTCCCGGTGGTCGATGCCTCGGTACAGGATCGTTTCAACGCCAAGGTTCTGGGCGTCTGGCCCGCCGGGCCGCAGGTGGTGTTCTGCAAACCCGAGATCAGCGGTCTTGCCGACCTCGAAGGTCTGAAGGTCCGGGTCGGTGATCAATCCGCCGCCGCCTTCGTCGGCCAATTCGGCGCCACCGGCATCCCGCTGCCCTTCGGCGAAGTTCAGCAATCGCTGGCCCGCGGCGTCGTGGACTGCGCGATCACCGGCCCCTCTTCGGCCAATTCCGCCGGCTGGCCGGAAGTGACCACCACCGTGCTGCCGATCGCGCTGCAACTCGCGGTCAATGGCTATGCCATCAACCTCGACAGCTGGAACAAGCTTGATGGCACACAACAGGAACAGCTGCAGGGCGCCATCGACACCCTGGTGGACGACGTCTGGGCCTATTCCGAAGAGCTCTACGTCGATGCGATGAACTGCAACACCGGTCAGCAACCCTGCGAGCACGGCACCAGCTATTCGCTGAACAGCGTGCCGGTCACCGATGCTGACCTCAAGGCCGTCGCCGATGCGCTGGTCGGATCGTCGCTGCCCGCATGGGTCAAGCAGTGCAATGCGGTGAACGAAACCTGCGAGGCGGACTGGATGGCTTCGGTCGGCGCCAAGCTGGGCCTCTGAGGCCAGGCGGAAGGAAGGGATGTACCAATGAAGACCTACTCGCGGATCTGCGCGATCGTCTTCGGCCTGATGATGACGGCGCTCTGCGTCGTCATCGCGGTCGAGACCGTGCTGCGCAAGCTTCTCAACCACTCGCTGGCCGGGGTCGACGAGCTTTCGGGCTATGCCATCGCCATTGGTGCGCCCCTGTGCTTTGCCGTCACGGCGGTAGAGCGCAGCCATATCAGGATCAACCTGCTGCACATGCGGATGCCGGAACGGGTACAGGCGATCCTGAACCTGGTATCGGCATTGAGCCTCGCGGCTCTGGCGATATTCCTCGCGGTCTTTACCGTGCGCACCGTTCAGGAAACCCAGATGTTCGGCTCGGTGGCGCAGACACCCTGGATGACGCCATTGATCTGGCCGCAGACGGCCTGGTTGATCGGCATGGGGATCTTCACGATCTCGACCGTGCTTCTCGCGCTGCGTGCCCTGTCACTGGCTGTGCAAAAGAATACCGCTGGCCTCACCCGCGAATTCGCCCCTGAGACCGTCGAAGACGAGCTCGAAGCTGAACTGTCCGATCTGGAGGCACGCGCATGAGTATCACTGTCATTTTCGCAGGCTTCATGGCCATGCTGCTCTTGATGTTCCTGTCGATGCCGGTTGCGGTGTCGATCCTCACTGTGGGCGGCGTTGGTGGCTACATGGCCTACGGCATGCCCTTGGTCGAAACCATGGGCGGCGTCGTCTGGGGCACGCTCAACAACCCTGTCATGACCGCGATCCCGCTGTTCATGCTGCTGGGCGAACTGCTGCTGCGTGGCGGCATCGCCGACCGGATGTTCGACACGCTGGCGGTCTGGCTTGGCCGGTTGCCCGGTGGGCTGCTGCACACCAACATCGGCACCTGCGCACTGTTTTCGGCAACTTCGGGCTCTTCTGTCGCCACCGCGGCGACGGTCGGCACCATCGCCTTGCCGGCCCTTGGAGAGCGAGACTACCCGATCCGTCCGGCGCTTGGCACCCTGGCCGCCGGCGGCACGCTCGGCATCCTCATCCCCCCCTCGGTCAACCTGCTGGTCTACGGCTCGCTGGCCAACGTCTCGGTCGGGCAGCTCTTTATCGCCGGCATCCTGCCGGGGATTCTGCTGACCCTGCTGTTCTCGGCCTATGTTGCCTTCAGCTATCCCGACGCTGGCCGCAATTCCGATGCACCCGAAGTCTCGAAGGCCGAGAAGCGCCGGTTGCTGCGCCACCTGATCCCGCCTGCGGTGATCTTTGGCATCGTCATGGGCTCGATCTATGGCGGGCTCGCCACGCCCACCGAAAGCGCGGCACTTGGTGTCATCGCGGCCTTCTATTTCGTCTGGAAGGGCGGACGCCTGAAATGGGATCTGCTGGAAAATTGCTTCATCCAGTCGGCCCGGACCTCGGGCATGGTGATCCTGGTGATCGTCTGCGCGCTGCTGCTGAACGTGACCCTGTCGATGACAGGCGGAACACAGGCGGTGACCCGCTGGGTGACCGGGCTGGGCTTGTCGCAGACCTGGCTGCTGCTGCTCCTGGTGGTGTTCTACGTGATCCTCGGCATGTTCATGGACGCAATGTCGATGCTGGTGCTGACCGTGCCGATCGCTGTGCCCATGGTAACGGCCCTTGGGGTCGATCCGGTCTGGTTCGGCGTCTTCGTGGTGGTGATGTGCGAGATCGGCCTGATCACACCGCCGGTCGGCATGAACCTCTTCGTGGTTCAGGGCGTGCGCAAGGGCGGTGGCGACTTCAACGACGTGATCCGCGGCGCGACACCCTTCGTGATCATCATGATCCTCTTTGCCGGGTTGCTGGTTGCGGTGCCGCAGATCGCCATGCTTCTGCCCGACATGGCAGCGGGGCGCTGAGGTGGAGAAAGTGTTGACATCCCCCGCCCTGAGCCAAGCCGCCCGCCGCCGGATCCTGGTGGTGAACCCCAACGGCAACCCCGAGGTCACGCGCCTGGTGTCAGACATGGCGACACGGTTGCTCGACCCCAAGACCGCGGTTCGGGTGGTCTACACCGAGGACAGCCCACGCTCGATCGAGACCCCGGCCGATCGCAACAAGGCAGAGCCCTTGGCGCTCGAACTGCTTGCGCAGCATCCGGGTTATGACGCCTACGTCATGGCGTGTTTCGACGACATCGCGATATCCGATGCCCGGGAATTCCTGGATGTGCCCATCCTTTGCGCGGCAGAGGCGGCCATCTCGCTGGCCAGGTTCTTCGCGCCACGCTTCTCCATCGTCACGACGGTGGAGACCATGGCACCGGGTATCCGCACGTTGGTAAGGTCGCTCGGGGCTGACAAGATCTGCACCGTTCGAGCCGCCGGGATCGGCGTCGCGACTGCGGCAGCGGGGGGGGCCGAGGTTGAAGCCAAGCTCGATGCTGCAATCGAGCTCGCCCGCCGCGAGGACGGCGCCGAAGCGATCATCCTCGGCTCTGGCGGGTTGACCGGACGCGCCGAGACGCTCTCGGCCAGGCATGGCCTTCCGGTGATCGGCGGCATCGAGGCGTCGATTGTCATGGCCGAAGTTCTGGCCAACCTTCGGACCTGACCAGACCACCTAGAAGGCGCCCCGTGAACAGTTCCGGGGCGCCTGTTCCGCTGGCGAAGACTGGACGACCGGGAGCGCCCGGTCCGGCACGCCAATGACGGCTTTGCCATGGGCAGACAGCCCCCGACGATTCGGCGGCAGCGACTCAACCAGCATCACATTACAAAATCAATTTTTGCCGTATTATTATGTACTTATAAGTTTTTTAATTTTTTATTTGATATTTACAATACCATCCACCACGATCACCGAAACCACGTTGGAGACTTCAGATGCAAACCAGGACCCGCGTCGGCTTGCTGACCCCTTCCTCGAACACAGTCATGGAACCCCGGGTCTGCGAGCTGCTGTCAGCCAGCCCGGAGATCACCGCGCATTTCGCGCGCTTTCGCGTCACCCGCATCTCGATGGGACGCGACGCGCTCGACCAGTTCACCTTCGAGCCGCAGCTCGCCGCCGCCGAATTGCTGGCAGAAGCCAAGTGCGACGTGATCGCCTGGGGCGGCACCTCCGGCGGCTGGCTCGGGGCGCAGAACGATGTCGACCTGTGCCATGCCATCACCGAACGCACCGGGATCCCCGCCACCACCTCGACACTTGCCACGCTGGACGGTTTCCGCGCCCTTGGCGCCGGGACCTACGGCCTTGCCACGCCTTACCTCGCCGAGGTGCAGGAGGCGATCGTCAGGAATTTTGCCGAGCTTGGCTTTGAATGCCTCGCTGAACGGCACCTTGAAGATCCGGGCAACTTTTCCTTTGCGCAATACCAAGAAGCGGAAGTGGCCGAGCTGATCCACCATGTGGCCGCCACCGGGCCCGGTGCCATCGCCGTATTCTGCACCAATTTCGACGGGCCCCGCGTGGCCCCCGACATCGAACGGGCCACCGGGATTCCGGTGCTCGACAGCATTTCCGTCACGCTCTGGCATGCCCTGCGGCTTGCCGGGGTCGACACTGCGGCCCTCGCCAAATGGGGCCGGATATTCCGCTACGAGCTGCCGACAGGCGCCCGCAGCGGGGGCACGCCGGTAACGGCGTAACAGCGGCCTTGGCCGCAACACATCCGATGGGAGGAAAGACATGAAGACTTTGATGACCCTGGCCACGACGGCACTGTTTGCCGTCACCGCCACGGCCCAGGCCGAAGGCTATACGTTCAAGGCGCTGGGGCAACCGATCGCCACCGGCCTGATCCAGAAGAACGTGGAACAGCCATTTTTCGAGAATTTCGCCGAAAAGACCGGCATCGACGCGGTGGTCGACTACAAACCCCTCGATGTCACCGGCATCAAGGACACCGAGCAGCTGCGCATTCTCAAGGCAGGCCTGTTCGACATTGTCTCACTGCGCATGAGCCAGATTTCGCGTGACGAGCCGACCATCCTCGGATTGGATCTCGTCGGACTCAATCCCGATTATGCCACCGGCCGCAAGACCATCGAAGGCTTTGCCGACAAGGTCGACGCGCAGCTTCAGGCTAAGTTCAACACCAAGCTGCTGGGGGTCTGGCCCTTCGGTCCGCAGGTACTGTTCTGCGAGCCCGAGATCGGTCAGCTTGCCGATCTGAAAGGCAAGAAGGTCCGCGTCTATGACCAGAACCTTGCGAATTTTGTCTCTTCCGTGGGCGGCACGCCGGTGCCGATCGGCTTTCCGGACGTGCACCAGTCGCTGGCGCGCGGAGTTGTCGATTGCGCCATCACCGGCCCGAGCTCGGCCAACTCTGCCGGCTGGCCCGAAGTCACCAACTACATGCTGCCGGTGGCCTTTCAGCTGGCGCTCAACGGCTACGGCATGAACCTCGACGTCTACAACAAGCTCTCGGCTGAAGACCAGGCCAAGCTCGACGCCGGCTTCGATGCGCTGGTCGAAGAAATCTGGACCTATTCCGAAGAGCTGTTCGACGACGCGGTGCGCTGCAACGTCGGCCAGAAGCCCTGCGAGACCGGCAAGGAATATGATCTCAAGCTGGTCGAGATCACCGACGCCGACAAGGCGATCATCGAGAACGCGGTGAACGAGATCTCCTTCCCGGCCTGGGCAGAAGTCTGCGACAAGCAGAACGCGACTTGCTCGGCCGACTGGCTGGCCGCGCTCGGCACCGCGAGCACCCAATGAGCGGACGGACAACCGACGGGGCCCAAGTGGCCCCGTCTTCCCCCACCGCCGCGCGCCAACAACCCCGTTCAGGAGGCGTCACGATGGAAAGCTTTGCCGCGCTCGCAGCGCGCCTGTTCGGTGCAGCCCTTGTGGCCCTGTCGATCTTTGTCTCGCTCGAGACCATATCGCGCAAGCTGTTCAACTTTTCCTTCGAGGGCGCTGACGAGCTGGGCGGCTATGTGCTCGCCGTGGGCTCGAGCCTCGCCTTTGTGGTGGCATTGATCGACCGCGCGCATATCCGTATCGACGTGCTGCACGCACGCTTTCCCAAGCGGCTGCAAGCGATCGTGGACTGGCTGTCCATCCTGTCGCTCGCCGGGCTCGGGCTGTTCATCATGTATGTCGGTCGGATCGTGATCGTCGACACGCTGGCGTATGGATCCACCGCGCCCACACCCTGGGCAACCCCGCTCATCTGGCCGCAGGCGGCCTGGTACGCTGCGCTGTGCATGTTCGCCCTTTGTGCGATCTACCTCGCGGCACGGGCCACGATGCATGTGGTCAACGGGCGGCTCGATCTGGTCAGCAAAGAGTTCCAGCCGAAAGGCGCAATGGAGGAACTCGAAGAAGAAATGAGCGATCTGGAGCGTCGATAACCGACGCTCCGGTCATGACATACGGGGCGCCACGGCGCGCCCCTCGAGGGAGGCACTTATGGGCGTAGGCTCTGTATTCGTTGGCTTTGCTGGGATGATGGGGCTCTTGCTCATGTCCCTGCCAATCGCCGTAATCATGGTAGTTCTGGGGGTGATCGGCGGCGTAATGCTGTACGGTTGGCCGCTGCTAAATTCGATGGGACCGGTGATCTGGGGGGTTCAGAACGAAAACATCCTCACCGCCGTGCCTCTGTTCATCCTGCTGGGCGAGCTTCTGCTGCGCAGCGGCATCGCCGACCGCATGTATGGTGCACTGGCGATCTGGCTCAACCGGTTGCCGGGCGGGCTCTTGCACACCAACATCGGCTGCTGCGCGCTCTTTGCCGCGACTTCCGGCTCTTCGGTGGCAACGGCCGCCACCGTCGGCACCGTGGCGCTGCCCAACCTCAAGCGGCGCGGCTATGGCGCGCGCCAGGCACTGGGGTCGCTGGCCGCAGGCGGCACCCTGGGCATTCTGATCCCGCCCTCGGTCAATCTGCTGATCTACGGGTCGCTGGCAAATGAATCGATCGGCCAGCTCTTCATCGCGGGCATCATCCCCGGCATCGCGCTGACGCTGCTCTTCATGGTCTACATTGCGGTGGAATCCTATTTCATTCCAGCCTCAACGGGCGAAGATGAGCCCCGCGCGCCCCTTTCGGTCAAGATCGCGGCGCTGAAGCACCTTGTGCCGCCCGCGATCATCTTTGCGGTGGTCATGGGTTCGATCTACTTCGGCATCGCCACACCCACCGAATCCGCAGCCCTCGGCGTCGTGGTTGCTCTGGCTTTCGCCGCCCGCGAAGGCAAGCTGTCCCTCGAGTTCTTCGACAACTGCTTCCGTCAGACCGCCAAGACCACGGGCATGATCCTGCTGATCATCACCGCCGCCTTCATGCTGAACGTCACACTTGCGCTCGGCGGCATTGCCCAGACCATGACCGAATGGGTTGCCTCCTTTGGCCTGTCGCCCTGGGCGCTGCTGATGGCGCTGATCGTCTTCTACCTGTTTCTCGGCATGTTCATGGACGTGCTCTCGATGCAGGTGCTGACCATCCCCGTGGCCCTGCCCATCGTCACCGCGGTCGGCATTGACCCGATCTGGTTCGGCATCTTCATCGTGCTGATGTGCGAATTGGGAATGATCACCCCGCCGGTGGGTATGAACCTCTATGTTGTGCAGGGCGTGCGCACCGATGGCGGGCCGTTCCGCGACGTGGTACTGGGAGCGATCCCATATGCACTGATCATGATACTCTTCACCATCCTGTTGATCTTTGTACCGCAGATCGTCACATGGCTGCCGGAAACCATGAGCGGGCTTGCGCGATGACGGATCCAACCTGGAAACTGGGGGCGGCCGCATTGTCGGCCGCCTATCGCGCGGGCCGCATCAATCCGGTCACCGTCGCCGCGGACCTCACCGCGCGCATCGCCGCGCTCAACCCCGGGCTCAACGCCTATGTTGCCCTTGCAGATGACCTGGCCGACCAGGCCGCGGCGTCGCGGGTCCGCTGGGCTGCAGGCCAGCCGCTGTCACCGCTCGATGGCGTGCCGGTCGCGGTCAAGGACAACCTGCATGTGGCGGGATTGCCCACCACCTGGGGCAGCCGTGTCCTTGACGGCCCGGCGATGGCGGACGAACTGCCGGTGGCGCGGCTCCGTGCCGCCGGGGCCCTGCTGGTCGGCAAGACCAATACGCCGGAATTTGCTGTCGAAGGCTACACCTCCAACGCCCGCTTCGGCACCACCCGCAATCCCTGGGATCCGGCGCTGACGCCGGGCGGCTCCTCCGGGGGGTCGGTGGCCGCGGTGGCAGCAGGGCTGGCCTGCATCGCCATCGGCACCGATGGCGGCGGCTCCACGCGCCGCCCCGCCGGCCATACCGGCCTTTACGGGTTGAAACCTTCGATCGGGCGTATCGCCCGCGGCGGCGGCCTGCCGCAAATCCTCATGGATTTCGAGGTGATCGGCGCATTTTCCCGCGAACTCGCGGATCTGACCCTGCTCTACCGTGCACTGGCCGGGCCGAACAGCGGCGACCCCGACTCGCGGGCACTGCCCGAGGCCCCCGCCGCGCGACAGGGCCTGCGCATCATGTCGGTGCCGCTGCTCGGCACGCATCCCTGCGACCCGCAGATCCTCGATGCGCATCGCGCCCTTACCCTGCGTCTCGAAAACCTCGGGCATCACGTCACCGAAGGCGCGCTGCCGCTTGATCTCTCCGAGATCGACGCCTTCTGGGGGCATTTCGCGCAGATCGGCCTGGCCCGGCTTGCTGCGACGCTGCCCGCGATGCAGGAGAAGGCCTCAGCACAGTATCTCGCCATGGCCGAGACCGGCAAGGCCGTGCCTGCCACTGCGCTCTTCGCCGCACTTCAGGCGGTGCAGCGCCTTCGGTCCGAATGCTCGCGCCTCTTTCGCGATTGGGATGTCATCGTGATGCCTTGCGCCGCCGCCCAGCCCTGGCCTGCCGGTGAAAGCCACCCCGAAGAGATCGCCGGCCAGCCGGTCGGCCCGCGCGGCCATGCCATCTATACCGGCTGGGTCAACGCCGCAGGGCATCCGGCGCTGGCTGTGCCCGCCGGACGGGACGCGGCCGGCCTGCCGATCGGCTGCCAGCTGATCGGGGACATGGGCGCCGAAAGCCAGCTGCTTGATCTCGCCGCGACACTTGCGGCGGCGGAAAAGCGGGCCTGGGAATGGCCCGCCTTTGCCCTTGCCTCAACCGAGCCTGCCAAGGTGAAGTGACACCTCGCCGAGGCCGTCGATCCGCCCGAGGATCGCGGCCTCGGTCTCGACGTAGGGCAGCCCGTTGAGCGAACCGGTGATCACCACCTGCCCGACGGTCAGCCCGCCGCAATGGTCACCGACCATCTCTTCCAGCGCGAGGAAATTCTCGAAGGCATCGCCGCCCGGCACCTGGGCGGCCCCGTCGAGCAGCATCGTGTCACCCACCCGCAACGACGCCTGAACCGCGCCCATCGGCAGATCCTGCCAGTCCTTTACCGGCGCGCCCAGCACCAGTCCGCCGTTGATCTGGTTGTCGGCCAGCTTCAAAAGCGGCGATGCCTCGCCGTTGAACCGTGTGCGCACGACCTCGATCACCGGCAGCGCCGAAATGCATTCCGCCACCCGAAGCCGGCGGTCCGGCGCATCGCGCGACGGCAAGGGCGCGTCGACCCGAAAGCCGATTTCCAGCTCGATGCCGATGGGCTCACCTGCTGGCACCACCAGTTCTGCAGGATGGGTCATCACGTCGGCGGCGAGTATCGGCGCCATGATCCGCGGCGCGTCGGGCTTGTTGGCCACCTTGAAACCGCCGACCGGCCCGCAGGCCGCGACGATACCGGCCTGCACGGCATAGGCATCCCGCTCGGAAAAGGCCGCGCCGGTGTAACCGCGCGCATCCACCGGGCGGCCGCTGCGGCGGGCCTCCAGCATTGCGTCGATCAGTGATGCGGTCAAATCATCCTGTGTGGTGTCAATCATTTGTTTATGACTTTCAGAAAGTTAGGGTTATCTTAATTATATGTTTTTCGACTATCCACGGCAAGCTGTGTCGTTTACAAAAGTCGTTTCCGGGGCAGGCTTCGGGAGAAAGCACAGGGGGTTTGATGAAAACGCGCAAGACCGAGCATCCACGGCGCCGGGTCACCAACCGCGGCAAGCAGGTGATCAGCCGCATTCCCTTGCACGAGCAGGTGGCGGACGCCGTACGCAGCATGATCATTACCGGCACCCTTGCCCCGGGCGAGAAAATCCGCATCTCCGAACTCGCCGAAGAACTCGACGTTTCGATGACCCCGATGCGCGAAGCCTTGAAGATCCTCGCCAAGGAATCCCTCGTCGAGTTGATGGCCAATCGCGGCGCCCGGGTCTCGGAGATCTCGGCTGAAGGCACACGGTCGCTTTTCGAGGTGATCTCGCGGCTCGAAGCGCTGGCCGCCGAACTGGCCGCCGAGCGGATCACCGAAGACGAACTGGCCCGGTTGGATGACCTGCACGCCCGTATGCTCGAGAGCCACGCCGCAAACGATCTGCCCGGCTATTTCGACTGCAATCTGAAAATTCACAATCTGGTGGTCGATGCGGCCAAGAACCCCGATTTGACCCGGGTCCGGACCCTGCTCGGCTTTCACGTCGAGCGTGCGCGGTTCCTGTCTGTCGCCACCTCGGCGCACCGCGAAGTGTCGATGGAAGATCACTCGGAACTGATGCAGGCACTCAAGGCCCGCAATGCCGCCGCGGCCCGTGACATCTGGCAGGTGCACCTGCAACGTGCGGGTGACGAGGCCTGTCGTCTGGTCGCGCGCTGGCAGGAAGAAGTCAGCGCCAGCGCAACGGGATGATCGTGTCTGCGGCCTGAAAAAAAGGCCGCGCGCGTGGCCCGGCCAAGTTGGGGAGCGTTGGTGTTACGCGGCGCGGTCCTGCCGTCCGTCTGCACGTGCCGTGGCGAGGAAATCCAGGGCCGCCTGTGCACCGCCCTTGCTATGTGGCACCCCGGCGCGCGCGAGGCCCATCTCGATGCCCGAGAGCGTGCCCATCAGCATCAGATCGTTGAAATCCCCGAGGTGGCCGATGCGGAATACCCGGTCCTGCAACTGGCCCAGACCATTGCCGAGCGACATGTTCAGCTCTTCATGGATGATCCGGCGCAGCGCATCTGCCGAATGGCCCTCGGGCGTCATCACCGCCGTCAGTACTGGCGAGCGGTGCTCCGGCACCCGGCACAGCACCTCGAGCCCCCAGGCCTCCACCGCACGCCGGGTGGCTTCGCCGTGGCGTTCGTGCCGCGCGAACACCGCCTGAAGCCCCTCTTCGTGGAGCATGTCCAGCGCCTCGACCAGCCCGTAGAGCAAGTTGGTGGCAGGCGTATAGGGAAAATAGCCGGTCTTGTTGGCGGCGATCATTTCGCCCCAGTCCCAGAAGGACCGCGGCAGTTCCGCCTGGCTGGACGCGGACCGCGCCTTGGCGCTCACCGCGTTGAAGGACAGCCCGGGCGGCAGCATCAGGCCCTTCTGCGATCCGCCGATGGTCACGTCGACGCCCCAATCGTCATGGTGATAGGCAACCGACCCCAGCGACGAGATCGTGTCGACCATCAGCAGCGCCGGGTGGCCGGCGGCGTCGATGGCGGCCCGGACGGCCGCGACATCCGACACCGCCCCGGTGGAGGTCTCGTTGTGCACCACGCAGACTGCCTTGATCTCGTGCCCGCTGTCGGCGCGCAGATGGTTCTCGATGGCTGCCACATCGGCGCCCTGGCGCCAATCGGTCCCGATCACCTGGGGTGCGAGGCCAAGCCGCCGGGCCAGCCGCTGCCAGAGCCAGGCGAAATGCCCGGTCTCGCACATCAGGACCGCATCTCCCGGTGACATGGTGTTGACCATGGCGGCCTCCCAGGCCCCGGTTCCAGAGGCCGGATAGATGATGACATCCGCCTCGGTGCCGAAGATCGTCTTCATCCCGTCAATCGCGCGACGGCCAAGGTCGCCAAACTCCGGAGAGCGGTGGTCCATGGTCGGATGATCGATTGCCCGCAAAACGCGGTCAGGCACAGTACTGGGGCCGGGTATTTGCAGGAAGTGACGTCCGGGCTTGCGCATTTCTGGTCTCCAAAGCTTGATTTCTTACGTCGTTCCAACAGCCTATGGCATTTTCAATTTTTAATCTAATCATTTTTATATCGTTGATTTAAAACACTTTATGCCAATTTTCGCGACATTCACGCCAGCATCTCGGTCCTGAAAGACAGGACGGGGGAATCGGTTCGATCCGAGCCCCCCGGCACGCAGTCACGCAGTCACGCGCCCTGCGCTCAGATCCCCATATCCGGCGGGCCGCACTCGAGGAACCGGCCCCGGCCCTTGGCAGCGCGCAACTCTCCTCCGTCGATCACGATCTCGCCGCGCGACAGGACCGTCTCCGGCCAGCCGGTGACCACCCGTCCCTCATAAGGTGTGTAATCGACGTTGTGGTGCAGCATGTCATTGCTGACCGTCACCACGCGCTCGGCATCCCAGATCGCCAGATCGGCGTCTGCTCCGACCGCAATCGTGCCCTTGCGGGGATAGAGCCCGTAGAGCCGCGCCGGATTGGTGGCAGTCAGGGCCACGAACCGGTTGAGCGAAATGCGCCCCTGCCCCACCCCTTCGGAAAACAGCAGCGGCAGCCGGGTTTCCACGCCGGGAATGCCGTTGGGCACATGGGCAAAGCTCGCGCCATCGCCGCAGAGCTTCTTGCCGGTCTTGCTGTCATAGGCAAAGGGCGCATGATCGGACGAGAACACCTGGAAGGTGCCGTTGGCCAGCCCGCGCCAGACCGATTGCTGGGCGGCGGCATCGCGTGGTGGCGGTGAACAGATGTGCTTGGCACCCTCGAACCCGTCAAGATCAAGGTCGGCGGCGGTGAGCAGGATGTATTGCGGACAGGTTTCGGCAAAGACCTTCAGCCCCTTGGCCCGTGCGACGGCAATCTGTTCCATCGCCTCGCCCCCCGAGACATGAACCACCAGCATCGGCACGTCGACAATCTCGGCCAGCGAGATCGCCCGATGCGTTGCCTCGCGTTCGGCAATCGCAGGCCGCGCGTCGGCGTGATGTCGCGGCGCGGTCTGGCCGGCGGCTTCCAGCGCTTCGGTCAGCCAGGCGATGGCGTCGGAATTTTCCGCATGCACCATCGTCAGCGCGCCTTCGCGCTTGGCCAGCGCCAGCACCTCGATGATCTGGCGGTCGTTGAGCTTCAGGTCATCGTAGGTGGTGTAGATCTTGAACGAGGTATAGCCCTCGCGGATCAGCGCCGGCAACTCCTGGCCCAGCACCTGCGGCGTCGGGTCGGTGACGATCAGGTGGAAGGCGTAGTCGATCACCGACTTGCCCTCGGCGCGGGCGTGATAATCCTCGATCGCGGCGCGCAGGCTCTGGCCTTTCTGCTGGCACGCGAAAGGGATCACGGTGGTGGTGCCGCCAAAGGCCGCCGAGCGGGGCCCGCTTTCGAAATCGTCAGCCATGACCGATCCGTCGCTGCTGGGCTGATCGAAGTGGCAATGCGCATCGACCCCACCGGGCAGGATCAGCTTGCCACTGGCATCGATCTCTTCACGCCCGGCCCCGAGCGCACGGCCAAGCGCAGTGATGACACCGCCGGAGATGCCGATATCGGCGGTGAAAATGTCGGCGGCGGTGGCGATCCGGCCACTGCGGATCACGAGGTCAAATTCGTTGCTCATGTCTTTCCCTTCTGGATGGATGGGCGCGCGCAGCTCAGCCGCCGCGTTGCGCCAGAACTTCTATGGTCTGCGCCCCCGAGGCCATCAGGTGACGCCGCCAGATCCGCCGCGCCGCTTCCGGATCACGCGCCTCGAAGGCCACCATCAGCTCACGGTGTTCCTGCACCGCCGCGCCGCGCCGGCCGTCGTTGCCAAGCGCGATGTAGCGCACCCTTTCGGCCTGCTGTGCCAGGCGCGCCCGCTGGCCGCCAAGGATCGGATTGCGCGCGAAGACCACGATGAGATCATGGATCCGGCGATTGAGATCGAAATAGCGGCCCCGACCAGCGGTCCCGGCGACGCTCTGCATCTCTTCGTGCAGGCCCTGCAATTCCGCCAGCTCGGCGTCTGTCATGCGCTTGCAAGCCAGTTCGGCGGCCAGCGCCTCGGTGCCCGAGATCACCTCGAAGAGGTGCCGGGTCTGTTCGACCGTCACCGCCGAGACGCGCGCCCCCCGGTTTGGCGTCATCTCGATCAGCTGCTCGCTGGCCAGGAGCTTGATCGCCTCCCTGAGCGGGGTGAGCGAGACGCCGATCTCCTCGGCAAGCTCCTTGACCGCGAGACGGGTGCCGGGGGGCAGTTGGCCGGTGATGATCCGGTTGCGCAGCTCTTCGGCCACGCGTTCATGCAGGTGTTGGCGGCTCAGCCTTACCTTCTTTACCGGTTCCGCCATCCCGCACCTCACTGCCTGGTTCATCACAAACGGTCCGGTCCCGCCGGGCGCTCACGCCCCGTCCGCATGGGCAATCCGGGCCGCCAGAGCGTCGCCGAGCCCGATCGAAGGCTTGGCCGCCGGTCGCGCAAAGCTGCCGCGCGACGCGCCCACCGGACGCAGCGCCGCAAGGGTCACCGCCTGCAGCAGCGCCGCCGCGGCGCAATCGATCACCGGCACCGGAATGCGGTCACGCACCTGTTCCGCCAGCCCCGAGAGAGGCGCCCCGGCAAGCACGATGACATCGGCGGCATCTTCCTCCACGGCGCGCATCGCGAGGCCGACCAGCAGGTCGGTCTTTTCCGCCTGCACATCGGAGATGGAGCTGAACTGGCCGTCGAGCATCCGGACCGAGGCGCAGCGCGCCCCCAGCCGGTGCCAGTCGACGCATTCCCGGTACCACGGTCCCAGCGCCTGCGCGAAGGTCACGATGGAAAAGCGTCCGCCCAGCATGCAGGCGGTCAGCATCCCCGCCTCGGCCAGCCCGACCACCGGAATGTCGAACAACTCGCGCGCCGCGCCGAGCCCGGGATCACCAAAGGCCGCGATGATGGCCGCATCATAGTCCTGATGCCGCTCGGCGAGGATTTCGAGCACCGAAAGTCCGCCCAGCACCGCCTCGGTCCGGGTCGAGATATAGGGCACCCCGGTCGGGGCGGTCACACTGTCGAGTGTCACCCCCTCTGGCAGGACCCTGCGAGCCGCCTCGGTCAGAAGCTCGGTCAACGCCTCGGTGGTGTTGGGATTGATAAGAAGTATCTTCATGGCAATTCTGCTTTCGCGCGATCAATATCCGAGCACGTGGGGCAACCACGTCACGATATCGGGGAATATCAGGCACAGGATGAGCACGGCGTATTGCACCGCCACATAAGGCCAGACGTTGCGGATCAGGTCGGTCATCGAGACCCTCGTGATGCCGGACATCACGAAGAGCACCACGCCCACCGGCGGGGTCATCATGCCGATGACCAGGTTGAAGACGAAGAGGAAGCCGAAGAGCAACGGGTCGATGCCGAAGGTCCCGGCCACGGGAGCAAAGAGCGGGACCAGCATGATGTAGGCCGCGTTGGATTCGATGAACATGCCGACCACGATCAGCAGGCTCATCACCAGCACCAGAAAGACCATCGGGTTGTCGCTGACGCCTTTCAGGAAATCCGCCATCATCGCCGGCACCATGTCTATGGTGAAGAGAAAGGTGACCCCGGAGGCAAAGGCGATCAGCGCGCCGACCATGGCGGCGCCGATGGCTGCCTTGAACAGCGCAGGCGCCAAGTCCGAAAGTTTCAGTTCGCGGGTCACGAAGAAACCGACGATCACCGCGTAGGCGACGGCAATGCCAGCGCCCTCGGTGGGGGTGAACACGCCTCCGACGATTCCGCCGACCACTACCACGGGCATCGCCAGCACCGGCAGCGCCCGTCGGCACTCGCTGATTGCATTGCGGATCGAGAAACGGTCACCCGTCAACTTGAAACCGCGGCGCACCGAGAGCCAGGAGGCCACCGCCATGAAACCCAGCGTCAGCAGGATGCCCGGCACCACGCCGGCCATGAAGAGCCCACCCACGGAAACGGTCGAGCCGGCCATGAGCGCATAGACGATCATCGCGTTCGATGGCGGAATGATCGCGCCGAGATTGGCGGCCGAGGCGACCACGGCGCTGGAATAGCCGTCGTCATAGGTCTTGCGCATCGCCGGAACCAGGGTCGACCCCAGCGCCGAGGCCGAGGCCACCGCCGCGCCCGAAACTGCTGCCAGCATCATGCCGGCGACAATCGCCACATGCGCCAGCCCGCCGTGCACGCGCCCGACAAGCGCGTTTGCGAAATGGATCATCCGCGTCATGATTCCGGCGCGCACCATGAGCTCGCCCGCCAGCATGAAGAGCGGGATGGCCATCAGCGGAAAGCTGTCCACCGCATGCATCATGCGCTGCGGCATCACGCTCAGCTCGATCCCGCCGGCCAGCAGCCCGCCCAGCGTTGCCAGACCCAGCGCAAAGGCCAGCGGCATGCCGAGAAGGGCGAAGAAAAAGAAAACGATCACGACAATCAGGGTCATGCGAAAGCCTCGTCATTCCAGGTGTCGCGCCCGCCCCAGGCCAGCAGCAGCAGATGCGCCACGCTGTGTAGGGCAGCCAGCAACACGGCAATGTAATAGATCGCCGCCGTCATGTTCAGCGTCGGCATCATCTCGGGCCAGGTGTAGGCCGTCACTTCCCAGGCGAACCAGAAGATCACCGCCATGAGCCCCGCCGCCAGCACCGAAGATGCCCGGAACAGCCGGTCCTGCCAGATCTCGGGAAACTTCACGAACAACACGTCGATGCCGACGTGCACACCACGGCGAATGCCGTGCGGAATGGCCATGAACATGGCCCAGACAAAGGCCAGCCGCGCAACCTCTTCGGACCAGTCGATGGCGCTGGCAAAGGCGTAGCGGAACACCACTTGCGTCACCACCAGCAGTGCCATCACGCCCATCGCGCCGATCACCGCGTATCTGGTCACGGCGTCCACCCGCATCAGCGCGCCCCGCGCCCTGAGAAAAGCCGGCCCCCCAGTGGGAGGCCGGCCATGAGAGAATTGCGCGGTCATTCGGCAGCCGCTTCCTTGAGCACGAGATCGATCAGCTCTCCGCCAATCCGCTCTTTCAACTCGCCGATCACCGGCTGGCTGCGCTCGCGCAGTGCCGCGCGTGTCTCATCGCTGAGCGGGGTAAAGGTCATGCCGGTGTCGATCAGTGCCTGTCTGGATGCCTGGTCCTCGGTTGCCGCGGTCTCCCGCTGCCAGGTGATCGCCTCGTCCGCCGCGGCGCGCAGCGCGGCCTTGTGGTCGTCCGAAAGTCCGTCGAACTTGCGTTTGTTTGCCGCCAGCACGATGTAGTCAAAGAAGTGCCCGCTATCGGAAAGATGCGCCTGCACCTCGTCGAAGTTGCGGGAGGCGATGATCGAAAAGGGGTTTTCCTGGCCGTCCAGAACACCCTGTTGCAGAGCCGAATAGACTTCTGAAATCCCCATGGAAACCGGGTTCGCGCCGATCGCCCGGAATGTGGCGAGATGTGTCTCGTTGGGTTGCAGGCGGATCTTGAGCCCCTGGAAGTCATCGACGCTTTCAATGGCGCGCGTGTTGTTGGTCACGTTGCGCGAGCCAAGCTCCATCCAGCCCAACGCGACAAAGCCACGCTCGGCGAGCTTTTCGGCCAGCACCTCACCGGCCTTGCCGTCGATGACCCGAAACGCGGTTTCGCGGTCGGGATAGGCAAAGGGCAGCGAGACAGCCTCGAGCTCGGGCACGGTGCGCGACAGATAGGCCGAGCCGATCCAGGTGCCGAAGACAACGCCCGAGCGGACCTGGTCAACGTTTTCCTTGGCGCCGCCAAGCTGCATTGCCGGAAAGGTTTCGATGGTCAGATCGCCACCGGTCTTTTCCGATACGGCATCGGCAAAGCGTTCCATGGCAAGGGAACTGGAGTGGTCGACCGGGAAGTTTCCGGCGATCCGCAGCGTTTCGGCCAAAGCCGGTGCGGAAGTGGCGAGTGTCAGCGCGGCAACAGCGGCCCACGCAAAAGTCGGTTTCATCAGGTTTCTCCCATTACAACAAACAAAGCACCGACCAGTTTCACTGCGGCCGCCTCCGTGCTCTGTCCCAACGCGAACAGGGTTGATCATGCGAGAGCAGAAATCAAGAAAATTTTATATTAAAAATTATAATTAACGTAACGCACTAATTTATAAGAAATATTACGAATACACATCACCTGATGACCTGACATTTCATCGTCCGGCAACTGCGTGTTCGACCTCATTCATTCCGCGCCGGGAGCGCGCAAAGCCTCTGTGCATCCACACGGCGCTATCCGCTGCCCGCCTCAATTCGCTGATGCTCGCTTCGGCCAGCAAACCACTTTACATTCATGGGCTGCGGCCTGCGCCGGTCAGTCTCGGCGTTGGCACCGGCACGACTGCCACCGCACAGCTGTCGAACCGGATAATCGATCTCTTACAGAACCCGGCGATTGGCTGGGCCATTGACCGTTGGCCGCGGGCCCCGTCTGTGCCCGGCTTGCAAGCGGACTCGCGGCCAGATTACCGTTTCTGATTTCGCTCACGCCCGGTCCAACCGTGGACCGCGCCGACAGCCCGCCCCCCGGATGATCAGCAACCTGCTTGCGCGACAGCCCACAGGTCTGCATCGGCTCCACCAAAGAGCTTTCGGTTCGCCAGCCTCCATTCAGACCGTTTCCCAGGATTCCGGCCCAAGACGGTGCGCCGCCTCTCAGGCGGCGAATACATCCGCAGACCCTGGGCATCAGAGCCAGTAGCCCCGATCCGAACCCCGATCCGATGGCCGGGCCGAAGCGACGAGCAAGCCGCGGTTCCGTTTAATCGGTGGACGGACTGATCACGCGACCGGCGACACCCAGGTTCAGATGCTCAGATCTTTCGCAGATATGCCCAGGAAACGTATCCCTTCAGACCGCGCGCCCGCTCGAGGGAGACGTTGCACCAGCGCGTGCTGCCGGTTGACTGGCAACTGTGCACGCGCAAGACCGTTCCATTCGGAAGACCTACGATCACGCTGTAGCCCGTTCCGGGCCCCCCGCGCATTTTCAGCATGTCCTCTCCCTCGACGCCGAACACTTCGAAACGCCCGAGAGAGGCAGCCATCGCGGGGTCAGCGCCCAGGATGGCTCCCATCACACCTGACACCAGCGCGGCAATGACGGTTCTGCGCATTTCGTTCTCCTGCATGCTGCCTCGAACGCCTTTGTAATCCGCCTGAGGCGGCAAAGGAACAGGCACATGCGCGCAAAGTGCGGCGATGCAGAATTTCCCGTTGCGGGGCGCGGCCTGTTGGCAGGAATTTGCCAAGTGACCGGTCTGCTGTGCGTTCGGTCACGGCCGTGGTGGGTCGGGCGGATGCGCCCGGTTATGCAGCCTCTCCGGTCGCAAGGGCAAGACCGTCGATCACTGCGGTAAAGGCGTCCGAGCGCTGAAGCTTCGCCCCCGGACACACGTCCTGAACATGGCGTGTGATCATCGACATCAGGCTGGAACCGCCGACGAGGATCACGGTGCCAATCTGCTGCGGCGCGGTGCCTGCCTTGAGCAGCGTCTCGTACAGTGCGCCATTCAGGCGATCCCCGAATTCCACCAGTGCGGCATTCAGCGTACCCGGCGTGATCGGTGCCGACAGTCCGGCCTCGACAAACGCCATGTCGATCCTGGACTGCGGGACCGAAGCGTTTGCCGCGATCTTGCCCCGCTCGACCGCAAAGGCGAGTTCGTGGCCCAGCCTGTTGCGGATCACGGCGTCAAGCCGGGCGATCTTGTCAGGCTCCAGCGTGTGGCGCCGCAGGTCCTCGATGCTGCGCTCCGTATCGCGGGAGTACAGAAACGGTATCTTTGCCCATGTCGCGAGTTCGCGGTAGATCGCATTCGGCACCGGCAACAGACCGGTGCCGAAAGTGCGGCGCAGCTGGCCACCCTGTCCCAGCAACGGCATGACATGGGTCATCGAGACGGCATGATCAAAATCCGTGCCCCCCAGCCGGATACCGTGGCTGGCAAGGATCTCGACCCGCCCGCCTGTCATCCGGAACACCGAAAAATCGGACGTGCCGCCGCCGATGTCGACAATCAGGCCGGTCTCTCCGCTGCCTCCGATTCCATGCCCGGTGCGGGCGGCGGCTTCGGGTTCGGCGAGAAAGCGGACCTCGTCGAACCCGGCCGCATGGTAACAGGCCCGCAAATCCGCCTCGGCCCGGGCATCGCGCCCGGGATCGGACGAATGAAAATGCACCGGGCGTCCCGAGAGAACGCGCGTCAGTGTTTCGCCGGTCTCGGCTTCGGCGCGCTCCCGGATGCGGATCAGAAACGCCGTGACGATTTCGGAAAGGGTGCGTCGCCGGCCTTCGATCTGCCGCTCTTCGTGCAGCAGCGATGTGCCCAGAATGCTTTTCAGCGCGCGCATGTAGCGCCCTTCCTCTCCGGCGATCAGGGCTTTGCCCGCGGCTGCGCCAATGCGCATCGTGCCGCGATCCGCGGGAAAGAACACGGCCGTCGGCAGGATATCCTCGTCACCTTCGATCCGGATGCGCCGCGGCACACCGCCGTCAAGCACGGCGGCGGCCGAGTTCGAAGTTCCAAAATCTACAGCAAGAACGCGGGCGCACATCGACGTCATCCTCTGACCGGAAAGGGCCGGTACCTATCCAAGAGGTGCAGCTTCGGCAAGACGTGCCGGTGCGCCCGCGCTGTCTCAGAATCCCTCGAGCACGATCTTGCCGCGGGCGGTCCCGGTTTCGATAAGGGCATGCGCCTTTTTCAGGGTCTCGGCGTTGATCGGGCGCAGGGTTTCGGTCAGGGTGGTGCGGATCTTGCCGCTGTCGACCAGATCCGCCACCGCGTTCAACAACTTGCCCTGCTCGGCAATGTCGGGGGTCCCGAACATCGCGCGGGTGAACATCATTTCCCAGTGGATCGACACCGCCTTGCGCTTGAACCCCATGATATCAAGGGATTTTGGGTCGTCGATCAGGCCGAAACGTCCCTGCGGCGCGATCAGTTCGACAATCTCGGCAATGTGACGGTCCGTTTGCGTGGTCGCGAAAACAAAGGCCGGCGCGCCGATATCCAGCGCCGCGATCTGCGCCGCCAGCGGCTGGCTGTGGTCGATCACGTGGTGCGCGCCCAGTTCCCGCACCCAGTCCTGCGTTTCCGGACGCGAGGCTGTGGCGATCACCGTGAGATCGGTCAGTGCCCGTACGAGCTGGATCGTGATCGACCCGACACCGCCGGCACCACCGACAATCACGATGGCATTTGCCGCGCCCGGCACGGCCCGGCGGATGTCGAGGCGGTCAAACAGCATTTCCCAGGCGGTGATCGCGGTCAGTGGCAGCGCAGCGGCTTCGGCATCCGACAGCGTAGCCGGTTTTTTGCCGACAATCCGTTCGTCCACCAGATGAAAGGCACTGTTGGCGCCGGGGCGGGTGATGGATCCGGCATAAAACACCTGATCGCCGGTTTTGAACAAGGTCACCGCGTCGCCGGTTTCCACCACGGTCCCGACCGCATCCCAGCCCAGCACCTTGTAGGCGCCCGCTTCGGGGTCGGCGCTGCGGCGTACCTTGGTGTCGACCGGATTCACCGAAACGGCCGCGACCTCGACCAGAATGTCGTGCCCGGTGGGCTGTGGGCGCGGCAGTTCGATATCCTCGAGCGCATCCGCGCGGTCGATGGTCCCGCTGTTTCTGTATCCGATGGCTTTCATGGCACTTGCTCCGTGTGATTGATGTGGGCATTAATTGCGCCTATACACGCCATAGCGCAATACGCACAAAAAGTGCCTATAGTATCAAAAAGGGTACTGTAATGAACAAACCCCGGCATTCGCGGTTCGACTGTGCCCCCGGCTGCGCGGTCGAGGCGGCCATCGGGTTGATTGACGGCAAATGGAAGTCGATCATCCTGTTTCATCTGCTGCCCGGAACCCTGCGCTTCAACGAGATCCGCCGGGCCGTGACCGGCTGCTCGCCCAGAATGATGACCAAACAGTTGCGCGAACTCGAAGTGGACGGGCTGATCAGCCGCAAGGTCTATGCGCAGGTGCCCCCCAAGGTGGAATACACGCTGTCGCCCCTTGGCCGCAGCATGGAGCCGATCCTGCTGGCGCTCAAGACCTGGGGCGACGCCAACCTCAGCCGGTACGGAAAACCGCGCGTCGTCGATCCGCGAGTCCCTGACTGACACCCAAGGGCGCGCGAACCGGACAGCCCTGCCCATACGGGCACGGAATTTGGTCTGGCCGGAAGTCGCTCACACCTGCCAGGGCGCGGAGTCGGCCGGGTCGATGCCCAGATCCACGACGGCCTGTGCCAGCACTTCGCGCCCGACTGTGCCCTCGCGGACCAGGGCGTCGATCGCTGCCAAGGCGATGTGCTGGCGGTCAACCTCGAAAAACCGGCGCAGCGCGACGCGGCTGGCCGATCGGCCGAAACCGTCCGTGCCCAGAATCGTCATCCGGGCCCGCACATACGGCGCAATCTGCGCAGGCACGGCGCGCACGTAATCGCTTGCCGCGATCACCGGCGCAGGGCCTGCCAGCAGGGTTTCAACATGGCTGGTCTCTGACTGCCCCGTCAGTCGGTTCTGCCGGTCAGTCAGCGCAGCCTCTCGCGCCAGTTCGCTGAAGGACGTGGCCGACAGGACCTCTGCTGCAATGCCGTAGCCCTGTGCAAGGATCTCGGCGGCGGCCTGCACTTCGCGCAGGATGGTTCCGGCACCGATCAGCCGGACCTGCGCAGCGGCGTCTCCCCCGGGTCGGCTCAGTTGGTAAAGCCCGCGCAGAATTCCGTCCTCGACGCCCTGGGGAAGCGACGGCTGGGCGTAATTCTCGTTCATCACCGTGAGGTAAAAGAATTCATCGCGCTTTTCGTCGAGCATCCGCATCATGCCGTATTCCATGATCACCGCCAGCTCATAGGCAAAGCAGGGATCATAGGCGCGGCAGTTCGGCACCGTCGCGGCGATCAGGTGGCTCGATCCGTCCTGATGCTGCAATCCCTCGCCGGAAAGTGTCGTGCGGCCCGCGGTCGCCCCGAGCAGGAAGCCCCGTGCCCGCTGATCCGCCGCGGCCCAGATCAGATCGCCCACCCGCTGAAAGCCGAACATCGAGTAATAGATGTAGATTGGCAGCAACTCGACATCATGCGCCGAATAGGCGGTTGCGGCGGCGGTCCAGGACGACATGGCCCCGGCTTCGGTGATGCCCTCTTCCAGCAGCTGACCATCCTGCGCCTCGCGATAATACAGCATCGACCCGGCATCTTCCGGTTCGTACAACTGGCCCCTGGGCGCATAGATCCCGACCTGCCGGAACAGGTTGTCCATGCCAAAGGTGCGCGCCTCGTCGGCGACGATCGGCACCACACGGGGTCCGAACGCCTTGTCGCGGATCAGCCCGCTCATCATCCGGACCGCGGCCATGGTGGTGGACATCACCTTGCCGTCGGCGCAAAGCGCGAATCCGGCGTAGACATCGGGTGCCGGGCGGGCGGGCGCGCTGGTCCGGGCGGACGCCGCGCGCGCAGGCAGGTAGCCGCCCAGCGCCGCGCGCCGTGCCTTGAGATAGCGCATTTCGGCGCTGCTCTCGTCCGGGCGATAGAATTCCAGCGCCTCGACCGCAGCGTCGCTCAGCGGCAGCTCGAACCGGTCACGGAACGCCAGCAGGGCGGCAACGTCCAGCTTTTTGGCCTGATGCGCGATCATCCGGGATTCCCCGGCCCCGCCCATGCCGTACCCCTTCTTGGTCTTGGTCAGGATCACCGTCGGCTGACCCTTGTGCGCCTTTGCCGCGGCAAAGGCCGCGTGCAGTTTGTAAAGATCATGCCCGCCGCGTTTCAACGCATGGATCTGCGCATCGCTCATGCCCGCGACCAGCGCGGCCGTGGCGGGGTCGGCATCAAAGAACCTGTGCCGGTTGTAGTCGCCGTCCTTGGAGCCCAGGGTCTGATACTCTCCGTCCACGGTTTCGGCAAAGCGGCGCAGCAGCACATTGTCCGTGTCGCGCGCAAAGAGGTCATCCCATTCCGATCCCCACAGCACCTTGATCACGTTCCAGCCGGCCCCGGTGAACAGCGCCTCAAGCTCCTGGATGATCTGGCCATTGCCGCGTACAGGTCCGTCCAGCCTCTGGAGATTGCAGTTGACGATGAACGTCAGGTTATCCAGTCCTTCGCGCGCTGCGAGGGTCAGCGCGCCGATGCTTTCGGGTTCGTCCATCTCTCCGTCGCCGAATACGCCCCAGACATGGCGATCCTGGGTGTCGGCCAGCGCGCGCGCCTGAAGGTAACGCATGAACCGCGCCTGATAGATGGCCGACATCGGTCCGATCCCCATCGACCCGGTGGGCAGCTGCCAGAACGTGTCCATCAGCCAGGGGTGCGGATAGGAACACAGGCCCTTGCCCGGCACCTCCTGACGGTAATTGGCAATGTCCTCTTCGCCCAGTCGCCCTTCGAGAAAGGCGCGGGCATAGACACCGGGGGCAGAATGCGGCTGAAAGTACACGAGATCGCCGGCAAAGCCGTTGCCTGCCGCGCGGAAGAAGTGGTTGAAACCGACCTCGAAAATCTCGGCTGCCGAGGCATAGGATGCAATGTGCCCGCCCAGTTCGCCATAGGCACGGTTGGCCCGCACCACCATCGCCAGAGCATTCCAGCGGATGATCGAGGTGATCCGCTCTTCCAGCGCGGGATCGCCGGGATACGGTGGCTGCTGTACCAGCGGGATGGTGTTGCGATAGGCCGAGTAGGGCAAACCGGATGTGGTCACACCCAGTTGCCGCGCCTGCTCCCACACCTGTTCAAGGATGAATTTCGCCCGGTCCCGCCCCGCAACCGCGGACAGCGACTGAAGGGCGTCCAGCCATTCGGCCGTCTCGACCGGATCGGGGTCGTTCTGGCGGGCGGGCAATTGAAACGGTCTGGTCATCATGGCCTCCTGACGTGTGCAGGAAGGTTACGGGCATGCCCGCGCCGATGGGGGTCGGATATGGCTACACTTTGTACGCTGATTGCTGTAAATCAGCGCGTAAGTGTCAAACCAAGATGAAATCCGGCGCCGATGAGTGGAATGCTTGACAGCCTCGACCTCCGAATCCTGAAGGAACTGCAACGGGACGCACGCCTGTCGCACCAGGAGTTGAGCGAGCGCATCGGCCTGTCCCCGTCCCCCTGCGCCCGCCGCATCCGGAAACTTGAAGAGGCCGGCATCATCACGGGCTACACCGCACGCATCAACGAGCAGAAGCTGGGCTTTCAGTTCAGCGTGTTCGTGTCGGTGCGGCTGGATCAGCAGCGCGACAACCGGCTGGTCAGCTTTGAACAGGAAGTGACGCGATATGCCGAAGTGGTGGATTGCTGGCTGATGACCGGCAGCTTTGACTATCTCATGCGCGTCGCCGTGCGCAACCTGAACGAGTTCGAACATTTCCTGACCGGACGGCTGACCAAGATTCCGGGAGTGGCCTCGATCGAATCCTCGATCCCGATCCGCCGGGTCAAGGATCAGGCGACACGCATCACCTGATCCGTGCCGCCGCGTTGGGGTCAGGCCAGTTCTTTTGCCAGATGCTCGAACAGACGCGCGACCGCTTCGGCACCGGGGTCGACATGACCTTCCAATTGATCGGCGTTGATGTACGACGCGCGCCCGGCCCGGGCATGGGTCATCGCCGCCGTTCTGTCCGCCCCGTCGCGGGCCGCCTTTGCCGCTGTGGCCATGTCAACCTGCATCCCGTCCAGCGCCGGCCGCAGTGCATCCACCATGGTCCGGTCCCCGAGGTTGGCACCGCCGATTTCCTGCATCCGCTGCAACCCGGCAACCAGGGCGTCGCGCATCGGCAGCCCGGAGGACGACGCATCCCCGGCGGCGGCAAAGAAGATCGCCAGCAGAACGCCGGACGAGCCCCCCATCGTCTGGCTCAATTCCTGCTCGATCGCGCGGTAAAGCTGGGTCGGATCCGCCAGCGGCATGTGATCCAGGGCCTCGATCAACGCCCGCGCGGCCCCGGCCAGGGTAGAACCGGTGTCACCGTCGCCGGACTTGGCATCCAGCGCGTTCAGATCGCCTTCGGCATCGATCAGCACGTTGCAACAGCGGGTCAGAAACGCCTTGGTCGGTTCGTGCGCCGAGGGTGTCGCCTTGATCGGTGACAGTCCGTCGGGCAGCACAACCACCGTGTCGGCAACGAGTTCGACCACTCCCGGCCAGGCCCTGACGCCGCTGGGCGCGGAGAGAAGCGCAAGTTCCTGCGGGTCCGCCTGCAGTACGGAAATCGAGAATCCGCGCATGTCCAGCGACGTCATCAGCGCCCCCGGCCCGACAAGGTGGCTGATCTGCCCTCCAATTGCGGACCGGCGCAGCTCTGCCACCAGCACCGACATTTCCAGCACAGACACCCCACCGAGATTGTTCAGCAGCGCGACGCAGGGTGCGCCGCCCATCACGTTCTGCAGTTTGTTCGCCATCGCCATCATCGCCTGGCGCGCACTTTCATAGGGGATTTGCTCGACCCCGGCTTCGCCGTGGATGCCCAGCCCCAGTTCCGCCATGCCCGGCGGAATGCGTTTCTCCTTGGGCGAACCCGGAACCGTGCAGGTGTCCAGCGACATGCCGATGCTGTGGATCTTGCCGATCACCTGATCGGCGGCCGCAGTGACATCCTCGAGGCTGGCGCCCTGCTCTGCCAGCGCCCCCGCGATCTTGTGCACAAACAGCGTGCCCGCCACACCCCGCGCCTGCGGCAACGCGGGCAGGGCGATATCGTCGTCGACCACAACCATGCTGACCCTGTGCCCAAAGGCGCGGGCACGCTCGGCTGCGAGACCAAAGTTCAGACGGTCGCCGGTATAGTTCTTGACGATCAGCAGGCAGCCCGCGGGACCGGTCACGGCAAGTATTCCCGCCAGAACCGCATCCACCGAGGGCGAGGCAAAGATATCGCCGCAAACGGCGGCGGTCAGCATGCCCTGTCCGACAAAGCCCGCATGCGCCGGTTCATGGCCAGAACCGCCGCCCGAGACCAGCGCCACCTTTGACTTGTCCCAGTCGGAGCGCACCACCACCCGGATGTGAGGATAACCGTCCAGCCGGGACAACGCGCCGCCCGAGGCGGCTATTGTGCCGTCGATGGCGTCGGTCACCATGTCGTCTTTCTTGTTCATGAAATGGGTCATGTGGTGCTCCCTCCCCCCAGCCTTGCGCCGTCGGCGTCGAAGTACAGAGGTGTCTTCGGTTGGATTTTGACGATATCGCCGGTGGCCAGCGGCGTGTGGGCGTCGGTCACGGTGATCAGGTCATGATTGCGGAACGACAGATGCAGGCGGGTCTGGTCCCCGAGGTGTTCGACCCGGTTGACAAAGCTGTCCTCTCCGGAGCCCTGCAGGATATGTTCGGGGCGCAGTCCGATAAAGGCCGCCCCCCGGGGAGCACCGGCAAAGATATCTGCGGGCAGGACGTTGATGCGCGGCTGGCCCAGGCGACTGGCGGCATACAGGCTGACCGGTTCCTCGTAGATTTCGCGCGGGGTGCCGAACTGCACCAGACGGCCCTGGTCCAGCACGCCGACATGGGTGGCCATGGTCATCGCCTCGACCTGATCGTGGGTGACATACAGCAGAGTCGCGCCGGAATTGGCCTGAATGCTTTTCAACTCGATCCGCAGATCCGAGCGCAGCTTGGCATCCAGAGAACTGAGCGGTTCGTCCATGAGGTACACGGACGGATTGCGCACAAGCGCCCGCCCGATGGACACGCGCTGCATCTCGCCGCCCGACAGCGCCGTCGCCTTGTTGTCCAGCTTGTGGGAGATCTGCAGAACTTCGGCCACTTCGGCGACCTTGCGGGTGATGACATCGGCAGGGGTGCGCAGGGCCGGCGATTTCAGCGGAAATTCCAGGTTCTCGCGCACCGTCAGATGCGGATACAGCGAGTATTGCTGGAACACCATCGCCACGTCGCGTTGTGCCGGGGTCAGTCCGGCCATGTCGCGCCCGCCAATGGAAATACTGCCCGCGTCGGGCACGTCCAGCCCCGACACCATGCGCAACGTCGTCGTCTTGCCCGCGCCGGTCGGCCCGAGCAGCACGACGAAAGAACCATGCGGCACCACCATCGAGACGTCAGACAGGGCGACATCAGCGCCAAAGCGCTTGGAAACATTCCTCAGGATGACCTCAGCCATGTGACAGCACCTCGTGGTTGGCATCCGACACCAATGCGCGGCCGGTTCCCGCAGCAAACAGCGTCAGGGTGCGGGCGTCGAAATCAAGGCCGGTGCGGTCCCCCACCCGGATCACCTCGTGCGAGGGGACACGCGCCTTGATGCGGCCGTGTTCACAATCCAGCGTGATGATCTGCGTGGTACCGAGGTATTCGGTCGCCACGATCCTGCCGCGATAGGGGGCGGCATCGCTCAGGCGCACATGTTCCGGCCGCACCCCCAGCGTCAGCTCGCCACTGGCCCCTGTCCTTTGGCGCGGCAGCGCTATGGTGCAATCACCGACGTGCACCTCGGTCGCGCCGTTGCCGACGGTGCCGCGGAAGTCGAGGAAATTCATCGGCGGCGAGCCGATGAACTCCGCCACGAATTTGGTCGCGGGCCAGTCATAAATCTGTTGCGGCACGCCGAACTGTTCCACCACGCCATGGTTCATCACCACGATCTTGTCCCCCATCTGCATGGCCTCAAGCTGGTCATGGGTCACATAGACGGTGGTTGCCCCCATCCGGTCGTGCAGTGCGCGCAATTCCTGCGACATGTGTTCACGGAATTCGGCATCCAGTGCGCCAAGCGGTTCGTCCATGAAGAAGGCCTTGGGATCCCGTACAATGGCGCGGCCCAGCGCCACGCGTTGCCGGTCGCCCCCCGACAGCCCACCGACAGGGCGGCTCAGAATGTCCTCGATCCCGAGGATCCTGGCCACTTCGGCAACTTTCCGTTTCACCTGCGCACGGGGCATGCCCTGGCTGCGCAGCGGATACGAGATGTTCTGGCCGACGTTCATGTGCGGATAAAGTGCGAACATCTGGAACACAAAGGCGATGTCGCGCTGGCTGGCGCGCTTCATGCCCACCTCTTCGCCGTCGATGTAGATTTCGCCGCTGGTGGGCAGTTCCAGCCCCGCCATCATCCGCAGCGTTGTCGTCTTTCCGCATCCCGAGGGGCCGAGCAGCATGAAGAATTCGCCATCCTCAATGGTGAAGGTCGAGGATTTCACCGCGTTGAACGCCCCGAAATCCTTGCGCACGTTTTCAATTCTGATCTGTGCCATGGTCTACTCCGGGAAATGGCTGACGATGATGAACATCACCGTGCCAACCAGCGTGACGACAAAGGAATAGGTGAACAGCACCAGTGCAAAAGGCTGCATCAGCATGACAACACCCAGCGCGATCAGCACGGAGGCCAGCATTTCCCAGGGCGCGCGCCGCAGCCGCAAGAGGTCTTTGAGGAAGGTCGTCATTTGCGCACCGCTCCGAATGTGATCCCGCGCAGCAGATGTTTGCGCAGCAGGATGGTGAACACCATGACCGGGACGAGGAAGATCGTCGCTCCGGCGGCGACGGCCGGCCAGTCCTTGCCGCCGACGCCGATGATGGTTGGAATGAACGGCGGCGCGGTCTGCGCCGTGCCCGAGGTCAACAGCACCGCAAAGGCGTATTCGTTCCAGGCAAAGATCAGGCAGAAGATCGCGGTCGAGGCGATGCCGGTCGCCGCCTGTGGCAGCACAACCTTGTAGAAGGCCTGAAACCGGGTGTAGCCGTCGATCAGCGCCGCCTCTTCGTATTCGACCGGGATTTCGTCGATGAACCCCTTGAGCAGCCAGACCGACAGCGACAGGTTCACCGCCGTGTATAGCAGGATCATCCCCAGATGGGTGTCATTGAGACCGATCTGGCGAAACATCAGAAAGATCGGGATCGCCACGGCGATGGGGGGCATCATCCGGGTCGACAGGATGAAGAACAGCAGATCGTCCTTCAGCGGCACCCGGAACCGGCTGAAGGCATAGGCAGCCGCCGTGCCCAGCACCATGCACAGCACGGTCGAACCGAAACCGATGATCACCGAGTTCAGGAACCGCTCGCCGTAGCGCGACGGCCCGGCGATCACCATGCCCTGATCGCGCACGATCTCTTCGTACCACGTGGCGGGCGGCGGCAGGGCCTGGAAGGTTTCCTCGGTCACGCGGGTGCGGGCGGTGAACAGGTTGACATAGCCTTCCATTGTCGGCTCGAACACCACCTTGGGCGGATAGGCGATGGCGTCCGCGGGGGTCTTGAACCCTGTTGCGATGATCCAGAGCAGCGGAAGAATGGTGATGACCGCGTATCCGATGACCGCAATTCCGGCGATCCATTTGGTGCGGGGGGCGGGTTCCGTGACGGAAAAGCTCATCTTTCTTTCACCTTGTTCAGGGCCTTGACGTAGATCGAGGCGAGACCGAAGACCGTGACGAACAGGATCACCGCATAGGCCGAGGCATAGCCGGTGCGCCATCTCTCGAAGGCTTCGCGTTTCAGGTCGATCGACGTCAGGGTGGTGGTGTTGCCCGGCCCGCCGCCGGTCAGCTGCACCACGAGATCGAACATCTTGAAATTCTCGATGCCCCGGAACAGCACCGCCAGCATCAGGAACGGCAGCGCCATCGGAATGGTGATGGTCCAGAACTGACGCCACTTGCTGGCACGGTCACACTCAGCCGCCTCGTAGATGCTGTCAGGGATCGACCGCAGCCCGGCGAGGCAGATCAGCATCACGAAAGGCGTCCACATCCAGGTATCGGCGATCACGATCGCCCAGGGCGCGAGGTTGACATCACCGATCATCGAGAATGACGCCGGATCGGCTCCGCTGAAGAAGGCGATGACGTAATTGAACAATCCGATCTGAGGCTGATACAGAAAGGTCCAGAAGTTGCCGACCACGGCCGGCGACAACATCATCGGCAGCACGATCACCGTCGTCCACAGATCGTTGCCCTTGAACTTCTGGTTGATCAGCCAGGCCAGAGCAAAGCCGATGACGACCTGCAACGCGATGCTCCAGAGCAGGAAATGCGCCGTCGCCTGCATCGTCTCCCAGGTGCCGCTGTCGGTGAGGATGCGTTCATAATTGCGCAGTCCAACCCACTCGACATCGCGGTTCGGGCGGTTGACGCGAAAATCGGTAAAGCTGAGACGGATCGTCCAGATCAGCGGAAAGATGTTGACCGCGAGCAGCAGAAATATCGACGGGGCAACAAAAATCCAGGCAATGGTGCGGTCCGAGAGGCCACGAATCCGTCTGGCCATCGGTTCCGGTGTCGCCTTGGCCATCTTCTCGATCGGCGCATGTGTCATCGAAGGGGTCCTTTTCGGAAGCTCGCTGCCGCCATCTGGCGCGCGGACTCCGACTCGTGAAATTCTGGGAAACGGACCTCCCCGGTTTCAAGGAGGGTGCATTACCGGGAAGGTCTGCGCCGGACGCCATGGCGTCCGACAGGGAGACAGGGTTAAAGCTTGCCTTCATCCTCAAAGATGATGGTCCATTCCTCGACCAGCCCGTCCAGTGCCTCCTGCGCGGTGCCGTTGCCGGCCACCACGTAGTTGTGCACTTTTTCCTGCATCGCCAGCAGCAGATCGGCATAGGCGGGCTCGGCCCAGAAATCCTTGACGATGGCCATGGAGTCGAGGAACGTCTGCGCATAGGGCTGGCTGGAGGCGAACCCCGGATCTTCGACCACCGCCTTCAGGGCGGAATAGCCGCCCAGTTCCCACCAGCGGGCCTGAATTTCCGGTTGCGCGAACCATTTGATGTATTCCAGCGCCGCGTCCTGCTTTTGCGAATAGGCGACGACGGAAATCCCCTGCCCGCCCAGTTGTGCAAACTGTCCCGCAGGCCCGGCGGGGTTGGGGAAATAGCCGGACTTGCCGCCACCGACATTCGGGTCGGCCTCGACCCCCGGCCAGATGAAGGCAAAGTTCATCTGCAAGGCAACCTGACCGGATTTATAGGCATCAATATTTTCGCCCATGTACCAGTTGGACGACCCCGGAGGGGTGGCGGCATCATAGAGCGCCTTGTAATATTCAAGACCGGCCACCGCGCCGTCCGAGTTCACGAAACCGTCGATTTCGTAAGGTTTGTCAGGGTTTTCGTATTCGAACCCGTAGTTGTACAGAGCGTTCGTCACGCCCATCGTGATCCCTTCGGAACCGCGTTCGGTATAGATGGCAGCGCCGTAGACCGTGGTGCCGTCGATGTCGCGGCCCTGAAAGAACTCGGCGATATCCTTCAGTTCTTCCAGAGTGGCGGGGACGCCCAGATCGCGGCCGTACTTGTCCTTGAACTCGGCCTGGAGTTCGGGACGTTCGAACCAGTCCTTGCGGTAGGTCCAGCCGACCACATCTCCAAAGGCCGGCAGCGCCCAGTAATTCGGCGTGCCCTTGGGCCACTCGGAATAACCGGTCACCGTGGCGGGAATGAAATCATCCATGGTGATGCCTTCGGCATCGAAGAAATCGTTGAGCTTGACATAATGGCCGGCTTCCGCACCGCCCCCGATCCACTGGCTGTCACCGATCATCAGATCACAGAGCTGGCCGCCCGAATTCAGTTCGTTCAGCATACGGTCGGCAAAGTTTGGCCAGGGCACAAATTCAAAGCTCATGGTGTGGCCACTCTTGGCCTCGAAATCCTTGCTCAGCTCGATCAGGGCGTTGGCCGGATCCCATGCGGCCCAGCACAGGGTCAGGTCCGTCGCATGGGCAGCCGCAAAGGCCTGGGTCGACAGGGTGCCGGCGACAAGCGCCGACAGGGCCGTGGTGGTCAAATGACTTGTTTTCATTGTGGACATCCTCCCGTGGTGTTGCCGCAGCCTCGTCGGTGCGACTCGTCCATGCAACAATCGGTAATGACGCACGTGCCTCAAAGCAAGATATTTTTGATGCACGTGTCTCAAAAATGAGTATACAGAGTGGATGTACTGGCATACGTGACGGTGCATACCTGTGTTCAGCATGGCTCAACGGACTGTAAACTTGGACAAAATCAAAACTGCGGCGACATCTGACGCAATGGCCAGACCGACGACCAAAGATCTTGCCCGCGTTGCCGGAGTCAGCCGCGCGACGGTCGACCGCGTCCTGAATGGCCGCGACGGCGTCAAGAAGAACACCGTCGACAAGGTCAACGCCGCGATCAGGCAACTGGGCTTCGAGCGCAACCTTTCCGCAGCCAATCTTGCCAAGGGGCGGACCTACCGCTTTGTCTTTGTGCTGCCGGAATCGGGTGACCAGTTCCTGGAAGAGATCCTGAGACACATTCGCGAGGCCGGAAACGTCTTCGCCGCGGAAATGGTCTGGGCCAGCGTTCAGCACGTCGACGGGAACGACCCACACGCCATTTCCACCTTCCTGTCGTCACTCAGCCGCCAGGACACCGACGGCGTCGCGATCATGGCGCCGGAATCCCCCCAGGTGCGCGACGCCATCACGCGCTTGCAGGACCGCGGGCTGCGCGCCCTGCCGTTTATTTCGAACCAGGCGCTGTCCGAAAACCATTGCGTCGGCATCGACAACAGATCTGCCGGCCGAACCGCCGCAACCCTGATGGGGCGATTCATCCGGGCACAGAAGGGGCAGATCCTCGTTATCGCGGAAAGCATGCGGTCACGTGACAGCATCGAGCGGCGCTACGGCTTTGATGAAGTGATCAACGCCCGGTTCCCGCATCTGACCCCATTGCCATCCTTGGAAACCTACGGTTCTGCCGCGCGTACCCGGCAGGTTCTGCAGGCCGCTGTTGCCCGCAATCCCGATGTGGTCGGCGCCTATATCCTGTCATCCGAAGCCCGGATTCCGCTTGATGTGCTGGAGGATATGACCTTTTCCGAGCGGCTGGTTTCTGTCGCGCATGAACGGACACCCTGCACTGAAGCGTCGTTGCTCTCGGGCCGTCTCGACGCGGTCATTACCCAGGATCCGGGGCATCTGGTGCGCAGTGCCATCCGCCGGTTGCGCGCCCTGTGCGACAACCGCAATACGCTGAACTCGCAAGAGAAGATCCGGGTGGAAATCCTGCTTCCGACGAACCTGTGAGCCCTTGGGGGCCCGGGCCCCAACCCGGCGCGCCCCAGGCCGGTCCCACCGATGCTCGCGCATTAGAACCGGCGACTGAGGTCGGACAAACAAACCTTTTATTTCATATATTTACGAGAAAGATCGCCCCTATTTCGCAACACGTGAAACTCCCTGCCGACACCGTACGTGGCTGTTGTTGTCAATTGATCATAACTAGGGAGCGACCATGGCCCATCTGGCTCAGAACTACACTTCGTTTGAAATTTTCCTGAACCGCGCGGAATCGACCTACGGCGTCGACTTCATCGCGCTCAACGGTTCGGGCGTCAGCGGCTCCGCAATTCTCGCGATCGGGGCCCCCGAGGACACCGGCGAACAGTATCTGAATGTGTCGATCACCGTTGAAGGCATGGAACCCAACCAGCCGGTGCCACAACACATCCACGGACTGTTTGACGCAAACGGCAACCCGGCAGACTCGGTTACTCCGGACATCAACAGCGACGCCGATCGCGACGGTATCGTCGAGGTGCTTGAAGGTGTCGGGCAATATGGTGACGTACTGTTGCCGCTCTCGGGCGAAGACGGCACACCGATGACCAATGCCGACGGTTCCTTTACCTACATCCGGTCCTTTGACCTGAACGATGCGGCCAACTTCTTCAGCCCGGTCACGATGACCGACTATACCGGCGCCGACATCCTGCCGCTGGCCCTGCGCGAAATCGTGTTACACGGCGTCTCGGTGCCCAACGGCATCGGCGCCGGCACTTCGGGTGAGGTGAACGGCGACCAGGACGGCTTTGTCCCCATCCTGCCTGCGGCGGCCGGCGAGATCGAACAGATCAGCCTGGCAAAGGCCCTGTCGATGCTGAACGACCAGCGCGCCGTGGGTGGCGTTGAGATCATGATGGCGGATGGCGGCGATTCCGCCACAGGGACCGAGGGCGACGACAAGATCGACGGCGGAGCGGGCGATGACGTCATCGTCGGCCTGGGCGGCATGGACACCCTGACCGGCAATGCCGGCAGCGACGATATCGATGGCGGCATCGGTGACGACATGATCTTTGCGGGTATGGATGCCAACATCGTCAACGCATCCGATGCGGGCGCTTCGGGGTCCCTGACCCGGGCCGATTATGACAACGCCTATGCCGGCGGCGCAGGCGACGACATGATCACCGGCGGCGACGGCGACGACATCATCACAGGCGATGACGAAAGCCGTGTGTCGGCCGCAAGCGGCCAAACCTTCAATCCCGGCGCAGACGGTTCCGACACGATCTTTGGTGGTGCCGGAAACGACGAAATCCACACCGGATCATGGGCAGACAGCGACGACGGCTTTGAAAACAGCCACACCGGAATGGCTTCGGACGAGGCACACGGCGGCGACGGCAACGACATCCTGCGCGGTGCGGGCGGCAACGACATTCTGAGCGGCGACGCGGGCGACGACAATGTCGGCGGCGGCGGCGGTGCAGACAGCATCACCGGCGGCGCAGGCAACGATCTGCTGTTCGGCAACGCGGGCGCGGATGTCATCGACGGCGGCAGCGGCAACGACACCCTTCAGGCCGGTGCGGGCGACGGCGACGACATGCTCAACGCCGCCAGCTTCGGCGCCTCGGGTGCCCTGCCCCTGTCCGAGTATGACAACGGCTATGCAGGCGGCGCAGGCAACGACCTGATCGAGGCCGGAGACGGGGATGACATCATCACCGGCGACGACGACAGCCGGGTTTCGGCCGCGGTCGGTACCACGTTCGACGCCAGCGCCGACGGCGCCGACACGATCTATGGCGGTGCGGGCAACGACGAGATCCACACCGGCAGCTGGGCCGACAGCGATGACGGACTGGACAACAGCCATACCGGCGTTCAGGGCGACATGGCGTTTGGCGGCACGGGCAACGACATCCTGCGCGGTGCAGGCGGCAATGACTTTCTTGCCGGCGAAGACGGTGACGACAACATCGGCGGCGGTGGCGGCGATGACAGCATCACCGGCGGATCGGGCGATGACGTTCTGGCCGGCAACGCTGGCAACGACCTGATCTCGTCCGGGGACGGCAACGACACCGCGAACGGCGGTGACGGCGACGACACCATGGGCGGTGGCCTTGGTGACGACAGCCTGCTGGGTGAATCGGGCAACGACGTGATCGGCGCCGGTCTGGGCAATGACACTGCGGACGGCGGCGACGGTGACGACGTTGTCAACGGCGGCGGCGGCAATGACGTTCTGCGCGGCGGTGACGGCGACGACACCATGGGCGGCAGTCAGGGCAGTGACGAGCTTGACGGTGGCGACGGCGACGACCAGATCGGTGGCGGCGCAGGGTTCGACGTCCTGAACGGCGGGGCCGGCAACGACCAGCTGGGCGGTGGCCTGGGGGAAGACATCGTGGACGGTGGCGACGGCGACGACTTTGTTGCCGGTGGCAGCGGCCGCGACCTTCTGAGCGGCGGCACGGGCGACGATAGGCTGAACGGTGGCGCGGGCAACGACGAAATGTCGGGCGGCGACGGCGCCGACGTCTTTGTCTTCAACAGCTTCACCGCCGGCGAAATCGACACCATCTCTGACTTTGACAGCGAAGGCGACCTGCTCCAGATGCGCGGCGTTGACGGTGGCTTTGACGGCCTGTCGATTGCCGACACCTCGCAGGGTGACTTCATGTCAGCCGAAGTCAGCTATCAGGGACACCTGATCGTCCTGCTGGACGTGGATGCCGCAACGCTCGACAGCTCGGACTTCCTGTTCACCTGAGCACGGGCCATCTCAGGCGGCACACCATCCAGTGCCCCTGAATTTTCCCGAATATGGGCAAATTGCAGTTGGGGGCTCCGTTCTGGGGCCCCTTTCGTTTGTGCGCTCCCTACCGGACCAAAGGCTGGACTCCGGCGCAACCATGACCACTCAACCCTGCAATATGACCACAAGCAGGATCGACGCGCCGAACAGCAGACTGGTGGTGGCAAGCAACACACCGAACGTGCGCGCCCCGACATGGCGCAGGTCCTGCACGTTGCTCAGCAGACCGATCCCCGCGATGGCCACGAGAAACAGGGCACGCGACAGATCCGATACCCCGGCGCGGACAGCCTCTGGCACCGGTGCGGCACTGGCCAGCACAAACAAGGCGACAAATGCCAGCACAAACCAGGGCAGCGCGATGCGTCCGCCGTGTCGGCTGCGGCCAAGTGTCAGCGACACCACAAGCAGGACCACCGGCAGCAGGGCGACACGCAGCATCTTGGTCAGGGTCGCGGTTTCGCCCACAGCATCCGAAACGGAAAACCCCGCCCCGATGACCTGCGCCACATCGTGAATGCTGGCGCCGATGACAAACCCGGTCTGCCAGTCCGACAGGCCCAGCGCGTGCAGGATGACCGGATAGAACACCATGGCCAGGGTCGACAGCCCTGTCGCAATCATTATCACCGCCATCGTGTGTGTCCGTGACACCCGGTCCTGCACCAGAGCGGTCAGCGCCAGGGCCGCCGATGCGCCGCAGATCGACACAGCGCCGGCCGCGACCACGGCGGCCTCCGTGCTCCAGCCCGAGCGTCGGCCCAGCCAGATCCCAAAGGCCATCGACCCGGCCAGCAGGCAGACAACACCCAGCACCTCCGTTATGCCCAGCATCCGGAACGTGTCGACCGAAACCGCAAGCCCAAGCAACGCAACGCCGGTTTTCAGCAGGGTCCCGCCAGCAAAATCGAGGCCCGGCCGGATCTGCCCATCTGCCGCGAGAAAGGACAGCGCCATCCCCAGCAGGAGCGCGAACAGCATGGCCGGGGCGTCGTACCGCTGCGCGAGACCTGCGGCGGCCAGGCTGACGGTTGCGGCGACTGCCAGACCCGGCGCCAGGGTGTGAACATGGCCCCGGATCGCCCGGGATCGGCTGGCAAGACCCGCTGCCGTCATTCTTCGAGCCTTTCCAGACTGTGAATTATGATTTCCTTGCGGGAGACATTCAGCACCCCCTCGCTCTGAAGCTTGTCGAGGGATTGCGTGACCCATTGCCGCGTCGCCCCGACCATCGACGCCACCTGTTCATAGGTGATCGAGCGGTCGATGATGATCTGACCGTTTTCATGCCGCCCGTGAGTGTCGGCCAGGATCACCAGCAACTGGCGCAGTCTTTCAGAGACAGAGCGGGTGCCGAGCATTTGCAGCAGGGCCGAGTAACATTTTGCCTTGGCGACCAAGCCCTCGATGATCGAAATGGCCACATCCGGCACTTCGCGCACCAGGGTGCGGATGGCAGCGCCGGACAGGAACAGCAGTTCGGTGTCCTCAAGTGCATCCGCAGACCAGACGTGGCGCCCCCGGCCGAACACTTCGGGGCCGCCGACAAAGTGGCCCGCGCTCCAGTAGGCAAGGGTGATCTCGCGCCCGGACGGGCCGGCGTAAAAGGTCCGGATGCGGCCGGATTCCACGATCCAGATGCCGGTGTGCGGGTCACCCTGAAAGAACAGCCCCTCGCCCTTGGCGACCGTCGTGCGCGACCCGGTCCGGCGCACCCTGACCCGGTCGCCTTCGGTCAGGGAGGCCAGAAATCCGGCGCCTTCGTTGATTTCCAGCAGATATTCGGAAAGGTAAATCGCGCTGTTCGGCTCGTCGTGTAGGTCTGTCATTCTGTCCTGTCCTGAGCGGCAAGATAGGCCGCAATGGCGTCCAGGTCGGCGTCGTCGAGGCTTTCCAACCGGGATCGCATGACATCGCTCGCGGCACCGGCACGGCGCCCGTCGCGTATGTCGCGCATCTGTTTGGCCAGATATGCCGGGTGCTGGGAAGACAGAAACGGCGTATTTCGGGATCCTGCGGCGGCTTCATCGTGACAGGCGTCGCACCCGGCGGAAAGATAGGCACGGGCACCGGCCTGCGAACCGGGCGCAGGGATTGCGCCGGGCGCGGGCTGGGACGCAAACCACGCCGCCACCTCGGCAATCTCCCCAGGTGCCAGTTCGGTGACCACTGCCGCCATCTGGCCACCATCGTTGCTGCGCGCGCCGCTGAGAAAGGCGCGGATCTGCGCCTCGATATAGGCCTGGCGCTGGCCTGCCAGCTTGGGGAACCTGTCGCGGGCCGAGTCGCCGAACAGACCGTGGCACAGGGCGCAGCGTTCATGTGCGGGCACCTCTTCGGCCATGTAATCCGCCGCCGCAGTCGACGTCATCGCGACGGCGAGCGCCACTGCGGTGCTGACATCATGCCAACGCATCCGGACCTCTTGCGATGGGCCGCGCCGGTGCCGCGGGCGCGGTCACTGGGAAAGCTCGCGGCGGTAACTGATCTGCAACCGAGCCAGAAACTCCGCTGTTGCGCCCGGATCGAACGGCGGCTGCAACTTGGCCCTCAACTGACCATCGGGACCGATCACCGAAACAGCCGAGGAATGCTGGACCTCGTAATATCCCGAGGTCTCTGGCGGCAGCAGGCGATAAAAGCTGTCCGTTGCCTCGATCAGCGTATCAATCTGGTCGCGCGCCCCCGTCACGCCGCGAAATTCAGGATGAAAGAACAAGGCGTAGTCCGTCACCGTGCCCGCGTCCCGTGCGGGATCGACCGAGACGAAAACCACCTGTGGCAGATTGTCGGGCCGCACCCGCAGGCCCGTCTCTGCGACCGCCGCTTCCAGGTTGCCCAGGGTGAACGGGCAGACATCCGGGCAGGAGTTGAAGCCGAACATGATAAGGGTCCAGTGCCCGGGAAGATCGGCGTCGCTGAACGTCTGCCCCGCCTGATCGCTGAGGATGAAGGCGGGAATGCGGACGGGCGCGTCCAGAACGACGCCCTGCACCTGTGCCAGCGCAGGCAGGGCGGCGCAGGCACAGATAGCGGCAAGGGTGGCAACTCTCATTTGTTCTGCTCCTCAAAGGCCTTGCGGCTTTCGGCCCGGATGGTGGCAAGGCAATGCTGCCGCGCCGCGATATATTCCGGCAGGGCGGCCAGATCCGTGCTGCGCGGACGCGGTAGATCAATGCGCAGATCCTCGATGATCCGCCCCGGTGCCGCGGACATGATCAGAACGCGGTCGGCCAGAAACACCGCTTCGTCCACGTCATGGGTGACAAAGACCACGGTGGTGCCGAACTTGGACCAGATCTCGAGCAGGCTTTCCTGCATCATCAGCCGGGTCTGGGCATCCAGCGCGCCAAAGGGTTCGTCCATCAGCAGCACCGAAGGATAATTTGCCAGCGCCCGCGCGATCCCGACCCGCTGCTGCATCCCGCCCGACAATTCCGCGGGATAACGACCGCCGAACTTGCGCAGCCCCACCATGCCGAGGAAGGTGTTGGCGATCGAGCCCGCCTCGGTCCGGCTGGCGCCGGCCATCCGCGGACCGAAGGCGACGTTTTCATAGACGGTTTTCCACGGCAGCAAGGAATACTGCTGAAACACCATGCCCCGGTCGGGCCCCGGCTTTTCCACCTTGATGCCATCCACGGTGACACTGCCTGTTGTCGGTTTCACATAGCCTGCGATGGCGTTCAGCAGGGTGGATTTGCCACAGCCCGACGGGCCCAGAATGCAGACGAACTCTCCCGGCAGGATGCGCAGCGACGTGGATTCGACCGCGTGATAGGTCGCCGCGCCCCGGCCGAAACTGATGGCGGCGTCGCTTATCTGGATCGCCCCCTTGCCGGAAGAGTTCCTGGGGGCCCCGGGTCGTTGGTATTTCAGGACATCAAGCATGTGTCGTCTCCGTATTCAGGAACGGGCGGCCGCCTCTTCGCAGCGCCAGGCCAAGGATTGTTGCGATCAGCACGGCAAATCCGACATAGGCAATCACCGGGCCAAGCCGTTCCAGTGCCAGAGATGTCGACACCCCCAGCCCCATCATCGCCAGCCCGACAACCCAGGTCGGGGTGGCACAGCACACGACCCAGCTCATCGTGGCGTTGGTCATGGCGACCAGCACGGCACCGCCGCCCGTCGCAAACGCAACGCCGCGTCGGGCGGTCCGCGAACAGCCGTCACCGCGGGCCAGGCCGGTCGCGAGGCCGCTCAGGACCCCGAGGACAAAGAGAACCACAAGCCGCGAGGGCACGACGCTGAGGCTCCATTCCGAGATGCCATTGCCGTAATCATAGTTCATCCGGCCGATCTCGATCAGCCACTCCTGGGCGATGATCGGCGGGATGTCCGACCAACTGGGAGTCGAGGCTATGATCCGCGCCACATTCCCGGGCCAGTCGTAGAAGGTGACATAGGTCGGCAGCGCGCCAAAGCGGGTGATCAGGGCGACCATCATCAACACCTGTGACATCAGGGCAAAGGCCAGCCCCCAGAACAGCAGGCGACGCCAGTCGCGACCCAAGCTGCGGGTGATCAGGGAAAGCGCCGCGCCCATCAGCGAACCCTCTTCTGCCATTTCAGCAAGGGTTTGGTCAGCAGCTTGATCGCCGCCGTCGATGCGGTACCGAGAAAGCCGATGACCAGCATGCCGACCACGATGTCCTGATAATTGATCAGGCTGTAGGCGTTCCACGTGAAGTAGCCGATGCCGTATTGCCCCGAGATGATCTCGCCTGCGAGCAGCGAGAACCAGCTTACCCCCATGCCGATGGCCAGTCCGGCCGAGATCGACGGCAACGCCGCAGGCAGCACCACATGGCCAAAGATCGCCAGCCGCGATGCCCCCAGCGACTGCGCCGCGCGCACCAGCACTTCGGGCGTCTGTTCCACCCCGTGCAGCGTGTTCAGCACAATCGGGAACAGCGCCCCCAGAAAGGTGATGTAAATGATCGACGCCTCTTCGGTCGGCCACATCAGGATCGCCAGCGGAATCCAGGCAACAGCCGGGATCGGGCGGATCACTTCGATATAGGGCATGACAAAGGCGCGGATGATCCCGGATCGTCCCATGATCAGACCCAGCCCGATGCCCAGCGCGGCGGCAATGGAATAACTGATCAGGATGCGCTGCATCGAGACGCGGATATGGGTATAGAAAACCTCGGTCTGAAGATGTCCGAGAAACGAGGCGAAGACCTTGCCGGGCCCGGGCACGTTCTCGAAGTTCACAAAGAAATTCAGGTTGCTGGCAGAGGCCCAGTGCCAGAACAGCACCCCCGCCGCCAGCGACAGCAGGCCAAGGCCCAGCGATTGCAGCAACTCCGGGCGCAACACCCGGCGCAGCAGACCCGGCACCGCCACGACCGGAGGCGCGGTCGCGGGCGCGGGCTGGTCGTCCTGGCCGGGGCTGCTGGCGTCATCTGAGAGGGTCTGTGCGGCCTGGCTCATGGTCAGTTCCTTTTCGGGCTGGATGGCCGCCCCCGTCACGGGAGCGGCGCGTCTTGCTAAAGCGGGGACCCGGCGGCCCCCGATCGTTCAGCCTTCGGTGGTGAAATCCGCGATCGCGTCTTCAAAGCTGATCACCGCGCCGCCATTCGCAGCGGCATGGCTTTCGGCCTCGCCCTTGCGCAGGAAGGTGGCATAGCCTGCGTCGGTCTTGACCCAGAATGCCGTCTTGCCGAACAGCTTCAGGCCGGTTTCGGAGTCATAGACATAGGACGCATTCAGCTTGGCCCCGGTCGACGTCATTTCGGCCAGCGCGGTCAGAAAGGTGGCCATGTCCGGATAGCTCGAGATGCCGTCGCGGGCGTGCCAGACTTCCATCGGCAGGCCGGCGTTGTTTTCCTTTGGATCGACGGTTATCGCCTTTTCGGCTTCATAATCGACCCCCATGTCGGCAAATGCGGCCCTGGCGTAGTCCTCGGTAATCCAGGCCGTGAAATCCAGCGGCGGAATGGCCTTTTCCTTGGCCAGAACCTCGTGGTCGAACTTCAGCGCCTCGACCCAGGCATCCTTGATCGTCGGATCCAGCGTCAGGTGGCCGCCTTTCGAGAAATAGAGGTACAGCACCTCTTTTTCGACACCGGTCCAGCCTTCCATGTCGGACACGGCCTTGATCGGATCTTCGCGGATCCATTCTCCCGCCTGGTAGACAGCCTTGATAAAGGCCTCGACCACTTCGGGGTATTCCTCGGCAAAGTCCTGACGGACGACGACGCCGTGCAGGTAGGGCACGCCGGTTTCCGAGCCGTCATAAATCTTGCGACCGGTGCCGCGGAATTCCATGATTTCCGACCACGGGCAGAAATCGGAGTGGGCGTCGATCTTGCCCGCCGCAATATTGGCCGCGCCGACCGCCGGGCTCTGGTTCTTCAGCGCATAGTCAGCGCTCGAGATGTTGTTGTCCTGCATCGCCTTCAGCAGCATGCCCCAGGCGGCCGAGCCCACCGGGGTCGAGACTTCCTTGCCCGCCAGCTGGTCGATGGAGTAGATGTCGCTGTCGACCGGAACCACGATCGAGTTGCCCGATCCCTTGAGGTTGTAGCCCGTCCCCGCGACATACAGCGTGCGCAGGCTGTCGGTTTCTTGAAACTTGGCGCCGTTCACGATCAGGGGATAGTCGCCCATCACGCCGAAGTTGAGCTTGTTGGCCATCATCTGGTTGGTGATCGGCCCGCCCGAGCTGTAGTCGGCCCAGCTGACGTCATAGTCGACATCGGCGTACTTGCCGTCACGCGGCAGGTTCTTTTCCAGCAGGCCCAGTTCCTTGACCACGACGCCGGCGGTGTAGGTGTCTGTGCACATCGACTGGTGCCCGATGGCAATGGAGATGGTTTCGGCAGAGACGGTGCTGGCAAGTGTCGCCATGCCTGCGGCCAGAAAGCTGCTGCGGAGGGTCGGAAATGTCATGGGTCGCTCCTGTTGGATTGGGTTGGTGTCTGGTTCTGACATCAGTATCCGGGGCGTTTGACGTTCCTCATAGGGATGCCCGCTGAAAGTGACCGGGCGATTCAAGGTATGCTGAAAATTTGATCCCAATCTCATGCGGTCTGAGCGCTAAACTGGCAACTCCGCCTCAAAATGACCCTAGGGAAGCCCCGAATCGCCTGTATTTTTATTTATATATTTCAATATGTTAACCGAAGACCAGCGGACACGAGAGGCCCCCCGAACCCTGCGGTTCGAGGAGCCTGAATTTGATATTTTATTAATCGGTCAGGCGGCGGCTTTGTCGATCCGCCCCAGTGCCCAGCGCACGTTCTTGCGCACGTCGGGGTCTGTATCGTCCTCGAACGGCAGCAGGAAGACGCGGGTTTCCGGCACGGCCAGTTCCCCCAGGACCGCCGCGCATTCCTTGCGCAGGTTGGGCAGGTTCAGCTCCATCATGGCCCCGATCTGCATCGCGGCCTCGCTGGCTCCCAGCTTGCCAAGCGACCGCACCGCCTTGAGCCGGACCTGCCAGAAATCGTCCGACAACGCCGAGCGCAGAGCCGGCACACAGGACACGCTGCCGGATTTCGCCAGCGTCTCGGCCGCGGCCTCGCGCACCAGCCATTCAGGGTCGTTCAACGCGCCGACCAGTGCCTTCTGGGCGGTGTCCGACCGGGAAAAGCCCAGCGCCGCAAGCGCGGCCCGGCGGACGGCCGGATCGCCGTCGCCCGCCGCTTCGCGCAGGGCGGGCAGCGATGCGTCGTCCTGCAACCAGCCGACGACGCCGACGGCCTGGACGCGGACGGCAGCGGAGTCATGCGCAAAGGCAGCGATTGCCGGCGCCATAGCTTCGGTGCGGCGCAGTTCCTTGATGCCGGCAAAGCAGGACAACAGTTTGAATTCGTTCGCGTCTCCCAGATGGGGCAAGATCGTATCCCCTGCCCGCGGGTCCTTCAGCTCGGTCAGGCTCAGGGCCGCGGCCTCACGCACGGCAGGATCCGCATCCGACAGGGCGATGACCAGGGCGGCGGCGGTCTGCGGCCCGTCAAACGACGTCAGGGCCAGGGCCGCCTGCTTGCGCACTCCCGCATCCGGATCGCTGATCGCCAGGGTGAGATAGGGAATGGCCGCCGGATCGGCGCTGTCGGCCAGTTCGATCACCGCCATGATCCGTCCACCGGGTGCGGGATCGTCCAGCCCCTCGGCCAGGTCCGCGATATCGTCGAATTCTTCGAACAAAGCTGTCATCTGGCCCTCACTTCAGCAGATAGGGAAGGTTGACGGTGACGGCGCCGGTCGGGCAGTCCGCCTCGCAGGGCATGCAGTACCAGCATTCGTCGTACTTCATGTAGGCGGTCTTGGTGCCGTCGTCGGTCACGGCAATGCGCAGCACGTCCAGCGGGCAAACATCGACGCAGACGGTGCACCCCTTGTCGGCGATGCACAGATCCTTGTTGACGGTAACGGGGACCATGGTGGCGGTTTGGGCAAGAGGCATGAAATCTCTCCTTATTCTGCGGCAACCGAGGGATCGACGCGCTGGTTGTAATAGGCGTCCTTCTCCTCGTCAGCGATGTCGACGACATAGGGCTGCACGGCCTTCTTGGCGTGCGCGGGCTGGCCATTTTCCCCTTTGGTCAGAATGGTGTGGCAGAACCAGTTTTCGTCGTCGCGATCGTATTCGACCCGGTTGTGGTACAGTCCCCACCGGCTTTCCGTCCGATAGAGCGAGGCGGCGGCGGCCATGTCGGCGCAGTCGAGAATGGTCGAGGCCTCAAGCGCGCGCATGAGTTCGTGCGCATCGCGGACATACATCCCCTGCTCCATGTCCTCGCGCACTTCGGCAAAGCGTTTCTGCGCCAACTGCATCTTGGCCGTGACCTTGGGAGGCTGCAGATAGTCGTTCACCAGACGGCGGGTCTTGTATTCGATCTGGTTCGGCGGAATGCCATCGTCGCGTTTGGTGGGGGCCAGCACGCGGGTACGCTCGGCCTCGACCTCGGCGTGGTCGAAGGCGGCGAAATCCATGTCTTTGATGTAATCGGCGGCATCCTCGCCGGCAAAGGCGCCGTGGGTAAAGGCGCCCAGCATGTAGTTGTGCGGCACGTTGGCCATGTCGCCGGCGGCGTAGAGGCCGGCAATCGTCGTGCGGGCGTTTTCATCGACAAAGACGCCGCTGGCCGAGTGCCCCGAGCAGAATCCGATTTCCGAGATGTGCATCTCGATCATCTGCTTGCGGTAATCGGTGCCGCGCCCGGCGTGGAAATGGCCGCGCGTCGGCCGTTCGACGATGTGCAGCACCCGCTCGATTTCGGCCACGGTTTCTTCGGCCAGGTGGTTGAGCTTGAGAAACACCGGCCCCTTGCCGCCCTGCAGTTCGTCATGGAACTCCTGCATCATCTGGCCGGACCAGTAGTCGCATTCGATGAACCGCTCACCCGCCGCATTGGCAGTGTAGCCGCCCAGCGGACCGGCCACATAGGCACAGGCGGGGCCGTTGTAATCCTTGATCAGCGGGTTGATCTGGTAACATTCGAGGTTCGCGAGGCCCGCGCCTGCGTGGTAGGCCATCGCATAGCCCTCGCCCGAATTGCTGGCGTTCTCGTAGGTGCCGTAAAGATAGCCGCTGGTCGGCAGGCCCAGTCGACCGGCCGCCCCCAGCCCCATGATGACGGCCTTGGCGCGCACCACCAGAAACTCCGCCGTGCGGGTGTTGACGCAGATGGCCCCGGCGATGCGACCCTCGCCGCTCAACAGCCGGGTGGCCATGTATCGGTTGACGATGTTGATGCGTGCCTTGCGCAGCTGACGGTACAGCGCCTTCTTGACCGTGTCGCCATTGGGCATCGGCAGGACATAGGTGCCGATGTGGTGCACCTTCTTGACGTCGTATTCGCCGTTCTGATCCTTCTGGAACCGAATGCCAAAGCTGTCGAGCTCCTGGATGATGCCGTAACACTCCTCGGCATAGCGATAGACGGCGGCCTGATCGCAGATGCCGTCGTTGGCGATGGTGATTTCCTTGGTGTACTGCTCGGGTGTGGCATAGCCCGGAATGACCGAATTGTTCAGCCCGTCCATGCCCATCGAAATTGCGCCCGAGCGTTTCACATTGGCCTTGTCCAGCAGGACGACGTTGGCCCCGGGGTTCTTTTTCTTGGCCTTGAGCGCGGCCATCGGTCCGGCGGTGCCGCCCCCGATCACGAGAATGTCGCAGTCGATCTGCGTCAGTCCGTCCAGTATCTCGTCCATTTTCGGCTTCCTTCAGCTTGCTGAGGCCAGCCTGCGCCGCAGCGCAGCACGGCCTCTGTCAATTAGTTGTCAAAGCGGTCCACGAGTTCGCGCAGATACTCGAATGGGTAGATCGCGCGTTCGTGGCCGTCGGAAAAATGGACGTTCACACCCCCGTGGCCGACCTGAACCAGCGCGGTGATCGCGATGTCGGGGGTCACCCGGACCGCACCGAAGTCCAGACGTTCGCGGATGGACCAGGCATCCCGTGCCTCGCGGCGCAGCATCTGCGCCGAGAGGGTGGATTCGCCGCCCTGTTCCCAGGTGATGGTCAGGGCGCGGCAATCCGGGGTGGCGGCCAGTGTTTCGATCATTTCGGGGCCTTTCTGTGATCCTGCAGGTGATTGCACCCACCTTGCCGCAGCGCAGAATCGGCCAATAGCAATTTATTGACGGACGGCTCTGCCGCAGCGCAGCACAGTGGGTGGCGAACAGAAAGGATCCAACCAAATGACCTATGTCGTGACCGACAACTGCATTGGCTGCAAATACACCGACTGTGTGTCGGTCTGTCCGGTGGACTGCTTTTACGAGGGCGAGAACATGCTGGTGATCGACCCGGATGAATGCATCGACTGCGGCGTCTGTGAACCGGAATGCCCGGCGGACGCCATCCGCGCCGATACTGAGGACGGCATGGAAAAATGGGTCGCCTTCAATGCCAGATACGCAGCTCTCTGGCCGGTGATCACCGAAGCAAAGGATCCGTTGCCCGCAGCGGATGAAATGGACGGACTCGCTGACAAGCTGGCCACACATTTTTCCGACAAACCCGCCGCCGAAGCCGCCTGACAGGAACCAGCAAATGAATGTTCAGACCACCCCCGCCGCCAGGACACTGCCCGACGCGCAAACTGTCACCTCGGTTCATCACTGGAGTGATACCCTGTTTTCCTTTCGCGTGACCCGGCCCAGGTCTCTGCGCTTCCGCTCGGGCGAATTCGTGATGATCGGCCTGCTCAAGGACGACGGCAAACCGCTGCTGCGCGCCTATTCCATCGCGTCGCCGTCCTGGGACGACGAGCTCGAGTTCTATTCGATCAAGGTGCCAGAGGGGCCGCTGACGTCTCGGCTGCAACGGATCGCGCCGGGTGACGAGGTCATGTTGCGCCCCAAACCCGTGGGCACGCTGGTGCATGACGCCCTGCTCCCCGGCCGCCGGTTGTGGCTGGTGTGCACGGGCACCGGGGTTGCCCCTTTTGCCTCCCTGCTGCGCGACCCCGAGACCTGGGAACGCTACGACGAGGTCATCCTGGCGCACACCTGCCGCAGCAATGCCGAACTGGCCTATGGTGCCGCGATTGTGGCCGCCCTGCCCGAAGACCCGTTGATTGGCGAGATGGTCTCGGGAAAGCTGCACTATTACCCCACGACCACCCGTGAACCCTCGCAATACGAGGGCAGGATCAGCGACCACATCCGCTCGGGTCAGGTCTTTCGATCGCTTGGCCTGCCGGAATGGACACCCGAGGATGACCGGGTGATGGTCTGTGGCAACCTCGCCCTCAACAAGGACATCATGCAGCTTTGCGAGACCGCGGGACTACAGGAAGGCGCAAATTCCGCACCAGCCCAGTTTGTGGTCGAAAAGGCCTTTCTGGACTGACACTCTGTTGACCAGGGCCGACTTGCAGAGCCCCCCGTTCAGGCCTGTCTCCCGAGTCAACTTTGACGGGAACGGCCCCGAAGCGGGGGGCTCGGGTCGGTCTTATTCTAGTGTTCTCGCTCCCCTCGCAGGCACCACGGACCCCATCGCAGACCTGTCACGTGTGCAAATATTCGCTCTGCGACCGCAGGTTGCAAGCGTCGGCGCGATCCGGCTATTTGCCCGAATCAATTCAACGAATCCTTGTTCCACTAACTTTTTCGTGACAGCGTAAGTGGCATAACGTCCCAGGATGTTGCAAAAAAGCTTCTATTTGACGTCCCTTTCGCGCCACTGCGTGGCGTAAATTTCACAGATTTGTGCTTTGATACCGGGAGCGAACCCGGACTGCGCATTCTTCCAGGAGGATCCCCCGCCATGTCCCTGTTCCGTCACAACACACCCGACCCCGAAAACATCATCGGTAACGCTTCGGACGAATTGCTGGAAGGCGGCGGCGGCAACGACACGATTTTCGGACAGGGCGGCAATGACACCCTGCTGGGCGGCGCCGACGACGACTCGATGGATGGTGGTATCGGCGACGACAGCCTTGATGGCGGCACCGGCAATGACACGCTGCTGGGCGCATCGGGGAATGACACCCTGCTGGGTGGCGAGGGCGACGACAGTCTGGACGGCGGCACCGAAAATGACCTGTTGGAAGGCAACGACGGCGACGACACCCTGCTGGGCGGAACCGGAAACGACACGCTGGAAGGCGGCGACGGCAACGACACCCTGGATGGCCAGGGCGGTGACGACAGCCTGTTCGGTGGCGACGGCAATGACTCGCTGCTGGGCGGCGATGACAGCGACACCCTGACTGGCGGGCGAGGCAACGACACGCTGGATGGCGGCGCAGGCAACGACGAACTGTTTGATTCATTCGGGATCAACACCATCGCCGGTGGTCCTGGCGACGACCTGATTTCGCTGAGCGGATCCACAGCCAATACCGTCGACGGTGGCGAAGGCAACGACGAGATCTTTGGCAGTGAAGGCGACGACAGCATCGCCGGCAGTCTCGGCAACGACTCGATCTTCGGGATCGGCGGCAATGACACCATCGACGGCGGGCTCGACAACGACACGCTGGACGGGGGCGGCGGAGACGATTCCATCCTGGGCGGTGACGGGCTTGATTCCATTTTCGGCGGAAATGACGATGACACCATCGACGCCGGTTTTGGTGATGACACTGTCGACGGCGGCGAAGGCGACGACCTGATCGACGGCGGCTTTGGCGCGGACAGCCTGATCGGTGGCAACGATGACGACACCATCTCCGGCGGCGAGGGCAACGACACCCTGATCGACAACGACGGCAATGACGTGATGAGCGGCGGCAACGGCGCCGACACGCTCAATTCCGGCGTGGGCAATGACACCCTGTCGGGCGACGCGGGCAATGACTCGCTGATTGCGGGCGATGGCGACGATGTGGCCTCGGGCGGCGCCGACAACGACACCCTGCGCGGCAATGATGGCTTTGACTCGCTCGACGGCGGCACCGGCGACGATTCCATCGATGGCGGAGCGGACAACGACACCCTGACCGGCGGTCTGGGGGACGATACCCTGAACGGCGGCACCGGTGACGAAGACGTTGCCGTCTTCAACGACACGCTGGCCAACAGCACCGTTGCGCTGAAGACCGGCAGCACGTCGACCGTGATCGTGACCTCGGCGGACGGCGTTGACGAACTGGACGATGTCGAACTGCTGCAGTTTACTGACCAGACGGTCACCGTGTCATCGCTCCTGGGCGAGACGTTTACCGGCGACGAGGACGCCAACACCCTGACCGGCACGATCTATGATGATCTGCTTCAGGGTCTGGGCGGCAACGATTCCATCCGCGGCAACCGCGGCAACGATACGCTCGAGGGCGGCACCGGCGATGACACCCTGCGCGGCGAGCGTGGCGATGACAGCATCGATGGCGGTGCGGGCGCGGATTCCATCGACGGCGGTGACGACAACGACAGCGTCAACGCAGGCACCGGGGACGACTCGGTCGTCGGCGGGTCGGGGAACGACACGCTGAATGGCGACAATGGCGATGACACCATCGACGGCGGAGCCGGCGACGATTCCATCGACGGCGGCGACCGCGACGACAGCCTGCTTGGCGGCAACGGCGAGGACACGATCGCGGCCGGATCGGGCCGTGACACCATCGACGGCGGCCGCGGACTCGACACCGCGGTCTTTTCGGGCAACCGCAACGATTATTTTGTCGATATCGTCGACTTCCAGACCCGCGCGCTGACCCACATCGAAAGCGGTGACGTCAACACGATCATCGGCGTCGAGCGGTTCCAGTTCGATGACATGACCACCGATCCGGCACTGAACGAGATGGGACGCGGTCTGGCCCTGCGCACCGGTCTGGGTGGGCCGTCCGGCTTTGGCGAATTCGCCCTGGCGCGGATCGACGACGGGTCGCAGTCGGTCGACATCACCTCTGTCTTCGAAAACGGGATCGACCTGAACGGCACCAACTACACGTCGTTCTTCATCAACAGCAACGGCAATGTCACCTTCAACTCAGCCTCTGGCGCCTTCTCTCCGACCGCAATCAACGGCGCGACCGGCAACCCGATCATTGCGCCCTACTTTGGCGACGTCGACACGGACAGCGGCCCCGGGGCGACCACGCCGGGCGGCAACTCGACCGGAACCAACCTGGTTCACTGGGATCTGAACACCGAAACCGACGAGATCATCGTCACCTGGGATGATGTCGGCTTTTTCAACAACCGCACGGACATTCCAAACGCCTTCCAGCTTGTCCTGACAGATGCGGGCAACGGTGATTTCAACATCGAATTCCGCTACGAAGACATCAACTGGACCACCGGCGACGCTTCGGGCGGCAGCAACGGGCTTGGTGGCACCGTGGCCCGCGCGGGCTGGTCCACCGGCACCGGCGGCAGCTTCTTTGAACTGACCCAGTCCGGCAACCAGGAGGAAATGCTGGCGCTGGACGCCACCCTTGGCAACACCGGTGTGCCTGGGCTGTGGGAATTCTTCGTGCGCAACGGCGATTTCCTGACGTCGCAGGTGCCAGATGTTCCCACGCTCGGGTTCAATGGCTGGGTGGCCGGAGACCCGCACATCTCGACGCTTGACGGGCTGGGGTATGACTTCCAGGCGGTCGGCGAATTCGTGCTCTCGCGCACTCTGGACGAACCGGCCTCGTTTGAAATTCAGGCGCGCTTTGTCCCGGTAACCGGAATTGAAAACGTCAGCGTGACCGAAGCGGTTGCAACCCGTCTTGGCACCACCACGGTGATGATCGACGGCTCGGCCACAGGCACGCCGCTGTTCATCAACGGTACGGCGGTGGCACTGACCGACTTTACGTCGGTCGATATCGGCAATGACCGGGTTTACCGTGAAGGCGACACCTATACGGTGGTCTATGCCGGTGATAACGGCACGATCGAGGACGGCGACAGCCAACTGATCATGACCGTGATCGACGGGCGGGTGGATGCCGACATCCGGCTGGCGGACGAACTCGGCGGCGCCGTCGAGGGTCTGCTCGGTAATGGCGACGGGCTCGCCAGCAACGACATCGCGCTCGCAGACGGCACACCGCTGGCCCGCCCGCTTGTCTTTGAAGACCTGTACGGCCAGTTTCGCGACGACTGGCGCGTCAGCACCACCGCCCAAAGCCTGTTCACCTACGAGGCGGGCGAAAGCCCCGACAGCTTCTACAACGCGGCCGTGCCGGATGATATCGCCACCCTCGCCGATCTGACGCCGCTGCAACTGGCCAATGCCATCGAGGCGGTTACAAATGCCGGTGTCCTGCCGGGGACGGTGAATTTCAACAATGCCGTGCTCGACTTTGCCCTGACCGGCAACACATCCTTCATTGACAGCGCCGCCGGTGTGCTGGTGCCGACGGTCGACGATGCCGTCGCAACCGTCAGCCCCGACCCGGTCATTGTCGAAGGCACCCCAACACAGGGCGAAGAGCTGACCGCCAACACCTCCGGGCTCAGCGATCCCGACGGGCTGGGCACCCTGTCCTTCCAATGGCTGCGTGGCACCGAGACGATTTCCGGCGCGACCAGCAATACCTATACGCTGGGTCAGGAGGACGTCGGCGCGCTGATCTCTGTCCGGGTGAGCTATGTCGACGGCGCCAGCAACCTGGAAACCGTCACCAGCGACCCGACGCCGGAAGTGAGCAATGTCAACGACGCGCCCCAGGGGGACGTGACCATTGACGGCACTGCCGCCGTCAACAGCACATTGACGGCCGACACCGACACCCTGAGCGACGCCGACGGCCTCGGCACCCTGGCCTTCCAGTGGCTGCGCGGTTCGACCGAAATCACGGGCGCCACAGATCAGACCTATGTCCTGACTCCGAGTGACGTCGGATCCAACATCTCGGTCCGGGTCAGCTACACCGACGGTTTCGGCACCGCCGAGACCGTGTCGAGCGCGGCAACCTCGTCGGTGGTCGAACCGAACAATCCGCCCACTGGCGGTGTCACCATCACCGGCGCATCCGTGCAGGGCCAGACCCTGACTGCGGAAACCTCTACGCTGGCGGATGCGGACGGGCTGGGCACGCTGTCGTTCCAGTGGCTGCGCGGCACATCCGAAATAACCGGCGCAACGGCGCAGACCTATCTACTCGGTCAGGATGATGTCGGCCAGGCGGTCTCGGTCAGGGTCAGCTATACCGATGGCCGCGGCGCCGAGGAAACCGTGACCGGAGCGCCCAACGCGGCGGCGGTGGTGAACGTCAACGATGCCCCCACCGGGGCCCCCACCGTCACCGGCACCGCAACCGAGGGCCAGACCCTGTCGGCGGGCACGTCAGGCATCGCCGATCTCGACGGACTTGGCACCATTTCACTGCAATGGCTGCGGGCGGGCACCGCGATTTCCGGCGCCACCGGCACCACCTATGCGCTGGGTCAGGCTGACGTCGGCGCAGCCATCTCTGTCCGGGCCAGCTACACCGACGGCTTTGGCACAGCCGAAGTCGTGACCAGCGCGGCAACCTCGGCGGTGAGCAACGTCAATGACGCCCCCACCGGCGCTGTCACCATCAGCGGCACGCCGACGGTCGGCCTGACCCTGACCGCCAATGCGGCGGCGGTGCAGGACGAAGACGGACTGGGCACCTTCAGCTTCCAGTGGCTGCGGGCCGGTTCCCCGATTTCCGGGGCCAACGGCAACACCTATGTGCCGGTGGCGGCGGATGCCGGGTCGGCGTTGTCGGTCCGGGTCAGCTATACCGACGGTCAGGGCACCAACGAGTTCGTCACCTCGGTCGCGACGGCGGCAGTCATCGCCGCCAACAACAACCAGACCCTGCGCGGCACGTCGGGCAATGACACGCTCAACGGTGGCGACGGCGACGATACCATCATCGGCGAAGACGGCGATGATGTGCTGAACGGCGGCGATGGCGACGATGTAGTCTCAGGTGGCGCAGGCAACGACACGGTCAACGGCGGCAACGGCAATGACACGGTCTCGGCTGCGGACGGCGACGACGTGGTCAACGGCAATGCCGGACGCGACAACATGGGCGGCGGTCTTGGCGACGACACCATGGACGGCGGCGACGGCAACGACACCATGGGCGGCGGTCAGGGCAACGACAGCATGACCGGCGGCAATGGCGACGACATCGTCAACGGCGGTGGCGGTAACGACTCGACCCAGGGCGCGCAGGGCAATGACACCATGGGTGCCTCGTTCGGCAACGACACCGTCGACGGCGGCATCGGTGACGACAGCCTCGGCGGTGGCACCGGACGTGACAGCCTGACCGGCGGCGATGGCAACGACGCCATCGGTGGCGGTGAAGGTGACGACACGGTTGATGGTGGAAACGGCGATGACTTCCTCGCCGGGGGCGGCCGCAACGACCTCATCTTTGGCGGGGCAGGTGCAGACCGGATCAACGGTGGCGCCGGCAACGACACCATGACCGGTGGCGAGGGCGCGGATCTGTTCATCTTCAACGACATGAACGAAGACTTCAATATCGGTGAAGTGGACCGCATTCTCGACTTTGAGAACGGCATCGACAAGCTGCGCCTCGGCGACGTCGACGGTGCGGGCCGCTCGGGCAAGTTCGCGTCGCTTGAAATTGCGAACGGTACTTTCGACGGACAGGCAGGTGTCTCGGTCACCTACAATGAACATGTGATCGAAATCATCGGTCTGAACGCCAACCAGCTTGGCATCGAGGACTTCACGTTCATCTAGGTCCGGCGCCCGGGGCGGGCTTTTGGCCCGCCTTGAACAGACTTTACCCTGCGTGTCCCGCTTGATGCGCGGGGTTTTCCGTGCCCGCCTCCAAACCCCGCTCTCGCGAGCTGCGAAAATTGAAAATTGTGATCTTCCAAGCCGTTACACAGGCTTTACACAAATGGATCATAGGGCCTTACTGTTGGTACCATCTGGGAGAAGAAAAAATGACATCATACAAACTGCTTGCCGGCACCGTTGCCATCCTTGCGCTTGGTGCACCGGCCAACGCCGAAACCCTGCGCCTGTTGACCTGGGGTGGTTATGCCCCCGACGCCGTCATCGACCTGTTCGAACAGGAGACCGGCCACACCGTCGAAGTGACCCTGTCCAACAACGAGGAAATGGTCGCCAAGCTGCGCGCCACCGGCGGCGGCGGCTTTGACCTTGCTCAGCCCAGCCAGGATCGCATCGCCGGTCCGCAGGCCGAGTTCGGCATCTACAAGCCGATCGACATGACACAGATCGACACCGCGCAGATCATTCCTTCGATGCTCGAGGCGACCAAAGGCAACACCGCAGTCGACGGTGCCGTCTATGGTGTGCCGCATGTCTGGGGCACCTCGGGGCTGATCGTCAATGCCGCCGAGGCCGGTGCAGTCGCCGATTACACCGACCTGTGCAACGAAGACCTCGCCGGCAAGGTGACCTACCGGCTCAAGCGTCCGACGCTGATCGGCTTTGCCTTCGCCATGGGTCTTGACCCGTTCGCCGCCTATGGTGACACAGCCGCCTACAAGGCCATTCTTGACCAGGTCGAAGCCAAGCTGGTCGAGTGCAAGCCGGTGGTGAAAACCTACTGGAGCGGTGGCGACGAGCTGATCAACCTCATGCGGTCGGGCGAAACCGTGGCGGCGATGGCCTGGGACACCGGTGGCTGGAAGCTGAACACCGACAATGCTGACATCAACTTTGTCGCCCCAGCCTCCGGCGCGCTTGGCTGGGTCGATACCTTTGCCCTGCCCGCTCAGGGCCGTGCGGACGAGGCGGCCTATGCCTGGATCAACTTCGTGATGCAGCCAAAGATCGCGGCGATGATCACCGAAGAGGCCGGCAACTTCACGGCCTCGGCAGGCGCGGACGAGTTTGTGAACGACGCGCTCAAGGCGCAGTACCAGACCAGCTTTCCGCCCGAAGCCGTGGACAACATCCGCTGGTATCCGCCGGTTCCGGCCGAGATCGAGCGGCTCGAAGGCGAAACTCTGGACCGGGTCCAGGCTGCGGGTTGAGTCCTGAACACACCACCGGCGGCCCGGGTGATGCCGGGCCGCCAAGATGCCGAAGGATGACCTGATGACGGCGGACACCGCGCCAGACCTCGAATGCCGCAACCTGAGCAAACATTTCGACAAGGTGACAGCCGTCGACTCGGTCGATTTTTCCGTACCAGCGGGGTCGTTCTTTTCCATTCTCGGGCCGTCCGGCTGTGGCAAGACCACGATCATGCGGATGATTGCCGGGTTTCTGGAACCGACAGGGGGCGACATCCTGATCAAGGGGCGCTCGATGCTGGGGGTGCCGCCGAACAAGCGCCCGGTGAACATGGTGTTCCAGCACCTGGCTCTGTTCCCGATGATGAACGTTGCCGAAAACATCGGCTACGGATTGCGCCGTCAGGGTGTTGCCAAGGCCGATATCATCCGCCGGACCGGCGAGGTTCTGGACCGCATCAGCCTGCCGGGGATCGGCACCCGCAAGGTCTCGGAGCTGTCGGGCGGCCAGAGGCAGCGCGTGGCGATTGCCCGCTGCATGGTGCTGGAACCCGATGTGCTGTTGCTGGATGAGCCGCTTGGCGCGCTGGATCTGAAACTGCGCGAAAAGATGAAAGTTGAGCTGAAGGCACTTCAGGCCGAATTCGACACAACCTTTGTGTATATCACCCATGATCAGGGCGAGGCGCTGGTGATGTCCGACAAGGTCGCCGTGATGAACGCCGGCCGGTTCGAACAGGTCGGCGTGGCCCGCGACCTGTACTACAACCCCGCCACCGCCTTTGTCGCCGGTTTTGTCGGCGAGGCCAACCGCTGGAAAGGTCTGGTCACCGAGGCCCGTGGCGACGAGGCCGAAGTGCGCACCGACAGCGGGCTGACGCTGCATGCGCGCGGCCGCGCGCTGTCACCCGGAGACCGGGTCGAAATCTTTGTCCGCCCCGAGGCGATCACCCTCGCCCATGCGGCCCATGCCGTCGAAGGTGACGCCAACCAGATCCCGGCGCAGGTCACGGCGCTGCTGTTCAACGGGGCCAATTCCCGCGTGCTGGTGCGCGACCCGGTCTCGGGTGCCGAAATTGACGTGGCCCTGCCGCAATCCGCCGCCTTTGCCGGGCTCGACAAAGGCGCGCAGGTGCATATCGGCTGGGGCCGCGATCAGTCGCTGTGCTTTGCGGACACGGGCACATGACCCGGAAGCTGGGCTTTTTCCTGCTGCTGGCGCCACTGGTACTGTGGCTGGGCCTGCTGATCGTCATTCCGCACATCGACATGGCGCTGGTATCGCTGCGCAGCCGCACCGGCCCGGGAGAATACGTGCCCAGCCTGAAAAACTATGCGGATTTCGCCACGCAGCCGCTGTACCTGATGACCTTTGCCCGCACCGCGATCATGTCGGTTCTCGCCACCCTGATCACCCTGATCATCGGCTTTCCGATCAGCTATTACATCGCCAAGATCGCCCGCGGCCGCCGTCAGGCGACGCTGTTCCTGATGTGCCTGATCCCGTTCTGGGTATCGGAACTGGTGCGCACCTTCGGCTGGATCATCCTGCTGCGCGAAACCGGGGTGATCAGCAACGCGCTGCAATGGGCGGGGCTCGCCGATCAGCCGGTCGAGATGCTGTACAATGATGCCGCGATGATGCTGGGGCTGGTCTACACCTCGATGCTGTTCATGGTGGTGCCGCTGACCACAACGCTGGAGAGCCTCGACGACGCGGTGATCGAAGCGGGATATGACCTGGGTGGCAACGGGTTTTCGGTATTGCGGGAGATCGTCATCCCGCACGCCATGCCCGGCATCGTGTCGGGCTGCATCGTGGTCTTCATGTTGTCGCTGGGCAACTATCTGACCCCGACCATGTTGGGCGGCAAGGATTCCCTCTGGTTCACGCAGCTGATCTATTCCCAGTTCATCGTCCGCTTCAACTGGGAGCTCGGGGCCGCCTTCGGTTTCTGCCTGCTCGGGGCCTCGTCGCTGATCGTCTGGGGCATGTTGCGACTCACCGGGCAGACGCTGGAACGCACGATGGGAGAGGGCACATGATCCCGTCGATCCCGCAGCCGAGCGGCTTCCGCCTGATCTACACCGCCTATGTGGCGGCCTTTTTCCTCTGGCTGGCACTGCCCCTGATCACTGTCTCGGTCTTTGCCTTCAACGACAGCCAGTTCCCCAGCCTGCCATGGGAGGGGTTCACCTGGGGCTGGTTCTTTGGCGACGCCCGGCCGCAGATCGGGCTGTTTCACGAACGCCGCATCCTGTCGTCGATCTGGACGTCGGTCATCGTGGCGCTCTGCGTCTCGGCCCTGTCGGTGGTCGTGGGGACCACAAACGCCTTTCTCTTCAACCGCTACAGCTTTCGCGGCCGGGGACTGCTCTATGTGCTGATGCTGCTGCCGCTGGTGGTGCCGGGCATCGTGCTCGGCATCTCGATCCTCGTCTTCTCCAGCCGCGTCGCGGGTCTGGTTCAGGACATGAGCGGGCTGTATGTCGAGGCGCTGCGCCCCGGCCTGCCACTGGTCATCGCCGGGCAGTTTTCATTCATCACCACAATTGCGACGCTGGTGATCTCGGCGCGGTTGATCAAGTTCGACCGCTCACTGGAAGAGGCGGCGCTGAACCTTGGTGCGACGCCGCTGACGGCGGTGCGCACGATCACGATACCCTATCTTGCGCCTGCGCTGGTCGGGGCGTTTGTCGTGGCATTCCTGATGAGTTTCGAGAACTTCAACACGACGCTGATGCTGGTCGGCTCGGACGCGCCACTGACAATCACCATGTTCGACCGCCTGAAAGAAGGCTCGACGCCGGTACTGAACGCGGTGTCACTGCTGCTGATGGTGGGCTCGGGTGTGCTGGCGCTGGTGATGATCACCTTCCAGAAGCGCTGAGCGATCAAAGCCAAGCAACCAGGCGCCCACCGTCACGGCGAAAGCGGGCGCCATCGGACCGAGAGGGGCACCCCACCGCGATGGTGAAGCGCCCCGAGTCCGGACCGGTTTCTGGATTCAGGCGTGCTTCAGAAGCACGCCTTCAGCAGCGCCGTGGTATTGGCCACCGTCATCTCGACCGGGTTGCCGCCGACACTGGGGTCTTGCAGGGCCGAGGCCACCAGCGCGTCGATATCGGGGTCCTTGACTCCCAGATCGGTCAGGGTCGCCGGGATCTTCAGATCGGCATTCAAAGCCCCGACAAAGTCGTAAAAGCCCTGAAATCCCCCTTCGATCCCCAGATACCGCGCCGCCATGGCCAGACGGTCCTCAACCGCAGAGCGGTTGAACATCAGCACCGGTTGCATCACCACAGCGTTGGTCGTGCCGTGATGTGTATGGTGCCAGGCGCCGATCGGGTGGCTCAGCGCATGGATCGCGCCCAGACCCTTCTGAAAGGCGGTGGCGCCCATCGCCGCGGCTGCCATCATCTGTCCGCGGGCCTCGATATCGCTGCCATCGGCAAAGGCGCGCGGCAGATAGTCCTTGACCAGCCGCAGGCCTTCCAGCGCGATGCCCTGGCTCATCGGGTGGAAATGCGGCGAACAATAGGCCTCGAGACAATGGGCAAAGGCGTCCATCCCGGTGCCGGCGGTGATCATCGGCGGCATGCCGACGGTCAGTTCCGGGTCACAGATCACCACCTTGGGCAGGACCGCCGGGTGGAAGATGATCTTTTTCTCGTGGGTCTCGGAATTGGTGATCACACTGGCGCGCCCGACTTCCGATCCCGTTCCGGCAGTGGTCGGAACCGCGACGATGGGCGCGATGGCAGAGGCATCGGCGCGGGTCCACCAGTCGCCGATATCCTCGAAATCCCACAGCGGTCGTGTCTGCCCGGCCATGAAGGCCACCATCTTGGCAAGGTCCAGACCAGAGCCGCCACCAAAGGCGATGACGCCGTCATGACCACCGTCCCTGTAGACTTTCACACCGGCGGCGACGTTGTGTTCCGTCGGGTTTGGATCGACTTCGGAAAACAGCGCCCGGCCCAGGCCGGCCGCCTCGATCAGGTCCAGGGTGGAACTGGTGATCGGCAGGGCGGCCAGCCCCTTGTCGGTGACCAGCAGCGGCTTCTTGATGCCCGCAGCGGCACAGGCGTCGCCGATTTCGGCAATGCGGCCGGCGCCAAAGCGGATGGCGGTGGGATAGGACCAGTTGGCTTTCAGCGACATGGGGTCAGGCCTTCTTGAGGTGATAGGATTTGGGGCGGGTAAGCGCACGGTAGCCAAGCTCGGACAACCCGGCGCCCCGCCCGGTCTGCTTGCAGCCGGTCCAGCACAGGGCGGGGTCAAGGTAATCGGCACGGTTCATGAAGACAGTGCCGCTTTCCAGCCGCGCGGCGATGCTTTCGGCTGCGGCGGCATCCCTGGTAAAGATGGCCGCGGTCAGGCCAAAGACGGAGTCGTTCATCAGCGCGATCGCCTCTTCGTCGTCCTTGACCGGCATGATGCCGACGACCGGACCAAAGCTTTCGTCGCGCATCACCCGCATGTCGTGGGTGACATTGGTCAGCACCTGCGGTGTGAGGTAGGCGCCGCCATCGTCGGCGGTCATCGGCGCGATATGCGCGGTGGCACCGTCGACGACCGCCTCGTCGATCTGGGCGCGCACCTCGCGGGCGAACCGCACATTGGCCATCGGGCCAAGGGTTGTCGCCTGCTCCAGCGGGTTGCCAAGGGTCAGGGCGTTGACCCAGGCCACGGCCTTTTCGACAAAGGCGTCATAGAGACTTTCATGCACGTAGATCCGTTCGATCCCGCAGCAGCACTGTCCGGCGTTGAACATCGCGCCATCCATCAGCCCGTCGACAGCGGCATCCAGATCGGCGTCCGCGCGCACATATCCCGGATCCTTGCCGCCCAATTCGGTGGCGACACCGGTAAATGTGCCGGCGGCCGCGCGTTCCATCGCCTGCCCGCCGCCGACCGAACCGGTGAAGTTGACGAAATCGAACGCGTTTTCAGAGATCAGCCGCGACGTGGTGTCGTGATCCAGCACCACATTCTGGAACACGTCTGTCGGCACTCCGGCGGCGTGGTAGGCCTCGGCCAGATGTTCCCCCACAAGGATGGTTTGCGAAGCGTGTTTTAGGATCACCGTATTCCCGGCAATCAGCGCCGGGGCAATGGTGTTGTTCGCGGTCATGTAGGGATAGTTCCAGGGCGCCACGACAAAGACCACGCCGTGCGGTTCAAAGGCGATCTTGCGCAGCGCCTTGTCGCTGTCCTCGATGACCTTGGGTGCCAGCGCACCGGCCGCGATTCCCGCCATGTGACTGGCGCGTTCCTTGAACCCGCCGAATTCGCCGCCATACCGCACCGGACGGCCCATCTGGTGGGCCAGTTCAAGCGTCATGCGGTCCTTGCCTTGCTCGATCTGGTCGACCGCCGCCATCACCATGTCGATGCGGTCCTGCAGCGGGCGCGCGGCCCAGGCCTTTTGCGCAGCGCGCGCACGGGCCACGGCGTCCAGCGCGGCGTCGTGGCCGAGCGCGTCGCGGGTGGCATAGACCGACCCGTCGATCGGTGAAATACAAGTGATTGTCGTCATGATTTTCAGGCCCTTTCAAAGCCGCGGGCGATTTCCCAGTCGGTCACGGCACGGTCAAACTCTTCCTGCTCCCACTCTGCCGCCCGGGTGTAATGGTCAACCACATCGTCGCCCAGAACCTCGCGCAGAAAGGCGGAATTCCGCAGGGTGGCCGTGGCGGCGATCAGGCTCTGCGGGATGTCGCCCGCCTTGGCGTCCTGGTAGATGTCGCCGCGGGTCGGTGGGGCCAGATCCATCTTGTCCTCGATCCCCTTGATCCCCGCCGCCAGCATCACCGCCTGCGCCAGATAGGGGTTGAGGTCCGAGCCGCCGATCCGGCATTCGACGCGCACACCTTTGGTCCCCGCCCCGCAGAGCCGGAAGCCGGCCGTGCGGTTGTCGACAGACCAGACGGTTTTCGTCGGCGCAAAGGTGCCTTTGGAAAAGCGTTTGTAGCTGTTGACGTAAGGCGCGAGGAAATAGGTGTAATCGGGCGCAAAGGTGATCAGGCCGGCCATGTAGTGTTTCATCAGCGTCGACATGCCCAGCGCGTCGGCGCTGTCGGCAAAGGCGGGTGTGTCCCCCTTCCACAGCGACTGGTGCACATGCGACGACGACCCCACCCGGTCCGGGTGCCATTTCGGCAGGAAGCTCGCGGCATGGCCGTGCTGCCAGGCGATCTCCTTGATCGCATGTTTGGCGATGGTGTGATGATCGGCGCAGTCGAGCGCAGGCGCATAGCGGATGTTGAGCTCTTCCTGACCGGCCTCGGCCTCGCCCTTGGAGTTCTCGATCGGGATGCCGGCGGCGAAAAGGTGATTGCGCACCGGGCGCATGATCATCTCTTCCTTGGTGGTCTGGAAGATGTGATAATCCTCGTTGTAGCCACTGATCGGGGCCAGATCGCGAAAGCCGCCCTTGCGGATCTCGTCCAGGCTTTTCTCGAACAGGAAGAATTCCAGTTCGGTCGCCATCGCCGCCGAGTAGCCGAGGGCATCCAGGCGCGCGATCTGCTTTTTCAGGATCGCACGCGGGGAATGCGGCACCGGTTGGTGAGTGTGATGATCCAGCAGGTCACAAAGCACCATCGCGGTGCCGTCCAGCCAGGGCACCGGGCGGATCGTGGTCAGGTCCGGCTTCATCACATAGTCGCCGTACCCCTGCTGCCAGCTGGTCGAGGCAAAGCCCTTGGGGGTGGACATTTCCAGGTCGGTGGCCAGCAGGTAGTTGCAGCAGTGGGTTTCTTCATACGAGGTCTCGATGAAGTTCACCGCGTGGAAACGTTTGCCCATCAGGCGGCCCTGCATGTCCACGCCGCAGACCAGCACCGTGTCGATCGCGCCGCTGGCGGTTTGGGATTTCAGGTCGTCAAAGCTGAGGGTGCCGGGCATGTCTTTGGTCCATTCGTTGTGGGACAGAGGCGGCTGTGACGCCGCCCCTGCTGTGGTTCGTACCGGGTTTCACACCCCGCCTGCGCCGGCACCGGGCGACCGCGCTGGCGCGGCCGTCCGGTCCCCGGGCAGGCGGGGTCGCGGTGTCAGGCTTTGCCGTAGCGATAGGGGCGACCGGCCTTGACCATATCGGCGTTGTACTTCTTGAGGATCTCGACAACTTTCGCCTTGGTCGGGCTTTCGGCAGCGATCTCGTCCCAGAACTTGACGGCGGCGTCCTCGACGGTCTGCCATTCCTCGTCGGGAATGGTGGTCAGTTCCATCTTGGTGCCGTCGACGCGCAGAGAGGCCTCGCCGCCCCAGTACCACCACTGACGGTAGTAGTGCGACTGGTCCATGCAGACCCTGAGCAGCTCCTGCAGGCGCGGCGACAGTTCGTCCCAACGCTCCATATTGGCAAAGAACGATCCCGCCCAGGCGCCGGAAATGTTGTTGGTGAGGAAGTAGTTGGTCACATCCGCCCAGCCGACGGTGTAATCCTCGGTGATGCCCGACCAGGCGATGCCGTCCAGTTCGCCGGTCTGCACCGCGACTTCGATGTCTTCCCATGGCAGGTTGACCGGCACGACGCCGAACTGCGACATGAAGCGGCCGGCGGTGGGGAAGGTGAAGACGCGCTTGCCCTCAAGATCCTTGAGGCTGCGGATCGGGTCCTTGGTGGCAAAATGGCAGGGGTCCCAGGCACCGGCAGAGATGTGTTTCACACCGACGGCGGAATATTCTGCGTCCCAGATCTCGTTCAGGCCGTACTGGTTGAACAGCACCGGAACGTCGAGCGAGTAGCGCGAGGCGAAAGGAAAATATCCCCCGAAAACAGTCACATCGGTGGGCGAAGCCATGGAATCGTCATCCGACTGCACCGCGTCGATGGTGCCGCGCTGCATCGCCTGGAACAGCTCGCCTGTCGGGACCAGCTGGTCGGCGTAATACAGTTCGATCTGCATCTCGTCGCCGGCAATCATGTTGAAGCTGTCAATTGCGGGCTTGATCACATGTTCGGCCAGCGCCGCACCGGCATAGGTTTGCAAACGCCATGTGATCTTGGACTGCGCGAGGGCCGGCGCGGCCAGGCCGGCCGCCGGAAGCACGGCCGCGCTTTGAATGAATTTGCGTCTCGTGGTCATTGGTAAGTCTCCTTTGCTGGTGAATGCGGCCACCTTTCCGGCGGCTTCTAGGGTTTGTCGTAGACGTATTCGGGCAACCACGTGGCGATGCCCGGGAACACCATCACCAACACCAGCGCCAGAACCATCACCGCAACAAACGGCGTGATCGAGGCGTATATGTCGCGCAGGCTGATCTCGGGCGGCGCCATGGCGCGCATCAGGAACAGGTTATAGCCGAACGGCGGCGTCATATAGGCGATCTGCGTGGTGATCGTGTAGAGGATACCATACCAGATGAGGTCAAAGCCAAGCTCCCCGACGAGCGGCACATAGAGCGGGGCCACAATCACCAGCATGGCGGTGTCATCCAGAAACGTGCCCATCAGGATGAACGAGAGCTGCATCAGGATCAGGATCATCCACGGCGACAGGTTCAGCCGTTCGGTGAACAGGCCCTCGATCGCCTTGACCGCGCCCAGCCCGTCGAAGACCGCGCCAAAGGCCAGCGCCGCCAGGATGATCCACATGAACATGCAGGTGATGCCCAGCGTGTTGCGCACGGAGTTCTCGAACACCTCTCTGGTCATCCGTCCCTTGAGAACGGCGGCCACAAACGCCGCCAGCGCGCCAATGGCCGAGCTTTCGACCAGCGAGGTCCAGCCGTTCACAAAGGGCACCATCATGGCGCCAAAGATCGCCAGCGGCAGGATTCCCGCGCGCAGCAGGCGCAGCTTTTCGGCGCGGGGGATAGTGCGCTCTTCCGCGGCCAGAACCGGGCCCAGCACCGGGTTTGCCCAGCAGCGGATCACGATATAGGCGATGAACATCGCCGCCATCATCAGCCCCGGCACCACGCCGGCCAGCCACAACTGTCCCACCGGCTGACGCGCGATCATCGCGTAGAGCACCAGCACTACAGAGGGTGGCACAAGAATGCCCAGGCTGGAGCCCGCCTGAATCACCCCGGTCACCATCCGCTTGTCATAGCCGCGCTTGAGCAGCTCCGGCAAAGCGATGGTTGACCCGATGGCCATGCCCGCCACCGACAACCCGTTCATGGCCGAGATCAGCACCATCAGGCCGATCGTGCCGATGGCCAGCCCGCCGCGAAGCCCCCCCATCCAGACATGGAACATCCTGTACAGATCGTCGGCAATCTTGGATTCCGACAGCACGTAGCCCATGAAGATGAACATCGGCAGGGTCAGCAGCGGATACCATTTCATCAGCTTCATCGCGGCTGAAAAGCCAAGGTCATACCCCCCCCGGTCGCCCCAGAGGAACAGCGCCGCGATCACCGCGACAAAACCGATGGCGCCGAACACCCGCTGCCCGGTCAGCAGCATCAGCATCATGGTGGCGAACATCAGCGTGGCGATCAGATCGTAAGACATCAGATCGGGTCACCTTTCAGGCGGAGCACATCTTTCAGCAGCTCCGAGATACATTGCAGCAGCATCAGGAAGATGCCGAGGATCATCACCGACTTGATCGGCCACAGCCAGGGCCGCCAGGCCGAGGGTGAGGTTTCCATCCTCCCCACCTCTTCGGCACCGGTGATCAGCCCGCCAAAGAACGAAAACGGCTCGGAGCCGTAATAGCCCAGGGAATAAGCCGTCGACCCGATGGCGCCGTAGAGCAGCACACCGAGGTAAAAGATCAGGAACAGCACGGTGATCAGATCGGCCCAGGCCTTCTTGCGCGGCGACCATTCGCCATACAGCAGGTCCATCCGCACGTTCGACCCCAGCTGGATCGAATAAGGTCCGCCAAGGATGTAGTAGGCCACCATTGCGAACTGCGCGAGCTCGAGCGTCCAGAGCGAGGGCAGAAAGAAGGTCTTGCTGACCGACGACCAGATCAGGATTCCCATCAGCACAAAGATGCCGTACATCACGATGCGCCCGATCCGGTGATTGACCGCATCGACGCCGCGAATGAAGCCATGCGCGAGTTTACGCATCCTGCCCCCCGGAGACCCTGGCCAACGCCTGTGTCAGCCAGCCACACAGCATCGCCGCCATTGCATCCTGCGTTTCGGGCGTGGCGATCAGGTCATTGCGGATCTCGATCATCACGTTGCGATGCCCCTGCACCAGCGCATGTTCGCGCAGGGTGTGGGTCACCCCGTCGCCGGGCCCGTAAGGCGCGTTGCGCAGGGTGTTGAGTTGTGTGTGCTGCGCCGCGCTCTCCAGCATCGCATCGGCCAGGCGCGAGTCCGCATCGTGCAAAATGCCGATTTCCACTGCGCGCGGCTGTCCATGATAGACAGGTGTGAAACTGTGGATGGTCACCAGAACAGGCGCGGTTCGCGCCGTGATCTGGTCCGCCACCGCGGCGCGGAACGGCAGGTAATAGCGCTGCGTGCGCGCGGCCCTCTCGACGGCCCCCAGATCGGCATTGCCCGGCACAACCACCCGTTCGCTTTGCGCAGGCATCGCGTCCTGCGCCTCTGGCGGGCGATTGCAGTCGTAGACGAGGCGCGAAATCGTCGATGCCACCAGAGCGCAGTCCAGCGAGGCGGCCATCGCACCGGCCACCGCCAGTGCACCGGGGTCCCAGGCCGCATGGCTCTTCTGATCGGCTTCGGACAGGCCCAGCGCGTTCAGTTCAGCGGGGATGAACGCCGACGCATGCTCGCAGACCAGCACGATATCCGAGGCGCTGCCGCCGGGGCGCACCGTGCAGACCGGCGTTTCTGGAGTCGCAGTCCCTGTCATCTTTCCCCCGTTTTCCCAAGACTTTCTGGAAAGGCGAAGATTCTGTCAATCACTTAATGTAATAAATTTCACATCTGCTAAACTGCTGTAACGAAAGTTATCAAAGCAGGCGATTCCCGTGCCAAGCACAGACCTGACCATTGCCGAACGCATCCAGTCCGGGTTCGACACCCTGACCCGTGCCGAACGGCAACTGGCCCATGCCATACTGGAAAATTACCCGGCCAGCGGGCTCGGTCCGCTGTCGGCGCTGGCGCGCGACGCCGGGGTCTCGGGTCCAACGGTCCTGCGCATGGTGCAAAAGCTGGGCTTTGCCGGATACCCCGATTTCCAGGCTGAATTGCGCGAAGAGCTGCGTGCCAAGGTAAAGAATCCGATCGCCAAGTACGACAACTGGGCCGAAGGTGCGCCCTCCGGCCATATCCTCAACCGCTTTACCGAAGCGGTGATCGACAATATCCGCCATTCGCTGGCACAGATCGAACCCGGGGCTTTTGACGCCGCCTGCGCGCTGATCGCCGATACTGACCACAAGGTGCACATTGTCGGCGGGCGCATCAGCCACACACTGGCGGAGTATCTGTTCCTGCACATGCAGGTGATCCGCCCCGGGGTGACGCACATCCGCTCGAATTCGACCAGCTGGCCGCACGACCTGCTGGACGCGCGCGAGGGGGATATCTTTATCGTCTTCGACATGCGCCGGTATGAAAACAACACTCTCAAACTGGCCGAGATGGCGGCGGCACGCGGCGGGCGGGTGATCCTGGTCACCGACCAGTGGCGTTCGCCGATCCACACGCTGTCCGAAATCTGCTTGTCCAGCCGGATCGTCGTGCCCTCGGCCTGGGATTCTCTGGCCACCCCGCTGCTGCTGGTCGAAACCATGATTTCGGCAGTTCAGGCCCTGTTATGGGACGACACGCGCCACAGGATGGAAACCCTGGAAGAGATGTTCGATCAGACCAAGATGTTCCGCAAGTTCACGTAAGCCGGTGCAGGGCGCTACCGCTGTTCGGTCTTGGCGCGCGGCGCAAAGGCGGCCACCAACTGGTGACTGTCGCCGGGATAGACCAGCCGCGCCCAGGTCACCCAGCCTTCGGCGGTGCGGGTCCGGCGGACGATTTCCAGACAGGCGTCACCCTCTCGCAACGCCAGTTGTTCCGCCAGCGCGGCACCGGCATTCAGTGCCCGGATACGATGACTGGCCTCGCTCCATGGCACCTGTCGCAGCAGCCAGCTTCCCGGCGGGGTGGTGCTGAAATCCTGATCCAGCACACCGTCGGCGCGGGCGGGATTGACCAGCCGGGTCTCCAGGCAGAACGGCTGGCCATTGGCGCTGTGCAACCCTTCGAGCCGCAGCGCCGCCTGCCCCTCCTCGGCGCCGCTGCCGATTTCGTCCGCCTCCGCCGCTCCGAGCGCCCGCGCCCCGCGTGACCGCAGCGCAAACCGGTAGTCCTGGCCCATGGCGCGGACCTCGGCCTCGATATCGGCGATCTCCATGATCGCTGACTGTGCCCGCGGCTGCGCAACAAATGTGCCGCGTTTCTTGCGCCGGATCAGATAGCCTTCGCGCGCCAGCCGGGTCAGCGCCTTGTTCATCGTCATCCGCGACACGCCATAGGTTTCGGCCATCGCGGTTTCCACCGGCAGCTGGTGCCCCGGCGCCCAGTCTCCCGACACGATCATCCGGCGGATGTCTTCGGTGATCCGGTCGTGCTGGCTGATCCGCGTTGGCGGCTGCGTCATCTGGCCTGCTCCCTGCCCTTCCCCCCGTCGTCGCGGACGTGCCGACACCCCCTACTGCACCAGAAACGCCCCGCGGTCGAGATAGGTGTCCAGGAACTGCTCCAGACGCGGATTGCGTGGCGCCGCGAAAACCTTGTCCGGGGTGTCGTGAAACAGCAGCCGCCCGTGATCGAGGAAACAGACCTTGTTCCCGACCGAGGCGGCAAACCCGATCTCGTGTGTCACCACCACCATGGTCATGCCCTCGTCCGCCAGGGCGCGCATCACGTTCAGCACCTCGCCGGTCAGTTCCGGATCCAGCGCCGAGGTCGGTTCGTCAAACAGCATGATCGTCGGGTCCAGCGCCAGCGCCCGGGCAATCGCCACGCGCTGCTGCTGTCCGCCGGACAGTTGTGACGGGTAGTGATGCGCGCGGGCCGCAAGATCGACCTTCTCCAGCTGCGCCATCGCCTTGTCCTCGGCCTCCTTGCGGGGCATCCTGCGCACCCGGCGCAGCGCGGCAGAGACGTTTCCCAGCGCCGTCATGTGCGGCCACAGGTTGAATTGCTGAAACACCATGCCGATCCTGGACCGCGCGCGGCGCAGTTCGGCCGCACTCTGGCGCCGCCGCCCGTCCGGCCCCTCGACAAAGCCCAGCGGCGCGCCCTCGATCGTGATCGTGCCGGCGTCGGCGTGCTCGAGACCTGCCATGCAGCGCAGCAGGGTGGATTTGCCCGACCCGGACGGCCCGATCAGGCAGGACACCTGCCCGCGTGGCACCTCGAGATTGATGTCGCGCAGCACGATGGTGTCGCCGAACTGCTTGCTGACATTCTGGATGCTGATGGCGCTCTGGGTCATGTCACACTCAGTTTGGATATTTTGCGTTCGGTAAAGCGGCCCAGCCAGTTGGCAAGCTCGACAAGGCCCCAGTAGACAAGGGCCAGCACCACGATGGATTCGACAAAGGCATACTGCTGGCTGCCGATGGCACTGACCGTCATGGTCATTTCCGGCACCGTGATCAACGACAGAAGCGCGGTGTCCTTGAGCAGGATCACCGACATGTTCAGCGAGGGCGGCAGCACCAGCAGCGCCATTTCCGGCAGCAGGATGAACAGGATCGTCTGGCCCCGGGAAAGACCGACACACTCTGCCGCCTCGACATGTCCCGGTGGCACCGATTGATAGCCCGCCCGGAAGATCTCGGAATAATAGGCGGCACCATAGACCGACAGGCCCAGCAACCCGGCCGTGACCGGATCCAGCCGCAGGCCGATATACGGACCGCCGAAATACAGCAGGAAGATCTGCACGAGGAACGGTGTGCCGCGCAGCACCTCGACCGGGACCGCCAGGACCGCGTTGACCAGCGGCCCCCCGAACCGGCGCGCGGTGGCGACGACAAAGCCCAGCGCCACGGCCAGCGCCGTGCCGACCACCCAGATCAGGATCGTGACGCCCAGACCGGCAAGAATCTGTGGCCCCTTGGCAAGAATGACGGCGAAATCAAAACTCATTTGGCAGGCAGTCCGGGCAGGGCAGCCTCGGCGCGACGGGCGGCCAGGGCGACGATGAGGTTGATCACAAGATAGATCAATCCTGCCGACGCAAAGATCGGCAGCGGCTGATAGGTCGATGCCGACAGATTCTGCGCCATCTTGGTCAGCTCGACGAGGCCCACCACCGACACCAGGGACGAAGATTTCAGGATCAGGATCGCCTCGTTCACCAGCGCCGGAAAGGTCAGGCGCAACGCGATGGGCGTGCGGATATACACAAATGCCTGCATCCGGGAAAACCCGGCCATCTCGGCGCTTTCGATCAGGCCGATGGGCACACCTTCAAAGCCACCCCGCAGGTTTTCCGCCTGATAGGCGGCCGTACACAGTGACAGGCCGATGATCGCGGTGGCGAGGCTGGGCAGGGTGATGCCGATGACCGGCAGCAGGTTGAAGATCAACAACAGCTGCACCAGCAGCGGCACGCCGCGAAAGAAGGATATGAACAGCCCGGCGCCCGCGTACGCCAGGCGATTGCCCGACATCCGCAACGCCGACAGGACCACGGCAATGGCCAGGCCGGCACAAATCGAAATGGCGCTGACAAAGATCGTCATCAGCGAGGCCTGTAGCAGCAGCTGGAACAAGGACCAGGTCATGGCACGGTACGTCCTGTCTGGGTATGTGCTGCGGGGCCCGCCGGGCTGCCCCGCAGCACAGGCGGCGATCAGATGCTGGGATCGGTGACGTAGTCCGGCATGTCAAAGGTGGTGCCGAACCATTTTTCCTGCAGCACCGCCATGCGGCCATCCGCCTTCATCGCCAGCAGGATCTCGTCGATCTTGTCCATCAGGCTGGAAAATTCCGGCTCGATCCGGCCCGGAAAGCCGAAATAGGTCGGGGTGCCGAAGGCGGGGGTCACCACCTTGAACACCTCGGGGCGCTGCGAGGCGACAAAGGCGATGTTGGGCAGCGAATTGGCAACGGCCTCGATCCGGCCGGCGGCAAGGTCCGCATAGGATTCGTTGAACGAGACATATTCGCGGTATTCGGTCGGCGCCGGGTCGAGCGTCGCACCATAGGCCTGTAGCTGCGCCAGCTGCGCGGTGCCGGTGCCAGAGCCGACCGGCTTGCCCGCGATGTCCGAAGGGGCAGCGACCGCGCTGTCGGCACCGACGAGCAGGGCCACCGTTGCTTCGGCGATCGGGCTGGAAAACCGATAGCGCTGCATCCGTTCCTTGGTGATCGTCGCCGGGCCCGCCACAACATCAAAGCGGCCCGCTTCCAGACCGGGCAGGACACCGGTCCAGTCTAGCGTGATCCATTCGATCTCGACACCCATGTCCTTGCCGATCTCGGCATAGATGTCGGTGTTCAGGCCGGTGTGCTTGCCGGCATCTATGAAATCGAACGGGGCAAAGGCGGTTTCGGTGCCGACCTTGAGCGTCCCGGCGGCCATGACCCGCTCCAGCGCATCCTGCGCCTGGGCCGTAAGGGTGGTTCCAACCAGAAGGGCCGCGCCGGTGAGGGCGGCGAGTAAATGCTTGCGCATGAGAAGACTCCCTGTGCGCCCCTTTGCGGGGGCATCATTGATGGTTTTGGTCTGACCGGCATCGCAATGTGCCGTGTATCTTTTTGTGTATACAATTAGCACTAAACCGCAATTTCAGCCGTGACGGAAGAGCGTTTCCACCATTGGCCGCCTATCTATTGGGCGTAATCTTCCCAGCTTGCGCACCGAACAAGCGCCCGATGGCGCGTGCCGCTGCCACACCAGGGCCGGGAGCGCCCTACAGATCAAAGATCTTGCCCGGGTTCAGGATTCCCTGCGGATCCACAGCCCGTTTCAGCCGCCGCATCAGATCCAGCGCACCGCCGTGTTCTGCCAGCATATATTCCTTTTTGCCCAGTCCCACCCCATGCTCACCCGTCGCGGTGCCACCGCAGGCTAGCGCCATGTCGACAAGCCGGGCATTCAGCGCCCTGACCTTCGCCTGTTCGTCGGGCGTCTCGGGATCGAACAGCATCACCAGATGGAAATTTCCGTCCCCGACATGGCCGTGCAGCGGCGCCACCACGCCCGCCGCCGCGACCTCGGACTGAATCGCCGCAATGAGCTCCGGCAACTGCGTCACCGGCACACAGACGTCGGTTGACAGGCTCTTGCACCCGGGCCGCAGGCTGCGCGCCGCATAAAGCGCCGAATGCCGCAGCGCCCAGAGCGCGGCATATTCGTCCGGAGTGCGGCAGGGCGCTGCCGTTGCGCCGTGCGAGGCGGCCAGCGCGCCAAAGCTCGCGAGATCGGCATCGACCTGCGCGGCACTGCCGGTCATGTCCACCATCAGCGTCGCGGTCTCGGGTTGGTCGGTCCGGTTGTAGGCGTTGATCGCGCGCATCTGCAGCGCGTCCAGCAGCTCGATCCGGTTCAGACACAGCCCGCATTGCAGCGCCTCGACCACGGTCTGCGTGGCGTCGGCAATCTGCGCGAAACTGTACAGGCCCGCCCGCGCCGCCTCGGGGATGCCGGCCAGGCGCAGGGTCAGTTCAGTGATCACTCCCAGAGTACCCTCGGCCCCGACAAAAAGCGCAGTGAGGTCATAGCCCGATGACGATTTGCGCGCCCTCCCGCCGGTGCGGATCACTTCGCCGTCCGCCAGCACCACGGTCAGCCCCGTCACCAGCGTCCGCATGGTGCCATGCCGCACCGTCATCGTGCCCGACGCCCGGGTCGAAGCCAGCCCGCCCAGCGTCGCATGTGCGCCCACATCGATCGGCAGGAACAGCCCGGTGTCGCGCAAATGCGTGTTCAGCTGCTGCCGGGTGACGCCGGCCTCGACCGTCGCGTCCATATCCCCGGCCGAAACCCGCAGAATTGCCGTCATCCGGGTGAGATCGAGGCACAGCCCGCCCTGCACCGCCTGCGTCTGTCCTTCGATCGACGACCCGTGCCCGAACGCCACCACCGGAAAGCGGTGCGCGTGGCAGATCGCCAGCGCCTGCGATACCTCGTCGGTGGTCAGTGCATACAGCACCGCGTCGGGCGGCGCCGGGGCGTGCCAGCTGTCGCCCGCGCCGTGCTGCGCGCGCAGGGCAGCGCCGGTTTCGATGCGCGGACCAAAGCGGGCGGTCAGGGCCGATAGCGCAGGATGGGTCATCTACCGTGCCGCGTCCCGGACGGCGGTATGGCGGTTCACCGGAAATGACAGCCCCAGGTTTTCGCGCAGGGTCGCACCCTCGTATTCTGCGCGGAACAGCCCCCGGCGTTGCAGCTCGGGCACCACCAACCGGGTAAAATCCTCGAGACTGGAGGGCAGGGTCGGGCACATCAGGATAAATCCGTCCGCCGCCTCGGTCTCGAACCATTCCTGCATGTAATCGGCGACCTCTAGGTAGGATCCGGTCAACCCGTTGCCGGTGTGCTGACGGGCATAATGGGTGATCAAGGCGCGCAGGCTGTGGCCCTGCTCTACAAATTCCTTCACGCCTTCGAACATGGCCACCGAGCCCTTGGCCCTGGCCGGCATCCGCTCCATCGGGAACGGCTGGTCCAGATCCGCACCATGCAGGTCGGTTTCAAGGAATTCCTGCAGCATCAGCAGGCCAACCTCCGGGTGCATCACCTCCACCATTTCCTGCGCCCGCGCTTCGGCTTCGGCCCGCGTCTCGCCGACATTGATGACGATCCCCGGCATGATCTTGAGGTCCGAGGGCTTGCGGCCATATCTGGCCATCCGCCCTTTCACATCCTGGTAAAACGCGCGATTCTTGTCGATGTTCGAGGCCAGCGAAAACACCACCTCGGCGGTCCGTGCCGCCAGTTCCTTGCCGCGTTCGGACCCCCCGGCCGGTGCAATCACCGGCCGCCCCTGCGGTGTGCGGGCAATGTTCAACGGGCCGCGCACCTGGAAATGCGGGCCGACATGGTCAAGTTGATGCAGCTTGTCCTTGTCATGATAGAGGCCATTTTCGCGGTCCAGCAGAAGGGCGTCGTCCTCAAAGCTGTCCCACAGCCCCAGCACCACATCGAGAAACTCCTCGCCCCGGTCATAGCGGTCGCCGTGCGGGTCCAGACCCTGCCGGTTGTAGTTGTAACCGGTTTCGTCATGGTCCGAAGTCACCACATTCCAGCAGATGCGCCCGCGGGAAATCTGGTCCGCCGACCCGAACAGCCGGGCAATATTGTAAGGCTCGTAGTAGCTGGTCGAGGCAGTTGCGACGAACCCCAGCCGTTGCGTCACCATCGACAGCGCGGTGATCGCAGTGATCGGCTCGAACCGGTTCATTTTTGTCGGCTGGCGGGCCAGGGCCTCGGGGTGACCGACAGCGGCGGCAGGGCTGTCGGCAAAAAACATGAAGTCCAGACAGGCGGCCTCGGAAATCTGTGCCACCTTCGCCAGATGCGCAATGTCATTGGCGCCCTTCACATCCGATCCGGGATGCAGCCACGCCGCCGGATGAAAGCCGAACGTATAAACGAAGGTTCCAAGCCGAAGCTTGTCGGTGCGTGCCATGATTGCCGTCTCCAGACTGCCGGAAGTCGGCGCAGTATGGCGCGGCGAATGCGACGGCAAAAGCAACATTCGACTGCGGCAAGCGTCGTTTGTACAAAAACAACTTTTCAGCGGGGAAAGTGCCTAAAAGCTGACCTCGGCGACGCGCGGCTCAGGGCCGCCGCAGCACCGACCGAAACACCAGGATCGTGACCACGGCAAAGACCGCGTTCACGGCAAATTCCATGATCCAGGGCCCGGCGGCGACAAAGGCCGTCTTGGCCACCAGGGTGGGCAGCACCGTAAGCGTCACCAGCGCGGTGATCCAGGCGTCGCGGGGATCCATTCGGGCAAAGATCGGGATGAGAAGAAGGGCGGACAGCAGAGCCACCAGAACCCGCCCGAAGCTGAAGACAAGCCCGGCAAGCGGGATGCCGAAAACCGCCCAGACCAGGAGCGAATAGGCCAATATGCCGATGGCTCCGGCCAGCACAGCAGCAATGATGGTTCTGCTCGTGATCATCTCGAAATCCCTTTATGATACAGGACAATAACGCGACACCGGCGGCGCGGTTCCTGACACCATCTTCCCACGGCCGGAACCCGCCCGTGCGTTCGGGGTCGGGACGTCCAGGGTCGGGGCGTCAGGGCTGCCCGTCGTCGCGGGGCGCCTCGAGCCGCGCCAGCAGGGCGCGCGCAGCGACCTCGATCAGGTCCAGGCAGCCGTCGAAATCCCGGGTGAAATAAGGGTCCGGCACATGGTCGGCGCCTTCGGTGTAATCCGTGAACAGGCACAGTTTCGCCGTGCTGCCGGGCGGGCGCAGACGTTCGAGATGCGCCAGGTTGTCGGCGTCCATCGCCAGGATCAGGTCAAACCGCTCAAAATCGACGGCGCTCACCTGCCGTGCCCGCAGGGCGCTCAGATCATAACCACGGGCCCGCGCCGCCCGCTGCATCGGCCCGTAGGGCGGTTCGCCCAGATGCCAGTCGCCGGTGCCTGCGCTGTCGATTGTCAACGCGTGGCCCCGGGCCAGCGCCAGTGCCCGCAGGACCGCTTCGGCAGAGGGTGACCGGCAGATGTTGCCGAGACAGACAAACAGAATACGATCAGCCATGGGGCACCTCCTGATCTGGACCTAGCATTCGAGGCACGGCATGAAAACCTGCGGCAAAATCGTGATCCTGACGGGTGCCGGGGTTTCCGCCGAAAGCGGCCTTGGCACGTTCCGCGATACCGACGGGTTGTGGGCAAACACCCGGATTGAAGAAGTGGCCACGCCGCAGGCCTTTGCCCGCGACCCCGCAAAGGTCCACGCCTTCTACAACATGCGCCGCCGCGCCGCCGCGGCTGCCCGCCCCAATGCGGCACATTTTGCACTGGCCCGGTTGCAAGAGCACTGGCCCGCACCCGTGATCCTGATCACCCAGAATGTCGACGGTCTGCATGCGGCCGCGGGTGGCGCGGCGCTTCAGATGCACGGCGCCCTGTCGGGTGCGCTCTGTGCCGAATGCGGCCACCGCTGGTCGGCACCGGTTGAAATGACACCCCGGGACCTTTGTCCGCGGTGCGGCGCTGCGGCCACGCGGCCCGATATCGTCTGGTTCGGCGAGATGCCCCATCACATGGCGGAGATCGAGGCCCACCTCGGCGACTGCATGCTGTTCGTCGCCATCGGCACATCAGGCGCGGTCTATCCCGCCGCCGGCTTTGGCGCCGGGGTCGCCCGTCGGGGCATCGAAACGCTGGAGATAAACGCGGCGGCGACAGACGTGTCAGCGATATTCGACCGCCACATCATCGGCAGAGCAAGTCAGGTCGTGCCGGCCTGGGTTGCGCAGCTTCTGGACCGGGACCCTGCGTGAAAAATTGTCTGCCGAAAATTTTCCGGCGCTGCGCCCGGCCCGGGCGAATCGCGGGGCACCGGCGAAACGCAATCAGCCCCGGTCGGATGCGACCGGGGCTGTATCGTCTGTGCCGGGAACCGGATCAGGCCTGAGCGGCCTGCGCCTTGGCAATCTCTTTCTTGACCTTCAGCGCGTCAGCCGACAGTTCGGCGTCCTTGGCCTTGGCCAGGAACCGGTCAAGCCCGCCACGGTGATCAACGCTGCGCAGCGCCGAAGCCGAAATCCGCAGCTTGATGCCACGGTTCAGGGTTTCGGACTGAAGCGTCACGTCGTTCAGGTTCGGCAGGAAACGCCGACGGGTCTTGTTGTTGGCATGGCTGACATTGTTGCCAGTCATCGGGCCTTTTCCGGTCAGTTCGCATACACGCGACATGGGTCCATCCTCGTCTTTGCTCGCGGCGTCCGCCGGGACCTCACCACAAAGTCCGGGCCTCACCAATATGAAAGGGCGCCGCAAAGCCGCGCCCAGAATCTCGTTTCGGGTGGGTAAGCGTTTCGGCCACGCGCGTCAAGAGGCTGGGCGAAAGGGTTGGCGCGAGGCGTGTCTTTTTTCCGCCCGATCCGGCAGAATCCCCGCTGTCGGCGCGCAACAGGACCGGCCCGGCCGGATCTAGGCGTCGCGGGCGCCGGGCGCCAGTGCCGTTGCCCGAGCGCGGGCAGCCGCCGCCAGCCCGTCCCTGCCGTGCCGCCCGGCGATCTCTGCCATCTGGGTCCAGTACAACGGGCTGTGGCGGCGGCTGTCGCGGTGCAGCCCGGTGATCGCCGCCGGATCCACCCGCCCGTGCAGCAGCTGCCGTTGCAGGGCGGCAAACCGGCCGCCCTCGCGCAGGACCCGGCTGGCCGGATGCCCCGACCCGGCCAGACGGCACAGCGCCAGACCGGGAAACACCGCCCCGATCATCCGGGCGTTCAACAGGTCCATCGGCTTGAACGGATCAAACAGCACCGCCCCGGCGAGGGCCCGCCGTCCGTGCGACGCAAGATCGCCAAGCGCGCCGTCAAACCCGCCGGCACAGTCGCGATACCGCCGGTCCTGCGGCAGAACCCGAGGTGACAGGGTGAACTGAGGCGAGACGGCAATCAGGTGCTTCAGTCCCAATGCCGCCGAAAACCGCAACCCCGCGTAGCCGCCCATGGAAAACCCCATGCCGACCACCCGGCTGTATCTGCCGCAGACGGCCGCCAAGGCCGCTTCGAACGCCGCGGTTTCGCCGTTGATGTACCAGTCGTTCCAGCGTGCCTGCAGGTGCAGATGGGCATAGCCCCGCGCCACAAAGCTGCGCACCGGGCGCGGGGCATCAAAGGCCCCGGGCCGCGCCAGCCGTTGGCGGAACGTCACAAACAGCCGGTCGGCGGAAGCATTGAACAGATCCGCCCGCAGCAGATCGCCGACAAAGACCGTGGTCGGCTCCAACACTCACCCCCGTCCGGCGAGATAGCCGTCAAGAAGCTCTTCGGCTGCGGCCGCAGGGGTCAGCGCGCCCTGTCCGACCTTCTGCGCCAGCGCAGCCATCGCGCCTTTGACCGGTTCCCGCCTGAGCCGGGCAAGCAACCCCTCGCGAACTTCGGATTCAAACCAGTAGCGCGCCTGATCCGCCCGTCGCGCCGCCCAGTGGCCCTGCGCGCGCCGCCAGTCAGCCAGCGCCTGCATCTCGTTCCAGGCCGAGGCAAGGCCAAAATCTTCCAGTGCCGAGACGGTCATCGCCTTGGGAAACCCCTCGGGGTCCTGCTGGCGCTTGCGCAGCAGCCGCAGGGCGCCGGCATAATCTGCGCAGGTCCGCATCGCGGTCGCCTTGAGATCGCCATCCGCCTTGTTGACCAGAATCAGGTCCGCCATTTCCATGATGCCGCGTTTGACTCCCTGCAGCTCATCTCCGCCCGCCGGGGCCAGCAGCAGCAGAAACAGATCCGACATCTCCGACACTACCGTCTCGGATTGGCCGACACCCACCGTCTCGATCAGGACAACGTCGAACCCCGCCGCCTCGCAGAGGTCGATGGCCTCGCGGGTGCGCCGTGCCACGCCGCCCAGATGGGTCTGGCTGGGGGACGGTCGGATGAATGCGTTGGGATCGCGGCTCAGATGTTCCATCCGGGTCTTGTCCCCCAGGATCGAGCCGCCCGAGCGGGCCGAACTCGGATCCACCGCCAGCACGGCCACCCGCAGCCCCTGCCCGGTCAGCATCAGCCCGAAGGTTTCGATGAACGTCGACTTTCCCACCCCGGGCGTGCCGGACAGGCCGATCCGCAGCGCCTCGCGCCCCAGAGGCCGCACCTTCTCGAGCAGGTCCGTGGCACGTGCCCGGTGATCCGCGCGTCCGCTTTCCACCAGCGTGATTCCCCGCGCGAGCGCGCGCCGCTCTCCGGCTGCGATGCCGCGTGCCAATTCGTCGATATCCATACTGCCCGGCCTCCTGTCGTAGGCAGAGTGATGCCCTTCCCGTCCCGCGATTGTCCACCCCCTTGCAGCCACTGTCGCGCCTTCCGCTCTCTCTGCCGATGGATGTCCGGACGGCAGAGGCGACACGCCCGGCGCGCTGTCGTGCCCGGGCACACATGTCCCCGTCTTGCCGCGCCTCGGGCAATCCCGCATAACCCGGGGCATGACCCACCTGCCCATCGACGCCCTGCTGCCTGACCTGATCACGGCCTTGCGTGAACATGGCCGCGCCGTGCTTCAGGCCCCGCCCGGCGCGGGCAAGACCACCCGCGTGCCGCTGGCGATGCTCGACGCGGGCCTGACGCCGCAGACCATCGTCATGCTGGAACCCCGTCGGCTTGCCGCCCGTGCCGCCGCCGAACGCATGGCCGAGACGCTGGGGGAAACGGTCGGCCAGACTGTGGGTTATCGCATCCGCGGCGAATCGAAGGTCACGAAACAGACCCGCATCGAGGTGGTGACCGAAGGTATCCTGACCCGGCGCATCCAGTCCGACCCCGAATTGCGCGGAGTCGGAGCCGTGATCTTTGACGAATTCCACGAACGCTCGCTCAACGCCGATCTGGGTCTCGCGCTCTGCCTCGAAATTGCCGGCGCCTTGCGCGACGACCTGATCCTGCTGGCCATGTCCGCCACGCTTGACGCCGCCCCGGTCGCCGACCTCATGCAGGCGCCGATCCTCACCTCCGAAGGCCGCGGCTTTGCGGTCGAAACCCGCTGGCTCGACCGGCCCCTGGCGCGCGATCAGCGGTTCGAGGCAGCCCTTGCCGACCTGATAACCGTCGCTGCCGCCGACTCTACGGGCGGCCTGCTGGCCTTCCTGCCCGGCGAAGGCGGGATCCGCCGCACCGAAGCGCTGTTGAAACACCGCCTGCCCGCAGATCACCACATCCGCCCCCTGTTCGGTGCCATGGATTTTGCCGCCCAGCGGGCAGCGATTGCCCCGGCGCGGGAGGGCCGCAAGATCGTCCTCGCCACGGCCATTGCCGAGACCTCGCTCACCATCGAGGATATCCGGGTGGTGGTCGACGGCGGCCGCGCGCGCCGGGCGCGCTTTGATCCCGGCTCGGGCATGTCCCGACTGGTGACGGAAAAGGTCACCCGCGCCGAGGCAACCCAGCGCGCCGGCCGCGCCGGGCGAGTCGCCCCCGGCACCGGCTACCGGCTCTGGACCAAGGGCGAGGAGGGCGCGCTGCCGCCCTTTCCGCCTGCCGAAATCGAAGCCGCCGATCTGGCCGGATTCGCGCTGGAAATCGCTCTCTGGGGTGCGCAGGCCGAGGCACTGCCGCTGCTCACACCGCCCAATCCCGGCGCCCTGGCCGAAGCGCAGGCGCTGTTGCGGATGCTGGGCGCACTGGACCGCAGCAACCGGATCACGGCGCATGGCCGCAGACTTGCTCGCCTGCCGCTGCATCCGCGTCTGGCGCATATGCTGGCGCTCTCGGGTCCGGCGGCGGCCCCGATGGCCGCATTGCTCGCGGACCGCGACCCGTTGACGGGTGCCCCGGCGGATCTGTTGCTGCGGCTGGAAGCGCTGCGGGATCCGCGCCGCTTTGGCGACACCCGGCCCTATGGGATAAACCGCGCCGCGCTGAGCCGCATACAGACAGAAGCGCGCCGTCTTGCCGCCGCCGCAAAGACCGCCGACCGCACTCTGTCTCCGGCCCAGATCGCGGCGCTCGCCTATCCTGACCGCATCGGCCTGCGCCGTCGCGGCGACGCGCCGCGCTACCAGCTTTCGGGCGGCAAGGGCGCGGTGCTGAACGACAGCGACACGCTGGCCGGGGCCCGCCTGATCGTCGCCACCGACCTTGACGGCAATCCGCGCGAAGCAAGGATCCGGCAGGCGATCCAGATCACCGAGGCCGAGTTGCGCGACCTCTTTGCGGATCAGATCGGCTGGGAAAACATCTGCACCTGGTCCAGACGCGAACGCCGCGTCCTGGCCCGCCAGCAGGAAAAACTGGGCGCCATCGCGCTGGATGACCGGATCTGGAAAGACGCGCCGCCCGAGGCGCTGTCGCGTGCCATGCTCGACGGTGTCCGGGATCTCGGCCTGACACTGTCGGACCCTGCGCGTCGTTTTGTGGCCCGCGTCGAGATCGCCCGCCGCGCGGGCCACGCCCTGCCCGACATGACCGCCGAGTCGCTGCTGGACCGGATCGACGACTGGCTGCTGCCCTATCTTGCCGGCGTGACCACCGCCGAGCACTGGAAACGCCTTGACCTGCTTCCGGCGCTGCGTGCGCAGATCGACTGGGACGGCATGCAGGCGCTCGACCGCGCCGTTCCCGCACATTTCACCACGCCGCTGGGCCGCCAGATCCCGATCGACTATTCCGGAGAAGCCCCGGAAATATCCCTGCGGCTGCAAGAGATGTTCGGCCAGACCACACATCCCAGTGTCGGCACCACGCCGCTGCGGGTCACGCTGCTGTCACCTGCCGGGCGCCCGGTACAGACCACGCTGGACATTCCCGGTTTCTGGGACAGCAGTTACGAAGATGTGCGCCGCGACATGCGCGGGCGCTATCCGCGCCACCCCTGGCCCGACAACCCGCGGGAGGCGGACCCGACCCTGCGCGCCAAACCGCGCGGAACATGATCCTGCCGCCGCTGCGCCCATTGCGGGCGCCGCCGCAAGACCCCCTGCCCCCGCGGGCCAAGCGACCGGCGCCGCTGTCAGACCTCCAGGCACCAGCGCATGACCGCCTTTTGCGCATGCAGGCGGTTCTCGGCCTCGTCGAAGATCACCGAATTCGGGCCGTCCATCACGTCCGAGGTCACCTCTTCCTCACGGTGTGCGGGCAGGCAGTGCATGAACAGCGCCTCGGGTTTGGCAAGATCCATCAGCGCGCGGTTGACCTGATAGGGCCGCAGCATGTTGTGACGCCGCTCGCGGGCCGACTGGGCATCGTGCATGCTGACCCAGGTGTCGGCAACGACAAGGTCGGCGCCTTCCACGGCCTTGGCGGGATCGCGTTCGATGGTGACGCTCACCCCGGCATTGCGGGCCAGGCCGACAAATTCCATTTCGGGGTCCAGCTGCACCGGCCCGGTGAAGGTGAGGTCAAAGCCGAACTGCGCCGCGGCGTGCAGCCACGAAGCGCAGACGTTGTTGCCATCGCCGGCCCAGACGATCTTTTTGCCCCGGATCGGGCCGCGGTGCTCTTCGAAGGTCAGCACGTCGGCCATGATCTGGCACGGGTGGGTGCGGTCGGTCAGACCGTTGATCACCGGCACAGAGGCGTATTCCGCCATCTCGGTCAGCACCGCCTCGTCAAAGGTGCGGATCATGATCATGTCGACATAGCGGCTGAGCACGCGGGCGGTGTCGGCGATGGTCTCGCCGTGACCGAGCTGCATGTCGCTGCCTGACAGCACCATGGTCTGCCCGCCCATCTGCCGCACGCCGACATCAAACGACACCCGGGTGCGGGTCGAGGGTTTTTCGAAGATCAGCGCGACCATGTGCCCCGCCAGCGGCTGTTCGGCGTCCGGCGTGCCCTTGGGCAGCCCGTTGCGGGCGGCCTTCATCGTGGCGGCGCTGTCGATCATGCTGCGCAGTGCGGTGGGATCGGTTTTGTGGATATCGAGGAAATGGTTCATTTTTTTACTTTTTCTTGTCGGAGTTTCGGGGGCCTTGCCCCCGGACCCCCGGGATATTCGGAACCCGGAGAAGATCAGACGACCTGCTCAGGCAACGGCGGTGGCGGCAGCGTCAAGGCGGGTGATTGCTTCGGCGATGTCGGCATCGGTGATGTTGAGGGCGGGCAGGAGACGGATCACGTTGTCGGCTGCGGGCACCGTGATGACCTGAGCCTCGTAACCGGCCTGGACCACGGCGGCATTGCCGACCACACACTTCAGCCCCAGCATCAGGCCCTGGCCGCGCACCTCTTCGAAGACGGTCGGGTGGGCGGCGACAAGACCTTCGAGTTTCTGGCGCAGCGCGCCGGCCCTGCGGTTGACGCCGTCAAGGAACTCGGGATCGGCGACGTGCTTCATCACCGCGATGCCAACGGCACAGCCCAGCGGGTTGCCGCCATAGGTCGAGCCATGCGTCCCGGCGGTCATACCGCTGGCGGCCTCCTCTGTCGCCAGCACCGCGCCCAGCGGGAAACCTCCGCCGATGCCCTTGGCCACCATCATGATATCCGGCGTGACACTGGCCCATTCGTGGGCGAAAAGCTTGCCGGTCCGCCCCATACCGCACTGCACCTCGTCGAAAATCAGCAGCACACCGGTTTCCTCGGCCAGCGCCTTCAGTCCCTTCAGGCACTGGTCGGGCAGCGGGCGGATGCCGCCTTCGCCCTGCACCGGTTCGATCAGGATCGCAGCGGAGGTGTCGCTGATCGCGGCCTTCAGCGCCTCGTGATCCCCCCAGGGCAGATGCACGAAGCCGGGCAGCAGCGGGCCGAAGCCCTTGGTCATCTTTTCCGACCCGGCGGCGGCGATCCCGGCCGACGAGCGTCCGTGAAACGACCCCGAGAAGGTGAGAATATCGGTGCGGTCAGGCTGACCTTTGTCGTACCAGTATTTGCGCGCCATCTTGACCGCCAGCTCGCAGGACTCGGTACCGGAATTGGTAAAGAACACCGTATCGGCAAAGGTGTGCTCGACCAGCAGGTCGGCCAGCGCCTGCTGTTGCGGAATCTGGTAGAGGTTGGACACATGCCAGAGCGCCTGCGCCTGCTCGGTCAGCGCGGCCACCAGATCGGGGTGCGCATGCCCCAGTGCGTTCACGGCAATGCCGGCGCCCAGGTCGAGAAATCGGCGGCCGTCCGCCTCGGTCAGCCAGCTGCCTTCGCCTTTGACAAAGCTGAACGGCGCACGGTTGTAGGTCGGCAAGACGGAGGAGATCATGGGTCTACCCTTTGTAAGAAGCCCGATTGGTGCCAAGTGCACCGGGGCAAGTCAAGTTGTCAGGGGGGTGTGAACAGGCAAGGCACCCGGTTTTCCGGGCACAGGAGGGACTCAGTCGAGTCGTCGGATATGCATTGCTCTGTTCATGAGGCCGCTCTTACAGCCGCGGGGGAGAATTGCAAGGGGTTCCCGGGCACTGGCGCCTGAGAGTCGGCGCAACGGCATCGCCTGCATGGCGTGACCACATCGCCAGCATGCTGCGAGCATTGGGACAGCGGGCAGCGGATGCATCCGGGCCGCGCCGCCGACAGCGGCGACGGGTACCGTCGTCGGCCGGGTTACCGGACAGGCCGACGGCCGATCCATGCATCCGGCGCCCTGCCACAGGTCCGCGACGACTGGTCACACCGATTGCATGAAACTCTTTGCCCGCGAGTTCGTTGTCCCCTGTGATCTGTCCTAACGCACAGACCCGACGCGGATTGGCGCACGGCGCCGTCCCGGGCACCCGGTCTGCGGAAGGGCAACTGACGGAAGGTCAGATCGCAAGCAAACGTTTGTCCGGCCCAGGCCGGAATTCCGAGTCAAGGACTGAAAAACAGGTGGCCTCAGCATGAAACAGACCGATTTTGATCTGCGTTCCCTTGCCGTGCGCGCCGCCCAGGCGGCGGGGTTCACCGAATCGCAGGCGGAGCTGTTCGGCCGCGCCGCAGTGCGTCACGTGACGCAGGGGCGCGACTGTGCAAGCTTGCTGGAGGCGCTTCACAACCCGACGGACAGTCCGATCCTGCGGCTGCCACTGGTTCTGGAGGACACGCTCAGCGCCTGTCGCGTGCTTGGCGGCTCGGCGGAACTGACTCTCAACCCGGCGGATACAGAGCTTGTGCAGAGTTATGTGGAACTGTTGCCCGGGCCGATCTCGAGCTGCAAAGTGACCATCCGCAATGGGTTGCCCCGATTGCAGGTCACCACCAGTGTCACGCAGGACGCAAGCCCGGAGCGGCCTCAGGAGGTCGCCGTGCCGGAGACTCTGCTGGAGCAGTTGAGAACCCTCGCGGCACCGCCCAAGCCCCGGCCGTCCTTTGCCGAACGTGCCGGGCAGGTTGCACAAAAAGCCAATGCCTCGCAGGAGCCTGCGCGCTGAAAGGCTGCGTCACGCAAACGGGTCATCGGGGTATCCGACCGACATCAGGGCAAGCCCCTGCGGCGGCGCCACCGGGCCACAGGCCGCTCGGTCCTGCGCCCGCAGCACGGTGCCGACCCGGTCGGGCGCCCAGGCCCCGGTGCCCACGCGTTCCAGCGTGCCGACAAAGCTGCGCACCTGATTGTGCAGGAAGGACCGCGCGCGCACGCGGAACTGGATCTCGGGGCCTGCATCGGTGTCGACCCTGTCGATATCAAGCGCATCCAGCGTCTTGACCGGTGATTTTGCCTGACAGGTGACCGACCGGAACGTGGTGAAATCGTGCAGGCCGACAAGCTGCTCCGCCCCCGCCCGCATGGCGTCCAGGTCGAGGGCGTACTTGACCTGCCATACGAGACCGGCCTCCATCGTCACCGGCGCGCGACGGCACAGGATGCGGTAGAGATAGCGCCGTTCGCGCGCCGAGAACCGGGCGTGCCAATCCGCGCCGACGCGCTGTGCCGCAACGACGGCCACCGGCGCCGGCTTCAGATGGTAGTTCAGCGCCTCGGAGAGGCGAAACGGATCCCACTCCCGCGTCAGGTCGCAGTGGCAGACCTGACCGCGCGCATGTACCCCGGCATCCGTCCGCCCGGCCGCCGCGATGGTATGCGGACCGGGTTCAAGGTGGGCGAGGGCCGTCTCGACGGCGGCCTGTACGGACGGATGGTCGGCCTGCCGCTGCCAGCCCGAAAACGGACCACCATCATATTCGATTCTAAGCGCATATCTGGGCATATCGCCTCCTATAACGCCGCTCTGGCCCAGACAATCCCCTCCCCGGCACTGGCACCCGGCCGCCCCCGTGTCTATCTTGTGCCCTGAGCAGACATCCGCAGGAGCCGCCACGTGGTCATAGGAACCATCGCCGACACGCTGACTCGCAGCGTCGAGAATGTGACCGACACCGTAACTGGCGCGTTCTTCGATCCGGTCATCCGCATCGGTGTGACCGGGCTTGCGCGTTCGGGCAAGACCGTGTTCCTGACCTCGCTGATCGCCAATCTGCTGGACAGGGGGCGGATGCCCGGGTTGCTGGCCGCTGCGGATGGCCGCATCCAGGCGGCCTACCTGCAACCCCAGCCCGACGACACGATTCCGCGGTTCGAGTACGAAGACCACCTTGCCGCGCTGACGGCACGCGTGCCGCATTGGCCCGACAGCACCCGCAACATCAGCGAGCTGCGCCTGTCGCTCAGGGTCCGGCCCTCGGGGCTGCTGGCGGGCATCCAGGGGCCGCGCACCGTGCATCTGGACATCATCGACTACCCCGGCGAATGGCTGCTCGACCTCGCGCTGATGGACAAGAGCTATTCCGAGTGGTCGCAGGACACCCTGTCACGCCTTGGCAACCGGGCCAGCGCCGCGGACTTTCTGGCGCTCGCCGGGTCCGAGGACAGCATGCAGGTGCTGGACGAAACCCGCGCCCGGCGGCTGGCCCAGAGTTTCACCGCCTATCTCGATGCCGCACGGCAGGACGGGTTCTCTGACCTTACCCCGGGTCGCTTCCTGCTCCCGGGGGAACTCTCGGGCTCTCCGGTGCTGACTTTCGCGCCCTTGCCGGTTCGCGAGGGTGCCCCGCGCAAATCGCTGTGGCGCGAGATGGACCGCCGGTACGAGGCCTATAAATCGCAAGTGGTCCGCCCGTTCTTTCGCACCCATTTTGCCCGGCTGGACCGGCAGATCGTGCTGGTGGATGCCCTTGGCGCCATTCACAAGGGGCCGGCGGCGATCGAGGATCTGCGCCGCACTCTGGCCGACCTGCTGCTGGCGTTCCGGCCCGGGCGCAATGCCTTTCTCAGCCAGCTGCTGCGCGGCAAGCGGGTGGAAAAGATCCTGTTTGCCGCAACCAAGGCTGACCATCTTCACCACTCGCAGCATGGCCGCCTGACCGCCATCATGGAGGCGCTGATCCGGGACGCCCGCGACCGGGCGCGTTTTGCCGGCACCGACACGCAGGCGATGTCGCTCGCTTCGTTGCGCGCCACGGTCGAAGAGACGATGCAGCATCAGGGCCGGACGCTGGACTGCGTGCGCGGGACGTTGCTGGATACCGGGCGCGAGGCCGCGTTTTATCCCGGCGACCTGCCGGAGGATCCGATGCAGTTGCTGGGCCCTGCCCGGGCCGGTGCGGACACATGGCTGGATCAGGATTACCGGATCATGGACTTTGCCCCGGCGCCGCTGTCGCTGAAACCCGGGGTCGGGCCGCCGCACATCCGGCTGGACCGCGCCGCGCAATTCCTGATCGGAGACCGGTTGTGAAATTCTTCCTCCGCCCCGGGCGCGCACTGGATGCCGGTCGGCTTGGCGCAATCCTCACCGCTGGCGGCATCGACAAGCCGTGGAAGCCGTACCTGCACAGCGGCGCCGAGGATATCGCCTTTGTCGGGCGGATGATCGACCGGGGCTGGATCACCGTCGCCACCCGGGCCGACACGGACGAACCGCTGGGCTTTCTGGCGCTCGACGACAGCTATGTACATGCCCTGTTCGTCGCGGGCTCGCATCGCAGCCGGGGGGTGGGCGGCGCGCTTGTCGCAATGGCGAAGACCCGGCGCGACAGCCTGACGCTCTGGACTTTTCAGGCCAATACGGGCGCGCAGCGTTTCTATCTGCGTGAAGGGTTTTCCGAGAGTGGCCGCACCGACGGGCGCGGCAACGACGAACGCCTGCCCGATGTCCAGTTCCGCTGGCAAAAACCCGTGGCGCCCCTCACGGACCTCTCCGCCACCTCCGCAGAAAAGGCTTAGCCATGAGCACTCCCAAAGGCCCGGTCCTGATCCCGCTGGACGACAACGGCGCACCGCGTCCCGGCCCCGCCGACGCGCCGCCGGTGCCCGATGCCGACACCTCGCTGCCCAGTGGTCAGGCGATGGCGACGGCGGCCGCCATCGCCGCGCGCCCCGGTTCGCGGCTGGCCCGGTGGTTCTGGAGCCTGCTCGCCGCTGTCATCGGTACGGTGGTGTCCATCGCGGCCTGGGGGTTCGTCGCGGACCTTGTCGCCCGGGTGCCGCTGCTGGGCCTTGCCGTCGCGGTGCTGTTCGGGCTGTTCCTCGCGGTCGTGGCGATGATCGCGGTCAAGGAACTCGCGGTCTTTTCCCGCCTCAAGCGGATCGACCACCTGCACCGCGCCGCCGCCGCCGCACTGGCGGCCGAGGATCTTGCCGCCGCCCGCCGGGTGATTGACGAGCTGACAGGCCTGTACAAGGGGCGCGAGGATACCCGCTGGGGGCGCGAGCGTCTGGCCGAACGGCAGGGCGACATGTTCGACGCCTCGGCGCTTTTGGCGCTGGCCGAACAGGAGCTGCTGACGCCGCTGGATCTGGCCGCCCGCCGCGAGGTCGAGGCCGCGGCCCGACAGGTCGCCACCGTCACCGCGCTGGTGCCGCTGGCCTTTGCCGATGTCGCCGCCGCGCTGAGCCAGAACCTGCGGATGATCCGCCGCATCGCCGAAATCTACGGCGGACGCTCGGGCACGCTGGGCAGTTGGCGGCTGACCCGGGCCGTGATGTCGCATCTGGTGGCCACCGGCGCGGTGGCGGTGGGGGACGACATGCTCGAACCGATCCTCGGCGGTGGCATTCTGGCCAAACTGTCGCGCCGCTTTGGCGAAGGTCTGGTGAACGGCGCCCTGACCGCGCGTGTCGGCGTCGCCGCGATGGAGGTCTGCCGACCCTTGCCCTTTGGCCGGAAGGCCCGGCCATCGGTGCGCAGCATCATCCGCACCGCGCTGACCGGACTGTTCACCGCGGACAAGAGTTAGCCGCCGCCCTGGCGGCGGGGCCCGGAGGCCATGCCGCGCTGCCCACTGGACGCTGAGCAACAGCAGGCTTATAAGGCCGCCCATGATGCACACCTTCGCAATCATCATTCGAATTATTTGCCCGGCGCCGTAACGTTGCGATGCGCCGGGATCAGGCGTCTGGACTGCCGCGCCGCCCCTCACCCAGAAATTCCGCTGTATTCCGAGGACGCCCGAAATGTGCGCCGACACCCCCGAAACCGCTGACTACAAAGACACTCTGAACCTGCCGAAAACCGATTTCCCGATGCGTGCGGGTCTGCCCAAGCGCGAACCCGAGTGGCTGAGCCGCTGGGAACAGATCGGCGTCTACGAAAAGCTTCGCGCCAAGGCGGCCGACGCTGCGGGCACCGCCAAGAGCCGCAAGCCCTTTACGCTGCACGACGGCCCGCCCTATGCCAACGGCAACCTGCACATCGGCCATGCCCTGAACAAGATTCTCAAGGACATGGTGGTGCGCTCGCAGCAGATGATGGGCCGCGACGCCCGCTACATCCCCGGCTGGGACTGCCACGGTCTGCCCATCGAGTGGAAGATCGAGGAACAGTACCGCGCCAAAGGCATGGACAAGGACAAGGTCGATGTCGTCGACTTCCGGCAGGAATGCCGCAAGTTCGCCGAAGGCTGGATCGACGTGCAGCGCGACGAGTTCAAGCGGCTGGGCATCACCGGCACCTGGGACAACCCCTACCTCACCATGAACTTCCGCGCCGAACGGATCATCGCCGAGGAATTCCAGAAGTTCCTGATGAACGGCACGCTCTACCAGGGTTCCAAACCGGTGATGTGGTCGCCCATCGAGGAAACCGCGCTGGCCGAGGCCGAAGTCGAGTACCACGACAAGGAAAGCTTCACCATCTGGGTGAAGTTCCGCGTGGCGAGCTTTGATCTGCCCGACGTCGAACTCTCGGACGAAGAGGCGACCGATGCCGACCGCGAAGCTGTGGCCGAAGCCGTCGCTACATCGGCTCAGGATTTTGTCGGCGCACATGTGGTGATCTGGACCACAACCCCCTGGACCATCCCCTCGAACAAGGCTGTCGTCTATGGCGCAGGCTTTGCGTATGGTCTCTACGAGGTCACCGGCACCCCCGACGAAAGCTGGGTCTCTGTCGGCGAGCGCTATATCCTGGCTGACAAGCTGGCGGCACAGACCTTCGGCAAGGCGCGGCTGGAAGACGACCAGTGGCGGCGTGTCCGTGACGTGACCCCGGCGCAACTGGCCGGAATGACACTGACCCATCCGCTGCACGGCGCGGACGGCGCGGACGGCGAATGGGACGATCTGCGCGATTTTCGTGCCGCCGACTTTGTCACCGACGAGGAAGGCACCGGGTTCGTGCACTGCGCGCCGAGCCACGGGATGGAGGAATACGAACTTTACCGCGATCTCGGCATGCTCGAGCAGGTCATCACCTACAATGTGATGGACGACGGCTCCTTCCGCCAGGACCTGCCGTTCTTTGGCGGCACCCGCATCCTCAAGCCCAACGGCAAGGAGGGTGACGCCAATACCGCGGTGATCAACAAGCTTGCCGCCGTCGGCGGACTGATGGCGCGCGGCAAGATCAAGCACAGCTATCCGCACAGCTGGCGTTCCAAGGCGCCGGTGATCTTTCGCAACACGCCGCAATGGTTCGCCGCCATCGACCGCGTCGTCGGTGACGGTCAGGACACCTATGGCAGGACGATCCGCGAACGGGCGCTGACCTCGATCGACCAGCTGGTGAAATGGACGCCGCAGACCGGGCGCAACCGGCTGTATTCGATGATCGAGGCGCGCCCCGACTGGGTGCTGTCGCGCCAGCGCGCCTGGGGGGTGCCGCTGACCTGCTTTACCCGCAAGGGCGCCCTTCCGACGGCCGCGAATTTCCTGCTGCGCGATCCGGCAGTCAACGGCCGCATCCTGTCCGCGTTCGAGGCGGAAGGCGCCGATGCCTGGTACAAACCCGGCGCCAAGGAGCGGTTCCTGGGCAATGACTATGACCCCGACGAGTGGGATCAGGTGTTCGACATCCTCGACGTCTGGTTCGACTCCGGCTCGACCCATGCCTTCGTGCTGCGCGACCGCGAAGACGGCTCGGAGGACGGGCTGGCGGATCTGTACCTCGAGGGCACCGACCAGCACCGGGGCTGGTTCCATTCGTCGATGCTGCAAAGCTGCGGCACCCAGGGCCGCGCGCCCTATCGCGGTGTGCTGACCCATGGCTTCACGCTCGACGAAAAGGGCAACAAGATGTCCAAGTCGCTGGGCAACACTGTCGCCCCCGACAAGGTCGTGCAGCAGTACGGCGCCGATATCCTGCGGCTCTGGGTGGCTCAGGCGGACTATACCGCCGACCTGCGCATCGGCCCGGAAATCCTCAAGGGCACGGCGGACGGCTACCGGCGGCTGCGCAACACCATGCGCTTTCTGCTCGGCGCTTTGTCATCCTTCGAGGAAAGCGACCGTGTCGCGCCGTCCGAGATGCCGGAACTGGAACGCTGGGTGCTGCATCGCCTGGCCGAACTGGATCACAAGGTGCGCACCGGCTATGCCGCCTATGACTTCCAGGGCGTGTTCCAGGCGCTGTTCAACTTTGCCACGGTCGAATTGTCGGCCTTCTATTTCGACGTGCGCAAGGATGCGCTGTACTGCGACGGCAACACCGCGCGCCGCCGCGCCGCGCGCACCGTGATGGACATCCTGTTCCACCGTCTGACCACCTGGCTCGCGCCGGTGCTGGTCTTCACGATGGAGGAGGTCTGGCTGGAACGGTATCCCGGCGCCGAGTCGTCGGTGCATCTGGTCGACATTCCCGATACCCCGGCGGACTGGCTGGACGAACCGCTGGGCGCCAAGTGGGCGCAGGTGCGGCGCGCCCGCCGTGCCGTCACCGCGGCACTTGAAGTGCAGCGCACCGACAAGGTGATCGGCGCCTCGCTCGAAGCCGCACCGGTGGTGCATGTCGAGGATGGCAATACCCTCGCCGCGCTGAAATCGGTGGCCTTCGAAGATGTCTGCATCACCTCGGCCATCACCCTGACATCCGATCCCAGCCCGGACGAGGCGTTCCGCCTGCCCGACGTGCCCGGCATCGGCGTGGTGTTCGAGACGGCTGAAGGCGACAAATGCGAGCGCTGCTGGAAGATCCTGCCGGATGTCGGCAGCCACCGCCACCAAGGCACCTGCGCACGCTGCGACGCGGCTCTGGACTGAGCCCACTTTCCCGGTCCCTTCGAATGCCTTACCTTTGGTAAACACCGCATTTGAAAGGACCGGGATGTTTTCATCAAGCTTGCGCATTTCACGGCGCCGATTCTGCCTGACGCTCTGCGCCGCCACTGTGGCGGGGTGCACCGGCGCCCGCGTCGCCTATCCTGTCGGCACCACGCTGTACCTGGTGCGCCACGGCGACCGCACCGGCAGCGACGAGACCCTGAACTCAAGGGGTCAGGCCCGGGCCGCGGCGCTGGTCTCAGCCCTCGACGGGCTGCCGATTGATGCGATCTACAGCCCCGGTCTGCAGCGGAACCTTGACACCGCCGCGCCGCTCGCCGGTGCGCGCGGCCTGCCGGTGACCCGCCTGCCGGCCGACGCCATGATCGGCGCGACGCTCATCCGCAACGCAAGGGGGCGCCACGTGGTCTGGGTCGGCAACAAGGATAACCTGACAAGCATCTGGGAGGCTCTGTCGCTCCCTGGACCGGTCGGGCTGGAGTACGGCGACCTGAGCATCGTGACCCCGGGAGCCCAGGGGGCGGCCCGGGTCGAGCGTCGGCGGTTCGGCCCCTGATCCGCATCCGGCGTTCCGGCATCAGGTCCGCGTCCCGCCTGCCGTAGTGGCAGGCTGGACAGAGCACGCAATTGTTGCGCATCCTCAACCCATGCCCAACTGGACTGTTTCCTCGCCCCTCGGGCCACTGACCCTGACCGAGACCGAAGGCGCGATCACCGCGCTGGTCTGGGGCAGCGGCGGCGGTGATGACACACCGCTGTTGCGCGGAGCGGCACGCCAGCTGGAGGCCTACTTTGACGGCACGCTGGCGGCCTTCGACCTGCCGCTGTACGTGCCCGGCAGCGCATTCCAGCAAGCCGTCTGCGCCGCGATGAGCGCCATTCCCCTGGGTGAGACCCGCACCTACGGTGACATTGCCGCAGATTTGCGCGCGCCCGCTCAGGCGGTGGGACAAGCCTGCGGCAGCAACCCGATCCCGATCCTCATTCCCTGTCACCGGGTTCTTGGCGCCAGCAGTCTCGGCGGTTTTTCCGGCGTCGGCGGTGTCGAAACCAAAGTCTGGCTGCTGCGGCACGAAGGCGCGGCGGGCCTGCTGATCTGACTGTGGTCGGCCGTTGCGGGCACGGTGGGCGCTCAGGCCCCGGGGTTCAACCGCCCCCGCCGCGGGCCGTCACCGACCGGGTGTCTCAGTCACGCCGGGGATCGCGCGGATAGGTGCCCAGAATTTCCAGCATGTCGGTGAAATATCCCAACTCGTCCAGCGCGCGCTTGACGGCCGGATCCTCGGGATGGCCTTCGATGTCGGAATAGAACTGGGTTGCGGTGAACGAGCCACCGACCATGTAGGATTCCAGCTTGGTCATGTTGATGCCATTGGTGGCAAAGCCGCCCATCGCCTTGTACAGCGCCGCGGGGATGTTGCGCACCTGAAAGACAAAACTGGTCATCATGCCGTGGCTGCCGCGCGGCTCCAGGTTCGCTTCGCGTGACATGATCAGAAAGCGGGTGGTGTTGTTGCCCTGGTCTTCGATATGGCGCGCAAGGACTTCGAGACCGTAGATTTCGCCGGCAAGCTCCGATGCCAGCGCGGCAACGCTGGCATCCCCCATTTTGGCCACATCCTTTGCCGAACCGGCAGTGTCGGCGCCGGTGATCCGCGAAATATTGTGTTCGCTCAGGAAATTGCGGCACTGGCCCAGCAGCACCGTATGGCTCATCGCCTGCTTGACCTGTGAAATCTGCGTGCCCGGCAGCGCCAGGAGGTTGATGTGAACCCGCACAAAGGCTTCGTCGAGGATGTGCAGGCCCGACTGCGGCAGCAGCGAATGGATGTCCGCCACCCGTCCGTAGGTTGAATTCTCGACGGGCAGCATCGCCAGTTCGGCCTCGCCCGTGCGCACCGCCTCGATCGCATCCTCGAAGGTGCGGCAGGCCAGGGCATCCATGTCCGGGCGCGCTTCGCGGCAAGCCTGGTGGGAATAGGCGCCAAGTTCTCCCTGAAAGGCGATCCGACCGGTCATTGCTGCCTCGCTTGTGCTCTTCTGCCCTCATGGGCGTTTGGTCGCGGCTTCTACACCTTGCCAGCCATGAGGGGAAGCCGTAGATATCTGCCCGACGGACACCCGACAGACAAAAGACGGACACGCGATCAATGCTTGATACAATGACCTTTACCAAAGTGCTTGGCGGCTTCTGCGGCGCGCTTCTGATCTTTCTTCTGGGCAAATGGGCCGCTGAGGGCCTGTATCACGTTGGCGGTGGCCATGGCGACGAAGCCCAGGCCTATGCGATCGAAGTCGCCGATGCCGGTGACTCGGCCGGTGGTGCCGAAGAGGTCGACTTTGCCACGCTCATGGCTTCGGCAGACCTGGCCAAGGGCGAAAAGGTTTTCGGCAAGTGCCGCGCCTGCCACAAGCTCGAGGACGGCGCGAATGCCACCGGCCCCTTCCTGTACGGCGTTGTGGGCCGTGCGATCGACGCAGTGGATGGCTTTGCCTATTCCGGCGCACTCGAGCAGGTCGGCGATGCCTGGACCCCCGAGAACCTGTCGCATTTCCTTGAAAACCCGCGCGCTGCGGCACCGGGCACCGCGATGAGCTTTGCCGGCCTGTCCAGCGCCGAGGACCGGGCGAACCTGATCGCCTATCTGGACGCGACCGACGACTGATCGTCCCCATCAGACACTGCATTTCAGGCCGCTGCCATTTGGTACGCGGCCTTTTTGCTGCCCGGTCGCGAAAGTGGCGGTCGATTCGGGGCGGATTACACAATCGTAACTTGAATGTGGGCAAGCCGGCCCCTTAGCTTAGTTAGATCGGAAAGATCTCATTATCCGAGCTGAAGGGATGCCCATGAAGACGACACACGCCCGGGTCTTGACGGCCAAGACCCCCGCCCTCCGCCGCCTCACCCTGACCGCGCTGCTGGCGCTTGGCCTTGCCTTTGCGGCCCACAGTTCCCGCGCGCAGGACAACGTGATCAAGGCGCATGGTGTGTCGACCTTCGGCGACCTGAAGTATCCGGCGAATTTCAAGCACTGGGATTACGTCAACCCGGATGCCCCCAAGGGCGGCGAATTCTCGACCTGGGCCTTTGGCACCTTTGACAGTCTCACCCCCTACATCCTCAAGGGCAATGCCGCGTCGCTGTCGACGGTGTTCTACGACAGCCTTCTGACCGGCAATCTGGACGAACCCGACAGCAGCTATGGTCTGGTGGCGGAATCGCTGGAATACCCGGAAAATCGCGAATGGGTGATCTTTCACATGCGCCCCGAGGCAACGTTCCGGGACGGCAGCCCCGTCACCGCACAGGACGTGGTGTTTTCCTACAACGTGCTGGTCGAGAAGGGGCGCCCCAGCTTCAAGGTGTCGCTCAAGGATTTCCAGACGGTCGAGGCGCTGGATGATCACACCGTCAAGTTCACCTTCAACCCCGAGGGTCCGCTGCGCGAGCTTCTGATGACCGCAGGCGGGCTGCCGATTTTTTCGCAGGCGTATTACGAGAACGTCGATTTCACCGAATCGAGCCTCGAGCCGCCGATGGGGTCGGGCCAGTACGAGCTGCTCAGTGTCGATCCCGGCCGGTCGGTTGCCTACAAGCGTCGCGATGACTACTGGGCCAAGGACCTGCCGGTGAATGTCGGTCAGAACAATTTCGACGTGATCAAGGTCGAATATTTTGCCGACTACACCACGGCATTCGAGGCGTTCAAGGCCGGCGCCTACACCTTTCGCGAGGAATTCCAGTCCAAGATCTGGGCGACCGGCTATGACTTTCCCGCTGTGAAGAATGGCACCGTCAAGATCGAAGAGCTGGACGATGGCCGCCCGGCCGGCACCCAGGGGTTCTGGTTCAACCTGCGGCGCGAAAAATTCCAGGACATCCGCGTGCGTGAGGCAATCGGACTGGCCTTCAATTTCGAGTGGTCCAATGAATCGCTGTTCTACGGCGCCTATGAGCGCACCGACAGCTTCTGGGAAAACTCGGACACGCTTCAGGCGACCGGCATGCCCTCGGACGCGGAACTGGCCCTTCTGGAACCGCTGCGCGCCGATCTGCCCGAGTCGGTGTTCACCGAGGAAGCTTACGTGCCCGCCACCTCGAGCCCGAATGATCTTGCCGACCGGCGTGCGTTGCGCACGGCAGGCAAGTTGCTGGAAGAGGCCGGCTGGATCGTCGGCAATGACGGCATCCGCTACAAGGATGGCCAGAAGCTGAGTGTCTCGGTGCTGAACGACAGCCCCAGCTTTGACCGCATCATCAACCCGATGATCGAAAACCTGAAACGTCTGGGGATCGAGGCGGATGCCACACGCGTCGATGCCGCCGAAAGTCAGGAACGCGAAAAGACCTTTGACTATGACATCGTGACCCAGCGGTTCTCCATGTCCTCGACCCCCGGGGACGAGCTGCGACAGATCTTCAGTTCGGATTCTGCCGAGGTGCCCGGTTCCGCCAACATCGCGGGTCTGGCCAACCCGGCCGTGGATGTACTTGTGGACAAGATCGCCACCGCCACCAGTCGTGAGGATCTGGACACCGCTGTACATGCGCTCGACCGGGTGCTGCGGGCGATGCATGTCTGGATTCCGCAGTGGTACAAGGGCGTGCACACCATTGCCTATTTCGATCAGTACGACCGCCCCTATACCGACACGCCGCCGCCGTTTGGCATGGGCGAGGCGTCAATCTGGTGGTACAACGCCGAAAAAGCAAAGGCGCTGCGGGATGCGGGCGCTCTTTAGGCAGGCAGGGCGGCACGGACCATGGGCGCATATATCCTCAGACGGCTGTTGCTGATCATTCCGACGTTGTTCGGAATCATGGTCATCAACTTTGCCCTGGTGCAGTTCGTGCCCGGCGGCCCGATCGAACAGATCCTTGCCCAGATCCAGGGCGAAGGCGATGTGTTCTCCGGTATCGCGGGCGGCGGCGGAGAGGTCGCGGCGGGTGGCGGCGGCAGCGACGACTATGTCGGCGGGCGTGGATTGCCGCCGGAGTTCATTGCCGAACTCGAGCGCGAATTCGGTTTTGACAAACCACCGCTGGAACGCTTCCTCAATATGATGTGGAACTATCTGCACTTCGATTTCGGCACCAGCTACTTCCGTTCGATCTCGGTCATCGACCTCGTACTGGAAAAGATGCCGGTGTCGATCTCTCTGGGGCTTTGGTCCACCGTCATCGCCTATATTGTCAGCATCCCGCTGGGCATCCGCAAGGCGGTCAAGGACGGCTCGGCCTTTGACACCTGGACCTCCGGCGCCATCATCGTCGCCTATGCGATCCCGGGTTTCCTGTTTGCCATCCTGCTGCTGGTGTTGTTTGCCGGCGGATCCTACTGGCAGATCTTTCCGCTGCGCGGCCTGACCTCGGACAACTGGAACAACCTCAGCGTCGGCGGCAAGATCCTGGATTATTTCTGGCACATCGCCCTGCCGGTGCTGGCTTCGACCATCTCGGCCTTTGCCACGCTGACGCTGCTGACCAAGAATTCCTTTCTCGACGAGATCAAGAAGCAGTATGTGATGACCGCCCGCGCCAAGGGGCTGACCGAAAGCCGCGTGCTGTACGGCCATATCTTCCGCAACGCGATGCTGATCGTCATCGCCGGGTTTCCGGCGGTGTTCATTGGCGTGTTCTTCTCCGGCTCTCTCATCATCGAGACGATCTTTTCGCTCGACGGACTTGGCCGCCTCGGGTTCGAGGCAGCGGTGGCACGCGATTATCCGGTGATCTTTGGGACGCTGTTCATATTCGGCATCATCGGGCTGGTGGTGGGCATCCTGTCCGACCTCATGTACGTGCTGGTCGACCCCCGCATCGACTTTGAGAAAAGAGAGGGCTAGGCCATGCCCGCGATCATCCCCGAACCGATGCCCGGCAAACCGGTCGCCCCGCAGCCCCCCAAAGGCCGCTTTGCCCTGTCACCGCTGAACCAGCGTCGCTGGCGGAACTTCAAGAAAAACCGCCGCGCGCTGTGGTCGCTGTGGATCTTCGGGGTGTTGTTTACCCTGTCGCTGTTTGCCGAGTTCATTGCCAACGACAAGCCGATCCTGGTCAATTACCGCGGCGCCTATTACACCCCGATCTTCAACTTCTACGCCGAGACCGACTTTGGCGGCGATTTCCGGACCGAGGCCGCTTATCGCGACCCCGAAGTGCGCTGCCTGATCCGCACCGGCGGGCTCGAGGCCTGCTTTGACACCCCGGACGAGCTGATCAATCAGGTCAACAGCGGCATGGTGCTCGACGGCGACTTTCACCAGGGCTGGATGCTCTGGCCGGTGATCCCCTATTCGTTCCAGACCCCGGTCGACCGTCCCGGCGCCGCCCCGCTGCCACCCTCGGCGCAGAACTGGCTGGGCACCGATGACACCAAACGCGATGTCGTGGCGCGGGTGATCTACGGCTTCCGGCTGTCGATCCTGTTCACCCTGATCGTGACCGTCTGCGCCTCGGCCATCGGCATCGTCGCGGGCGCGCTTCAGGGGTTCTTTGGCGGCTGGCTCGACCTGATCTTTCAACGGGTGATCGAGATCTGGTCCTCGACCCCGTCGCTCTACATCATCATCATCCTGTTCGCGATTCTGGGCCGCAGCTTCTGGCTGCTGGTGTTTCTCACCGTGCTGTTCGGCTGGACCTCGCTGGTCGGTGTCGTGCGCGCGGAATTCCTGCGCGCCCGCAACCTTGAATACGTGCGCGCCGCCCGGGCGCTGGGGGTGTCGAACACCCGCATCATGTTCCGCCACATGCTGCCCAACGCCATGGTGGCGACTGTCACCATGCTGCCCTTCATCGTCACCGGCACGATCAGCACACTGGCAGGTCTCGACTTTCTCGGCTTCGGCCTGCCATCGTCAGCACCCTCGCTGGGCGAACTGACCTTGCAGGCAAAGCAGAACCTTCAGGCGCCCTGGCTCGCCTTTACCGCCTTCACCGTATTCGCGGTGATGCTGTCGCTGCTGGTCTTCATCTTTGAAGGTGTGCGTGACGCGTTTGACCCCAGAAAGACCTTTTCATGAGCGCCACACTTGAGGTCAGCAACCTCACGGTCTCCTTCCGTCAGGACGGTGCCGAAACCCAGGCCGTCCGGGGCGTCAGCTTTCGTGTGAACAAGGGCGAAACCGTCGCGCTTGTCGGGGAATCCGGCTCGGGCAAATCCGTCACGGCGCTGTCCACCGTATCGCTGCTGGGCGATTCCGCGCGGGTCACAGGGTCGGTCCGATACGACGGCCAGGAGATGATCGGCGCCTCGGACGCGCTGCTGCGCAAGGTGCGCGGCAACGACATCAGCTTTATCTTTCAAGAGCCGATGACTTCGCTCAACCCGCTGCACACGCTGGAAAAGCAGCTCAGCGAAAGCCTCGCCCTGCACCAGGGACTGACCGGCAAGGCCGCGCGTGCGCGCATCCTCGAATTGCTGACCCAGGTCGGCATTCGTGACCCTGAATCGCGCCTCGGCGCCTATCCGCACCAGCTGTCCGGCGGACAACGCCAGCGGGTGATGATCGCCATGGCGCTGGCCAACGGGCCGGAGCTGCTGATTGCGGACGAACCGACGACGGCACTGGATGTGACCATTCAGGCGCAGATCCTCGAACTGCTGGCCGACCTCAAGCAGAGCCACGACATGAGCCTGCTGTTCATCACCCATGATCTTGGCATCGTGCGTCGTATCGCCGACCGGGTCTGCGTGATGAAAAACGGCGAAATCGTCGAATCCGGTCCGACGGACGAGATCTTTGCCAACCCGCAGCACCCCTACACCCAGATGCTGCTGAGCGCTGAATCCACCGGCCTGCCGGACCCCGTGCCCGCCGACGCCGAAGTGATCGCCCGCACCGACCATCTCAAGGTCTGGTTCCCGATCCAGAAGGGTCTGATGAAACGGACGGTCGGCCACGTGAAGGCGGTGAACGACGCCACGCTGTCGGTCCGCGCCGGGGAAACCATCGGCATCGTCGGCGAGTCGGGCTCCGGCAAGACCACGCTGGCGCTGGCGCTCATGCGGCTTATCCCTTCCGAAGGCGGCATCAGCTACCGGGGCGAGGATGTGCGCAAATGGTCCACCAAAGAGCTGCGCCGCCTGCGGTCCGAAATTCAGATCGTGTTTCAGGACCCGTTCGGATCCCTCTCGCCCCGGATGACCTGCGAACAGATCATCGCCGAAGGCCTGGGCGTGCATGGCGCCCCGGATGGCCGCCCACACCGAGAGCTGGTGGCCGAAGTCATGGACGAAGTCGGTCTCGACCCGGCGACGATGCACCGCTACCCGCATGAATTTTCCGGCGGACAGCGTCAGCGCATCGCCATAGCGCGGGCCATGGTGCTGCGTCCGCGCCTGGTGGTGCTGGACGAACCGACCTCGGCGCTGGACATGACGGTGCAGGTGCAGATCGTGAACCTGCTGCGCGACCTGCAACGCAAGCACAACCTTGCCTATCTGTTCATCAGCCACGATCTCAAGGTGATCCGCGCCATGTCGCATCAGGTGATCGTGATGAAACAGGGGGATGTGGTGGAACACGGCACCGCCGAGCAGATCTATGATACGCCGGAATCCGGCTACACCCGGACGCTGATCGCCGCCGCGATGACCCCGGCAGGCTAGGTCAGGCCAATTCCGCCCTTGTCCGGAAAGGAAATCGCGCGCCCCGGTCTCCCGCAGCGCGCGTCAGGCTTGATCACACATGTTTTTTTACCGTGCGGCCCAAAGCCGGGGTCTGACGACCCGAGGCTCCGAGGGCATCCAACGGGCCCGGCGCATGGTCCGGTCCGGGCGCAGATCCAGCCGCAGGGCCACTTCGGAGCGATACTGGATCGGGTCAGTCATTGGGGTAGCCGCCATAGCGCTGCCGCATGTCGTCCGCGCTCCAGCGATAGCCGCCCTTCGGGGTGTTCGCGCCGCGCTGATAAGTCGCCCGAAGATAGGTCCGTGCAAGTAGAGCCAACATTTCGCTTCTCCTGATTTGCGTTTCTGATGATCCTATATTGCGCCATGGGCGGATAAATGCGACTCAGGAAATCTGCGGACATGTAAGGGAGAGTTACACAATGAACTGGGCAACCCTGCCGCCACTGTCCGCCCTGCGCGCCTTTGCCGCCTATGCCGAAACCGGGTCGGTCACCCGGGCGGGGCAGTTGCTGAACGTCAGCCATGCCGCCATCAGCCAGCAGATGCGGAGCCTGGAAACCCACCTTGGTGTCGCCCTGCTAGACCGGTCGGCCCGCGCGCTCAGCCTCACCCCCGAGGGCCTGCAACTGGCCGACACTCTGACCGAAGGCTTCGGGCGCATCTCTCAGGTGATCGAGGCGCTGACCGGCGCCGATGCCGACCGCCCCCTGCAGGTCGCCACCACCCCCAGCTTTGCCGCGCACTGGCTGATGCCGCGTCTGGCCAGCTTTCGCGTCGCCCATCCCGGCATCGACATCATGATCAACCCCAGCCCGAAACGCACCAACCCCGCGCCCGGCGGCATAGACGTGGCGCTGCGCTTTGGCATGGGCCACTGGCCCGGGCTTGATGCCGAGCTTCTGGTGCAATCTCCGGTGGTCGTCGTCGCCGCGCCCTCGCTGATCGGCGACCTGACACCAGAGAGCCCCGAGGATCTGCTGGATTTTCCCTGGCTGCAGGAACTTGGCACCTCGGAAAGCACGCTTTGGCTGGCCGGGCGCTCCGTCACCGGTCTGCGCACCAAGGGGGTGATTCATGTGCCCGGCAACCTGGTGCTCGACGGTGCCCGCAACGGCCAGGGCATCGCCATCAGCACCCGCGTTTCCGTCGAAGAGGATCTGCGCGCAGGCCGCTTGCGGCTGCTGTTCGAGGAAACCGAAGAAAACGGCTATCACATCGTCACGGCGCCGGGTGTGATGCGCCCGCCGCTGCGCGATTTCGTGACCTGGCTGCGACGCGAAGCCCGCACTGGCTAAGCCGCGGCAGGCAACTTTTTGGCGGACGTTTGCGGCCCGATAACGGGTGAGCGCAAAAAAAGCACCGGCGAACTACGTCGCCGGTGCCTGTCTGTGTCCTGAAACCTGGATTGCGTGGTCCGGGCCGGCAGGCCGGATCAGCTCGGCCCGATCATGAAGCAGGTCACCTGACGCGCCTGCAACCGGCGGCAGGCCAGGTCGGCCATCTCGCGGCTCAGCCCCATGAAGTTTGCATCAAACCCGCCCTTGCGGTTGACGACTTTGCGCAGGGATCCGTCCAGTGTCGACATCTCGGCCAGGGCCGTCTGCAACAGCACCTTTTCGGCGGCATACTTGCTGGGATAACGCCCGACATTGACGCCCCAGTGACGCCCCCCCGAGGTCGAGATCCGCTCGACCACTTCGGCTTCCACCTTGGGCGCCTGCACGGCTCCGGCGCTGGCGAGAACCAGTTCCGCGGGCCGCCGCACCGGCTTGATCGAAGCGGCGGGCGCAACCGCTGCAACCTGCACCGCTTCGGGCTGCGCCACAGGCACCGTCGGCGCGGTGACCGGCGCGCTCGAGACGTTCTGTACCGCCTCCAGTATCGACTCGATATCGGTACGCACTTCCGCCACCAGCAGCCCCGGGACAGGAGCGTTGGCGGCGCGTGCCACCGGGCGCAGGCTTTGGGTGACGGCGGAGGAGGCGATGCGAATCGATTTTCCCCGGGTCCCGGGCATGGGATCCGAGGTTTGCGCAACCATCACGTCGACATCGCCGCGCCCCTCGTAGGGCGGCTTTCCGGGGGCTCGAAAGGCGACGCGGCTTGGCGCCTTCTTGAAACCGAGGTCCAGCAATTCCGCCACCTGCGCATTGCGGGACGCCGTGGACCGGCCGCCGAATACCGTGGCGATAATCCGTTCGCCGCCGCGTTCGGCCGAGGCGGTAAGATTGAAGCCCGCAGCACTGGTGTAGCCCGTCTTGATGCCGTCCGCCCCGGCATAGCTTTGCAGCAGTCGGCGGTTGGTATGCGAGACGGTCGTGACCCCGGCATCTGCGGTCTGACGCGAGAACAGATTGTAGTATTCCGGGTAGTCATAGATCACGTGACGGCCCAGGATCGACATGTCATGTGCCGTCGAAAGATGGCCCTCTTCGGTCAGGCCATGGGCGTTCTTGAAGGTCGTGCGCATCATGCCCAGTTGCTTAGCCGTGCGGTTCATCCGGCGGGCAAAAGCCGCTTCGGATCCCGAGATCGCCTCGCCTATTGCGGTAGCGGCATCATTCGCGGACTTCACCGCCGCAGCGCGGATCAGGTAGCGCAGCTTGATCTTCTGCCCGGGCCGCAACCCCAGTTTCGAAGGCGGCTCCGACGCGGCGTGGCGCGAGATGGTGACATCGGTGTCCATGCTGATTTCGCCGTGTTCGACCGCCTGGAAGGCAATATACAGCGTCATCATCTTGGTCAGCGACGCCGGATGCAACCGGGCTTCGGCGTTCTCGGAATGCATCACCTCGCCAGTGCGCGCGTCCATGACAAACGCCGCGTATGGCGCGGCCCAAGCGCTGAACGGCACCAAAAGTACCAACCAGAGAAAGGTGATGAAATACAGGCCAATTCGGCCCGGCTGCCTACGCCGTCCCGTCACGATATGTCGCCTTCTGCTGCCTCGAGCTCCCGATGTTTCGGTGAGCTTTTTTATAGTTGATTACAGAAAAGGTAGCACATCAATTGCCGCGGATAAACCCTTCATTCAGTTAATGAATCCAGATTTAGTGCCGGGCGGTCAACCACATCTAGCGCCCGACTCGGCATCTGACGCTAGACCAGCGATTGTGGCAGCATTATGGCGCTGACTCAGCCGATTTCGCACACAAGATTCGCCAGTCCGCCCAGATCGTCCAGAACCCGGAATCGGGCGGATTCGGGGGCATCCGCGTGCTCCAGGCCCCAGGCCAGTTCCTGCGGGACAAAGACCCCCCAGCCGCCTGCCTCGATGGCAGGGACAACATCGGATTTCATGGAATTTCCGACCATCATCGCCCCGGCGGTGCCCCCGGGCGTGGCTCCGAAGATGCGGGCATAGGTCTGCGCCGTCTTGTCGGACACGATTTCGACCGCGTCGAACAGATCGCCAAGCCCTGACTGCGCCAGCTTGCGCTCCTGGTGCAGCAGGTCACCCTTGGTGATCAGAACGATGTGGTGGCTTTCCGCCATGGCCCGCACCGTATCCTCGGCATGCGGCAACAACTCTAGCGGGTGCGCCAGCAACTCTTGCCCGGCGTTCAGCAGCTCGGAGATGACGCTGGCAGGCACCTTTCCCCCGGTCACTTCGATCGCCGTCTCGATCATCGACAGGACAAACCCCTTCACGCCGAATCCGTAGTGGCCGATATTGCGCCGTTCGGAATCGAGCAGCCGCGCGTCCAGTGTCTCGCAGTCGGCGTGGTCGGCCAGAAGCTCCGCAAAGCGCGCCTGCGTAAGCTTGAAAAACCGCTCGTTGTGCCAAAGCGTGTCATCCGCGTCGAAACCGATTGTTTGCAGATTCCGGGTCATAGTTTCCCTGCCTTGCCTCTCGGCCCTTTTCTATGAGCCACGAGAGGTTATATAGGAGAACCTATGCTGACACCGCAAACCAGATCGAGCGTCATGACCCACGGACCGTCCTTTGCAGATTTCTTCATGAGCAAAGACGCGAAGCCCCCGCCGGGTGACGCGCATGATGTGGACGTGGTTGTCGAGGCCAAGCCCAAGACCAAGCGCCCGCCGCTGTACAAGGTGCTGCTGCTGAATGACGATTACACGCCGATGGAATTTGTCGTGCACGTGCTGGAACGGTTCTTTGGCATGACCCACGCCCAGGCCTTTGAAATCATGCTGACGGTGCACAAGAAGGGCGTCGCCGTCGTGGGGGTCTTCAGCCACGAGATCGCCGAAACCAAGGTTGGCCAGGTGATGGATTTTGCCCGCCGCCATCAACATCCGCTGCAATGCACGATGGAAAAGGAATAACGCGCCTGCGCGCGACATAATTGCCATGGCCACATCCCGACTGACCACTTGCCTCGACGACGGCAGCCTTTCCCTGCCGTCCGAAGGCACCATCGCGCTGTTCGGCGCGACTGCCGATCATGACCTGTCGGCCCTGCCGGTCGACCGCTGTCAGGTGATCCAGACCTTTCGCCCCGACCATGATGCGCTCGCCGCGCGCGGGTTCGACTGCGTGACCGAACCCGCCGGTCCCTATGCCATGTCGATCGTCTTCCTGCCGCGCGTCCGCACGCAGGGTCAGGCGATGGTCGCAGCCGCCTGCGCCGCCACGCCGGGCGGCACACTCTATGTCGACGGGCTCAAGACCGACGGGATCGAACCGATGCTCAAGGCCTGCCGCACCCGGGCCGACGTCCGCGGCCAGGTCTCGAAGGCGCATGGCAAGGCGCTCTGGTTCCCCGCCTCGGAGGCCTTTGCAGACTGGACCAGCCCCGGACCCGGACGCATCACGGACGGCTACCTCACCGCGCCCGGCGTGTTCTCGGCTGATGGCATCGACCCGGCCTCGGCCGCGCTCGCCGACGCCCTGCCCGCCAAGCTGGGCCAGAGCGTCGCTGACTTCGGCGCCGGCTGGGGGTATCTTTCGGCGCGGATTCTCCAACGCCCCGAGATCGCCGTGCTGCATGTGGTCGAGGCGGATCACACCGCGCTCAGCTGTGCCCGCGCCAACCTCGAGGACCCGCGCGCGAAATTCTACTGGGCCGATGTGCCGGGCTGGACCTCGCCGGAACGGCTCGACACGGTGGTGATGAACCCGCCGTTCCACACGACGCGCAATGCCGATCCGGCGCTGGGTCAGGCGTTTATCGCCGCTGCGGCCCGGGCGCTCAAACCCGCCGGACATCTGTGGATGGTGGCCAACAGGCACCTGCCCTACGAAACCACGCTGGCGGAACTCTTTGGGGAGGTCAGCGAAGTGGGCGGCGACGGGCGCTTCAAACTGTTCCATGCCCAACGCCCCTCTCGCCCCCGGCGCTGAACTGGGTTAGGTTCCCGCCAGCACAACAGCGCAAGGCCGCCTCTTCAATGTCATTCTCGATCGAAGGCAAGACCGCCATCGTTACCGGCGCCGCGAACGGTGTCGGCCTCGCCATTGCCCGGCATTTTGCCCAGCGCGGTGCCAACGTGATGTTCGCCGACATGGACGAAACCCGCCTGTGCAAAGAGGTCGGCGAGATCCGCGAGGACGGCAACATGCGCTACTTTGCCGGCGACCTGCGCGAGCGACTGACCCTTGCCAACCTCCTGTCGGCCACATTGGATGCCTATGACCGGGTCGACATCCTGGTGAACGGCAGCCGCCAGATGACCGCCACCGACCCGCTGGATGTCGAGGACACCTCGGTCGACGCCCTGCTTGGCCAGAACCTGATGACGGCACTGCGCCTCAGCCAGGTGGTGGCGCGCCGGATGATCAAACAGGCCGGAGATCAGCCCGAAGGCCAGATCGGCGCCATCGTCAACCTCAGCTCGATTGCCGCGCGGCGCACACATCCCGACCTGCTGGCCTATTCCGTCTCCTGTGCAGCACTGGACCAGATGACCCGCTCGCTGGCGGTGTCGCTGGCTCCGCACCGGATCCGGGTCAATGCGCTGGCCTTTGGTTCGGTCATGTCCGCCAGCCTCAAGGCGGCGCTGAAGGACCATGGCGAATACCGCGAAGACATTGAAAGTCACACGCCATTGGGCCGCATCGCCTCGCCGGGTGAGCTGGCCGAGGCGGTGCAGTTCCTCGCCTCCGAGGGTGCCAACTTCATGACCGGGCAGATCATGACGATCGACGGCGGCCGCACCCTTCTTGATCCGGTTGCCGCACCGGCTCACTGACACGACGGACCTCAGCCCGGTGCATGCGGTGCCCGAAGCCGATCGACATCGCTGCAAAACGTCTGCCCGCGGACGGCTGATGCGGCGCACTTGTCCCAGATCAAGGAGTCCCGCGTCCGAGCCGGATATGGACTTCTTCAAATCCATAGCGAAACGCCCTAAACCGGCGTCACCAAGACAGGACAGTGCCATGACCGAAGACTTCGCCTCTCAAAAGATCCGCGCCGCCGACTGGTTCCGGACATTGCGCGACCAGATCGTCGCCGCTTTTGAAGGGCTTGAAACCAGCCACTCTGACGGCCCGCTTTCGGACAGCGCCCCCGGCACGTTTGAAGTCACCGAAACCCGGCGCGGCTCGGACGACGGCTCGGACGCGGGCGGCGGATTGATGAGCGTGATGCGGGGCGGGAGGGTGTTCGAAAAGGTCGGCGTCAATGTTTCGACCGTGTACGGCACGCTTGCTCCGCGCGCGCAGGCCGCAATGGCCGCGCGCAAGGGCATTCCCGGCATGTCGGATGACCCGAGGTTCTGGGCCAGCGGCATCTCGCTGGTGGCCCACATGCAGAACCCGCATGCCCCGGCGGTGCACATGAACACCCGGATGTTCTGGACGCCGCATGCCTGGTGGTTCGGCGGCGGATCCGATCTGAACCCCTGCATCGAATATGCCGAGGACACCGCCCACTTCCATGCCACCCAGCAGGCGCATCTTGATCCGCACGGACCCTCCCATTACCCGAAGCTCAAGGCTTGGGCCGATGAATATTTCTACATCCCGCACCGCAATCGTGCCCGGGGTGTGGGGGGTATCTTCATGGACGATCACTGCACCGGCAACTGGGAAGCGGACTTTGCCCTGACGCAGGACATCGGCCGGGCGTTCCTGCCCGCCTATCTGCCGCTGGTGGAAAGGCGCCGCACCACCCCTTGGGACAGCACGGACAAGGACACGCAACTGGTTCATCGCGGCCTCTATGCCGAATACAACCTTGTCTATGACCGGGGCACCAAGTTCGGTCTCGAAACCGGGCATGACGCCAATGCCGTGTTGATGAGCCTTCCGCCGCTGGCCAAATGGGTCTGACCCACCCCTGACCTTGCCGCCCGGCCAGCACGGCGCCTGCCTCCGGCGGGGATATTTGACCCCGGAGACGCCTGAAACACAGGGATGTCACGCCGGGGTCAGAATCTCCTCGGGGGCGGGGACGGCAGGCCGGACGGGGGCGGACTGCCGCCTATGCAGCCGTCTGCGCGTTATGCAGCCTCAAACGCCTCAGAGCGTCCCGTCAATCCACGTCCCGGGCGGGATCCCGTCCAGAGTCCATGTTCCGACCGACCAGCGCACCAGCCGCAGACAGGGAAGCCCCACATGCGCCGTCATGCGCCGGACCTGCCGGTTGCGGCCCTCTGATATCGTGATCTCCAGCCAGCAATCCGGCACCGATTTGCGAAACCGCACCGGCGGCTGGCGCGGCCACAGATCCGGAGGCGCGATCCGGGCCACCCGCGCAGGCCGGGTCGGCCCGTCTTTCAGCGTGACCCCGCGCCGCAGATCCTCGAGCTGCGGGTCCGAAGCCACGCCTTCGACCTGGACCAGATACGTCTTTTCCAGTTTGAACCTCGGGTTGGCGATCCGTGCCTGCAACGGTCCGTCGTCGGTGAGCACCAACAATCCCTCGCTGTCGCGGTCCAGTCGTCCCGCCGGGTACACCCCCGGCACCGCGACATAATCTGACAGGGTCGCGCGCGCACTGCCCGCGGTCCCCTTGTCGGTGAACTGCGACAGAACCCCAAAGGGCTTGTTGAGCAGGATCACCCGGCCGTTTCGCGGCTGCCCGGTCTTACGCATCGCGGCGGCGCTCGGCGAAAAAATCGCGCAGCAGCGTTTCGGACGCCCCGGCGCCGATGCCGTCGTAGACCTCGGGCACATGATGACACTGCGGATGGCTGAACACCCGCGCGCCCTGCGCCACCCCTCCGGATTTCGGATCCCCCGCGCCATAATACAAACGACGTATCCGCGCGGCCGAGATCGCCGCGGCGCACATCGCGCAGGGCTCCAGCGTCACATAAAGGTCGTGGTCCGCCAGTCTCTCGACCCCCAGCGCCACACAGGCGGCGCGAATCGCCACGATCTCGGCATGTGCCGTCGGGTCGTTGCCCGCGCGCGTCGCGTTGCCACCGCAGGCCACGACCTGACCCGACGGATCGACGATCACCGCCCCCACCGGCACCTCGCCGCGCGCCCCTGCGGCCCGCGCCTCGGTCAGCGCGGCTTCCATATGGCTGGTAAACGTCATAACCCGCTCCTTGCGCCGCAGCGCTCTTTCCCAAGCGCGCAATATAGGCTAGCGCAGGAGAATGAGCAAAGACACAGCCCCCAAAGCCACCCCGCCCGGAGACCGCATCGCCAAGGTGCTGGCCCGAGCCGGTGTGGCCAGCCGCCGCGAAGCCGAGCGGATGATCGAACTGGGCCGCATCGCGGTCAATGGCAGCGTGATAACCCGTGCCGCGCTGAACGTGACCGACAAGGACCGGATCACCGTTGACGGCAAGCCGCTGAACGCCCCCGAGGCGCCGCGCCTGTGGCTGTATCACAAGCCCACAGGCCGCGTGACCACCACCAAGGACGAACAGGGTCGGCTCACCATCTATGACGATCTGCCCGAAGACATGCCGCGTGTGATGTCGGTGGGTCGGCTCGACCTCAATTCCGAAGGTCTCTTGCTGCTGACCAATGACGGCGGCATCAAACGCAAGCTGGAACTGCCCAGCACCGGCTGGTTGCGCAAATACCGCGTGCGGGTCAACGGGCGGCCCAGCGACGAGTCGCTGAAGCCGCTGCGCGACGGGCTGGTGATCGACAGGCAGCGCTATCTGCCGATGATCGTCAGCATCGACCGCCAGCAGGGGGCCAACGCCTGGCTCACCGTGGGCCTGCGCGAGGGCAAGAACCGCGAGATCCGCCGCGCAATGGAAGACATCGGGCTGAGCGTGAACCGGCTGATCCGCACCTCTTACGGACCGTTCCAGCTGGGCCAGCTGAAACCGGGGGCCGTCGAAGAAGTGCGGCGCAAGATCCTGCGTGACCAGCTGGGCCTTGACGCGGCGGAACCGGACGCCCCGGCAAAACCCGCGCCCCAGCGTCGGCGCAGGTCCGGCCCCCGCCCCGGCGGAGACTGAGGCGGCTGTTGGCAGCAACTGGCGGCCAACAATTCACCCGGAATGTGACACCCGCCGCAGGACAGCGCGACCGGGGCTGTACGCGCCCGGTCGGGAGATGACCCGGCAGCGCTTGCCGCCAGGTGCGGTTATCGGCTGCGAACCGGCGGCCGCAATATGTAACGCGTTGATTTAAATTGACAACGCTTCACGGACCACAGTGGACGTACCGTGAAATCATCGCGAATCTGCCCTCTTTCTGCCCGGATTGCCCGTCAGTTCTGAGCGCATGATGATAACGTTTCTCGCTCTCACCGTGATGGTCGGCTCCACCCTGATGGTGCTGTCAAATCTGCGACTTGTGGCCCAGGACACGTTCCAGGTGCTGCGCGATGCTGTCGGCCGCGGATTGCGGTCCGGACACCTTGGGCAAAAGCTTGCCTTCGGCGCGCTCTGGGCGCTCATCTTTGCGCTGGCCTCGCTCTGACGGGAAGGGAAGAACCGTGTACATCCACTCCACAGACGCGCGCCAACCGGACAGCCCCGCACAGGGATTGACGTTGCTGTATCTGGCCGCCTGCCCGCTTTTCCTGTGGTATCTTGATGGTGCCGTGATCTCGATGGTGTCGGCGTCGGTCCTGCTGGGCCTGTTCGCGCTGGCGCTGTGGCTCGTTGCCGAAGGCAGCCGCCTGCATGCCGCCTATGATGCGGCCGAAGTTGCGGTTCACCCGCGACTGCCGCGCAAACTGGCGGGCTCGGCGCTGGTCGGGGTTCTTGTCGCGATCCTGGCCGCCACCCAATTTTCCGAGACATTGCCGGTGCTGGCGTGCGGCGCGATTGCGACCGGGTTGTGCGTTGCCGCCTTCGGCGCCGATCCGATGCAGGACAAGGGCAGCAACGATCCGATGGTGCTGCAGCGGCAGCGGACCCGCGACGTGTCGCTGAGCGCCATGCGCCTGCTCGCCGACCTGGATCAGAAGATCGACAGCCTTGACGACAGCGAGTTGCGACATTGCACCACCGCCGTGCGCCACGTCGTGGAACGGTGCCTGCGGGCCCTGGCCCGGGACCCGCAGGGACTGGGACCGCTGTGCAAACCGCTGATGAAGTTCCTGGACATGGCCCTGCGGGAAGCTGATCGCCTGCAGGTATCATGGTCGGACGAGAGCCGGAGTTTTGCCCGCCAGAGATATATCCTGAAGCTTGCCGCAATGATCGAGATTTTCGAAACCCGCGCCCGTCGGCAACGCGTTGCCGCAGGTCAGGACAGCTTCGAGCTTGAGGCTGACCTGCTGCTGGACAGAATGAAGCGCGCCATCACGGACTGACGATATTTTGGCGGTGCACACGGGACTGTTTGGCCTTTCCCCCTAGCAAGCGTCGGTCGATTCACCTAAGTTCGGACTGAGTTGCAACACCCAGGGGGTGACATGTCCGGCACCGGCCTTCAGAAAGTGACCTATGTCCTTCTGATCGTGCTCCTTTTCGGGGTATCGTCAGGCTTCCTCGGGGGGCTTTGAGGCATGGCGCAACGTTTTGGCGGCAAATACAGCCCGGATAGCACCGGCGCGCCGGAAGAGGGCAGACCGGCCTTTGACGGCGCACGGGTCGATCCGGTCGGCGCACGCAGCAACCTGCTGTTTCTGCCGCCGGTGCTGCTGGCCTTTACATCGCTGACCGCGGGTGCCGCCGGATTGGCGGCCGGCCTCTCGGGGGCGGCGGTGTTGACGCTGGGCGCCTGGTTGCTGCGGGACGGCCTGCGCGCCGAGGCTGAATTCAACACCCGCCGGGTGGCCCGGCGACCGGCGATTCCGCGCAAGATCCTGGCCGCGGCCTGTGCCGGTCTTGGTGCCGCGCTGGCCGCCTTCAAGACCGACCCCGGCCTGGTGGCGCCGTTGATTTACGGTGTCGCCGCCGGGGCGCTGCACGTCGGTGCCTTTGGCATCGACCCGCTGAAGAACAAGGGCATGGAAGGCATCGACACCTTCCAGCAGGACCGCGTTGCGCGGGTGGTGGACGAGGCCGAGAAATACCTGGCCGCGATGACCGATGCCGTGAAGCGCGCCGGCGACCGCCAGATCGAAGCCCGGGTCGAACGCTTTCAGGTCCGGGCAAAGGAATTGCTGCGCACCGTCGAGGAAGACCCGCGCGACCTGACCGCCGCGCGCAAATTTCTGGGCGTTTATCTGATGGGCGCGCGGGACGCGACCATCAAGTTCGCAGATGTCTATGCCCGCACCCGCGACGCCCAGGCACGCACCGACTACATGATGCTGCTCACCGATCTCGAAGAGAGTTTCGGCGCCAAGACAAAGAAACTGCTGCTGGACACGAACAGCGATCTCAACGTCGAGATCGAGGTCCTGCGCGACCGTCTGCAACGCGAAGGGGTGCGCCTTTCCTGAAGGCCCCCGTTCCAGAAATGAGGAAATTCCATGTCTGAGAATGTCCGCGCCAAGGCGCAGGAAACGCTGGCTCTGGTCGACGAAGTCAATGCCGTGGTTCTGCCGGAACCGAAGGACGCAGATGCCATCGTTCCGCTTGCCGAAGCCGACGCCCATGCCAGCGAGGAAATCCGCTCGCGCATGGATGAAATCGACATGACCGACACCCAGTCCATCGTGTCATTCGGCTCGGCGGCGCAGGCGGAACTGCAAGAGATCAGCCAGGCCATGCTGGCGGATGTCCGTAACAAGGACGTTGGTCCGGCCGGCGATTCCCTGCGCTCGATTGTCAGCACGATCCGCGGTTTTTCTGTCTCGGAACTGGACGTGCGCCGGGAACGCAGCTGGTGGGAGAAGCTGCTGGGCCGCGCCGCACCCTTTGCCAAGTTCACGGCGCAGTTCGAAAAGGTGCAGACACAGATCGACCGCGTGACCGAGGACCTGCAGAAACACGAGCACACCCTTCTCAAGGACATCAAGTCTCTGGATCTGCTCTACGAAAAGACCCTCGATTTCTATGACGAACTGGCGCTTTACATCGCCGCGGGCACGGAAAAGCTGCGCGGGCTGGACGAGGTCGACATCCCCGCCAAGGACGCCGCGGTCAAGGCCGCCCCCGAGGCCGATCAGGTCATGGTGGCACAGGAACTGCGCGACCTGCGTGCCGCCCGCGACGATCTGGAGCGCCGGGTGCATGACCTGAAACTCACACGGCAGGTGACGATGCAGTCGCTGCCCTCGATCCGGCTGGTGCAGGAAAACGACAAGAGTCTGGTGACCAAGATCAATTCGACCCTGGTGAACACCGTCCCGCTCTGGGAAACACAGCTGGCTCAGGCGGTCACCATCCAACGCTCGGCCGAAGCCGCCGGTGCGGTGCGCGAGGCCAACGACCTTACCAACGAACTGCTGACCGCGAACGCCAAGAACCTGCGCGATTCCAACAAGGTGATCCGGCAGGAGATGGAGCGCGGCGTGTTCGACATCGAAGCCGTCAAGCAGGCCAATGCCGACCTGATCGGCACGATCAACGAAAGCCTGGCCATTGCCGACGAAGGCAAGGCCCGCCGGGCCAGGGCCGAAGACGAGTTGCAGAAGATGGAAAAGGAGTTGCGTGATACGCTGGCATCGGCCAAGGCGCGGCGCGACGGTGTGGGCGATACCGCCGGCACCTCTGTTCCGAAGGCCTGACATGATCCGTCGCGGCATCACCGCTGCCTTTGCGCTGCTGGCTCTTGTGGCCTGCGAGCCCCTGCCTCCCGCTCCGCCCGAGGTGAAGCCGCAGGCACGCCCAGTTGCCCCGGCACTGCGCCCGATGGTCAAGCCCGTGTCGCGCAAGCTGCCGTCTGCCGCCAGCGCAGCCCTGGCCAGCTATTATGTCCGGGTGGAAACCGACCTGAAAGCACAGGGGTTGCTGCGCACGGACGGCGGCGGACCGGACACGCCCTTTACCGACACCATGCTGGCGCGGAATTTCGAACAGATCGCGCTGGCCGAGGAATATGAACGCGGTCAGGGCTTCCGCCCGTCGTCAGGCCGTCTGGGGCGGATCAAGAAATGGACCCAGCCGGTGCGGGTCACCGCCGAGTTCGGGCCTTCTGTCACCGATGCCGAACGCAGCAAGGACAGCGCCTTTCTGTCGCGCTATGTCAGTCGGCTGGCGCGGGTGACCGGCCATCCGATCACGACGTCCGACAGCAATCCCAACTTTCACGTCCTGTTCATGAGCGAGGATGACAGCGCTCTTGTGGTCCCGCGCATTCTGGAACTGGTGCCGGACATCAACCCGACATCGCTGCGCATCTTTGACAACATGCCGCGCGCCATCCATTGTCTGGTCATCGCCTTTTCCGAAGAGAACGGCGGCTACAGCTATGGCAAGGCGATCGCTCTGGTGCGCGCCGAACACCCCGACCTGCTGATGCGGTCGTGCATCCACGAAGAGGTGGCGCAGGGTCTGGGACTGGCGAATGACAGCCCGCAGGCGCGTCCGTCGATCTTCAACGATGACGACGAATTTGCCCTGCTGACCACACATGACGAGATCCTACTTCGGATGCTCTACGACTCGCGCCTGAAGCCCGGCATGTCCGCCGAAGAAGCGCGCCCCATCATCCAGGAGCTTGCGGCCCTCAACGTTGGCGGGCCCAGCTGACCCCAATCACCGACAGGAGGCCATGACATGGGCATTTTCGACTTTCTCAGCGGACAGTTCATCGACGTCATCCATTGGACCGACGACAGCCGCGACACCATGGTCTGGCGCTTTGAACGCGAAGGGCACGAAATCAAGTATGGTGCCAAGCTGACGGTGCGCGAGGGCCAGGCCGCGGTCTTTGTGCACGAGGGGCAGCTGGCGGATGTGTTCACGCCCGGGCTTTATATGCTCGAAACCAACAACATGCCGATCATGACCTCGCTGCAGCACTGGGACCACGGCTTCAAGAGCCCGTTCAAGTCCGAGGTCTATTTCGTCAACACCACCCGGTTCAACGATCTCAAATGGGGCACGAAAAATCCGATCATCGCCCGTGACCCCGAATTCGGCCCGGTGCGCCTGCGCGCCTTTGGCACCTATTCGATCCGCGTGACCGATGCCGCAAGGTTCCTGATCGAAATCGTCGGCACCGACGGCGAATTCACCATGGACGAGATCAGCTTTCAGATCCGCAACATCATCGTGCAGGAAGTCAGCCGCGTTCTGGCGTCGTCCGGGATTCCGGTGCTGGACATGGCCGCCAACACCGCCGATCTGAGCAAGCTGGTGGCCGGCGAAGTCTCGACCACGATCATGGCCTATGGCCTGACGATGCCCGAGATGTATATCGAAAACATTTCCCTGCCCCCTGCGGTCGAACAGGCGCTGGACAAGCGCACCTCGATGGGGCTCGCCGGGGATCTGGGCAAGTTCACGCAATACTCGGCCGCAGAGGCGATGACCGCTGCCGCAAACAACCCCGCCGGGGGGGGCATGGCCGCGGGCCTTGGTGCCGGCATGGGAATGGCGATGGCACAGCAGATGGCCAGTCAGGGCCCCTGGGGGGCAGCCCCGGCGGCGCAGGCACAGGCCCCGGTCGCACCGCCGCCCCCGCCCGTCGAACATGTCTGGCACATTGCCGAAAACGGCCAGACCAGAGGGCCGTTCTCGCGCGCCGCACTGGGCCGGATGGCGACAAGTGGCGAACTCAGCCGCGACAGCTATGTCTGGACTGCCGGCCAGGACGGCTGGTTGCGGGCCGAGGATGTGACGGAACTGGCGCAACTGTTCACTGTCCTGCCGCCACCGCCGCCGGGCGCCTGAGTCCCGCCTTCATCTGCCGCTAGATTTTCCTGCCGGAAGTTCAAACGTTCATGTCCGACATTCCGCCCCCCGCGCCAGCCCCTGCACAGGAGCACCGCTTTCCCTGCGACAACTGCGGTTCGGAGATGCGATTCGACCCCGGACGGGGCCTGCTGATCTGTGACCATTGCGGCAATACCGAACAGGTCACCGGCACCGCAGGCCCCTGGGACGGCGGCATCAAGGAACTGGATTTCCGGCGCGCGCTCGACAACCTTCTGCCGCTCCAGGAACTTGAAGAGACCCGCGTCACCACCTGCCCCAACTGCGGCGCACAGGTGGAATTCGACCCGGACGTGCACGCCACCGAATGTCCGTTCTGCGCCACGCCTGTGGTGGCCGACACCGGCACGCACCGTCACATCAAACCGCGCGGCGTGCTGCCGTTCGAGCTAGATGAACCCAGGGCGCGGCAGGCGATGACCGACTGGCTTGGCGGTTTGTGGTTCGCCCCCAACGGCCTCACCGATTATGCCCGCAAGGGTCGGCGCATGCAGGGGATCTATGTCCCCTACTGGACCTATGACGCGGACACCAAGTCCAGTTACCGGGGCGAGCGTGGCACGGTCTACTACGAGACCCGAACAGTGATGCGCGACGGCAAGCGGCAGACACAACAGGTGCAAAAGGTCCGCTGGCGCCCGGCATCGGGTCGCGTGGCCCGGTTCTTCGACGACGTGCTGGTGCTGGCGTCGACCTCGCTGCCCAAACGCTTTACCGATGCGCTGCAACCCTGGGATCTGACCCGGATGGAGCCCTACCGCCCCGAATTCCTCGCCGGGTTCCGGGCCGAGGGCTATACCGTCGATCTGGATGTCGGTTTTACCGAAGCACGCGGGCTGATGGACCAGCAGATCGCCCGCGATGTGAAGTTCGACATCGGCGGCGACCGCCAGCGCATCCACAGCGTGGATACCGATGTCAGCGCCATCACCTTCAAACATGTGCTGCTGCCGGTCTGGCTGGCCGCCTACAAGTACCGTGGCAAGAGTTACCGCTTTGTGGTCAACGGCCAGACCGGCCGAGTGCAGGGCGAACGGCCCTGGTCGACCTGGAAGATCGCTCTCGCGGTGATCGTGGGTCTGATTGTAGCTGCCGGTGTCGGCTATGTCGTCGCAATGAACCAATAGGAGCGCGCCGGGATATGCTGATACACTTTGCCGACGGCCCTGGTGCGCCGAGCCGGACCTATAGATGCTTTTTTGCCCCGGGAACCGCCCGCACATGCGCTGCGGGGGCTTGCCCCCGCCACGCCCACAAGGCAAGTTAGCGCAAACATTTTGAGGAGATCGCCATGATCCTGTGCTGCGGAGAAGCCCTGATCGACATGCTGCCGCGCGAAACCAGCGCAGGAGAGCCCGCCTTTGCGCCGTTGTCCGGCGGCGCGGTGTTCAACACCGCCATCGCGCTTGGCCGCCTGGGTGCGCCATCGGGATATTTCGGCGGCCTCTCGTCCGACCTCTTCGGCGCCCAGCTCTGCGCCGCGCTGGATGCCTCCAAGGTCGACTATTCCCTGTCGCCGCGCAGCGACCGCCCCACAACGCTGGCCTTCGTGACCCTTACCAACGGCCACGCGAAATACGCCTTTTATGACGAGATGACGGCCGGGCGGATGCTGGCGCCCACGGATCTGCCGGATCTGCCCGCGACGGTCACCGCCCTGTTCTTTGGCGGCATCAGCCTGGTGTCGGAACCTGCCGCAGACACCTATGCCGCGTTCTGCCAGCGCGAGGCGGGGCGCCGGGTGATCATGATGGATCCGAACATCCGCCCCAATTTCATCACGGACGAGCCGGGCTACCGCAAGCGGCTGGACGCCATGCTGCCCTGCGCCGACATCATCAAGGTTTCGGACGAAGACATGGAGTGGCTCGGCACCACCCCGGAGGAGCTGATCTCCAGAGGCACCGCTCTGGTGCTGGTGACCCGCGGCGCCGAAGGCGTGGATGCCACCAGCGCCGCCGGAACCCTGCGCGTGCCCGCGAACAAGGCCACGGTCGTCGACACCGTCGGCGCCGGTGACACCTTCAACGCCGGACTTCTGGCCGGGCTGTCCCGTGATGGCCTGCTGACGCGCGACAGCCTGCGCAGCGCGTCACTGGACAGCCTCCGGCCCGCGGTCGCATTGGGCGCACAGGCCGCCGCCATCACCGTCAGCCGCGCCGGCGCCAACCCGCCCTGGCTGCACGAACTGTGAGGGCACTGCTGCAACGGGTCAGCCGGGCGTCGGTGGCCGTCGATGGCGCCGTTCTCGGCGACATCGGCCCCGGACTGCTGATCCTCGTCTGCGCGATGCAGGGCGATACCGAGGCCACGGCCGACCGACTGGCCGCAAGGATCGCCAAGCTGCGCATCTTTACCGATGACGCGGGAAAGATGAACAGGTCGGTACTGGACACCGGCGGTGCCGCTCTGGTGATCAGTCAGTTCACTCTGGCTGCGGACACATCGCGCGGCAACCGTCCCGGCTTTTCCACCGCGGCAGCGCCGGACGCGGGCAGGCACCTGTATGAACATTTCGCCGGGCAGATTCAGGCGCAGGGCATCGCCACGGCGACCGGACGCTTTGGTGCCGACATGGCCGTCAGCCTGGTGAATGACGGCCCGGTGACCATCTGGCTGGACACCGCGGACTGACGCCTCGGCGGTTAAAAGAGCGCGCCGATCTGCACCGCTGACCGCACCCCGTCGATGATGCGCAGATTGCTGACCTCGGCGGCCCGGGCCGGCAGGTCGACCATGCCGGCACAGCCCAGCACGATGCTCTGCACACCATCCTCGCGCGCGGCCTCCGCGACCTCGTCCAGAACCCGCAACGCCGAAGCCTCTGGATCCCGCTCAAGATCGAGCACCGCGACCCCGCTGGCCCGCACCCGCCCCAGGTGCCCGGCCAGACCGTAGCGGCGGATGTTGCCCTCGAGCACCGGGACGGAAACCGCCAGCGTCGTGACCACGGAAAACCGCTCTCCGGCGAGCACCGCCATGTGGTAGGCCGCCTGCCCGATGCCGATCACCGGGCAGCCGGCAATGGCACGCGCTTCGTCCAGCCCGGTGTCGTCAAAACAGCCGATGATCACCGCCTGCGGGCCCAGTTCGGCGGCCTTGGCCACCAGCTCCAGCAACGGCGGCACCGATGCCTCGCCATCCTCCGGCCCCTGAATCGCCGACGGCCCGTCGTGCGAGGTCCAGCCGACCACCTTGATCCCGCGCGCCACGTCCCGGGCTGTGCGCACCATGGCATCGGTCATCGACACGGTGCTGTTGGGATTGATGAGAACGATCATACCACCCCGCTGCCCGCATCCGAACCATGGGCGGCGCGACGCCGGGTCGCAATCCAGGTGATGCCCAGGAATACCGCGATCATCGCCAGCGAAAACAGCGTGGTCAGCGTGCCCAGCGCATACAGCACAGGCGAGGTCACGTTGGTGGTCATGCCGTAGATCTCCAGCGGCAGCGTGTTGTAACTGCCCGCCGTCAGCAGGGTGCGGGCGAATTCGTCATAGCTGAGGGTGAAGCCGAACAGCGCAACCCCGATCAGCGATGGAGCGATGATCGGCAGCACCACATGGCGCAGCGTCTGCCAGGGGCTGGCGCCCAGATCGCGCGCCGCCTCCTCATAGCTTTTGTCAAAGCGGTTGAACACGGCGAACATGATCAGCAGACCAAAGGGCAAGGTCCAGGTCAGCTGCGCCCCGAACCCGGATGTCGCCCAGTGCACGGTCAGCCCGGCCTGCGAAAACATCAGCCCGACACCCAGCGAAATCAGGATCGACGGAATCACCAGCGAGGTGATGATGAGATAGAACAGCACCGTCGCGCCGGGGAACTTCTTGCGAAACGCCAGCCCGCCCATCACCGACACCACAACGGTCGTCACCATCACCATCAGCCCCAGGGCGAAACTCCGCCGGAAGCTGCCCCATATGTCGCCCACCGCCTGTTGCTCGAACAGGTCGCGGAACCAGTACAGCGAGGTGCCCCGCATCGGAAATGTCAGCCCGCCGCCCGGTCCCTGAAAGGACAGGATGCCGATGGTGATCGTGGGTCCGTACAGGAACAGCAGGAACAGCGCAAAAAACACGGACAGCACGTAAAAGGATCTGGGCCGCGGCTCCATCCTACAATTCCTTCCGGATATCGACAAAGCGCAGCAGGATCGCGATCACGATCAGCACAGTGGCCAGCAGGACCATGGCCGTTGCCGCCGCAGAGGGATATTGCAACAGCGCGATGTCGTTTGAAATCAGCCGTCCGACGTTGGCCGACTGGCTGCCGGACATGAATCGCACGGTGATGAAATCACCCATCACCAAGGTTATCACAAAAATCGACCCGATCATGATCCCCGGCTTGCAGAGCGGCACGATCACGTTCCACAGGATCTGCAGGCCATTTGCTCCGGCATCCCGCGCCGCCTCGATCAGCGCGCGGTCGATGCGCATCATGGTGTTGAAGATCGGCACCACCATGAACAGCGTGTAGAGGTGCACAAAGGCCAGGATCACGGCAAAGTCGGAAAACAGCAGCCAGTCCAGCGGCGCGTCGATCACGCCCCAGGACATCAGCGCCGAATTGGCAATCCCGTTGCGCCCCAGAAACGGGATCCAGCTGATCATCCGGATGATGTTCGAGGTCCAGAACGGGATCGTGCACAACAGGAACAGGGCAATCTGCCAGGTCAGGCTGCGCACATGGAACGCCAGAAAGTAGGCGACTGCAAAGCCGATCAGAAAGGTGAAGGCCCAGGTGATCAGCGCGTATTTGAAGGTGTTCACAAACACCCGGTACGTCACCGATGAGCCGAACAGAAACTCGTAGTTGTCGAACTCAAAGGCCGGAATGATGGAAAATTCGGTCGCCTGCCAGAAACTGACCACCGCAATCATCACGATCGGCGCCACCAGAAACACCAGCAACACCAGCGCCATCGGCGCCGCCTGAAGCCAGGCCAGTATGCCCGCATGTCGTCGCTGTATCCGCATCCTTCAGATCCCGCATCTTCTCTGGGTCAAATATGCCGGGGGTGTGGGGGCTGGCCCCCGCTCCGGCGACACCGGCCGGGCGCCACCGCCCGGCCCGCAGAACTCACATCACGCCGCGATGAATTCATTCCACTTGCGCACCATGTACTGGTTCTCGTCCATGACCGAGTTCCAGCAGGCCACTGCGCCCATCCGTTCTTCGAAGGATCCGCCGTCCCGCGTCTCGCCTGCCTGTGCCAGCGGATCGCCGAACGGCGAGGTGATGACGTCCGTGGCTTCCTTGCCCTCGAACCAGTAGCCCCATTCGTTCTCGGACATGTAATCCTTCGAGGTCGACGGCACCGCCGAATAGTACCCCTGCCGCATCAGGAATCCGCCGACCCAGCCGTCGAGGTACCAGTTGATGTATTCATAGGCCGCATCACGTTCCAGACCGGTCAGGGCCGCTGACAACCCGATGCCGCCGCCCCAGGACCGGTAGCCCTCTTCCAGCGGCTGGTAGACGCAGGGAATACCCTTGGATTTCACGGCGGTGATGGCGGGTGACCACATCGACTGGATCACCACCTCGCCGCTCGCCATCAGGTTGACCGATTCGTCGAACGACTTCCAGAAGGCGCGGAACTGACCGTTCTTCTTGGCTTCGGTAAAGATGCCAAGGGTCATGTCGATCTCTTCCTTCGTCATGTTGCCCTTGTCGCCGTAGGTGTGTTCACCCATCGATTCGATGACCATCGCCATGTCCATGATCCCGATCGACGAGATGTCGAGAATCGACGCCTTTCCCTTGAACTCGGGGTTCAGCAACTCGGCCCACTTGGAAATCGGCCGCCCGATCAGGTCGGGACGGATGCCCAGTGTGTCGGCGTTGTAGATGGTCGGGATCAGCGTCATCCAGCCCGACTCTTCCTGCACGAAGTCGGTGCCGTCCGGGCCGGAGGTGAACCCGACGGTGTGCGGCGCCGTGCCCTGGGCGATGACGCTTTCGGGGGTGAGCTTGCCATCGCGGAAAATGCCGACGATCTTGTCGTAATTCTTGATCTTGCTGGTATCCATCGCCTGCAGGTTGCCGGCCGGCCAGACCTTCTTGCAGATAAAATACTCGATATCCGCGATGTCAAAGCTGTTGGGCTGGGTTGCGGCGCGCTGGGTCACCGAATCCGTGTCCAGTGCCGTCATTTCCAGCGTGAAGCCCAGGTCTTCCTTCACCTTCTGCGCCACCTCGTTGAGGTTGGACACGCCGGTGCCGAACTGGCGCAGGGTCACATCCTTGATGTTCTGCGCCCAGATCATCGGCGCGCCGAGGGTAGATCCGGCGGCAAAGGCCGCACCGCCCTTGAGCACTCCACGGCGGGAAATCGATTTCAGTGTCATAAGTCTCTCTCCTTGTCAGACTTGCGCCGCGTCACGCGGTCAGTTTGTGCAGATTGCGCGCATCCCAGACCAGGCCGACCGGGTCCCCGGGGCTGCGCGGGCTGGAAAAGAATTCGGTATCGGGCACCAGGGCCGTGACCTCCTGATCACCTGCGATCCGGGCCAGCACGGAAACGTGCGTGCCCTGATATTCGATGCCGGTGACACTGGCGGCGATGCCGCTGCCCGGCGCGCCGACGCCGACGGCATCGGTGCGAATGGCAAAATGTCCCTCTGGCAGGGCGACAACGTTGTGCCCGCCCATGAACTGCGCCACGAACCGGGTCCTTGGGGCGTTGAACACGTCCCGCGCCGGACCGGCCTGTTCGATCACCGCGTTGTTCATCACCACGATCTCGTCCGCCAGGGCCAGCGCCTCGTCTTGGCCGTGGGTCACATGAATGAAACTGATGCCCAATTCGCGCTGCAGCTTGCGCAGCTCGCCCCGCATGCGGATTCGCAGAAACGGGTCCAGCGCCGACAGCGGCTCGTCCAGCAACAGCACCTGCGGCCGGGTGATCAGCGCGCGGGCCAGCGCCACCCGCTGTTGCTGCCCGCCTGAAAGCTGATCCGGCAGTCGCTGGGCCATCGCGGACAGGTCGACCAGTTCCAGCATCTCATGCGCCTTGTTCCGCCGCTCTCCGACGTCCACACCCTTCATCTTGAGCGAAAAGGCGACATTGTCGGTCACACTCAGGTGTGGGAACAGGGCATAGCTCTGGAACATCATCGCGGTGCCGCGTCTGGCCGGCGGCAGGTGCGAGATGTCCCGCCCGGCCAGATTGATTGCGCCGTCGCTGACCGACTCGTGACCGGCAATCATCCGCAGGGTCGAGGATTTTCCGCAGCCCGAGGGCCCCAACAGGCAGGTGTAGCTGGCGGGTCGGAAATGATGGTTGATGGCATCGACCGCAATCGTGTTGCCATAACGTTTGGTGACGGAGACCAATTCAAGGTCCTGGATCGGCTGGTTCATGTTACCCCCGTGGCTTGACGACGATCTAGCCTGCGGGGGCGCGATGCTTGCAAACAGTCACGGCCGCTGCCGGGCAGCGATGCAGCGGATTGCTCAAAACTCAGTCAGGTTGCCGAGGCTCTGCCCGCTTTTCGGACACAATATTGTATACAATAGTTCCACGCGAGGTCGCGCGCCGTCCCCTGCTTGCTGTGGGCGAAGCGCTCTGGCATTCCTGAACCCAGAGATTTGACCATGAACAGCCCTGACACCACACCCCTGCGCAGTCTTGCCCGCCTTGCCGCCAGCGACAGGGTGGCCGAGGCGCTGTCGCTGGCAATCCACGAACACCGGCTGACACCGGGCACCAAGCTGGGCGAGGACGACATCGGCGAGGTCTATGGCGTCTCGCGCACCATCGTGCGGGCGGCCTTGCAGCGTCTGGCGCATATCCAGCTGGTCGAGATCCACCGCAACCGCGGTGCCTATGTCGCCCAACCCAGCCAGCAGGAGGCACGCGAGGTGTTCGAGGCCCGCGAACTGCTGGAGCCCCGCACCGCCCACATGGCCGCCACCCGGGCGACGGCCGCGGATATCGCCACGCTGCGCCGACATATTTCCGAGGAACATGCCGCCATGGCCGGCGGCGACAGGGGGCGTGCGCTGCATCTGTCGGGCCTGTTTCACAAAGAGATTGCCCGCATCGCCGGTCAAGAGACGATCGGCGGCTTCATTGCCACGCTGATCGCCCGCTCGTCCCTGATCATCGCGCTGTACTGGCGGCGCGAATCCGCCCTGTGCGAAAGCCACGCCCATCACGCCCTGATCGAAGCGATTGCAGCAAGCGACGGCACCAGCGCCGAGGCCCTGATGCGCAGCCACCTGGTGGACCTGCACACCGCACTGGACCTGCGTCAGACCACGGCGCCGGCCCGGACCCTGAAACAGGCGCTGATCAACCCGGGAACCTGAGCCTGACGCGCAGTCCGGGGTTTGCATCCTCCAGTGTCAGCGCCGCATCGTGCACCTGCGCGATGCCCGCAACAAGGCTCAGACCCAGCCCGTTGCCCGGCGTCGAACGGCTGCGGTCCAGCCGATAGAGGCGGCGCAGCACCTGCTCGCGCTCGGATTCAGGGATTCCGGGGCCGGTATCGCGGACCGACAGCTCGACATCGGTCTCGGTCTGGGACAGGGCGACCGTGATGCTGCTGCCCGGCGGGGTGTGCCTCAGGGCGTTTTCAATCAGGTTGGCCAGCACCTGACCCAGCAGGTTGCGGTCACCGTGCACCGGACGCACCGGATGCTCGGGCAGAACACAGGTCAGGGTCTGGCCGCACTCGGCCGCCGAGGGTTCGTAGACGTCGCACAGCGTCCGGCACACGGCGGCCAGGTCGACCGGGGCGAACCGCGCCCGGGGTGATCCGCTTTCGATCTGCGCCAGTTGCAGAAGCGAATGAAACACCGACACGATGCCATCGAGTTCGGCAAGCGCCTTGTCCACCAGCACACGGTCGGCGGCGGGCAGATCCGCGCTTTGCGACAACTCGTCCAGATGCACCGCGACCCGCTGGATCGGAGTCTTGAGGTCATGGGCGATGTCTGCCGACACCTGCCGCAGGCTGGCCACCGTGTCTTCCTGGCTGCGGGCCATCTGATCGACCTTTGCGCCGATGCGCGCCAGGTCGTCGGACCAGCCGCGGGCGTCACCCACCCGCGCGCCAAGATCCCCCGAGGTCAGCCGGTCCAGGGTGCCGCCGACCACCGCCACATGCCGCGCCCCGCGCCGGGCCAGGATCAATCCCCCCGACAGCGCGATGAGGATGGTCGGCAGCAGGCTCAGGCCGAGGATGTTCAGAAAGACCCCCCGCAGGGCGTCGATCTGCGCGCGGCTTCGCGCCACGGTCAGCTGTCCGCCCCGCAGCGACGACGTCAGGGCCAGATAGCGCCCGGTGATCTCGGGCTGCCCCGGCAGATCCGACACGATGCGGTAGCCGTCCGCGTCGCGCGCCACCACCGCATTGCCGTAATGCCGCCCGTTGGGGGCAAAATAGCTCAGCACCACCCGCTCGGGGTCGGTGCTGCGCGCCTCGGCCTCGACCAGCACGGCAAGCGCAGCCGCAGAGGGGGCGGCGCGGAACCCGGCCATGTCCTGGGTGAGATCGGCGCGCATGGTCATTTCGAACGACCGCTGGGTATAGACATAACTCGCGGCCAGACTGACCAGCGAGATCACCGAAAAAAGCAGCACCAGCCCGCCGGCCAGCCGCAGCGGCATCGAGCGCAGCATCGACGTGCGGGACAGGGTCACGCCTCGATCCGGTAGCCGGCGCCGCGCACCGTCTTGATCAGCTCGGTGTCGAACGGCTTGTCGACCTTGGCGCGCAACCGGCTGATGTGGGTTTCCACCACATTCGTCATCGGGTCAAACGAGATGTCCCAGACCGATTCCAGCAGCATGGTGCGGGTCTGCACCCTGCCCTTGCGGCGCATCAGGTGTTCCAGAATGGCAAATTCGCGCGGCAGCAGGTCGATGTCGCGCCCTTCGCGCGTGACCTTGCGCGCGATCAGATCCATTTCCAGCGGACCGGCGCGCAGCACCGTTTCCTGTTCCAGCGTCTGCGGCCGCCGCGCCAGTGCGGCGACCCGGGCCGACAGCTCGCCAAAGGCGAAAGGCTTGACGAGATAGTCGTCGCCGCCCGCGTTCAGGCCGCTGATCCGGTCCTCGACACTGCCCAGCGATGTCAGGAACAGGACCGGGGTGCTGTTGCCCGCGCCGCGCAGGGTCTTGACCAGCGTCATGCCATCAATCCCGGGCAGCATCCGGTCCACGATCAACACGTCATAGCTGCCGCCCGTCGCCTGGATCAGTGCCTCCTTGCCGCTGGTCACCAGATCGACGCTCTGGCCCTCTTCGCGCAGCCCCCGGGCGATATAGGCCCCGGTGGTGGCGTCATCCTCGACGACAAGCAGTTTCATCACGTCCTCATCCGGTTTCCGGCCATGCGCGCCGTGGCCTTAAAGTCATCGCTTGGGCGGCACAGGGCAAGGGCTGCGGCGATGTTAAACTATTTGTATAGCCGGTCGCACCCGGCTGTGAGGTGCGCGCGTCATATTGGGCTCATCGCATTCAACAGCAACGGAGCGTTCAACGATGACATCCACTCCCCTTCACCGCCGCCTTGCAGGCTCCGCCGCCCTGGTTGCCGCCCTCGCCGCCTCGGGCGTCTCCATGACGGTCGCAACTCCGGCGCTGGCCGTTCCGGCCGGCGGTTACGGAGATCTGGTCGAAGCCGTCTCGCCTGCAGTGGTCTTTATCGAAGTCACGGCCAAGGCAGGCCCCGCGGATGCCCGGCCCCAGTTTCCCGAAGGCATGCCGGAAGAGCTGCGCCGCCAGTTCGAAAAGATGATGCCCCAGGGCAGCGAACAGATGCCGCGTCAGGGTCTGGGATCCGGCTTTATCATTTCCGAAGACGGCAAGATCGTCACCAACAACCATGTGGTTGACGGCGCCGATACGGTGAAAGTGACCCTCGCCGATGGCCGCACCCTGATGGCCAAGGTCCTGGGCAGCGACCCCTTGACCGATGTGGCACTGATCCAGGTGACGTCGGACGAGAAACTGCCGTTCATCACCTTCGGCGATTCAAGCTCGATGCGCCCGGGCGACGAAGTTGTCGCCGTCGGCAACCCCTTCGGTCTCGGCGGCACCGTGACCGCGGGCATCGTCTCGGCAACTTCGCGCGACATCAACTCGGGTCCGTATGACGATTTCATCCAGACCGATGCTGCGATCAACCGGGGCAACTCGGGCGGGCCGCTGTTCAACAACGAAGGTGCCGTGATCGGCATGAACACGGCGATCTTTTCACCTGACGGCGGGTCTGTCGGCATCGGCTTTGCCGTGCCATCGGATCTGATCCAGACCATCGTCGCGGATCTGTCGGACGACGGCAGCATCACCCGGGGCTGGCTGGGTGTGCAGATCAAACCGATGCCCGAGGAAATCGCGCAGGTGCTGGGTTATGATCGTCCGAAAGGTGCCGTGATCGAAATGGTGAGTCCGGACAGCCCGGCCGCCAGGGCCGGTCTGGTCAAGGGTGACATCATCCTGAGCTTCAACGGTGCCGAGATCACCGAAGTGCGCGACCTGACCCGCGCCGTGGCCGCGACAGACCCCGAAGCCACCGCGCCGGTCACGATCCTGCACAAGGGTGCGGAAAAGACGCTGGACGTCACCGTCGGCACGCTGGCCAAGCAGGACGCCTGAGGCAAATTCCGTCGGCACAGCCCCCCTGTGCCGACGGACCCCGCCCGAGAACGGGTTGGTATGATCCGGCGGCCGCGACACGTCGGGGCGTGTTCAGGACACAGGCCGCCTCACCCGGTAGACCGCCAGGTACAGTGCGGGCACAAACACCAGCGTCACCACCGTGCCGGCAATGATCCCGCCCATCATCGCATACGCCATCGGCCCCCAGAAGATCTGTCGCGAGATCGGAATCAGCGCAAGGCTTGCCGCGGCCGCCGTCAGCAGGATCGGCCGGGCCCGGCTGTCCGAGGCGGTGAACACCGCGTCCCAGGCCGACAGGCCGTGAACCGAGATCTGCACTTCGATTTCGTGGACCAGAATGATCGAATTGCGGATCAGGATGCCGATCAGCGCCAGCACCCCCAGAATGGCCACAAACCCCAGCGGCGCGCCCGAGGGCAACAGCGCCGCCACCACTCCGATCAGCCCCAGCGGCGCCGCTGCAAACACCACCAGCGCCCGGCGGAAGCTCTGCATCTGCGCCATCACCAGAAACGCCATGATCAGCATCATCAGCGGCACCACGGCGGCAATCGGCGCCTGGGAATCCGCACTGGATTCGACCGTTCCGCCGACCTCGACGCTGTAGCCGAGGGGCAATTGGGCGTTGAATTCGGCCACCTGGGCCGCCAGCGCATTGACGATGGTGGCAGGCTGGTCGGCGGTGGTTATCGCCGCCTTGATGGTGATTGTCGGGCGGCGGTTTTCCTGGCGGATCACCGGCTGTTCGGTGTCGTAGCCAAACACCGCGATCGACGAGAGCGGCACCGGCACGCCACCGGGTCCGCCCAGTTGCAGGTTGGTCAGCCCTTCGATCGAGGACCGCATGTCCCGAGAACCGCGCGCGATCAGGTCTATCAGATAGGTGCCGTCGCGCAGTTCCGTCACCGAGGTCCCGTCATAAATGCCGTTCAGCGCCGACGCGATGTCACGCGAGGTCAGCCCCAGCAACCGCACCCGATCCTGCACGATGTCGACCCGTACAACCCGCGACGGTTCGTTCCAGTCCAGCACGATGTTGTCGGTTCGGGCGTCGGTTGCCACCAGTGCGGCCATGTTCCGGGCGGTATCGCGCAACACGTCCAGATCCGGCCCGGTGACGCGGTATTGCACCGGCCGGCCCACGGGCGGTCCGATTTCCAGCAGCTTGACGAAGATATCTACACCCGGAAACGATTCTGCGGCAAAGGTCGTCAACTTTTGCCGCAGCCGGTTGCGGCCTTCGATTCCGGTTGTCTGGATCACGATCTGGCCGGTGTTCGGTCCCGGCGTCGGCACATCGAACGACAGCAGGAACCGCGGCGCCCCCCGACCGACGTAGGAGGTCCAGAACTTCACATCCTCATCATCCGTCAGCGCCTGTTCGAAACGGTCCATCGTGGCGCGGGTTTCCGCGATCGACACATTCTGCTGCAGGGTCAGATCCACCACGATTTCCGGGCGGTCCGACGACGGGAAAAACTGGTTCTCGACAAACTGCATCGCCCAGACCGACGCGCCGAACACCACCAGCGTTGCCGCGATGGTCAGCCAGCGGAACCGCATCGCGCCCCGCAGCACGGCGTGGAACATCCGCCGGATGCGCCCCGGCTCGGCATGGGCATGGGCGATGTTTTCCTTGAGCAGCGTCACCCCGATCAAGGGGGCGAACAGCACCGCCACCACCCAGGACACGATCAGCGCAACGGCAATCACCACAAACAGCGAAAAGGTGAATTCGCCCGCAGCCGAGTTGTTCAGCCCGATGGGAATGAAGCCGGCCACGGTGACCAAAGTGCCCGACAACATCGGAAACGCGATGGAGGTCCAGGCAAACGAGGCCGCCTTGGGCAGCGATTCCCCCATCTCCAGACGCGAGATCATCGTCTCGATGGCGATCATTGCGTCGTCGACCAGAAGACCCAGGGCGATGATCAGCGCGCCGAGCGAAATCCGTTGCAGGGTGAAGCCTGCATAGTTCATCACCACAAAGGTGATCGCCAGCACCAGCGGAATGGTCAGGGTCACGACCAGCCCGGCGCGCACGCCAAGACTGACAAAGCTCACGGCCAGAACGATCAGCACCGCTTCGATCAGCGCCTGGACAAAGTGGCCGACGGCCTCGTCCACCACTTCGGGCTGATCCGCGACATGATGCACGCCGATCCCCAGCGGCAAGGCCTGTTCGACCTGCTGCATGACCCCCGACAGATGTTCGCCGAACGTCACGATGTTGGCTCCAGAACGCATCCCGATGGACAGACCGACCGCCTCGCGCCCGTTATAGCGGAACAGTTCGGCCGGCGGATCCTCGTAGCCCAGGGTCACGGTGGCGACGTCGGTGAGGCGGAAGAATTCGTCGCCGACCCGCAGGTTCACATCTGACAGGCTTTGCACTGTGTCAAAGCCACCGCCGATGCGCACCAGCACCCTTTCCGGCCCGGCGTCGATCTCGCCCGACGGCAGGATGGCGTTCTGTGCAGCAAGGGTCGCGCTCACATCGGCCTGGCTGACGCCCAGCGCCGCCAGCCGGTCGGTCGAGTATTCAAGGTAGACCACCTGATCGCGGGTGCCGAAAATCTCGACCTTGCCGGCATCGTCCAGCCCCTGCACGGCGCGGCGCGCCTGTTCGACATAATCGCGCACCTCGCGCGGAGAGTAGCCGTCGGAAGTGAAGGCATAGATGTTGCCGTAGACATCTCCGAAATTGTCGTTGAACTGGAAGCCGGCAAATTCCGCGGGAAAATCGCCGCGGATGTCGGCCATCATGTTGCGGATCAGTTGCCACAGACGCGGCAGATCCCCGGCCTTGGTGGTATCCAGCAGATCGACATAGACAATCGAGACGCCGGGGCGGGTGATCGACCGGGTCTTGTTCAGTTCGTCCAGATCCTCGAGCTTCTTCTCGATCCGGTCGGTGACCTGGTGCAGCGTCTCTTCGACCGACGCACCGGGCAGGCTGGCCGAAATGATCATCGTCTTGATCGCAAAGTTCGGGTCTTCCTCGCGGCCGATGCTGACATAGGACAGCGCCCCGGCCAGCAGGCTGACGATCATCAGGAACCAGACGAACGACCGGTGCTTGAGCGCCCAGTCGGACAGGTTGAATCGGTTCATTGGTTGGCCCCCGGCAGCTGCCGCGCGGCGATGCGCGGTCCGACGGTCTGGCCGTCCTCAATGGAATTCACGCCGCGAATGACAATTTCGTCGCCGTCCGCGACCCCCTGCAGAATCACCACACGCCCGCCGGCCCGCGGCCCGGTCACGACTGTCACGCGGCTGACCTGACGGCTGTCGCCGTCGACCCGCCAGACGGCAGGCGGTTCGGCCCCGTCGATCAGCGCGGTGACCGGCAGAGTGGTGAGCGCGCCGCGCCCTGATTGCAGCGTCACATTGACCAGCGCGCCCAGCCGGAACCCCGCGTTGGCGTCGCTCGCCAGCGTCAGATGCGCCGCCCGGGTCCGGGTCGCGCGGGCCGACAGCGGGTCGATGCGGGTCAGGGTCGCCTGCGTCGTGACCTCGGGATTGGACAGCAGTCGCACGTCGAACACCGCCTCGGCCACCATCCCCGCCGCGTCCTCTTCGCTGAGGGCAATGATCACTTCCAGCTTGTCGGTTGACGACAGGCGCATCACCGCTTCGCCCGCCGACAGGATGGCACCGGGTTCGGCGCTGACAGACGTGATCACCCCCGCCATCGGCGCGCTGAGATCGGCATGGTCGCGGGCGTCGCGGGCGCGGGCCTCGGCGGCGCGGGCCTGCTCCATCGCCGCTTCTGCCGCAGCCAGGTCGTTGCGGGCGGACTGCATGGCCATCTCACTGCCAACGCCACGGCTGGCCAGTTGCTCGGCGCGTTCAAAGGCATCCTGTGCCGTCTGAAGACCGGCTTTGGCAATGGTGACGCCCGCTTCGGCCGATCGCAATTCGGCCTCGAGGTCGGATGCATCCAGCCGCGCCAGCACGTCGCCTTTCCTGACAATGTCACCGGTGTCCACGGTCCGTTCCGCCAGCGTCCCCAGCCGCAGGAACCCCAGATCAAGGTCGGAGGAGGCGGCAACGCTGCCCACCCAGCTCGAGGCCAGCCCGGACTGCGGCGCGACGCGCTCTGACACCACCGGGCGGGGCCGCTGGCCTGCCGCGACCGTGTCGCCGGGTTCATCGGCAAAGGCCGGAGTCAGTGCGGCCAGCACCAGCGTCATCGCAATCGCCACAGGGTTCATTTCGTTTCCTCCACGATGCGGACAACCCGCCCGGGATACAGCAGCTGCGTGCCCTGCCGCACCACGGTCTCGCCCGAGGCCACCCCGTCATTCAGCAGGATTTCACCGCTGGTGTAACGCCGGATCGAGATCTGACGCAGGCTGACAGTGCTGGTATCGGGATCGACCACCCAGACGGCCGGTCCATCCTTGGTCGCCGAAATCGCCGACCACGGCAGCGAGATATGTTCGCCTTCGCCGAGACCGGTGCGGCCCCGCACTGCGTCGCCATAGCTCAGCCCGGGCAGATCCGCGTCCAGCGCCACCTTGACCGCAACCGTGCCGCTGGCCGGATCCACTATCGGCGAGATTTCCGAGACCTGCCCGGTCACCGTGATTTCGGGGCGATCCACGGGAGAAAGCGTGATCACCGGATTCGGGGCGGCCTCGTCGGTGAGCACGGATTCCGGCACGTCGAACACAGCCTCATAACCCTGCCCCTGCGCCAGTTCGAAGACCGGCTGCGCCGCGCCAACCACCTGCCCCGGTTCGGCCAGCCGCCGGATCACGGTGGCATTCTGCGGCGCCAGCAGGACAGTGTCGGCCAGCGCGTCGCGCGCCTGTTCCAGCGCGGCCTCGGCCTGGGCCCGCCGCGCCACGGCAGCGGCAAGGCGGTCGGCGGCGGCATCCCGCGCCGCGCGCGTGGTCGCGCCGCGCTGGAACAGTTCGGCCTGCCGGGTGTCGTCGTCACGGGCGGTGGCAAACTCGGCGCTGGTGGCCGCGAGCTGCGCCTCGGCGCTGCGCAGCGCCTGTTCCTGCTGAACCCGGTCGATCCGGGCCAGCGTGTCACCCGCAGCCACCCGGTCACCGTCATCCACCATCATTTCGGCAATGCGGCCACCGGTCGGAAAGGACGCGCTGAGCGTTTCCGGCGCCATCAACTCTCCGGTCAGGGACAGCACCCGGACTGTGCCTGCGCTTTCCGCCCGGATCACCGTCACGGCCAGCGGCGCTTCGCCCCATGCCGGGGTCTGCGCCGCGCCCAGAAGGATGGCAAGACAGAGACTGCGGCCTGCGGTTGAGGTCTTTCGCATGGCAGCACTCCCTTTTGAGGTGACGCAGGAGGCCGCAGCCAACTGAACCGAACGGTTCACCTGCTAGCGGAATCCCGCCGGGGGATCAAGAGAAGTGTCGCAGGACATACCGGAATGACACGACGTCACGGGTCGGAGCCGCCCACCCTGCCCGGCCGATACCGAGGACGACCGGCGGAACACCAGCCGCCGGGACCCGTGCAGCCGATTGCATACGTCGGAAGCACGGTCCCGACGCCTTCGCGCGCAAGTTTCAACTGGTGCGGTTGTTCTGGCGGGAAAAGATCGGTCCGCGGAAGGATCACCTCCCGCGGACCGTGCGATCGTTATTTGTTAGCGTCCATCGCGTCGAGACGGGCCTTCAGGGCCATGTTCTCTTCGCGTGCCTTCTGCGCCATTGCGCGGACGGCGTCGAATTCCTCGCGGGTGACAAAATCACGGTCTGCCAACCACCGGTCCAGCATCGATTTCATCGCTGTCTGCGCCTCTTCCCGCGCGCCCTGCGCCACGCCCATGGCGTTGGTCATCAGTTGCGAGATATCGTCAAAAACCTTGTTGCGTGTCTGCATGGGACTCTCCGCCGTTACATCTGTTGTCTATATGGGCCTGTGTCACACTGGTCACAAGTCCGCCAGCTGGTTGACTTCCCAGCACCGCCAGAGGCAATTAGCTGCAAATGAGCACCGGTATCCCCTTCCCGCCCCTATCGCCCGAACTGTTTTCGATCTCGCTGTTCGGGATGGACTTTGCCCTGCGCTGGTATGCGCTGGCCTATATTGCAGGTATTCTGATTGCCTGGCGGCTGGCGGTTGTCGCTGTCAGGCGCAGCACGCTCTGGCCTGAGTCCACGCCACCAATGGCTCCGGCACGGGTCGAGGATTTTCTGACCTGGATCATCCTCGGGGTGATTCTGGGCGGCCGCCTCGGATTCGCGCTGTTCTACGAGCCCGGCTATTACCTCAGCAATCCGTTGCAGATCCTGAAAATCTGGCAGGGCGGCATGTCGTTCCACGGCGGCATGATCGGGGTCACTCTGGCAGCACTGGTCTATTGCCTGCGCAACGCTCTGCCGCTGCTGTCCACGGCCGACCTGATGGCGCTGGCGACGCCACCGGGGCTGTTGCTGGGTCGGATGGCGAATTTTGTGAATGCCGAACTCTGGGGCCGACCGACCACGCTGCCCTGGGGCGTGATCTTTCCCGGCGATGCCGCACAGGCCTGCGGCCAGGCCGTCGGGCAACTCTGTGCCCGCCACCCCTCGCAGTTGTACGAGGCGGCGCTGGAAGGGCTGTTGCTGGGCGCGGTGTTGCTGTGGCTGGCGTTCCGCAGCGAGGCGTTGCGACGCCCGGGCCTGCTCACCGGCGTTTTCGGGCTGGGCTATGGCCTTGCACGATTCAGCGTCGAATTTGTGCGCCAGCCGGATGCGCAGTTCGTGACCCCCGGCAATCCGCTGGGACTGGCATGGCAACTGGGCGGCCAAGGCCTGACGATGGGGCAGATCCTGTCGCTGCCGATGATCCTGCTGGGTGTGGTGCTGATCATACGGGCGCGGCGCGCCCGGTGACAGCCCTGCGCGACATCCTTGTGGCGCAGATCGCCGCGCAGGGGCCGCTGACCATCGCTCAGTACATGACCGCCTGCCTGCTGCACCCGGAGCACGGCTATTACACCACCCGCGAGCCGCTTGGCGCGGCCGGGGATTTTACCACCGCCCCGGAAATCAGCCAGATGTTCGGCGAGATGATCGGCCTGGCGCTGGCGCAGTCCTGGCTGGATCAGGGCGCGCCCGGCCTGATCACACTGGCGGAACTGGGTCCGGGTCGTGGCACGCTGATGGCCGATATCCTGCGCGCCACCGCAGGGGTTCCCGGATTTCACAGCGCCGCGCGGCTGCATCTGGTCGAGGTGTCCCCCGTCCTGCGCGCCCGGCAGGCCGCGGCTCTGGGCGCGTTTGATCCCGTCTGGCACGACAGTGTCGAAGCTCTGCCGGAAGACGCACCGCTATTTCTGGTTGCCAACGAGTTTTTCGATGCCCTGCCGGTGCGCCAGTTTCTGCGCGACGGTCGGGGCTGGCGCGAACGGGTCGTCGGCCTGCGGGACGGCGCACTGGCCTTTGGCCAGACCGACGCCCTGCCGGATTCAGCGCTCGCGCATCGACTGGCCGACACCCGGGATGGCGATCTGGTCGAAACCTGCGCCCCGGCCGCAACGATTGCGGCGGCCCTCGGCGCCCGCATCGCGTCACACGGCGGACTGGCGCTTGTTGCGGATTACGGCGATTGGCGCAGTCTCGGGGACACGTTTCAGGCGGTGCAGGGGCACGCCACCGCCGACCCACTTGCGGCCCCCGGTCTCGCCGACCTGACCGCCCACGTGGATTTCGAGGCACTGGCCCGTGCCGCCCCCTGCGCGCACACCCGGATGGCGCCTCAGGGCGAACTGCTGGAACGGCTGGGAATCACGGCGCGGGCGCAGGCTCTGGCCACAAAGTTGGGTGGAGAGGCGCTCAACAGCCATGTCGCGGCACATCGCCGGTTGACCCACCCCGATGAAATGGGGACGTTGTTCAAGATGCTTGGCCTCTTCCCCCACAGTGCACCGACACCCCCCGGATTTTTGAATGACACTTGAAATCATCACCGCAGACAGTCTGGCCCCGCTGCGCCACGGCTTTTTCACCCGCAGAGGCGGCGCGTCGTCCGGCGTCTTTGCCGGGCTGAACTGCGGCACCGGGTCGTCAGACCAGACCGAAATCGTGGCCATCAACCGCACCCGCGTCGCCGAAGCGATGGATGTGGCGACCAGCCATCTGGTCGGCGTGCACCAGGTCCATTCGGCGGATGTTGTCGAGATCAGCCAACCGAGCGAGGACAGACCCCGGGCCGACGCCATGGTGACCAGAACCACCGGCATCGCGCTGGGGGTGCTGACCGCCGACTGCCAGCCCGTGCTGTTCGCGGATGCGCATAACGGCGTCATCGGTGCTGCTCATGCGGGCTGGCGCGGGGCGCTGGACGGGGTGCTCGAGAGGACCATCGACGCGATGGAGTCTCTGGGCGCCGAGCGTGACCGGATCGCGGCGGTGATCGGCCCGTCCATCAGCCAGCGCGCCTATGAAGTCGGGCCCGAATTCTTCGACACATTCCTGTCCGAAGATCCGCAGAACGCCCGGTTCTTTGCCAATGGCACCGGAGACCGGCTGCATTTCGATCTGCCCGGTTTCGGGTTGCACCGGCTGCGCCTTGCCGGGGTCGCGGCGGAATGGACGCGGCATTGCACCTATTCCGACCCGGACCGGTTCTACTCTTACCGCCGCACCACGCATGACCAGCAAGCCGACTACGGCCGCCTGATCTCTGTCATCCGGCTCTGAACGCCGGTTGTCGGCCGCAGGTCCGCGCGACAATCCCGCCGTCCGGGGCGGAGTGTTGCGCATGACGTGTTGGTCACAGAAGATGGCGGGCGTGCCACGGGTCTTGCCCCGATTGTTCTCGGTCCATGTGAAATCCGAGGAATAACCCGGAATTGTCCCAAACCTGCCCCATTCCTGCGTGATCCTGACCTCAAGGCGGCCCCGCACTCCGGACGCGCTGCCAGAGTCAGAGCACGAGAATGAGGAACACCGCCATGCCGTTGAAACGCCGCTTTATCGCATCCGTCATCCGGACCAGCACCACACTCGGCAACACCGCTTTACCGTGGGAACGCGGCGCGCCGCGCGCCGCCATGTGTGCCCGTCGCCGGGCCGCCCCCCGACCCCAGTTGCGGCGCAATCGCGCCTGACCCCCTCCGGCCACCGGACCGCCCTGGTTATTGGATCACCGTGATTCGGCCAATTGTGGCAGTCCGGTCGCCGAAGCGACAACAATCTCACGCCGCTGAACGGATTGGTGACCAGACGGTCTCCAGTCCGTTTCGAATTTTGACAGACCCGTCTCATTGCGTCCAAAACGTGTCCAACGAAGACGCAACAGTCCTTCTGTCGTTGTTGGTGGGGGCCAACACGGATGTGACCAACCCTAAGGTGGATCACATGGCCAGCCTCCAGCACGACGCCCTGAGCGTACGCGAATCCGTTTCTCTTCCGGTCCAGAAGGACCGGTTTGCTCGCACTGACGTGCGGCCTCGGCGCAATCTTTCTCTCATGCGCAAATACGAGGCCGCCGCGTTGCTGCCCGATCTCACCGTCACCATGGCGACCCACGTCGCGCCAGCCATTCCGCTGTTCGAGGATGCCACCTGCGCGTTTGCCCGCGGCACCCTGATCCAGACCGTGCGCGGCCCGGTCGCGATCGAGGATCTGCTGCCCGGAGACTACGTCGAGACCCCGCTGGGACCGCAGCCGGTGATGTGGATCGGGTCCACAACCTATGTCCCCGGTACCGTTGACGATGCGACCAGCCTGACCAGCCTGACCCGCGTCACCGGCGACGCCTTTGGCATGGCCTGCCCGCAAAGCGATCTGCTGGTGGGTCCGGCCGCGCGCATGGTTGTGCGGCGCGAAAAGTTCAAGACGCTGATCGGGCTCGAGGCGGTACTGGCCCCGGTGCGCGACTACGCCGACGGCGACCGGATCTTTGATGTGAGCCCCGGAGGCGCGGTGCAGATGTACCATCTCATGCTGCCCCGCCACAGCACGATGCGCGTCGGCAGCGTCGAAATGGAGAGCTATCACCCCGGCAAAGGCATCGGCGCGAAAATGGGCTTCAACACGCGGCAGCTGTTCCAGTCGCTGTTCCCGAACATCGAAACTGTCGAGGATTTTGGCGATCTGGCAATGCCACGCACCACCCGCGACGTGATCGACAGCCTGACTCTGCGCTAGGGCCACCGGTGGCAGGGAATCCGTCGCAATGATTCGGGCAGTCGATCCCCCGGACCGTCGGGTTCCGGTTCGCCCGGGACCGCCCTGCCCGGCAACTTGACGCTGCTTGACGCGACGCTCAGGCGGTCACGCGGTCCGGCTCAGCCGTTCCTCCAGAACGTCGAACGGCACTCCGGGCTCATCCTTGGCGCCGCGGATCACCAGAGACGTCTTGACGCTGCCGACATTCGGCGCGGTCAGCAGCTGGCCGGTCAGAAATGACTGGAATGTGCTCAGATCCGGGGCGACACACTTCAGGATGAAATCCACCTCGCCGTTCAGCATGTGGCATTCGCGCACCAGCGGCCAGGCCCGGCACCGGTTCTCGAACGCGGAAAGATCGCTTTCGGCCTGACTTTGCAGGCCCACCATCGCAAAAACCTGCACTTCGAACCCCAGCTCGCGGGGGTCGACATCGGCATGATAGCCACGGATGAATCCCTGCTCTTCGAGGGTCCGCACCCGGCGCAGACAGGGCGGCGCGGATATGCCCACTCTCTTGGCGAGCTCCACGTTGGTCATGCGGCCGTCGGCCTGCAGTTCGGACAGAATCTTGCGGTCAATCGGATCAAGCCTGTGTGCCGGCATGCCCATACCCCTTGCCTTTTTTCGTTTGTTATCACACAACCCCGGGCCCGCGCAATTATATTTCACAATTGCGCAAGGTTCTTAACCGCCGAAAGCATCCGGTCCCGGATACTCACGGGGTCGTGTCCCGGGTTTGCGCCCACTCCGCCCTGCGCGTATATGCAAAGACTGAACAGGATACGCAACCATTCGCGAAGGGGCCAATTGATGTCCGATACACGCCATACCAAGGTTCTGATCATCGGATCGGGCCCGGCCGGCTATACTGCAGGTGTCTATGCCAGCCGTGCCATGCTCTCGCCCATTCTGGTGCAGGGGATCGAGCCGGGCGGACAGCTGACCACCACCACCGAAGTCGAGAACTGGCCGGGCGACACCGAAGTGCAGGGCCCGGACCTGATGATTCGGATGGAGTCCCACGCCCGCGCCATGGGGACCGAAATCATCGGTGACATCATCACCTCGCTCGACATGGACAGCCGCCCCTTTGTGGCGCAATCCGACAGCGGCACGGTCTACACCGCGGACGCGGTGATCCTTGCCACCGGCGCCCGGGCGAAATGGCTGGGCCTGCCGTCGGAAGAAAAGTTCAAGGGCTTTGGCGTCTCGGCCTGCGCGACCTGTGACGGCTTTTTCTACCGCGGTCAGGAAATCGTGGTGATCGGCGGCGGCAACACCGCGGTGGAAGAGGCATTGTTCCTCACCAACTTTGCGTCCAAAGTCACGCTGATCCACCGCCGGGACGAACTGCGCGCCGAAAAGATCCTGCAGAACCGGCTGTTGAAGAATCCCAAGATCGAAACCCTGTGGTTCCACGAATTGGCCGAGGTGGTCGGCACGGAATCGCCCCTGGGCGTGGAAGGCGTGCGCGCCCGCAACGTGAAGACCGGCGAGATCACCGAGATTGCCGCCAAGGGGGTGTTTGTCGCCATTGGCCACGCACCGGCAAACGAACTGGTCAAGGACAGGCTCGAAACCCACATGGGTGGCTATGTCGTGACCAAACCGGACAGCACCGCGACGTCGGTTCCGGGCATCTTTGCCGCCGGTGACCTCACCGACCACAAATACCGCCAGGCCGTGACTTCGGCTGGCATGGGGTGCATGGCCGCACTGGAAGCCGAACGCTGGCTGGCCGAGCAGGATCTGGACGCGGGCAAGGATGAAACCCTGCCACTGGGGTACGGCGCACCGGTCGACGCGCTGAACTGACCGGCACGCAGAGCGTCCGGGCGGCAGGCCGACGCAGGGTCGGCACCAAGGTCACCGGGGCCGGTTTCCAAGCCGATAACACCGTTGGCAACGGCCCCGCATCAGGGCCGTTGCCAGGGCAGCTGTCTGGCCGTCGCTACTGCATCCCGGGCAGTTTGGCATCGGTGGTGAACAGGTAATCCGGCCCCGCCCCCTGATGGCAGGCAATACAGCCCGCATCCGCGCCCTTGCCGACCAGTCCGGCCAGCGCCATGTCGTTGGGGCTGCGGTCCAGAGTCCCGTCCGGCAGATACTTTGCATAAAACCAGTTGCCGGTATCATCGTCATAGCCCGGTTCGCGCTGGAACATCACCGTGACCGCGCCCAGGTGCCCCGCCGGATCGCCAAGGACCTCGTCCACCGTGACTCCTGCCGGACCGTAGTTGCGCTTGACCACAAGCGCCCCCAGATGATCCTCGATTTCAGCGGTCAGGTAGAATGTCTCGAGCATCATGCCGTGCGGGTCGGTGCCCGCATAGGGAAAGGCCATGATCGCCCCGTCCCCGACCAGCCCCCTGTCCTGCATCGCGTTCCAGAGCAGGGCCGCATAAGCCACGTCCGGCTCCGAACCAAAGACCGCGTCCTGCGCCAGCCCCGGACCCGCCGCCAGCATTGCGGCCGCAAGTGTCGCACAGATACCTTTCTTCATGATAAATCTCCCCGTTGATGACCAAGGAGTCATGCCTTGATCGCCCGCGGCAGAATAACACGGGACCGGCCGATCACCGGTCACACCGGATCACGACCCTGTGGCCGGACCACGGCGCCGCTCTGCGGCATGCAAAAGGCCCCCGGCGGAACCGGGGGCCCTGGAATCCGTAATCAAAGCCGGCGTCAGTGCACGGTGACGGGGGCCAGATCATTCTGGATCGCCAGCGAAAACGCCAGGCCACGATTGGCCACCAGCGCCAGCCGCTCACCGTCGGCGCGATGCACGGCATAGAGGATTTCAAGCGCATCGTCCTCGACCTGCTCCTGCACCTCTGCGGGCAGGTCAGAGATCAGTACGGGCCGCACATAGACCAGACGCTCTTCGTTCAGGCCGTCGAAATTATAACTCGTATTCATCGCCTTACCCCTTTCTGATCTGTATCGTCTGCACCACCGTCTCGGGACGAGATAGGGTGAGATCGACATGCAGCAAGCCATTCTCGATAACCGCCTCTCCGACCTCGACGCCGTCAGCAAGCACGAACGAGCGCTGGAACTGTCGCGCCGCGATGCCGCGATGCAGAAACACACGTTCGGCGATTTCGTCGCGGCTGCGTCCGCGGATCACCAACTGCCGGTCCTCGACCGTGATCGACAGGTCAGCCTCGGAAAAGCCGGCGACAGCGAGTGTGATGCGGTAGGCATCGGTTGCCGTCTGTTCGATGTTGAAAGGCGGATAGCCTTCGTTGCCGGTCTTGGCCGTGCGTTCAAGAAGACGCTCCAGCTGCTCGAACCCCAGCATATGGGGATGTGACCCCAGTGTCAGTTTGCTCATCGACACGTCCTCTTGCACAAGCGACAGTCTGCGAAGGTCCCGTTATGGCAACCCTGCCCGTCAAATATGGGAACTGGGCCGCGGCAACGCAAGGGCTTTGCGTGTGCAGCACGAATCGCTATTCTGGGCCTCTGACAGTCAAGGGATACAGATCTGCCATGAACGCACCCGGCGAAATCTCGATGAAAACCGACGATGTCCTCCGGGTCGAGCTTGAGGTGTTCCGCCGCGAGCACCAGGACCTGGACGATGCCATCCGCGCCCTGCAGGACCGGGGCACGGCAGATCAGCTGACATTGCAGCGTCTGAAAAAGAAAAAACTGTATCTCAAGGACAAGATCGCCCTGATCGAAGACCGGCTGTTGCCGGACATCATTGCCTGAGACCGCTGCGCGCCGACCCGGCGCCGGTCCGGACGGCCACCGTCTGAATTCGAGTATTTGAAAAGAGAAGAAACAGCATGGCCCGCGCCAGCGCGGAGCGGCGCGCGACCGGAGGCTGCGGGTCTGGCGCAAAGGTTCGGCGAACCGCAGGGTTCGACGGGTGTCGCGATCCGGGTGCCACCCTGCATTGCCCTTGCCCTCCATATGCATATAGTGCGCACGCGCGGTCCCGGAGGATGTGAATGACGCAGGAACAGGTCGAGGTGGGAATCATCATGGGCAGCCAGTCCGACTGGCCCACGATGAAAGAAGCTGTTGATATGCTGGAGGCTCTGGACATCGCGCACGAGGTCCGGATCGTTTCGGCCCATCGCACACCGGACCGGCTGTGGGACTATGGCAGGACCGCGGTGGACCGCGGCCTGCAGGTGATCATCGCCGGGGCCGGCGGGGCGGCACACCTGCCCGGCATGATGGCGTCGAAGACCCGCATTCCGGTGATCGGTGTACCGGTGCAGACCCGGGCGCTGTCCGGGGTCGACAGTCTGTATTCGATCCTTCAGATGCCGCGCGGATTTCCAGTTGCAACCATGGCCATCGGCGCCGCCGGGGCGGCGAATGCGGGCCTGATGGCGGCGGGCATCCTTGCGCTTCGGGATCCCGCTCTCGCCGGTCGGCTGGAGCAGTGGCGCGCGGAACTCTCGGCCTCGATACCCGACGCACCTGACCGCACGCTTTCGGCCGAGAGCCGCTGATTTTCCCCGTACCGGCAGTCCACGTACCGCCAGCCCCCGAACTGCTAGCCGATGAGATCTTGCTGACATGACCAAACCCCTTCCCTCCGGTTCTACCATCGGCATCATCGGCGGCGGCCAGTTGGGCCGCATGTTGTCGGTCGCGGCCGCCCGTCTGGGCTATCGCTGCCATGTCTTTGACCCCGGCGCCCTGCCCCCGGCGGGCGACACCGCCCATGCCGTCACCACCGCCGCCTATGACGATCAGACCGCGTTGCGCAGATTTGCCGAATCCGTCGACGTCATCACCTATGAATTCGAGAACATCCCGACCGAGGCGCTGGATCTGTTGCAGGATCTGCGCCCGATCCATCCGGGGCGCGAGGCGCTGCGGATCAGCCAGGACCGACTGACGGAAAAGGCGTTTCTTCGGGGATTGTCGCTGAAGGTGGCGCCCTATGCCGACATCCCGGATGCCACGGCGCTGGACGCGGCGCTGGCGGAGATCGGCACCCCGGCGATCCTGAAGACCCGCCGCTTTGGCTATGACGGCAAGGGCCAGGCCCGCATCCAGAGCCCGGCCGATTCGGCTGCGGCCTGGGCCGATCTGCACGGCACCGCGCTGATCCTCGAAGGGTTCATCGACTTCAGCCACGAAGTGTCGGTCATCGCCGCGCGCGGTCTTGACGGATCGGTCGCCTGCTTTGATCCGGGTGAGAACGTCCACCGCGACGGCATTCTGCGCACCACAACCGTGCCCGCGCGGCTGAGCCCGGCGCAGCGCAGCGACGCCATCCTGATCGCCGCGCAGATCCTGAACGCGCTCGACTATGTCGGTGTGCTCGGGGTCGAGCTGTTTGTGACCCCGCAAGGTCTCGTGGTCAACGAGATCGCGCCGCGGGTGCATAACTCCGGGCATTGGACACAGAATGGCTGTGCCGTCGACCAGTTCGAGCAGCACATCCGCGCCATCACCGGCTGGCCGCTGGGGGATGGTGCGCGTCATTCCGATGTGCGGATGGAAAACCTGATCGGGGATGACCTCGATCGCCTGCCCGAGCTTGCAGGCGCCCGGCATGCCGCCCTGCATCTCTATGGCAAGACCGAAGTGAAACCCGGGCGCAAGATGGGCCATGTGAACCACGTCCTTCCGGGCTGAGGTCCGGCCGGGCGCGGCTGGTCAGCCCAGAAACCGTGCCGCCACGGCGCCGGACAAATAGGCCATCTGCCCCGCCACAAGGGTGGCGACCACCCGGCGGGTCGCGGCGTCCAGGACCACCAGATCCGCCCGCAGGCCGGTTTCCAGCCGCCCACGGTCTGTCAGTCCCAGCACCCGGGCGGGCCCCTGCGACACCAGAGCCCAGGCCGTCGCGGCATCGCAGATCCCAAGCTCTTCGAGCCGCCAGGCGGCACGGGCGGGTGAGGGATAGTGGTAATCCGATGCCAGCGCATCGACGCAGCCCGCCGCAACCAGCTCAAGTGCCGAGGCATTGCCTTTGTGACTGGCACCGCGCACCACATTGGGCGCCCCGAGAACCACCGGCTCGCCGGCCCCGGCAGCCTCTTGCGCCGCCGACAGCGATTCCGGGAATTCCGACACAAGCACGCCGCGCGCCCGCCAGAGCCTGCGCATCTCCGCGTCATGGTCGTCGTGCGATCCCAGCCGCACGCCGCGCGCGGCCAGGCGCGCCGCCAGACCACTCGCCGCCGCCGGCACCTCGCCGCTGCGCGCCTCGAGATCAAGCAGCATGCGGAAATGGTCTTCGGGATTGCGCCCGCCCTTCAGTGCCTGTCCGGTGAGACGCGGCGGGCGGCGACCTTGAGACAAGCGATCGTGTGGCAGGTGGTCGTTGAACACCAGATAGGGAATTGCGAAGCGCGCAACCGCGGCCTCGGCGCGGGCATAGTCATCCAGCAAATGGGTTTCAAGCCGCAGTTGCAGGCGCAGATCCACCGGCACCGACGGCGCCACGGCACTGACGCAGGCAAACACGTGCTCGGCGAAATCCGGGCTGCGCATGCCGCCTTCCCAGCTGAAGAACTGCGCCATGACGGCGGTGGTGATGCCGTTGGACGCCAGTTCCGCGGCACAGGCAATCACTCCGGCCTCGGCTTCGCGCAGCGCGCCACGGCGCGGCGCCATGTGCCGCTCGAACCCGTCGCCGTGGGCATCCACGATTCCCGGCAGCACCAGATATCCCGACAGATCCACCGCCCGTCCCGCCGGTCCGTCGACAATGATGCCGCCCGAAAGCGCCAGCGCGCCGCTGTCCCAGCCGCCGGGGCGCAACACCTGGGCGCCGGTCAGCGTCAGCTCAGTTGTCATCGTCACAAATTCCGATCACGCAGACCATGTCCTGAGCTGAAAACACCGAGGTCCAGTCGAGCTCGGGATCGAAACGACCGGATTCAAGAAACACCAGCACCTGCGCGATCACGCTGGGCGCCTGCATGATGAAGGTGTGGGTGACCGGCATGATGATCTGTGCCGACATGCCGGTGACCTCGGTCGAGGCGACCGACACCTTGCCGTCATCGGCCCCCGGGATCAGTCCGGAAAAAAGTGGGTTGAGCGAGCGCGTGCCCGACACCACCCCCAGTTCGAAATCCACCGGCGGCAGGCGGGCGGGCAGATCCTCGGGTCCGGTGCCCAACTGCTGGCCCGCCGGTCCGTTGAGCCAGGCAAACAGGTCGAGCCCGCCCAGGGCATCCACCAGTTCGCTGCCATGGTTCGGCGGGGCGAGCATCACGACGCGCCCCATGCGCGCGGGACGGTCTTCGCCGAGCCAGGCCCGCAGCAGGATGCCGCCCATCGAGTGCGTGACAAAGTGCACCTGCCGGTCGCCGCACCGCGCCACGGCCTGCGGCAGGGTTTCACGCACCAGGGTCTGAATCGGCGCCGACGTGGAATCATAGCCCGGCACCACCGTGGTGTAGCCGCGCACCGTCAGCACCCGCGCCATCAGCGCAAAGGAATATTCACTGCGTGCCAGGCCGTGAAGCAGGACAACGCAATCCCCCGGCGCCGCCCGGGCAGGGCTGGCCAAAGCGGCACTGAGCAGGGCAATCAGGACAAGAACACGGCGCATCACCGTCAGATACGCCGCTTTTGCGGCCTGAGAAAGAGCAGAACCGGCCCCGGCCGCAAGGTTATCGCCGCCGCTGCGGCACCACAGACAGCGCAACCCCGCCCAGCACAACCACCGCCGCCAGCACGAATGTCAGAGTCGGCACCTCGCCCAGAAACACCAGCCCGCCCATCAGCGCGATCACCGGCACCGTCAACTGCGCCACAGCCGCGACCGAGCGTTCCAGTCGTGGTAGGACGCCGTACCACAACAGATAGCCAAGTGCCGAAGTCACCGCCCCCGATGTGACAGCCAACCCGAGCCCCAGCGGCGCGGCCGCGGTCAGCCCGGAGGCCCCCGCCGTCACCAGCGTCAGCCCCAGCCCGAAGGGGGCGGCCAGGATGAAGTTTGCCGCCGTCGCCGCCAGCGGATCGACCGCGCCGCGCCCGGCCAGTGAATAGATCCCCCAGGCCGCCCCTGCCGCCGCCATCAGCGCGCCGTGCAGCGGGCTGACGCTGACCGCGCCACCGGGCCAGAGCAACCAGACCAGCCCGGCAAAGGCCAGCACCGCGCCGAATGAGCGTTGCGGCAAGGGTTGCTCGCCTCCCAGCAGCGCGCCGGCAAACATGGTAATCTGCACCGCGCCGAACAGGATCAGTGCCCCGATCCCGGCGTCGAGCACCGTATAAGCACTTGAAAAACCGTAGATATACACCAGCAACGACACCACGCCGACGATGTGTCCACGCCCGCCCAACCGCAGCCCGCGCCGCAGCACCAGCGCCAGCAGGGCCAACATCATCGCCCCCGACAGCAGACGCACCGTGCCAAAGGTCAGGGCATCGATTCCTCCCTCCACCAGCGCAAGCCGGTTGAGCAGGGAATTCGCGGCAAAAGCCAGCATGGTCAAGGCGGTGACAAGGATCAGGCGCATGGCGCAACCGATACGCGGCTTTTTCGGCTGCGGAAAGGGCCGTTCTTTTCCTGCAGGTTCAGGGCGCCCGTGCACGGGGCGGGCGCGTCAGCGGTCTGCACCCGACGATTGCACAGCGCATCCAGCCGCCCCCTTACCGCAGGTGCCGGAAAGTGGCAGCGCGTGCAAGACCCGCCACTGCCCGACAAAAAAAGGGGCCGCCCGAAGGCGACCCCTGTCTCTTGATGATGTGGCTGTGATCCTGCCTGCACGCAGACGCGACCTCCGCCACCCACCGCTGTCCTTCCGGACGGCGGCGTTATTACATCATGCCGCCCATGCCGCCCATGTCGGGCATGCCGCCACCGGCGCCTGCGCCGTCCTTCTGCGGACGGTCAGCAACCATCGCTTCGGTGGTGATCAGCAGACCGGCGATCGAGGACGCATCCTCGAGCGCGGTGCGCACAACCTTGGCCGGGTCGATGACACCAAACTTGAACATGTCGCCATATTCGTCGGTCTGGGCGTTGTAGCCGAACTTCAGGTCGTCGCTTTCGCGGATCTTGCCTGCGACGACGGAACCGTCGACACCAGCGTTCTCGGCGATCTGACGCAGCGGCGCTTCGAGCGCCTTGCGCACGATGGCGATACCGGCGTTCTGGTCGCTGTTCGCACCTTCGAGGCCGTTCAGAACCTTTGCGGCCTGGATCAGGGCAACACCGCCACCAACGACGATACCTTCCTGAACCGCAGCGCGAGTTGCGTTCAGGGCGTCATCGACGCGGTCCTTGCGCTCTTTCACTTCGGTTTCGGTCATGCCGCCAACGCGGATGACAGCAACGCCGCCGGCGAGTTTCGCAACACGCTCCTGCAGCTTCTCACGGTCGTAGTCCGACGTGGTCTCTTCGATCTGGTTGCGGATCTGGGCAACGCGTGCCTCGATCTCGGCCTTCTCGCCCGCGCCGTCAATGACGGTGGTCTCGTCCTTGCTGATCGTGACCTTCTTGGCCGAGCCGAGCATGTCCATGGTGACATTCTCGAGCTTCATGCCGAGGTCTTCCGAGATCACCTGGCCGCCGGTCAGGATCGCGATGTCCTGCAGCATGGCCTTGCGACGGTCGCCAAAGCCCGGTGCCTTGACGGCAGCGATCTTGAGGCCGCCACGCAGCTTGTTGACCACGAGGGTCGCCAGCGCTTCGCCTTCGACGTCTTCGGCGATGATCAGCAGCGGCTTCTGCGACTGGATCACCGACTCGAGCAGCGGCACCATCGGCTGCAGCGACGAGAGCTTCTTCTCGTGCAGCAGGATCATGCAGTCTTCAAGCTCTGCAAGCATCTTGTCAGCATTGGTGACAAAGTAGGGGCTCAGGTAGCCACGGTCGAACTGCATGCCTTCGACAACATCGGTCTCGGTCTCGAGGCCTTTGTTCTCTTCGACGGTGATGACACCCTCGTTGCCGACCTTCTGCATCGCATCCGCGATCTGACGGCCGATTTCCGATTCGCCGTTGGCAGAGATCGTGCCGACCTGGGCCACTTCGGCAGAGTCGCTCACCGGGCGGGCAGCCGCCTTGATCGCCTCGACCACTTTGGACGTCGCGAGGTCGATACCGCGCTTGAGGTCCATCGGGTTCATGCCGGCAGCAACCGACTTCATGCCTTCCTTGACGATGGCCTGGGCCAGAACGGTCGCGGTGGTGGTACCGTCGCCCGCTTCGTCATTGGTGCGGGAAGCGACTTCCTTCACCATCTGTGCGCCCATGTTCTCGAACTTGTCTTCCAGTTCGATCTCTTTGGCGACAGACACACCGTCCTTGGTGATGCGCGGCGAGCCGAACGACTTGTCCAGAACCACGTTGCGGCCCTTGGGACCGAGAGTAACCTTCACCGCGTCGGCAAGGATGTTCACACCCTTGAGCATACGCGAACGGGCGTCGGTCGAAAACTTTACGTCTTTTGCAGACATGTGGATTTCTCCTGTAAATCGGTGGTGGGAATCAGCGGACGGAACGGATCAGGCTGCCTTGGCAGCCGCGTCGTCCAGGATGATCCCGAGAATGTCGGATTCTTTCATGATCAGCAGCTCTTCGCCGTTGACCGTGACCTCGGTGCCCGACCACTTGCCGAACAGGATCTTGTCGCCAGCCGAAACAGCCATCTCGATCAGCTCGCCGCTGTCCTTGCGGGCGCCTTCGCCACAAGCAACAACGATACCCTCTGCGGGCTTTTCCTTGGCGCTGTCGGGGATGATGAGACCACCCTTGGTCTTGTCTTCACCTTCGATACGGCGAACCAGCACGCGGTCGTGGAGCGGTTTAAATGCCATCTTCGAGTCTCCTTGGCTCAAAGTTTCTCTTGGCCCCCCGTCGTCGGGCAGGCCGTTAGCACTCACGTCAGTCGAGTGCTAACGGCGCATAGGTATGGAGCGGGACGGAACCTGTCAACACGGGAATTTGCAAAAATTTGCCGTGTCCCGGCTTGTATTCCGGAGGGTGCGACACGTCCCCCGGCCACAGAAGGGGCGGGCAGGGTCACGCCTCGGTCCCAGTCGCGGTATCTGCGCCGACCCGCCTGATCCAACTGCCGTATCCTCGTTCGCCGTGGCAAGATCGCGGGACTCACTCTTCCCAGGATTCGGCCCAATGCACCAATCCGGCCCGCCCGGCCTGCGTCAGCGCATAGATGCCCTTGTCCACCCTCTCGAACCAGCCATAGTGATTCTCTGCCATGATCCGCGTTGCGGGCTTTACCCCCACGGCCTTGGCCACCACGGACCCCTTGCCCGCCCCGTGTTCGGCAAGATACGCCGCACAGCGCAGCGCATCCTGGCGATAGCCGGTGACAATCCCGTAGCGCGTCGCACCGCCGTCATTGGGATCGCCGCGCAGCCGGTCAAAGTCGCGCAGCAGGCGGGCCCGCGCCTTTGGATTGCGCCGTGGCAACGCGCTGCCCGGATCACACAGCACCTCTGTCACGCCGTCCTCCCGCACGGTTATGAATCCCAGACCCAGGCGCCGGCACAGGGCAAGGTTGTCCTTCAACGCCCGCCTGGCCTGCGGCCCTGCGGGACGGGGCACGGCAATGTAGACCAGATCGCTCAGAGCCAGCCGCGCCACCGCCTGGTGAAACAGGGTCAGAGAAATCTTCAGTTTCAATTCGACAATGACCGGCGCCTCGTCGCCGCGACGCGCCACAAGGTCCGCCTTGCCGACCTCGCCCTTCACCTCGTAGCCCTGCCGTTGCAGCAGCGCCTTGACCGGGCCGTACAGTTCACTTTCCCGCTTCATCGGCCCATCCTTGCCCGCCCGCTTGCCGCTGACAAGCGCAGCGCCTAGATAATAGGGTCTGAGCCCGGAGATCCCTCATGCGCCTGCTTGTTCCCCTGTTTCTCTGCCTTGGCCTCGCGACGACGGCAACGGCGCAATGCGCGGGCCAGGACCTTCGAGAGACCCTGACCGACGCCGAGCGCGGCGAACTGCACGCGATTGTCGCCGAAACCGCGTTTCCCGTGGGCAACCGCTGGCGGGCCATGCGCGGCAGCCAGCAGATCGACCTTATCGGCACGGTACATCTGGATGACCCGCGGCTGGATGCGCCCGCCGCCCGGATCGCCCCCGAGATCGGCGCGGCCTCGGCCGTGCTGCTGGAAATGTCCGCAGCGCAGCAGGCCGAACTGACCGCGGCCCTGACCTCGCGTCCTGAAATGCTCCTGCTCACCGACACCACCCTGCCCGAATTGATGGACGAGGCGGCCTGGCAGACGCTGGCCGAGGCAGCGCGGGCCCGCGGTGTCCCGGCAGTCATGGCCGCCAAGTTCCAGCCCTGGTACCTGTCGATGCTGCTGTCGATCCCACCCTGTGCCACCGCCGCGCTGCAACAGGCGCAGGGCCTGGACGGACGGATTTTGGACATCGCGCTGGCGGCGGACGTTCCGACCCAATCGCTTGAATCCTTTGACACCGTGTTCAACCTCTTCAAGGCCGCGCCACTGGAAGAGCAGATCGCGATGATGCAAGCCGCGCTGGTCGCGCCTCAGACCAGCGAAGATCTGTTCGCCACCCTTCTGGCCAGCTATTTCGAAGAGGCCCTGACCGAAAGCTGGCAGGTGTCACGTCTGCTCTCGCGGCGCCTGTCGCCGCTGGACCCCGCCCAAAGCGATGCGATGTTCGCGCAGATGCAGACCGATATGCTCGACAACCGCAACCGCGCCTGGATTCCGGTGATCCTGAAAGCGGTCGAAGAGGGTCCGATCGTCGTCGCCGTCGGCGCGGCCCACCTGCAAGGCGACACCGGACTGTTGAACTTGCTGGAAGCCCGGGGTTTCACCCTTACCCGTCAGCGGTTCTGAGACAGCACCGCACGGCACCCCGGTGCCATGCAGTGCCTGTCCCGCAACGTCAGGCCGCCAGACCGCGCCCGCGCAGCAGGGCCTCGACCCCCGGCATCCGGCCCCGGAACTTTTTGTACAACACCTCGGCATCCTCCGAGCCGCCCGCCGACAGGATGAATTCCTCCAGCTTGCCGGCCATCTCCGGATCAAAGGCCGAGCCCGCCTCCTCGAAGGCGGCAAAGGCGTCGGCGTCCATGACCTCGGACCACATGTAGCTGTAGTAGCCGCTGGAATAGCCGTCGCCGGAAAACACATGCGCAAAATGCGGCGTGGCGTGGCGCATGGTGATCGCTGCGGGCAGGCCGATCCGCGCCAGCACGTCGGCCTGCATCTGCATCGGGTCCGCAGGCGGCGCGCCATCGTGAAACTCCAGGTCCACAAGGGCCGAGGCGACGTATTCCACGGTCGCGAATCCCATGTCGAAATTCGCTGCCTTCAGCACCTTCTCCAACATCGCCTGCGGCATGGCTTCGCCGGTCTCGGCGTGGGTGGCAAATTCCTCAAGCACTTCGGGCACTTCCAGCCAGTGCTCATACAGCTGGCTCGGCAGTTCGACAAAGTCCCGGGCAACCGATGTCCCGGCCACCGACCCAAAGGCCACGTCCGAGAGCATCTGGTGCAGCGCATGACCGAACTCGTGAAACAGGGTGCGCGCATCGTCATAAGACAGCAGCGCAGGCTGGCCTTTCGACGGTCTGGCGAAATTGCACACGTTGATGACGACCGGAGTCTTCACGACGGGGCGCTTCGCCTGGCTGCGCATGGCCGAACACCAGGCACCCGAACGTTTCGACGGCCGTGCAAAGTAGTCGCCGATGAACACCGCCAGATGTTCGCCGTTGCGCCGCACCTCCCAGGCGCGGCAGTCTGGATGATACAGTGCAACGTCCAGGGGCCGGAACTCCAACCCGAACAGACGGGTCGCGCAGGTGAACGCCGCCTCGATCATCTTCTCCAACTGCAGGTAGGGCTTGAGCTCCGCCTCATCGAGGTCGTGTTCCGCCTTGCGGCGCTTTTCCGCATAATACCGCCAGTCCCAGGCCTGGAGCGGACCATTCACGCCGTCCGCCTGCATCATGGCTTCCATGACCCCGGCGTCGGCCAGTGCCTGTGCCCGCGCCGGCGCCCAGACCTGCATCAGCAGGTCGCGCACCCGGTCCGGGCTGCCCGCCATCTCGGTTTCGAGCTTGTACTGCGCGAACGAGCGATACCCCAGCAACGCGGCCCGCTCGGCACGCAGCGCCAGAACCTCGGCGGCAATGCCGGTGTTGTCGGTCTCGCCCCCGTTTTCGCCCCGCGCCACCCAGGCGCGCCACGCGATCTCGCGCAGATCGCGCCGCGCCGAGAATTGCAGAAACGGCACGATCAGCGACCGGCTCAGCGTGATGACCGGTCCCTCCGCGCCCAGATCTTCGCCGGCGGCCCGCGCCGACGCGCGCACAAACTCCGGCAAACCGTCCAGATCGCTTTCGGTCAGCGCCATGTGCCAGCCTGCCTCGTCCGCCAGCAGGTTCTGGGTGAACTGCGTGCCCAGCACCGCCAGCCGCGACTTGACCTCGGCCATCCGCTCCGCCTCTGCACCGGTCAACGCCGCCCCGGCCCGCACGAACCCCCGATGCGTCAGCATCAGGACCCGCGCCTCTTCCGCTGTCAGGTCCAGCGTGTCGCGCCGGTCCCACAGATCCCGGACCCGGGCGAACAGCACGGCATTGCCATAGATCGCCGTGGAATGCGCCGCGAGCTTTGGCGAAAACTGCCGCTGAAGCTCCTGCCGCGCCGGATTGCTGTCCGCCCCGGCCACGGAAAAGAACACCGCCAGCACCTTGTCCAGCGCCGCCCCTGCCCCTTCCATCCTCTCGATGGTGTTGGCAAAGGTCGCAGGCTCCGGGTTGTCGGCAATCGCGCTGATTTCGTCCAGATGCGCGGCCAGAGCCACGTCAAAGGCGGGCGCGAAGTCCTCATCGGAAATGGCATCGAACGGCGCCAGCCCGAACGGCGTGTCCCAGTCGGCAAGCAACGGATTTGTCATGAAAGCTCTCCTTTGGCCCATAGCTAGGCCGCCGGACCCCGCCTTACAATCGCCGGGTGCCACCCCTGGCGTCTTCGGGGCAGAAATATCCCCGCCGGAGGCGTTGGCACAGCCCCGACCTGCGCGGCCTCAGGGCTTCCGGCGCAGATGCGCCTCAAGCCGACGCAACACCAGCGACAAGGTGATCGTCATGGTCAGATAGATCAGCGCCACAACGTTGTAGGTCTCGAAATAGCGGAAATTCCCGGCCGCCGTGACCTTGCCCAACTGCGTCACGTCCAGAACCCCGAGCACCGAGACCAGCGAAGAATCCTTGATCATCGCGCTGAAATCATTGCCCAGCGGCGGCAGGATCGTCTTGATCGCCTGCGGAAAGACCACCAGCCGGAACCGCTGCCAGGGGCTCAGACCCAGCGCATTGGCCGCCTCGATCTGCCCGGGATCAACCGACAACAATCCGGCGCGGAAAACCTCGCCGATAAACGCCGAATATCCGATGGTCAGTGCGATGGTCGCCCGCCACAGCAACGAGAAGTCCCGCGTCCGGATCGGGTCCACACCGACAAGGCCCAGCACCCAGTTGCGCAGCTCGACCATGCCCGGAGCCAGCACGAAGGCGACGTAGAGCAACAGCACCAGCATCGGCACGCCGCGCACCACCTCGGTGTAGAACCGCGCCACCTGCCGCAGCACCAGACTGCGCGACAGCGCCATCAGTGCCACCCCCAGCCCCACCGCTGCCGCCAGCGCAAAGGCAACCAGCGTCACGAACAGGGTGATCTGCACCCCGCGCAGCAGGGTGGACAGGATCTGCGCATGCAGCGCGTCCGCGAGGGTGCGGTAGAACAGCAGGATACCGAGGACACTGACCGCCACCAGCCACCACGGGAAATCCCCTGTGCCGCGGCGCTCAGGCCCCATGAAGGCCCCGCATCATGTCAGCCACCCAATTTGGTGTCCAGGAACCACTTCCGGTTCAGGGCCTCGATCGTGCCATCCGCCTTCATGTCGGCAATCGCGGCATTGACCGGTGCCACGAGATCCGATCCCCTGGGGAAGATGAAGCCGAAATCCTCGGCTCCCAGCGTCTCGCCGACAATCTTGAGCGCGCCGTCGGACGCCTCGACATAGCCGACCCCGGCCGTACCGTCGGTCAGCACCAGATCCACATCACCGGTGCGCAGCGCCTGCACGCCGGCCCCGAAGGTCTCGAACAGCCTGACACGCGGGTTGGCCTCGTCGCCGTCCAGCAGCTCGTAGACGCCGACATAAAACGGCGTCGTGCCCGGCTGCGCCGCCAGCAGCAGGTCCGGATCGGCGGCAAAGCCCGCAGCGTCCGCGAACCGAGCTTCGTCGCCGCGCACCAGCATGACCATTTCCGAGCGCATGTAGGGCTCGGAGAAATCCACCATCTCGGCCCGGTCCTCGCGGATGGTGATTCCGGTCATGCCAATGTCGAACTGCGCCTCGGCCACCGCCGGGATCATCGCGTCCCAGCTGATGTTTTCATAGACCAGGGTGAAATTCAGCCGCCGGGAAATCTCGGCCATCGCCTCGTATTCCCACCCCATGGCCATGCCGGTGGCGGCGTCGATATACTGCAGCGGCGGATAGGCATTCTCGACCGCCACGACCACCTCGCGCCCGTCCAGATCGGGCAGAGGCGCCTCTGCGAAAACCGTGCCCGCGATAGCGGCTGCGGCCAGTGCCAATGCCGCTGTCCAGCCCTTGGTGCCTGTCATCTGTCTCTCCCGGTTGCGTATTTCCCCCGGAATATGCCCGCTGCTGCACCGGGCGCAAGCCTCAGCCGCCGCAGACCGGGCAGTCAGTCCGAGATTTCAGCGCGATTTTCCGGGTCTCGCCCCAGAGCGCGTCATAGATCAGCATCTCGCCGCGCAGGGCCTGACCCGCGCCGGTCAGAAGCTTCACCGCCTCGACGGCCATCATCGCCCCGACCACTCCGGGCAGCGGTCCCAGCACGCCGGCCTCGGCGCAGGACGGTGCCAGGCCCGCCGCCGGAGCCTCGGGAAAGATGCACTGGTAGCAGGGCGCCCCGCGGGCGGGATCAAAGACTGAAAGCTGCCCCTCCCACTGGGAGAGCGCGCCGGAAACCAGCGGCTTGCCCCGCGCCGCCGCCGCCCGGTTGGCAAGGTAACGGGTGCTGAAATTATCGGTGCCGTCCAGGATGACGTCATAGTCGTCAAAGAGCTCTGCGGCCGATGCGTCGTCCAGCCTGCGGTGATATGGCAGGACCGTCACATGCGGGTTCTGCGCCAGCATCGCGGCCTGTGCCGAAAACACCTTGGGCAGACCGATGTCCCGGTCACGATGGATCACCTGACGCTGCAGGTTGGCATTTTCGACCGTATCGTCGTCGATCACCCCGATGGTGCCGACGCCGGCCGCCGCAAGGTACTGCAACGCCGGCGCGCCCAGCCCGCCGGCGCCGATCACCAGCACCCTGCCATTGCGCAGCGCCTTCTGGCCTGCGCCCCCGATCTCGCGCAGCACGATGTGGCGGGCATACCGCTCGAGCTCGGCATCGGAAAACCGGTCGCTGCGCGCCTCAGGAGCCACGGTCGCAGCGCGGGTGCGCAGCCGCCCGAGCCCGGCGCGATACGCCAGTATCAGTCCGGCAAACCCCGCAAGGATCAGCCAGAACGCCACAGATTCCCCGGTTGCCATCCGCACCGGGTGCCCGTCGGGCAGCAATAGGTGCAGCGCGATCACCGCGACGAACAGCACCGCGATCAGTGTAACCCGTGCCCGTTTTGGCGCTCCCATCACATGCCCGATGCCCCAAAGCCCTGCGGCCAGCCCCAGTACCAGCAGCATCAGCGCGCCCCGCCGCAGCCAATGCCGCCCTGGCTGCGGGTGGACGCGGCCATTGCGCGGTCGGCCTTGATATGACCCCGCGCCAAAAGCGGGGCAGAGCGCCTGTGATCAATTGCAGAACGCGCCGCCCGTCGCAGCCCCCTCATGGCAACTGCCAGAGATCGCCTGTTCGCCGCAGCGGAACAACGCTTTCCGGATTGACCAGCCGCCAGATCCATCCGAGCCACAATTTCATAGCGTTTCATGAGAGACCCTCAACATTGAAGCGACCGCAGGTGATGACGACCGGTGTGATCGCCTGAACGCGCAGGCGTAGCGTAAACCCTAAAACGGGACCGCGTTCAAATGCATCGGGTGATTTCCACGACAGACCAAGGTGCATACAGAGAGATCAAGCAGCGGGTGGCAGCCGCAGGGCGTCCATTATGCCGGGCGGTTGGCCAACCCGTGGCTGGCCGGCCTCACAGTCAGCATTCAGAGAGCGATCCGGCCGACGGCACAGGTCAGATCTGCCTGCGATGCCACGATCCTCACTTCACGCCGGTCGAGCCAAAGCCCCCGGCGCCGCGGACTGTCCCTGCTAGGCTTTGGGCTTCTACTATTTCAGGCCGCCGTACATCGGCGATCACAGCCTGGGCGATGCGGTCGCCGTGCGCGACGGCAAAGGCTTCGTGCCCGGCGTTCATCAACGCCACCTGGATCTCGCCCCTGTAATCCTCGTCCACTGTGCCGGGGCTGTTGGGGTTCAGGATGCCGGACCGGATCGCCAAGCCCGATCGCGGACGGATCTGCATTTCGGTTGCCGGCGGCAGTTCCACCGCAAATCCCGTTGGGATGAGCGCAATCGCGCCCGGTTCAATGACGATGTCGCCGTCGGCAAGGCAGGCGCGCAGATCCATGCCCGCCGCGCCTGGCGTTGCATAGGCGGGCAACGGCAGGTCAGCGTTGTGTGCGAGGCGCAGAAATTTGATCGTGTTCATCATTGGCTCCGTGACAGCTTCGGGGCACCGGTGCTGCCGCACCGGATGCACATGATTTGCTTGCCTGAGTATGCGATTTTCGTCGGCGACGCCGTCCCGTCAACATACCCTGGCGCGGCGTCACCGCACGTTCTGCCTCGACCCGCTGGAACAAACCGCCCGAAGTGGCGCATCGTTGCGGGTGCGCGGCACCGCCCGCCCGGACTCAGGTCGGGGCGGCGAACACCCGGATCGGGTGCAGTTCCCCGCCCTTGTAGATGCCGACCGCCACCGCGCGCCCGTTCAGCGCCGCCCAGCATTCGTCGCCGTATTCCACCTCTGAACTGATCACCATGCCGGGATTGCCGTTGCGCAGACGCGCCGCCGCCTCGGGGGCGCAGGGCACCTGCGGCAGATCCGCCAATCCTACCTCCAGCGGCTGCACGAAAGCGTCCAGTTCCGGTGTGCGGGCCAGCCGCTCGACCTCGTCCAGCGTGATACCGTCCTGCGCTTCGAACGGACCCGACCAGGTCCGGCGCAATTCGCGCACATGGCCATAGCAGCCAAGCCGTTCACCCAGATCCCGGGCGATGGAACGGACGTAGCCCCCCTTGCCGCAAACCATTTCCAGCGTCACATGATCAGCGTCGGGCCGTCCCGTCAGTATCAGGGACTCGACAAACAGATCCCGCGCCGCGATCTCCATGGCCTCGCCGTCCCGGGCGCGCTTGTAGGCCCGCTCGCCGTCGATCTTGACCGCTGAAAATTGCGGCGGCACCTGCTGGATGTCGCCGACAAAGCCGTGCAGGGCCTCCTTGATCTCGGCGTCCGAGGGGCGCAGATCTGATGTCTGCAACACTTCGCCCTCGGCGTCATCGGTGTTGGTGGCCACACCCAGCCGCACGGTAAAGACATAGGCCTTCAGGGCGTCGGTGATATAGGGCACCGTTTTGGTTGCCTCGCCCAGCGCCACGGCCAATACGCCGGTCGCATCCGGATCCAGCGTGCCCGCGTGACCGGCCTTTTTGGCATCCAGTGCCCAGCGCACCTTGTTCACCACGGCGGTCGATGTCAGGCCCGCCGGCTTGTCCACCACCAGCCAACCGGAAATATCGCGCCCCTTGCGGCCTCGTGCCATGCTTCATGTCCTTTGCAGATAAGGGCGGTCGCGTAGCAGCGCGCCGACATGCTGTCAACGCGGCTGTCCCTCTGGCGGGGCGCGCCCCGGTGCCCCAAGGCCGGCGCCCGACCCCGGGGCGGCGCCTCAGTCCAGCCGCCGCGCCTCGTCCAGAAGCATCACGGGAATGCCATCGCGGATCGGATAGGCGAGCCGGGCCCGGCGACTGATCAATTCCTGCGCTTCGGCGTCGTATTCCAGCGTCGCATGGGTCTGCGGGCAGATCAGCGCCTCGAGCATTCGGCGGTCGGACACCGGTTCGGTCATTGCATCAATCCTTCATCGGAGCCGCCGCGCAGGGCATATTCTATCAGTGTCACCAGGGTTTCCCGCCGGGTGCTGAGCGAAGGCGCCTCCAGCAGCGCCTGCTTGTCCTCGGGATCAAAATCCAGCAGCATCGACAGCGAATTGACCAGCAATTCGTCCTCGGCGTCCTTCAGCGTGTCCCAATCGGCCGACAGGTCGCGGGCGTCAAAGTACCGTTCGAGCAATGTCAGGAACTTGGGGCGGTTGAAGGCCCGGTCCTCGTCGGCATCGTCGCAGAGATCCTGCTCGAAACCCTCCCAGCTCACCTCGCACCGCCGGTAAGGGGTGAACCCCTCGACTTCTTTCTGCACCCGGAACCGCGAGATTCCCGCCAGGGTGATCATGTAGCGACCATCCTCGGTTTCGGAGAACTGGCTGATCCGCCCGGCACACCCGATTCGCTGCAGCCCGGCCTTGTCGCGACCGGGCACGGCATTGGGCTGCACCATCCCGATCAACCGCGCATCGGTCTTGAGCGCGTCATCGAACATCTGCAGATAGCGCGGCTCGAACAGATGCAGCGGCAAGCGCGAGCGCGGCAGCAACAGCGCGCCCGGCAGGGGAAAGACCGGAATCAGATCCGGCAGATCGGTGATGTGTTTCATGACATCCTAGCTAGCCCGCAGACCAGGTCAGGCAAACAGCATCGAGCTCAATTTCCGCCGCCCCCTGAGCGCCACCGGATCATTCGGCTTCAGCGCATCGAAAACGGTGAACAGTTGCGCTTTTGCGGCGCCGTCATTCCACTCGCGGTCGCGCCGGAAGGATTCGAGCAGCTGGTCCACTGCCGCCTCGACCTCACCATTGGCATAGAGCGCCTGCGCCAGATCCAGCCGCGCCTGATGATCGTCCGGATTTGCGTCGACCGCCGCCGTCAACTCGCCGACAGGGCCGGCGTTCTCGGCCTGACGCGCCAGCATCAGCTGCGCGTGCGCGGCCTCAAGCTCGGGCGCCTTGGAAATCTCGACCGGGGCGCCGTTCAGGATCGCCTCGGCCTGATCCAGCTCCTTCATCGCGATATGCGCCCGCACCATGCCGCCATAGGCGCCGGCGTGGTTCGGTTCCTCGCCCAGAATCGCGCCGAAGATCTGCACCGCATCGGTGGCGGCACCCTGCTCGAGCATTTCCTCGGCTGTGGCAACCGCCTCGTCCAGCCCGCCGCTGGCATCACCACCCGCCTGCTTGACCACACGCTCGACAAAGGCCTTGACCTCGGACGGCGGCAGCGCGCCCTGGAAGCCGTCGATCGGCTGGCCGCGGAAAAAGGCATAGACCGTGGGAATTGACTGGATCTGAAGCTGCGCCGCGATCTGCTGGGCTTCGTCGATGTTGACCTTGGCCATGGTCACGGCGCCCTTGGCCGCGTTCACCGCCGCTTCGAGCTGCGGACCCAGCGTCTTGCAGGGACCACACCACGGCGCCCAGAAATCAACGATGACCGGCGCCTCCTTCGAAGCCTCGATCACCTCTTTCATGAAGTCCCGCTCGGCCACGTCCTTGACATGGCTCTGCTGCGGTTGTGCGGCGCCCGTTCCCAATTCGATCATCGCGAAATCCTCTTTTGCCTCAAGATTGGCCCGGAATGGCTGTTGCAGGGTTAGATGGCCCAAGCCCCCTGCGGTTGCAAGGGGGCAGACGGAACAGCGTGCGGCCGCAGCGCCTCCACAGCTCCGCGCTACAGATCGAAGCTGGCCAGAACCGGCGCATGGTCACTCGGCTGCTCCCAGCCGCGCACCGGGCGCAGGATCCGGCTCGAGTGGCCGGCCGCGGCAATGTCGGGCGTCGCCCAGACGTGGTCCAGCCGACGGCCCTTGTCGGCGAGATCCCAGTCCGGCGACCGGTAGGACCACCAGGAATACAGGTTGCCCGACGGGATATCCTGCCGGGTGATGTCCACCCAGCCGCCGGCCTCCTGCGCCGCCCCCAGATGGTCGACCTCGATGGGCGTGTGGCTCACGATCTTCAGCAGTTTCTTGTGGTCCCAGACATCATCCTCGCGCGGGGCGATGTTGAGATCGCCCACCAGGATCGCCTTCTCGGGCCGCTCGGCGCGGAACCAGTCGCGCATTTCGCTCAGATAGTCGAGTTTCTGGCCGAACTTCACATTCACAGCCCGGTCCGGCTTGTCCCCGCCCGCCGGCACGTAGAAATTATGGACCGTCACGCCATTGTCCAGTTGGGCGGCCACATGCCGCGCATGGCCCAGCGCGGCGAAATCCTTGTCGCCGACGTCCCGGATCGGCAGCTTGGACAGGATCGCCACCCCGTTGTAGCCCTTCTGTCCACGTGCCACCACATGGGTATATCCAAGCGCCGCAAACCCGTCCAAAGGCAGCTTGTCCACCGGGCTCTTGCACTCCTGCAGGCACAGGACATCCGGCATCTCGTCGCGCATCAGACGTTCGACCAGCCCGGCGCGCAGGCGCACGGAATTGATGTTCCAGGTGGCGAGGGTAAAGGCCATGACGGTCTCCTTTGATATGCGCGCGGACCATGCCCCCTTTGCGACGCGGGGTGCAAGCCGCGATTGCCGGCGCAGAGGCCGGGGACAGCCGGTGCCGACAACCGGGGTGGCTTGCAGAACCGGCCCCGGTTTCTTCTCTTTCCAAATACTCCCGCCGGAGGCGTCCGGAACCTGTCCGGCGGTGGCTCAGATGATCTCGTCTTCGTCGAACAGCGCCGCCGCTTCCAGATGCTCTCCCATGCCCTGCGCCGCCGCCTCGGCATGCACCGCCCGCTTCGGGATCGCGATGTGGAACACCGCATCACCTTCATTGACCACCGGCAGGTTCGTGCGGCCGACGACAATGCCGGTATCCTGGGCCAGAACCTCGGCCTCGACCTCGCCGAAGGGATCGGAGATGATCCCCAGAACGTCGCCTGCCTCGATATAGTCGCCACTTGCCTTCAGCGTGCGCAGCAGCCCGCCGGTCGGCGCCCGTGACCAGGTCGAGCGTTCGCAGAACACCGGGGCGCCGCGCGCCCGGGGCACGCCCTTGCCCGCAATCATGCCCAGTTGCTCCATCACCCGCAAAATACCGGCCACACCGGCCCGGGCGGCGAATTCGTCGAACCGGAGCCCCTCGCCGGCCTCGTAGAGCAGCAGATCGACACCGCGCGCCTCGGCCTCGCCCCGCAAGCTGCCCTCGCGCACCTTGGACAGCATCGTGACCGGCGCGGCAAAGGCTTCGCCCAGGGCGCGCAGGCGGTCGTTGCCCGGGGTCAGACGGATCTGTGGCAGGTTGGTACGCCCGACCGCCGCCGAATGCAGGTCAATGCCGATGTCGCAGCGCATCACGATCTCCTTCATGAAGAGATGCGCCAGTCGCGCGGCCAGCGAGCCTTCGGAGTGACCGGGAAAACACCGGTTCAGGTCGCGGCGGTCGGGCAGATACCGCGAGTGGTTCAGAAACCCGTAGGCATTCACGATCGGCACCGCGATCAGCGTGCCTGCCAGCCGCTGCACCGGGGCGGCGCGCAGCAGGCGGCGGACAATTTCGGCGCCGATCACCTCGTCGCCATGGATCGCGGCCGACACGAACATCACCGGCCCCGGGCGACGCCCGTTGACCACATGGGCCGACAGCGTGACCGGCGTGTGGTCGGACATGACCGAAACCGGCAGGTCCACCGTGCGCCGGTCACCCGGCAGGATGCGTTCGGTTCCGATCTCAAAGGCTGTGTTCATGCGGGCTCCGGTCTGGTTCGGGTTCCGATAGGATGTCAAGCGCCCGACCTTGGCAAGAGTCGCATCGCTGACAGAGGCCGGGCAAGCGATTTTACCGCGGCGCAGGACGATTCCGCGGCGCTCTGAACAGCCGTCCGCCTTCTGCGACAGCCACGAGGCTGAGCGACAGCGCCCCCAGCAGGGTGAACCCGGTCAGCATTGGCACCAGAGTGCCGTTGTAGAAGTACCCGACGAAAGCGCCCAGTATGCCGCCGCCCAGGGTCTGAACCGTGCCCAGCACAGCCGAGGCCGTGCCCGCCACATGACCCAGTGGATCCATGGCCAGAGAATTGAAGTTGGTCGGGATAAACCCGAACAGGCAGAACTGCGGGATCAGCAGCGCCAGAAACAGCCAGAAGGGCGCGGCGCCGCCAAAGCTGATCGCCACCCCCAGATGCAGTGCCCCCATCAGGGTGAATCCTGTCAGCGCGGCGTGGCTGAGCCGTCGTGTGCCGAACCGCGCCACCAGCCGCGAATTTGCAAAGCTGGACGCCGACATGAAGCAGGCGACGAGCGAGAAATACAACGTGAAGGCCGGGCCGATGCCGTAGATCTGGGTATAGATCTGCTCGGCCTGAGCGATGAAGGCGAACAGCACGCCAAAGAACGCCCCGGTCGCCAGGGTATATCCAAAGGCTTGCCGGTTGGTGAAAATGATGCGGAACGCTTCGAACACCCGCTTGGCGCTAAGCTCGCGCCGGTCTTGCGGTTGCAGGGTCTCCGGCAGCCGGAACCAGGCCCAGGCAAAGGCGCCGACACCAAACAGGCACATCACCGCAGACAGTTCACGCCATGTACCAAACAGCAGGATCGCCGACCCCAGGTTGGGGGCAAACACCGGCATCACCATGAAAACCATCATGACCAGCGACATCACCGAGGCCATGCCCGGTCCCTGAAACCGGTCGCGCACAACCGACATCGCCACCACCCGTGTGGCAGCGGCGCCGATGCCCTGCACCACGCGCAGTCCGACCAGCATGGCAAACGTCGGCGCAAAGATCGCCGCAAGCGCTGCGGCCACATAAATTCCCAGTCCCGCAAACAACACCCGTCGGCGCCCGAACCTGTCCGACAACGGGCCATAGATCACCTGCGCACCGCCGAAACCCAGCACATAAGCGGTGATGACCCACTGTCGCTGATTGTCGGACGTCACGCCCAGCGCCGCGCCCACATCTGACAAGGCCGGGATATAGACATCAATCGCCGCCGCGTTCAGCGCCATCAGCAGCGCGATGATCGCCACGAATTCCCAGTACGGCAGGCTCTCGCCACCGCGGGGACGCAAGTCGGTTTCTGTCGCTGCGGTCATGGCCATGCGAAATCTTTCTGTCGGTGAGGCAAGGGATGGTTTGAAATGTACCGGTGGCCCACACGCCTGGCACCGCCATGTCCCAAGTGCCTGAGCCCGGGTCCGGTCCCGGCCTGCTACACCAATCAGTTCACTTTTGCAGCCACATTGTCCCGCCGGTTAGCGGCCTTGCGCGCCATGCATGGCTGAAATCCGTTTGCGCACAAACATTTTGGCGCGGACAGAGCGACCCTGTCCGCCGACCCGAAGAGGAGCCCGGCAATCGGTGCAACATGCAGACCACCCCCGATCCCGCACCGGCTGAACCGTCAGGAACGGGGTCTCGGCATCTGTCGCAGTGGCCCCGGCGAACCGGGGCCGGGCCAATTCAGGCGTCGCTCGCCATCGCGCCCGCAATCTTTTGCGATACGAAACCGAAAATGTTTCCCAGCACCAGGGAAATCAGGACAATCAAGGCCGCCTTTCCGATCGCGGCGATGTCACCGATCGCAACCCCGGTCAGCAGGGCAAACGCTGCGGTGGACGCGTATCCGTAGACGCCGGCCGGAATCGTCGACAGTGCCGCCGAATGGGCGCCCAGCACCAGAACGGCAACGGACAATCCGACAATGATCGACGTCACCACGACCGAGCCGCCAACAGTCCCGACGATGAACAAGGTAACAGTGGCGATCACCACGCCCCAAAGGTGGTTGATGGCGGATTTGGTCAATCCCTCGGTGCCGCCCCCGGTGTGGTAAAAGCTGCCCCAGCCGATAAACAACGCCCAGACCTGTAGCCCCAGCGCGGTTCCAAGGCACAGGTAAGTGGCGACGGCGGCGAGCGCGCCAATCGAAATCGCAAGTGCGTTGATCATGTTCATGTGAGTCCCTCCCAAAGTTGACAAACGGCTGCCGTTTTTCAGCATTCCGCTACGTCACCCTAGCGCCGAACCCTTGAGCGCCTAGCACGACAAAGGTGTATAGGACCTTGGTCTGCGGCGCCCCACTGGCACACGCAACTTGGGGCGGCGCGGCCCGTGACGGCCAGCGCCGCAGGCAAAAGCCTTCCCGATGGCAAAGCTTTTGTCCGTTTTCTGCAGGGCGCGTGTCAGCCCGGCAATTTCGCCATGCGCAGATAGGGCAGCACGGTCTTGAAAGAGCCGAACTTTGCCGTGGCGTCTTCGGTGCTGACCGTGGCGGGGATCACGACGTCCTGACCAACCTCCCAGTTGGCCGGTGTCGCAACCGTATGCTTTGCCGCCGTCTGCAGGCCATCCAGCGCCCGCAGCACTTCGGCAAAGTTGCGCCCGACGTTCATCGGATAGGTCATCGACAGCTTCAGCGTCTTGTCCGGTCCGATGATGAACACCGACCGCACGGTCGCGCTGTCATTCGGAGTGCGTCCCTCGGGCAGGTAGGCCTCGGCGGGCAGCATGTCGAAAGCCTTGGACACTTCCAGCCCTGCATCCGCGATGATCGGGAAACCGGGTTTGACGCCGCCGGCCTTTTCGATGTCGAGCTTCCACTTCTTGTGATCCTCGACGCCGTCGACCGACACGCCGATCACCTTGGTGCCGCGTTTGGCCCATTCATCCGCCAATTGTGCCACAGCACCGAACTCGGTCGTGCAGACCGGTGTAAAGTCCTTGGGATGGCTGAACAGGATGGCCCAGTCGTCCCCGATCCATTGATGCAGGTTCAGCGTGCCCTGGTCGGTTTCAACCGTCATATCCGGAATCGTGTCGTTAATGCGCAGGCCCATGACCAGTCCTCCATGTTTGGTTGCGGTTGCCATCAACATACGCCCTCGGTGCGGGCTTTGCATCCCCCTTGCGGGCCATGGGGTGCGGTGCCAATATATGATCAAATTCCCGCGCCACCGGCCGGGGACAGGTCCAGATACGGGAGAATCAGGATGATCGAGAAACGTCAGTTCTATATCAACGGGTCCTGGGTCGATGCGCGCGAGGGCACCGATTGCCAGGTGATCAATCCGTCGACCGAGGAACCCTGCGCCGTGATCGCCCTCGGCGGCCAGGCGGATACCGACGCCGCCGTCGCCGCCGCCAAGGCCGCCCTGCCCGGCTGGATGGCCACCCCTCCGGCACAGCGGATCGCCTGCGTCGAACGGCTGCTCGCAGTCTACGAGGCGCGCGCCGAAGAGATGGCGCAGGCGATCAGCCTGGAAATGGGCGCGCCGATCGACCTCGCCCGCTCGGGGCAAACCGGCGCCGGCTCCTGGCACCTGAAGAACTTCATCGACGCCGCCAGAGCCTTCGACTTCGAGGCGCCGCTGAACGACCATGCGCCCGAAGACCGAATCATCCACGAGGCCGTCGGCGTCGCGGCGCTGATCACCCCGTGGAACTGGCCGATGAACCAGGTCACGCTCAAGGTCGGCGCCGCCGCGGTGGCAGGCTGTACAATGGTGCTGAAACCCAGCGAGGAATCGCCGCTCAGCGCCCTGCTCTTTGCCGAGATGGTAGACGCCGCCGACTTCCCGCCGGGCGTCTTCAACCTGGTGAACGGTGACGGCGCCGGCGTCGGCTCCCAGCTCTCCGCCCACCCCGATGTCGACATGGTCAGCTTTACCGGCTCGACCCGCGCGGGCAAACTGATCTCGAAAGCCGCCGCCGACACGCTGAAACGCGTGCATCTGGAACTGGGCGGCAAGGGCGCGAATCTGATCTTCGCCGATGCCGACGCAAAGGCGGTGAAACGCGGGGTGATCCACATGATGGAAAACACCGGCCAATCCTGCAACGCCCCCTCGCGGATGATGGTCGAGGCATCGGTCTACGACCGCGCGGTGCAAGAGGCGACCGAGTTCGCCGAGGCCACCAGGGTCGCCCCCGCCGACGAGGAAGGCCGCCACATCGGCCCGGTGGTCAACGCGGTGCAATGGGGCAAGATCCAGGATCTGATCCAGAAAGGCATCGACGAAGGCGCCCGCCTCGTGGCTGGCGGCCCGGGGCGCCCAGAAGGCCTCAACCGCGGCTTTTTCGTCCGCCCGACGGTGTTTGCCGACGTGACCCCCGACATGACCATTGCCCGCGAGGAAATCTTTGGTCCGGTGCTGTCGATCATGAAGTTCGACACCGAGGAAGACGCCGTCCGGATCGCCAATGACACCCCCTACGGGCTGACCAACTACGTCCAGACCCAGGATGGCGCACGACGCAACAGGCTGGCGCGCCAACTGCGTTCGGGAATGGTGCAGATGAACGGCAAATCCCGCTCCGCAGGTTCGCCGTTTGGCGGCATGAAACAGTCCGGCAACGGCCGCGAAGGCGGCCACTGGGGCATCGCCGACTTCCTCGAGGTCAAGGCGGTCTCGGGCTGGGCCGCCGAATAACCGCAGCGCACCGAATGCACCGGCTAGAGGGGGTACAAAGTGTCACCCCTCTAGCCCCGGCCCCGCGCATCGGCGATGCCGCAGCCCCTGCAATTCTGCTCTTTTCAAATACTCAAAAGTAACCGCCGGTCGCGCCAGCCTTCCGGTTCAGAACGGCGCGGGCAGGCGAAACTTGACCCCCGCCCCGCCTTCGGGGTGGCGCAGCCGCAACTCCTGGGCGTGCAGCATCAGGCGGGGATATTCGGCCGCACGTTCCGGCATGTACAACGGATCGCCCAGGATCGGATGGCCCAGCGCCAGCATATGCACCCGCAGTTGGTGACTGCGGCCAGTATGCGGCATCAGCTGAACCCGGCTTTCCTCCTCGGAGGCCTGCATCACCCGCCATTCGGTCAGCGCCGCTCGTCCGTCTTCGTGATCGACCTTTTGCAGCGGCCTGTTCGGCCAGTCGACGCGCAGCGGCAGGTCCACCTGCCCGGTCTTCGGCTGCAGACGCCCTTGAACCCGGGCCAGATAGGTCTTTTTCACCATGCGCTTTTCGAACTGCAGGCCAAGGTGCCGTTGCGCATGCGGCGTCAGGGCAAACACCATCACACCGGAGGTGTCCCGGTCCAGACGGTGCACCAGAAGCACCTGCGGAAAGGCCAGTTCCAACCGGGCGATCAGGCAGTCGCTCAACCCGTCGCCCTTGCCCGGCACCGACAACAGACCGGCGGGCTTGTTCACCACAAGCAGGGCCTGATCCTCGTGCAGGATCTCGATCGGGTCTGTGGGCGGGGCATATTCTGTCATCATCCGCCCCCCATGACAAAAGCAGCGCCAACCCGCAAGCACCCGACGCCCGGCATCACACTTTGACCCGCGCCCCGTCGGGGTCGTACATCGGCCGCGCCGACACGTCGGCCGCGACCCTGACCCCCGCCACGTCGATCTCGTAACGGCTGTCCAGAACCGCAGCGGGATCCTCGCCCGCGCAGGGCACATAGCCCAGGCCGACCGCCCCGCCCAGGCTGTGGCCGTAGGCGCCGGAGCTCACGTGGCCGACGATCCTGCCGTCGCGCAGGATCGGCTCGTTGTGGTAGAGCAGCGGTTCCGGATCCGACAGCCGGAACTGCAGCAGCCGCCGCGACAGCCCCGCCTCGCGCTTGCGCAGCACCGCCTCGCGGCCGATGAAATCACACCCCTTGCCGGTCTTCACCGCAAAGCCCAGACCGGCTTCGAGCACGTGATCCTCGCAGGTGATGTCATGGCCAAAATGCCGGAACGCCTTTTCCGTCCGGGCGCAGTCCATCGCATGCAGCCCGCAAAGGGTCAGCCCCTGTGCCTGCCCGGCCGCCATCAACGTCTCGAACACATGGGCCGCCATGTCGGTGCCGACATAGATCTCCCAGCCCAGTTCGCCGACGTAGGACACCCGGTGCGCCCGGGCCAGCCCCATGCCGATCTCGATCTCCTGGGCGGTGCCGAACGGATTCACCGCGTTCGAGAACTCTGCCGGAGAGGCAGCCTGCAACACCGCACGCGCCGATGGCCCCATCAGGGCCAGCACGGCTTCGCCCGCGGTCACATCGGTGATCACCACGCGGGCATCGCCGAGATGGCGGCGCAGCCAGGTTTCGTCAGCCAGCCGGGTGGCCGCCGGCGTCACCACCAGAAACACCGTCTCGGACAGCCGGGTGACGGTCACGTCCGCCTCGATTCCGCCTGCGGCGTTCAGGAACTGGGTGTAGACGATCCGCCCCACCGGCACCGCCATGTCGTTGCCGCAGATCCGGTTGAGAAAACCCTCGGCGTCCGGCCCCTCGACCCGCAGCTTGCCGAAAGAGGACATGTCATACATGCCGACCCCGGTGCGCAGGGCCCGGTGTTCGGCGGCCACGTTGGCAAAAAAGCTCTGCCGCTTCCAGCTGTAGGCATATTCCGCCGCCTGCCCCGGTGCCGCGAACCAGTTGGCCCGCTCCCAGCCTGCCAGTTCACCAAAGACCGCACCGCGATCGGCAAGCTGGGTATGAAAGGGCGAGCGGCGGATGCCGCGGGCCGTCGCCTTCTGGCGGAACGGGAAATGGTCGGCGTAAAGCAGGCCCAGCGTCTCGGTTGCCCGCGCGGCGAGGTACCGGCGGTTGCCCTGAAACGGCTGCATGCGCGCGATGTCGACATCACCGAGGTCAAACGGTCGTTCCCCGGCTTCCATCCACTGCGCTAGCGCCATGCCCGCGCCCCCCGCCGACTGGATGCCGATCGAGTTGAAGCCGGCCGCGACCCAGACATTTTCCATCTCGGGGGCGCGGCCCAGATGGTAGGCATCGTCGGGGGTAAAGCTTTCGGGACCGTTGAAGAAGGTGTGAATGCCGGCCTCGGCCAGAATCGGCATCCGGGCCACCGCCTGTTCCAGGATCGGTTCGAAATGGTCGAAATCTTCCGGCAGCTGATCGAATTCGAAATCCTGCGGGATGCCTGCCATTGCCCAGGGTTTGGCAAACGGTTCGAAGGCCCCGAGCATCAGCTTGCCCGCGTCCTCCTTGTAATAGGCGCATTCATCCGGCACCCGCAGGACCGGCAGCGCCGAGAGCCCGGGGATCGGTTCCGAGACGATGTAAAAGTGCTCGCACGCCTGCAACGGGACGTTCACCCCCAGCATCCGGCCCACCTCGTGCCCCCACATGCCGGCACAATTGACGACATGTTCGCAACTGATCTGGCCAGTGTCTCCGGTCTCGGTCCGGTACCTGACAGCATTCAGCCTGCGCCCCGCGCGGGTGACGCCGATGGCCTTGGTACGCTCGGCGATCACCGCCCCGCGCATCCGCGCGCCTTTGGCCAGCGCCAGGGCGATGTTGCCCGGGTCGCCCTGGCCGTCCTTGGGCAGGTAGACGCCCCCCTGAACGCCTTCGGTGTTGAGATGCGGATATTTGGCGGCGATCTCCGCGGTGCCGATCTCGTCGATCTCGACACCGAAGGCGCGCGCCATCGCTGCCGAGCGCCGCAACTCCTCGTGCCGGTCCGCCGTCAGCGCGACGGTGATCGACCCGACCCGCCTGAATCCAGTGGCGACGCCGGTTTCGGTTTCGAGCGCGCCGTAGAGTTCCTGGGAATACCTGGCCAGCCGGGTCATGTTCGCCGTGGCGCGCAGCTGCGCGATCAGACCCGCGGCGTGCCAGGTGGTGCCCGAAGTGAGCTGTTTGCGTTCCAGCAGGACGACATCGCTCCAGCCCAGCTTGGTCAGGTGATAGGCGACGGAGCAGCCGATGATGCCACCGCCGATGATTACGACGCGGGCCTGGGTCGGGAGGGTCATGGCGAGCCTTTCATCGCAGGGTTTGCAGGATTTCGGTTTCGGGCGCCGACGCGCCCGACCGGTTCGGGGGCGGGATATTCAGGCCCCGGAGAATCAGTGGGCATGGGGTGGTCATGTCAGGGTGTGACCTGCGGCTGTCAGGGCACGGGACGTGGCCGCAATATGCGCCGGGCCGACTTCGCAGCAGCCACCGATCAGGGTGGCGCCAAGATCGGCCCAGTGCAGTGCATGTCTGGCATAGGCCTCGGGGGTAAGATCGTGGCGGGCGGAGAGGCTGTCGACGGTGGGCTTGTCCTTGAGAAAATCCGGCGTGATGGCGGTGAACCCATTGGCATAGGCGCCAAAGGGCAGGCCGTCGGCCGAAAGGATACCAAGCGCTGCCGGGACCGCCTCGGGTGCGGAACAGTTCACCAGAAGCGCCTCGACGCCGTCTGCCGCAATGTCCAGCGCCGCGACGAGCGGCTCGCCGGATCGCAGGCGGGTGCCGTCACTGTCCATCACCGTGAACGAGAGCCAGACCGGCAGGCCCGCGGCTCGTGCGCCGCCGAGCACGCTGCGGGCGTGGTCGAGCGAGGCGACGGTTTCACAGGCCATGAGGTCGCAGCCCGGGGCAAGCAGGCGGGCCACTTCGGCATAGAGCGGAACCGCCTCCTGCGCCGGCGGGTGCAGGTCGGGGCGGTAGCTGGCGCGCAGCGGGCCGAGGCATCCGGCGACGCGACCGCCGCCGGCGCGGTCGCGGGCGGCCGTCGCCTGTGTCACCGAGGTGCGCAGCAGATCTTCGAAGCGGTCCTCAAGCCCGGTGCCGACCAGCCGGTCGCGGTGTACGGCATAGCTGTTGGCCTTGGCCATGCGCGCCCCGGCGGCAAAGAAATCGTCGTGCACGCTGCCGACCAGATCCGGGGTATCCGCCATCACTTGTGTCGCCCAGAGCGGCGTCGGCTCCCGCCCCGAGCGGTGGATCAGTTCCTGTCCCATGCCGCCGTCCATCAAGGTGATCGTGCTCATGACTTTGTCCCTGCGCTGTGAGGTTGCGGTGTGGCGGTCCTGGCCGCTGCGGTGGTGCAGGTCGGCGTGCTGCCGGTCCGCGGTGTGTCGAACAGGTCCGGCATCAGGCGCGCAGCCTGGAATTTTCCGGATCCCAGAGCGGGCCGTCCGGCTGCACGATGGCCCGGCGCAACCGTCCATAGATTTCGACCGCGACTTCGGTGCCCGGGGTGGCGAGATCGGCGCGCAACATCCCGAGTGCAACCGAAGCGTTCACCCGGTAGCCCCAGGCGCCGCTGGTGGTTTCCCCCACCACCCTGCCGTCATGCCAGATAGAGGACATGTAGGGCGCGTCGCAGTCTTCGGCGTCAACAATGAGGGTGACAAAACGTTTTGTCGGGCGAGCAGCCTGTTCCGCCTGCAATGCGGCCTTTCCGGGAAAGTCCTGCGGTTTGTCGAGCTTGACGAAGCGGTCAAGCCCGGCCTCCAGCAGGGTGTAGTCGGTCGACAGATCCGCCTTCCAGGCGCGGTATGCCTTTTCGATGCGCAGGGAATTCAGGGCGAACATGCCGAAGGGTTTCAGCCCGTGCGGCGCACCGGCCTGCATCAGCATGTCATGGATCGCTGCGCTGTCGGCCGTTTTCGCGTGGATTTCCCAACCGAGTTCACCGGCAAAGCTGACCCGCACCAGTTGCACCCAGATGCCGTTCAGCTGCGCCGACTGGTGGCTGAGCCAGGGCAGGCTGAGGTCGGCATCGGTCACACTGGCCAGGATCTCGCGTGATCTTGGTCCCGTGAGGATCTGACAGGAAAAGTCCCGGGTCACGTCAGTCAGGGCAAAGGCGGCATTCTCGGGCCGGTGGCGCTGCAACCATTCGAGATCGTGCCACTGCGCGACGGCAGCAGTGATGAGAAAGAAGAAATCCTCGTCCAGACGCATGGCCGACATTTCGGTCACGATGCGCCCGCGTTCGTCGGCAAAATACAGCAGCCCGATGCGGCCGACCGCGGGCAGGCTGCCGCTGCAGAGGCCGCGCAGGAATTCCGCCGCGCCGTCACCCTGAAGACGGTAGCGGGAAAATCCCGGCAGATCGAGCAGGCCGGCCGTATCGCGCACGGCCGCGCATTCCTCGCGAATGCGCTGCTGCCAGGGGCCGGCCCGGTGCCAGGTCCGGGTCGAATCCTCCGAGGTGTCATCGCCTGGCCGGGCAAACCAGTTGGCACGTTCCCAACCGTTGTAGGCCCCCATCACGCCGCCCAGTTCGATCACCCGCTCATGCGCCGGCGACAGCTTCTTGTCCCGCCCTGCGGGCCAGCTGTGCCAGGGAAAGTGCATCGCATACTCGTGCCCGTAGGTTTCGACCGCCTTCCTGTCGCAGTAATCCTGGTCCGTGTAATCCGAGTAGCGGCGCGGATCGACCGCCCACATGTCCCATTCGGTCTGGCCTTCGGTCACCCATTCGGCGAGCACCTTGCCGGCCCCGCCTGACTGGGTGATGCCAAAGGTGAACACGCAGGCCTCATAGGCATTCGGCACCCCCGGCATCGGCCCGAGCAACGGCAGCCCGTCGGGGGCATAGGGAATCGGACCGTTGATGACGCGCCCCACGCCCGCCGTTCCCAGGATCGGCACCCGTGCCATCGCATCCTCGATGTACCACTCCAGGCGGTCCAGATCGTCGGGATAGAGCTGGAAGGAAAAGTCGTCGGGCATCGGGTCGTCCGGTGTGGTCCAGTGTGCCCGGCAGTTGCGCTCATACGGTCCGAGGTTCAGACCGTGCTTGTCCTGCCGCAGGTAATACGAACTGTCGACGTCCCGCAGCAGCGGCACCTTGCGACCATGCGCCTTTGTCCAGGCTTCGAGTTCGGGAATCTCTTCGGTCAGGAAGTACTGGTGCGACATCACCGTCATCGGAACGGTGCGCCCGCCGAACGGCCGAAACCACTCGCCGACCCGCTGCGCATAATATCCGGCGGCGTTGACCACCTTTTCGCAGCGGATGTCTCCCTTGTGGGTGTGCACGATCCATTCGCCGCCCTGGCGGCTGACCCCGGTGGCCGGGCAGAAACGTTCGATCCGGGCCCCGGCCAGCCGCGCGCCCTTGGCCAGCGCCTGCGTCAGCTGCGCCGGGTCGATGTCGCCATCGTCCGGATCCCACAGCCCCCCCGCGAGATCGTGGGTTTCCAGAAACGGATAGGCGTTCTTCATGTCCGCCACCGACATCATCTCGATCGCCAGCCCCTGATGCTGCCCCATGGCTCTTGCGCGCTCGAATTCCATCATGCGGTTCTTGTCATGCGCCAGACGGATCGACCCGGTGACGTGATAGTTCATCGGGTAGTCGACCTGCTCTGCCAGCCCGGCAAACAGGCCCAGCGAATAGCGCTGCATGTTCATCACGGCCCAGGAAGTGCTGAAGGACGGACAGTTTCCCGCCGCGTGCCAGGTGCTGCCCGCCGTCAGCTCATTCTTTTCCAGCAGGACCACATCCCAGCCGGTTCTGGCGATGTGATAGGCGCAGGATGCCCCGACCGCACCGCCACCGATGATGACCACCCGGGCCTGTGTCGGAAAATCGTTCATGTCTCTCTCCCTCATTCCAGAACCAGACGCACGGCGAGCCCGCCGAAAACCACGGCGCTCAGGCGGTTCATCAGCCTTGCCCGGGTGCGCAGCGCGGCGCCAAAAAACCCCGCCAGCGCCCCGTAGGCGCCGGTGATCACCAGTCCCGTGGTCACGAAGATCGCGCCAAGGGTCATCATCTGCGGAGCCACCGGCCCCAGGGCGGGATCGGTGAACTGCGGCAGAAAGGCGAGGATGAACAATCCCACCTTCGGATTGAGCACGTTGGTCAGCATTCCGCGCGCAAAGGCCCGTCGCAGACTGTGCACGCCGGTGACGCGGCGCTCTCCGGCGGTGGCAGTCCAGGCGCTCAGGGCGAGCCAGAGAAGATAGGCCGCGCCGCCCCAGCGCAGGATTGTCAGGGCCTGCGGCATGGCTTGCAGCGCCGCCGCCACACCCAGCACCGTCAGGGCGATGTGAAAAACCGACCCCATGGCGATGCCCGCCGCAGCCGCAATGCCTGCCCGGCTCCCCCCCTGCGCACCGCAGGCCATTGCGAACATCACATCCACCCCGGGTGTCAGGTTGAGCAGGATCCCCGCGCCGGCAAAGGCCAGCAGGCTGAAGGGGTCCATGGCCAGTAAGGTCTCGATCATGCGGTCAGTCCTTTTGCGGCAGCCCGTCGCTCAGGGCATGATAATCCCCTTTGCCGACGGTAAAGTTGTGCTTTTCCGATCGCAGGCCGGTCGGCGTGGCAGGGGTCGAGAATGTGATCGCGCCACAGGCGCAGCTGCCCCGGATCATGTCATCGCCCGGTGCTCAGCGCGCTGCCGCCCAGCAGCAGGCCGTAGAACAGAAAGCACCCCGCCATGACCCGGCGCACGACGGTGTTGCCGACGGCGCCCAGTGCCGCACGGCCAAGGCCTGCCCCAAGGCCGGTATAGGTGCAATAACTGGCGGCGGTGATGGTCAGCGCGGTGGGCACGATCAGACCCATCTGCGCTGCGACGGGCACGTCGGGCTGAACGAACTGCGAAAAGGCGGCAAGGTAGCCCGCGACAGATTTCGGGTTGATGGTCGCGATCAGGAAGGCGCGTGTGTAGATATGGCCGGAGGGAGGTGTCGTCAGGTGTACCGGGGTCGCGGCGGCGCGCCAGTTGCGGATCCCGGTCCAGATCAGAAAGCCGGAACCGACCAGTTTGGCAATGAAAAAGCCGGTGGGCGAGGCGGTGAGCAGCGCGGTGATCCCTGCGGCGGACAGCACCAGAAACAGCAGCGCCTGCGTCAGAATTCCCAGCACCCCCCAGAGAGCGCGGAGAAAGCCGAAGGTCATGCCGTTCTGGATGCAATTCACCGCATTAGGGCCGGGAGAGGTCACAAAAACCACCCAGAACAGGGCAAAGACGCTCCAGGCATGAAACGACACGGCCGTCTCCTCAGTAGACTGGCGGCGCGATCACCCAGATCGCCACGGCCGGTGCATCATAGGGATTTATCCAGCGGAACGGTTCACCGCGAATGCGAAAACTGTCGCCGGGAGACAGGGCAAAGCGTCGTCCGGCGATATCGAGGTCAAGCTTTCCCGAGACGATGTAGCCGAGCTCCTGTGTCGGGCGTGTCACCGTCTCGCCGATCTCGGAGCGGGGCGCGAAGGTGGAATGCACCACCTCGAAATCATCCGTCAGGTCCGGCGACAGCAATTCCTCGACCAGTCCCGCCGCGCCGGGACCGATGGACCGCCGCGCGCCCTTGCGGACAATGTACCCCGTTTCCTCGGCGGGTGACCGGGCCTGGCCGAACAGCATCGACACCGGCACTTCCAGTGTCGCGGCGATCTGGCGCAGATCTGTTACCGAGGGCTCTGAAAGATCGCGCTCCACCTGGCTGAGCCAACCGACCGAACGTCCCAGTTGTGCCGCCAGGTCGATCAGCGTCAGACGCCGGGCTTTGCGCAGGGCGCGCAGATCGGCCCCGAGCGTGCGAAGATGATCGGGCACGACGTGTTGCATCAGCGACTCGGATTTCCGTGAAATTATGTCACTCGATTTCACGGTGTCACAGGATCATGAAAATACCAAGACTTTTTTCACATGCGCAGCGGTTCGTGCGGGGCGGCCCGAGGAACCGGCCAGTGGCCGGTGACGAGACATCCGGCGCGCGCCCCGCAGGGCGCGCTCCGCTGGATCACGGCTGGCCGACACCGCGAAAGGTTGCATCCAGGATGGCAGACAGGGCGTCGGCATCGCCCTGGGTGAAGGCGTCCGGCAAGTCGCTGTCGATGTCGAAAACCCCCAGCAATTGCCCGGCGTCGTTCAGCACGGGCAGAACCAGTTCCGAACGAGTCGAACTGGCACAGGCGATGTGACCGGGAAACGCCTCGACATCGGCGACGATCTGCGCTGTCCGCGTGCGCGCCGCAGCGCCGCAGACGCCGCGCGCAAACGGGATCACCAGACAGCCGTGCCCGCCCTGGTACGGGCCGATCTTGAGCAGTTCGGGCGCCACCACCCGATAAAATCCGGTCCAGTCAAAGCGCTCGTCCGCATGATGAATTTCGCAGGCCACGGTCGCCATCAGCGCCACGACATCGGTCTCGCCTTCGGTCAAGGCAGCGATGGTCCGGGTCACGGTCGGGTAGTCGATATGCATGATTTTCCTTTTGGTCGGCTGTGCGGGTCAGAACCGCTCGATCGCGATTGCAGTGGCTTCGCCGCCACCGATGCAGATTGCGGCCACGCCGCGCTGCAGCCCGCGTCTTTCCAGAGCGTTCAGCAGTGTCACCATGATCCGTGCGCCGCTGGCGCCGATGGGATGGCCCAGTGCACAGGCACCGCCATGCACGTTGACGATGTCGCGGTCCAGACCCATTTCCCGCATGAAGGCCATCGGCACGACCGCAAAGGCTTCGTTCACCTCCCAGAGGTCGACGTCCGCCACCTGCCAGCCGATCCGCGCCAGCAGCTTGCGTGCGGCGGGCACCGGCGCGGTGGTGAACAGGCCCGGAGCCTGGGCATGGCTGGCATGGCCCTGAATGCGCGCGCGCGGTGTCGCGCCGACCGCCTCTGCCCCGGCCAGACTGCTCAGCACCAGTGCCGCCGCGCCATCCGAGATGGAGGAGCTGTTCGCCGGGGTCACGGTGCCATCGCGGCGGAAGGCAGGTTTCAGATGCGGGATCTTTTCCGGCCTGGCCTGTCCGGGCTGTTCATCCTCGGACACGCTCAGGTCGCCCTTGCGGGTCGTGACCGTCACCGGAGTGATCTCGCGACTGAAGGCTCCCCCCTGTTGCGCCGCCAGAGCGTTCGACAGGGATCGCAGCGCATATTCATCCTGCGCCTCCCGGGAGAACTGGTACATCTCGGCGCAGTCTTCCGCAAAGGTGCCCATCAGGCGGCCGGGATCATAGGCATCCTCAAGACCATCGAGGAACATGTGGTCCACCACCTGACCATGGCCCAAACGGGCGCCACCACGCATCTTCGGCAGCAGGTAGGGTGCGTTGGTCATGCTCTCCATGCCGCCCGCCACCATCACATCCGCATGGCCAAGCGCGATCCGGTCAAATGCCAGCATCGCCGCCTTCATTCCCGATCCGCACATCTTGTTCAGGGTGGTCGCGGGCACCTCATCCCCCAGACCGGCGGCGAATCCGGCCTGTCGCGCCGGGGCCTGGCCCTGACCGGCCGGCAGCACGCAGCCCATCAGAACTTCGTCCACCGCAGGGTTCCCGGCCTGTTGCAGAGCGGCCCGGATCGCGCTGCCGCCCAGAACCGCGGCGCTGGTGTCCGAGAACACCCCCTGAAAACCGCCCATGGCGGTGCGCGCCGCCCCGGTGATGACAACTTGCATGGTCTTGCACTCCCTGACCCGATCACGGCCCCTGATGACGGAATGGTAAGCTTTGGCGCCTAGGGTGCAAGCAGGTTACAAGCGGAAAGCAATTCATGACTCTCAACTGCCGAACCGTCGGGGATGTCCAGGTGATCCTGGTCGAAGACGCCCGAATCGACGCCTCGGTCGCCATCCGGTTCAAGGATCAGATGCGCGAACTCACCGCCACCGCGCCGTCGCGGGTGGTGCTCGACCTGCACAGGGTGGATTTTGTCGATTCCAGTGGGCTGGGGGCAATTGTCGCAGCCATGAAGCAGCTGAAAAGCGATCAGAGGCTCGATCTCGCAGGGCTGACCCCCGGTGTCGACAAAGTGTTCCGACTGACCCGCATGGATTCGATTTTTGCGATTCACAGCGATCTCGATGCCGCGCTCGCTCCCGCCGCTCGCTGACCCCTCTGCCGCCCTTCGCGCTGCGCAGTTGTATGCCGGCGAATTGCACTCCGTCCCCGAATCGGTGCGCGGCACTCTGAGACAGGTCACCCGCGTCCTGAAGTCCTGCGGCATCCCGCGGGCCCCGAGAGGGCTGGTCGAACTGGTGCTGGCTGAATCGCTGAACAACATTGTCGAGCACGCCTACCGCGGCCGGACCGATGGCATGATAACCGTCACCGTCACCCTGAAAGACCGCCTGCTGAGGCTGGCCATATGTGATCAGGGACATCCGCTGCCCGGTGGTGACCTGCCTTCGGGGCGGGCGGCGCAGCTCGATGTGCCGCGCGGCGACCTGCCCGAAGGCGGCTTCGGCTGGCACCTGATCCGAAGCCTCGCACGTCAGCTTGACTACAAGCGGACCGGCACCGTCAACCAGTTGGTGATCACACTGGATCTGGACACACTGAACTAGCGGCAGACCCGAGCCGGTGGGACCGCCAAACCATGCCCACCCAAATCGACACATGCCGCCGAATGGCCATGATTCCGGCCAAATGCGGCCCGACTCCAAAGTCATAAGGACAGTGTAGCTTCCAACAGCTTCCCTCGGCGCCGCGCCTTAACAGCCCCCACCCAGTGTGCGGCGCCGGGGTTCTTTTTCCAGTAGCCTGGAAAGACAGCACCGCTCCCCTGATAAATCGGTCCCGGCCCAGCAGATTTGGCTTCCGTTCGTCGCGACCGGTGGCTGAACACGTCCGCGATCCGAGAATGCGACCTGCATGGATTGCGCACATTCCGCGCCCCCCCTATCGTGCCGGAAAACGGGAACGGAGGCACCGACAGATGCGCGATTTTCAAACCCCAGGCCGCTCGCCGGTCCTCGCCACGAACGGTCTGTGCGCCACGTCGCACCCGCTGGCGGCACAGGCCGCGATCACCCTTTTGCAGGCTGGCGGCAATGCGGTTGATGCGGCCATCGCCGGCGCCGCGATTCTGGGCCTTGCCGAACCCGCGATGACCGGAATCGGCGGCGACTGCTTTGCGCTGATCTCGCCAGCCGGGGGCGATGACATCATCGCCGTCAACGGGTCCGGTCGCGCTCCTGCCGCCGCCAGCGCTTTGGCGCTGCGCGAGGCGGGCCGCGCAACCATACCTCTGAACACGGCCGATGCCGTCACCATTCCCGGCGCCATCGACGCGTTTTGCACGATGTCCGAAAAATGGGGGAAACTCGGGATCGCCGACAGCCTTGCGCCCGCGATCCGCTACATGGACAGCGGCATTCCCGTCGCGCCGCGCGTCGCCTTCGATTGGGCGGCGGCCGAAGGCACCCTGCAGGGCCATGCGCGCAGGCACTACCTGAACAACGGCGCACCGCTGAAAAAAGGCGAGGTGTTTGCCCTGCCCGGGAATGCCGAAGTGCTGCGCCGCGTTGCCGCGCAGGGCCGGAGCGCGTTTTACGAAGGTGAAGTGGCGGATGACATCCGCGCCACACTGAACGCAATTGGTGGCCTGCACAGCGCCGAGGATTTCGCCGCGACCGCGAACACTGTGGGCGATCCGATCAGCGGATCGTACAAGGGCCGCGAACTGTGCGAACATCCGCCGAACGGACAGGGCGCAACGGCGATCCTGCTGCTCAACATCCTGGCGCAGTTCGACATTGCCGCGATGGATCCTTTCGGCACACAGCGGGCCCATATCGAGGCCGAGGCCACGAAGCTGGCTTACGACACCCGAAACCGCTTCATGTCCGACCCCGCGAACATGACCCGGCTCGATCACATGCTGTCGATGGACACGGCTGCGCGGCTGGCGGCGCTGATTGATCCCAGGCGCGCGATGCCCTCGGCCACCCGCATTTCCGAAGCGGTGCACAAGGACACGATCTATATCACCGTGGTTGACCGCGACCATATGGCAGTGTCCCTGATCTATTCGATCTTCCACAGTTTCGGGTCGGGCATCGCGTCGGAAAAATTCGGCATCCTGTTGCAGAACCGGGGCGCCGGGTTCTCGCTGGTCGAGGGGCACCCGAATGAACTGGGCGGCGGCAAGCGCCCGATGCACACGATCATTCCGGCAATGATCCGTGACGGCGGCCGCGTCAGCATGCCGTTCGGGGTCATGGGTGGACAGTACCAGTCATGCGGCCATGCGCGGATGGTCAGCAACTGGACCGACTTCGGGCTGGATCCGCAGACCGCCCTGGATTCACCGCGCAGTTTTGCCGAGGGCGCGACCCTGCAGGTCGAACGCGGCTATTCCGACACGGTGCGCGCCGAGCTAGCGGCGCTGGGGCATGACGTGGTCATTCCCGACGGGCCGATCGGGGGAGCGCAGGCGATCCTGATTCACGAAAACGGCGTGCTCGAGGGCGCATCAGACCCACGCAAGGACGGTTGCGCGATCGGCTACTGATCGTTTGAGGTCACGGCTGGAACAGCACCGGGCCGGCGGCACTCATTCTGAATGTGCCGGGCCGGAACCCGCAAAGGGGTCAGTAACTGTATTCCTTGTAGATCCGGCTGAGATCGCCGTTCCAGTCGCCGTGATACTGCTCCAGCAACTCGTCTGCCGGGGTCTTGCCGGTGTCGACGCTTTCGCGCAGGGCGCTCAGGAAATGGGTCTCGTCCGGCACAAGCCCACCGGCGCCGGTGCGGGCGCGGGACTTCAGACCGGCTTCCGAGAGGTCCAGCACCTCGCGCGCCAGTTCGAGCATGTCGATCTTGCCGACTTTCGCCTGAAGCGCGTCGACCGATGCCGCGACCCGCAGGGCTTCGCGCGTTTCGGCGTCCCAGCCCTTGACCAGATCCCAGGCCGCATCCAGCGCGCCCTGATCGTACATCAGACCGACCCAGAAGGCCGGCAGCGCGCAGAGACGCCGCCAGGGTCCGCCATCTGCGCCGCGCATCTCGATGTATTTCTTCACCCGCGCCTCGGGGAAGGCCGTCGTCAGATGATCGGCCCAGTCGCTCAGCGTCGGACGTTCCCCCGGCAGGGCGGGCAGTTCGCCGCGCAGGAAATCGCGGAACGACATCCCCAGCGCGTCGATGTACTTGCCGTCGCGGTAGACAAAGTACATCGGCACATCGAGCGCATACTGCACCCAGCGCTCAAAGCCGAATCCTTCCTCGAACACGAACGGCACCATGCCGGTACGCGCCGCATCAAGATCACGCCACACGCGCGAGCGCCAGGATTTGTGTCCGTTCACCTTTCCCTCGAAGAACGGCGAATTGGCGAACAGGGCGACGGCGACCGGCTGCAACGCGATGGCGACGCGCATTTTCTGCACCATGTCCGCCTCGGAGCCGAAATCGAGATTGACCTGAACGGTGCAGGTCCGCCGCATCATCACCCGGCCCATCGTGCCGACGCGGCCCATGTAGGCATCCATCAGCTTGTAACGGCCCTTGGGCATCAGATCCATTTGCTCGTGCAGCCAGACCGGCGCCGCGCCCAGGCCGATGAAGCCGGCGCCGATGCGGTCGGCAACCTCTTTGACTTCGCGTAGGTGCTGGTTCACCTCGTCACAGGTCTCGTGGATCGTCTCGAGCGGGGCACCCGAGAGTTCGAGCGCGCCACCCGGTTCAAGACTGATATTGGCCAGACCCTTGGTCAGCCCGGTCAGCTTGCCGCCCTCGACCACCGGATCCCAGCCGTGACTGTCGCGCAGCCCTTCGAGCATGGCGCGGATCGAGCGGTCGCCCTCGTACGGCAGTGGCAGCAGCGTGTCCTTGCAATAGCCGAACTTCTCGTGCTCGGTGCCGATGCGCCAATCTTCGCGGGGTTTGCAGCCAGAGGCCATGTATTCAGCCAGCTGGTCGTGATGTTCGATCAAACCGCCGCCGGATTGAGGAATGGACATGGGTCAGGCTCCGCTTTGACGCATCTTGTGTCGGACAGGGATGGGCGCAAACGCACAGGCTGTCAATGCAGCCGCCTGACCGTGTTGACACGTTCAGCGCTGCGCCAGATCACGACGACGTCAGCCCCGGGCTCATGCATCCGGCGCAACATCTGCTCGGTTCGGATCCCCGGCAGGGTGGCGAAGGCATCAAACAGCGCGTCGGCTCCGGTGGCGGTCAGGGGGATATGCAGCGGGGGTTGGCCCTTCTGCACCAGAACCCAGTGCGGCGGCGTGTCGTTTGAATCCAGACTGAGAGCGTCCAGATCCTCAAGATCGACGACGCCGCCCGACAACGGGCCAAAGTATGCGATGCGGCGTTCGTTGATCTCGACCACACCGGGGCCGCCTTCGCCCTGGCGGAACCGCGCGCGCTGGATGCCCGCCACCAGCAGGGCGAGTCCGCCCAGAGCCACGACATAGCCGATCCAGTGCAGCAGGCCGCCGCCGGTCAGGAAACCCCAGTACAGGCCCAGCCCCAGAACAGCGGCGCCGACAATGGCATCGCGCCAGCGCCGCAAGGTCTTGCGCGCGTCGGCGCGGATCACCGCCAGTCCCCATAGCGCATCTGCCACAGCGTCAGCGCCGCGACCGCCGCCGTGTCAGCCCGCAAGATGCGCGGCCCCAGCCGGATGGCCTCGGACTGCGGCAGCGCACGCAGGGCAGCGCGCTCCGGCTCGGAAAACCCACCTTCAGGACCGATGAGAATGGCCCAGGGGTCTGGTGGTCCGTCGGCAGGCGACGAATCGGATGCATCCGCGGGGGCCCCGCCCCCGCTCTCCTGATCTGCCAGATCTTCGTCACAGAACATCAGGCGCCGGTCGTCCGGCCAGTCAGCCAGCAGCCTGTCGAGCCGCTGAATCTCGGCCACCTCGGGCACGAAGGTGCCGCCGCACTGTTCTGCAGCTTCGACCGCATGGGCCTGCAAACGGTCCTGCCGGATCCGCTCGGAATTGGTAAAGGCGGTGCGCACAGGCACAATCCGGCGTGCGCCCATTTCGACCGCCTTTTCGACAATGAAATCCGTGCGCGCCTTCTTGATCGGGGCAAAGATCAGCCACAGGTCCGGCGGCGTCAGAACCGGGCGCGTCCGGACCTCGCAGATCAGAATCCCGCCGCGCTTGTTGGCCTGTCCCACCCGGGCGATCCATTCGCCGTCTCGCCCGTTGAACAGCGCAATCCGCGCATCGTCCCCCAGGCGCATCACCGCAAAAAGATAGTTCGCCTGATCCCGCGACAGGGGAACCGGTTGTGCCTCCCCCAGCGGGTGCTCTACAAAAAGTCTGACTTTCGCACTCATGAGGCGCACCATATGACCGACACCCCGACAACGCCAGAGGGCCCGGACAGGCCCCCGCAAGGTCAGGTCGCGGATGCGGTCACGGGCAATTGGGTCGACCGCCATGCCCCGTCGGCGATGCGCCCCTACCTTCGGCTGTCACGGCTGGACCGTCCGATCGGCACCTGGCTGCTGCTCTTGCCATGCTGGTGGGGGCTGACGCTGGCCATGCTGCATGACGGCGCCGCGCGCTGGGAGGATCTGTGGATATTTGCAGGCTGCGGGATTGGCGCGGTTCTGATGCGCGGCGCGGGCTGTACCTGGAACGACATCACCGACCGCGGCATCGACGGGTCGGTGGCGCGCACCGCTTCGCGGCCGATTCCTTCGGGACAGGTCAGCGTGAAACAGGCGCTGGCCTGGGCCATTGCGCAATCGCTGACCGCGTTCGTGATCCTGATCACCTTCAACGTGCCCGCCACCCTGCTGGGCGTGCTCGCCCTGCTGCCGGTTGCGGTCTATCCCTTCGCCAAACGCTTTACCTGGTGGCCGCAGGTGTTTCTGGGCATTGCCTTCAACTGGGGCGCCCTGCTGGCCTGGACTGCGCATGCCGGGCAACTGAACCTGCCGGCCGTGCTGCTTTATCTTGCCGGCATGGCATGGACCCTGTTTTACGACACGATCTATGCGCACCAGGATAAGGAGGACGATGCCCTGATCGGCGTGAAGTCCACCGCCCGCCTGTTCGGTGACGCCGCGACGCCGCGCTGGCTGGCCTGGTTCCTTGTCGCCACCGTGACGTTGATGGGTTTCGCCATCATTGGCGCCGTGCCACGCGGTGAAATTCTGGCGCTGGTTCTGGCGCTCGGCGGACCCTGGGCCATGGGCTGGCATCTCATGTGGCAGCTGCGGCGACTGAAGCTTGACGACACCGACAGGCTGCTTGGCCTGTTCCGGTCCAACCGCGATGCCGGGCTGATCCCCGTGCTGTTTTTCGCCCTCGCCCTTTTCGCCTGATTGCACGCCCGGGCCGGGCGGCGTATCAGGTATCAACGCTGACAGAAACCGGAGCGCCGATGCGCCTCTCTTCCATCGCTATCACATTGGGAACATTCGCCGTCGCAGCCGGTCTATGCCTGGTTGCTGCGTTCTTCTCTGTCCGCCTGATCGAGGACAGTTCCGTCATCGGAGTCCGGGCAGAGCTGGACCGCGAGGGGCTCACCTGGGCCAGTGTCGACGCCAACGGACTTCAGCTCTTTGTGATCGGCACCGCGCCGAACGAAGCCGGCCGTTTCAAGGCGCTCAGCGCAGCGGGCCGCGTCGTCGACACCACCCGCATCATCGACGAAATCCTTGTCAACGACACCTCGAACGCCCCGCCGCCGCGATTTTCGGTCGAGATCCTTCGCAATGACAACGGTGTACAGATCATCGGCCTGATCCCGTCGGCAACCGACCGCGTGCGTCTGATCGCCGATATCACCAAGCTGGCCGGCGCTGATGCCCAGGTTTCGGATCTGCTCGAAATCGCGGATTACGACAATCCCGAAGGCTGGGAGGCGGCGCTGCGGTTCTCGATTGCGGCGCTGCGTTCGTTGCCGCGCTCGAAGATCTCGGTCGAGGCCGACCGGGTGTCGGTCAAGGCAATGACAGACAGCGCCGATGCCCGACGGAGGATCGAGGCCGACCTGTCGCGACGGGTCCCCGAGGGGCTGAAACTGGCGCTGGACCTCTCTGCCCCGCGTCCGGTCATCTCTCCCTTCACCACGCGATTCGTGATCACCGGGAATGGTGCGCGTTTCGATGCCTGCTCGGCGGACACCGAAGAGACACGCCGCCAGATCCTGCAGGCCGCGAACGCCGCCGGATTGCAGGCCAAGGCGACCTGCACCATTGGCCTTGGGGTTCCGACGCGCCGTTGGGGTGCGGCAGTGGAAATGGGCATCAAGGCACTGGCCGAACTTGGCGGCGAGTCGATCACCTTTTCCAATGCCGATGTCACGCTGATTGCCAGGATGGGGACGGCCCAGGCCGACTTTGACCGCGTCGTCGGCGAATTGGACAATGCCCTGCCGGATGTGTTCGACCTGCATGCGGTGCTGCCGAAACCGCCTGTCGAAACGCCCGAGGGACCGCCGGAATTCACCGCCACCCTTGGCCCGCAGGGTGCAATCCAGTTGCGCGGGCGGCTGTCGTCCGACATTTCACGGACCACCATCGAAAGCTATGCCCGCGCCCGCTTTGGCTCGGAAGCGGTCTACACCGGTGCCCGGATCGACGAAACGCTCCCCGGTTCCTGGCCGGTGCGCGTGCTTGCCGCGCTTGAGGCGCTGTCAAAACTGTCGAACGGTTCGGTGACCGTGACGCCGGAAACGGTCTCGATCACGGGCAACACCGGAAATCAGAATGCAGGGTCTGAAATTGCCAGCCTGCTGGCGGAAAAGCTGGGCGAGGCCGAGGATTTCAACATCGCCGTCGTCTATCAGGAAAAGCTCGACGCCTCGCTCGGCATCCCGACGCCCGAGGAATGCGAGACGCAGATCGTGGACATCGTCGGTGATCGCAAGATCACCTTTGAGCCCGGATCGGCGACGCTGGACGCTTCGGCCAAGGACATTCTGGACGACCTCTCGGAACTGCTTCAGCTTTGCGGCGACATCCCGCTCGAAGTTCAGGGCCACACCGACAGTCAGGGCCGCGAGACGATGAACCAGCAGCTCAGCCAGGACCGCGCGCAGTCGGTGCTGGACGCACTGCGCACCCGCCGCGTGCTCACCGCTTCGTATCGTGCGCGCGGCTATGGCGAAGAAACCCCCATCGCCGACAACGGCACCGAGGCGGGACGCGAAGCCAACCGGCGCATCGAGTTCCACCTCATCCGCGAAGAAACCGCGCCCGAGCCGGACGGCGCGGGCGACACCGAAACCGAGATTGACGAGGGCGAAGAACCGCCCCGCGACACCGTTGACGAGGCGCCCGACGCCAACGCAGAAGGAACCCCCGATGAACAGAACTGAGTTTATCGTCGCCACCGCGATCATCCTGTTCGTTGCCTTTTGCCTCGGCTGGTTCGCCAACTGGCTGATCCACCGCTTTACCCGGGTGAGCCAGGCCGATGTCGACCAGTTGGAGCGGATGAGCCAGGAACTGCACGAGGCCGAAGAAACCCGCGACCAGGCGATCACCTACCTGCAGCAACGCGAGGCCGAACTGACAAACCAGTTGACCCAGACCGAGGCCGAGCTGTCAGCGGCGATGGAGGGTCTGCGCGACGCCCGGCACGAGGCCGAGGAAATGCGCGCCTATGTCGAGCGGATGAACGCGAATTAGCGCCTGCGGCCCGCCAGCAGATCGGATCCGTGATGCCGCTGTTTCCCTTTCGTCAGACTGCGGTACCGTCAGGTCGGCGCACGGCATTTCCGGTTGCGGTGCACGCCCGGCCAAAGCCCTAGGATGATCTGTGACACGCTCATCATCGGCGGTGGTCCGTCCGGGCTGATGGCGGCCGAAACGCTGCTGGCGGCTGGGCGTTCGGTCCTGCTGACAGAGGCAAAACCATCGCTGGCGCGCAAATTCCTGATGGCCGGGAAGTCGGGGTTGAACCTGACAAAATCCGAAGCCCCCGACGCCTTCGGTGCGGCCTATGGCGACTCGGCTCCACACCTTGCGCCGATGCTCGCCGGCTTCGGTCCGCAGGACGTGCAGCACTGGGCCAGCGGGTTGGGGCAGACCCTGTTCACCGGCTCCACCGGCCGGGTGTTTCCCGACGCCATGAAGGCGTCGCCGCTGCTGCGGGCCTGGCTTGAGCGGCTGACCGCGCAGGGCCTGTCGGTGCGGACACGCTGGCACTGGAGCGGGACGACGCCTGGCGCGTTCGACTTCGATACACCGGATGGAGCGGTGAGCGTGTCGCCCAAGGTCACCGTTCTGGCGCTGGGGGGGGCCAGTTGGGCGAGGCTCGGCTCGGACGGGGTCTGGGCCCGGCATCTGCTCGCGGCAGGAATCCCACTGGCGCCGTTCCAACCTGCCAACGCCGGGCTGACCGTCACATGGTCGGCGCACATGGCCCGGCACTTTGGCGCCCCGCTCAAGAACGTCGCCTTTCACGCAGCGGACATTGCGTCACGCGGCGAAGCGGTGGTTTCAGCCCGCGGGCTCGAAGGTGGCGGCCTGTATCCACTGACGCCGGCCTTGCGGCAGGGCGCGCCGCTGTCACTCGACCTTGCCCCGGATCTGACCCAGGCGCAGGTCGCGGACCGCCTGTTGCGCGCCGGTGCCCGACAAAGCCTGGCCAACACCCTGCGCAAGGCGCTGTCGCTGGCACCGGTGGCCCAGGCCCTGCTGCAGGAATGCGCCCGACCGCTGCCGCGTGACGCCGCGGCGCTGGCGGCGGTGATCAAGGCGCTGCCGGTTCCCTATGACGGGGTACGCCCGCTGAACGAAGCGATCTCGACCGCCGGTGGCGTGCCTTTTGCCGCCCTGGACGACGGCCTGATGTTGCGCGACTGGCCCGGTGTGTTCTGCGCTGGAGAGATGCTGGACTGGGAAGCGCCGACCGGGGGCTATCTTCTGACCGCCTGTCTGGCCACCGGACGATGGGCCGGCAAACACGCCGCGCTTTACGGCTGAGGTACCGGTTTCAACCCAGTGCTGCGGTCCGCACATAGGCCGGCCGCGCCCGCAGCGCGTCAGCATAGGTCACAAATCTGTCCGGCGCTGGGGGGAATTTCGCCGAAACCGCCCAGTTTCCGCAGTGACACAGCAGAATGTCCGGGACGGTCATCACCTCGCCCATCAGGTAGGGGCCGTCGATCTCGGCGGTCAGCCGTTCGAGGTTGGCGGCGAATTCGCGACGCAGGCTGTCCTTGACCGCCGGAACACGCTGATCTTCGGGCAGGACAAAGGAATGCCGCGCCGCAGTCCACAACAGCGCGTCCAACTCGTCGAGAATGCGCTGGGTCCAGCCATCCTGCCGCGCGCGTTCGATCGTGCCCGCCGGATAGGTCAGCTGACCATGATGATCCGCAAGATAGGTCAGGATCGCAGTGGAATCGCGCAGCGCGGTGCCGTCGACGACCAGCACCGGAAGCTTTCCAAGGGCACTGACCGCCAGCAGCGCATCCGAGCGCGGGGCACAGGGCACGTGGCGGTACGGCAACGCCAGCTCTTCCAGCATCCAGAGCACGCGAAAGGCGCGGCTTCGGACCGTGCCATAGACTGTATGATCCATGCAGGTTCCTCCCTGTCACCCGTGACAATGACCAACCTGCGGAACGGACGCAAGAGCGGGCATCGGCGGCGCGCCCGAAGGTGTCAGCCCCGCGACGAGAGCATTGCCAGCCGGATGAAGCTGCGCTCGACCAGTGCCAGCGCCGGTGCGTGTTGCCCTGCCGAGCGCAGCTGCAGATCGGTGTCGGTCAGAATGCCCAGCGCCTGCTCGAGCCGGAACGGTCCCCAGCCCTGCGCCTGGCGCAGCATCCGGTCGCGACGCGGACCAAAGATCGGCGGCCGTGCCCGGGCGGCCCCCTGCGCCGGACCGCCCGGATCCGAGGCCACGGAATAAAGCGCGCGGAAATGCCGGGTGGCCATGATGATCAGCGTGACCGGGTTCATGCCCTGCGCCGCGAGCCGGGCCATCATCGGGCCTATCTCGGCACTGCGCCCCTCTGCCACCACATGCAGCATCTCGTCCAGCTCGGCCTCGGTCGAACTCGGCGCGCAAAGCGCCACTTCCTCGGGGCTGAGCGGGCTGGTATCGCCAAGCTTGTACAGGGCAACCTTTTCCACCGTCTGGCGGAAATCGCCGGGGTCCAGTTCGCGGGCCAGCGCGCTCAGCGCCTCCATCGCCGAGCGGTCGACCTCTTTCAGACCGGAACGTGCCAGGTCGGCCTCGATCTCGGCGCGGCTGGGCGGGTCGTTGTAGATGCCCACGGCCAGCGCCGACTTGTGCGCCTCGAACAGCTTGCGCAGAGCCGAGGTCGCCTTGAGCGCGCCCGCAGTGACAATCACCTGCGCATCGCCGGGCTGCCAGTCGGACAGCGTCGCGGCGACGGATTTGGCAAGCGTGTCTGTCGCATCTTCCAGAAAGGCGACGCGCGGACCGGGGAAAAAGCTCTGTGCCTTGACCGCGTCCAGCAACATCGCCGGGTCCTTGCGCAACTCGGATCCGGGGATCCGGGTCAGACGCATTTCGGTCTCGCCCTCGGGGCCGATCAGCGCGGCGATCACCTGCTGGCGCTTCAGCGCCACCCGCATCGCATCCTCGCCGTAGATCAGCAGCCCGGTGCTGTCCGGGTCGGGGCGGGCGAAATAGCCCGTCGCATCGCGCGGGCCCAGTTTCATTGCGCGGCCGCCGCCCGGCCGGAGGACCAGAGAACCAGTTGATCGACCATCTGGTCGCCCAGGATAACCATCAACCGCCGTGTTGCGTCGCGTTCCGCCGCCAGCGTGGCGACGTTGGATCCGGTCGCCGAGTAGCCCGAAAAGGCCGAGGTGTCGCGGCTGTTCAGCGTCGCGCCGGTGGCGGCATCTTTCAGGCTGTAGGCCACCTTGCCCAGCAGTTGATACCGCGTGGTCGAACCGTCCGAGGTGGTGCCCAGACCCTCGGTTTCGACGGAAATGGCATAGCTCAGCGCATAAGCGCCACCCAGACCGCGCCCCAGCCGCTCTTCCAGCCGCTGGGTCAGAAGGTAACCCTCGCGGGTGTCCGGCGCATCCAGCGCAATCTGGCCCAGCAGGGCCTCTGCCCCGCCGCCGGGTCCGTAGACCGGCGTGAAACCACAGGACGCCAGCAACGCCGCAGCGCCGAGCAGGAGGCTGCGGCGCTTACAGGACAACGTTCACGATCCTGCCGGGCACGACGATGACCTTTTTCGGCGTCGCCCCGTCCAGCGCCTTGACCACGTTGTGATGCGCCAGCGCCTGTGCCTCGACCTCGTCCTTGGGCATGTCCTTGGGCACCGTGACCTCGCCCCGGCGTTTGCCGTTGACCTGGATCGGCAACGTCACGCTGTCCTCGACCATCATTGCGGCGTCAGCCACCGGCCAGGGCGCGGTGGCAATCAGTCCGGTGCCGCCGAGCAGATGCCAGATCTCTTCGGACAGGTGCGGTGTCATCGGCGCCATCAACTGGGCCAGCACCCGGGTCGCCTGACGTTTGGCATCCGCGCCGGCATCGGATTTCGCCAGGGTGTTGGTAAAGGCGTAAAGCCGCGCGATCGAGGCGTTGAAGCCGAAGGATTCCACGCCCAGCGTCACGTCGTGGATGGTCTTGTGCATCTCGCGCAGCAGCGTCTCGTCGCTGTCCTGCGGGCCGGTGTCAGAGACGCTCACCTCCTGGGCGATGCGATGGACGCGGGCAAGATGCTTGGCCGTGGCCTCGGCCCCGGCGGCGGTCCATTCCACATCCCGCTCGGGCGGGGAATCGGACAGCACGAACCAGCGCGCGGTGTCGGCGCCGAACTGCGAGATGATCTCGACCGGGTCCACCACGTTGCGTTTCGATTTGGACATCTTGGCCGAAGGGATCACTTCCACCGCGCGGCCATCGGCCAGCTTGCCGTCATGCACCTCTTCGGGGAAATGATAGACCGGGCGGCCATCGACATCGCGGGTCTGATAGATCGCATGGGTCACCATGCCTTGGGTGAACAGCGCGTTGAACGGCTCGCGCGCGGCGTCCGGCAGATGACCGGTCACATTCATCGCGCGGGCAAAGAAGCGGGCGTAAAGCAGGTGCAGGATCGCGTGCTCGATGCCGCCGATGTACTGATCGACATTCATCCAGTAGGCGGCCTCGGCCGGGTCGGTGGGCGTGTGGGCATGGGGCGCTGTGAAGCGGGCGAAATACCAAGAAGAATCGACGAACGTGTCCATGGTGTCGGTTTCACGCTGCGCCGGGGCGCCGCAGGCCGGGCAGGTGCAGTTGCGCCAGGTCGGGTGCCAGCCCAGCGGATTGCCGGGTTTGTCAAAACTCACATCATCCGGCAGGCGCACCGGCAGGTTCTCTTTCTTCTCGGGCACCACGCCGCAGGTGTCGCAGTGGATCACCGGAATCGGCGCGCCCCAGAACCGCTGGCGGCTCAGACCCCAGTCGCGCAGGCGGAACTTGGTGACGCCTTGCCCGACGCCGTTCTGTTCGCAGAACGACACGGCGCTGTCGATGCCTTCGGTGCCGGTCTGCAATTCACCCCCGGCAAAGCCGTTGATGTAGCGCACGGTTTCAGGCTTGGGCGGCACGTAGGCCGGGCCGCCATTCTCGGGCAACTCAAACGCATCGTCGCCGGTGGCGGGCACATAGACCGATTTCACCGCCAGATCGTATTTGCGGGCAAATTCGAGATCGCGGGCGTCATGCGCCGGACAGCCGAAGATCGCGCCGGTGCCGTAATCCATCAGGATGAAGTTGGCGACATAGACCGGCAGTTCCCAAGAGGTATCAAAGGGGTGCCGCACCCGAAGCCCGGTGTCAAAACCCTTCTTTTCAGCCTTCTCGAGCTCTTCTTCCGACGTGCCCATGCGGCGGCATTCGGCGTTGAAGGCCGCCAGCTCGGCGTTGTCCTTTTCCAGCTGCTTCGCCAGCGGATGGTCGGGTGAAATGCCCAGAAAGGACGCCCCCATCAGCGTGTCGGGGCGGGTTGTGTACACTTCGATCCGGTCGAACCCGTCCGGTGCGTCGATGGTGGAAAAGGCAAACTGAAGCCCGCGCGACTTGCCGATCCAGTTGGCCTGCATCAGCTTGACCTTGGCGGGCCAGTCGTCCAGCCCGTCGAGCGCCTGCAGCAGGTCGTCGGCCATGTCCGAGATCTTGAAGAACCACTGCGTGAGTTCGCGCCGCTCGACCACCGCGCCTGACCGCCAGCCGCGGCCATTCTCGACCTGTTCGTTCGCCAGAACGGTCATGTCGACCGGATCCCAGTTCACCACCGCGTTCTTGCGGTAGACCAGCCCCTGTTCCAGCATGTCGAGGAACAGCGCCTGCTGCTGTCCATAGTATTCGGGATCACAGGTGGCGAATTCGCGGCTCCAGTCGATCGACAGGCCCAGAGGCTTCATCTGCGCGCGCATGTCGGCGATGTTCTGGTAGGTCCAGTCCTTGGGGTGCCCCCCACTGGCCATCGCGGCGTTTTCGGCCGGCAGGCCAAAGGCGTCCCAGCCCATAGGGTGCAGCACCGCATGGCCGGTGGCCAGCTTGTAGCGCGCGATCACGTCGCCCATGGTGTAGTTGCGCACATGGCCGATGTGGATGCGCCCCGACGGATAGGGAAACATCTCGAGCACATAGTATTTGGGCTTGTCATCGGACCTTGTGGCCTTGAAGGTCAGGGCCTCGTCCCAGGCCTGTTGCCATTTCGGTTCGATTGCGGCGGGGTCATAACGCGACATCTGGAATCCTCTTCAGCACGGGGCCTTGCGGCGCCGGCATCTCTTTGGGTGAGGGTGATAGGGCCATGGGGCGGGATCGTCCAGTGGCATGGGAAACAGCACGGCGGTTTGCGCGCCGTTCCTCCCTTCTGCCTCGCAGGGTGCATGGCACCGGGGTTCACGCCGGACATCGGCCCCGAGGCCCGGCGCCCGGCGACATTTCCGCAACCGGTTCCCCCGCCCGGCACTTCCACCATTGGCGCAGCGGATCGCCCGTGGCACAACATCCCGGACGCAAAGGAAACAGGCCCGTACCGCATGAAGATCCTGCTGATCCACCAAAATTTCCCCGGCCAGTACAAGCATCTCGCCCCGGCGCTGGTGCAATTGGGCCATCACGTGGTCGCCCTGACCCCCAAGGTCGACAAGCCGGCAAAATGGAACGGCGTCTCGGTTGTGCCCTACCGGATCACCGGGCGCAGCACTCAGGGCATCCACCCGTGGCTGCAGGACTTTGAAACCAAGCTGCTGCGCGGATCGAGCTGCTATGACGGCGCCATGGCCCTGCGCGCTCAGGGTTTTGACCCCGACGTGATCCTTGCCCACCACGGCTGGGGCGAAAGCCTGTTCCTGAAGGATGTCTGGCCCAATGCCCGGCTCGGGCTGTATTGCGAGCTCTACCACCTCTCGACGCCGACATTTACCAACTTTGATCCTGAATTCGCCTCGACGACGGTTGAAAAGGATGCCCTGCGGCTGCGGCTGAAGAACCTGAACAACCGGCTGCACGAAGAGGTGATGGATGCCGGAATCAGCCCGACCCAGTTCCAGGCGCGCAGCTTCCCGGCGAAATATCAGGACCGGATCACCGTTGCCCATGATGGCGTCGACACCGATCTGGTCAAGCCCAACCCCGATGCACGGCTCGAGGTCACCGGCGGCAAGGTCGTGACCCGCGACGACGAGGTGGTGACCTTCATCAACCGAAACCTCGAACCCTATCGCGGCTACCATATCTTCATGCGCGCCCTGCCCGGAATTCTGAAACGTCGCCCCAATGCGCAGATCGTGCTGCTGGGCGGGGACGAGGTCAGCTATGGCGCCAAGGCCCCCAAGGGTCAGACATGGAAACAGATCTATATCGACGAGGTGCGCGGCCAGATTTCAGATGCCGACTGGGCGCGGGTGCACTTTCTGGGCCGCGTGCCCTACGACCGTTTCCTGGCGATGATGCAGGTCAGCCGCGTGCATGTGTACCTCACCTACCCGTTCGTGCTGTCCTGGTCGCTGCTCGAGGCCATGAGCGCGGAATGCGCGATCCTTGCCAGCGACACCGACCCGGTCAAAGAGGTTCTAAAAGACGGCGAGACGGGCTGGATGGTGGATTTCTTTGACCACGCGGCGCTGACCGATCGCCTCTGCGCCCTTCTGGAGGATGCCCCCGCAAGGGCCCGCATGGGCAAGGCGGCACGCGAACTCGTGCGTGCGCAGTATGATCTGAGAACGGTGTGTCTGCCTCAGCACCTGGCCTGGGTTGCGGCATTGTCCCGCCGCACGCCCCGGGCGCCCGTCGACTGACCGACGGACAATAGGGCCGATCAGAAGCGCGAGTCCTGCTGGCGCAGCTGGCGCGCCCGGGTCAGGATCGCATCCTCGACCGCGCGCAGGGTGCCTGCCTCGACAGGGCCGGACCGAGTCGCCAAAGCGAGGTTCAGGGACCGGGCATCCAGCGCAGGATCAGAAACCAAGACCGTGGCGCGGTATTCGCGTCCGCCGCCCGGTGGGGTGCCGAAACCGGTGGTGATTACCCCGGTGAACGGATCGACGGACTGCACCGGCAGGAAGTTCAGCACTTCGAGCGAGGCATTCCAAAGGTACTTGTTCACAGATCCGACCGTGCTTGTGTCGCCCCGCTGGCGGAAGATATCCCAGATCGTCGAGGTCGGCACGTCGCGCGCCTTGTAGAGTTCCTGGTCCTGAATTTCCGCGGCAGACCGGGTTTCGACCACCGGCGCATTGGGATCGCGGCTGCCACATGCCGACAGGGAAACCAGCATCACGGCCAGGGCGGAAATTGTTCCGTGGCGCGTTCCGTTCCGCATTTCGTCCATGTTATCCCGCTCCTGCCGGTCTTTTTGGTCTGTGCAAATCCATACCCGTCAGAGGTCGGCACGACAAGCCGAAGTTCAGCGCTTGCCAGAGTGCCGGCAAACCGTCTTTCGGGCAGGACTTCCGGGGGGCATCACAGTCTTGTGGCAAATGCGCACCACTGAAAAGCTTGTTGCCGCAGTGGATTCCGGATGGGTTGCACCGATGGGGTCTTGGGGAGCATAGAGCATTCATCAAGTCCGGGCATTCGGATTGGTACGTGCCTTACGAACACATGAGGGAAACAATGAAAAAGATTCTTTTTGCAACCACAGCGCTGGTCGCATCCGCTGGTATCGCATCTGCTCAGGACCTGGGTGTTGCACTGACCGGTAATGCTGAAATGGGTATCTTCGGCGGCAGCAACTTCGACGACCCGATCACTGGCTTTGACGAAGGCAGCGCACAGTTCTTCACCGACCTGGACGTAACTTTCACCATGTCCGGTGTTGCTGACAACGGCCTGACCTTCGGCGCGAACATCGACCTCGACGAAGGCGGCGACGGCGCGCGCTTCGAGAGCCCGGAAGACCAGGGCGGCGAAGTCATTTTCGTATCCTTCGGCGGCGCAACCCTGACCATGGGTGACACCGACGGCGCATACGACGCACGCATCGCCGAAATGGCGCTTGCTGGCGGCTCGCTGAACGACGACGAAACCGAGCATGCCGGTTTTGACAGCCAGGGCGGCTTCCCCGAGAGCCTCGACGGCGCCGGTGGCGACGGTCAGATCGCTCGTTTTGACTACACCTTCAACACCTTCACCTTCTCGGTGTCGATGGAGCAGGAAACTGCTGCGCTCGGTACAGTTGCAGGCAACGACGCAGTCTTCGGCGTTGGCGTTTCCTACGACGCAGAGCTTGCTGGTCTCGCTCTCGGTGTTGGCCTCGGCTACCAGAAGCAGGAAAATGTCGGCAACGCGCTCGGCCTGTCCCTGACTTCCGAGTTCTCGAACGGTGTGTCGGCTGGCCTGACCTTCTCGCGCTTTGATTTCGACGCAGCTGGCGCCGAAAACCAGACCCACGCGGGCATCGGCCTCGGCTACAGCATGGGCAACATTGCTGTTGGCATCAACTACGGCAAGTTCCAGAACCGCGCCGGCATCAAAGACTTCGACCAGGACGGCGTTGGCCTCGCAGCCACCTACGATCTCGGCGGCGGTCTGTCGGCTCGCTTTGGCTACGGCAAGAGCAACTTCGACTTCGGTGGCGCCAAGGCAGACAACGACCGTTACTCGGCCGGTCTGCGCATGAACTTCTAAGTTCGTCAGAACTTGGACTTCGGGAAAGAGCGGGCCTTGGCCCGCTCTTTTCTTTTGCGCAACGCCATATTAGGCACAGGGAAACCACGGGACGATCCGATGCTGCCGCTGTCCGCCGATCAAATCAAAAGCCGCTACAGCGCCGCGCTGAACCTGCTCAACAGCGGCCGCGCGGATCAGGCACGACGTGCCTTTGAACAACTGAACGCTGCCCGCCCCGGATTGGCCGAGGTGTTGTTCCAGTTGTCCCGCATCGCCCATCTTGGCGGCGATCAAGCCCGGCGGGCGGCCTATCTTGACCAGGCCCTGCACAGCAAACCCGGCGAAGCGACCCTGATCCAGGCCGCCATTTCCGCGCGCACGGCCCTGTCTGACAGCGACGCGGTTCTGGCGCTGTACGACCGGCTGATCGCGCTCGACCCCGGTGCCATCGCGCCGCAGGCCGACAAGGGCAGCTACCTGCAACGCATCGGCCGCTTTGACGAGGCCGAGAACCTGTTCCGCAGGCTGATCAAAAAGCACCCGGAACAGGGGTCGCTGTATCGCGTGTTTCTGGGCGGCACAAAGATCGGGGCCAGGGACCCGGTGATGCGCTCGATGACGAAGATGCTGCCTGACCGCCGCCTGACGGACCGCAACCGGATGCACCTGAGCTACGCGCTTGCAAAGGCGGCCGAGGATCAGGGCGCCACCGACAAGGTCTTTGGGCACCTCGATCGCGCCAACGCCATCCAGCGCCGCCTTGCCCCGTTTGACCGCGCCGCGCGCCGTGCCGAAACCGATGCGTTCCTGGCGGCGCAGGAGGCAGCCTCGCTGGCCCCCATCGAGGCCGCAATGCCGCTGCGCCCGGTATTCGTCACCGGCATGCCGCGCTCGGGCACCACGCTGGTCGAACAGATCATCGCCGCCCACAGCGGCGTGACAGGCGGTGGAGAGCTGGCGCATGCGCTCAACCTGGTGGTACAGGCCTTTGGGTCGGCATCCGGGATCACCCCACTGCGCGACATCCCCGATGCGCGACTGGGCCAGTTTGCACAGGACTATGCCGTCCTGGCCCGGCGCGATACCGGCGCCGCAGACGGCGTGGTGACCGACAAGTCAATCCAGAGTTATCTGATCTATGGCTATCTGCACCGGGCGATGCCGGGGGCACGATTTGTCGTGGTGCACCGGGATCCGCGCGACATCGCGGTGTCAGTCTACAAGAACTATTTCAAGATCGGCACCCATGCCTATGCCAACGACCTGAGCGACATCGCTTTCATGATCAAGGAGTTTCGCCGGGTGATTGAGCACTGGAAAGCCCGCCTGCCCGGCGTGATCCACGAGATCCGGTACGAAGACCTGGTGGCCGACCCGCCGCCACAGGCGCGGGCGCTGATCGCCGCGGCAGGGCTGGACTGGGAAGAGGGCTGCCTTGAATTTCACAAGGCTCAGGGCTCTGTAAAGACGCTGAGCCTGCACCAGGTGCGTCAGCCGATCTATCGTGGCTCGGCCCAGGTCTGGCGCAAGTATGAAACCGAACTGGCCCCGTTCTACGCGGCCTGGGGAGACGATCCATGGGACTGAATGACATCCGCGACCGCATTGCATTGGCCGAGACCGCGGCGGGCCGCGCCTCTGGCTCGGTCCAGTTGATCGCCGTGTCCAAGGTGCAGCCCAACGCACGGGTGGCAGAGGTGCTGGACCAGGGGCACAGGTTGTTCGGCGAGAACAAGGTGCAGGAGGCCGCCGCCAAGTGGCCGGATTTCCGCGACCGCTACGAGGGTGTCAGCGTGCACCTGATCGGCCCGCTGCAAAGCAACAAGGCGCGGCAGGCGATGGGGCTGTTCGAGGCGATCCATTCGCTGGACCGGCCCAAGCTGGCCCAGACCCTGGGGCGGCTCGCCCAGGAGATGGGGCACTGTCCCGACCTCTTCATCCAGGTGAACACCGGCGAGGAAGAACAGAAAGCCGGCGTGTCACCCGCCGGGACCGACGCCTTCGTGGCCGACTGCCGCGCGCTGGATCTGCCGGTACGCGGGCTGATGTGCATCCCGCCGGTGGACGAAGCCCCGTCGCTGCATTTTGCCCTGCTGGCGAAGCTGGCGGCGCGCAACGGGCTGGACGGGCTGTCGATGGGGATGAGCAGCGATTTCGAAGAGGCGGTGAGTTTCGGGGCGACGCACGTGCGGGTTGGCTCGGCCATCTTTGGCGAACGCGCCCACAACTGACCCCCGTAACATGGGGGCGCTGCCCCCGTCCTGCGGTCTCACCCGGGGCTATTTCTCGCCCGAGAAGATGCGGCGCCAGATGCAAAAAACCCGGCGGGTTGCGCCGGGTTTCCTGTCTTTGATCTGGGCCGGAGACCTAGTGCAGCTTGGCACCGACATCGGCGATGGCGTCGTCGATCAGTTTCGACGACTGCTGTTCGGTCATCTGCCGTGCAATCACGTCGCGGGCTGCGGCAACAGCCACGGTCACGGCGCGGTCGCGCACTTCCTTGACAGCCGCGGCTTCGGCCGAGGCGATCTGGTCCTCGGCGGCGGCCATGCGACGCTCGAGCGAGCGGGCAAGATCGGCTTTGGCCTGTTCCGCGGCTTCCTGCGCCTCGGACTTGGCCTGGGCCACGATCCGGTCGGCCTGCTCCTGCACTTCACGCTGCTTGCGTTCGTAGGAAGCAAGAAGCGTCTGCGCCTCTTCACGCAGCGCGCGGGCTTCGTCCAGCTCGCTCTGGATGCCGGCGGCACGCTTGTCCAGCATCCCGGCCAGGAGGCTGGGGATGTTGAAGTAGATCAGCACCACGACAAACAGGATGAAGGCCAGCAGCACGACGAAGTCGGTGTTGCCCAGCGAGAAGAAAGGTCCGGTCGCCGCCAGGGCCGGAGTGGCACCGAGTGCGGAGAGGGTCGCGGCAAGTGTCAGCATATAGCGCATGGCGTTACCCTTTCATCCGGTTGTTGACCGCGTCGGAAATCGCAGTCGCGTCGGCAGATCCCCCCAGAGCCGCAACCAGCGCCTCGGCGGTGTCCTTCGCCACGACTTCGACGTTTTCCATCGCGGTGGCACGGATATCCGCGACGGCCTTGTCGGCCTCGCCGGATTTCACGGCGATCCTGGCGTCGGCTTCGGCCGTGGCCTCTGCGACCTGCACCTTGATCTCGTCGCGGGTGCGCTGAGAAATGGCCTGTGCCTCGGCACGGGCATCTTTCAGCGCCTGCTCGTAGGCGGCTTCGGCCTCTGTCGCCTGACGCTTGAGATCGTCGGCGCGGGCGATGTCATTGGTGATCGTTCCGTGACGTTCGGCCAGAACAGCTGCGATGCGCGGCAGGGCCACGCGCGACAGCACAAAGTAGATCACGACAAGTGCGACCAGCAGCCAGAAGATCTGGTTGCCCCAGGTCGAAAAGTCGAGTTGCGGCATGCCGGGGCCGGCCGTGGCCAGTTCGTGCCCGTCGACGCCTGCGGCATCGGCCAGACCATTGCCTGCGGCACTATGTGTTTCGGTTGCCATGTGGCCGTCCTCCAAGGGTGCTTTTCTTCACAACGGGCGGGGCTGCATCACGCAGCGCCGCCCGAGCGTAAGGATCAGAACCGATGCTTAGACAGCGAACATCAGCAGCAGGGCGACGAGGAACGAGAAGATCCCCAGCGCTTCTGCGAACGCGATACCGATGAACAGTGTTGCGGTCTGACCGGCGGCTGCCGACGGGTTGCGCAGGGCGCCGGCAAGGAAGTTGCCTGCCACGTTGCCCACACCGATTGCGGCTGCGCCGGAACCGATTGCTGCCAGACCTGCGCCGATATGTGCGAGTTCGCCTTCCATGAGAATTCTCCTTACGATTGGAAGTTTGAGTAGTAGGTTGTTTAGAGAGCCGTGGCGCGGGTCGTTCCCGCCGCCGCGTTTAGTGACCCGGATGCAGTGCGTCCTTGAGATACACGCAGGTTAGGATCGTGAAGACGTAGGCCTGGATAAAGGCCACCAGAATCTCGAGACCGTACATCGCGGTGATGGCCACGATCGAGAGAGGCGAGATCACGGCCAGTGCGGCAAAGCCTGCAAACACCTTGATCACCGCGTGGCCTGCCATGACGTTGCCTGCAAGACGAATGGAGTGGCTGACGGGACGCACGAAATACGAGATCAGTTCGATGATCGCCAGCACCGGGCGCAATGCCAGCGGCGCGCTGGAGACCCAGAAAAGCCCCAGAAAGCCGACGCCGTTCTTGATGAAGCCGAGGACCGTCACCGTCAGGAACACCGCCAGCGCAAGAACCACGGTGACCGCAAAGTGCGACGTGGTGGCAAAGGACATCGGCAGCAGTCCGAGGAAGTTGGCCATGACGACGAACATGAACAGCGACATGATGTAGGGAAAATACTTGACCCCGTCCTTGCCGGTCACGTCCTCGACCATCTTGTAGACAAAGCCATAGGCCAGCTCGCCCACCGACTGGCTGCGTGTCGGCACGATGGCCCGGCGCGAGGTGCCCAGCACCATCAGAGCCACCACCGCGAGCACTGTCAGCGCCAGCCACAGGGTTGCGTTCGTCAGCGTGAACATGCCGATCGGGCCATCGCCGAACAGCGGCTTCACGATGAACTGGTCCATCGGGTGGAACACCAGACCGCCGGTTTCGGCGCCATTGGCTTCAGTCGCCATGCTTTGCCCTCTCGTTCTCTTGGGCCATGTCGGCCAGTTTCTTGTTCTGGATCTCGGCGGCCGAACGCATCATCGTCTTGATGCCGGCCACCAGACCCAGCAATGTGAACAGCATCATCATCCAGGGCAGCGTACCCAGAAGCACATCCAACCCGTATCCGATGCCAAAGCCGATCCCCAGACCGGCCACCATCTCGATCACCATCCGCCAGGCCAGATGCGCCTGGGAATAGTGCTCCTCCTGGTGCGACTTTCCGGGTGCCCGCGCTGCTTTCGCAGCGGCGATCCGCGCTTCCAGTTCGGCCATTTGCCGCTTTGGATCGGGTTCACTCACGCCAGTCGCTCCTCTCGGACCTTGGCCCTGTGCTAAGCGGCGGCGATGCCTGAGTCAAGCGCAGGGGGTGCGGCAGGTTGCGCAAGACAACATGCTGATTTTGCTTGGCTTTACATAGGACACCGTAACGGCGATCCGAGGTGCTCGACTTTCCGGGCGGGTTTTTCGGCCAACGGGCATATTCAACTTGGCGGTTGAATGACACTCTGCACGGGGCGGGCCGGAAACGGAAAAGGGCGCGCCTTGGCTCGGCACGCCCTCAACACTCGGCAGAAGCCGCGCGGCGCAGTCTGGAGAACCGGCGCGCGGCGTTCTGTCAGACCTCGGGAAACAGCAGAGAGGTCCGGTCTGCAGACAGCTTAGTTGGTGGTGCCACCACTGCTGTCGTTGTCGATGAACGCAACGCCAAGCGCAAGAGCGCCAACACCGGCTGCGACCGCAAGGCCGGTGCCGTCAAACGGGCCGGTCCGCGTCACAGTTGTCGTCTGGTAGAGGCCACCAGCACAGGCGTCGTTCACAACTTCCACCCGGCGGTTGGCCGGATCGTTCGGGCCGGTGGTGCCGGGGCGCGTCGCCTCGCCGCCACCAACCACGGATGACACGTTGGTCGCGGTCATCGCCGCGGCCACCGATTGAGCGCGACGCTGCGACAGCGCTGCGTTGGCTGCGGCACTGCCCGGCGCGTCGGTGTAACCGGTGACCGTAAAGGACGCACCCGGGTTCGCACTGGCGAATGCCTGAACCGCGGCGCTGGCCGACGGACCCAGCGCGTTCTGACCGGACGGAAAGAATATGACCACGCCGCACTGCAGATTCTGCGCGGCGGCGGGAAGAGCAAGGCCAGTGACCAGGGCCGAGGCGAGAAGCGCAGATTTAGTGAAAATTTTCATAAGTGATGGTTTCCTTCCGTAAAGATGCATCGGCATAGCGACGTAGCGGCGCAAACAACCAAATCAACAGGCCCGGGGAAAGATAAACTTGGGCGGACCCCAGACTCAGGCCAAAAACAGCCGAACAGGCGCGCGCACATGCGCGGAAAGTTGCCTGACCCGAACGGTCTCGTGCCTGCCATGGAACATAGCGGCCATCTCAGGTGTTTACACCCTTTTGTCGCACCTCTCAAGCTTGATCATCGGCACCTTGACGCTGACTGTTCTTTGTCGCCTTTATGGATCGACATGACCCCAACCCTCGACACCGTCTTTGCCGCGCTTGCGGACCCGACCCGCCGCCGCATCCTGTCGATGCTGCTCGAAGACGACATGGCGGTTACCGATGTGGCGGACCCGTTCGAGATGAGCCTGGCCGCCATTTCCAAACACCTGGGCATCCTGGCCGCCGCGGGGCTGATCAGTCAGGAAAAGCGCGGCAGGGTGAAGTGGTGCAAGCTTGAGCCGGATGCCCTGCGTGCCGCCTCGGTCTGGATGCAGGGATTCGGACAATTCGAACCGGTGCATCTGGACGATTTCGAACGTTTTCTCGCGCAGGAACTGCCAACGTCCTGCGCGGACAGCCCTACCGGCGAATAGGTTCCCCGCGTCAGGCCGGGGCCTCTTCGTCCTTGAGCAACAGCAGCAGCGCAAGAAGCGTCAGCGCGACGCCGACGAGCTCGCGCGCCGCCGGAGCGCCATGACCCAGCGCCAGCTCCCAGATGAGCACCCAACAGGGCGTGAGATAGGTATAGGCCATGACCTTGGCGGCCGGCAGCCGCAGCGTGCTGTAGCGGATGATCACAAATGTCAGCCCGGTCGCCGCCAGCGCGGTATAGACGATGGTGACCCAGACAATCCCCGGCAGCGCCAGCCAGTCCGTCGCCAGAATTGCAGGGGCGCCATAGACCCCGAGCAGGGCGGCCCCGGACCACAGGATGCCCGCATTGAAGATCAGCTGCGGCTCGCCCCGGCTGAGAAGGCGCAGGAGCGGTACATAGAGGGCGTGGGCAACGCAGCCCCAGAAAAAGATCGCCTCGCCACCACCGATCCGGAACGCGGCCAGCGCCGCCATATCACCACGAAACACCACCCAGAGCGCGCCCGCGCACCCCACACCCAATGCCAGCGCCATGCGCGGCGTGGTGATCTGGCGCATCAGTATCCAGCCAAAGCCGCCGGCCAGAATCGGGTTCAGCGTGAACACCGCGGCCAGGCTGACCGGTGCGGCGGTTTTCAGCCCGGTGAACATCGTCACGAAATAGAAGACGAACAGCCCGGCCAGCACCACATAGCGCCAGGGCGCGGCGTAGGCGCTGCGCGCCACCGGCCCACGCAGCGCCACCACGACTCCGACGACCAGCGCCGCCAACAGGAAACGTGCGGCGTTCAGCGCTTCGGGGGCGATGTGGGGTGCTGCCATTGCGCCCAGCGAAAACGACCCGGCCACCAGCGCGGAAAAGCACAGCATCGCCAAATGGCCGCGTCCGGCCTCGCTCACTTCGGGCAGCACTGTGCCGAGAAATCCTTGAGATGCTTCAGAAAGGCCTGGACCTTTGCCGTGCGGTGCAGATCGACGTGGGTCACCAGCCACAGCGGCACCTGCCAGTCCGGCCTTGGTGCAAAGACTTCGACCAGGTCCGGATAGGCATCGACTTCGCGGGCATTGAAAAACCCCATGCCGGTGCCGGCCAGCACCGCCCGTTCAAGCACCCGCGCGTCGGTGCTGCGGAACACAACACGGTCGTAACTCACCACCGTGCGCAGCCAGCGCTGGAACGGGGCCCGGCTGTCAGGATTGTCCATCGCCACAAACCGGTGCCCGTCGAGATCGTCCTCGCTCTGCGGCATCCCGTAACGCGCGACATAGGCCCGGCTGGCGTAAAGACCTATCTGCAGGGGATCGAAAGGCTGCACCACGTTGTCGGGTTCCTCGGGCGTGGATCCGGCGCGCAGAGCGACATGCGCCTCGCCATATTCCAGCCGGAACACCCGGTCGTCGGTCAGGTACCGCACCACGACGTCCGGATAGGTCTCCTGAAAGGACACCAAAGCCGGCACCATGATCGGCGCAAAGGAAATCAGCGACGTGACCAGCAATTCGCCCGACACTTCGGCGCCGCGCCCCTTGATGCGCCCGACCAGTTGGTGAAACTGGTCGTCCGTGGTCTGTCCGACCCGCGCCAGATCATGCCCGGCCTCGGTTGCCGTGTAACCGCGCGCGTGGCGCTGGAACAGTTTCACCCCCAGCCGGTTTTCCAATGCGTCGATGTGCCGGATCACGGTCGCATGATGTACGCCCAGCACCTCGGCCGCGCCGCTGACCGTGCCCAGACGCGCCACCTGAAAGGCGGTTCTGATCTCATCCCAATTGTCCATCACGCCCTCTGTGCGCCGATTCACATGTTGTGTGTATTTGGGTGGATTGAGTGCGGATTTGCAATAGCCATATTGCGGACATCACACCCGTTCCAGCAACTGGAACCCTGTTTCCGAAAGGACCCGACCATGACCAGCCACGTTCTGCGCATCGACGCCTCTGCCCGCCACGAGGGCTCTGTCTCGCGCTCGCTCACCGAAAAGGTGATCACACGCCTCTCCCCCGCCAAAATCACCGAGCGCGACCTCTCTGACGTTCTGCCGCTGATTGACGCCACCTGGATCGGCGCCAACTTTACGCCGGCGGATGACCGCAGCCCGGAGCAGAAGGCCACGCTGGACCTTTCCGACGCGCTGATTGCCGAGGTTCAGACCGCCGATACACTGGTGATCGGGCTGCCGATCTACAACTTCGGCGTCCCCGCCGGCTTCAAGGCGTGGATAGATCTGATCGCCCGCGCCGGCGTCACGTTCAAATACACCGAAACCGGCCCGCAAGGCCTGTTGTCCGGCAAACGCGCCATCCTCGCCGTCGCCTCCGGCGGTACCGAAGTCGGGTCGAGCTATGATTTCGCCACCGGCTACGTCCGCCATGTTCTGGGCTTTATCGGCATCACCGATGTATCCGTGGTTGCGGCGGACCGCCTGATGGTTGACGCCGACGCATCCCACAAGGCCGCAAACGACCAGATCGCCGCTCTGGCAGCCTGAGTTACCGAAGCGCCGACACAGCCTGTCGTCGTCGCCAAATCCGCGCCCGCCGGCGCGCCCCGGAACAGGGCGCGCCGTTTCCCGTTTTGTCCTCCGGGCTAACCCGGACGCAACAGAGTCGCCGCACCATGCGCCAGCGGATCGACCCCCACAAAGCGCAGCGCCTCTCCGGCGGTCCGGAACACCTCGATGGAAAAGCCTGCCGACTCCTCGGCGATGGCCTTGTACATCCGGGACATGCCATAGGCGATATCGCCCGGCGCGAAAAACGCCGTGCGCGAACTCGGGTGCCGCGCCGCGTAATGTGGACGCAGGCGGTAGGCAAGCTGCCTGTAGTCGTCATAACACCCCACTGGAAAGCTGCACTCGGCCTGATCCATCAGCACGCTGTAGCGGCCATCAAAATCCGGGTGCTGCTGATAATCCATGAACGCGTCTCTGATATGCTCGACCGTCACCGACCCGTGGAAGAGCGCCACCATGACGCCAAGTTCCGGCCTGATCGCATAACTGACAGGCATCACACCCCCACCGTTTTTCCCTGAGACGAGATTCGGCAACTTCACGCCCCGACACAAGCAGACTTTGCCCCGGCTTGACTCTGCGGCCCCTGTCGGGTAGCCCGGCCAGAACCCCGGAAGCTTGCTTTGAGCCTCCGGTCCCATGGGCATTGCCCGGGATCGCCCTCCGTCAGCGCGTTGCGCCCACGGGGGCATCTCTGCTTTGCCCACCGCCCGGACCCGGCGTCCGGAGATTTGAAGATCGCGCTGCCGGCCCTTACCTTGGGCTCAGCACATGGAAACAGGCACAAGGAGCCGAAGGCATGTTTGAAAATCTGTCTGACCGCCTGTCCGGCGTCTTCGATCGCCTGACCAAACAGGGCGCCCTGTCCGAGGACGACGTCAAGACCGCCCTGCGCGAAGTCCGCGTCGCGCTGCTCGAGGCCGACGTCTCGCTGCCCGTGGCCCGGGATTTCGTCAAGGCGGTGCAGGACAAGGCCACCGGCCAGTCCGTCACCAGGTCCATCACCCCCGGCCAGCAGGTCGTCAAGATCGTGCATGACGAACTGATCCACGTCCTGCGCGGCGAGGGTGAGCCGGGCGCGCTGAAGATCGACAACGCCCCGGCGCCGATCCTGATGGTCGGGTTGCAGGGCGGCGGCAAGACGACGACCACCGCCAAACTCGCCAAGCGCCTGAAAGAACGCGACGGCAAGAAGGTGCTGATGGCGTCGCTGGACGTCAACCGCCCGGCCGCGATGGAACAGCTGCAGATTCTCGGGCGCCAGATCGGCGTCGACACCCTGCCCATCGTCAAGGGCGAAGACCCGGTCGCCATCGCCAGACGCGCCAGGACCCAGGCGGCTCTGGGCGGCTATGACGTCTACATGCTCGACACCGCCGGGCGGCTGTCGATCGACGAAGAACTGATGCAGCAGGTCAAGGCGGTGCGCGATGTCGCCAACCCGCGCGAGACGCTGCTGGTGGTCGACGGCCTCACCGGGCAGGACGCGGTCCACACCGCACAGAACTTCGACGACCGCATCGGCATCTCCGGCGTGGTGCTGACCCGGATGGACGGCGACGGACGCGGCGGCGCGGCCCTGTCGATGCGCGCCGTCACCGGCAAGCCGATCAAGTTCGTCGGCCTCGGCGAAAAGCTTGACGCGCTGGAAACCTTCGAGCCCGAGCGTGTGGCCGGCCGGATCCTCGGCATGGGTGACATCGTGGCGCTGGTCGAAAAAGCCCAGGCCACGATCGAGGCCGAACAGGCCGAGCGGATGATGCGCCGCTTCCAGAAAGGTCAGTTCAACATGAACGACCTCAAGATGCAGCTGGAACAGATGATCAAGATGGGCGGCATGGAGGGCATGATGTCGATGATGCCCGGCATGGGCAAGATGTCCAAGCAGATGGAAAGCGCCGGCGTCGACGACAAGGTCCTCAGCCAGCAGATCGCCCTGATCAACTCGATGACCAAAAAGGAGCGCGCCAACCCGGCACTCCTGCAGGCCTCCCGCAAGAAGCGCATTGCCAAGGGTTCCGGCATGGAGGTCAGCGATCTGAACAAACTGCTGAAAATGCAGCGTCAGATGGCCGACATGATGAAGAAAATGGGAAAGATGGGCAAAGGCGGCATGCTGAAGCAGGCCATGAAGGGCATGCTTGGCGGCAAGGGCGGCGCCAACGCCTCCCCCGAGGAAATGTTGCAGGGCATGGACCCCAAGGCGCTTGAGGCCGCCGCCCGCCAGATGGGTGGCAAAGGTCCCGGCTTCGGCGGCGGCATGGGCCTGCCCCCCGGCCTCAGCGGCTTTGGCAAGAAGAAATGAACCACGCCCGCGCCCTTGGTCCTCTCCACATCCCGCCCCCTTTCCAGGTGGACGGACCCCAGGCGCATGCCCTGATTTCTTCTCTTCAGAAATACTCAAGGTCCGCCGCTGCAATCCGCACCGCCGCCGGGCGGTCTCGTCGTCGGCTGGCCGTCGCCGGCACCCCGGCCGCGCATTCGCGCGCCCGCCGACACACCGCGGGACCGACGGCATGAGTCTGACCAATGCCCCCGTCCTGCAGGCCGACAGCCTGATCCTGCGTGGCCCGGAGATGTCCGATTTCGACGCCTTCGCCGAATTCCATGCCGACCCCGTGCGCGCGCCCGGATTTGGCCCGGTCTACCGCCGGGATGAATCCTGGCGCTGGTTCGCCTGCAACATCGGCCACTGGCATATCCACGGCTACGGCTATTTTGTCATTGCCGACCGCCAGAGCAACGACGCGATGGGTCTGTCCGGAATCTGGAACCCCGAGGGCTGGCCCGAGCCGGAACTTGGCTGGGTGGTCTTTGCCGGCCACGAAGGCAAGGGGCTGGCCTACGAAGCCGCCCGCCGCGCCCGGCAATGGGCCTACGAAGAGCTGGGCCTGAAAACGCTCACCTCGAACATCTACGGCTCCAACACCCGCTCGATCAAGCTGGCCCAGCGGCTCGGGGCCACCTACGAGCGGACCTACGACAACGTCTACATGGGCGAGGACCAGCTCTGGCGCCACCCCGCCCCCGAGGCGCTGGCATGATAGCCCCGGTGGAAAAGCACCGGCCCGGCCCGGCCTCGCGGCAGGCCGCCCGCATGGGCGGGCACATCCCTTCGTTTGACACCCGTCGGTTGCAGATCCGGGCGCCGCGCATCTATGACTTTGCGTCCTATGCCGAAATCTTCTGCTCTGACCGGGCCGTCCACATGGGCGGGCCTCTGACCCGCAAGGCGGCATGGAGCGAGTTCACCCAGTATGTCGCGCTCTGGCTGCTGCACGGTCACGGTCTCTGGACCATTGATGCCCAGACCCAGCCGTCCGCGGGCTTTGTCCTGCTGGGCATGGAGTATGACGATCCCGAACCGGAACTCGGCCTGTTCCTGACGGCAGAGGCCGAAGGTCAGGGCTATGCGACCGAGGCGGCCGAGGCGGTGCGCGCCTACGCCTTCGACACCCTGAAATGGGACTCGGTCGTCTCGTATGTGGCACCGGACAACACCCGCTGCTCTGCGCTGATGCAACGGCTCAAGGCGTTCCGCGACAGCACCGCGGAAAGCGAAATCCAGGACGGCACGCAGGTGTACCGGCATATCCCCCTCGCCGAAGAGGTGCCCGCATGACCCGGATTCCGCAACTGGACACCCGGCGCCTGATCCTGAAGGGTCCCGAGGCCGTGGATTATCCGGATTTCAAGGCCTCCTTCAGCTCGTACCGGTCGCGCTTCATGGGCGGCCCGCTGAACGGCTATGAAGCATGGATGCTGTATGCCGCCGAAATCGGCCACTGGGAAATCCGCGGTTTCGGTATGTGGATGGTCCACCTGCGCGACACCGGTGAAACTGTCGGCATGGCCGGCGGCTGGTTCCCGGCAAAATGGCCGGAACGCGAAATCGCCTGGATCATCTGGCCCGACAAGGCAGGCAACGGATTTGCCCTCGAAGCCACGTCGCGGGTGCGGAGCCACTTGTATGACGACCGGGGCTGGGACACGGCGGTCAGCTATATCGACCCGAAGAATCTCGATTCGATCCGCCTCGCCGAGCGGCTGGGGGCAAAGCGGGAGGCCGCCGCCGCGACGGTCGACGGCTCGGACGCCTGTTATCGCCATCCCTCTCCGGCAGCGCTGCGGGGCAGCCAGATCGCCCACGGGATCGAGATGGAGATCGAGAACTACATCAATCCGCTGTTCAAACCGAAAGGCTGGGCCCTTGACTGAAATGCAAACCCAAGACCCTGTTGCCCGCGCGGCCCAGATCCTGAAAGGTCACCGCGAAAGCATCGACCGTCTGGATGCGATCCTCGTGTTCACCCTGGCCGAGCGGTTCAAACACACACAGGCCGTAGGTGTGCTCAAGGCACAGCACGACCTGCCCCCTTCTGATCCGGCGCGCGAGGAAAAGCAGATCGCGCGCCTGCAGGACCTGGCAACCCAGGCCGATCTTGACCCGGACTTTGCCACAAAATTCCTGAACTTCATCATTCAGGAAGTCATCCACCACCACGAACAACACCAATCCTGAGGGTCGCACCCCGACACCTCTGATCCACGCCATTACAAGGAGAACTCAAAATGGCCATCAAACTTCGTCTCGCCCGCGGCGGCTCCAAGAAGCGCCCCCACTACCGCATCGTTGTCGCCGACAGCCGCATGCCGCGCGACGGCCGCTTTATCGAGAAGCTGGGCACCTACAACCCGCTGCTGGCAAAAGACAGCGAGCACCGCGTTGTCATGGACCTCGAGCGTGTGCAGTACTGGCTCGGCCAGGGCGCGCAGACCACCGACCGCGTGTCGCGCATGCTCGAAGCCGCCGGTGTTGTCCCCAAGAAGGACCGTGCCAACCTGAAGAAGGGCACCCCGGGCAAGGCCGCCCAGGAACGCGCCGAGTCCAAAGCCGCAAAGGCAGCCGAAGCTGCCGAGGCCCCCGCTGCTGAAGAAGCATCGGCAGAATAATCCGCGCCTCAGGGCCGGAACAGGCGGCGCGCGGGACATCCCCGCGCGCCGTTTTGCGTTTCAGCACAGTGGGCCAGCCCCGCAACAAACGTCGGCGGATGCCGCGTAACGATGCCAGTCGCGATCGCGCCCTCAGGTCGCAGGCAAACGCGCACGCCAAAATCCTGCCCGGCGCCTTCAACCGGAACCGCGGCGCGCCCCTCGTCCCGCACCTCGTCCGGAATCGGCCGGTCCTGCCTGGACGGCCCAACGGTCCGCCCCGGAAACACGCGCCATTTTCGTCACGTTCTGACGGTTTCCAAACAGCCCGCCTTGTTCCATGGCGCAGTCCTACTATTACATCGGCACACCAACCCGCCCGGAATCACCCGTGCTCCGGACGCCTGTCAGCAAAGGTTACTGCCATGACCCTCAGCCGCGCCGCACTTGCCCTATTCTGCCTTTCCGGCGTACCCGCGCTTGCCGCCGGTCCCGAGGTGACGCAGTCACCGCCCGCGATGATGGCGCCTGCGCCGGTGGTTGCAGAACGCCCGGTCCTGCTGTTCTCGCTGCGCGGTGGCGTGGCGGCCAACCCGGACTATTTCGGGTCGGATGACTACGAAACCGGTGCAGACGTCGGGTTCAAGTTCCACTTCCTGCGCCTGCCGGGCGGTCGCGAGATCGGCAACCCCGATCCCTGGGCCGATGCGCTTGGCTTCGGCGTGCACGGATCGGCGCGTTATATCGGTCAGCGCGATCCCAAGGATTACGATGACCTCAAAGGCATGGATGATGTCGACGGCGCGCTCGAACTGGGCGGCGGCATCGGTTATACCGCGCGCAACTTCGATGTCTTCGCGGATGTGCGCCGCGGCTTTGGCGGCCACGAAGGCTGGGTTGCCGAGGCCGGTGCCAACCTTATCCTGCATCCGACCGAGCGCTTGCGCCTGAATATGGGCCCGCGGCTGCTTTGGGGCGACGACACCTATGCCGACACCTATTTCGGCGTCGATGCCTCTTCGGTTGGCGTGAACCGGCCGTTCTTTGACGCCGATGGCGGTCTGGTCAGCGCCGGCCTCGAATTCGGCGCCCGCTACCAGCTCAGCGATCTGTGGGGTCTGGAAGGTGCCGTCACCTATGACGTGTTGCAGAACGACGCCGCCGACAGCCCCATCGTCAAGAACCTGGGCGACGCCGACCAGTGGGGCATCCGCTTTGGCCTGACCCGCGTGTTCCAGATCGGCGGCTGATCGACGACCGTTTGCGGAATTGACGGCGGCACCCGCAGTGCCGCCGTTTTGCGTGCCGCCGCGCAGGCATCCACGCAAATCCATCCCCGCAGGGACACCCGCGCTCTGGCGCGGCGGCACCCGCGCGGCCGACATTCGCATTCCGATGAGCGCTTCCATTGCCTTTGTGCTCTGCCCCGGGCTATGCCTGAGCATCAACAGCCAACCGGATGGGGTAAGTTTCCGTGAGTGATCAGATCTGTGTCGGCGCCATCGCAGGCGCCTTCGGCGTGCAGGGCGAGGTGCGGCTGAAAAGCTTTACCGCCGATCCCGAAGCCATTGCCGATTATGCCCCCCTCAGCACCGAGGATGGTTCGGCCAGTTTCGAGGTTCAGATCACCCGCGCCATACCGCAGGGATTTGCCGCCCGCCTGACCGGCATCCGCAGCAAGGAACAGGCGGATGCCCTGCGCGGCACCCGCCTGTTTGCACCACGGGATCGGTTGCCGTCGTTGCAGACGGACGAATATTACCACGCGGACCTGATCGGCGTCGCAGTGTTTGACACCGGCGGTGTCGAACTGGGACGCGTGAAGGCGGTTCTCAACCATGGCGCATCGGACCTGCTGGAAATCCTGGTTCCGGGGCAAAGCGCGACGATCCTGCTGCCCTTCACCCTTGCCGCCGTGCCTACCGTGGACCTTGGCGCCGGGCGGATCGTTGCGGATCCGCCTGAGGGGCTGTTCGACTGATGCGCCGGATGGTGATTCATGCCGGTTTCCACAAGACTGGCACCACCAGCGCCCAGACCATGATCCGCATCAACCGCACGGCACTGGACGCGCATGTCAGGTGTTATCTGCGCGATGACTTCATGCCACTCACCCGCGCGGCGCGCACGTTTTCCACCCGCCCCGACGCCGATACGCTGGACGCGGTCCGCACCGCCGCCATCGCGTTTTTCGACACGATCGACCCCGAGGACCCGCGCGACATCCTGATGTCCTCGGAGGATCTGTCCGGCCACCTGCCCGGGCGGCACGGGCTTGACCGTTACGACGCCGCCGGGTTGATCATGTCGCAACTGGCCGACACCGCGCGGGCGCGGTTCGGTGCCGGATTCGACCTGGTCTTCTACTTCTCGACCCGCAGCCGTGACGCCTGGCTGCGCAGCACCTGGTGGCAGAACCTGCGTGTCACCCGGCTGACCCTGGATCAGACCGACTATGCGGACAAGATCACAGCCGCCGCCGATTTGCCCGCGGTGCTGCAAGAGGTCGCCGAGGCAGTGGCCCCCGAGACCGTCACCTTCCAGGCGCTCGAGGACATAGCGGCCCTGACCTTCGGTCCGCTGACCCCGTTGCTGGACCTGCTCGAAATCGGCGAGGAAACCCGCGCCTCTCTGACAGCGGTGGCACCTGAAAATGTGCAGCCTGAACTGGGACTCGATGCGGTGTTTCTGGCGCTCAACCGCAGCGGTCTCAACGCCAAGCACCTGAGCGAAGCCAAACGCGGGCTGCTGCAACTGGCCAAGCGCGCCCCGGCGCGCAAGTCGCGCAAGACCGGCTAGCCTGGGCCGAAACGCCCGCCGCGGCAGCAACTGTTGATTCCAACAGTACAACACCGACGCAAACCAACAGATTCCACCGCTTCACCCTCTCGTGACCTGCGTTTCGCCGTATTTCGGCGACAGTGTGCGGGTCACAGAATCTGAGAGGCGCGTGGATGCATGTCTTGAGCTACAGGATCCTCTGGTCCAGCCTCGGTCTCAGCCCGGCGCTCGCATCGCTGTTGCTGCCTCCCGAATTTGCCGCGAGCCTGTTTTCGGCACTCGGCGTGCCGACCACGCTGGCGGTCTTCCTGGGGCTGGCCCTTCTGGTCACGCACGCAGCCCGGCGCGCCCCCGCCACCCACGGCCAGCCGCCCCTGCCCGAACAGGGCCTGCTGTTACGCTCGGCTCATGTGCGCCCCCCCGTCGACCTGCCCGCTCCGGATGACCAGCGCCGCCATCTGATCCGGCGCCTGTCCTCGCACCATGATCGCCCGGCGCCGGGTCAGGACCTGAGTGAACCGGAATCGGAGGGCAACGCCATTTCCGCCACCCTGTCGCGGGTCATCGAAATCTGGAACGGCACCGCCCCGGGGTCGCTGACTCCGGAGCAGGTCACAGAACTCTACCTGCTGGAACAGGTGATCAGCGGCTCTGCGGACCGTGCCGGCGCATTGGCGCAGCTGTTTCGCAAGCCGGATGTTGTGCTGGAAATCCGGGACCGGATCGGCGAGATACGACGCCGGCGCAGCGCGTTCGAACATCAGCGCAGCATCTATGACGCCACGCTCCGCCTCTGGCGGAACCAGTCCGACAAACGCTGCCCCGCGGCGTTGCTGACCGCGCTGCGGGCGCTGGATGCTCCGGATCCGGACCTGTGGCACAGGGTAATCCTGGAGCACGACGCGACCTGTCCGGCTCAGCGCGCCGCCGCCCTCTGGTGCGCGTCGCAACCGTCCTGCGATCGGGCGAGTGTTGCCAGCTATCTCGGCGCGCTGGCCGCGGACTGCCAACTTGATGACGCGGTGCTGCGTGGCGACAATTCCTGGCTCGACGGAGTCCGCTCGGTGATCGAGGCGTGGAATTCCGGCAGGTATCCGCAGCGGAACCTGGCGCTGGCCCCCGCTGATGCCGTGCTGAACGCCGGTCCGGCCCTCAGCGCCATGCTGGACCGGCTGGCCGAACAAACCGGCACCGCACGCTGGCCGGATCCGCGCGGCGTCTTTGCCGAATATCACGGGCGCATGCCACGCCCCCGTGCGGCGTGGTCACTGGAAAAAGGCCGGCTGACGGCGCCGCCGGATCTGGCCGACTACGTCGACTTTGACTCGGTTGCGGCCTGAGCCGGTCGCACGCGGCAGCGGGACCAAGGACACGCAGCCCCCTTTACCCGCCGCCGCCGCACGCCTATGCACAGGGCCCGGAACCCCAGCAATCAGGCCGCCGAGATGACAGATGAGCCAACGCCCGACCGCTTTACCCGCTCGCATGGGCGCAAGTCGATCTCGGCCAACCTGAAACCACAGGCCCTGCTGACGCCGACACCCGATCTGGTCCGCGCCTGGAAGGCCCAGGTGATCACCCTGTTCCCCGAGGCGTTCCCCGGCGTGCTTGACCTGTCGCTGACCGGGCGGGCGCTTCAGGACGGGTTGTGGCAACTGGATGCCATCGACCTGCGCCCCTTTGGCGAAGGGCGACACCGAAATGTCGACGACACGCCCTCGGGCGGCGGCGCCGGAATGGTGCTGCGCCCCGACATCATGGGCCGTGCCATCGACCACGCCCGCGCGCGGATCTCTTCCGAGGCACCGCTGATCTATCTCTCGCCCCGCGGCCGCCCCTTTACCCAGGCAATGGCGCAGGACCTGGCCACCAAACCCGGCGTCACTCTGATCTGCGGCCGGTTCGAGGGCATGGACCAGCGTGTCATTGATCACTACGGCATCACCGAAGTCTCGATGGGTGATTTTGTCCTGACCGGCGGAGAAATTCCGGCTCTGGCGCTGCTCGATGCCACCCTGCGGTTGATCCCCGGCGTGCTGGGCAATGCGGCCTCGACGCAGGAGGAATCCTTTTCGGACGGGCTGCTGGAGCATCCGCAATATACCAAACCCGCTTCGTGGCTGGGCCACGAGATCCCGCCGGTCCTTCTCTCGGGCAACCACGGAGAAATCGCCCGCTGGCGGCAGGAACAGTCCGAGGCACTGACCCGGGACCGCCGCCCGGACCTGTGGGCCAAGCGCAGGTAAACCCAAGGGCCGGGGCCGCCGATACCGCGCACCGGGCAGGCACCTGACAGGCGCGCCACCTGGTGATGCCGGACAGACGCCTGACGCAGCACGGCCCTGGCAAAACATACCCGGACCATCTGGTGACACGGCCCCACGGCACCGCGTCAAACACCTTGATCTTGCATCCCACATCTGCTTTACCCCGCCCATTCCGGTCCGCGCCCGACTCATTGCTGCCTCGTCTCCTTCGGACGGATCTGCTGCAGGCGTCACCAAGGGCGCAAAGGCCGGAATGTGAAACAACGACGACCTGATCTCTGGCGGGCGCATTTGCGGACCCGGACGAAGACCAAGAGCTCTGAGGACGCGCACACCTTTGCGGGCATAACCGCAAGCAGCATAGGAGATGATCAGATGAACCTGATCGAACAACTGGAGGCGGAACAGATCGCCTCCCTCGGGAAGACCATTCCTGACTTCAAGGCCGGCGACACCGTCCGCGTCGGCTACAAGGTGACCGAAGGCACCCGCACCCGTGTGCAGAACTACGAAGGCGTCTGCATCGCGCGCAACAACGGCCACGGCATTGCCGGTTCGTTCACCGTCCGCAAGATTTCCTTTGGCGAAGGCGTGGAACGTGTGTTCCCGCTGTTCTCGACCAACATCGACACGATCGAAGTGGTCCGCCGTGGCAAGGTCCGTCGCGCCAAGCTGTACTACCTGCGCGCGCGTCGTGGCAAATCCGCCCGCATCGCCGAAGTCGCAAACTACAAGGCGCCCAAGGGCGCCCAGGCATAAGGATCGGACCGATGAGAAAAGACATTCACCCCGATTACCACGTCATCGACGTCAAGATGACCGACGGCACCATCTTTCAGATGCGCACCACCTGGGGCAAGGAAGGCGACACCATGACGCTGGACATCGACCCGACCGTGCACCCGGCCTGGACCGGTGGCTCTTCGCGCCTCATGGACGCCGGCGGCCGCGTGTCGAAGTTCAAGAAAAAGTACGAAGGCCTGGGCTTCTGAGCTCACGCCTTTGGCGCAAGACCAGAACGCCGCCCCCCGGGGCGGCGTTTTTCGTGGCGCAGATTGGCGCTCAGTCCAGCAGCGCGAACCGCGCCTTCAGCAGTGCTTCGGCATATTCATCTTCGGCCGTGCTGTCGTAGACGATGCCGCCGCCGACATTCAGCCGCGCGGTGCCGTCCGCAAAACAGGCCACTGTGCGGATCGCCACGTTGAACGACATCGCCCCGTCCGGCGCGATCCACCCGATCGCCCCGCAATAGGCATCCCGTGCCGCCCCCTCCAGGCCGCGCAGTATCTGCATCGCCCGGATCTTGGGTGCGCCTGTGATCGACCCGCAGGGAAACAGCGCCGCAAAGATCTCGGCCAGCCCGACGTCACCGCGCAGCTGCGCCACCACCACCGACACCATCTGGTGCAGTGTCGCATAGGTCTCGACTTCGAACAGCTGCGGAACCTGCACGCTGCCGACCTCGGCGATCCGGCTCATGTCATTGCGCAGCAGATCCACGATCATCAGATTTTCGGCCCGGTTCTTTTCTGAACCGCGCAGCCACGCCACCCTCTCGGCGTCCGCCGCCGCACCTTCGCCGCGCGCCACGGTGCCCTTCATCGGCCGCGCCTGCATGCGCCCCGCCGCATTCAGGGCAAAAAACAGCTCGGGCGAGCGGGACAGCAGCACCGGGCCACCCAGATCCACCAGCGCCCCGTGCGGCGCCGCCTGCCGCGACCGCAACCGCGCATACAGCGCCTCGACAGAGCCGGACCACCGCGCCCGCATCGGGAAGGTCAGATTGGCCTGGTAGATCTCGCCCCGCGCGATGTCGTCGTGCAGCGCCCGGAAGGCAGCCGCATAATCGTCAAACGACCACTCGGGCTCGGGCGCACTCAGCCCCGCGGCGCCCGTGTCCAGCGTCCCATCCTCCGATGGCGCCGCGAACACCCCGAACAACAGCAGAGGCATCTCGCGGGCCGCAGGCAGCAAGGGCCGCAGTTTGGCCGAAAACACATAGCCCAGCTCGTAGGATCCATAGCCCGCCAGCCACAGCCCCTGCGCCTGCGCCGCCTGCATCTGCGCCAGGGCGCCGGGCACCTCATCGGGCACGTCCGCACGGATCAGCCGCAGCGGCGCGCGGAACGCGGTGCCGCCCAGCAGCGGACCGGTGTCAAAGATCACCCGGTGTTCAGCCATGCGACTCTCTCCCGGTGCACGTGGTCGTGTTTCAGATGTCCGCCGCAATACGCAGATCACGCAGCGGGCGGACCAGGTCGATGGATTTCTGGTACAGCGGATCCGCCTTGTAGGCCGCCATCGCCTCGGCCGAGTCGAACTCGGCGTAGACCACCACATCCACCTCGCTTGACAGCGCGTCGGACTGGGTGTTGCGCTGCACTTCGAAAAAGCTCGAATGCGGGATCTGCGCCAGCAGCGACAGGCCCTCGACGATTCGGGGAATGTCGGCCTTGTCGCGGGCGGAGAAGAAGACGATGTGGCGAAGGGTCGGTCTCTGTGTCACGTGTATGTCCGTCGTCTGAGGTGTCCGGCCAGGACGGGCCGGGGATCCGCGCGAAACAACCACAGACTTGGGCAAGGGGCAACGGGGCGGATCGGCGCGGGTGCGGCGATCTGAACGGCAGTCCTTCGGATTTCCGCCAATGGCATGAGCATGCCGCCGGTGTCGCGCAGTGATCGCCGGAAGTTGTCGGCAAAAGGACCGTCCGTATCTGGCCCCCTAATAGCCCCGGCCAACCGGTCCCCCGGGGTCAGAGCCTCGGCCACTCGCCAAATCCGCGCCGTCCGGAAATCATCCGGACAGCCTCTGCGCTCCTGCCGGGGTCTGCGGCAGGCACGACACAAACCGCAAGTGTCAACCCGTCGAGTCTTTTCAGGGGGGATCACACCAGATACGGTATCCGCAAATGCACCACAGACAAACATGTGGGCTAGGATCAAGGGTAAACCAGTGGCACATATCATCGTTGTCGGGAACGAAAAGGGCGGCGCGGGCAAGTCCACCGTCTCAATGCATATCTCCACCGCCCTGGCCCGTCTTGGCCACCGCGTCGGGACGCTGGACCTGGACCTGCGCCAGCGCACCATGGGACGCTATACCGATAACCGCTCGAAGTTCCTCGCCTCGCAGAATCTCGATCTGCCGAGCCCGACCTATATGGAACTGCCCGAAGTCGACCCCGCTGCCTTGCAGCCAGGCGAAAATGCCTATGACCACCGCCTGTCGGCCGCCGTCGCGCAGCTCGAGCAGTCCTCGGACTTCATCCTCATCGACTGCCCCGGCTCGCACACCCGTCTGAGCCAGGTCGCGCATTCGCTGGCGGACACGCTGGTTACGCCGCTGAACGACAGCTTTGTCGACTTTGACCTTCTGGCGCATGTGGACGCCAGCGGCGACAAGATTCAGGGCCCTTCGGTTTATTCTGAAATGGTGTGGAATGCCCGGCAGTTACGGGCGCAGGCTGGGTTGCAGCCGATCGACTGGATCGTGCTGCGCAACCGGCTTGGTGCCCAGAACATGGTCAACAAGATGAAGATGGAAAAGGCGTTGGAGCGGTTGGCCAAGCGCATAGGGTTTCGCATCGCGCCGGGCTTTAACGAACGTGTGGTGTTCCGCGAACTGTTTCCGCGCGGCCTGACCCTGCTGGATCTCAAGGACCTTGGCGTGAAGCAGCTCAACATCTCGAATGTCGCCGCGCGTCAGGAGTTGCGCGATTTGATCAAGTCCCTGAACCTGCCCGGCGTGACGGTCAAGTTCTGACGGGCGCGTGCAGCGCCCCTGCCCCGAAGGGCTGATGACCCATCTCACGCAAAGGAAACCCGATGGCCGCGCCGATCAATCGTTTCAAAGCCTCGCTTGCAGAGGGCCGACGCAGCATCGGCTGCTGGATGGGGTTGTGTGACCCCTATGCAGCCGAAGCCACGGCACGGGCCGGGTTCGACTGGGTTCTGATCGACGGCGAACACGCGCCGAACGACCTGGCGGCCATTGCCCGCCAGCTTCAGGTGCTGGAACCGCATACATCGCCTGTTGTCCGGTTGCCGATGGGGGAACCCTGGCTGATCAAGCAGGTATTGGACGCCGGCGCCCAGTCACTGTTGATTCCAATGGTCAATTCTGCCGAAGAAGCACGGGCGCTGGTGCGCGCCGTGCGCTATCCGCCGCATGGCATCCGGGGGGTTGGCCACGCATTGGGGCGCGCTTCGGGCTTTGGGACCGTCGAGGATTATGCCGCCACCGCTAACGACCAGATCTGCCTGATCGTGCAGATCGAAACCCGCGCAGGTCTGGCGGCACTGGATGACATCCTGCTGGTCGATGGCGTAGACGGTGTGTTTGTCGGCCCCGCCGACCTCGCCGCGGATCTGGGCCATCTGGCCACGCCCAAAGCGCCGGAAATGCAGGACCTTGTGGCACAGACACTGGGGCGGATTGCGGCGTCGGACAAGGCCGCCGGGATCATCGACTTTTCCGATGATGCGCTGGCGCGGCATTTCAAAGACGGCGCCCAGTTCGTGGCCGTCGGTGCTGACGTCGTATTTCTGGCGCGGGGCCTGATGGCGCTGGCGCAGAAATGGCAGGATCATATCGCCTGACGGCGGGATCTTAGCAAAATCTTAAAGAACGTCCTGCTCTACTCGCGGCATGAAACTTGTGTTCCTGCTGGCCCTGACCCTGCTGATGGCGTGCAACACCGGGGGCCCCGGGTTCCGCGGGATTGTGCCGGTCGAACGGCAGGTGGACGGCAGCCGGTTCCTGTTGCGCGTCAACGGCCCGCTGGTCGAAGCGATCCGCATCAACCCCGAAGCCTTTCCCGCGTTTCACGACATCGTCCGAAAGGCCGGTATCGCTGCACAGGAGGTGACCGGCTGCACCCCACAATGGGCGCGAGGTGACCCGGCACTGGTGGTCCTGGGCCTGGCTTGCGAAGGTGCGCCTGCACCGCCCAAGCCGAGGCGCAGGGCCGGTTTCACGTGTAACATCCTTGACACCTATGCGACGCCGCCCCGCAGGCCGCGCGATCTGACGCTGGATTGTTACCGGGACTGAACAAGCGACTTTTCAAAAAACAGGCTGGCGGCACTCGCCGCATACTGCCCGAACGGGCCACTAGGGACAAAACCGTTTGCGCGGTAAAGACGCGCCGCCGCGTCCAGTCCGACACCGGTTTCCAGTCGCAGGACCTGCACCCCACCGGCGCAAGCCACCGCAAAAAGGTGGTCCAGCAGCGCTTGGCCGATTCCGCGTCCGCGCGCCGCAGGATCGACAAAGAACGACTTCACCTCTGCGCAACGCTCCCCTGTCCGGAGCGCGATGCAGCCAAGCGCCTGCCCGTCTTCCGCAGCAAGGAACAACGTGATATCCGGCGCGCACAACGCGTCGACATCCAGAAAATGGCTGTCTTCCGGGGCGTACAGACTGCGCATCAGCGCGTGGCTTTTCAGCAGCAGCGCCTCTGCCTGCGGATCACGCGGTGACGCGGGTTTAATCGTGACGGCCATATCGCCCCCTGCTGCGAAAAACCCGGCGATCCTGCCGGTTCCTGCCGCAAAGACAAGCTGGTAATTCCGCAATATCTTGTGGATAAAGAGGCGAGCCCAACCAGATGCGGCGCAAACCCGTTGACTTGACCGCGCGCCCCCCGGCACAGTGCGTGTCACCCAAGGAATCACAAGGCCCGCCCCCGTGCAGTTTTCAAAACTTCGACTGACCGGCTTCAAAAGCTTCGTGGACCCCACCGATCTCATCATCGCGGATGGGTTGACGGGGGTAGTCGGGCCGAATGGCTGCGGAAAGTCCAACCTGCTCGAGGCGTTGCGCTGGGTGATGGGGGAAAACCGCCCCACAGCCATGCGCGGCGGCGGGATGGAGGATGTGATCTTTGCCGGCGCCGCGTCGCGCAACGCCCGCAACTTTGCCGAAGTCTGCCTGACCATCGACAATTCAGAACGCCTCGCGCCGGCCGGGTTCAACGATCAGGACCAGCTCGACATCGTGCGCCGCATCACCCGGGATGTCGGCTCGGCCTACAAGGCCAATGGCAAGGACACCCGCGCCCGCGATGTGCAGATGCTGTTCGCCGATGCCTCCACCGGGTCACATTCGCCGGCGCTGGTGCGGCAGGGCCAGATCAGTGAGCTGATCAGTGCCAAGCCGAAGTCCCGGCGCCGCATTCTCGAGGAAGCGGCCGGCATTTCCGGGCTGTACCAGCGACGGCACGAAGCCGAGCTGAAGCTGAACAACACCGAGGCGAACTTGCTGCGGGTCGATGACGTGATCGAACAGCTCGCCGTGCAGCTGGCCACGCTGGCCAGGCAGGCGCGGCAGGCGGCCCGCTATCGTGCCATCGGCGCCGATCTGCGCCGGGCCGAGGGGCAGTTGCTCTATCGCCGCTGGCGGGACGCCGAAGAAGCCAGGCTGCTGGCCGAAGAGTCGCTGCGCAACAAGACCGCCGAGGCCGCCCGCGCCGAAACCGCCGCCAGGGACAGCGCAAAACTGCGCGCCGACAGCGACGAGGCGTTGCCACCGCTGCGCGAAGAAGAGGCCATTGCGTCGGCGATTCTGCAACGGCTCACCGTGCAGCGCGATTCCCTGAGCGAGCAGGAAAAGCGCGCCGCCGACACCATCGCCACCCTGCGCCGCCGCATCGACCAGATGACAAGCGACATGGGGCGCGAAACCGGCCTCAACCACGATGCCATCGAAACGATCGAACGGCTTGAATGGGAAGAGCGCGAACTGGCCAAGGCCGCAGAAGGTCATGACGAAAAACTGGCTGACGCCGCCGAGGCTGCCTCGGAAGCGGCGAGCGTTCTGCAGGAACGCGAAGGTGATCTGACCCGCCTGACAGAGGATGTCGCCCGACTGTCGGCGCGTTATCAGTCTGCCCACCGCCTGCTGTCGGACAGCCAGAAAACGTTGCAACGCAGCGAAGACGACGCCGCCCGCGCCCGGTCTGCGGCAACCGAAGCGCAGGGGATCGTGGCGGCGGCCGGGGCCACCATGGCCGAGGCCGAGAAAAAGGCCGCAGCAGCACAGGAAATGACGATCCGGGCGGAAAACCTGTTGGCCGAAGCCGAAACCGCCCGCGCCGACACCCAGGCCCGCGAGGCCGATGCCCGGGCCGAACGCTCCGAAGCCGAAGGCGAGGCCAACGCCCTGCGTGCCGAAGTCTCGGCCCTGGCCCGTCTGCTGGACCGGGACACCGCCGAAGGTGGCCAGATCCTCGACCGGCTTCAGGTGCAGCAAGGGTTTGAAAAGGCACTTGGCGCTGCGCTTGCCGACGATCTGCGCGCGCCGCAGGTCGATACCGACGGCCCCTCCGGCTGGGCGATCCTCCCGGCTTACGACGTATCGCAACCGCTGCCCCGAGGTGTAACCGCGCTGTCGCAGCACGTGTCGGTCCCGGAGGTGCTGGAGCGTCGGATGAGCCAGATCGGGCTTGTCGACGCGGACGAGGGCCCCCGCCTGCAGATCGCCTTGAAGCCGGGCCAGAGGCTGGTCAGCGTCGAGGGGGATCTCTGGCGCTGGGACGGCTTCCGCGCCTGGGCCGAAGATGCGCCTTCGGCGGCCGCCTTGCGCCTCGAGCAACTCAACCGGCTGGAAACACTCAAGCAGGAAATGACCCGTGCCACCGCGCGCATGGAAGGCGCACGCGGTGCTCACGAGTCTCTGACAGCCCGTCTTGCCGACCTCACCCGCGCCGACAAGGCCGCCAGAGAGGCGCGTCGCGAGGCGGACAGCGACCTGACCCAGGCGACCCGCGCGGTATCGCGTGCCGAAGCCGACCGCAACATGGCGGCAAGCCGTCTTGAGAGCCTTGGGCTTGCGGTATCCCGACACGAGGACGAAGCGACACAGTCCCGCAAACTGGTGATCGAAGCAGAGCGCGCCATCACCGAACTCGGCGACCTTGACGCCGCCCGCGGCGAGGTCGAAGACATCAAGATGACGGTCGAAGCCGCGCGCATGACCATGATGGCCCGCCGGTCCGCGCACGACGAACTGCGCCGCGACGGCGATGCACGCAAGGCCCGCGCCCAGCAGGTGACCAAGGACCTGAGCGGCTGGCGTCACCGGCTAGACACCGCCAAGTCCAGAAGCGCCGAACTGGCCGACCGCAAGGCCGCCGCCGAAAACGAGCTGGAACAGGCGGCGCGTGTCCCCGAAGAACTGGCCGAAAAGCGCGAAGACCTGAACGACGCCATCTCTGATGCCGAAACCCGGCGCGGCAGCGCCACCGAGGCTCTGGCATCCGCCGAAGTCGCCTTGCGTGACGCAATCGCTGCCGAACGGGAATCCGAGCGTGCGGCCTCGGATGCCCGCGAAGCCCGGGCCGCTGCGCAGGCACGCGCCGAAGCCGCGCGCGACACGGTCACACAGGCAACCCAGCGCATTGCCGACGATCAGGAGTGCACGCCGCAGACGCTGCTCAAGACACTTGCCGTCGACCCCGACGAGATGGCCGCCTCGGACGAGATCGAGGCGCAGGTGAACCTGCTGAAACGCCAGCGTGACGCCCTGGGGGCGGTCAACCTGCGCGCCGAAGAAGACGCCCGCGAAGTGCAGGAGGAACACGACACCCTCGTTTCCGAAAAGTCGGATCTTGAAGAGGCGATCAAAACCCTGCGCGCCGGGATCGCCAGCCTCAATCGCGAAGGACGCGAGCGTTTGCTCACGGCGTTCGAGCAGGTCAATTCCAACTTCCGCTTGTTGTTCACACATCTCTTCAACGGCGGCGAAGCGAACCTGGTGATGGTCGAATCCGACGACCCGCTGGAGGCCGGCCTCGAAATCCTCTGTCAGCCGCCGGGCAAGAAGCTGTCGACCCTGTCGTTGTTGTCCGGCGGCGAGCAGACGCTCACCGCCATGGCGCTGATCTTTGCGGTGTTCCTCGCCAACCCGGCGCCGATCTGCGTGCTCGACGAGGTCGACGCGCCGCTGGACGATGCCAACGTGACCCGTTTCTGCGACCTGCTCGATGAAATGTGCCGCCGCACCGACACCCGCTTCCTGATCATCACCCACCATGCGGTGACCATGAGCAGGATGGACCGGCTGTTTGGCGTGACCATGCAGGAACAGGGCGTGAGCCAGCTGGTTTCGGTCGATCTCAAACGGGCCGAAAAGATGGTGGCGTGACGCCGCGGCCGTTGTCGGCAGGATTTTCTTAACATTCCCGGGCTATGCCGGTGCATGGGCAGGGACAGCTCTCGCCAGCGCGATAGCCGGTGTCACAGCCCGTTCTGGTTGGTTGATTGGCATCGGAGAATTCATGGGTTTCTCTCCTATCGTAAGTGGGACCGGTCTCATCGGCTGGGAATTCCTGAACCGGACCCGCGAAAAGCAGCAGGCCGCTTTTGCCCAGTCGCCTTCGATCGCGCGCGACTCCACCCGGTTCGCCGAACAGATTCAAGGCGTTCAGACGTCAGAGCAATTGATGGACAACCACACGCTGTTGCGCGTGGCCCTTGGCGCCTTTGGCCTGGACGAAGATGTCAACAATCGCGCCTTCATCAAGCAGGTGCTCGATTCGGATTTGACCGACGGTGCGTCACTGGCGAACCGGTTGGCCGACAAACGCTATCTCCGTCTGGCCGAGGCTTTCAATTTCGCTGGCAGCGACGGGCCAAAAATCGGCGGCGCGGGCATCGAATCCGAACTCATCGCAAAGCTGGACAACCTCAGCAGCGCCGAGGATTTGCTTCTCGACCGGAAACTTCTGCGCGCAACCCTGGCGGGCTTCGGTCTCGACACCAATCTGAGCAATGCATATTTCCTGCAGCAGGTTCTGGAATCCGATCTTGCCGACCCTGCTTCGTTTGCCAACCGGCTGTCCGACAAACGCTATGTCGAATTGGCCAGGACTTTCGATTTTCACAGCAAATCGCAGGCAGGGGACGACCTTTACGGCTTTTCCCGAACCTTCACCGACAGGCTGGCCGACCTTGAAACAGCCGAGGATCTTCTGGACGATCCTGACCTGCTGGACAGCGCGCTGCGGATTTTCGGACTGGAAAAGGATTTTGCCAACCTGGACCGGCCGGATTTCCTGTTGAACGTCCTGAACTCTGATCCCTACGACGGAAATTCCTTCGCCACGCAGCTGGAGGACAAGCGCTATCTCGCCTTGTCCAATGCCTTTGGCTTTGGTGACTCCGGCACCGAAACCAGCAAAGCGGAAAAGTTGATCTCGCGGCTGAACGCCCGGACGGACACGGTGGAACAGGTTAGCGATCTGTTCAACGATATCGGTCTGACCCTGGCGGTCATGGACTTTTTCAACTTGCCGCAGGGCGAGGGCAAGATCACCCTTGCCCGGCGCATCGTTGGCGCGGACCGCAGCGATCCGAATGCCCTGATCAATGTCTATCCGGACCGGCGATACCACGCCTTTGCAAATGCATTCGATTTCAAGGAAAAGTCAGACACAAGAAGCTATTCGCAGGGCTTCGTCGCTGCGATCGTAGGCAGCTATCACGACCGGCAGTTCGAAAACGAAATCGGTGAAAGCGATACCAACATGCGCATTGCGCTGTCGATGGAACGCGATCTCAGTCTGTTGGTCGATCGCGGCGGCAGCGGCGATACCCAGTGGTTTTCGGTCATGGCTTCTGCGCCGCTGCGCTCCGTGTTCGAGACCGCCTTTGGCCTGCCGTCAAGCTTCGGGGCGCTGGATGTGGACCAGCAGCTTGTGGTGTTCAAGGACCGGTCCGAACGGATGTTCGGAACGGATCGGGTGGCGGATTTCGCGGACCCGGACATGCTGGACCAGCTCAGGCGTCGTTTTCTGCTGATCAGTGATCAGAACAGCGCGCAGTCCCTGTCGTCCGGCGGTGGTGTCGTACTTGCGCTGCTGTCAGGAGCCGCCGGCTGACCCCTGTCACAACTGCTGCAACAGGGCGGCGGTCGGCCAGGCGTCCGCCGGCAGACCCAGTTCGCGCTGCACGTCGCGCACTGCGGCGCGGGTCCCTGCCCCCAGAATTCCGTCGATCTTGCCGACGTCATAGCCCCGCGCCGCCAGTTTGCGCTGCAACTCCTGCATCTGGGCGGCGGTCAGACCGGGCTCTGGAGCACCCGCGTCGTAGATCTGTCCGCCGGCCAGCCGGTTCGCAAAATAGGCGGCCGTCAGGACATAGGTGAAACTTTGGTTCCATTCAAAATAGACGCGAAAATTAGGGTAGGCGATGAACGCCGGGCCATCCTTGCCCTCGGGCAAGAGTATGGACGCATCCAGAGTTTCCGTCAGGGTTCCAGAGCGTGCCCGCACCCCGAGCCCGGCCCACTCGGCGCCCGACTTCACGGTTTCAAGCCCGGTCAGGTACAGGTCCAGATCGCCAGGCAGCTCCACCTCTTGCAGCCAGGGTTCGCCCGCCCGCCAGCCCAGTCCCGAAAGCATCCGCGCGCCGGACAACAGCGCGTCGGGCGCCGACGTCTTGAGCGTCACACGCCCGTCACCATCCCCATCCACGCCATTGGTGAGAATGTCCTCGGGCAGCATCTGCACCATGCCGATTTCCCCGGCCCAGGCCCCCGTGGTGCGGGCCGGATCGAAGTCGCCGCGCTCGAACAGTTCGAGCGCCGAAAACACCTGTGGGCGAAAGAGCTCGGGCCGACGGCAGTCATGCGCCAAGGTAACCAGCGCATTCAAGGTGTTGAAATCCCCCTGGTAGGTTCCGTAATCGGTCTCGAACGCCCAGAAGGCGAGCAGGACACCGCGCGCTATGCCGTACTCGGATTCGATCCTGTCAAACACCGCGTTGTATTTCGCGGCCATGGCCCGCCCGCGTTCGATGCGGTCCTGACTGATCAGCTTGCGCGAAAATGCCACGAACCCGGATTGAAAGATGCCCTGCGAGCGATCCGCCTTCAGCACCGCCTGATCCTGGCGTACCGCACCAAAGAAGCTCTGTACCTGGCGCGCATCATGGCCACGTTCCACGGCCTCGGCGCGCAGGCCGTCGACAAACTCCGGAAAACCACCGCCACATTGCGCCGCAGCAGGGGCCGCTGCCAGGACGGTCAATGCCGTCGTCAGTGCCGCCAGTTGTCTCATCCAAGGCTCCCTGCCATGCCAATTTTGCGATCGACGGCAACCTAACATGCGGATTGTGCTGTACAACCGGGCGGAACCAGCGAATCATCGTTTTATTCAAGCAGCCGGACCGCGGTAACGGTGTTGTCACAATTGCGCGGTCCCTCGTTTTGTACAAATGTGTTAAACAAAGACTGGTGCCGACACTGGCGGACACCGAAACGGAGCATGCAGGTGACCGTTCTGATCGTCGAAAGCAGCACGGACCTTGGCTCAGTTTGGCTGCGCCACCTGCAACGTGCCGGTATGACCGCCATTCTGGTGACCGACGCGGAATCGGCCATGTCGCTCCTGCAGTCAGAGCCGATCCACGTCATCATTCTTGATCTTGTACTGGACCAGGGCAATGCCCTGACGGTCGCGGATTTTGCCAGCTTCCGGCAGCCCGACTGCCGGGTGATCTTTGTCACCAACACCACGTTCTTTTCCGACGGCTCGATCTTCCAGCTCTGCGCCAATGCCTGCGCCTTTGTGCCCAGCGCCACCAGGCCGGACGATCTGACGGCGATCGTCCAGCACCACGCCCCGCGCGCCTAACGCACCGCCATCCGGTCGCGCCCGTGCGGTGCCATCAGGTCAAGCTGCGGCCCGATCGGCACAATCCGGTGTGGATTGATCGTTTCGTGGCTGAAGTGGTAATGCCGCACGATATGTTCAAAATTCACGGTCGCCGCGACCCCCGGCCATTGATAGAGTTCGCGGGACCATGCCCAGAGGTTCGGATAATCGACAATGCGGCGGCGGTTGCATTTGAAGTGCCCGTGATAGACTTTGTCAAAGCGGATGATCGTGGTGAACAGCCGCCAATCCGCTTCGGTGAGTGTTGCCCCCAGCAGGTAGCGCCGCGTGGACAGAAGGTCTTCTATCCAGTCCAGCGTGTCGAACAGCGGCACAACCGCCTCGTCATAGGCATTCTGGCTGGTGGCAAACCCGGCCTTGTAGACCCCGTTGTTGAGGGTGTCGTAAATCCGGGCGTTTATCGGCTCGATCGCGGCGCGCAGCGCTTCGGGCCAATAGTCGGCGTCGTTGCCGGTGATGGCGTCGAACGCCGCGTTGAACATCCGGATGATCTCGGAACTCTCATTGGACACGATGGTCTCGCTGGCGCTGTCCCAGAGAATGGGGACGGTGACCCGGCCCGACACCTTCGGATCCGCGCGCAGATAGATGTCACGGGCGAATGGCAGCCCATAGAGCCTGTCCCCTGTTGCACCGGCAAAATCCGTGTCGAACGTCCACCCATCGCCGAGCATGTCGGGGTGCACGACCGACACCGGGATGTGGGGTTCCAGCCCCTTGAGACTGCGAAAGATCAGCGCCCTGTGCGCCCAGGGGCAGGCATAACTCACATACAGGTGATAGCGCCCCGACTGGGCCGCGAAACCGCCCGTTCCGCTCGGGCCCGCGCTGCCATCGGCGGTGATCCAGTTGCGGAATGCCGCCGTCGAGCGCACGAATTTGCCGCCGGACTTGGCGGTGTCATACCATTGGTCCAGCCATTTCCCGTCAACCAGAGCGCCCATGTCCGTCCTCCCGCTTTCCGGAGACGAGCATAGTGCCCTGAGGTCAGAGGGCAATCGCGACCGGATGCGCAGCCCCTCCGCGCCAGTGCACACCACGCTGTCGCAGTGGGGCCCGTCGCAAGGCGGCCTCTAGCGTCGGCGCCAGTGCGTCGGGACGATGATCAGCGCCCCGACCGAGGCAACGATCGCGTTGACTCCCGGCAGGCGAAAGCCAAACCCGAACATCCGCTGCACAAAATAGGCAAGGAAGGCACCGCCGATGCAGATGATGATGCTCTGCAGAATGCCATTGCGGGTAAACCCTGTGCGCTCCGAGGCATAGCCCACTATCCCGGCTATCACCACCGTGCCGATCATCACTGGAAACATCAGTCAGGCTCTCCCAGAACAGTGCCGGCAGGCAGCGCCATGCCGCGCAGGAACTCCGCGGCTTCCTGGGCCCCGCGTCCGGCCCGCTGCGCCCGTGTCACCTGCACCGCACCCTGCCCGCAGGCGACGGTAAAGGCACCGTCCAGCACCACGCCGGGCACCCCACCGCCCGCCGCCAGCCGCGACCCCAGCAACTTGACACGCTCGCCGCCGATCTGCGTCCAGGCGCCGGGAAACGGCGACAGTCCGCGAATCTGCCGGTCGATCACCTCCGCATCGCGCGACCAGTCCACCGCCGCCTCGGACTTGTCGATCTTTGCCGCATAGCTCACACCGTCTGTCGCCTGCACTTCGGGCACCAGCTGGTCCAGGCGTGACAGCGCCCGGACGATCAGCCCCCCCCCCCGCAGCGACAGCCGGTCGTGCAGCGTGCCGGTGGTGTCTTCCGCATTTATATCCACCTCCTCGCGCAGCAGCACCGGGCCGGTGTCCAGTCCGGCCTCCATCTTCATGATGCACAGGCCGGTCCGCGTATCCCCGGACAGGATCGCCCGGTGGATGGGCGCCGCCCCCCGCCAGCGCGGCAGCAGCGACGCATGGATGTTCAGGCACCCGAGAGGCGGCGCATCCAGCACCGCTTGCGGCAGGATCAGCCCATAAGCCACCACGACCGCCACATCGGCGCGAAGCGCCGCAAAGTCATCCTGTTCCTGCACGCCTTTCAGCGACACCGGATGCCGCACCGGCAGCCCCATCGCCTCGGCCCGCGTCTGCACCGGCGACGGGCGGTCGCGCTTTCCGCGCCCGGCGGGACGCGGCGGCTGACAATAGACCGCGGCAATCTCGTGCCCGGCCGCCACCAGCGCCTCCAGCACCGGCACCGAAAACTCCGGCGTCCCCATGAACACGATCCGCATGCCGCCCCTTCCCTTCTGTGCAGGGACATCGCCCTGCGTCTTCGGGTCACAAATATCCCAGAGAGCGCGAAAGAAAGCGTCTCTCGCAGCCCCCGCCGGGGGCTTGCCTGCAAACCTAGACTGCCTTGCGCGCCCTGCGCAGCAGCATATCGCGCTTTGTCTTGCTCAGGTGGTCAAAATACATCCGCCCCTGCAGATGGTCGATCTGGTGTTGAACCGAGGTGGCCCAGAGGCCGACAAAATCCCGGTCCTCGACCGCGCCTTCCGCGTTCAGGAACCGCACCGTCACCGCCCTCGGGCGCTTCACCTCGGCCCAGACCCCGGGCAGATTCGGGCTGCCCTCGTCGTGGGCCCGCAGATCGACGCTGGCGTGCAGCACTTCGGGGTTTGCCAACAACACCGCCTGCCCACGCTGTTGCGACGCATCAACAACCGCCAGCCGCAGCAGAACGCCGATCTGCGGCGCCGCCAGACCCACCCCCGGCATTGCCTCCATCGTGTCGACCATGTCGGCCCAGAGCGCCCGGATCTCGTCAGTAATTTCGCTCACGGGCTGCGCCACCGCGCGCAACCGCCGATCGGGCCAGGGTATGCAGCGCCGTGCGGTCACAGGGCACCATACTCGGCCATCAGCGCATCCCGCGCCTGCGGCTCCAGCCGGTCAAAGGTCACCAGACCATCAAGGTGATCCAGCTCGTGCTGCGCACAGCGTGCCGCCGGTCCCGACAGGGCCTGCGACTGCAACGCGCCGTCCAGATCCAGAAATTCCAGGGTCACGCTCTCCGACCGGGCCACCTCGGCGACCACCCCGGGAATCGACAGACAGCCCTCGCCCCCGACCGCCACCTCGCCCGACGTCGCCGTGATCCGGGGATTGATGCAGACCACAGGTGTCCTTGCGCCCGTCTTCCAACCGACATCCATCACAAACAGCCGCTGCAGGGCCCCGATCTGAGGCGCGGCAAGTCCCCGACCCGGCGCGTCATACATCGTCTCGAACATGTCCGCGACCAGACTGCGCACCGCCGCGACATCCTCCACCGGATCACAGACCCGGGACAGCCGCGGATCGGGCCAGCGCAGGATCGTCAGCACTGTCATCCGCGCGCCATGTCCCGCTTCATCTTCACCATCTTGCGGGTGATCATCTGACGGCGCATCGGTTTCAGATAGTCGATGAACAACTTGCCCTCGAGGTGGTCGATCTCGTGCTGCACACAGGTCGCCCAGAGGCCGGAAAACTCTTCCTCCCGCGGCGTGCCGGTCTGGTCGATCCAGCCCACACGCACCTCGGCGGGCCGCTCGACATCGGCGAACTGCTCGGGGATCGACAGGCAGCCTTCTTCATAGATGTTGCGCGCATCCGACACCGCCAGCACTTCGGGATTGAACATGATCAGCGGCCGCGGCGACTCGGTCTCGCCCTTGACACAGTCCAGCACGATCAGGCGGCTCAACACGCCGATCTGCGGCGCCGCCAGCCCGATGCCCGGCGCATCATACATCGTCTCGAGCATGTCCGAGGCCAGGGCGCGCAGCTCATCCGTCAGGTCCGCCACGGGGGCGGCCACTTTCTTGAGCCTTGGGTCGGGGTGCAGGATGATCGGGCGTTTCATGCGCCTGCATGTAGGACAACACCGCAGCGCGCGCAATATCCCGGTGCGGGATACCGCCCCGCACGCTCCTGCCCTTGCGGCCACCGGCCCATGCGTTAGCTTCCGGATCAACCGACATCCACGACCCAGGAACGCATCCCCACCATGACCTTCAGTTTTGACCAGCAGATCGACCGCCGCGGCTCCCATTGTTCCAAGTGGGACCTGATGGAAACGCTTTATGACGTCTCGCCGGACGACGGACTTGCGATGTGGACTGCCGACAGCGAATACCCCACCGCCCCCTGTGTCATCGACGCCCTGCGCCGCGCCGCCGACCATGGCATCTTTGGCTACACCAGCGCCTATCCGGAGTACCTGGACGCCATCCAGTGGTGGATGCAGACCCGGCACAACTGGCAGATCGACACCGGTTGGATCCTGACCACCCAGGGCCTTGGCAATGCCATCGCCCTGAGCCTGGATGTCTGGAGCGCGCCCGGCGACGGCGTTGTGACCTTCAGTCCGGTATACCACGAGTTCCGGCACAAGATCGAACGCGCCGACCGCCGTCTCGTCGAATGCCCGCTGAAACGCACGGGCGACACCTACGCGCTCGATCTCGACGACGCCCAGTCCCGCCTGGACGGCAGCGAAAAGATCCTGATCTGGTGCTCGCCGCAAAACCCTTCGGGCCGGGTCTGGACCCGGGACGAGCTGCGCGCCGTGGCCGATTTCGCCACCCGCAACGACCTGTTGCTGATTTCTGACGAAGTCCACCAGGATCTGGTCTACCCGGGCCAGACCTTCGTGCCGATGCATGTGGCGGCCCCGGAGGCGCAGGACCGGCTGGTGGTGCTCACAGCGGCATCGAAAACGTTCAACATTGCCGGTCAGCGCACCGGCAACATGATCATCCCGGACTCCTCGCTGCGCGCGGCGATGGCCAGACGCCTGAACACGCTTGACTACAAGCCTGCGGCCCTGTCGCTGACGATGATCGCCGCCGCCTACTCTCCCGCGGGGGCTGCCTGGGCGGATGCTCAGCTGGAGCACCTTGCCGGCAACCGTGCCGTGTTCGATGCCGCTGTCAACGCCATCCCGGGCGTGCACTCGCTGCCACTGCAATCGACCTATCTTGCCTGGGTCGATTTCTCGGGCACCGGAATGACCTTTGACGAATTCGACACCCGCATCCGCAAGGCCGCCCGCATTGCCCCCAGCGCCGGCCCCGGCTTTGGCGCGGGCGGCGAAAGTTTCGAGCGCTTCAACCTCGCGATGTCCCGTGCGCAGATCATCGAGGCGGGAAACCGGTTGCAGGACGCCTTTGGCGACCTGCAGTGAGTCTGCCCCCGCCGCCTCAGCGCGGCGGGCGGCTGCGGTAGACCGGCAGGCACCAGCCATAGTGGATGGATCCCGCCCGCAGCGTGAACGTCATTGCGGCACAGGCCAGAGCGGCCAGGCCCGGGCCGAAACCAACCGCGGCGGCAATCACCGTGGCTGTGGATCCGGCAAAGGCGCAGGTGACATACAACTCGCCCTGACGCAGCACCAGCGGCACTTCGTTGGACACGACATCGCGCATCAACCCGCCGAGACAGCCGGTGATCATGCCCATGACTACCACCACCGCAGGCCCCTGGTCCAGCGACAGCGCCACCCCCGAGCCCGCCGCCACCGCAACGGCCAGCGCGCAGGCATCCAGCCAGAGCAACAGGCGATAACGGCTCTCGAACAGATGTGCGGTGAAAAACACCCCCAGTGCCGCACCGCAGGCCACCAGCAGATAGGTCGGCTCGGCGATCCAGAACACCGGGTTGCGATCCAGCAACACATCCCGCACCGTGCCCCCGCCGACCGCCGTCAGACAGGCGAGAAAGAAGAAGCCCACGATGTCCAGCTGCGCCCGGCTGGCCACCAGCGCGCCGGTCAAGGCAAAGACCAGCACCGAGGTATAGTCGAGCAGGGTCATCAGGCTCATGGCTCACGGCTCCGGTCAGGGTGCGGGCAGGATGCCGCACCGCTGCCTATCGCGCCGACCTGTCGCTGTCACTCGAAAGCCGCGCACACTGCCAGGCAGGCAACCGCCCGGACGTCAGCGTGCAGATTTGAACGGCGCCATGCCGGCACGGGCCAATTCGTCCGCCCGTTCATTCTCGGGGTGGCCGGCGTGGCCCTTGACCCATTCCCAGATGACCTTGTGACGTTTCTGCGCCGCGTCCAGACGCTGCCACAGCTCGACGTTCTTGACCGGCTTTTTCGCGGCCGTCATCCAGCCATTGCGCTTCCAGCCATGGATCCAGCTGGTGACGCCGTTCTTCACATAGGCGCTGTCGGTCACGATGGTGATTTCGCTGTCCCGGGCCAGCGCCTCGAGCGCGTGGATCGCAGCCAGAAGCTCCATCCGGTTGTTCGTCGTCGCAGCTTCGCCGCCGGACAGTTCGCGCTCCTTGACGGTCTTTCCACCTTCGGTCGCGCGCATCAGCACGCCCCAGCCACCCGGTCCCGGGTTTCCGCTACAGGCGCCATCGGTATATGCATGAAGTTTGGCCATGCCCGCCATGTCGCCTTACCGGCCGCGGGCGTCAAGAGCTATGCCACGGCAGGATGCGGATTTCGCACGACAGGTTGCCCCCCGCCGCCCGCCAGGGCGCGGACACCGGACGCCGCCATCCGGTACGACCGGCGGACGCCAGCGCCCAGGCGCAACCTTCCGACTGTGCAGTCTGCGGAACATCCACCATGGGACCACCCCAGGTCGCGCGCCCTTCTTCTCTTCAAAAATACTCGGAAAAAGACCGCTCAGCCACCCCTGCGGTTACAGGAAGCGCCGCCAGAGCATCCTGCGCCAGCGCACCGCCGGACACCGCGCCACCCGGTCTGGCTCGGAAGCGGTGCGGCCCGCGGTGCCGGTTTCAAACCGGTTCGCGCAGGATGCGCGGCACCTTGAACTCGACATTCTCCTGTGCGGTCTCGACCATCTGGACCCGCACATCATAACGGGCCCGGAAGGCGTCGATCACCTCATTGATCAGCACTTCGGGCGCCGAGGCACCGGCAGTGATCCCGACCGAGCGAATGCCCTCGAGCGCGCGCCAGTCGATATCCGTGGCGCGCATCACCAATTGTGAATACGCACAGCCCGCGCGCCTTCCAACCTCGACCAGCCGCTGCGAGTTGGACGAGTTCGGCGCCCCCACCACCAGCAACGCGTCGCAGTCGGGCGCCATCGCCTTCACCGCTTCCTGACGGTTTGTCGTGGCGTAACAGATGTCTTCCTTATGTGGCCCGACAATCGCCGGGAACCGGCGCTGCAGGGCGGCAACGATACCGGCGGTGTCTTCGACCGACAGCGTGGTCTGCGTCACAAAGGCCAGCCGGGACGGATCACGCACGTCGACGCGGGCAACATCCTCCACAGTCTCGACCAGCAACACGTCCCCGTCGGGCAGCTGCCCCATGGTGCCCACGGTTTCCGGGTGTCCCGCATGGCCGATCATGATCATCTGCAACCCGTTCTCGCCATGACGGGCCGCCTCGATATGGACCTTGCTGACCAGCGGGCAGGTCGCATCGACATAGACCATCTCCCGGCGCGCCGCTTCGGCCGGAACCGCTTTCGGCACACCGTGGGCCGAAAAGATCACCGGCCGGTCTGGCGGGCACTCGTCCAGCTCTTCGACAAAGACCGCGCCCTTGTCGCGCAGACCGTCGACGACGAACTTGTTGTGCACGATCTCGTGGCGCACATAGACCGGCGCGCCCCATTTTTCCAACGCCATCTCGACGATCTTGATCGCCCGGTCCACGCCGGCGCAGAAGCCGCGCGGCGCGGCCAGATACAGGGTAAGGGGTGTGTGTTGCATCAGGCTGTCTCCTGCCGTCAGACGTAAGACCTGCGGCGTCCGGGGTCCAGTGCCCGGCGGCAGGAATGTGCGCCCGAGAATTTTCGGACGAAAATTCTCAGGACGCCCCAAAGGCGGCCCGGGTGGCCCAGGCCAGGGCGATGTACCGCCCGGTCTTGGCGATGAAAACCAGTGGCAGAAAGACCCGGAGCGGCGTGCGCAGGACCCCGGCAACCACCGTGATCGCGTCCCCCAGCGGTGCCCAGCTGAGCAGCAGTGACCAGACGCCCCATCGCTGATACCACTCCTGGGCGCGGCGCAGCTGCGGTTCGGACACCGGGAACCAGCGCCGATCGCGGAACCGTTCGATGCCGCGACCCATGGCATAATTCACCACCGATCCGGCGGTATTGCCGATACTGGCCACCGAGACGATCATCCACAGGGGCACCGTGTCCCGCAGCTGCAACGCCACAAAGACGATTTCGGACTGAAACGGCAACAGGGTCGCCGCCCCGAATGCTGCGGCGAACAGCACGGCCAGAGCCGTGATCTCGGTTCCGAGCCAGGTCATCAAAGTCGCGGGCCAGTCATCCCCTACGGGCCCGCGCCATGTCAGTTGCCGTTGCTGGCGACTTCAAAGCTGCGCTCGACCGGCACTTCGCGCGGCGGCCGACCGATCACGTCCTTCAGCTCGTCGAGCTCGATGAAGTTGTCGGCCTGGCGGCGCAGCTCGTCCGCGATCATCGGCGGCTGGCTGCGGATCGTCGAGACCACGGACACCCGAACGCCCTGACGCTGCAGGCTTTCCACCAGCGGGCGGAAATCGCCATCGCCCGAAAACAGCACGATGTGATCGACCCGCGGCGCCAGCTCCATGGCGTCCACGGTCAGCTCGATGTCCATGTTGCCCTTTACCTTACGGCGGCCCTGACTGTCGGTGTACTCTTTCGCCGGCTTCGTAACCATCGTGAAGCCGTTGTAATGCAGCCAGTCCACCAGGGGGCGAATCGGCGAATATTCGTCATTCTCCAGCAGGGCGGTATAGTAGAACGCGCGCAGCATCTTGCCGCGACGCACGAATTCCTGACGCAGAAGCTTGTAATCGATGTCAAACCCAAGTGCCTTTGCAGCGGCATAAAGGTTGGATCCATCAATGAACAGCGCCAGCCGTTCGTCCTTGTAAAACATCAAATTTCCTTTCGATAATGTCCGACCCGCCGCCCGTGAGTTGAAGAGTGGCGTGTGAGTGTCTGAATGCAACGGCGGATCTACAGGCGATAAAAGTAGATAATTCTACACGGTGTTCAACCCGCAGGTTGTGTGCAAAAGGATAGTCCCATGAGAGCAATTGAACAAGACAGCTTGATCGCGCTAGGATCAAATCTGGGTGCGTTGACCCGTAACCCTACGGAAACTCTGGATTTGGCGATACAGAAAATCGCCAGATCCGGCCTGAAGGTGCGCAAAATTAGCCGTTTTTATTCAACGCCTTGTTTTCCTGCAGGCGCTGGCCCCGATTACGTTAATGCCGCTATGGTTGTGCGCTGCGCCGACATTCCCGGCATAATATTGCAGCGCTTGCATGCGGTCGAAAATTCCCTTGGCCGCAGGCGGACAGAGCGTTGGGGCATGCGCACCCTGGATCTTGATCTGCTTGGAGTCGGCAATATCGTGCTGCCGGATGCTGCAGAACAGGCAAAATGGCGCGCATTGCCACCCGAAACCCAGGCCCGGATCGCCCCCGAGCAACTGATCCTGCCGCACCCGCGCCTGCAGGACCGTGCTTTCGTACTTGTGCCACTGGCCGAAATTGCGGCACAATGGGTTCATCCGACACTGGGACGCACCGTCGCCCAGCTCTGCGATGCGCTCGACCCGGCAGCGCGCGCCGAGGTCGTGCCTTTGTGAGCAATCCTGCCTTGTCATCCGCCCCGGCCCACGCTAAAGCTGCGGTTTCCAAGGCGAACCGACAGAACTGGAGTGTTCCATGGCACGCGTCACCGTAGAAGATTGCGTCGACAAAGTCCCCAACCGCTTCGAGCTGGTAATGCTCGCAGCACACCGCGCCCGCGAAATCGCCGCAGGCGGGGCGATTACCGTGGACCGTGACAACGACAAGAACCCGGTCGTCGCCCTGCGCGAGATCGCGGATGAGACCCAGTCCGCCGATGAGCTGCGCGAGCGTCTGATCGAGAGCAACCAGACCCAGATCGAAGTCGACGAGCCGGAAGATGATGCCATGGCGCTGCTGATGGGCTCCGAGCCTGACAAGCCCGCCGAGGACGACATGTCCGAAGAGAAACTGCTGCGCGCGCTGATGGAGGCGCAAGGCCAGGGCTGAGGCCCGCATCAGATGCGGGCCAGTTAAGGAGAGAGTCGCATGATCGCGGCCGAAGATCTGGTTGCACTGGTCCGCAACTATAACCCCAAGACCAATGCCGATCTGATTCGCGCCGCCTATGCATATGGCGACCGCATGCACGACGGCCAGGTGCGTCATTCCGGCGAACCCTATTTCACCCACCCCGTGGCCGTCGCCGCGATCCTGACCGAACAGCAGCTCGACGATGCCACGATCATCACCGCGCTGCTGCACGATACGATCGAAGACACCAAATCCACCTATTCCGAAGTCTCGCGCCAGTTCGGCCCCGAGGTCGCGATGCTGGTCGACGGCGTCACCAAGCTGACCAATCTGCAACTGTCGAGTTCGGAGACCAAGCAGGCCGAGAATTTCCGCAAGCTGTTCATGGCCATGTCCAAGGACCTGCGGGTGATTCTGGTCAAGCTGGCCGACCGTCTGCACAACATGCGCACGATCAAGGCGATGCGTCCCGAAAAGCAGCACCAGAAAGCCCGCGAAACCATGGACATCTACGCCCCCCTCGCGGGGCGGATGGGCATGCAGTGGATGCGCGAAGAGCTTGAGGATCTCGCCTTCCGGGTGCTCAACCCCGAGGGCCGCGCCAGCATCATCCGCCGCTTCATCACCCTGCAGAAAGAGGCGGGCGACGTGATTCACCGGATCACCTCGGACATGCGGCACGAGCTGGAAAAGGCCGGGATCGAGGCCGAAGTCTTTGGCCGCGCCAAGAAGCCGTATTCGGTCTGGCGCAAGATGCAGGAAAAGGAGATGGGCTTCTCCCGTCTGTCGGACATCTACGGTTTTCGGGTCATCACCCGCACGGAACAGGACTGCTATCAGGCTCTGGGCGCGATCCATCACCGCTGGAAATCGGTGCCGGGCCGGTTCAAGGACTACATCAGCCAGCCGAAGTCGAACGGTTACCGGTCGATCCACACCACGGTGTCGGGCCGCGACGGCAAGCGGGTCGAAGTGCAGATCCGCACCCGCCAGATGCATGATGTCGCCGAGACCGGCGTGGCGGCGCACTGGTCCTACCGCGACGGCGTGCGCTCGGAAAACCCCTTTGCCGTGGACCCGGTGCGCTGGATCGCCTCGCTCACCGAACAGTTCGACGGAGAGGACGACCACGACGAATTCCTCGAGGCGGTCAAGCTCGAGATGTACACCGACCAGGTGTTCTGCTTCACCCCGAAAGGCGACGTGGTCAAGCTGCCGCGCGGCGCCACACCGCTGGATTTTGCCTATGCGATCCACACCCGGATCGGCTCGGCCTGCGTCGGGGCCAAGATCGACGGACTGCGGGTGCCGCTCTGGACCCGGATGAAGAACGGCCAGTCCGTGGACATCATCACCGCAGAGGGCCAGACCCCGCAGGCCACCTGGCTCGACATCGCCACCACCGGCAAAGCCAAGACCGCCATTCGCCGCGCCCTGCGCGAGGCAAATCGCGAGAGGTTCGTGAAACTCGGTCAGGAACTGGCCCGCTCCGCGTTCGAGAATGTGGGCAAGAAAGCTTCGGACAAGGCGCTGGAAAAAGCCGCGCGCACCCTTCGCCTCGGGGATCGGGAAACGCTTCTGGCCCGCCTCGGCAGCGCCGAGATCACGGCCCGGGAAGTGGTGCAGGCGGTCTACCCTGACCTTGCCCCGGCCAAGGCCGGAGACATCGACCTCAAACGCGCCGTGGTCGGCATCACCGAAGGTCAGAGTTTTGAACGTGCGCCCTGCTGTCAGCCGCTGCCCGGCGAACGCATTGTCGGCATCACCCAGCGCGGGCGCGGCGTCATCGTGCACTCGATCGACTGCGCCGCGCTGGCCACTTTCGAGGATCAGCCGACCCGCTGGCTGGATCTGCAATGGGCCACAGGGAACCATGCACCGATCTACGCCGTTTCACTGGATATGACCATTGGCAACGACGCCGGAGTTCTGGGACGGATTTGCACATTGATCGGAGAGCAGAAGGCCAATATCTCGGATCTCAAGTTCGAAGACCGGAAGCCCGATTTCTACCGGGTGCTGCTGGACATCGAATTGCGGGACGCAGAGCACCTGCATTCGGTCATCTCGGCGCTCGAGGCGGAACGTGACGTTGCAACAATAGACCGACGGCGCAATCCGTCACTCAGCGTGGCGCAGGCAGCCGCGGAATAGAACGGGAAGGACGGGCAGCGTGGTCTTCAAACGCCGGGACAGGCGACCGATCTGGAAGCTGGCGCTCGAAGCCCTCTGGCCCCGCGGCGGATGGGGACGGGCGGCCCGCTATGTCCAGCACCGCCTTCACCGTCTGCCCGATCCGCCGGAACGCATCGCCCGCGGGATCTTTGCCGGGGTTTTCACCACGTTCACCCCCTTCTACGGCCTGCACTTCATTGTCGCCGGCAGCCTGGCATTCATCATGCGCGGCAACATTATCGCCTCGCTGCTGGCCACGTTCTTTGGCAATCCTTTGACCTACCTGCCGATCGGCATCGTGTCGATGAAGACCGGCTACTGGCTTCTCGGGCTGAACCGCGATCCGTCCCTGCATGGCTCGCTGGGGGAAAAGTTTGCCGAAGCCGGCGAGGAGTTGTGGCGCAATCTGCTGACCCTCTTCAACGGCGGCAACCCCGACTGGCACGGGCTGTCGATCTTTTACCACGAAGTGTTCTTTCCCTACATGGTGGGCGGGATCATCCCCGGCATCGTCACCGGACTCATCGCCTACTACCTGTCCGTTCCGGTGATCCGGGTCTATCAGAACCGCCGCAAAGGCGCGCTGAAAGCCAAGCTTGCTTCTCTGAAAAAAAAGAAGAAACAGGCTGACGGCAGCCCCGCGGGCGACTAGCCTGCGGCCAGTGACTGAAACAGCCGGAAGACCGCAATGACCACCCCGACAGGACCCCTGCGCCTTGGCGTCAACATCGACCACGTGGCCACGGTGCGCAATGCCCGCGGCGGCGCCACCCCCGACCCGCTGCGGGCCGCATTACTGGCACAGGAAGCCGGCGCGGACGGCATCACCGCCCATCTGCGTGAAGACCGCCGCCACATCTCCGATGCCGATATCGAAGGTCTCATGGCGGTGCTGAAGGTGCCCCTCAACTTCGAGATGGCCGCAACCGACGAGATGCAGAAGATTGCCCTGCGACATAAACCGCATGCCGTCTGCCTGGTGCCGGAAAAGCGCGAGGAACGCACCACCGAGGGCGGGCTGGACGTCGCACAGGACGAAAACCGGCTGGCGCATTACATCGCGCCGCTGCGCGAAGCGGGCTGCCGGGTCTCGATCTTCATCGCCGCCGACGCGCGCCAGATTGATGCCGCACACCGCATCGGGGCGCAGGTGATCGAACTGCATACCGGCGCCTATTGTGATGCCCATTCCGGCGGCGACTTCACGGCCCGTGACGCGGAACTGGACAAGCTGCGGACAATGGCCGCCCATGCACATGCCCTTGGACTCGAAGTGCATGCGGGCCACGGACTTACATATGAGACCGTGCACCCTGTTGCCGCGTTTCCGGAGGTGATGGAACTCAATATCGGACATTTCCTGATCGGCGAGGCGATCTTTCGCGGATTGCAGCCGGCAATCGCCGAGATGCGCCGCCTGATGGAGGACGCCCGGCCGTGAGCCCGCCCAAGACTTTTGCAAAAAAGTCTTGGCAAAAGTTTTTTTTAAAACTTTTGCGCCCTCCGGCACCCTCCTCCTGTGGCACCGGATTTCGGGGTTCCATCGCCGGGATCCGGCGCGTCACCGGTCCTCGATTTCTGCCGCAGGGAGTATGCGGATGATCCTTGGCATCGGCACCGATCTTGCCAACATCGACCGCATCGCGGCAACGCTGGACCGTTTTGGCGCGCGTTTTCGCGACAGGGTCTTTACCGAGACGGAACAACGCAAGGCCGAGCGGCGCAGGGACGTCGCCGGGACCTATGCCAAGAGATGGGCCGCGAAGGAGGCCTGCTCCAAAGCCCTGGGCACCGGCTTGCGCATGGGCATTTCCTGGAAAGACATGGCTGTTTCGAACCTGCCGACCGGTCAGCCGGTCATGGCGGTGAGTGGCTGGGCCGAGAAGCGGCTTGCCGAGATGACGCCGCCGGGTCACGAGGCGCTGATCCATGTGACCCTGACGGACGATCACCCCTGGGCGCAGGCTTTCGTGGTGATCGAGGCGCTGCCGCTCCGGACGGCGGCGGCGCCGCCGCCTCGTCGCGGGACATGACCTCCCAGCCCCGGGAGCCTTGTCCTTGACACGCCCTGCCCACGGCAGCATGTAGCGCGGGAACGTCAGGCAGAGGGCATGCGCAATGGCATCCGACAGCGGCAAGGGCAACGGTTTCGTCGAAACCATCAAGACGGTGGTCTACGCGCTGCTGATCGCAGGTATCTTCCGCACCCTGTTCTTTCAGCCGTTCTGGATTCCGTCCGGGTCGATGAAGGACACATTGCTGATCGGCGACTTCCTGTTCGTGAACAAGATGGCCTATGGCTATTCCTATGCGTCCTGCCCCTCGGTCTATCTGCCGGGAATCGGCATCGACATAGATGCCGCCGACATCTGCGGATTTCTCGATGGAGACAACAGCCGTATTCTGGGCGGCGAGCCGCAGCGCGGCGACGTGGTTGTCTTTCGCCACCCGGTTTCGGGGCGCGATTTCATCAAGCGGCTGATCGGCCTGCCCGGCGAAACCATCCAGGTCAAGGACGGCCTGCTGTACATCAACGGCACGCCGGTGCAGATCGACCCCGCCGGCACCTTTGAGGAAACCGCCGAGCCGCAGGGCCCCCAGGGGCTGCGACCGCGCTGCGCCAATGGACCGGTCGGCGACGGCGGCATCTGTATCAAGGAACGCTTTACCGAAACCCTGCCCAACGGCGTCAGCCATGACATTCTCAACATCGGGACACAGGGGTCCGACAACACGACAGTCTATACCGTGCCCGAGGGTCAGTACTTCTTCATGGGTGACAACCGCGACAATTCGTCCGACAGCCGCGTGCCTGCCATCACCGGCGGCGTCGGGTTCGTGCCCTATGAAAACATCGTCGGCCGCGCCGACCGCATCGTATTTTCGTCCGCCGGCCGTTCCATGCTGTACTTCTGGACATGGCGCGCCGATCGTTTCTTCAAGGGAATCCATTGAAGTTATCGGCTGATCTGAAGGCGCTGCAGCAGCGACTGGGCCATGACTTCTCGCGCCCGGAGCTGCTGTTGCGCGCAGTGACACATGCCTCGATGTCGGGCCCCAACAGGGATGACAACCAGCGGTTGGAATTTCTTGGCGACCGGGTGCTTGGCCTCGTCATGGCCGAGGCGCTGCTGGCCGGAGACCGCAGCGCGTCCGAAGGCCAGCTCGCCCCGCGGTTCAACGCCCTTGTGCGCAAGGAAACCTGCGCCGACGTTGCCCGCGAGATCGACCTTGGCGCGGCGTTGAAACTTGGCCGGTCCGAGATGCTCTCGGGCGGGCGGCGCAAGCTGGCCTTGCTGGGTGACGGAATGGAGGCGGTCATCGCCGCCGTCTACCTTGACGCCGGGTTCGAGGCCGCCAGGGCAATGATACTCCGTCACTGGGGCGAGCGGATCTCCCGGGTCGACGAGGATGCGCGCGACGCAAAGACCGCATTGCAGGAATGGGCACAGGCGCGGGGTCAGCAGCCGCCGCGCTACACCGAAACCGCCCGCTCGGGTCCGGATCACGCCCCTGTCTTCACCATCCGCGCCGAACTGGACGACGGCGCCTTTGCCGAAGCGACAGCCGGGTCAAAGCGGCAGGCCGAACAGATGGCAGCGAAGGCTCTGCTGGAACGCGTCGAGCAACGTGGCTGACGCCGCCTCCCGCGACAACCTGCGCGGCAGCGCCTTCATGGTCGCGGCGATGATCGGATTTGGACTCGAAGACGCTTTCTTCAAGGGCGCGACCGCCTCTGGCGGAATCAGTCCCGGCGTCGCCACGGTTCAGTTCGGACTGCTGGCCATGGCGCTCTTTGCCGCGCTGACACGGGTTCAGGGCCGCCGCCTTTGGAATCCCGCCTATGTGCAGCGCGCGTTGCTGATCCGGACCGCCTTTGAAATTGTCGGTCGGCTGTTTTTTGCCCTGGCGCTCGCCTACACACCACTGTCCACTACAACTGCAATCCTGCAGGCCGCGCCGCTGGCGGTGATGGCAGGTGCCGCGCTCATTCTGGGTGAAAAGATCGGCCCCCGCCGCTGGGCCGCCATGGCCGTCGGTTTTGTCGGCGTGCTGCTGATCGTGCGCCCGTCGCCTGCGGGGATCGAAGCCAATGCCATCTTTGCGCTGCTCGGCATGATCGGGTTTGCAGGCCGGGACCTGGCCACCCGCACCAGTCCGGCGCAGGTTCACAGCAGCCAGCTCGGCCTGCTCGGCTTTGCCGTGGTGACGTTCGCGGGCCTGGTGATCATTGCCTTTGAGCCCGGCGCTCCCGGTCTTCCGACCACCTCCGCCGCTCTGGCGATCTGCGGCACCGCGGTGTGCGGGGTGCTCGCCTACTCCGCCCTCACAGCGGCGATGCGCACCGGCGAAGTCTCGGTTGTCGCTCCGTTCAGGTATTCCCGCCTGATTGTCGCGCTGGTGCTTGCCGTCACGCTGTTCGGTGAACGCCCTGATATGATGACCCTGGTCGGTGCTGCCATTATCGTGCTCAGCGGCCTGTACACTCTGTTGCCCGCCCGCTGGCGTCGCCTGCGCCCCTGATCCGCCTTCAACCACGGACCCTGCCATGCCAGACCCGCTCGACCAGACCATGCCGCGGCTGAACGACCACCCGAACTGGGTCTACCTGCTGCGCGAATTCGAAACTCTGTACCGGCACGGCTCTGCCGGTGGCAGCAAAGCCATTCGCGCCCATCGCAAGAAGGTGCGCGAGACCCTGACGGCGGTGATCGACCGCAACCCGGAACTGATCCCCCGCGCGCCTGCGGCAAAACCCGTGACCACCCACCTGGACCACGCGCTGGATCTGGCAGAACGCGACTCACTGCGTGGACTCGCCCGCGCGCTCAGCCGCGTCTCGCAGGATCTCACCTGGGAATTCGGTTACGAAACCATGCCGAAGACGCTCGAACGCAAATACGCCTATTGCGAGGTGCTTGGCCCTCAGGGACCGATCCGCGCCGAACGGCTGATCCTCGGGTTTGTCCTGTTCGCGCCCAGCACCACCTACCCGCAGCACAGCCACAAAGAGATCGAGGAAAGCTATATTTCGGTCGCCGGCGCCTGGTCCGAAAATGATGGCGCCGTCTACGCCCCGGGGTCACTGATTCTGAACCGCCCCGAACACGAACACCGCATCACCACCGGCGAACGCGATCCCTGCCTGCTGGCCTATGCCTGGGTCGGCGCCGAAGACCGCCTTGCTGCGCCGGGGATGAAACTGTCGTACCGGCGCAGACCCCGGATTCCCCCGGGCTGAGCGGGTCTCCGCTCTGGTGTGGCGGCGGCGCGCGCGGGTGCGAGGCCCGGACCCGGCACGGTGTCCCGGCAAGGTGCTTTCCGGCCTGCCCCAATCCACCTCTGGCCCTGCCCCGGATTTTCGCCTATAGCCCCTGACTTGCAACCACGGGAAAGCCCGCCATGAGCCAACGCGCCGGATTCGTCGCCCTGATCGGAGAGCCCAACGCGGGCAAATCCACCCTGACCAACCGCATGGTCGGGGCCAAGGTCTCTATCGTGACCCACAAGGTCCAGACCACCCGCGCCCGCATCCGTGGCGTGGCCATCGAAGGCGAGACCCAGATCGTCTTTGTCGATACCCCGGGTCTCTTTGCCCCCAAACGCCGGCTGGACCGGGCGATGGTCGCCGCCGCGTGGTCCGGTGCTTCGGATGCCGATATCGTGGTGCTGCTGATCGAGGCGCACCGGGGCATGTCCGAGGGCGTGAAAAACATTCTCAAGGGTCTGGGCGACATCGGCGCCAACCGGAAAATCGCCCTGGCGATCAACAAGATCGACAAGGTCAAGGCCGAGACTTTGCTCGATCTCAGCAAGCAGATGAACGAGGCCTATGCCTTTGCGGAAACCTTCATGATTTCCGCCGAACGCGGCTATGGCGTCGACGATCTGAAGAAATGGCTCGCCGGCGAGTTGCCCGAAGAGCCCTGGCTGTACCCCGAGGATCAGATCGCCGACCTGCCGATGCGCATGATCGCCGCAGAGATGACGCGCGAGAAACTGACCCTGCGTCTGCATCAGGAACTGCCGTACCAGCTGACGGTCGAAACCGATCACTGGACCGAGCGCGAAGATGGCACCGCCCGCATTGACCAGGTGATCTATGTCGCCCGCGACGGTCACAAGGGCATCCTGCTCGGGCACCGGGGCGAGACGATCAAGGCGGTCTCCAAAGCGTCGCGCGAAGAGCTGGAAGAGTTTCTGGGTCGCAAGGTTCACCTGTTTCTGCAGGTGAAGGTCCGCGAAAAATGGCTTGAGGAATCAGAGCGTTACTCTGAAATGGGCCTGAATTTCAAAGACGGGAATGTCTGAGCCGCGCCTTGCCGCCGCGTTCTGGGTTCAGGCCTATATGCGCCGCCTGTCGCTGCACGACATTCCTGCCTTCGTGGTGCATCGCGGCGACGACACCGCCGGTGCTGTGCTGGTCAAGCTCAACAGGCTCGACGGCACGGCGCAGGCGTACACCCGCAGCTTTGATCTGATGACCGACACGCGCAAATGGTCCGAACTGGCCAGCGGCCCGGACCGCGACGTCGAGGACACCGTTGCCCGCCAGCGCAGCTTCGATTCGGATCTCTGGGTGATCGAAGTCGAGGACCGTCAGGGCCGCCACCTGCTGGACCAGCCCGGCCTCGACAGCTGAGGGCTGCACCGGCATCTGCGGCCCCGCCCTGGTCCCTTGCGTCTGCCGCCCTGCGGGCCCACTCTTGGGGAATGGACTGGCGCGACACCGGCATTCTTCTCACCACCCGCAGGCATGGCGAATCCTCGGCCATACTCGAGGTGTTTACCCCGACGCGGGGCCGTCACGTCGGTGTGCTGCGCGGCGCCACGTCCCGCAAGATTGCCCCAAGCCTGCAACCCGGCGCCCAACTTGATCTCAGCTGGCGCGCCCGGCTCGAAGATCACATCGGCAGCTTCACGATCGAACCACAGCGCTCGCGTGCCGCGCTCGCAATGACCGACCGGCTGTCACTCGCCGGACTGAACGCCGTGGTCTCCCTGCTCGCCTTCTGCCTGCCGGAGCGCGAAGCCCATCCGGCCCTCTATCAGCGCACCGAATCGCTGCTGGATCTGCTTGGCCAACCGCAGATCTGGCCACTGGCATACCTGCGCTGGGAAATGGCCCTGCTCGAGGAAATGGGGTTTGGCCTCGACCTTTCGGCCTGCGCTGCCACCGGCGCCAATGATCAGCTGATCTATGTCTCGCCCCGCACCGCCCGCGCCGTGTCAGCCTCGGGTGCCGGGGAATGGGCGGATCGTCTGCTGCCGCTGCCTGCCGTCATGCTGGGTCAGGGCGACGCCAGTGATAGCGAAATCTGTACCGCCCTTGGCACCACCGGGCATTTCCTGGCCCACCACCTTGCCCCGGCGCTGGGGGACCGACCGCTGCCCTCTGCCCGCGCCGTGTTTGTCGACCGGCTCAGCCGGGGGCGACGCGGCTGAACACCATCTGTTCGCCGTCATCATTCGACAGTGTCAGGCTGAACTCTTTGACGATCGCCACCGTCATCCGGCCCAGCGCCGACAGGAAGGCCGCCTCCTGGTCCTGCTGCGGGCAACTGCGCTTGGTCACAGTCAGCGGGCCCGGCGCAAACCACGGATAGGGCGCAGTCTGGGGGCCGGAAAACGTGTTGCATGGCCCTGCGCCGACAATCTGCCAGGCGCGGGGAAACGAAACCGATGCCCGGGCGTTGAATGCCTGCCCGTTGAGCGTCTGAAGGGCAAAGACATCGTCATCGGCCCCATAGGCGCGCAGCGATTCGTCCCGGGCACAGGCGGACAGGAACACCAGAATGGCGACGGACAGAAATTTCATGCGCTGCACCGTGCCAGCGCCCCGTTGCGAACGCAAGGCAACCCCGGGGCAGGGCACCGGGCAGGATGCGTCAACGGGAACAGTCGGTTGACCGCGCGGCATCTTCCCTGTGGCCACAAAGCAAGATAGGAACGGCTTATGAGCTGGACCATACCAAATATCCTCACCGCCCTGCGCCTGCTGGCTGCCCCAGGCGTTGCCGTGATGTTTCTGTATTTCACCCGGCCCTTTGCTGACTGGTACGCCCTGACCCTGTTTGTCAGTGCCGCCATCACCGACTGGTTCGATGGCTATCTGGCCCGGGCCTGGGGTCAGCAGACCAAGCTCGGCACCATGCTGGATCCGATCGCGGACAAGGCCATGGTGGTGATCGCCCTGATGGTGATCGTCGGATATTCTTCGATGTCCCCCTGGCTGGTGCTGCCCGCGACGTTCATCCTGTTCCGCGAAGTCTTTGTTTCGGGTCTGCGCGAATTTCTCGGGGATACCGCCGGGACGCTCAAGGTCACGAAACTGGCCAAATGGAAAACCACGTTGCAGATGATCGCCATTGCGGTGCTCTTTGCCCAGGGGGTGTTCGAGCATTATCTTGGCATGTCGGTCTGGGGCATGGACCCGCAGATGGTGGGCGACATCCTTGACGGACGCATCGAGGACCTGCACGGGTTGTGGTGGAAAGAAGCGGGCATGGTCTGGTCGGGGCAGATCGGGCTTGTCCTGCTTTGGGTCGCCGCCGCGCTGACCATGGTCACCGGCTGGGACTACTTTCGCAAGGCGATCCCCCATCTGAGAGAGGAACCCTGATGGATATTCTCTATTTTGCCTGGGTGCGCGAACGCATCGGTCTGCCGAAAGAGCGTGTGACGACAAAAGCCGCCACCGTGGCAGAGCTTGTCACCGAGTTGCGCGCCCGCGAAGACCGCTATGCCGCAGCCTTTGCCGACCTTTCCGCCCTGCGGGTGGCGGTTGACCAGGAGCTGACCGATTTTGACGCCTCGCTAGAAGGGGCGCGCGAAGTGGCGTTTTTCCCGCCGATGACCGGGGGCTGACATGCGCATCGTCGTCCAGGAAGAGCCGTTTGATCTAGGCGCCGAGGCCGAGGCTTTCGCAGCCTCGCGCAGTGACATGGGCGCCATCGTGACCTTTACCGGCGTGGTGCGTGACCTTTCCGGCAAGGATCTCGAGGTGATGGAGATCGAACATTATCCCGGAATGACGGAAAAGGCCGTGGAGAAGATCGCCTCCGAGGCCGCGCAGCGCTGGTCGCTGGGTGATGTACTGGTGATCCACCGGTATGGACGTCTGGTGCCCGGCGACAGGATCATGATGGTCGCGACCGCCGCGCCGCACCGCCGTGATGCGTTTGAAGCCGCTGATTTCCTGATGGATTATCTCAAATCCCGCGCGCCGTTCTGGAAGAAAGAGCATACCGCCGCCACCGCGGGCTGGGTCGCGGCCAAAGACGAAGACGAGGATGCCTTGTCGCGCTGGTGAGCCCCTGACCCGCGCAGGACTCTTGCCATGCTTCCCCAGCGGTCATAATCATTGACCAATTCACCCCTCGTTCTTCGGTAGTTTCGCTCATGCCCTTTCGCCAGATCCAGCCGGAAAAGCTGTCGACCGCCGTCACCCGGCAGATCGAAAAGCTGATCCTGCGCGGCATCCTGCGCCCGGGCGAGCGTCTGCCGGCCGAACGCGAGCTGGCGGAACGTCTGGGTGTGTCGCGCCCCTCTCTGCGCGAGGCGGTGGCGGATCTGTCCGAACGCGGGTTGCTCAACAGCCGCGCCGGTGCCGGAATCTATGTGGCCGACGTCCTTGGATCGGCCTTTTCCGACGCACTGATCGCCCTGTTCGCCGACCATGACGAGGCGGTCTTTGACTACCTGTCCTTCCGGCGGGACATGGAAGGACTGGCTGCAGAACGCGCGGCGCGGCTGGGATCCGACACCGACCTTCAGGTGATCAAGGAAGTGTTCGAGCAGATGGAAGCCGCACACCAAAAGCGCAACCCGGCGGACGAGGCGCGGCTGGACGCGGATTTTCACCTGTCGATTTTCGAAGCCAGCCACAACGTGGTGATGCTGCACATGATGCGGTCAATGTACCAGCTGCTGCATCAGGGGGTGTTCTACAACCGCCAGATCATGTTCAAACAACGCACGACCCGCGACATGCTTCTGGGCCAGCACCGCGCGATCAACGACGGGTTGCAATCACGTGATCCCGTCGCCGCCCGCGCCGCAGTCGAAGCGCATCTCGACTATGTCGAGGCCTCTTTGGCCGAGAACCGCAAGGCCGAGCGCCACGAGGAAATCGCGCGGCAGCGGTTCGAGAGGGTCAAAGGCCGGACCTGAGTCCCCCCGAACAGCTGACGGCAGAGCCTGTGACTGGCCTAGGCCCGGTGCCATTCCCGATCGCCATCCGCGTCCTGCACCCGTGTCGGCAGGCCGAGGGTATCCAGCAGGGTGAACAGCGGTTTCGGGTCCAGCTCTTCGACGTTGACCATGGTGCCCAGATCATAGGTGCCATCGGCAATCAGCATCGCCATCGCGACCGGCGGCACGCCTGCGGTATACGAGATGCCCTGGCTGCCGACTTCGTTGTAGGCGTCCTTGTGATCGGCGACATTGTAGACAAAGACCTCGACCGGCGCGCCGTCGCGGGTGCCTTTGACCAGATCGCCGATGCAGGTCTTGCCGGTGTAATCCGGCGCCAGCGTTGACGGGTCCGGCAGCACGGCCTTCACAACCTTCAGTGGCACCACTTCCAGTCCCTCGGCGGTCACCACCGGCTGTTCCGACAGCAATCCGAGATTTTGCAGCACGGTGAACACGTTGATGTAGTGATCGCCAAAGCCCATCCAGAACCGGACATCGGCCTGCGGGTAATTTGCCGCCAGCGAATGCACCTCGTCATGGCCTGACAGATAGGCCCTTTGCTTGCCCACCACCGGCAGATCCCAGTCGCGCCCGACTTCGAACATGGCGTTGCTCTGCCAGGCCCCGTCCTGCCAGCTGTAGACCGTGCCGGTAAATTCGCGAAAGTTGATTTCCGGATCGAAATTGGTCGAAAAATACCGCCCATGCGACCCGGCGTTGATATCGACGATGTCGATCGACGTGACCTCGTCCATGAACTGATCCACGGCAAAGCGGGCAAAGGCATTCACCATGCCCGGATCGAACCCCGCGCCCAGAATTGCGGTGACCCCCGCTTGGGCGCAATCCTCGCGACGCTTCCATTCGTAGTTGCCGTACCACGGCGGCGTTTCGCAGATCTTGGCCGGATCTTCGTGTATCGCGGTATCAATATACGCGGCGCCGGTCTGGATGCAGGCCTCGAGCACCGTCATGTTCACAAACGGCGAACCGACGTTGATCACGATCTGTGCCCCGGTCTGCGTCAGAAGCGCGGCGACCGCCGCACTGTCCATCGCGTCCACGGCATGGGCGGCAAACACGCCGTCCTGCTTCATCGCGCCCTTGTCATGCACGCTTTGCAGAATCGCCTCGCATTTCGAAACGGTGCGGCTGGCGATATGCAGGTCGCCAAGCAGGTCATTGTTCTGTGCGCATTTATGCGCCACGACCTGCGCCACGCCGCCGGCACCGATGATTAGAACGTTGCGTTTCATGACTCTCAAAGACCTTTCGTATCGTTCAGGACAGCGCAGCGGCAAAATCGTCATAGCCGAAATCGCGCACCAGCCGTGTGGTTCCGTCCAGTTCACGGATCGCAATGCCGGGCATCTTCACGCCATTGAACCAGTTCTTTTTGACCATCGTGTAACCGGCCGCATCCTGGAACGAGATCCGGTCACCTGCCTGGAGCGGCGCGTCAAACCGGAATTCGCCAAAGATATCGCCCGCCAGACAGGACTTGCCGCAGATCATCCATTCGTGCGGGCCGGTGTCAGGGCTGATCTTGGCGGATTCACGGTAGATCAGCAGGTCCAGCATGTGCGCCTCGATCGAACTGTCGACGATGGCCAGATTCTTGCCGTTGAACATCGTGTCCAGCACGGTCACCTCCAGTGTCGCCGCCCCGGTGATCGCGGCCTCGCCTGGCTCGAGGTAGACCTGCACCCCGAAACGAGCGGCGAAAGCCTTCAGGCGGGCAGCCAGGCGGTCCAGCGGATATCCGTCACCGGTGAAATGAATGCCGCCACCGAGGCTGACCCACTCCATTGACGGCAGAACCGCGCCAAAGCGGTCTTCGATCAGGGTCAGCATCTCGTCGAACCGCTCAAAACTGTCGTTTTCGCAGTTGTTGTGGAACATCAAGCCGCTGATCCGGTCCGCAACCTCGGCGATCCGGGCAGGATCGCTTTCGCCAAGCCGGCTGAACGGGCGCGCCGGATCCGCCAGATCAAAGCCCGAGGTCGACACACCCGGGTTGGCACGCAGCCCGCGCACGTGGCCCTGCGCCGCACCGGCGAACTTGTTCAGCTGGCCGATGGAATTGAAAATGATCTTGTCGCTGTGCGCCAGCACCTCGGCCATCTCGTGATCGGCATAGGCGACCGAATAGGCGTGGGTTTCGCCCGGGAACCGGGTGTGGCCCAGCTTGACTTCGTACAGCGAGGACGATGTCGAGCCATCCATGTAGTCGGCCATGAAATCGAACACCGACCAGGTTGCAAAACACTTGAGAGCCAGCAGCGCCTTTGCCCCCGAGGCTTCGCGCAGCCAGGCGATCTTTTGCAGGTTGGGGAGCAGGCGTGACTTGTCGATGAGATAGTAAGGCGTCTGCAAGTCAAAGTCCTCTCGGTGGGCCGCGTCGGGTCGTGCCCCCGGGAATTAGGTCAAGTCGCCGCGCAAGGCAAACAGTGAGTCGTCGCACCGTTCACCTCAGAGCCGCCCGGCAGTTGCACGCTGGCACCGCCGGGCGGATCGGTTCAGGCGGCGCGACGCGCCTTCATCAGGCCCTTGTCCTTGAGCGCAGCGTGGCACTCGTCAAGGCTTTGCCAGGCCCGTTCGATCAGTTGGTCGATTTCGGATTTCGAGATCACCAGCGGCGGCGAGATGATCATCCGGTCGCCCACATGGCGCATGATCAGGTTGTTGGCAAAGCAGCGCTCGCGGCAGATGAAGCCGACCGTGCCCTCGTCCGCATCGAATGCGGCGCGGCTGGCCTTGTCCGGAGTCAATGCAATCGACCCCATCATGCCGATGATCCTGGCCTCGCCCACCAGGGGATGCTCGGTCAGGCTGGCGAATTTCTGTTGCAGGTAGGGCCCGGTGTCCTCGCGCACCCGGGTGACGATGCCTTCGTCTTCCAGAATGCGCAGGTTCTCCAGTGCCACGGCGCAGGCGACCGGGTGACCGGAATAGGTATACCCGTGATTGAATTCGGCGTTGCCGATCACCTCGGCCACCTCGTCACAGACGATCGAGCCGCCGATGGGCAGATAGCCGGACGACAGCCCCTTGGCCACGGTCATGATGTGCGGCCGGATCCCCATCGCCTGCGAGCCGAACCAGTGGCCGGTGCGTCCGAAACCGCAGATCACCTCGTCGGCGATGAGCAGGATATCGTAGGCGTCGCAGATCCGCTGGATTTCAGGCCAGTATGTGGCGGGCGGGATGATCACACCGCCGGCCCCCTGCACCGGTTCAGCGATAAAGGCCGCGACGCGGTCCGCGCCCAGTTCCAGAATCGCCTTTTCCAGTTCGCGCGCCCGCGCCAGACCGAAATCCTCGGGGGACATGTCACCGCCCTCGGCCCACCAGTTCGGCTGGTCGATGTGGTGGATGTCGGGAATCGGCATGCCGCCCTGCGCGTGCATCCCCTTCATGCCGCCCAGCGACCCCGAACCGACCGAGGAGCCGTGGTAGGCGTTCCAGCGCGAGATGATCACGTTCTTCTGCGGCTGGCCCTTCTGCTGCCAGTAGGTCCGCACCATCCGCAGGTTGGTGTCATTGGCCTCAGAGCCCGAGCCGGCAAAGAAGACGTGGTTCAGATCGCCCGGCGCAAGTTCGGCCAACCGGTTCGCCAGCGCGATCGCCGGCACATGGCTGGTCTGGAAAAAGGTGTTGTAGAACGGCAGTTCCTGCATCTGGCGCGCCGCGGCATCCACCAGTTCCTTGCGGCCATAGCCGACATTGACGCACCACAGCCCCGCCATTGCATCCAGAATCCGGTTGCCGTCACTGTCGTTGAGCCAGACCCCTTCGGCCCGGGTGATGATCCGCGCGCCCTTCTGGCCCAGTTCGGCATTGTTGGTGAAGGGGTGCATGTGGTGTGCGGCGTCCAGCGCCTGCAATTCTGCGGTCGGCATGTTCGTCGAGATAAGCGTCATCAGATGCGCCTTTCACTGTCAGGAGATGAGTTGGCCGCAGAATATGATCAAATTATCGAATGTCAATCGAATCACCAAGACCCGCTCGGATCTGGCACATCCCCTGCACAACGTCGCCCTCCATTGCCCGGGCTGCGGCTGCCGAATCACCAGCGTCGAGCGCGATCAGCAGATCCTTGTGCATGTCCGGAAGATTGCGGGTGCCGAACAGGCCGCAGACCACCCGCAGTGACGGCCCGAACCGCAGCCACAACCCTTCGACCAGCGACGTGAGAATCGGCGCCTCTGCCATCGCGTTCAACTCTGCGTGGAAACGGTAATTTTCCTCCAGATAGCCGCGCACATCGCCGCGTGCGATGGCCCGGTCCAGCCGCCGGTCCGTGTCGCGCAGGGCGGCGACCTGATCTCCGGTCACCTGCCGGGCCGCCATACGCGCCAGTTCGGGCTCGAGCGCCCGGCGCGCTATGGTCAGTTCGTCCACCGCAGTGGCGGTCAACACCGGCACACAGATCCGCCGGTTGCCCTGAAATTCCAGTGCGCCTTCCGCGGTCAGTCGCCGCAAGGCTTCGCGCACCGGGGTCATGCCCGCGTTCAATTGTTCCGTCAGTCCCTGGATGGTCACGGCCTGCCCCGGTTCAAGCTCCCCGAACAGAATCCGCGCCCGCAGGGACCGGTAGACTTGTTCATGGGCCGGCGCACCCGCTCCGGTGGTGGTCTTTTCCTGTTCCGCCTGCAAATTCATCGCTTCCCCTGATCGCCCGAGCCGATCCCGCCGTCATGGCGTATCTTGCACGGTCCGGGGTTGCATGAAAACATCCCCCTGTTGCGTTATGATGCAAAGTTTGATCAAATTCATCCACAAGGGGGCAATGACCCCCGGTCCAACGGGAGAATATCATGAAGACCTCACTGCTGAGCATTCCAGCGATCCTTGCGCTGAGCACCGCCGCCGTTCAGGCCGAAGAAGTCCGCGTTTACAACTGGTCCGACTACATCGACGAATCGCTGCTGGAGAAGTTCGAGCAGGAGACCGGGCTGGATCTGGTCTATGACGTCTTTGACAGCAACGAAGTGCTCGAGACGAAGATGCTGGCCGGTGGGTCGGGCTATGATGTGGTTGTTCCGACCGGCACCTTTCTGCAACGTCAGATCACTGCCGGCGCGTTTCAGAAACTGGATGTGGCGAAACTGCCCAACCTCGCCAACATGTGGGACGTGGTGTCCAGCCGGACCGAGCAGTACGATCCCGAGAACGCCTATTCGATCAATTACATGTGGGGCACCACCGGCATCGGCGTGAACCTTGGCAAGGTCAAGGAACTGCTCGGCGAAGATGCCCCGATCGACAGCTGGGAGCTGGTCTTCAACCCCGAGAACATGGAAAAACTGGCCACCTGCGGCGTGCATTTCCTCGACGCGCCGTCCGAAATGATACCCGCAGCCCTGAAATACATCGGCGAAGATCCCAACAGCCATGACCCCGAGGTCATCGCCAAGGTGGAACCGGTGTACATGGCGGTGCGGCCCCACATCCAGAAATTCCATTCCTCGGAATACATCAACGCGCTGGCCAATGGCGACATCTGCGTGGCGGTCGGCTGGTCTGGCGACATTCTTCAGGCCCGGGACCGGGCAGCAGAAGCGGAAAACGGCGTCGAAATCGCCTACAATGCGCCGAAGGAAGGCGCGCAGATGTGGTTCGACCAAATGGCGATCCCGGTCGATGCGCCCAACCCGGACGGGGCACATACCTTCCTGAACTTCATCATGGACGCACAGAACATGGCCGCCGCGTCGAACTACGTCTATTATGCCAATGGCAACCTGGCGAGCCAGGAGTTTCTGGTCGAGGACGTAAAGGGCGATCCCGCGATCTATCCGTCGCCCGCCGCGCTGGACAACCTTTTCACCACCACACCCTACGATCCCAAGGTTCAGCGCGTGGTGACGCGCCTGTGGACCGCCATCAAGTCGGGCGTCTGATCGCCCCGGTCCAGTGGCCCGCGCCCCTCCGGCGCGGGTCTTTTTTTCAAGCGCGGATGACACGATGAGCCAAACGGTCTTTGCCCCCTGGGACGACCCCACTCAGAAACCCCTGATCCAGTTCAAAGGCGTGACCAAACGCTTTGGTGACTTCACCGCCATCGACAACCTCAGCCTCGACATCTTCGAGCAGGAATTTTTTGCCCTGCTGGGTCCATCGGGCTGCGGCAAGACCACGATGATGCGGATGCTCGCCGGGTTTGAAACACCGACATCGGGCACAATCCTGCTGTCGGGGCAGGACATCGCACCGGTGCCGCCGAACAAGCGTGCGGTCAACATGATGTTTCAGAGCTACGCGCTGTTTCCACATCTGTCGGTCTGGGACAACATCGCCTTTGGCCTGCGCCGCGGCAACAGCTCGAAAGACGAGATCGCACAACGGGTCGAAGAGATGCTGCGGCTCACCCGGCTGGAGAAGTTTTCCAAGCGCAAACCGCACCAGATCTCGGGTGGTCAGAGACAACGTGTGGCCCTCGCACGCTCGCTCGCCAAGGCGCCCAAGCTGCTGCTGCTGGACGAGCCGCTCGGCGCACTTGACGCAAAGTTGCGCCAGGACACCCAGTTCGAGCTCATGGACATCCAGGAAAAGACCGGCACCACCTTTGTCATCGTGACCCATGACCAGGAAGAGGCGATGACCGTCGCCTCGCGCGTCGCCGTCATGGACGAAGGCCGCCTGATCCAGGTCGCCACCCCCCCGGAAATCTACGAAGCACCGGCAACGGTTTACGTCGCTGATTTCATCGGCGACGTAAACATTCTCGAAGGCAAGGCGCATCAGGCCGGCGACAAGGTCGAGATCGCCTGGGCTGACGGCGAATTGCCGATCCGCGGCACCACGGCCAGAACATTTGCACCCGGCCAGACCTGCCATTTCGCCATCCGTCCCGAAAAGGTCACCATCTCGACCGAGCGCCCGGACAGCGCCAACGTCCTGCGCGGCAAGGTCATCGACATTGCCTATCTCGGCAACCTGTCGACCTACCATGTGCGACTGGGCAACGGCACGATGATGAAGGCGCAGACCGCCAACACCCGGCGCCTCGCCAATCGCGGGATCACGTGGGAAGATGACGTCTGGCTGTCCTTTACCGACACCGCCGGTGTCCTGCTGGAGCACTAGGACCATGTTCCGTCCAGAGGTAGCCCCATGAACCCGCGACGCATCTTTCTCATCGCCGTGCCCTACCTGTGGTTGCTGGCGCTTTTCCTGGTCCCCTTCCTGATCGTTCTCAAGATCTCGCTTTCGGACATCGCTCTGGCCCGTCCGCCCTATGCGCCGCAGCTTGACCTGAGCGCCGGATGGAACGGGCTGCGCAGCTTTTTCGCCGCTCTCGACCTCGAGAATTTTGTCTTTCTCACCACCGACGATCTCTACTGGAAGGCCTATCTGAGCTCGTTGCAGATTGCGGCTGTGTCGACGGTGATCACCCTGCTTGTCGGCTACCCCATGGCCTATGGCATGGCCCGCGCCGCGGCCGAGTGGCGTCCGACCCTGCTGATGCTGGTGGTCCTGCCGTTCTGGACCTCTTTCCTGATCCGGGTCTACGCCTGGATGGGCATCCTGTCCGGAGAAGGCGTGCTGAACCAGTTTCTGCTCTGGACCGGGCTCATCAGCGCACCGCTGACCATCCTCAACACCAATCTGGCGGTCTACATCGGCATCGTCTACACCTACCTGCCCTTCATGATCCTGCCGATCTACGCTGCCCTGGAAAAGATGGATGACAGCCTGCTGGAAGCTGCCGAAGATCTGGGCTGTTCGCGGACAACCGCCTTTTGGCTGGTGACGGTCCCGCTGTCCAAGGCCGGCATCATTGCAGGATGCTTTCTGGTCTTTATCCCCGCCATCGGTGAATTCGTGATTCCGTCGCTGCTGGGCGGGTCGGGCACGCTGATGATTGGCAAGGTGCTCTGGGAGGAGTTCTTCTCGAACCGCGACTGGCCCGTTGCCTCGGCGGTGGCAATCATCCTCCTGCTGATCCTGATCATTCCCATCGTGCTCTTCCAGCGCAACGAGCAAAAACAGCGTGAGGCCGAAGGATGAGCGGCGTGCAAAAATTTTACAAAAATTTTTCCCAAGAGTTTTCGCAAAACTCTTGGTCGCGCCCAGAATCGACGGGGGTCCCGGCATGAGACGTTTCTCCTGGTTCAACGCGACGTCGCTCACCCTTGGGTTTGCGTTTCTCTATCTGCCAATGATCATACTGGTGCTCTACAGCTTCAACGCCTCGAAACTGGTCACGGTCTGGGCCGGCTTCTCGACCCGCTGGTATGGCGAACTGCTGCAGAACGAAGAATTCCTCGATGCCGCCTGGGTCACGCTGCAAGTGGCGGTTTTCAGCTCCACGCTTGCCACCCTGCTCGGCACCATGGCGGCTTCTGTCCTCGTGCGTTCCGGGCGGTTCTTCGGCCGGACCCTGTTCTCCGGAATGATCTACGCACCGCTTGTCATGCCGGAAGTGATCACCGGACTCTCGCTCTTGCTGCTCTTCATCGGTATCGGGCTGGACCGGGGCGTGTTCACCATCGTGCTGGCCCACACCACGTTTTCCATGTGTTACGTCTCGGTCGTGGTGTCCTCGCGGCTCAGCTCTTTCGACCGGTCGCTGGAAGAGGCCGCCCTGGATCTTGGCTGCTCGCCGTTCGAAGCCTTCCGCCTGGTGACCCTGCCGATCATTGCGCCGGCTGTGATCTCTGGCTGGCTGCTGGCCTTCACCCTGTCCCTAGATGATCTTGTGATTGCCAGCTTCACCACCGGCCCCTCGGCCACGACCCTGCCGATCAAGATCTTTTCGGCGGTGCGGCTGGGTGTGTCTCCGGAGATCAATGCGCTGTCGACCATCATGATAGCCATTGTGACGGTCGGTGTGATCACTGCCTCGCTGATCACCAAACGCGCTGCGGTGGCGCAGCAACGCGACGAACAGGCCGCCATCCGGTCGGTATGAGACGGATTTACGAATCCGCCGCCTACGGGCCGCAACAGGGATGTTTCTGGGCGGACACGGTTGCAGAGGCCAACTGGCCGTCGTTGGACCGGGATTTACAGGTCGATGTCGCCATCATCGGCGGCGGCTTTACCGGCCTGTCCGCCGCGCTGCATCTGGCGCAGGACAAAGTTCGCGTCGCAGTGCTCGATGCAAGGGCACCCGGGTGGGGCGCATCGGGGCGGAATGGCGGTTTTTGTTGTCTCGGTGGCGCCAAGGCATCAAATCGCCTGTTGCTCAGACGTTTTGGCGCCGCAGGGCTGACGGATTGGCGCGCCGCGGAAATGGCTGCCATCGGCACGGTCGAAAACCTGCTGCAAACGTATGGCATCGACGCGGACACGCACAGCCGGGGCGAGACCCAGATCGCCCACACACCGCGCGCCATGGCGGCCCTTCGGTCCGGGATCAGCGAGATTGCCGCAGGCTACGGCGTGACACCGCATCTCACGGAACCCGCCGAGTTGCGCAAGGCGGGGCTGAACGGCCCGTTTCACGGCGCCCTGACCATTCCGCTCGGCTTTGCGCTGAACCCGCGAAAGTATCTTGACGGGCTGGCACAGGCGGCCCGGCGTTTTGGTGTCCGGATCCATGCCGACACTCCGGTGACGCACCTGGTCCACAAGGGCGGCAAAACCCGGTTACACACACCGCATGGCAACGTGAGCGCCGACAGGGTCATTATCGCCACCAACGGGTACTCGTCCGAGGACCTTCCGGACTGGCTGCGCGCCCGGTATCTGCCGGTGCAATCCAGCGTGCTCGTCACCCGGCCGCTCACGCAGACCGAGCAGGACAATCAGGGCTGGACCAGTGCCCAGATGGCTTATGACACCCGCACCATGCTGCACTATTTCCGCAAGATGCCCGACAACCGGTTCCTGTTCGGTATGCGCGGCGGGCTGCGGGCCACTGCGGGGGCCGAGGCCGCCATTCGCCGCAAGATCCGCAGCGACTTTCACGCGATGTTTCCCGCCTGGAGCGGCGTCGAAATCACCCACAACTGGTCCGGTCTGGTCTGTTTGATGGCCAATCTGACACCCTATGCCGGGCCGGTGCCGGAACTTCCCGGGGTCTTTGTCGGCATGGGCTATCACGGCAATGGCGTCGCGATGGCGAGCTACACAGGACGCCTGCTGGCGGCGCTGGTGCAGGGCAAGCCTGCGGACACGCCCTATCCCGCCGCAATGCAGCGGTTGCCCGCGCGCTTTCCCCTCGGCCGCTTCCGCCGGGCGCTGCTGGCGCCTGCGTACCTCGCTGCGGGCATGCTCGACCTATGACAGTGTGAATTCGGCGGGCCAGGAACACCGTCGCCCGGCAGTCGGCTGTGCGCCGCTCTACAATCAGCGGCCCGCGGTGCCGTCACCCCTGCGGGGTCAGCGCCGCCTTGGCCTTGCCGCGCTTCAGACCAAGCTGCCGTTCGCGCCAGATGATCAGCACCCCGGCTGCGATCACGATGGCAGAGCCCAGCAGCATTGCACCGGTCGGCACTTCCGCAAAGACGACATATCCGATCAGCAGCGCGAACAGCATCGAGGCATAGTCAAATGGTGCCAGCAGCGCGGCTTCGGCCTCGCGGTAGGCCGAGGTCAGAAGGATCTGCGCCAGGCCGCCGATCAGGCCCGCAGACACCAGCATGACCGCCTCGGCCGCCGTCGGCATCACCCACCCGAAGGGCATCGTCAAAAGCGACAGCACCGTCGCCGTCAGCGAGAAGTAGAACACGATCGCCGAGGTCTGCTCGGTCGCCACCAGGCGGCGGATCTGTACCTGTGCCAGGGCGCGCAGCGCGCTGGACGCAAGGATCAGTGCCACACCGATCATGGCGGCACGGTCGACGTCGGCCAGCGTCAGCCGCGGCCACAGGATCACGAGAACGCCGATCAGCCCGATGCCCACGGCCGTCATCCGGAAGGCCCGCAGACGTTCCCCCAGAAGCACCGCCGCCAGCAGCACCGTCATCAGTGGCGCTGCATAACCGATTGCGGTGACTTCGGGCAGCGGCAACAGGCCCAATGCCGCAAATCCGGTGCCCATCGCAGCCACGCCGGCGACGCCGCGCAAAATGTGACCAATGGGGCTGACCGCCGTGAAGCCGGTGGATAGATCGTGCCGCATCGCAAGCCAGCCAATGATTACCGGCATGGCAAATAGCGACCGGAAGAACACGGCCTCGCCCGCCGGAATGCGCGCGGCGGTGGCCTTGATCAATGAGGCCATGATGATGAAAAGAAGGACAGAAGCCAGCTTGAGCGCAACGCCGCGAAACGGAGACATGGGAAGATCCTGTTTGGAATGCCTCATTCCTGCACCTGACAGACAGGAAGGTCAACCTTGATGACCCAAGCCTGATGGCGCACTTGTCGACGTTCAACGCCGACCCGGCCCGCGTCGCCGAGACCTAGCCAGGCAAACCCGCAGCGTCGGCGGGCCGCGGTATCATCCTGCAACACCGGGTGGGCGCTGCTCAGGAGGTTTCCAGGCAGTGGCGCCGGAACGCACGTTTCACCATGTCCAGTTCGGCCCGCAGCAGCGCGACCTCGGCACGAATGTCATCGCCGAGAACCTCGCCCGCAATCAACGCAAAGCTCTCCAGCACCTCCTCGGCGGCGGCATCCCGGATCAGGAAGGTATGAACGCCGTCGCCGATCGCCTCGACCGGCACGGGCACTTCGATCAGCCAGCGCCCCGGCTCGGCGGTTTCGGTGACAAGCACGCCCCGTACCGGCTGATCCAGAAGCGTGACCAGCACTTCGGGCGGCGGCACACCGTGGGCTTCGGCCGAAATCACCCCTTCCCAGACGCCTTCCAGAAACCGGGTCTTGGTCAGTCTATACTGGCTCATGTTTCGTCCCCATTGCCCTGTCTGAACAGGTCCCTGTCACGGAACCCGTTCACAACTCAGCCCGCGGGCGGCGGCTAAAGGTCAGGTCCCGCAACACAACCTGATTCATCTGCGGGCTCTCGAAGATCAGGTCCAGCCACATGCGTTCGACCCGCTTTTCGTTCAGCTTGGTGTAGGCCAGATCGAACTCGACCCGGATCTCCTCTTCGTGCAGCGGCAGTTCGCGTACGATCTGTTCGGTATTGGGCCCGTGGCGGATGTTCAGCCGCGCAAAAATCTCGATCGGCTTTTCCATCTCGACGATTGTCTCGACCCGGATCAGATGCCGCCGCTTCAGCCCGCGCGATGCCGGTTCGGGCAGATCCACGGCAAGCGACAGGTACGAACCGTCGAAACGGAACACATCCATCCGCAGCCCGTAGGCCGCCAGATCCGCCTCACGCGTGTTGCGCAACTGGCGCAGGCACAGTTCGGAATAGGCGCAGTCGTGAAACAGGGTCACCTCGTTGCCCAGAGCCGCCTTGGAAGGGACAGAGGACAGCCCCGGCACGGCCAGAGGCCCGCACCACAGTTCGGGCCGCCACGACCAGTCGGCATCGTGCGGTTTGGGAAAGGCCTGATTGCCCACCATCGGCAGCGCCAGACGGGCCTCGGCGACATGAATCAACGCATCGAGATGCTGTTTGAGCCGCCGTGCGCGCAGCCGCTGCTGTCGCAGCTGGTGCAGGTCCATCGCGGCTGCCCCCCGCGCGGCACAGGCCCAGCGGCGCAACGCGCCCCGCTGGATCAGCCGGTCCATCAGCCCGTTGCCCTGCCCCGCCACACTACGCCCCTTTACCATCCGACCGCCTCTCGCTTCCGGGCGGTTTCCAGTCTTATGGCAAATTCTTTCGTACGAATAAACGACTCATGCCATTTCCCGCGCCTAGCGGGACGGTTTCGGACTGTCGCTGCGCACCTGTGCACTCAGAGACTGCAACATGTCCGCACCACGCTGGGGCAGGACCGTGCTTCCCCGTGGCACGTACAGCGCCAGTCCGATCAGTCGGCCGCCCTGCACAAACGCCCCGCGCCAGTAGCGCGGATCGCCGCCGTCAAAAGCGGAATCGCCGCCCCGTGCCAGCAATGCCAGCGAAAGTCCTTCGCGGACATGCCCTTCGAGCAGCGGTGCATGCGCAACCTCCGCCAGCGTCTTTGGCTCGGGCAGATCAATGCCGGAACCGCGTGCGCCCACGGTGACAGAAATCAACACCGGTTCCACATCGGGCCCACCTGCGCCGTCCGACAGGATGCGGCAACTCGCGAGCAGGGCAAAGCTTTGGCTGGACCCGACCTGAAGGGTCTCGGGGTCGATACAATACCCGGCGGGCCCGGACAGGCGCACATCGCCACCCGCCAGCGACGCCCGGCTCAGGGGAAGAGAGGATGTCCCCTTCCCCAGGAAACCGCGCAGGGCGCCACCAGAGGCGCCGGTGTCACTGGGAACGCCAGCAGAACAGCCCGCCACCCAGAGGCTGGTCAGAACGGCAATGGCAAGGACCGCGCGCATCGCCGTCAGAGGTCCATGTAGGTGTGTTTTTCCGCTTCCGCCCCGGGATGGGTCACGGCACCTTTGTAGGTTTCGCCCACAAGCTGCGCGTATTTCCAGAGCGCGCCACTGGCGTAGATGGTGTCGCGCGGTCCGGCCCAGGCTTTCCGGCGTTCAGCCAGTTCTTCGTCGGTCAGATTGACCGACAATTCGCCGCTCACCGCGTTCAGGGTGATGATGTCGCCATCCTGCAGCAGGCCGATCGGCCCGCCCAGCGCCGCTTCGGGTCCGACATGGCCGACACAGAACCCCCGGGTCGCGCCCGAGAACCGCCCGTCGGTGATCAGCGCCACCTTCTTGCCCATTCCCTGCCCCGACAGGGCTGCGGTGGTCGCCAGCATCTCGCGCATGCCGGGCCCGCCACGCGGTCCCTCGTTGCGGATCACCAGCACCTCGCCTTCCTTGTAGACCCGCGCCTTGACGGCTTCAAAGGCGTCTTCCTCGCATTCGAACACCCGGGCCGGACCGCTGAAAACCTGTTCTTCAGGGGTCATGCCGGCAACCTTGACAATCGCCCCGCCGGGGGCAAGATTGCCCTTGAGGCCGACGACGCCGCCGGTCTTGGTGATGGGGTTGGCCACTGTATGGATCACACGGCCGTCCGCCTCACCCTTGATCTTGTCCAGCTCTTCCCCCAGGGAATAACCCGATGCGGTCATGCAATCCTCATGCAACAGACCCGCCTTGCGCAATTCCTTCATCACCACGGGCACGCCGCCGGCCTCGTACAGGTCCTTGGCGACAAACTGGCCTCCGGGCTTGAGATCGACGAAATAGGGGGTGTCGCGGAAGATCTCGCAGACATCCTCAAGGAAAAAGTCGATGCCTGCCTCATGTGCGATGGCCGGCAGGTGCAGGCCGGCATTGGTCGAGCCGCCGGTGCAGGCCACAACCCGCGCGGCGTTCTGCAGCGACTTCAGCGTCACGACATCCCGGGCGCGGATATTCTTCTCGAGCAGGTTCATCACGGCGATGCCCGAGGCGGTGCCATACTGATCGCGGCTTTCATAAGGGGCCGGTGCCCCCGAGGAGTTCATCAGCGCCAGACCGATGGCTTCTGACACGCAGGCCATGGTGTTGGCTGTGAACTGGCCGCCGCAGGCCCCGGCCGATGGGCAGGCCACCCGTTCCAGAATTTCCAGCGCCGCATCACTCAACGTACCGTTCTGATGCCGCCCGACGGCTTCGAACATGTCCTGAACCGTCAGATCCCGCGATGCAAAATCCGCCGGGACATCGGCCCCGGCAGGCACCTTGCCCGGCAGGATCGAGCCGCCATAGACAAAGACGGACGGCACGTTCAGCCGCACCATCGCCATCATCATGCCCGGCAGGGATTTGTCGCATCCCGCCAACCCGACCAATGCGTCATAGCAGTGCCCGCGCATGGTCAGTTCCACCGAATCCGCAATGGCTTCGCGGCTGGCGAGCGAGGACCGCATCCCTTCGTGGCCCATGGCAATTCCGTCGGTGACGGTGATGGTCGTAAATTCGCGCGGCGTGCCGGATCCTTCCTTCACCCCCAACTTCACCGCCTGTGCCTGACGGTTCAGTGAAATGTTGCAGGGCGCTGCCTCGTTCCAGCAGGTGGCGACGCCCACCAATGGCTGGTGAATCTCTGCCTCGGACATGCCCATCGCATAATAATAGGACCTGTGCGGAGCGCGGGCAGCGCCTTCGGTCACGTGGCGGCTGGGCAATTTGGATTTGTCGAACGGACGCTTGAGCATGGCTGGCCCCCCTGGAATACGCAGTTGCATCCCCGCATACCCAAGCGCCCTCATCACTACAAGAAAGATCGCAAGAATCCGTGCTTCGGGGCGTCGCCCAAGAGTTTTCTGAAAACTCTTGTCAAAACTTTTCCGAAAAGTTTTGCGCGGTCCCCGCCCGGCCAGCTGCATTGCAATTCCCCGGCCGCAGGCTTAAATCACCTCGAGCAACGACGCCCTGGGGTACCGCTAGTCATGAACTGGATCGCCAACTACGTCCGCCCGCGGATCAACTCGATCTTCTCGCGGCGCGAAGTGCCGGAAAACCTTTGGACCAAATGTGACGACTGCGGCACCATGTTGTTCCACCGCGAGTTGTCCGACAGCCTGAATGTCTGCAGCAACTGCAACCACCATATGGCGATCACCCCGCGCGAGCGCTTTGCCGCGCTGTTCGATGCCGGCAATTTCGCCGACGTGGCGGTGCCCGACCCGATTCCGGATCCGCTGCAGTTCAGGGACCAGAAGAAATACCCCGACCGGATGCGCGCGGCGCAAAAATCCACCGGTGAAAAGGAGGCGATGCTGGTCGCTCTTGGCGAAATCGGGCAGACCCCGATTGTTGCCGCGGCGCAGGACTTCAGCTTCATGGGCGGTTCCATGGGGATGTATGTCGGCAACGCAATCGTGAAAGCCGCGCAGGAAGCGGTGCGGCTCAAGCGTCCGCTGATCCTTTTTGCAGCAGCCGGCGGCGCCCGCATGCAGGAGGGCATCCTGAGCCTGATGCAGATGCCGCGCACGACGGTCGCGGTCCAGATGCTGCGCGAAGCGAATCTGCCCTATATCGTTGTGCTGACCCATCCGACCACAGGTGGCGTCACAGCGTCCTATGCCATGCTCGGCGATGTTCAGATTGCGGAACCCAACGCCCTGATCTGCTTTGCCGGCCCAAGGGTGATCGAACAGACCATCCGCGAAAAACTGCCCGAAGGCTTCCAGCGCGCCGAATACCTGCTTGAGCATGGCATGCTCGACCGCGTCACCGACCGCCGCAAGATGCGCGACGAGCTGATTTCGATCACGCGCATGCTCATGCGTCTGCCGCCGCCGGTGAAGGGTCACCTTGCCGCACCGGACGACATGGCCGCCTCGGCACCTGACCCTGCCAAGGCGCCGACCCGGACCGAAGAGCAGCCGTCCCGGAAATGAGTGTCCAGACATCGGACCACATCCTGACACGGATGATGTCACTGCATCCCAAGATCATTGATCTGACCCTTGACCGGGTCTGGCGGCTGCTCGACACTCTTGATCATCCCGAACGTGACCTGCCGCCGGTGATCCACCTGGCCGGAACCAATGGCAAGGGATCGACCCAGGCGATGATCCGCGCCGGGCTGGAAGCCTGGGGCAAGCGTGTGCACGCCTATACCTCACCCCACCTCGCCCGCTTTCACGAACGTATCCGTCTGGCCGGAGAACTCATCAGCGAAGAACACCTCGCCGCGGTGCTCGACGAATGCCACGCCGCGAATGGCAGCGACCCGATCACCTATTTCGAGATCACGACCTGTGCCGCCCTGCTGGCCTTTGCCCGCACCCCGGCCGATTTCACCTTGCTCGAAACCGGCCTTGGGGGCCGACTGGATGCAACCAATGTCGTTACCACGCCGGCGTTGACCATCCTGACCCCGGTTTCCATGGACCACGAAAGCTATCTGGGCGACACCCTGGCCAAGATCGCCACCGAAAAGGCCGGTATCCTCAAGCGGCATGTGCCCTGTGTGGTCGGACCACAGGACGGCGCCGCAATGGAGGTGATCGAAGCGACCGCCGCCCGGCTGGGCGCCCCGCTTCTGGCCTACGGTCAGCAGTGGCATGTCGGCACAGAACACGGCCGTCTTGTCTACCAGGATGAGTCCGGACTGCTGGATCTGCCTTTGCCGAACCTGCCCGGCCGGCATCAGGTCATGAATGCCGGTGCCGCCCTGGCCGCCCTGCGCTTTCTGAAGGCCGGTGATGCCGCCTGCGAAGCTGCGGTGACCTCCGCCTTCTGGCCCGCCCGCATGCAGCGGCTGCGCACCGGCCCGCTGTTCGACATCGTGCCGCAGGCCGAGCTCTGGCTGGACGGCGGGCACAATCCGGCAGCCGGCGCGGCGCTGGCCGAGCACCTTGCCAGCCTGCCGAAACGCCCGACGCATATTGTCTGCGGCATGCTGAACACCAAGGATGTGCATGGCTACCTCGCGCCCCTTGCCGGTCTGGCCGACACCCTGACAGCGGTCTCGATTCCGGACGAAATCAACACGCTGCCCGCCGACGCCACCGCAACCATAGCGGCGAAGGCGGGACACACCGCCCGCACTGCCGACTCCGTCGCCGATGCCCTGCGCGTCATCGCCGGTCTGGACCCGGCGCCGCGCATTCTGATCTGTGGCTCGCTCTATCTTGCCGGGCATATTCTGCGCAGCAACGGCTGACTCTTCGAACGCCTCCGGGCATGTTTGCTGGTTTGGCCGCCCCGCGCCGTCGGAAGGCATAGCCGGATCCAAAGCCGACACGCGCCCCTACCCATCCACAGATCTTACGCCCTGAAACCTACCACACTTCGACCACACCTCAGGATGTTGACGGATTGGACCCATCCGCTCTATATTTTGATCGTTGTCTTTGGACTGAAGTCCTTCAGGTGTGTTGTAGGTGTTGCGATGTTTTGGTGTGTGCGTTCGCCCCTTTTGGTCGCTCTGTGCATGGCCGCCTTGAGTACGGCGGTTCCGGCAGCAGCCCAGGACAGCCGCATCACGCCGGAACTCGGCGCCGTGACCCTTAGTTTGCACGGCACGGACATTGTCATAACACGCAGCGGTGCGGCCTGCCCGCAGTCCTGTGTGCAGCCACACTCTGCGGCGGCTGGAATCGACACTTTGGGCGAGTTGGAACTGATTGATTTCCTGACCGGGTCTGCGGCCGACGGTACGGGATTGCTGATCGACACCCGTGCCCCGGAACAGTTCAGCGCAGAAACCCTTCCCGGTGCTGTCAATGTGCCAGAGCTGACACTGCGGTCCGACAACCCCTATCGCGACGATCTGCTGGGGGCTCTGGGCGCGACTGCGGGCGATTTCTCGACCGCGTACACCCTGGTCCTGTTCGCCCAGGATGCAGGTGATCCACGCGCGGTGGATGGGCTGCGTGCCTTGCTGATTGCGGGCTACCCTGCCGAGAAGCTGCGGTTCTACCGCGCCGGGGTGTCGGGATGGACGGCGCTTGGCCTCAGTTCCACCCAGGGGGAAGGATAGCTCATGCGCCTTACCAAGCCGGACGCTGCGCGGCGATGATCAGACTGGTGCTTTTTTTCGGCGGCTTCGTCGCGGTCACGCTGCTGTTGCTGGTGTTTCAGCCGGGGGCCGCCGTGAAGCGCGGCGGCTACAGCGACAATCCACCCGAAGTCAGCCGCGGCGCGCCGCAGCTCACCGGTGCCTTTGACACCGCAGAGCCCGAAGTGACCCCCACGCCGCAAGAGCAGCCGCCAGGTGACCCCAGACGGGTCATGGACACTCACAGTCCCGCCGCTGCACCGGATCTGCGCAGGCTGACGTGGGACAGCATTGCGCGTCTCAATGCCGCCACCGGCCGCAGCCGGGCTCCCGGACAGCCCGGAAGCCTGCTGCACAGCATTGTCCGAAAATCGCTGGAGGTCCAACAGACCCCGGCGATCCGCAACCCCGCCGAGTACATCGTCCGCCCGGGTGACACCCTCGTCAGCATCGCACAGGCGCTCTATGACGACGTGAACATGTCCGGGCCACTGTTCGCCGCAAACCAGCATGTCCTTGCCGGACCGGACGATCTGCGGGCAGGACAGGTGCTGAAACTTCCGCTCCGATAAATTACCCTTCCCGCGGTTATTGACAGTTTGCATGCGTCTTCAGGAGCTTGCGAAAAATACAAGACGTGCCACGCCACGCGGCACTTTCCCATAAATATTGATCGTTCGACTAAATGTTGACGGACGCGGTTGAGTCGGCCTATGATTCCCTATCACCGTGCAGCCGGGTCGCTTCAGAACCCGAAAAAGGCGCCGACAGGGGGACAGCAATCGCAACTGCCAGACTCGCATTTCTGGCTGCCTGGGACTGTTTCACCTAAATTCAGGAATTTCCGGACTGCCGCACTTCGCGGCGCTCCGAACCGGCACCATCGACAGGCAAGTCCAAAAAAAGAGCAGTTCCAGGGGCCCTTCGGGGCCCCTAATCATCGTGGCGTCACTGCCCCCAGCCTTCGGCCTGCATCTCTCGGAGGCGGCTGGCCGTCCGATCAAACTCGAACGCACCGACACCTTCCACGTACAGCATCTCCGGTTTGGCCGCCGCGCTCACGATCAGACGCACCTTCGCCTCGTAAAGCGCATCGACAAGTGTCACAAACCGTTTGGCCTCGTTGAAATTCGACCGACCCAGCGACGGAATATCCTCGATGATCAGCACCCTCACCGTTTCGGCAAGCTTCAGATAGTCCGCGGCCCCCAGTGGCCTGCCGCAAAGCTGGTAAAAGCCGGTGCGGGCCACCGCGTTGGAGAACCGCGGCAATTCAACTTCGCGGCCCTGCACATGCAGCACCAGAGGTTCTTCTTTCCCGCCGGACAGTTCCAGCCAGATCCGCTCGATCTCGGCCCTGGCTTCGGGGCCGTTGGGTGTAAAATACACCTGCGCCCCAGCCAGCCGATCCTGCCGGTGGTCCTTGGGAGAGGCCAGTTCCTGCACCACCATCTTTTGCTTGAGCAACTCGATGAACGGCAGGAAAAGCTGTCGGTTCAGCCCGTTCTTGTACAGGTCGTCCGGGATCCTGTTCGACGTGGTCACAACCACGCACCCCGCCGCGAACAACTGCTCGAACAGGCGCCCGACAATCATCGCATCGGTGATGTCCGTGATCTGCATTTCATCAAAGGCCAGCAGCCGCAATTCTTCGGCAACCCGTCGGGCCACAGGCTTGATGACATCCTCCGTGCCCTTTTTGCGCTCGGCATGCATCTGGGCGTGCATCTCTTGCATAAATGCGTGGAAATGCACCCTGCGTGCGGGCACATCGACGGTTTCGACGAACAGGTCCATCAGCATCGACTTGCCGCGCCCGACCCCACCCCAAAGATAAAGTCCCTTCGGCGGTTCGGGGGGCTTGCGGAACAGACCCTTCTTCACCGGCACCGCCAGGGCCGCCCGGATTCGTTCGAATTCAGGCAACGCCGCTTCCTGCGCGGCGTCCCGTTCCAGCCGCCCTTCGGCGACCCGCTGTTCATAAAGTTCTGCCACGCTGACCATGCGCCCCGCATACTCTGACGGACCGGAGTTGTGTAGCCCCGCCGCACGGCGCGTTGCCGCCGTTGCATGTTTTCCACGAAATGCCGCCGAGGCCGGGCGGGTGCCGCACTTGCATCAGCACATTTCGGTTGGATATTCCGTCCTGCGGTGGCGTCATATCGGCAATGCTGATGCGATTTCGCACAAGTTCCGAATTGACGTGTCCCCGCCAAGGCATAAGGTCCGCGAAAACGGAGTGACCATGACAGTGCGCAGTTCGATACTCAACCCGGTGCTGCTGGTCGGCTGCCTGATCATCCTGGTGTCGTTTGCGATCCGTGCCAGTTTCGGTGTTTTCCAGATCCCGATCGCCGCAGAGTTTGGCTGGCTGCGCACGGAATTCAGCTTTGCCATCGCCGTCCAGAACCTTGCCTGGGGCGTGGGCCAACCGATATTCGGCGCTCTGGCGGAAAAGATCGGTGATCGCAAAACGATCCTGCTGGGCGCCGCCGTCTATGCCGCGGGCCTTGTGCTGTCCAGCGCCGCCGTGACCCCGGAGGCACATCAGCTTTACGAGATCCTTGTCGGATTCGGGATCGCAGGCACCGGCTTTGGCGTCATCCTCGCGGTGGTCGGGCGGGCCAGTTCGGATGAAAACCGCTCGATGTCCATGGCGATTGCCACCGCCGCCGGCAGCGGCGGCCAGGTCTTCGGTGCGCCGCTGGCCGAGTGGATGCTGGGGTTTCTGTCCTGGCAGTCGGTGTTTCTGGTCTTTGCTGCGGCCATCCTGCTGGTGATGCTGTCCCTGCCGCTGATGCGGGCGCCGGTCGCGACACGGCTCGAGCTCGAAGAAAGCCTGACCCGTATCCTCGGCCGCGCCCTGCGCGATCCGTCCTTTGCCCTGATCTTCATCGGCTTTTTCAGTTGCGGCTACCAGCTTGGGTTTATCACCGCGCATTTCCCGGCATTTGTCACCGAGCTGTGTGGACCGATCGCCCCCGGCGGAGTCCTGTCCTCGCTGGGAATCACGACAACCTCGGCGCTGGGGGCGGTCTCGATCTCGGTCATCGGTCTTGCCAATATCTGCGGCACTCTGCTGGCCGGCTGGCTGGGAAAGACCTGGTCAAAGAAATACCTGCTGGCTGGAATCTATACCGGACGTACCCTGGCCGGGGCGCTGTTCATCCTGCTGCCGATCACCCCGGTCTCGGTCCTGGTCTTCTCGACCGTGATGGGGGCGCTGTGGCTGGCCACCGTGCCGCTGACCGCCGGACTTATCGGGCAGATCTTCGGGATGCGGTATCTGGGCACCCTCTATGGCATTGTCTTCTTTTCACACCAGCTTGGCAGTTTCATGGGCGTCTGGCTCGGCGGTCGGATGTATGACCTGACCGGAGATTACAACGCCGTCTGGTGGATCGGGATTGCGGTCGGCGCCCTGAGTGCCCTCGTGCACCTTCCCATCCGCGAGCGGCGCGGCCCGGCGTTGCAGGCGGCGTGATGACCCTGTGCCCGGCGGCGATGACGTAAGCGCACGGGCGCTGACATCCAATGCGGATTGCCGCCGCCGTGCAGGCGGGATGCATGCGCGCGGTGGAGGCTCTGGCGTCCCCGTCCTGAGGAGGCTTGCGGGCGGACCCTACACAGGCGCCGCGCGCAGCAGACCGTGACCGGCCAGGCACTTTGCCCATTCCCGGGGTCCGTCGAAAAGATGCACCTGCCATCCGCGCGCGGCCGCCGCCGCGATATTGTCAGGCCGGTCGTCGGTGAACAGCAGCGAGGCGGCAGGCAGGCCGCAATCGGCCTCGACCGCGGCGTAGATCTCGGCATCGGGTTTGATCATCCCCATGTGGCCCGAAATGTAGCGTCGATCGAACTCGCGCAGAAACGGATAGGCCGGTTCCGCCAGCGCGAAGGTTCCGATGCCAAAGTTGCTCAGAGCAAAGACCTGGATGCCACTTGCGCGCAGTGAACGCAGCAGGGCGATGGATTGCGGTATTTCGGGCGTGGCCAACTCCAGCCAATTGTCGTGCCACCTGCGGATTTCTTCCCGCCAGGCCGGGTACTGATCCGCGGTCTCGTAGACCGTGGCGCGGAAGTCGGCACCCCGGTCGACGGTATCGTTCATCCCATGCAGATCAACCTCGGCGAACATCGCCCGGCGGCGGTCAATCCCTATGACACGGTCGTAATACCGTTCAGGCTGCCATTCGATCAGAACGTTGCCAATGTCAAAGATCACCGCCCGGGGTTGCATTCCAAAAGTCTCCATTTCGCGTGACGCCAAAGACTTTTGAAAAAAGTCTTGGCAAAACTTTTCAAAAAGTTTTGCGTCAGCCCCCTCGCTGTGCGCTGCGCAGCTCGCGTTCGAGCGCTTCCAGAAAACGGGACCGGTCAGCTTTTGTGAACCCTTTGCCACCGCCCTGACGGAACGGATCTGCAGCCCTGAGGTCGGTCATCAGGTCCCGCATGGCCAATTGCTGGCCAATGTTCGCCTCGGTCAAGGCCTCGCCGTTATGCCGCAGCACCCGCGCACCGGCCGCCACACATTTTGCGGCAAGGGGGATGTCTCCGGTGACGACCACATCGCCGCGACCTGCGCGATCAGCGATCCACATGTCGGCCACGTCGGGACCATCCGGCACCATCACCAGTTCCACCAGCGGATTGCGCGAAGGGCGCAACCCGCCATTGCAGACCAGATACATCGTCACCTTGTGGCGTGTCGCCACGCGCTCTGCCTCGTCCTTGACCGGACAGGCATCGGCGTCGATGTAGAGCCTGGTCACGCGTAGAGCGCTTCGGCAGCAAAGGTCACGTGGTCTTCCATGAAGCTGGACATGAAGAAGTAGCTGTGGTCATAGCCTTTCTGCATACGGAACAATCCTTCCTGGCGACGTGCGGCCATCGCTCCGGCCAGTTCTTCGGGTTTGAGCAGGTCCAGGAACTGGTCCGCGCTGCCCTGATCCACCAGCACCGGCCCGTCAAAGCCGACCTCGCGCATCTGAAGCGACGCGTCGTGCCGGACCCAGGTGCTTTCATCCGCGCCCAGATAGGCGCCCAGCTGCTTGCGGCCCCAGTCGCTTTGGGTCGGATGCGCAATCGGGGCGAAGGCGGACACGGACCTGAACCGTCCGGGGTTCGCCATCGCGATCGTCAGCGCGCCGTGCCCCCCCATGGAATGTCCGGTGATCGACTGCCGTTCCAGGTCGACGGCAAATTCCGCACCCAGAAGCGTCGGCAGCTCGTCACAGACGTAATCCCACATCCGGAAGTGGGGCTTCCAGGGATCCTGGGTCGCATTCACGTAGAAACCGGCGCCCTTGCCCAGATCATAGGCCTCGTCATCCGCGACATCGTCCCCGCGCGGCGAGGTGTCGGGGAACACGATCGCGATGCCCTGCTCGGCGGCCCAGCCCTGTGCGCCGGCCTTGGTCATGGCGTTTTCGTGGGTGCAGGTCAGGCCTGACAGATACCACAAAACCGGCACCCGGCCCAGTTGCGCCTCTTCCGGCAGGAACAGGCCAAAAGTCATCTCGCCGCCGGTTGCCTTGGAGCTATGGCTGTAAACGCCCTGCGTGCCACCGAAACAGCGGTTTTCTGAAACAGTCTTCATCCCGTTCTCTCCCTGTTGATTTACTGTCGGGCTACTAAAGGCCAGCCCCCGCGGCAACCCCGACTTGCGGCGCGGTCAGCTGCCGGTGACCCAGGCAATCCACAGGGACACGGTCAGGATGCTGAGCGCGGTCGAGATCAGGATCGCGGCCGACACCCGTTGCGGCGCCACGCCGTAATGCTGCGCCAGGATGAACACATTGCCCGCCACCGGCAAGGATGCAGCCGAGACAACAACCGCGGCCTGATAGGCAGAAACCGGGAAAAACAGATAGGCACCGGCGGCAACGAACAGCGGATGCAGAACCAGCTTGCAGAAGCTGAGCCAGCCGGCAATCTGCATCCGTTCCGCCGACTTGCTGGCCAGCGATGCGCCGATGGCGAACAGCGCACCCGGAGTGGCCGCATTGCCAAGCGTCGTGAGAAACTCGTTCACCGGCGCGGGCACCGGAGCGCCGATGGCCGAAACGCACAGCCCGAGCACGATCGCGACGATCATCGGGTTCTTGATCAGCCCGAGTCCGACAGTCTTCAGCACCGCCGCCGACATCCGCCCGTCCCGGGACCCGGTCACAAGGATCACCAGCAGCGAAGAAAACACCAGCAGGTCAATGGCCAGCACCAGGATGATCGGGCCGACTGCTTCGGGTCCAAGCAGCAGTGCCAGCATCGGCACTCCGAGAAATCCGGTGTTTCCGATGGCGGCGCATTGCGCCTCGATGGCGGCGGTTTCCACGCTGAGGCCGCGCAGAAAGGCCACGGCGATGGCGATGCCGTAGACAAACGCCGTGCCCCAGAGATAGGCCATGGCAAGGCGCGCATCAAAAATCTCGGCAATGGAGAGGTTGGCAGAAAACCGGAACAACATTGCGGAAAGCGCAAAGTAGAAGACGAATTTTGTGAGGTATGCAGTCGCCTCTTCGCTGAAAAACCTTGTCCGACCGGCCCCGTACCCAAGGCCGATCAGTGCAAAAAAGGGCAAAGTCTTCAGGAAAATATCCAGCATTGCAGTTTGTTAGCAGTCTCAGCGCAACCGTCAATCGCCAAGCCCGCACGGGCGGGTTTTATCCTGCACGCAGATCATACTGTGACCCGTTGCCAACGGATGCACCTGTGCGCCCCGCGTATCGGCAGACTCCGATGCGCACCGCCCTGTCAAAAGACGTGCCTTCGCTCAACCGCTGCCAATCAGCACGCCGGCGGCAAAGACAAGCGCGCCCCCCAGCACAACCTGAAACGCCGCGCGAAAGAATGGCGTGTCCATGTAGCGGTTCTGGATCCAGGCGATCGCCCAAAGCTCGATGAACACCACCACAAAGGCGGTGGTGGTGGCCGTCCAGAAATGCGGAATCAGATAGGGAAGTGCGTGGCCAAGGCCGCCCAGCGTCGTCATCACTCCGGCGGCGATGCCGCGTTTGACCGGTGAGCCGCGACCCGAAAGCTGGCCGTCGTCCGACGCGGCTTCGGTGAACCCCATGGAGATCCCGGCGCCGACGCTGGCGGCGAGCCCGACAAGGAAGGTCGTCCAGGTGTCCTGGGTGGCAAAGGCGGTTGCAAAGATCGGCGCCAGCGTTGACACCGATCCATCCATGAGCCCGGCCAGACCCGGCTGCACCCAGGTCAGCACAAACTGTCGATGGGCACTGCGGTCCTCGGACGCACGGGCCTGGTCATCCAGGTGCTGTGCCGTCAACGATCCGGCCCGGTCCTGATGTCCCGCCTCGGCGGCGGCCAGGTCTCCGAGCAGCTTGCGGGTGGGGGCGTCGGTGCTGCGCCGCGCCGCTTCGGTGTAGAACCGCGCCGCGTCCTGCTCCATTCCTTCGGCCTCGTCGCGGATCCGCTCGATCCCGAGGTTCTGGACCAGCCAGACCGGGCGGCGGGCGTAATAGCCCGCAACATGTTCACGGCGGATCAGCGGGATCACCTCGCCGAACCGCTGGCGGTGCAGATCGATCAGCGCCTGACGGTGACCATCCTCTTCGCGGGCCATCCCGTCGAACACCTGCGCGGTGTCGGGGAAGTCGGCGCGCAGCATGGCGGCATAGCTGCGGTAGATCCGGGCGTCGTCCTCTTCGGACGAAATTGCAAGCGCAAGGACTTCCTGTTCGGACAGATCGCGAAAATGCCGACGTTGGGTGAAAAAACGCATGGTCCCTCCGGCCTAGAATAATTCCAATCTAACAAGGGCATCCACGACTTCAACGGCAAATTTCCGGGTCCACTCTTGCTGCCGCACCTGCAAACCATGGATGATCTGAACCGTCTTGTTCACATTTGGGGGTATCCGATGACACGCCCCCTGCTCGCTTCGCTGCCGGCGTTCAGCCTTGCCGCACCCGCATTTGCCGGCAACGTCATGGTCGATCCGCGGCACCTGCCGTTTGCATCGCCGACGAAACCGGCGATCCTGCGGATCAATGCGGATCAATCGCGCTGACCGGAGCCAGCTTGCTCCTACTGAACCAAACGGTTTATACCGGCTGAGTTAAGGAGAGCGTCGCAACATGTCAGTACCTGCTTCCAAGGTCCGCAAAGGCCGCAAGTTTGATCAGGTGCTGTCCGGTGCGCGTGAAATCTTTATGCGGGACGGATTCGAAGGTGCCTCGGTAGACGACATTGCCCGTGCAGCCGGAGTGTCGAAGGCGACGCTGTACAGCTACTTTCCGGACAAGCGGCTGCTGTTCACCGAAGTCGCCAACACCCAATGTGCGCGGCAGGCCGATGAGGCGCTGCACACCATCGACATGTCGCAGCCGCCGCGCATCGTGCTCACCCAGGTGGGGCACAGTTTTCTTGGCTTTATCCTGTCGGACATGGGCCAGAGGATCTTTCGTATCTGCGTGGCCGAGGCTGATCGCTTCCCCGAACTGGGTCAGGCGTTTTATGACAGCGGCCCGAAAAAGGTGCACCAGGCCATCGTCGACTACCTGCGCACGGCCGCCGGGCGCGGCGATCTGAGCATCGGCGACTTTGAACTCGCCGCCGACCAGTTTGCCGAACTGTGCAAGGCTGATCTCTGGCCGCGGCTCGTCTTTGGCATCCGGGCGGATTTCACCCGCGAGGAAAAGGCCCGGGTCATTGACGGCGCCGTCGAGACCTTTTTGGCGCGGTATGGCCGCTAAGGCCTAGTCCACACGCCGGACCAGCAGTTGATTGCCGCTGCTGCGCCGGGTTTCAAAGACTTTCAGCTCGGCGACGATGTCGCTCAGCTTGCGCTTGCCGTAGGTGCGGGTATCGAAGTCCGGGTTGGCGCTGGTCAGGAACTGCCCAAGCTGGCCCAGGGTGTACCACTCGTCATCCTGTTCAATCGCGTCCATTGCCTTGAAGATCAGGTTGCGGACTTCGTCCAGATTGCGATCCGGCGCGGGCGTTGTCGGACCTTTTGCTTCGGTTCCGGGTGCACTTTCGAGGTTCTCGAGAAAGATGAACCGCTTGCAGGCCTTGCGAAAGGCGTCCGGTGTCTTTTGCATCCCCATGCCGAACACATCCAGTCCCTGTTCACGGACCCGGCTGGCCAGCCGGGTGAAATCGCTGTCCGAACTGACCAGGACAAAACCGTCGAACCGGCCGGAATGCATCAGGTCCATCGCGTCGATCACAAGGGCGATGTCACTGGCATTCTTGCCCACCGTATTGGCCGGCTGGTGGTGCGGCACCAGCCCGAACTCGGCCTGCACCTTGGACCACCCCGACATCTGCGGGCTGGAAAAGTCGCCGTAGCACCGCCGGACCGAAGCTTCGCCCAGACTGGCGATTTCTTCGAACAGCGCCTTGGCGTATTTCGGCGAGGTATTGTCCGCGTCGATGAGCACGGCCAGCAACGGGGAACGGGTCGGATTGGGCATTATGGCTCCTCTGCGGTTTGCGGCACACTGACGGATTCCGCCCGTGCTTACAAACGGAATGCCTGGTTTGTGGACGGCGGTTCCGGTGGCCACCCGGGATTTTTGAGTATTTGGAAAGAGAAGAAGATACGAATCCTGGCTCTTCCATGTTGGAGGCTTGGGCGCGGCCGGTTCCGCGATGGTTCATTTGCCGAACCGGTAGCGCCTGTGGCAGTTCTGGCAGGTCCGCTGCAAGGCTTCGATGCCGCGGCGCAATGGCTCGGGTGCCTCGGTCTGCAGGGCTGCTGCGGCGGCTTCGCTGCGCGCGGCCGCCTTTTCGAACCCGGTCCAGTCGGCCCAGACCTCGGGGCGCGCGCGCGAGTCCGGATCGCTGTTCTGGAATTCGAAATGGATCGGAATCGCCGCCGCGTCCTCGCGGAGCAATCCGGCCAGACGGGCGGCCCGGTCGGCATCAAAGACGGTCTCGCCCCGGGCCATCGCCACCAGCGTGGTGCTGGCGTCCCGGATCTGCAGCATCAGCCTGTGGCGCTTTATCACGTCGGTGGTCTGCACCCCCGGCAGGGCAACGGCGGCACCGGCAAAGATCAACGGCACGAGGGCGGCGCTGAAGCGCATATGCATCGGGAAATCCTGTGTTCTGCTCGCAACTCAATGTGTCCGGCATGGCGTCATTGCGGATCGCGCCCCCGGTTCTGGCGCACTTCTGGACACATGTTGCCGTGACCGCAAGGCCCCGCGCCATTCTTCCGGCCGTGGCGCAGGGCCTTGCGGCTGCCGCCGCGGCGGACTCGACTCGACCGGCACTCCTGACTAGAACATAATGGGAACATTTAATCAGGCACTGCCATGCCGCCACGCCGAATCCTCTCTCTCTGGTTCCCGCGACTGGGTGCCGAACGCCAGATGCGGCAGACGCCGCATCTGGGCGATTCGCCATTCGCCGTGGTCCGCGACACCGGACAGACGCAGCTGCTCTGCTCGCTCTCGCCGCTGGCGTCACAGGCCGGTCTGCGGATCGGCCAGCCCCTGCGCGATGCCCATGCCATATGCCCCACCCTGCTGACACGGCTTGAAAACCCGCATGTCGAATCCGCTTTTCTTGACGTTCTGCACCGTTGGGCGGGCAAGTATTCGCCCTGGGTGGCACGGCAGGATCCCGACGCGCTTGTACTCGATATCACCGGATGCGCGCATCTGTTTGGCGGCGAAAAGGCTCTGGCGGAGGGCCTCCAGCGCGACTGCGCCGACCTGGGCTTGTCCGTACATCTTGGCATCGCCGACACTCTGGGCGCGGCCTGGGCGCTGGCGCGGTATTCGGCTCGTGACGATTCACCCCGGCGCACCGGCGATGCCATCGACCAGGAAGCCCGCGCCACCCGCGCCCGGGCCGGAAAGCGCCGCCACTGGGAACGCGGTGGCAGCGCCCCGGTGACGGCCCCGCCTGCCGCAGGCCCCGGAAGAATCGCGCCCCCGGGCAAGCCGCATTCCGTGCTCTCGTCCCTGCCCATCGCCGCGCTGCGGCTGGAGCCTCTGACGGTGGAGCACCTGACCCGCCTTGGACTGCGCCGCATCGGGGATCTTCTGGGCCAGCCCCGTGCCGCCCTCGCCCGCCGCTTTGGCAGAGAGCTGGTGCTGCGCCTCGACCAGGCCATGGGCAGCGCCCCGGAACCACTGACCCCCGCTGCCCCGGCAGAGCATTTTTCCACCCGGCTCAGCCTGCCCGATCCGATCGGGCTGGAATCCGACCTGCTGGCCGCGCTGGACCGGATGCTGCCGACCCTGTGCCGGCGGCTTGAAAGGAAAGGCACCGGCGCCCGCACCCTGCGGTTCGAGGTCTACCGCACCGACCAGACCATGCAGTGGGTCACCGTCAGCCTTGCCCGCCCGGCGCACGACCCGGACCGGCTGCGCCCGTTGCTGGCGATGAAACTGCCCGAGATCGAGGTCGGCTTCGGCATCGACATGATCCGCCTTGATGCCATCCGCACCGAACCGCTGCATGGTCGCACCCGCACCGGCCATCTGGCCGCAGGCGCCGCCGTCGCCACCCGGCTGCAGGCCAACACTTCCCTCGATGACCTCATGGGCCGGATTGGCGCCCGCATCGGGCTCGAACAGATCACCCGGCGCCACCCCGCCGCCAGCCATTTGCCGGAAAAGTCCGCTCTGACCCTCGCCGCGGCCTGGTCCCCGCCCGCCGCCCACTGGCCAGAGCCCTCTGCGCCACGCCCCTTGCTGATCTGGCGCCCGGAACCGGTGCAGGCTGCCGACACGGTCGCGCCCCCCGTAACCTTCCGCTGGCGTGGCCGCGACTTTGTGACGTCGGCCGCGTCAGGCCCGGAACGCATCGCGCCGGAATGGTGGTTCGACGATCCCGACTGGCGCAGCGGGCTGCGGGATTACTGGCGCATCGACACCGACCGGGGCGACCAGCTCTGGCTATACTTCGCCCATGGTGCCGGTCTGTCACCAGGCTGGTTCTGCCACGGCAGCTTTGCCTGAGATCGCGCGACCGGGCCACAGGCGCGCCCGCCGCCCCCAGAGCGTCAGGGTGCAACCGGCGCCGCGGTGTGCCCGCAACGCGGGCAGACCGGGACATCCGGCCCCGGCACCGCCGGGTCCGTTTGGAAAGAGCTTGATTTGACCGGCGTTCGGCGCGACTCTGAAACCATGAACAGCCTCACGCCCTTTCCCAGGTCACAAACCCTGCCCGAACAGGTGGCGTTCCACCGCACAGAGCTGTCGCTGATCCTTGGACTCTACGGGCGCATGGTCGCCGCCGGTGAATGGCGCGACTACGGCATCTCCTCCCTGCGCGAGCTGGCGGTGTTCTCGATCTTCCGGCGGGCTGCGGAAAACCCGCTCTACCGGATCGAGAAACACCCGAAACTGCGCAGCAAACAGGGCCAGTACGCCGTCGTCGGAATGGACGGTCAGATGCTCAAGCGCGGCAATGACCTGAAGCTCGTCCTCCGCGTGCTTGAACGCAAGCTGATCCGGTCCATCGACTGAAGGCCCCTCTCCTCAGGTGCCCCCGGCTCCTCAGGCGCTCCCGGCGCGCCCCGCCATCACGCACAGCAGTTCGAACATGATCGACACCCCCAGAAAGGCTGTCCCGCCCGAGGCATCGAACGGCGGCGAGACCTCGACCATGTCCGCGCCGACGATGTTCAGCCCCTCCAGCGCCCGAACCACCTGCAGCGCCTGATAGGAATTCGGCCCGCCGACCTCGGGCGTGCCGGTGCCGGGCGCAAAGGTCGGATCGACAAAATCGATGTCATAGCTCACATAGGTCGCGCCCTCCCCGGCGATGCCGCGCGCCTCCTGCATGACGTCCGCCACACCGCGGTCGTGAAACTCCTCGATGGTGATGATGCGGATACCGACGGAGCTGGCAAAATCCTTGTCCTCGGTGTCATAGGCCGTGCCGCGGATCCCGATCTGCACAACCCGTTTCGGGTCCAGCAGACCCTCTTCCACCGCGCGGCGAAACGGCGTGCCGTGGGTGTACATCGTGCCACCGAAATAGCTGTTGAAAAGGTCGGTGTGGCTGTCGAAATGAATCATGCCCAGCGGGGCCGCACGCCCCAGAGACCGCAGGATCGGCAGGCTGGACAGATGGTCCCCGCCGGCCGTCAGCGGCAGGATGTCCGCGGCCAGAAGCTGGTCGTAGAAGGCGGTGATCCGGGACATCGAGTCCTGAATGTCCGCCGGATTCGGCGCGACATCTCCGACGTCGGCGCAGGCCAGCACCTCGAACGGCCGTACCCCGCTGACCGGATGTTCCGCCCGGATCATGGTCGAGGCGTCGCGCAGCTGGCGCGGCCCGTGCCGCGGTCCCGGGCGGTTGGTTGTGCCGCTGTCCCAGGGCACGCCGACCAGCGCCACGTCCAGCTCGCCAAAACGCGGATGACCGGGCGCCACATGCGGCAACCGCATGAAGGTCGGAATGCCGGCAAAACGCGGCAGATCAAATCCTGACACCGGGTGGAAGAATGCATCACTGGTCATTTCAAAGCGTCCTCAATCAGCCGGGCATGCCGGATCACCGGCCCGTCACCCTGTGTTTCGATCCGGGTCAGCGCCGCGGCCAGCGGTTCCAAGGCCACCGCCATCGCATGCACATTGGCATGCAGCAGCATGTCCGGGGCCGCGACCCAGCCCACATGCCCCTTCCAGAACAGCAGATCCCCCCGGCGCGGCGCGGTGCCCTTTGGCAGCGTCCGTCCGACACTGGTTTCCTGCAGATCACTGTCACCCGGGCAGGCCTGTCCGCAAGCAGCCAGCGTCGCCTGCACAAGGCCGGAGCAGTCGATGCCAAAGGCGCTGTTGCCGCCCCAGAGATACGGCGTGCCCAGCAGTTTTTCAGCCTCTGCCACCGGATCGGAAGCGGTTGTGCCCAACGGGACCAGATGTGCGCGCGGCACATAGCCCACCCTGGTCGCGACGAATCTTTCGACCGGGTCCGGGGCGTCGGTCACAACGTCCAACTGCGCGCCATAGCTCAGCGTCATGACGTTGGTCGATTTGAAATCGGGCAGGCTGTAGACATGTGTGGCGCGCGCGTCGACCCGGTGGGTCGGCACCGGGGCCACCCCCAGCGACCTGACCGGCACATAGCCGACATAACCGTCCGCCGCGGCCTGCACAAAGGCCCAGCCCTCGTGTTCGTCATAAACCGTGACCGCCGCACCGAACAGGATCTGCCGGTCGCGTGCCCCCGCCGGTGCGCGCAGCAGATCGACCACCGGGACAACCACGCGACGCGGCTCTCCGGCGCTGAAGTGCGCGGCCTCGATCGACCCGCGCAGATGTTCTGCCGCGACACGGGTGTTGGCCGGTGTCAGGCGCCGGTCATTCACAGCGCCAGCAACCCGGGCAGCGCATCCAGAATGGCGCGCGGTCCCTGCAGGAAACCGCCCTTGCTGCGACCGGGCGCAGGCGCGGGCTGCCAGCCGTAGATGTCAAAATGCACATAGGACGGCGTGTCGGTGACAAAGCGGCGCAGGAACAAAGCGGCAGTGATCGACCCGGCAAAGCCCCCCGAAGGCGCATTGTCGAGATCGGCAATCCCCGGTTCGATCATCGCCTCGTACGGATCCCAGAACGGCAGGCGCCACAGTGGGTCGGCCGTGCGCCGCCCGGCCTGCTCCAGTCCCGAAGCGATGGCATCGTCATCGACATAGAATGGCGCAAGGTCCGGCCCGACAGCCACCCGCGCCGCGCCGGTGAGCGTCGCCATCGAGATCAGCAGGTCCGGCTTTTCCTCGTCCGCCAGCGCCAGCGCATCCGCCAGCACCAGCCGCCCCTCGGCATCGGTGTTGTTGATCTCGACCGTCAACCCCTTGCGCGATGTCAGAATGTCCTGCGGCCGGAAACTGTTGCCCGCGATGCTGTTCTCGACCGCCGGGATCAGCACCCGTAGTTGCAGTTGCAGCCCCAGCGCCATGATCATCCGAGCAAGGCCCAGAACATTGGCGGCACCGCCCATGTCCTTTTTCATCAGGCCCATGGAACTGCCCGGCTTGATGTTCAGCCCGCCGGTATCAAAACATACACCCTTGCCCACCAGCGTCAGCTTTGGCCCGGTCTCCCCCCAGCGCATGTCGATCAGGCGCGGGGCATCTGCCGATGCCCGGCCCACCGCGTGGATCATGGGGAAGTTCTGTTCGAGCAGCGCATCCCCCGCCGTCACCGCGACCCGCGCGCCAAACACGCCCGCCAGATCGCGCGCGGCCTGTTCCAGCGCCGTCGGCCCCATGTCCGAGGCCGGCGTGTTGATCAGATCACGGGTCAACGTCTCGGAAACCGCCAGAATTTCAACCCGCGCGGCGTCAATTCCTTCGGGCGCGACCAGAGCCGGCACCTCGGGTGCCGCGCCGCTGTATCGGGTGAAGCCATAATCACACAGCAGCCAGCCCAGCGCCTCGCGCGCGGCATCCTCGGGCGGCAGGCCGTCTGCGATGCGGTAGGTGCCCGGCGCCAACTGCGGCACGGCGCCCGCCAGCGCAAAGCGACCGCGCGCCCTCTGCTGTGCGGTGCCATAGCCGATGAGGGCGCGCTCGGGTGCCCCATCCGCGCCGGGAACCATCAACGAGGTGCCCAGGCCCGCCCTGAAACTGCTTGCCCCGACCCAGGCCCGTACCCGGTCCGACTGTTGTGCGGTCCAGGATTCGACAGTGCCGGGTTCCAGCACATGAAGCGGCAGGGTCCGCGCGTCCGGGGCAGCAAAGGCAAATGTCATCAGGGACCCTTTCGTCGCAAGAGGCCCTTACCCTATCCGCACCATCGGCACCTGCAAGGGGGTCAGATGGAAAGATCCTGAAGATCCCAGACGGCTGTCAGGGACTGCTCGCCCAGGCGGGTGAGCCGGAACAAGGTTGCAGCCAGCGCCACGCGATCGCCATCGTCGATGCAGCCCACGACACAAGAGCCGACACGCGCCAGCCCCATCATCCCGATCTGTTCGGCAATCGCCAGCAACGCCCGGGTATTCTTGCGCATTTCCTTCCAGTCGCCCTGGCGGAACAGGCGGTCAATATGCGCAAGTCGCACCGCAAGCTCCTCCATCGCGCGACACAACACATCCTCGGCCGCGTTCGGACCCAGTTGCGAATAGAGAGCGTCCAGACGGTCCGGATCCAGACGCGCATTTTCCAAGGGTGCAAGCACCGTTACCTGTTCCAACTTCCCATCCTTTGTCCCACGCCCCCACGGCGGAGGTCACGATACTCTTGGTGCGGTTCCCAAAAGGTTGAGGCCGGAACAGAATGTCTCTCGAATTCCTGTCGAATTGCGCATATTCCGGTACGGACGGACACAGACCACGAGGACGCCATGATGAGTGCAAAGCCATTGCCCACCTATCTGCTCCAGCGCTATCACGGCTGGAAAGCGACGACCTATGCCGAGAACCGTGCCTGGTACAAACGGCTGGCGACCGAAGGGCAGCGCCCGCGCGCCATGATCATCTCGTGCTGTGATTCCCGGGTGCACGTGACATCCATCTTCGGTGCCGATCAGGGGGAGTTCTTTATCCACCGCAATATCGCCAATCTGGTGCCGCCCTATGAACCCGATGGCGCGCAGCACGGGACATCCGCCGCGGTGGAATACGCCGTGACCGCGCTCAAGGTGTCGCATCTGGTGGTGCTGGGGCATTCGAACTGCGGCGGCGTGCAGGGCTGCCTGGACATGTGCTCGGGCAAGGCGCCGCACCTGGAAGAGACGTCAAGCTTTGTCGGGCGCTGGATGGATTTGCTGCGCCCCGGATACGAGCGGGTCAAGGATGAACCCGATGCCGCAACGCAGGTTCGCAAGCTGGAAAAGGAAGCGGTGCTTGTCTCGCTTGAAAATCTGATGACCTTTCCCTTTGTCCGCGAGGCGGTCGAGAATGGCGGCCTGACGCTGCATGGTCTCTGGACAGAGATTGGCGAGGGCGGGCTGGAATGGTACGATCCCAAGACCGGGCAATTTTCGCCGGTCGGACAGGCCTCCGCCTGACATTCAGCCCAGTTCGCCGGTGGCCCCGTCCCGGTTGGCGATCACATGTGCACGCCCCAGCCGGGCGGCGAGGCTGCGCAACGGGCTGCCCAACACGGTTCCGGTGCAGAGCGCCTCGCGGGTATCGAGGTTGAGCAGAACCATGTGCCCATCGCGAAATGCGATGTCGTACCCCTTGCTGACCAGCCGCTGGCGCAGATCGGACCAGTCGCGGGCCGTTTCAAAGATCGGCAACAGGAACCCCCGCATCAGCGAAGCTGTTTCGCAATCGAGTCCAATGCCGGGATGAGGGACCGGAGCGCCGGTCGGCTGGTGCTGTCTGAGAGTCTGCATGATCGGTTACCTTGTAAATGGAACATGTCGTTACGCTAACAAGGCATTCCGGCGCCAATAGGGCCGGATCGGACCCATGTGGTCGAGAAGTTGCCACGGTTGCCACAATGTATCCGCCTTCGCGAACTCTCTGTCAGACCTGCCGACATTCGTGATCCGGCCCGTTGGTGCCACAACCGCGCTGGCTGGATCCTGGCCCGCAGGCTGGCAATCCGGAAGCGGTACCAAAACAAAAGCGGGACGCCCGAAAGCGCCCCGCTGATGGATGGAAACGGTCCGGCCCGAGGGCTCGGTGGAACCTGCTCAGCCTTTTTTCAGCGCGCGGTTGCCAAGCGTCTCGGCAATCTGCACCGCATTCAACGCCGCGCCCTTGCGCAGGTTGTCAGACACGCACCAGAAGCTCAGGCCGTTGTCGATGGTCGAATCCTGACGGATCCGGCTGATGAACGTGGCGAAATCGCCCGCGCATTCCACCGGTGTGACGTAACCGCCGTCTTCGCGCTTGTCGACAACCATGATACCCGGCGATTCGCGCAGGATGTCACGGGCCTCGTGCTCGTCCAGGAACTCTTCGGTCTCGATGTTCACCGCCTCGCCGTGACCGACAAAAACCGGCACCCTGACGCAGGTCGCCGTCAGCTTGATCGACGGGTCGAGGATCTTTTTGGTCTCGGCCACCATCTTCCACTCTTCCTTGGTCGACCCGTCATCCAGGAAGACGTCGATATGCGGAATGACATTGAAGGCGATCTGTTTGGTGAACTTCTTGGGCGGCACGTCGTCGGTCGGATTGTAGACGGCCTTGGTCTGGTTCCACAGCTCGTCCATGCCTTCTTTGCCGGCACCGGAAACGGACTGGTATGTCGACACCACAACGCGTTTGATCCCGGCGCGGTCGTGCAGCGGCTTCAGCGCCACAACCAGCTGCGCCGTGGAACAGTTCGGGTTGGCGATGATATTTTTCTTGGAATAGCCCATGATCGCATCGGCGTTCACCTCGGGTACGATCAGCGGCACGTCGGGATCGTAACGGTAAAGCGACGAGTTATCGATCACCACACAACCGGCCTTTGCCGCGATCGGCGCGTATTTCTTGGTCGCGTCCGAGCCGATGGCAAACAGCGCCATGTCCCAGCCGGTGAAATCGAAGGTGTCGAGATCCTGCGTTTTCAGAGTCCGGTCGCCAAAGCTGACTTCGGTCCCCAGCGAGCGGCGGCTGGCAAGCGCTGCAATTTCGTCGACGGGGAATTCCCGCTCGGCAAGGATGTTCAGCATTTCGCGGCCAACGTTCCCGGTGGCCCCGGCGACAACAACTTTGTAGCCCATGGTGGCTCCTTTTTTTCAATCCTGCGCCCTGCAATGGTGCAGGCGCGGCTTGGGCGCTGCATACCGCAGGCAGAAGGGCTGCGAAAGAGGGTCTTGCCAACCCCTGTGAACAGGGGACCTGCTTGGATTTTAAGCGCCGCAGCGAATCATCGCAGTCAGGGGAAGAATCTGTCCGGGCTCGCCTTAAACTGTTGAAATGCCCGCTTTCAGCGCGCAAGCGATGATAAACTAGAGACAATTTGCCGGGGCCTGTGCTATGAGACGCTGGAGATCGGTGGATTCCTGCCAATTTCTGCAGGTGCAGCATTTCTGCCTTGTCTAATGTTTGAGCGGACGCATAAAAGTTGGAAGTTGATTTGCGGATTCGTGTGAAGAGGTCACGCCCTCTGGGATATAAGAAACTGGCCACACCGCGCGTTCGCGTCGATAGATTATACTACGGAAGAATGCTGCGTTGGCAGCGGGGGACAAGTTTCGATGTTATATAAGATTGCGACATCACTCTCGCGAACCCAAAAGCAGTATTTGTTCATGCTCACAGACGCCCTGATGATGGTGGTTGCCATGGGCGCGGCGATGATGCTCAACGCGCGGATCAATGTGGATGCCGCCGCCCTGACAGCCGCTGCACCGCTTATCGGTGCCATGCTGCTGGCCACTCTGGGGATGTCGTTTTACATCGGACTGCCGCAGATCAAGTTGAACGCCTACGAGATGCGGGGCGTGTTGATGACGGCCGCTCTGTCCGGCAGTGTCGCACTGGTGGGTGCCTGCCTCAACGGGCTCGTCGCGCCGAACATCCCTTACGAAGTGTTTTTCATCTTTGCGTTGCTGTTCCTGTTCGTGGCCGCCGCCTGGCGCGTGACGCTGCGCCACTGCGTCATGAAGATCTACCGCCGGGGCCAGAACCGGATGCGGGTTCTGATCTATGGTGCAGGCCAGACCGGGCAACAGCTTGTCGCTGCGCTGCGCACGGATGACGCCATTCAGCCAGTCGGCTTCATCGACGACAATCCCACCCTGCAAAGCCTGCGCGTCGCGGGCCTGCCGGTGCATTCCCCCGCCAAGATCAAGGAACTGATTGTCGAGCGGCAGATCGACCGTGTCGTCCTGGCCATGCCGTCGATCAGCCAGTCCCGGCAGGCCCGCATTGCTCACCGCCTGCGCGAAATCGGCTGCGAAGTGCATGCGCTGCCGTCGTTTGCCGAACTGGTGGGCGAAGGGGATCTGCGCAAGCGCGTGTCTCCTGTATCACTCAACGATCTCCTGGGCCGCAACCGGCTTGAATCCGAACTGCCCGGCGTCAGCCACGCCTACTCCGGCCGCCGCATCCTGATCACCGGAGCGGGCGGCTCGATTGGCTCCGAACTGTGCCGCCAGCTGATCGCCTGCAAGCCGGAATGTATCGTGCTGCTCGATCACTCGGAACTGGCGCTTTACAATATCGACAAGGAACTGCGCGAACTTGCGACCAACCTGCAGATCGTGCCGATCCTTGGTACGGTGATGGACGAGGCCAAGATGCGCGAAGTCCTGTCGGCGCATGACATCGACGTTGTCCTGCACGCCGCCGCCTACAAACATCTGCCGCTGGTCGAATGCAACGCCATCGCCGGTCTGCGCAACAACGTGATCGGCACCAAGATCCTTGCCGATGCCGCCCGGGATGCCGGGGTCGAACGCTTCATCCTGGTCTCGTCGGACAAGGCCGTGCGCCCGACCAACGTGATGGGCGCGTCCAAGCGGCTGGCCGAACTGGTGGTGCAGGATCTCGCCACGCGGTCGTCGGGAACGCGGTTCTCGATGGTGCGTTTCGGCAACGTTCTCGGCTCGTCCGGTTCGGTCATTCCGCTGTTCGAGGAACAGATTGCCCGTGGCGGCCCGGTGACCCTGACCCATGGCGCCGTCACCCGCTACTTCATGACGATCTCCGAGGCCGCGCGCCTTGTTCTTCTGGCAGGCTCTTTCGCCAGAGGTGGCGATGTCTTCGTGCTCGACATGGGCGACCCGGTGCCGATCGCCAAGCTTGCTCGCCAGATGATCGAGGGAGCAGGCTATTCGGTAAAGGACTCGGACAATCCGGACGGCGATATCGAAATTCAGATCACCGGCCTGCGCCGGGGCGAAAAGCTGCACGAAGAACTGCTGATCTCGGCTGACATGCTGACCACGCCGCACACCAAGATCCTGCGCGCTCAGGAAAGCTATCTGTCCGAGATCGAGATGGCCAACGCCCTGAAGGACCTGCGCCGCGCAATCTCGCAACTGGACGAAGCCGGCGCAAAAGCCGTGATCGCCCGTTGGGTCGAACGTAGCGCCGAACCCGAGCAGGCCGAAGAAGCGATCGTCTGACAACCAGCCGTTGCCCGGGTGTCGGCGGGTGGGACGGTGCCCCGCCCTTTCAGAAATCCCTGGACCCCGGCAGGTTCACGCCGCGGCAGCGGACTGCCTACCGCCCCGGAATATCGTCGCGTGTGCCCATCAACTGCCAGCCATTGATAGCCGCCTCGGCCTCTTCGGCGGTCTCCACAAAGCGGAAAAGTTGCAGGTCTTCTTCGGAAATGGTCCCGGCCTGCGCGAGCGCTTCCCAATTGATGATTTTCTCCCAGAACTCACGTCCGAACAGCAGGAACGGCACCCGCCGCATGCGCCCGGTCTGGATCAGCGTCAGCGCCTCGAACATCTCGTCCAGCGTGCCGAAACCGCCAGGAAAGACGCAAATGGCACAGGCCCGCATCAGGAAATGCATCTTGCGGATCGCGAAGTAGTGAAAATTGAAACACAGATCCGGCGTCACATAGGCGTTGGGCGCCTGTTCATGCGGCAGCACGATGTTCAGCCCGATTGAAACGCCGCCCTCGTCCTCGGCCCCACGGTTTCCTGCCTCCATCACGCCCGGACCACCCCCGGTCACAACCACAAAATCCCGGCCGCCCCCGTCCAGCGACTTGCGTGTCATCCGGCGGGAAAAATCGCGTGCGACCTCGTAGAAATGCGACAGTTCCGCCAGGGTCTGCGTACGTGCGGCCGCTGCGGCCTCGGGTGCGGGGATCCGCGCGCCACCAAACAGCACCACGGTGGAATCGATGCCGTGTGCGTCCAGCGCCATATCCGGCTTGAGCAATTCCAGTTGCAGCCGCACCGGACGCAGTTCTTCGCGCCCGAGAAACTCTTCGTCGGCAAAGGCCAGCCGGTAAGTCGGAGCCCGGGTCTGCGGCGTATCGGGAACGTGCTTGGCAGCAGCGCGGTCGATATTGGCACCCCGCATCGGGCTACGTCGATCGTCATTCATGGTCTGGCCTTTCGTCTCTTTGCCCCTGCGTATAGCGTCTGCCCGGCAATCGCCAGACAAGAGGAGCGCAAGATGAGCTGGGCCACAGAAATCAGCGACGCCGCCGACCGCATCCGCCCGCACATCGTGCAGACACCACTGCTGGACACGCCCGCGCTGGCAGACCTGCCGGTTTCGCTGAAGCTGGAACAATTGCAACACACCGGCAGCTTCAAAGCCCGGGGCGCGTTCAACACCCTGCTGTCACACCCCGTACCAGAGGCCGGGATTGTCGCCGCCTCGGGCGGGAATCATGGCGCCGCGGTCGCCTTCGCCGCCCGAAAACTGGGGTACAGGGCGACAATCTTCGTGCCTGAAATCGCCGGCCCCGCCAAGATTGCGCAGATCAGATCCACGGGCGCCGACCTGACTGTGGTGCCCGGCGTCTATGCCAATGCCCTGGAACAGGCCCGCGCCTTCGAAGCCCGGACCGGCGCCATGCAGATCCACGCCTACGACGCCCCTGCCACGGTCGCCGGTCAGGGCAGCTGCTTTGCCGAATGGGACGCGCAGGGGCTCGATGCCGACACGGTGCTGATCGCGGTCGGCGGCGGTGGCCTTCTGGCCGGTGCGCTGGCCTGGTGGCAGGGCAGGCGCAACGTGATCGCGGTCGAACCGGAAAACGCCTGCGCCCTGCATGCCGCCCAACAGCTCGGTGCGCCCACGGATGTCGAGGTATCCGGAGTCGCCGCCAACGCCCTTGGCGCCCGCAGGATCGGCCAGATCGCGTTCGATCTCGCTACCGACACCCCCAGCGTCCTTGTCACCGACACCGCCATCACCCAGGCCCAGAAACGTCTCTGGCAGCAGCATCGCCTTCTGGTCGAACCGGCAGGCGCCGCAGCGCTTTCTGCTCTCACCTCGGGGGCGTATCGGCCCGCCGCCGGCGAACGCGTCGCGGTGCTGATCTGCGGCGGGAATCTCGCAACAGACCCGCTGGCCTGATCGCCGCCGGCTTCTCCGGGAGAAAATAACCCGGAGGAGGCCGCGCCTGCGCGGGCGGGGGGCAGCGCCCCTGTCCCCTTTCGCATCTTCGCAAGGCCTGGGGCGCGGCAAATTCCGGCGGGGTCGGCCCCCCTCCCTTCGGGCGCATTGCCCGACGCCACCGCGGCAGGTATAGGGCTGGCAAACCTACGCCACGTCAAGGAGAGACAGATGTCCAACGCCGACCTCGAAACCGCCATCGAAGCTGCCTGGGAGGCCCGCGACAGCATCACCCCACAGACCACGGGTGACACCCGCGACGCGATCGAAACCACTCTGGCCGCGCTGGATTCCGGCACGCTGCGCGTGGCGGAAAAGCAGGCCAATGGCGACTGGCACGTGAATCAGTGGGCGAAAAAGGCCGTGCTTCTGGGATTCCGTATCAAGGACATGGAGGTTCAGGACGGCGGCCCGCAGGGCGGCGGCTGGTGGGACAAGGTCGACAGCAAATTCGCAGGCTGGCAGGCCGCCGACTGGAAAACCGCAGGCTTTCGCGCGGTGCCGAACTGCATCGTGCGCAAGTCGGCCTATATCGCGCCCGGCGTGGTGCTGATGCCCTCCTTCGTGAACCTGGGCGCCTATGTCGACAGCGGCACCATGGTCGACACATGGGCCACCGTCGGATCCTGTGCGCAGATCGGCAAGAATGTGCACCTGTCCGGCGGTGTCGGGATCGGCGGCGTGCTGGAGCCGATGCAGGCCGGTCCGACCATCATCGAGGACAACTGCTTTATCGGCGCCCGCTCCGAAGTGGTCGAAGGCTGCATCGTGCGCGAAGGCTCGGTTCTGGGCATGGGTGTCTACATCGGCAAATCGACCAAGATCGTCGATCGCGAAACCGGCGAATTCACCTATGGCGAAGTGCCGCCCTATTCGGTGGTCGTCTCTGGCTCGATGCCCTCCAAGAACGGCGTGAACCTGTACTGCGCGGTCATCGTGAAACGTGTCGACGCGCAGACACGCTCCAAGACCGCGATCAACGAACTGCTGCGCGACTGACACGGTCGGACGGGCCGCAGCCCTTCTGAAACACGCGGATGGCCGACCTGTTCACACAGTCGGCCATCCGGACCTGACAGCCGCCGGCGCCCGATCCCCGGCGCGGCAGGGCCCCGGCGACGCACGTCAGTGAAACAGGCGCTGGACGCCGGACACCGATCTGGGGCATGGGTGGGCGAAACGCGGACGCAGAGGACAACCCACATGACCAAGGACAAGCCTTCGCGGCAATCGGTCTATACCTTGCTGGTGGAAGTCGGCCGCAAGACCGGTGACGGTCTGCCCAAGGATGCGACCGGTGCCGCGCTGATGTGCTACGCCAGCGGTGTGGACGAGGCCGAAGCGGTGCGCGAAACCGTCGCGATCCTGAAACAGGCCGATATGGCGCCGCTGGATGTGACCGGCTACGGCACCGAAGCGGAACGCCGCGCCGAAGGCCACGAGATCGACGCTGACGAGGCCGAGCTCATGGCCCGGGCGCTGGCCGAAAATTCGGTCATTGTGGCCCAGGTCACTCCGTTCTTCGACAAGTCCTGACCTGGTCGCCTATGCCACCCGTGCTTCGGCCAGGGTGATGGCCTCGAACGGGCGCAGCACCTGATACCCCGCACGGTGATGTGCGGGCATCAGATGGCGGGGGCAGTCGGCCAGCAGGGTTGCCGCCAGCCGCTCGCGGTTGCGTCCCAAACGCCCGGCGTACAGGCTCTCCATCGCGGCGCCGGCGACGATCATCGCTTCGTTCCCGGGCAACAGCAGATGCGCATAGCGGACCAGCCGGTGACCTTCCTCGAACACTGCGGCAAACCCGTTCACCAGACTGATGGCGGGCACCAGAACCGCCTCGCGCCCAAAGATATACTCGACTTCCGAACCGCCGATGACCAGCCGCTGATGGGGGGCGACCACCACATCGCGGGCCAGACCAAAATAGGGGGCGCGCAGCCGCACCGGACGGAACGAACCCAGCGCAGGCACGGTGCGCGCCACCGTATGCAGCACCGGCACCACAGCGTCATCCCGGCTGAACACCGTGTCGCCGAAACGCAGGTCACGCAAGGCGCGATAGCCCCTTGGCGTTGCCACCGGCACCCCGCCGGTCAGCGACGGCATCGGCCCGATCGGCTCGACCGCGTCACTGACGGCAAAGAACACCACATCGCGGTCTGTCTCGCACAGTTGCGGGCGCCGGGTCATGGTATAGACATCCTCTAGCATCAGCGGCAGCGGCGCGGGTGTGAGGATCTCATCCACCGTGTCCGCTTCGGGCCGCTCCACCACCAACCGCCCCCAGCGCTGCGGACCATCCCAGCTGAAAGTGATGCGCAGGACGTCAGTGCGCGCATCCCGCTTGTAATCCAGCACGGTGTGGAACACGTCGTCGGCCTGGCTGAGCACCAGGACCAGCCCGCCGCCGGGAATGGCCTGCAACGAGATGCCCCCGGCCCAGGGATAGCGCCGCTGGTAGGACAGCAATGTCTGCGGTCGCCCCTCTGGCGACAGCCGCGTCTCGATCAGCAGCGAACCGCGTGCCAGCAGGTGATCGCGCCGCACCTCGGGGCTCTGGAACATCTCGGGACAGACCCAGTTCACCCCGCCACCCGAGATCGCAACCCAGGTCATCCTGCCCTCCGACATCTGATGTCGGGCGCAGACAAACCTGAAAACCTGACTGTGCTCATACCCATACCCCAGCCGGTCAAAGCAACCAGCGCTTCGCTGCCTGCCCGGGGGCAGGAACCTGACCGGCGGTTTTGTAGCGGTACTGCTGCGCGCCCTGCCCCGGGCTTGTTGTTTGCGCCAATGTATCACGACCTTGGCCGACCTGTTAAGGCCCTGTTTCGAGACGCAAGGCTTCGCTTTCCGGCAATCACCGGGCCAGAGGCAACCCGGAGTGCAATTGCCACGGCAAGGCGGCTGGGCTACCTGCTGTGGCACCCTGTCCCGACGGAGCCCCGACATGCACATTGATCCTGCCGAACTGACCGCCGCCCTGATCGGCTGCCCGTCTGTCACTCCGGAGGAGGGCGGCGCGCTGGTGCATCTGGACGCCGTGCTGACCAGGGCCGGGTTCACCTGCACACGGGTCGACCGCGGCGGAGTCTGCAACCTTTTTGCCCGTTGGGGCGACAAGGGCCATGCGCGCAGTTTCGGTTTCAACGGGCATACCGATGTGGTGCCGCTGGGCAATCCCGCCGACTGGACCGTCGCCCCCTTTGGCGCCGAGGAGAAGGACGGTTTCATGTATGGGCGCGGCGCCACCGACATGAAGTCCGGCGTTGCCGCCTTTGTCGCCGCTGCCGTGGAATTTGTCTCGACCACCCCCCCCGACGGCGCGGTCATTCTGGCCATCACCGGCGACGAAGAGGGTGATGCCGCCGACGGCACCCTGGCCCTGCTTGACTGGATGAAAGACAGCGGCGAACAGATGTCTCACTGTCTGGTGGGAGAGCCGACCTGCCCCGACCACATGGGCCAGATGATGAAAATCGGCCGACGCGGATCGCTGAACGCGCATTTCACGGTTGTCGGACAGCAAGGCCATTCGGCCTATCCGCAGCGCGCCCTGAACCCGATGCCTGCCATCGCGCGGCTGATGGACCGACTGGCGTCGCACACGCTCGACACCGGCACCGCCCATTTCGACGCCTCGACTCTGGCAGTGGTGACCATCGACACCGGCAACCCGGCCACAAACGTGATCCCCGCCCAAAGCCGCGCAACGCTCAACATCCGTTTCAACGACAGCCACAGCGGCGCCAGCCTGTCCGACTGGCTGCGCACAGAAGCGGCGCAGGTGGACGCGGCCTTTGGTACAAGGACCGAGGTGCAGATCAGGATTTCGGGCGAAAGCTTTCTGACGCCGCCGGGACCGCTGTCCGAGCTGATCGCTCGCGCCGTCACCGCGGAAACCGGCGTCACACCCGAGCTGTCGACCAGTGGCGGCACATCGGACGCGCGATTCGTCAAGGATCACTGCCCGGTGGTCGAATTCGGTCTGGTGGGCAAGACCATGCACCAGGTCGATGAACGGGTCGAGGTGGCGCAGATCCACCAGCTCAAGGCGATTTACGGCCGTGTCCTGCGGGACTACTTTGCACAATGACCCTGCGGATCGGCGTGACCCGCGATTTTGAACCCTGCCGCGCCCTGCGCATTGCCGTCTTTGTGCAGGAACAGGGCATATCGCTTGCGGAAGAATTCGACGACACCGACGCCACGGCACGGCACCTTCTGGCCGAGCTTGACGGCACCCCGGTCGGCACCGCGCGGATCTTTGGCGTCGGGGGCACCGGCTGGATCGGCCGGATCTGTGTCCTGCCATCCGGGCGCGGTCACGGTGTCGGTGCGGCGCTGGTCACCCGCGCCATGGCCCTGCTGCGGGCGGATTCCGAGGTGCGCGACATTGCCCTCGGCGCGCAGGTGCACGCGATCCCGTTTTACGAAAAGCTGGGCTTTGCGGTGGCGGGACCGATCTATGACGACGCCGGCATTCCGCACCGCGAAATGCGTCAGCCCGCCTGACGCCGGGGACACCCGAACGTTCATCCTGATCGATTCATCTTTTCGGGGCGGCGTCTTCGCCCGTGACGTCTCCTGCGCCGCATGCTACGCCAGCGTCATGAGCATGCTGCCAACAAAATCGGACATCCTCGCCTGGATCTCCGAGCACCCGACACTCACCGCGAAACGCGATATTGCCAAGGCCTTTGGGATCAAGGGGGCTGCGCGCATTGATCTCAAGCGGCTGCTGAAAGAGCTTGAGTCAGAGGGCCACCTCGAAAAGCGCCACAAGACCTATCGCGACCCGGACCGCCTGCCCCCGGTCAGCGTTCTGCAGGTCCTGGCGCCGTCGCGCGATGGCGACCTGTTCGCCAGGCCGCTTGAGTGGCAGGGCGAGGGACGCGAGCCCGTGGTTCTGGTCATGCCGCGCGCCTCGGACCCGGCATTGGGCGAAGGCGACCGCATCCTCGCCCGCCTGCAGGTGGTGCAGGCCGAAGATCACAACTATGAGGCACGGCTGATCCGGCGCATCGGCTCGAACCCGAAAAAGATCGTCGGCATTTTCCGCAAGACGTCCGAAGGCGGGAGGATCCTGCCGATCGACAAGGGCGCGGATACCGAGTGGACGGTGGCAGCCGACGCCACGGGCGGCGCCCGCGAAGGGGAACTGGTCGAGGCCGAACAGGCCGGACCGTCGCGCGTCCGCATGGGGAACCCCAAGGCACGCATCACCCTGCGCCTTGGCGACCCCAGCGAGCCGCGTGCCGTGTCGCTGATCGCGATCCATCAGCATGGCATTCCGGATGATTTCCCCGACGAGGTGCTGGCCGAGGCTGACAGCATGAAGCCCGCGGGGCTGAAGGGCCGCAAAGACCTGCGCGACCTGCCGCTGATCACCATCGACCCCTCGGATGCGCGGGACCATGACGACGCCTGCTATGCGCACGCCGATGACGACCCCAAGAACCCCGGCGGCCATGTGATCTGGGTCGCGATCGCCGATGTCGCGCATTATGTCCGCCCGGGCACCGCGCTGGACCACGAGGCGCGCAAACGCGGCAATTCCAGCTACTTTCCGGACCGCGTCGTACCGATGCTGCCCGACCGGTTGTCCGGTGATCTGTGTTCGCTGCACGAAGGCGTGCCGCGCGCCTGTATCGCCGTGCGCATGGTGATCGATTCGACGGGCAACAAGCTGGGCCAGACCTTCTGCCGCGGCCTGATGCGCTCTCCGGCGTCCCTGCATTATCAGCAGGTGCAGGCGGCCATCGACGGGCAACCGGATGCGCAGACCGAACCGCTGCTCGAGGACGTTCTGAAACCGCTTTACGCGGCCTATGGCGCGCTGCGCGAGGCGCGCGAACGCCGCCAGCCGCTGGACCTTGACCTGCCGGAACGCAAGATCGAATTTTCCGACGACGGCAAGCTGACCGCCGTCAATTTCTCGGTCCGGCTCGATGCGCACAGGCTGATCGAGGAATTCATGGTGCTGGCCAACGTCGCCGCCGCCGAGACGCTGACCGCCAGGAAAACCCCGTTGCTGTTCCGCGTGCACGAGGAACCGCCGCCCGAAAAGCTTGAAACCCTGCGCGAAGTGGCCGCCGCCTCGGGCCTGCAACTGGCCAAGGGGCAGGTCCTCAAGACCGCGCATCTCAACAAGCTGCTGCACGACGCCGCCGGGCGCGACGAGGTCGAACTGATCAACATGGCGACGCTGCGCTCGATGACGCAGGCCTATTACTCACCCGCGAATTTTGGCCACTTCGGTCTCGCCTTGCGCTCCTATGCGCATTTCACCTCGCCGATCCGGCGTTATTCGGACCTGGTCGTGCACCGGGCGCTGATCCTGGCGCACGGCTGGGGGGATGACGGGCTGACGCCGCAGGACATCGAGGGCCTTGAAAACACCGCACAGCATATCTCGGACACCGAGCGCCGCTCGATGATGGCCGAGCGCGACACCACCGACCGCTACCTCGCCGCTTTCCTGTCTGACCGGATCGGCGCGGAATTTCCCGGCAAGATCAGCGGTATCGCCAATTTCGGGATCTTCGTGAAACTGGACGAGACCGGCGCAGACGGTCTGGTGCCGATGCGCAATCTGGGCAACGAGTATTTCCATTACGACGCGGCCAGCGCCACCCTGATGGGGGCCGACACCGGCACCGTGATCAGCCTGGGCCAGCGCGTCACGGTCAAGCTGATCGAAGCGGCGCCGGTGACCGGGGGGCTGGCCTTTGACCTGCTGACGCTGGAAGACGTCGAGATGCCGCGCGGCCCGTCGCGGGGCGGCCCCGGACGGCGACGGTCGGGACCACCGACTGGCGGCGGACCCCGGCGCAAGCCCGCCAAGGCCCGCAAGAAGGACGCCAAGGCCCGCACCAAGGTCAAGCGACGGCGCACCTCCTGATCACCTTCGGCCGGGTGTCACGGGACTGTCGCTGTCCAGCCCCGTAGTCCCGGCTTGTCCTGTTCCTTCCGACAGCACGAGCCGGCTGTCTCGGACGATGAGGCGGACGCACTGCGTGGACCGGCTGATGCAAGCCCTGCGCGCCGCGCCGACACCTGCGACCGCACAGCGGCAGGCGACCGAAACCAGGGGGGGCCGAACGCAGGGCGCACCGCAACATCAATGCGCTGCGGTGGCTTGGCGTGTGCCGCTGCTGCCGGATGACCCTGCACCTTTGCGCCACGCCCGGCACCATCGCCCGAACAGGGCGACGGTGCCGGCTTCTGAATGCCACCAGCCGCCTTCGGCAGATTTCTACCGGTAACGCGCAGGAGAGCGGCGATTTCTTTCGGAATCGGCCAAAACAGGGTATGGTCCCTAAAAAACAGGCACATCAGCAGGGCGATACACATGGATCTTCAGGTCATTCGCGGGGCCATTGCCTCGGTCTTCTTATGCAGCGGCGCGGTTGCGGCCCCCCTGGACTCGGAGGTCAGACCAGCCCAGCGCCCGGAAAATACGGAAGTGTCGCGCGCGGCGGTGACACTGGTGACAACGCCAGAGGCGCCGCAGGTCTCGGTCCGCCCCGAGGTCCGGCCAAAAGACGCCGTGATGCCGCCAGCCGCCATGCTGGCACCGCACCCCGGGTTTGATGCCTGGGTGCGGGGTTTTCGGTCCCGGGCCCTGGGAGCCGGGGTCAGCGGCGCGGTTTTCGACCGGGCATTCCGCACTGCCCGCTATGATCCCGAGGTGATCCGGCGCGATTCCAATCAGGCCGAATTCACCAAGTCGATCTGGGACTATCTCGACAGCGCGGCATCCGAGACGCGGGTCACCAACGGCCGCGCCGCCCTGCGGGACAACACCGCCACCCTGGCACGGATCGAGGCAAAATTCGGCGTCGACAAGGAAATCGTGCTGGCGATCTGGGGCATGGAATCCGCCTATGGCACCCATCGCGGTTCGCTCAGCATCGTCAATTCCCTGGCCACGCTTGCCTATGACGGGCGGCGCGGTGCGTTCTTTGAACAGCAGCTGATCGCGGCGCTGAAAATCCTTCAGAATGGCGACACCACCCCCGAGACGATGACAGGAAGCTGGGCCGGGGCGATGGGGCACACCCAGTTCATCCCGACCTCTTACGAAGCTCTGGCGGTGGATTTCGACGGCGACGGACGGCGTGACATCTGGTCGGATGACCCCACCGATGCCCTGGCCTCGACGGCGGCCTATCTGGCGCGCTACGGCTGGGTAAAGGGCATGCCCTGGGGCGTCGAGGTGCAGCTGCCGAAGGGATTCGATTATTCCGACGCTGCGCGGGACGTCGTGAAACTGCCCAGCGATTGGGCGCGGCAGGGCGTGGTTGGCATGGATGGCGCACCGGTGCGGGACCATGGCACCGCCTCGGTATGGCTGCCCGCCGGAGCCGGGGGCGCGGCCTTTCTGATCTTCAAGAACTTCTCGGTGATCGCGCGGTACAATGCGGCCGACGCCTATGTCCTCGGCGTCGGGCACCTGGGCGACCGGATTCGCGGCAAGGGTCCGATCAAGGCGGAGTGGCCGCGCGCTGACCGGGCGCTGAGCTTTGCCGAGCGCCAGGAGATGCAGCGTCTGCTGACAGCGCGCGGCTTTGACACCAAGGGGGTGGATGGCCGGGTCGGACCGCTGACGATCAAGGCCGTGCGCGGCTTTCAGCGCTCGGTCGGCATGGCGCCGGATGGCTATGCCTCGCTGAACGTGCTGACGCGGCTGCGCTAGGCGCGCGTCCGCACGGCGGCGAAGAAAACCAGTTACCCCCGGGTCCCGGTTGTCGGCAGCGGCAGGCCAAAGGCGGTCAGCACACGCGTGTACACCTCGCGCTTGAACGGCACGATGTTCGCCACCAGTTCGGACGGCGGCAGCCAGCGCCACTCGGAAAACTCCGGGTGGTCGGTGGCGATGTTCACATCGGCGTCAGTGCCGTGAAATCGCAGCAGAAACCATTTCTGCTCTTGTCCGCGGAACCGCCCCTTCCAGATCCGCGGCACGATGTCGTGCGGCAGGTCATAGGGAATCCAGTCTTCGGTTTCGGCGGCGACGGTGACCAGTTCGGCGGGCACTCCGGTTTCTTCCCGCAATTCCCGCAAGGCGGCGTCTTGCGGCGCTTCGCCGTCGTCAACGCCGCCCTGGGGCATCTGCCAGGCCGCCGTGTCGTTGTCGATCCGCTGCCCGACAAAGACCTCGCCCGCAGCGTTCATCAGCATCACTCCGACACAGGGCCGGTAGGGCAGTTTGGCGATGTCGTCGGGGGTCATGGTTGCACCTTTCTGGCTATGGTCTCTGCATACAAAATTGCCTCCCGGCTTTCCATCCCCCGCACCAACGCGAAACGCCCCACCGGTCCGGCGGGGCGTGCACGATGGAACCGAAAGCAGTCTTACTCCTTTGGACCCAGTGCCGAGAGGCCTTTGAGAATATCAATGGCATAGGCCAGCTGATAATCCTCTTCGCGCAATGCCGCGGCGGCGTCGGCTCGGGCGCGGTCCTCTTCGATCTGGCGGATCTCGTCTTCGGTCAGGCTGTCGTTGTTCAGCGAACCGCGCAGATCAGCCTCGGAGCGGGTCGCCGGGGTTGTCCCGGGTTCTTCCTCCTCGGAGGCCGGAGCCGGGCGGGGTTGCTCTACGACGATGTCCGGCGAAACACCCAGTGCCTGGATCGAACGGCCCGAAGGCGTGTAGTAGCGCGCCGTGGTCAGGCGCATGGCACCATCCCCGCGCAACGGCATCACGGTCTGGACCGAACCCTTGCCAAAGCTCTTGGTGCCCACGACGATGGCTCGCCGGTGATCCTGAAGCGCGCCGGCCACAATCTCGGAGGCCGAAGCGGAGCCGCCGTTGATCAGCACGACAATCGGTTTGCCCATTGCCAGATCGCCGGGCGTGGCGTTGTAACGTTCGCCGTCCGCCGGGTCGCGGCCACGGGTCGATACGATCTCGCCCTTTTCAAGGAAGGAATCCGACACCCGGATCGCCTGGGTCAGCAGGCCGCCGGGGTTGTTGCGCAGGTCCAGCACAAACCCGTTGACGTTGTCGATACCACCCGCAGCCTCGACCTGTTCGGCAAGCCCGGCTTCCAGATTGGGGGTGGTCTGGTCGTTGAAGGTGGTCACCCGCAGCACGACGGTGTCGCCTTCGATCCGGGTGCGCACCGCCTGGAGTGTGATGGTGTCGCGGATGATTGACACGTCAAAGGGCTCGGGCATATCTTCGCGCACGATGGTGATCACGATTTCCGAACCCACCGGCCCGCGCATCAGATCAACCGCATCGTCCAGCGTCAGGCCCAGAACCGATTCACCATCCACATGGGTGATGAAATCGCCGGCCTCGATGCCGGCCTCATCCGCCGGGGTGCCGTCGATCGGCGAGACGACTTTGACAAACCCTTCTTCCTGCGTGACCTCGATCCCCAGACCGCCGAATTCGCCACGGGTCTGTACCCGCATGTTCGAGGCGTCATCCGGCGAGAGATAGCTCAAGTGCGGGTCGAGCGAGGTCAGCATGCCGTTGATCGCCGCTTCGATCAGCTCGCCCTCGTCGACTTCCTCGACGTATTGTGCGCGGATGCGTTCGAAGATGTCGCCAAACAGGTCGAGCTGCTCGTAGACGCTGGACGTCTTGGCCCCTTCCTGCGCCAGCAGTGGCCCCACGAACTGCGTGGTCGCGATCACGCCGGCGAGCGTACCGCCCATCGCGGCCATGACGAATTTCTTCATTGTGTCATCCCTTGTCGGTTGAGAACCAGGTCATCGGGTCCACGGGCAAATCACCCTGTCTGACCTCTATATAGAGCGTTTCCGGGCGGGCGTTTCCAGCCCTATCACCGATTGGTGACAGGATATCCCCGGTTTCCGCCTCGGTGCCCCCCATAAGCCCGACCGGTGCACCGGCTGCAAGAACCTCGCCGATTTCGCCGTAGACGGTGTCGAGCCCGGCCAGAACAAACAGCAGGTCAGCCTGCGGTTCGAGTATGCTGACAAGCCCGTAGTCCAGCAGCGGCCCGCGGTAGCGGATTGTGGCACTGGTCGGGGTGGTGACCAGGGCGCGCGGGCGGGTGGCCAGAACCACGCCGGGGCGTTCCACCCCGGCTGCATCTTCCTGCCCCGCTCGGCGCAGGATTTGGCCGGACACGGGCCAGGGCAGCGTGCCCATGCGCCCCTCGATGGAGGGCAGAAGGCTTTCGGAATCCTCTTCGGTGATTTCACTCAGGCCACTGGCAAAGCCTTCCAGCGTTTCGGTGGCGGAAATCAGGATCGCGGTGCGCACCGGATCCTCGGTAAAGCGCATCGGCAGTTCGGTGCGCTCGGCCATTGCATGGCTCAGAGCGGTGCGCGCCTGCTGCACCCCGGCCAGACCCTGCTGCAATGTCTTTACCGCATCCTCCTGCAACTGCCGCAGTGTCGTCACCTCGGCGAGATCGGCGCGCAGGTCCGCCGCATTGGCCGCCAGACCCGGCGTCACCGCCGCCAGCAACATGCCGGAACGGGCGGTGCCCACCGGCCCCGCAGGGTGCAGCAGGGTTTCCGGCGCCGCCGCACGACCGATGCCCTGCAGCGCCCCCAGCAACTGCGCCACCTCATCTTCGCGGCCCCGCAATTTGCGGCTGAGTTCGGTTTCGCGGATTGCCGCGTCGCGCAATCCGTCACGCATCGCCGAAAGCCCGGCCTCATAGGCACGCACCGTTTCGGTCAGCGCCCTGATCCGGTCGCGCGCGCCGTCGGCACGGTCAAGCTGGACTGTCGCCGCCTCGAGCTGCGCCGCTGCCGCCCGTGCCGCAGCCGCCGATTCCTGCGCCACGGCAGGGGCGGCCAGGCACATCAGACATAGCGCGGCGCGACGTATCACAGCAGCAGGCTCTTCCCGGTCATTTCCTCGGGCTGCTCCAGCCCCATCAATTGCAGCAGCGTCGGCGCCAGATCGGACAACCGCCCGTCGCGCAGCCTGCTCTTTTTCGGCCCGCCGAACAGCACCACCGGCACTAGGTTCAACGTATGCGCCGTGTGCGGGCCGCCGGTTTCCGGGTCGACCATGGTTTCGCAATTGCCGTGATCGGCGGTCACGATCATCGCTCCTCCCGCGGCCCGGACCGCGTCGAGCACCCGGCCAAGCCCGGCGTCCACCGCCTCGCAGGCCCGGATCGCCGCCTTGAGATCGCCGGTGTGCCCGACCATGTCGGGATTTGCATAGTTGGTGATGATCAGATCATAGCCCCGTTCGATCGCCTCGACAAACTTCTCGGTCACCTCTGCCGAGGACATCTCTGGCTGCAGGTCGTAGGTCGCGACGTTCGGCGACTTGGGCATAAAGCGATCCTCCTGCGGCTCGGGCGTTTCCTTGCCGCCGTTGAGAAAGAAGGTCACATGCGGATATTTCTCGGTTTCCGCCAGGCGGAACTGGGTCTTGCCCTGCTTGGCGACCCATTCGCCCAGAGTGTTGCGCAGGTCGCGCTTCGGGAACACGGTCGTCATGTAGGTCGCGTGATCCTCGGAATATTCGACCATCCCGAGAAAACCGGCAAGCTGCGGCCGGGTCCCGCGGGCAAAACCGTCGAACTCCGGCGCGCCGATGGCGGCAAGGATTTCGCGGGCGCGGTCGGCGCGGAAGTTGAGGCAGAAAAAGCCGTCACCCTCGCGAATGCCGTCATAGCCGTCAATCACCGTGGCCGGGATGAATTCGTCGGTCACATCGGCCTTGTAGGCCTGTGCCACGGCCTCTTTCGCGCTGGCGGCAGTCTCGCCCTTGCCATGCACCATGGCGTCATAGGCGGTTTGCACCCGCTCCCAGCGGGTGTCGCGGTCCATGGCAAAGTAGCGCCCGATCACTGTGGCGATATGCACGTTCTGCGGCAGGCGCCTTTGCAGCTTTTCGATATACGAGGCGGCGGATTTCGGTGCCACGTCGCGGCCGTCGGTGATGGCGTGGATCAGCACCGGAACCCCGGTCTGGCTGATCGCCTTGGCGGCGGCAAAGATGTGGTTGAGGTGGCCGTGAACCCCGCCGTTGCTCACCACTCCCATGAGATGCGCGGTGCCGTTGGTGTCCTGCAGGGTCTGGATCATCTCCTGCAGGGCCGGGTTCTTGAAGAACGTGCCGTCCTCGATCGCAAGGTCGATCTGCCCGAGGTCCATCGCCACGATCCGGCCGGCGCCGATGTTGGTGTGCCCGACCTCGGAGTTGCCCATCTGCCCGGACGGCAGGCCCACGTCGGGGCCGTGGGTGATTAGCCTGGCCCTGGGGCAATTGGCGGAGAGCCAGTCCATCGTCGGGGTGTGGGCAAGCGCGGGCGCGTTGGCGGTGGTATCGTCACGCAGCCCCCATCCGTCGAGGATGGTGAGAACAACGGGTTTCGGCGTGGTCATGAGGCGCACCCTTTGGTGTCAGGAGGGGTTTGGGCGCGGTCTAGCAGAGGTTGGCGGGGATGTGGAGGGGGATGTAGTAACTGCTTCATGCCCGTCCAAAGTGTCAAAACTGTGCGGCGTTGACGCGGGCTGAACCAGCGGCATTCTCGAATGGATGGTATTTGGTCAAAAGACGGGAATTGATTGGACTGACGCGAACGAAACCGACGGCAGGCTCGGGACACATTGAATACAGTCGGTGTTCCTGAGCCTAGACGATTTGGCTAGACGCCTTACAGGCTATACATCTGAAATCACTGACGGCAAAATCTTCCGGAGCCAGAATGGCCACATCGAAACAAGATATAAGTGGGCTGCCCCACATCAGATGATGACTGATTTTGACGAACGAAGGAACCGTTTCGAGCTCCCCCATATTTGCCTTGATGCATATCTCTCCACTGATCCGGAACATCCCTTAATTTTGAGTCTTGCAAGGTCAATTCATGTTTCTGAAGGAGAGGGGATTATTGACATTCAGCTTGTGGGTTCATTTGAAATCGAGCTCCAAATTTAGCCATTGCAGCCAATATTGCTTCGAAATTTCGGTGCATTTCTGCCTTCGATCAAACGGCAAGCCCGGAACCAAGCCGACGGCACCGGGCAGCGCCTGCCCCTCCCCGGGGCTGGCGCTTGGGTGACGTCAGCGCATGGCTCTGCATGACGAATGATGTGGCGCGCATTAAATGCGCCGCCAAACCGGTGCAAACGCCACCTCAGGGGCAGGCAATGCCCGGCGCGGGTTGAAGCCGGGTCAGCCCTGAAGCGACTTCACCACCAGATCGCCCTCTGTGCGGGACTTCATCGCCAGAGCGGCGGCATGGGCGCCGGCGGCTGTGGTGAAGTAGGGGATCTTGTCGTAGAGCGCGACCGAGCGGATCTCGCGGCTGTCCTCGACCGCCGCGGCGCCTTCGGTTGTGTTCAGCACCAGGTCAATGGCCGAGTCCTTCATCAGGTCGACCACGTTGGGCCGCCCCTCGTAGACCTTTTTCACCAGCTCGCATTCGATCCCCTGTGCCCGCACGAACCTGGCCGTGCCGGCGGTGGCGACAATCTTGAAGCCGAGGTCGGACAGGATCTGGGCGCATTCCGCCATCTGCGGTGTCTTGTCATCGTCGCGGATCGACAGGAACACCGTGCCGCCCAGCGGCAGGTGTGTGCCCGCCCCCATCTGTGCCTTGAGGAAGGCGCGGGGGAAGGAGCGGTCCCAGCCCATGACCTCGCCGGTCGAGCGCATTTCCGGCCCGAGAATGGTGTCGACGCCGGGGAAGCGGGCAAAGGGCAGCACCGCCTCCTTGACCGAGAACCACGGCATGTTCGGGTCGGCCAGCGTCATCGGGTCGGCCAGCGGCAGCGGCGTGTCATAATCGGCATCCACCGGATAGGGCGCGCGCAGCGGGAAGTTCGACAGCGGCTCGCCGGCCATGATGCGGGCGGCGATACTGGCAATCGCAGAGTCGGTGGCCTTGGCGACGAAGGGCACGGTGCGCGAGGCGCGGGGGTTGACCTCGATCAGGTAGATCTCGTTCTCGCCGGCCTCATTGGCCTTGACCGCGAACTGCACGTTCATCAGGCCAACGACGTTGAGACCCAGCGCCAGCGCCCGGGTCTGCACCACGATTTCCTCGATGACCGCCGGGTCCAGCGAATAGGGCGGCAGCGAGCAGGCCGAGTCACCCGAGTGCACGCCGGCCTCTTCGATGTGCTGCATGATGCCCGCGACATGCACATCGGTGCCGTCACACAGGGCGTCGACGTCCAGTTCCACAGCCCCCGAAAGGTAGCTGTCGAGCAGCACCGGGCTGTCGCCCGAGACCACCACCGCCTCTTTGATGTAGCGCTCCAGATGTGCGGTGTCGCGGACGATCTCCATCGCGCGGCCGCCCAGCACGTAGGACGGGCGGATCACCAGCGGATAGCCGATGCCATCGGCAATCGCCATGGCCTGGGCGTCGGTGCTGGCGATGCCGTTCTTGGGCTGCCTGAGGCCCAGTTGGTTGACCAGCGCCTGGAACCGTTCGCGGTCTTCGGCAAGGTCGATGGCGTCGGGTGAGGTCCCGAGGATCGGGATGCCCTCGGCTTCGAGCATATCCGCCAGTTTCAGCGGGGTCTGGCCGCCGAACTGCACGATCACGCCGTGCAGGGTGCCGTTGTCCTGCTCGACCCGCAGAATTTCCATCACGTGTTCAAAGGTCAGCGGTTCAAAGTACAGCCGGTCAGAGGTGTCGTAATCGGTCGACACGGTTTCCGGGTTGCAGTTGATCATGATGGTTTCATAGCCGGCCCCGGTCAGCGCAAAGCAGGCGTGGCAGCAGCAATAGTCAAACTCGATCCCCTGGCCGATCCGGTTCGGACCCCCGCCCAGAATGACCACCTTCTTGCGGTTCGAGGGGCGCGCCTCGCATTCGACTTCGCCCATCATCGGCATTTCGTAGGTGGAATACATGTAGGGCGTCTGCGCCTCGAATTCCGCCGCACAGGTGTCGATGCGCTTGAACACGGCGGTAACACCCTTGGCGTGGCGTTTGCTGCGGATGTCCTTTTCGCTGAACCCGGTGAGGGTGGCGAGGCGGGCATCGGTGAAACCCATGATCTTGAGCTGCCGCAGGCCGTCTTCGTCCTGCGGCAATCCGTTTGCAATCACCTCGGCCTCGGCTTCGACGATTTCGCGGATGCGGGCCAGGAACCAGGGGTCGAACATGGTGACGCCGTGGATGTCGTCGTCCGACACTCCGTGGCGCATCGCCTGGGCAATGACACGGATCCGGTCCGGGGTCTGTTTCGACAGTGCCTTGACCACGGCGGACTTTTCGGGCGCTCCGGGAATCTCGATGTCGTCGAACCCGGTCAGACCGGTTTCCATCGAGGCCAGCGCCTTCTGAAAGCTTTCGTGGATGGTGCGGCCGATGGCCATCGCCTCTCCCACTGACTTCATCGCCGTAGTCAGGTGCGGCTCGGAGCCGGGGAATTTCTCGAAGGCAAAGCGCGGGATCTTGGTCACGACATAGTCGATGGTCGGCTCGAAGCTGGCCGGTGTCACCTTGGTGATGTCGTTGTCCAGCTCGTCCAGCGTGTAGCCTACGGCGAGCTTGGCGGCGATCTTGGCGATGGGGAAACCGGTCGCCTTGGACGCCAGTGCCGAGGAGCGTGACACCCGCGGGTTCATTTCGATCACCACCATGCGGCCATCGACGGGGTTCACCGCCCATTGCACGTTCGAGCCGCCGGTTTCGACCCCGATTTCGCGCAACACGGCAATGCTGCCGTTGCGCATGATCTGGTATTCCTTGTCGGTCAGGGTCAGCGCCGGGGCCACGGTGATCGAATCCCCGGTGTGCACGCCCATCGGATCGACGTTTTCGATGGCACAGACGATGATGGCGTTGTCGGCCTTGTCGCGCACGACCTCCATCTCGAATTCCTTCCAGCCCAGCAGCGACTCGTCCACAAGGATCTGGTTGACCGGCGAGGCGTCCATGCCGGTGCGGCAGTAATATTCATAGTCTTCGCGGTTGTAGGCCACGCCGCCGCCGGTGCCGCCCAGCGTATAGGCCGGGCGGATGATCGCGGGCAGGCCGACATATTCCAGAGCCTCCAGCGCCAGCCGCACACCTTCCTTCAGGTCCGCCTTGCCGTTTGCCAGCTTGGGGGCGGTGATGATCGTTGCCTTGGGGTTCTCAAGGCCGATACGGTCCATCGCCTCGCGGAACAGCTTGCGGTCTTCGGCCATTTCGATGGCCTCGCGCTTGGCGCCGATCATCTCGACATTGTATTTCTTCAGCACACCCATCTCTTCGAGCGCCAGAGAGGTGTTCAGGCCGGTCTGGCCGCCCATCGTCGGCAGCAGTGCGTCGGGACGCTCTTTCTCGATGATCTTGGCGACGACTTCCGGCGTGATCGGCTCGATATAGGTGGCATCGGCCAGTTCCGGGTCGGTCATGATCGTCGCCGGGTTCGAGTTCACAAGGATGACACGGTAGCCTTCTTCACGCAGGGCCTTGCAGGCCTGGGCTCCGGAATAGTCGAACTCGCAGGCCTGGCCAATCACGATGGGGCCAGCTCCGATGATCATGATGGATTTGATATCGGTACGTTTCGGCATGGCTGACCTCGTCAAAGCGGCAGGAGAGTGCACCCGGCGACCCGGGATGCAGACTCGGGGCCGGGGTGCAAATTGTCGTGGGTTATAGACAACGCGGGTTCGGGCGCAACCCCATACCCGCCCGCCCGCCCGACGCGTTCGTGTCGGCCAAAGGCAGAGTTGCCGCAGGCGGCGACGGCATCCGGACGCCGGAACCGGCGATGTCGGCGTCTGACGGCGCGTGCGGCTTGACTTTCGCGCCGCCACAGGATGTACCGCCCTCACCCGGATTTCTAAGAGGACCAGTGCTTATGCATGCCTATCGCACCCACACCTGCGCCGATCTCACGGCCGCGAATGTCGGCGACACCGTCCGCCTGTCGGGATGGGTGCACCGGGTCCGCGATCATGGCGGCATCCTGTTCATCGACCTGCGTGACCACTATGGCATCACCCAGGTTCTGTGTGATCCGGATTCGGCTGCCTTTGGTGACGTAGAAAAGGTGCGCAGCGAGTGGTGCATCCGCATCGACGGCGAGGTCAAGGCACGCGACGCGGCGCTGGTGAACCCCAAGCTGCCCACCGGCGAAATCGAAGTCTTCGTGCGGGGCATCGAGGTACTGGGCGCGGCCGATGAACTGCCGCTGATCGTCTTTGGCGATCAGGAATACCCCGAGGAAACCCGCCTGCGCTATCGTTACCTCGATCTGCGCCGCGAGGTGATGCAGAGGAACATGACCCTGCGTTCGGATGTGGTCGCCTCGATGCGCCGCCGGATGTGGGATCAGGGCTTTCGCGAATACCAGACGCCGATCATCACCGCGTCGTCGCCCGAAGGCGCGCGCGACTTTCTGGTGCCCAGCCGTCTGCACCCGGGCAAGTTCTATGCCCTGCCGCAGGCGCCGCAGCAGTTCAAGCAGCTGATCATGGTGTCGGGTTTTGACAAGTATTTCCAGATCGCGCCCTGTTTCCGCGACGAAGACCCGCGCGCCGACCGCTCGCCCACCGATTTCTATCAGCTTGACCTCGAGATGTCGTTTGTCACCCAGCAGGACGTGTTCGACACCATCCAGCCGGTGATCGGCGGCGTCTTCGAAGAGTTCGGCAAGGGCCGCAAGGTCGACCAGACCTGGGAGCAGATTTCCTACAAGGATGCGGCGCTCTGGTACGGCACCGACAAGCCCGACCTGCGCAACCCGATCAAGATGCAGGTTGTGAGTGAACACTTCGCTGGCTCCGGGTTCGCGATCTTCGCCAAGCTGCTGGAGCAGGACGGAACCCAGATCCGCGCCATCCCCGCCCCCGGCGGCGGCTCGCGCAAGTTCTGCGACCGGATGAACGCCTTTGCGCAAAAGGAAGGTCTGCCCGGCATGGGCTATATCTTCTGGCGCGATCAGGGGCAGGGCATCGAAGCCGCCGGACCGCTGGCCAAGAACATCGGCCCCGAGCGGACCGAGGCGATCCGCCAGCAACTGGGCCTGGATGTTGGCGACGCGGCCTTCTTCCTGGGGGGCAAGCCCAAGCAGTTCGAGGCGGTCGCAGGCCGGGCGCGCACCGCGATCGGTGAAGAGCTGGGCCTGACCGACAAGGACCGCTTTGCCTTTGCCTGGATCGTGGATTTCCCGATCTACGAAAAGGACGCCGAGAGCGGCAAGATCGACTTTGAGCACAACCCCTTCTCGATGCCGCAGGGCGGGATGGAGGCGCTGCTCGGGGATCCGCTCGACGTGCTGGGGTTCCAGTATGACCTGGCCTGCAACGGCTATGAACTGGTCAGCGGCGCGATCCGCAACCACCGCCCCGAGATCATGTTCAAGGCCTTCGAGATCGCCGGCTATGGCGAGGAAGAGGTGCGCAAGCGCTTTGGCGGCATGGTCAATGCCTTCCGTTTCGGCGCCCCGCCGCACGGTGGCTGCGCCGCCGGCATCGACCGCATCGTGATGCTGCTGGCGGACGAGGCGAACATCCGCGAAGTCATCATGTTCCCGATGAACCAGCGCGCCGAGGACGTGATGATGGGCGCACCGAGCGAGCCGACCCCGGAGCAGCTGATGGAGCTGCGCCTGCGGTCGCTGCCACAGGAATAGTTCAATGCGTGGCGGCCTTCGGGTCGCCACCTTTGCCTCCACCGCCGTGTATCGTGGCGGCCGGGGCTGAAAGCTTTCAGCCCTGCGCCGGTCGCCGCCACAGCAGGCGCGCCAGTGACGCCAGCACGAACATGCCCACGGATACCGCCGCCGCGCCCGTCACGAACAGCAGCAGCCCGGCCTGAAGGGCGCCCAGTGCGGCAAGCGGGCCGAACCGCAGCGCTGTCGGCAGGTCTCCGGTCACCGCCGCCCAACCCAGCGTCACCGCCAGCCAGCCCGTCACCAGCATCGCCGCGCACAGCATCAGCCCGCGCACGCCGCGCAGCCGGAACCGCAGCCCGTGGCGCAGCGCCTTGATCTGGCGCGCGATGTCCTGCTGAACCGCGATCAGCGCCGGCACCACCAGCAGCACCAGCACCATGCCGAACCCGAGACCGTAGACCAGGGTGATCACCGTGGGTTTGAGAAACTGCGCATCGGCGGACTTTTCATACAGCAGCGGTGTCAGTCCCAGCACCGTGGTCAGCGTGGTCAACATCACCGGGCGCAGCCGGTCCGCCGCGCCGTCGATGATGGCGGGCACCACGCCGCGCGTGGCGCCGTATTCGTCGATGGTGGTCACCAGAACGATGGAATCGTTGATGATGATGCCGGTCATGCCCAGCAGACCCACCACGGTGAACATGCTGAGCGGCACCTCCCACAGTGCATGGCCGTAGATCGTGCCGACAAGGCCGAAGGGAATGATCGCCATCACCACCAGCGGCCGGGACCAGCTGGCAAAGACCCAGGCGAGCACGAGATAGATCCCCAGCAGCACCAGGATCAATCCGGTCAGTGCATCGCTTAGGAATGCGTCCTCCTGCTCGGACAGACCCGACAGGCGATAATCGACCTGCTTCTCGGCGGCAATCTGCGGCAGGATCTCCTGTTCCAGCGCCTGCATGATCTCGGTCGCGCGTGCGGGATCGTCTTCGGAAATGTCGCCGGTGACGGAAATCAGCCGGATGCCGTTTTCGCGGCGTACCGTGGAAAAGCCGGTGGACCGGGTAACCTGCACCAGGTCAGCGAGCAGGACATAGGCGCCGCCCGGGGTGCGCAACATCATCCGTTCAAGAAAATCCGCCGTCAGTTCCTCTGCGGGCAGCTCCACACGGATCGCCGCCGAGCGCGGCCCGTCGGGATAGGTGGCCGCCTCGATGCCATTCAACCGGTTGCGCAGCGTCGCCCCAAGCGAGTCGATGTCAAAGCCCAGCGCCTGCCCCTGCGGGGTCAGCTCCAGTATCAACTCTTCCTTGTCATAAGACAGATTGTCCTCGACCGCCGACACCTCAGGGAACCGTACCAGAGCGGTCTTGAGCGCCTCGGAGGCGGATTTCAGTACTTCGGCGCTGGCTCCATAGAATTGCACGTCCAGCGCATCGCCGCCGGGTCCGGACCGCATGCCGCGAAAGCTGACGGTTTCGGACATCGGGTGCGGCACCACCGCGTCCTGCAGCGCCGCGACAAAGGCAAAGCTGGAATAGGGCCGCAGGTCCGCCTCGATCAGTTCGATCGAGATCGCGCCCAGCTGATCCGCGTCCTTGCTGTCGGTGCCCGCCATCCCGCGTCCGGCGTTGCCGCCCACCTCGGCGATGACATAAGCGATGGGATTCAGGCCGTATTCTTCCTTGTACTTCTGTCCCAGCGCCTCGGCGGCACGCTGCATTTCCTGCATCATCGCCAGGCTGTCGGCGCGCGTCGCCCCCGGAGCCATGGCAAAGTTTCCGGTGATCGAGGCCTGTTCGGGTGCGTTGAAAAACCGCCATTGCACGTCACCGCGGATCAGCAGGGCCACCTGCGACGCGAGCAACACAACCACCCCGGCCAGAACCGCGTAGCGGAACATCACGACCCCGGCCATGAACGGGCGGAACAGGGTGTCGCGCAGACGGCGGAAGCCCCGGTTCATCAGCCGCGAGGGCAGGTCGTACCAATGTTCCCGGGCCGAATGGGCGATGGCATGGGCCATGTGGTTTGGCAGGATCAGAAAACATTCCACCAGCGAGGCGAGCAAGACCACGATCACGGTAAAGGGAATGTCCTTGATCAGATCGCCAAACCGGCCGCCAACGGCGACCAACCCGAAAAAGGCGATGACCGTGGTCAGTGTGGCGCAGAACACCGGCAGCGCCATCCGCTTGGCCGCCGTTTCCGCCGCTTCGACCGGCGGCATGCCACGGCGGGCCAGGTGGTCGGCGTGTTCGCCCACGACGATGGCATCGTCGACCACGATGCCAAGAGTGATGATCAGCGCAAACAGCGAGATCATGTTGAAGGTGATGCCAAAGGCGAACATCAGCGCGATTGCCGCCAGCATCGCCGTCGGGATTCCGGCCGCGACCCAGAAAGCGGTGCGCGCATTGAGAAACAGAAACAGCAGCAGCACCACCAGCCCCAACCCGGTAAGACCGTTTTCCAGCAGAATATTCAGCCGCCCGGTGATCGCTTCTGACCGCGTGCGGATGAGGTCGATGGTGACGCCGGCGGGCAGTTCCGCCTCCATCCGGTCCGCAACCTGCTGGACCTGATCCTGGATACCGATCGCATCGCCCCGAGCGGTGCGGTCAACGCGGATCGAAATCGCCGGATTGGCGCCGACAAAGTAGGTCCGCTCGCGGTCGGTGCCCTGCAGTTGCAGCCGCGCCACATCGCCCACCGTCACTGTCGATCCGTCCGGGTTCGAGCGCAGGGTGATGCGCGAAATCTGCTCGGCCGAGCGTTTCTCGACCCCGGTCCGGACGCGGGCGTTGGCGCCGCTGACATCCCCTGCCGGGTCGGCATCGACCTCGGCAGCGATGGCGTCGGCGATCTCGCGCAGCGTCACGTCATAGGCGATGAGATTGGCGCCGGGAACTTCGATCAGGATCTGCGGCGCGGCCAGACCGCGGATCGTGGTCCGGGTGACGCCTTCGGCAAACAGGCGGGTGACAAGTTCGTCGGCAAAACGCGCCAGCTGGTCAGGCGCCAGCGGGCCGGTGATCACGAGATCGGTCACGCGATCGTACCAGGCGCCCCGGGTGACCTCGGGCTCGTCCGCCTCGTCCGGCAGGCCGGTGACGGCATCGACGGCCGACTGCACATCCGCGGCCGCCCGCGCCATGTCCCAGTTCGGTTCAAACTCGAGCTGAACCACAGCGCTGCCTTCCCGAGAACGGGATTCCGACGATTCGACGCCCTGCACCACCAGCAGGGCGGGCTCCAGAACCTGCACGATGGCGGAATCGACATCCGCCGCCCCGGCCCCGTCCCAGGTCACCGTGACACTGATGTCATCGACAACGACATCCGGAAAGAACTGGGCGCGCATGTTGGGCAGCGCCAGCCCCCCGGCGGCAAGCATAAGCACCAGCAAAAGGTTGGCCAGCGTCCGATGCCGGGTGAAATAGCTGAGCAGACCACCGGCCGCGGGAGGGGTCGCGCGCACCATGCCCTACCCACCGATCCGGGCTTCGAGGCGCTGAACAACCTGCGCCGGCACCTGCGGTTCGCCCAACTGGGCCAGAATACGCTGCTTCGCCTCGTCCGGCATCCGGCCATTGCCCTGCACAAACGCAACCAGCCGGGCCCGGCGTTCATCGCTGAGTTCGAGCATTTCCGGCTGTGCGGGGGCATTGTCCGCAACGGGGGCGGCACCGGGCGGCTGCAGCGCCCGCACCTTGATGCCCGCGCCCAGCAGCGGCGTGCGCTCGGCCACCACGGCACGCCCTTCCAGGCCCGGAGCACGGACCAGCACATCGTCACCCTGCCGCCGCAGCAACTGCACCTGCATCACTTCGAGCCGGTCGTCCGCACCAAGAACCAGCACCTCGTCCGCCGCGCTCAGGGCCGAGGACGGCAGCCGGATCACGGAATGCAGCGGCGCTTCGTCGATCGAAACGGTCACAAAATCGCCGGGCTTGAATCCGCGCGCCCGGTCGAGGCGGGCAAACAGCTGGCGGCCGGTCTGTCCCTCACCCACGGCGGCGCCTTCCCGCGACAGCGTCCCCGTGGCGACCAGATTGGTGCCAAAGACGTCGAGTGTTGCCGTGACCCTTGCCGGGTCAAGGGCCCCGTCTTCCGTCAGCAGGCGCGCGTACTGCTGGGTCGAGACGCGGAACGCCACCTCGAGCGCGTCGGTGTCGATCAGCTGGGCAAGCTGTTCATTGGCTGACACCAGACGACCCTCGATCACGCTGACCGCGCTCAGCGTTCCGGCAAAAGCCGCGCGGACCTCTGTGTCGGACAGCAGTCGCTGCGCCTCGGAGCGGGCAATTTCGGCACGGGCAAGCGTTGTGCGGGCCTGGTCCACCCGCGCCTCGGCCTCGGCCAGCGCCTTGCGCCGGGCCAGGATGGTGCCGCGCGCCGTCGACGCCGAAAGCTCGGCTGTGTCAGAGGCCGCATCGGTCCCGACTCCCCTCTTCCTCAGGTCAAGCTGGCGCTGAAACTGGCGCTGGTACAACGCGGCCTGTTCCTCGGCTGCGGCGAGATCATCCCGCGCAAGGCTGACAGCCCCGACGGCTTCGCGGATTTCGGCCTCGGCATCCAGCATATCGCTGTTGGCCCGGTCAAGTTCTGCCTGCGCCTGAGACGGATCGATGCGCACCAGCAGCTGATCCTTGGCAACCTTGTGCCCCTCTTCGAATTCCGGGGCGAAGTCGATCAGCCGCCCCGAAGCCGCAGCGCGCAGTTCCAAGGTGCGACGGCTTTGAATCTGACCGAAGGCGGTGAGAACCGGCGCAACGGAGCCCGCCTGCGCCATGAGTGTGTTCACCGCAAAGACCCGTTCGCGGTTTTGCGGTACCCGGGGCTCGTCCGCCATGCGAACCTGCACCGCGTCGCGTACAAGAGCCGCGGCATAAACCAGCAGGCCCAGCGTCAGGGACGCGAGGAACAGTCCTGTCAGGCTCTGTCTCAAAAACCGCATCTGAATTTCTCCTGTCCGGACCCGAAGTCTACCGGATCCGGTCTGCACGCCAAGCCACGACCACGTGACAGGTGATACGTGTGCCGGGGCTATTTCCGTCGCTGGTGTTCGTCGAGGCGCGGAAATATCTCGACAAAGTTACAGGGCCTGTGACGGTAGTCGAGCTGCTTCACCAGGATTTCGTCCCAGGCATCGCCGCACGCCCCCGGGCTGCCCGGCAGCGCAAACAGATAAGTGCCGTTGGCAACCCCGCCAGTGGCGCGGCTTTGCACGGCGGACGTGCCGATCTTGTTCATCGAGACGATGGTGAAAACGGTGGAAAAGGCGTCGATCTCTTTCTCATAGACATCGCGGTGCGCCTCGACGGTCACATCCCGCCCGGTGAGACCGGTGCCACCGGTGGAAATCACCACATCTATGCCGGGATCGGCGCACCAGGCGCGCAGCTGTGTGGCGATTTCATCGCGTTCGTCCCGCAGGATGCGGCGGTCAGCAAGTGTGTGCCCCGCCTGCGTCAATCGCGCGACCAGGACATCGCCCGACCGGTCCTGTGCTGCACCCCGCGTGTCGCTGACGGTCAGGATGGCGATCCGCACCGGGAGAAAATCGCGTGTGGCTTCAGGACTCATGGATCAAGCTTTCAGTTTTGCCTGCAGGTTCAGCAGGTCGGCCCAGGCCGCGCGTTTGGCGATCGGAGTGCGCAGCAGATAGGCCGGATGGACCATTGGCAGCGCCGGCAGGCCAAACGCTTGCGTCCACTGGCCGCGCAGGCGCGTTATTCCGCGTTTTCCAAGACAGGCCTGACAGGAAACATTGCCCATCAGGATCAGCAGGTCGGGTTTCACAAGGGCAACGTGTCGCTGCAGGAAAGGCAGCATCATGGCGATTTCCGCCGGGCTGGGATCGCGGTTCTGCGGCGGACGCCAGGGCACGACGTTGGTGATGTAGACGGCACTGTCGCCACCGCGCTCGCGGCCCAGTCCGATCGCCGAGAGCATTTGGTCGAGCAACTTTCCAGCTTTGCCAACGAATGGCTTGCCTTGCAGGTCCTCTTCGCGGCCCGGCGCCTCGCCGATCAGCATCACCCGCGCAGGCGTGTTGCCGTCCGCGAACACCAGATTACGCGCGCCCTTCTGCAGGTCGCAGAGGCCGTAGCTTTCCAATGCAGCCCGCAGCGCCGGGAGATCCTGTGCCGCCCCGGCCGCTTTTCGCGCCGTATCGACCGGATCTTCAGCCACGTTGGGATGCGGGAGCGCGGCACCGGATGCGGCCGCCGCCACCGCCTCGGCGGCCGCCGCGTAACGGTTTACCGGCATGTCCGAGATCGCCTCGGTCACCCCAAGTTCCACCTGCCATTCAAGCAGGGCCCGCGCACTGTGCCACTCAAGATGCGATTCCATGCCGTCACATTACAACGGAGCACGACGGGCCGAAAGATGCGGCGGTGTCAGCCTGCGCGTCGGCTGGCACATCCCGCATTTGAAAAAGTGCGGAACTGTTTGTGCTGTTCCGACGCCAAAAACTTTTCCTCAAAAGTTTTTGCAAGAATTTTATCAAAATTCTTGGCGCGGCGATCTGTGGCGGAGTGCGCGCGCATCTCAGCTTTTGCCCTTCCACGGCACCAGGATCCGTTCGGCCCAACGCATCAACATGTCGATGCCAAAACCAATCACACCGATCAGAATGATCCCCATGATCACGATGTCGGTCAGCTGAAATTTGGACGCCACCATGATCATCATCCCGGCGCCTTTTTCTGCGGCCACCAGCTCCGCGGCAACAACCGTGCCCCAGCAGACCCCCATTGCCACACGCGCCCCGGTAAATATCTCTGGCAGCGAGTTCGGCACGATCACGTGGCGCATGATCTGCGCCTTGCTGGCACCCAGGGAATAGGCAGCGTGCACTTTGGCGATGTTGACCCCGGACACCCCCGACCGCGCGGCGATGGCCATGATCCAGAGTGCCGCCAGGAACAGCAGGATGATCTTGCCGGTCTCGCCGATGCCCGCCCAGATGATCACCAGCGGGATCAGCGCCAGCGGCGGCACCGGGCGCATGAATTCCACAATCGGGTCAAACCAGCCGCGGAACCAGGCTGACAGCCCCATGGCATAGCCCAGCGGGATCCCCACAAGCGCGCCAAAGAGGAACCCCACCACCACGCGAAACAGGGAAAACCCCAGATGTTCCCACAGAGTGCTGTCCCGATACCCGTCACGGGCGATGTCGACAAAACGCGCCGCCACAGCCTCGGGCGAGGGCAGCCAGATCGGCTCCATCTGCCATCCTTTGGCGGGTTCGAAATTCAGGGTGCCCTTGGGACTCATCCCGACACGGCCGTAGGCGGTCTGGACCGTCCCGCCAGGAGCGAGCGGTTCTCCGTTCACCGCGACGACCGTTTCCTCGACCCCCTCGGGCACTTCGTCATTGCGATCGACCCGCACCAGTCCCGAGCGCCAGGCCCCGATCACATCGACGTCGTTCTTGGCAAATCCATCGCCTGGATCGACCTCGGGAACCTCCGGCGTGTCACCGGCGCGGCTGACGATCACCGTGACCGTGGCGTCATCGCGGCGCCCGTCGCTGAGTTCAGCCGTATAATCAAAACTGGCGGTGCCGATGAACGGGCCGGGCGCGTGCAGGAACGACGGCACCAGTGACGATCCGGTGAAGGCGGCCCAGAGCAGGAAGATCGTCAGCAGCGACACAAACGACGCGAGGCGGTCCGGCACCACCGCGCTTTCGTCGCCAAAGGTCACCGTCTTGAGCGAGGCGTAATCGGTGGTGGTCCGGTGCACGATGCTTTTGACCAGCAGGTAGGAGGCCACGAAGATCGCGGCATACAGCGCCAGAACAATCATGACGCCACCTCTGTACGGCCCATGATTTCCTCTTCCATATCCCAGATCATGCCCAGGATTTCTTCGCGTCGCGCGGCAAATTCGGAATGTTTCTTGACCTGCCTCAGATCGGCCGAAACCCCCATGTCGGCAAAGGGCAGACGGTATTCGCGGTGAATACGCCCGGGCCGGGGTGCCATGACAAGCAGGCGTTCGCCCAGCAGCAGCGCCTCTTCGACCGAATGCGTGATCAGGATGATGGTCTTGCCGGTCTCCTTCCACAGCTTCAGCACCAGGCTCTGCATCTTTTCGCGGGTCAGCGCGTCCAGCGCACCCAGCGGTTCGTCCATCAGGATCACGTCGGGGTCGTTGGCAAGACAGCGCGCAAGTGCCACGCGCTGCTGCATGCCGCCCGACAGTTCATAGACCGACTTTTCCATGAAATCGCGCAGGCCGACGACGTTGAGAAGGTGGTCGACATTGGCACCGTAGTCCTTTTCCCGCAGGCCGCGCATCCGCGGCCCGAAACTGACGTTTTCGCGCACGTTCATCCATTCGAACAGCGCGCCCTGCTGGAACACCATACCGCGTTCCGCATCCGGACCGGTGACGCGGTGGCCGTTCAGCGTGATACGGCCTTCGGTCGGGGCGAGAAAACCTGCCACGATGTTCAGCAGCGTCGTCTTTCCGCAACCCGAGGGCCCCAACACCGAGAGCAGCTCACCCTGCGCCAGTTCGAGCGAGACATCCTGCAGCGCCTGGACCGATGTGCCGTTGGGCAGATCGAAGCGCATCGAGAGGTTTTCGATCACAAGTCCAGTCATTGCGGCCTCATTGCTGTTCCAGATAATAGAAACTGCCCCCGCATTCCGGCTCTCGATCCCGACCCGCTGCCGCGCTGGACAGGGGGTGACGAGGTCGGCGCGGAACACAGGGGCAGCGTTGGCCTACATGCCGTTGGCGGCAGCGAGCGGTCCGGTGTTCACATTGTCCGCATAACTCGGCAGCGCGGAATCGATGGATCCAGCATCCACAAAGACCTGCGCGACGCCCTTCATGAACTCCTGAGCCCCGCCAGCGAGCCATTTGGACGACAGCTGATCTTCGACCGACGGGAAGATGAAGGTCGCAAGCGTCGCCATGGTTTCCTCTTCGGACATGCCCGCATCCTTGGCAATCACCGGCAGCATCTCGGCGCGCTTCGACTCATCGGCCCACATCGCATTGGCATCGGCCGTCACCTTCAGAAACTTCGCCGCGGTATCGCTGTTCTCGGCAACCCAGGAGGCCGGTGCGCTGGTGACGTCAAACACCAGAATGCCCAGATCTTCCTTTTCGGCGCCCGTCAGCAACACATTGCCGAATTCCTTGGCCCGGCGCAGCGAACCGCCCCAGCCGCAGAACATGTCCACCGATCCCTGCGCAATCGCGGCAGCCCCGTCCGGCGGCGCCATATCGACAACATTCAATCCGGCAACATCAACGCCAAAGTGGGACATCTGCTTGAGAAACCCATAGTGCGCGGCAGTGCCCAGAGGCACCGCGACCTTCTTGCCCGCCAGTTCTCCCGTGCTGTCCTTGTCGATCTCGAGCGCTTCGGCCACAACGCAATTGTCATTGTCGGAATAGCTGACCGCCACATCGAGAATCTGCAGATCCTGTCCAGCGCTGGTCGCCACCACAAACGGCGGCACACCCTGGCTGACCGAAATCTGCACATCACCCGACGCCATTGCCGCAGACATGGCCGTGCCGGTGTCAAAGGACACCCAGTTCACGGTCATCCCCAGAGCCTCGTCATAGGTGCCCATCTGCTTGGCGTATTCAAAGGGCATCGGCCATTCGAGGAAATACCCCACGGTCAGCGTGCCATGTGCCGCCGCATGCGCCTGGCCCGCACCGACCAGCGCCAAAGCCGCCGCGGTTCCCATCATCATTCGTTTCATTGTCATTTCATACACTCCCGTTGGCCCCCGTTCTGCGGGGGGACGTTGCGGCCTTGCGGGCGATCAGTCGCCTCTCTGAGCCTGAAGGCGCCCGAAAGAGCGCCCTGCCATTGATCCGAACGGAAAAGTACAAAGCGATCAACGTTTATTCTTGGTGCCGCCCGGCATGTCGTCGCGCCTCCGCCTGGGCGCGTAAAAACCCAACCCCCAAGGAATCGTCGGCTTTTCAGGCTCTTCCCGGAGATTTCCATACCATTTCGCGTTTGCCACAGTTGGATTGGCTATATAGGCGCGCCCGATCTGGCCCTAACCAACGCCGTGGAAAGGGGCTGATGTGACGGTGTCACGGACACCCTCTGTCCCGGGGCCATACTGGCTATCGCCCATCCTCATTCCAACGGAGTTTCCCATGGACGGAACATTCTCTGAAAACGACCTCAGCCGCGTGGTGGCCGCCGACAAGGCCCACGTCTGGCACCATTTGAGCCAGCACAAACCCTACGAGACCACCGACCCGCGGATCATCGTCGAGGGCAAGGGCATGAAGGTCTGGGACCAGCACGGCAAAGAGCACCTTGATGCCGTGTCGGGCGGTGTCTGGACCGTCAACGTCGGCTATGGCCGCGAAAGCATTGCCAACGCCGTGCGCGATCAGCTGATCAAGCTCAACTACTTTGCCGGCTCCGCAGGTTCGATTCCCGGCGCCCTGTTTTCGGAAAGGCTGATCGAAAAGATGCCGGGCCTGACCCGCGTCTATTTCACCAACTCTGGTTCCGAGGCGAACGAAAAGGCATTCAAGATGGTCCGCCAGATCGCGCACAAGCGCTATGGCGGCAAGAAGAACAAGATCCTGTTCCGCGACCGCGACTATCACGGCACCACCATCGCCTGCCTGTCGGCGGGTGGTCAGGACGAGCGCAACGCCCAGTACGGTCCTTTTGCCCCCGGGTTCGTGCGGGTGCCGCACTGCCTGGAATACCGCGCCGCCGATCAGGGAGCTCCGGTCGATAATTACGGCGAATGGGCCGCGAACCAGATCGAAGAGGTCATCCTGCGCGAAGGCCCCGACACCATCGGCGCGCTGTGCCTCGAACCCGTGACCGCTGGCGGTGGCGTGATCGTGCCGCCCGCAGGCTACTGGCAGCGGGTGGGTGATATCTGCAAAAAGTACGACATCCTGCTGCATATCGACGAAGTCGTCTGCGGCGTCGGGCGCACCGGCACCTGGTTCGGCTATCAGCACTACGGGATCGAGCCGGATTTTGTGACCATGGCCAAGGGCGTTGCCTCGGGCTATGCCGCCATCGCCTGCTGCGTCACGTCGGAACGGGTGTTCGAGATGTTCAAATCGGATGCATCGGATCCGATGGACTATTTCCGTGACATCTCGACCTTTGGCGGCTGCACGGCCGGCCCGGCGGCAGCGCTTGAGAACATCCGCATCATCGAAGACGAGAACCTGCTCGAAAACACCACCCGCATGGGTGACTACATGCTCGACCAGCTCGGTGCGATGATGGACCGTCACCGGGTGATCGGCAACGTGCGCGGCAAAGGTCTGTTCCTTGGCGCCGAACTGGTCAGCGACCGGGACAGCCGCACGCCCGTCGCGGAAAAGCAGGTTCAGGCGGTGGTGTCCGACTGCATGGCCCAGGGTGTCATCATCGGCGCGACCAACCGCTCGGTGCCGGGGTTCAACAACACCCTCTGTTTCTCACCCGCACTGATTGCGACAAAGGATGACATCAACCATATCCTCTCGGCCGTCGACGGCGCCCTGACCCGCGTATTCGGCTGATCCTCTCCCGCCCTGCAGATCGCTGCGGGGCGGAGTTGGCCGCGTTCCGGACTCACCCGTTTCCGAAAGCTTCCCCCATGACCCGACCGCAGCCCGTCGGCGCACCCGTTTCGCTGTCCCTGCCGCGCCCGCGCCCACCGCGCAGCGCCATGCAGGGGAGCTATGGACGCCTGGAACCAACCAGCCTTGCGCATGTGCCCGCGCTTTACCGCGCGTTTGCCGTGGACGGGGGCGCAGGTGACTGGACCTATCTTCCCTACGGTCCGTTCGCGTCAGAGACGGCCTTTGCCGACTGGGTGTCAGTGGCCTGTCCGGGCGAGGATCCGCTGTTCCACACCATCTATGACAGGGACGGCACGGCGCAGGGGATGGCGAGTTACCTCAGAATTGATCCCGCCAACGCGTCGATCGAAGTCGGTCACATTCATTTTTCCCCGGCCCTGCAACGCACCGCACTGGCAACCGAAGCGATGGCCTTGATGATGGCCCGCGCCTTCGACGAGCTTGGCTACCGGCGCTACGAGTGGAAATGCGATGCGCTGAATGCGCCGTCACGGGCCGCAGCCGAGCGGCTTGGCTTCACTTTCGAAGGCATCTTCCGTCAGGCATCGGTGGTCAAGGGGCGCAACCGCGACACCGCGTGGTTCTCGGTGCTCGACAGCGAATGGCCGCGCATCAAGGACAGGTTTGCACACTGGCTGGCGCCACAGAACTTCGACGCCGCCGGACAACAGATCGCCGCCTTGCGCTGACTCCAGAGGTCCGAAATTTCCCGGATTGCAGGCCTCCTGTCAGGAACGGATATTTCGGCAGTGGCCAAAGAGGTTTCACCGGGCATTTTGTCGGGATGTCGGCTGGCGGCATACAAGTACCAGCCGCAGCCTGCGCGCCCCGCGGTCCGCACGGGCGGCAATGGCGAGGGTCATGCCCTTTCGGGTTGCGGCGGCGGTCAGGTCGAAGCGCCGGTCAGGAGGCTTCAGGACTTTGCCAAACGGCTTTGCGGACGGGTGCTGCCCACTGGATAGAACGGAAGATCCTCGTGGCCGACCGCGCTGGCGTCATCCGCCCTTGGGCGCCTGCCGCTCATGGCGCAGTAGACCGTCGTGAAACACAGGCAGAGGAAACTGCCAAAATTGTAAAGTGCAAAGGCCTTTAAAAAGCTCGCGCCCATCAGCAGGCTCACAGCCAGCACGACCGCCCCGAGCAATATGGCCATGAACATCAGGCCGGCAACATTGGGGCCCTCCTGTACATCCAAATCAACGTCCATCTGTTTTCTCCTTTTCCCGGATCTGGCAGGAACACCATACCGAAAACCGGGAATTTCCTGTCCGCGCAAAGGGCGAGAACGGCCGACCTTAAGATCGCGCCCTACCCGGACGTATAGACCGTCGGCACCCCATCGACTTGAGGGACTGATTGGTGCTGCGGTGAGCACGTGTCCTCCGGCGGCGACCGGATGTGCGGTGTCGCAGGGCACGGCAAGGCGCAGGATTGCCGCGGGGACCGGGCGTGCCCACAAGGCGCTGGACTGCCGGATCAGCAATGCTGCAATGCAGAAATTACATAGCTGAGCTATTGTGCGCTCGCAGCATAGGCCCTATCTTGAGGGGGAAGATCGGTTCTTCCTCCTCCCTGGACCGATCAGAACTAGAGGGCGGCACCTACCTCCTCCCGGGTGCCGCCTTTTTTCTTTTCCCGACGATCCGTCCGGAAAAGGCCCGTGCCAAATCCCACCGCCCGCTACCTGCCTGCGCACTGCCAAGCCGTGAATGTGACGGTCCGGGCGGGACGACAGAAAAGTCACGGCAGAACCCGTTCAGCAGGTGCAGCCGTTGCCAGGGCCCGCAGCACAACCGGGATCTGACGCCCGGGGTACCGTTCGGCCGCCCGCGATGACCTGATGCTGTGATCCTTCACAGTCCGCACGGGACGGAACGGTTTGGGACATTGATGCGTTGACCCGCCGAACGCAGGGAAAAGCCAGTGCAACCTGTGCGGACCTGTGCCGCCGTCGCTGTCCTCGGCCATACGCGCCCTGCTCTCGCATCGCCGCCCAAGCCTCGTGCGGCCCAATGAATCAATAGGAGATGCCAATGCCCACTCATTTCGTGGAAGAACTGAAGCAGGATGTCCGGCAGCAGATGGTCGATCTGCTGAACGAAAACCTGTCCAACGCCATTGCCCTGACGCTGGCCGTCAAGCAAGCGCACTGGAACGTCAAAGGCCGGGGGTTCATCGGTGTCCACGAACTGCTGGACGATGTTGCCGACCGTCTGCGCGAGGGCGCGGACCTGATGGCGGAACGCGCCGTCATACTTGGCGGCTTTGCAAAAGGCACCACCGAAGTTGTCTCTGAGAAAGCCACCATGGAGGCTTACCCGGTCGACATTTCGGACATCGAAGCACACATCAAAGCCTTGAAAGAGCGCTTCATGTTTGTCGGCGGCGAGGTCCGCAAGGCGATTGAAACCGCCGGTGACGCAGGCGACGAGAACACTGCGGACATTCTGACCGAAGTGAGCCGCGCGCTGGACAAGGATGCCTGGTTCATCGGCGCCAACGCCTGAACCATCACCGCATTTGAGGCACGACCTGCACTTTATTGCAGGTCGTGCCCACGCGGCAGAGCGAGCCAACGTCTTCGTGCCCCGATGACCGCAGCAAACGTCATCGCCCAGTGCCTGCGCGGCCATTCGCCGAACGACAACGCCGTGGCGCGGGAAGATCTTATACGACCGTCTCGCACATTCTCTCCCGGACAGCGGCGCATCCGGCGGGGCGGCGATTCTTTTTGGCAATTGCCGACGAATCCTGTATGGGGCGCTCTTTGAGACTTAGGATGACGTGTCATGTCTGCGCAAACGCCGATCACTCAGGACGTTCTGACGATCCCCCGCAAGCTGCCCGAGGGGCCGGTGAACCTTGTCGGCCTCACCCGGCCTGCGATGGCCGAGGCGCTGCGCGCCGTCGGCACCCCGGAAAAGCAGATCAAGATGCGGGTCAACCAGATCTGGCAGTGGGTCTATCACTGGGGGGTGCGCGACTTTGATCTGATGACCAACCTGGCCAAGGAGTTCCGCACAAAGCTGTCGGAAAACTTTGTGATCAGCCTGCCCGAGATCGTCTCGAAGCAGGTGTCGTCGGATGGCACCCGCAAGTATCTGGTGCGGATCGCCGGCGGACACGAAGTCGAGGTGGTCTACATCCCCGAAGAGGACCGCGGCACGCTCTGTATCTCGTCCCAGGTGGGCTGCACGCTGACCTGTTCGTTCTGCCACACCGGAACCCAAAAGCTGGTGCGCAATCTGACCGCAGGCGAAATTGTCGGCCAGATCATGCTGGCCCGCGACGATCTGGGGGAATGGCCCGAGCAGGGAGCGCCCAAAAACGAAACCCGGTTGCTGTCCAACATCGTGCTGATGGGTATGGGCGAGCCACTGTATAATTTCGACAACGTCCGGGACGGCATGAAGATTGCCATGGACCCGGAGGGCATATCGCTGAGCCGCCGCCGGATCACCCTGTCGACCAGTGGCGTGGTGCCGGAAATCGCCAAGACCGCGCAAGAGATCGGCTGTCTGCTGGCGGTGTCGTTCCATGCCACGACGGACGAGGTCCGCGACCGGCTGGTGCCGATCAACAAGCGCTGGAACATCGAGACGCTGTTGGGCGCGTTGCGGGACTATCCGAAAGTTTCGAATTCCGAGCGGATCACCTTTGAATACGTGATGCTGAAAGGGGTGAACGATTCGGACGAGGACGCGCATCGTCTGGTCGAACTGATCCAGGGCATCCCGGCCAAGATCAACCTGATCCCGTTCAACGAATGGCCCGGCGCGCCGTACCAGCGCTCCTCCGGCAACCGCATTCACGCCTTTGCCGATATCATCTACAAGGCGGGATATGCGTCGCCGATCCGCACACCGCGCGGCGAGGATATCATGGCCGCCTGCGGTCAGTTGAAATCGGCCACCGAACGGGCGCGCAAGTCGCGGGCGCAGATCGCCGCAGAGACCGGACAGGGGTGAGCCCGGCGCTCAACTGCGCAGGAAGCTCTGGACCAGGCGCCACAGGTACACCGCGAGCAACAGCAGCAAAATGCCGTTGGTGATCGGGTTCAGCCAGTCGGCGACACGGTCAAAGTGGCTGCGCAGCAGGTATCCCGCAAGCGCCAGCGCTGTGGTCCACAACAGGCTTCCAACCGCCGAATAGAGCAGGAACGGCAGCATCGGCATGCGCGTCAATCCGGCCGGAACCGAGATCAGCGTGCGCACGCCCGGCACCATCCGGCCGAAAAACACCGCCCCGGCCCCATGGCGGCGAAACCAGGCCAGCGCCCGGTCCAGGTCTGTGTTTGTCAGGGTCAGCCACCTGCCATAGGCGCTGATGAACCTGCGCAGCCGGTCTTCGTTCGTCCACCGGCCGACCCAGTACCAGAGCGCCGCTCCGCCGACCGACCCGAGCGTGCCCATCAGGATGATCGCCACAAAGCTGAGCTGTCCCTTTGCCGACAGGTAGCCGGCAAAGGGCATCACCAACTCCGAGGGGATAGGAGGAAACACGTTCTCGAGCAGCATCAGAAGGGCCACACCCAGGCTGCCCAAAGCCGACAACCAGTTGGTGATGACATCAAACATGGGCCTGCTTCGATCGCTTCAATGGAAAATCGTCCGGACGGCGGTCACGGACCGCTACACCCAACGCGCGGCGCAGCAGATTGATCCGAACATTTCGGGCAAACGGCGCATCCGTCACGTCGGTCGCTGCGCCGCCAGGGTGCTGTTTTCCACCCGGATGCGTTTCCATAGCATCGCTGCATTCAACACGGCAAAGATCCCCGCAACCCAATGCAGACCCGGCAACATCGGTGCCGCGACAATTTCAGCCACCACCAGAGTATAATTCGGACCGTGCACGACCAGCGGGTGATGCAGGACAATCACCCGTGTCGTCCAGCGGTGGCCCAGGGTGGCCAGTCTCCAGACACGCAACACCTGCAGCCCCGGCAAAGAGCGCGAGCCAGGGCCAGGACACCGGGCGGCTGTGGCCAAAGACGACGATGCACGACAGCCACGCCGCGTGCAGCGCCACCATGGCCGGGTAGTGCCCGGCACCCACTTCGTAGCCGCCCTGCGCCAGCAACCGCGCCGTGTTCCGACGGGCGATGACAAGTTCGCTGAACCGTTGCAGCAGGAGAAAGCCAAGAAACAGCCCTGTCGCGACCGGCATCAGACAGCGCGTGCCGAAACATGGAACGGCAGGAACGAGGCGGTAAAACCGGGCCCCGGAGCGCAGGCCATCATCTGGCCGGCCTGGCCGGAGTCCAGCACCGCCTTCATCACGAAAAGCCCTGTCGGCGCAGACTTGTTGCCGGACTGCCGCAGCGTTTCGCGCTCGGCATCGAGACTGTCCCGTCGCAGGCGCAGGGCGCCTTCGACCGCCTTGACAACCTTGGTTCCACCGGGGTGGCAGACAAACCGGTCGATCTGGCTGGATTCAAGGTTGGCCGCGTTCAGAGCGCCGGTCGCGGCATCGGCAAATGCCTCGGCAGATCATGGCCGCGGCGGACCGGTCACACCACTTGATACCTGAGCAGTGTTTGGGTTCCCTGTGGCCCTGCCATCAACGCCGGGTTCTGCCCGGCGGGATCGAGCGTGCGCCGGGTGGCACGTCGTCCCGCCCGCGAAAGCCCGCGGTGCGACCTGTAGTGGCACCGGCGTGGAATAGATATCATACTAATTTTATCAGGATTGACAAAGCCGGAACGTCGCGGCATGGATTTTGCATGAAACACGCCCTTTTCGATGTGACCCCGCCCCGACCGAAGACGTTGCGCGACCTGCGCCAGCCCGAGGCGCGACTGGTGGCGATGCTGCGGCTCTGGCACACGGATGAAGCCGGGCAGGTACAGGTCTGGAATGACTTGTGTGCCGTGCTCGGATCGCACCGGGCACGCGCCTGCCTGTCCGCTTTTGAGGATGTGCTCCGGTTGTTGCACCACCACGGTTGGCGGGCGCCCAGCCTTTTGCCCCCGGAAACCAACCGTCTGTCGGCGGACGAGACCAGTTTTGCCCGCTTTGTGCTGGCTGCCACCGAACAGGACCGGGACGCCGCCTCGGCCGAGGCGCATTATCATGTGCGCTGCGAAGGCATTCTGCCGCTGGTGCTTGCAGCCTCTCGGCTGGGGCTTCCGCTGTTGTGTGAAGAAAGCCGCTGTCGTCTGCATGCGGCAATGCGTCCGATCTGAGCCTGCGGCAGAGGGGCTTGACCTTCCTGCTGCCGGAACCTTTATCAGAGGAACAGAGACACTCGTAGGGGAGAAATGCTGTGAATATCGGAGATGTTGCCAGACGCGCGAGCCTGCCCGCCAAGACCATCCGCTATTACGAGGATATCGGCCTGGTCAAACCCCTGCGGGACACCAATGGCTACCGCGCCTTCCGGGACCAGGACCTGCACAAGCTGGCATTTCTGAGCCGTGCCCGCACCCTGGGGTTTACCATCGAGGACTGCCGCACCCTGATGGCGCTTTATGCCGATCAGGAACGGGCGAGCGCGGACGTCAAACGGATTGCCGAAGTGCACCTGACGCAGATTGACGACAAGATCGCCCAGCTTGAGGCGATGCGCGACACGCTTTCGGAACTGGTGCGCAGCTGCGCCGGGGACCATCGCCCCGACTGTCCCATTCTGAAAGATCTGGCTGCCGGCGTATAGGTCAGGGCCTGGCGCGCATGCTGTCTGCGATCCCGTCCAGGATCCCGGGCAGGGCATCTAGCGTGCCGGAACGGGTCAGCCCGTCGACCATCTGCAGATTCAGCGTCTGCGGCGTGGCAAGTTCCGCGCGCGCCTCGGACAGGCGGCCGGAACGGTCAAGCGACAGGTTTTGCAGAAATCCCGTGACCAGGTTGGCCACATAGATCTCGGCCTGATCGGCATCGCCGGTCTGGCCCGCCAGCCACTGGCTGGCCTGCTCCAGAAGGCTCAGCGCGGCGGTGGTCATCGTGGAAGCCGCAAAATGGTCGATCAGCGCCGCCTCGTCCGTTTGCGGCAGGACCGGATTCCGGCCCCCGAACAGCGCTGTCAATGCGCCCGGGTTGCCTGCAACCGGAAGCGGGCAGCCGCCGCTTTCGATGAAGCCATAGGGAATGGTCACGGAGAGCTCGGTTGCGGGGGCACAGGCGGCCGCGAGAGCGACCAGCGGCACTCCGGCCATCACCGAAATCACCCGGTGCTCAGCCCGCCACGGAAGTGACGGGACCACATCGGCCCAAACGGCCGGGCGCAGGCACAGAAACACGATGTCGCTGGTCTCGACAACTTGCGGGTTGGCGGCGACGCGGATGCCCAGCCCGGCAGAGGCAAGCGCCGCCGCCGTGTCGGCACTGCGCTCGGACACCGTGACGGCATGGCCGTCCCGCGCCAGAGCCCGCGCCATCGGGGCCGCAATGTGGCCGGTGCCGATAAAACCGATGCGCTGCATTAGGGGCCTCCTGTTCCGTGCACAGGTCCAGTCTGGCGCACCCGGCGCGGGGATGCACCCCTGATTGCAGACGGCGACACCCGCGCCGGTTCGGGCGCGGGTGTCGTTTGCTTGCGTGGCCGGCGGGGCGAATCCCGGTGCCCGACGGCGCGGTGCCCGCCCTCAGGCCGCGGCCACCTGATCCGGGACCTTGGCCCCGGTCATATAGGCCACCGCATCCGACATCGAATGTTCCTTCGGATCGATCACACACAGACGGCTGCCCAGACGGTGGACGTGGATCCGGTCGGCCACCTCGAACACATGCGGCATGTTGTGGCTGATCAGCACGATCGGAATCCCGCGCGAGCGTACTTCCTGGATCAGTTCCAACACCTTGCGGCTTTCCTTCACCCCCAAGGCTGCGGTCGGCTCGTCGAGGATGATGACCTTGGAGCCGAAGGCCGCGGCGCGGGCGACCGAAACACCCTGACGCTGGCCCCCCGAGAGGGTTTCCACCGCCTGGTTGATGTTCTGGATCGTCATCAGGCCCAGATCGTTCAGCTTTTCCCGGGCGATGCGGCCCATTTCCTTGTTGTCGAGCATCTTGAGGTATTTGCCCATGAACCCCTGCTTGCGGATCTCGCGGCCGACAAACATGTTGTCGACGATCGACAGGGCCGGCGACAGGGCGAGGGTCTGGTAGACGGTCTCGATCCCGGCGTTGCGGGCGTCCAGCGGATTGGCAAAGTGAATCGGCTTGCCTTCCAGTTCGATGGTGCCTTCGTCAATCTGCACCGCGCCCGAGATCGCCTTGATCAGCGATGATTTCCCGGCGCCGTTGTCGCCGATCACCGCCAGGATTTCCCCGGGATACAGATCGAAATCGGCGTTGTTCAGGGCGGTGACGCGACCGTAGCGTTTAACCAGTCCACGGGCCTTGATCATTGGCTGTGTCATGCTGAAACCTTTCTGATCCACTGGTCGATTGCGACCGCAAGAATGATGAGCCAGCCGATGGCAAACACCTGCCATTGCACGTCCAGACCAGCCAGACGCAGACCCGATTCAAAGACACCGACGATAAGCGCCCCGAACAGCGGGCCGAGGATCGAGCCGCGTCCGCCAAAGAGCGAGATGCCCCCGATCACCACGGCGGTGATGCTTTGCAGGTTGGCTTCGGCAAAGGCATTCGGAGAGATCGACCCGACCCGGCCGATCGAGGCCCAGGCCGCGATGCCGACGACCAGACCGGCGCTCATGTAGACAGTCAGCAGGGTACGGTCGGTCTTGATGCCGGCCAGTTCGGCGGCTTCCTTGTCATCGCCGATGGCATAGACATGGCGGCCCCAGGCGGTCTTGTTCAGCATGTACCAAAGCACCGCAAAGACCAGGATCATCAGGACCACGCCAAAGGTGATGCGGGCCGAACCCAGCGAGATGAAACTGCCAAAGACCTTGAGCGCGGCTGCTTCGGCATCAATGTCCTGGCTGCGGATCGACTGCGATCCGGTCAGCAGACGCAGGATCGACAGGAAGATGTACCAGGTGCCCAGCGTCACGATGAACGGCGGCAGCTTGATCCGGGTCACGAACAACCCGTTCATCAGCCCGCCACCGACCGCGACGATAAATCCGGCGATCAGGGCAAAGAAAGTCGGGACGCCCAGATTCACCCCGAGCAGCCCCATGACGACGGCGGAAAAGATCATCAGCGCCCCCACCGACAGGTCGATGCCGGCAGTCAGGATGATCAGCGACTGTGCCGCCGCCAGAATGCCGATGATAGACACCTGTTGCATCACCAGCGACAGGTTGAACATCGTCAGGAACTTGCCCTCGGTGACCATCGGCAGGCTGAAGACAAGAACACTGACCACCAGAACCAAGACCGGAACCAGCGTCGGATTCAGGTGCAGCACATGCTGGACCGTGCCCATGAACCCCCGGCGACTGTGCTCGAACTGGGCGACCTTCTTGTCGCTTGCGTCCAGCGTGCTTTCAAAATCCTGACCCTTGCGGGCCGGTTGCGATGTATCGGACATAATGTCTCCTCCCCCGCCTCAAGAATGCTTGCGGCGACTGGATACGTCAAAACTTTCAATGGATGAGGGCGGGTGGGACGGGGCTTGAGCGCCCCGTCCCGGATGTGCGGGGCTTAGCCCCAGCACTTTTCCAGGGCTTCGTCGGACGTGATCGACGGGATGCCGTCAACCGGCTGGTCGGTCACCAGCTCGACGCCGGTGTTGTAAAAGTCGAGACCTTCGGAGTTGCTCGGCTTTTCACCGCTTTCGGCGAAGTTCTTGATCGCGTCGATGCCCAGCGATGCCATCAGCAGCGGGAACTGCATCGAGGTCGCGCCAATCACGCCTTCCTTGACGTTCTGGACACCTGGGCAGCCGCCATCGACCGACACGATCAGCGCCTGATCCTGCATGCCAAAGGATTTCAGCGCCTCATAGGCACCGGCGGCGGCGGGTTCGTTGATGGTGTAGACCACGTTGATGCTGCTATCGATCTGCATCAGGTTTTCCATCGCCGTGCGGCCGCCTTCTTCGTTGCCGTTGGTGATGTCGTTGCCGACGATGCGGGGGTCGTCTTCGTCACCGATGTCGGTCGGGTCCTTGATGTCGATGCCAAAGCCCTGAAGGAACCCGTTGTTGCGCAGGTAATCGACAGAAATCTCCGAGGCGTTGAGGTCAAGCAGTGCGATCTTGGCGCCCGAAGTATCCCCCATCTTGGCGGCGGCCCATTCGCCGATCAGTTCGCCCGCCTTGAAGTTATCGGTGGCGAAGGTGGCATCAGCCACGTCCGCAGGCTCGAAGGGCGTGTCGAGCGAGATGACCAGAATGCCGGCCTCGCGGGCCTGGGTGACGACCGGTGTCAGCGCCGGGCCGTCAGACGGTGTGATCAGGATGCCCTTGACGCCGGCGGCGATGCAGGTCTCGACAGCGGCAATCTGAGATTCCACGTCGCCGTCAAGCTTGCCCGCAAAGGTTTGCAGGTTCATGCCATTCTCTTCGGCGGCCTTCAGAGCGCCTTCCTTCATCTTGACGAAGAAGGGGTTGGTATCGGTTTTGGTGATCAGGCAGGCGCCGGTTTCATGCGCAGCGGCAAAGGCCGGCGCGGCCAGCAGGGTCATCACGGCGGCGGTGCCCATCAGGCCTGCGGTACGGGTTTTGGTGAAAGTCATGGTTGTCCTCCCATCGGGTAGCAAAGACCGGCACTGCCGGCGTTCAGTCCGGGGACACACCTCCCTGTGTGCCGCCCTTGTTATCATATGACATAGAATCACCCCGTTGTGTCAATAAATAAATCACTCTTATTTATTATTGACAGACTGGCCAGATCGCGACAGTATTTTGATACATCATCGCGACACACGGCAGGAAATGGAGGAGGGGGTAAACGCGATGCACAAATGTTCGGCTCGCCTGAAACACCTCCTCAAGCATGTTAGCGGCACCAGTTCCACGGAGAATAACGCATGTTGATTGGCATTCCTGCCATATTAGGGCCTGAACTGCTCTTTACGCTTCGCTCCATGGGGCACGGCGACGAAATCGCCCTCGTGGACGGGAATTATCCTGCGCAGGAACATGCCCGGCGGCTGATCCGGGCGGACGGTCATGGTGTTCTGGCGCTGTTCGAGGCGATCTTGCGGGTGATGCCGCTGGACAGAACCGCGCCGGTCGCTATCTTTCGCTCGGCGCTGAACAACGACCCTGCGCAGCGTGGGCCGGTTCATGACCAGATAGACGCGGCGAGCGCCCGGCTGGCCCCGAGTTTCGGAATCGAGCCTCTGTCGGGCCAGGATCTTTATCCCCGGGTCCGCTCCGCCCACACGATCGTTGCCTCCAGCGAGACGGCGCTTTTTGCGAATGTGGTGCTTCGCAAAGGCGTCATTGACCAGACAGACCTCCCATAACCTGTTGCAGCCAATAGGATTGACTCCCGTGACACAGCCTCAAACCCCTGCTTCCGACCTGCTGAAATCCGACGGCAACGGCATGCGCGGCACGAACCAGAGCGGGATGCGGGCACACAATGAACGCCTCGTGCTTACCCTGGTGCGCCGCCATGGCGCGCTGGCCAAGGCCGAGATTGCCCGCGCCACGGGCCTGTCGGCGCAGACGGTATCGGTCATCATGCGTCAGCTTGAAACGGACGGGCTTCTGGTCAAGGGCGATCCGGTGCGCGGCAAGGTCGGCCAGCCTTCGGTGCCGATGCGTCTCGACGCAGAGGGTGCCTACTTCCTGGGGCTGAAGATCGGGCGGCGCAACGAAGAGCTGGTTCTCATCGACTTCCTGGGGCAGATTCAGGGCCGGGTGCAACGCACCCATGCCTATCCTCGCCCTGACGACACCTTGCGCTTTGCCCTGGACGCCCTGGAAGCTCTGACCGCCCCGCTGAAAAAGGCCCAGCGCGCGCGAATCGCCGGGCTGGGCGTCGCGATGCCCTTTCAGATGTGGAACTGGGCGAGCCTGATCGGCGTCGACCCGGCCGAGATGGCCTCGTGGCAGAATCGGGACATCCAGGCGGATCTGGCCGAACATGTGCCCTATCCGGTCTATATCCAGAACGACGCCTCCTGCGCCTGTGGGGCCGAACTGGTATTTGGCGAACGCGATACCCCGCGCGACTTTCTGTATTTCTACGTTGGCTACTTCATCGGCGGCGGACTTGTCCTCAACGGCGCGCTCTACAACGGCCGCACCGGAAATGCCGGCGCCCTGGGCTCGATGCCCGTTCCCGGTCCGACCGGTTCCGTGCAGTTGATCGACGTGGCCTCTCTGTCGGGCATCGAACGACTGCTCATCGCTCGGGATGAACCCACGCAACACCTGTGGGGGGCACCGGAAAACTGGAGTCTTGATCCTGTGGTGTTGGACCAGTGGATTGACGGGGCAGCACGCGGCATCGCCCATGCAATCGCCGCCGCATCCTCGCTCATCGACTTTGAATCCGTGATGATCGACGGCTGGATCCCACCGGCCCTGCGGGACCGGCTGGTGATCGAAGTCAGCACCGCTCTGGCCGACATCAACATGGCTGGAATCACACCGCCTGCGGTGCAGGTCGGGACGGTCGGCCCGGCAGCAAGGTCGCTGGGCGCGGCCTGCCTGCCGCTGTCGGAACGGTTTCTTGTCGATGGTCAGACCTTTCTGAAACAGCTCTGACAACGTCAGGTCGGTCTCTGCACAGCATCGCTACACTTTTTAGTTGCATGACAGCCCATCCCTTCGCATCCTGACCCAAAGCTATTTTCAGCAAAGGGGATTGTGATGACGCGTCTGTTGGCATGCCTGGCGTTTGTTTTGGGATCGGTGCAGGGCGTACAGGCTCAGGGGCAGCCCGCCAACCTGCCGTTGCCTTCCGAATTGCCGCTGCTGGATTATGAAAGCGCGCTTTATCCGTTCATCGCGGAACGCCGGTTTGCCGAACTGGGCTGGACTCCGGACAAGAGCTGGCGGGATACCGGCCCTTTCGTGCTGGATACCTCGTACGGCGTGCATCCCGCTGTGCGGATCTATTACTCTCCCGGCGTGATCGACTGGCTTGAAGGCGGACGTCTGGGCGCGGTCCCGGACGGCGCCATCGTGGTCAAGGAAATGGTCAGCCCACCGGCGGCGCGCTACAACGAATACCGCGCATTGCTTGAGTACATGCATCCCGACGACCCGGCCCGGGTCGAGGCCGAGATGCTTGGCTACCTGAAAAAGGACAACAACCTGAACTGGACCGTGATGGTCAAGGACAGCGCGCTCAGCCACGGCGGGTGGTTCTTCGCCTCGGTGGCGCAGGATGCCAGGACGGACAGCTTCGATGCGCCCTACAACCCGCCCTCGGGTCAGGCCGGTGCCGGAACCTGCATGCGCTGCCATGCCTCCTCGGCCAACGAACTGATCTTTTCGACCCTGTCCAATGTCCAGGGGTACCCGGGCGAGCCGCTGATCTTCAGCGTCGACGAAAGCTGGCGCAAACTTGACGATTTTCCCCCGGGGCCATTCAACCTGCCCAAGTGGCAGCGTCCCGCCATGGGGGCCTCCGAAGGGGAGTTGATCGACGATCTGTTCCATGACCGCACGGTTCTGGCCAAGCTGAACGCCACCGCCCCGGATTCGCCCGCAGAGGTGAATCCGGTCTTTGCCGAGATGTTCCCGCCCACAGGTGGCATTGATGTGCCGCAGGATCAGGTGCAGAAACTGCCCAGCGAATGGCTTGATCATGTGCCGGCGCGACCCGACGATCCGCAGCACTTCCTGAGTTCGGACAATTGCATCGGTTGTCACGGCGGCCTTGGCGGGCCGCCCTCGGGCACGACGATGTTCCTGCAGGACGGACCGAAATACGGCGACGGCTACAACATTTCGGAATATGGCGAGTGGCGCTGGTCACCGATGGGCCTGGCCGGGCGCGATCCGATCTTCTTTGCCCAGCTGGAAAGCGAATTCGCCCTGCTGGAAGCGGCCGGAAACGGCGATCTGGTCGCCAATGTCGGCACCACCTGCCTGTCCTGCCACGGCGCAATGGGCCAGCGCCAGCTCGAGATCGACGCCCATGCCAACCCCGACGCAGGCCTTGATCCGAACAACTTCAAGGTCGCTTACTCCCTGTTGCACGACCCGTTGACCCAGGCCGAGAAAGAGGCGCAGCAGGCGGATGGCACCTATCCCTACCACCAATATGGCAACCTCGCACGCGAAGGCATCTCCTGCGCCGTCTGCCATCACATCGCGCCCCCCCAGCGGGCCGAGGGCCAGCCGGAATACAACAAGCTCGACACCTACCTCATGAACGGCACGACGGGCGTTTTCCGTCTGAACGCCGCAGACAAGCTGATCGGCCCGTTCCAGGGCGTGCGTCAGAAGCCGATGCAGAATGCCATGGGCCTCACCCCCGAGCATGACGACTACATCAAGGACAGCGAGTTGTGCGGCGCCTGTCACACCATCAACCTGCCCAATGTCGATGCCAGCCCCGACAAACCCCTGCCCGGGTACACCGAGGCGGATCAGGCCGTGTTCAATCAGGCCTCGGCCAATGGGTCGGCCTTCCTGAACAGCCAGTATGGCGTCACCTTTCCCGAGGCGTTGACCCAGTTCCAGCATTCGGTCGAACAGGCGACCTATATCGAATGGGTCAACAGTTCCTATGCAGATCCGGGCACGGCACAATCCTGCCAGGACTGCCACATGAAGGGCAATTTCCAGAGCGTCGACGGCAAAATCAAGGTCGACGCGATCACCACGCAGATTGCGACAATTCAGGACAGCATGATGCCTGATGTGGAAAACCTGCTGCCCGTCGAAGACGTCACCGTACCCTTCCGCGAAGGCTACAAACGGCACAACTTTGTCGGACTGAACGCATACATGATCGAAATGATGCGCCAGTTCACCGACGAGACGGGCCTGAGCCTCACCGATCCGATGACCTATGCCGACAACGGCGCGCAATTGTCGATCGACACGATGCAGTTGCAGGCCGAGAACGAGACGGCCCTGGTGACACTGGACCTGGACTCAGGATACGGCGGCCTGGTGGCTCAGGTCTCGGTGGAAAACAGGACCGGGCACCGTCTGCCGTCGGGCGTCGGGTTCCGGCGCGCCTTCCTCGAGGTGAAAGCGGTGGATGCGGCGGGAGATACGCTGTGGTGTTCCGGCTGCTCCAACGACGCCGGCGTCATCCTGGGCGCCGAGGGCACGCCGCTGAAGACCGAGTTTCTGGACGTCGTGCCGGATGGCGCGGACGAGGCACTGTACCAGCCGCATCACCAGATCATCGACAGCCCCGATCAGGTCCAGATCTACGAAGAACTGACCCAGAACGCGGAGAAGGTCTTTACCACCAGCTTTGTCCACCGGGTGTACCACCCCAAGGACAACCGGTTGACGCCACACGGCACGCTGACCCCGGGAACCGAAGCCTTTCGCGCCAAATTCGGCGACAGCGAAGTGACGGCCGCCTTCATGAAGGCCACCCTGCCCGAGGGCCGCGCCGCATCGGATCCGGATTTTGAACCCGGCAGGGATCGGCTGGAATACCGAATCACGCTGCCGGACGGCGTGGACCCGGGCACGGTGACGGTGACGGCGACGCTGATGTCTCAGGCGATACCGCCCTATTATCTCAAGCAGCGCTTTCAAACCGCGCCCACTGGGCCGGCAACGCAACGGCTGTACTATTTCGCGAGCCGCCTTCAGACGACCGGCACGCTGATCGAAGGCTGGAAATTGCGCACGGCGTCAGCATCGGCGCAACTGCCCTGATCCACCGGGCAAAGGCGTCAGTCGACCGGGTCTGACCGAGAGGCGGATGCGGGTGACTGGGCGTTTTCGGGGAAATTGGTCGGAGTGAGAGGATTCGAACCTCCGACCCCCTGCTCCCGAAGCAGGTGCGCTACCAGGCTGCGCTACACTCCGACCGTGGCGGGCGGGATAGCCCGTTGTGAATGGTTTGGCAAGGGGTCAGTGCGGTTCTCTGTCACGGTCTTTGCGCAGCCGCAGGAGCGAACTGATCCGCGGAATGGTTCCGGTCTCGAACCGGCTGCGGTTTTGCAGCACGGGGGTGTTTTCCGAATTGTCGGCAACCCCCTCGCGCACCACGATATAGATGCCGCTGGCGATGATGATGCCGGCGCCCAACACCGTCAGAGCGTCGGGAAATTCGTCAAACAACAGGACGCCGAACACCGTGGCCCACAAGATCTGGGAATACTGCATCGGTGCGACAATGACCGCTTCGGCCGCCTTGTAGGCGTAAATGATGATGATCGACGCGGTGAACCCCAACAGCGCCATTGCGGCATTCATCGACAGATGCTCCAGCGGCATCGGGACATAGACAAAGGCCGTCAGGATCCCCATCACCACAAAGTTTGTCAGCATCGGATAGAGCACCAGAACCACCGGGCGCTCTTCGTTGCCGATCTTGCGCACGATGATGGAGGCCAGCGCCGAGGTGAAAGACGCCACCAGCGCGGCCATGTGGCCGACCGACAGTTCCGTTGTCCCGGGACGCAGCACGATCAGGACTCCGCCCAGACCCACGATTACCGCCATCCAGCGCCGCAGGCGCACCCGTTCGCCCAGAATCGGAATCGACAGGACGGTGATCATCAGCGGCGCCGCAAACAGAATCGCGTAGACCTCTGCCAGCGGCAAATTGGAAAACGCGTAAAAGGCCGCCCCCCCCGTGGTCACCGCAGCCACCGTGCGCAAGGCCGTCCACCAGGGGTGGATCGGGCGAAGATGTCCCGGCTCGGCATCGCGAATCAGCAATATTATGGCCAGCGGAAAACTGAACAACACGCTGAAGAACACGATCTGAAACGGGCTGTAGGTGCCGCCCAGCGCTTTGACGATGACGTCGTGGCTGGCGTAGATCCCAAAGGACAGCAGCGACAGCAACGCCCCTCTCGCGTTCGGACTCATCATCGCGCCACCCTTGTTGTTTTCGCTAACAGGCACCGTGCTAAACCCGCAACCCGGCGCATTTCAAGAGAGAATGCCGCGGGACTTCGATTGCACCCGGTGATCGGCAACAAAAAGCCCCCGCTCGGGGGGCTTTCGCGATCTCAGACCTGTCCGCGGCTCAGGACAGGCTGGCGTCAAGCGCGGCAACCACCGCATCGCCCATTTCGCTGGTCGACACCGGGCTACGCCCCTCTTCCCCCAGAAGATCCGCAGTGCGGTAGCCGTCCGCGAGAACTTTCTCCACAGCCTGCTCCAGCCGCGTGGCCTCGTCCCCCTGATCAAAGCTGTAGCGCAGGGCCATGGCAAAGCTGAGGATACAGGCGATCGGGTTCGCCTTGCCCTGCCCCGCGATGTCAGGGGCCGAGCCGTGCACCGGTTCGTACAGCGCCTTGGGACGGCCATTGGCCATCGGTGCGCCAAGACTGGCCGACGGCAGCATGCCCAGCGAACCGGTCAGCATCGCGGCGAGGTCCGACAGCAGATCTCCGAACAGGTTGTCGGTGACGATCACGTCGAACTGCTTGGGCCACCGCGTCAGCTGCATGGCGCCGGCATCAGCGTACATGTGCGACAGTTCCACGTCGGGATATTCGGTGTCACCGATGCGCTGAACCACCTCGCGCCAGAGCACGCCGGACTCCATGACGTTGGCCTTTTCCATCGAGCACAGCTTGTTGCCCCGCTTGCGGGCCATTTCGAAACCGGACCGCGCCACACGCTCGATCTCGGATTCTGTATAACGCTGGGTGTTGATGCCGACGCGCTCGTTGCCCTCCTTGATGATGCCGCGCGGTTCGCCGAAATAGACGCCGCTGGTCAGTTCGCGGATGATCATGATGTCGAGCCCGGCGACCACGTTCTTTTTCAGCGAGGAAAAATCCGCCAGCGCATCAAAGCACTGCGCCGGACGCAGGTTCGCATACAGGTCCATTTCCTTGCGCAGACGCAGCAGACCGCGTTCGGGTTTCACACTGAAGTCCAGAACATCGTATTTCGGGCCACCGACCGCGCCGAGCAGAACCGCATCGACCTCCTGAGCCTTTGCCATGGTGTCGTCGTGCAGCGGCGTACCATGCTTGTCATAGGCCGCACCGCCAACCAGATCCTCGCTCACATCAAAGGCCAGGTCGCGCTTGGTGCCATACCAGTCGATGATCTTGCGGACTTCGGTCATGACCTCGGGGCCGATGCCGTCGCCGGGCAGGATAAGAAGCGAGGGGTTGCTCATGGTGGGGTGTCCTTTGGTCACATGCGTTGCGCCCTCGCGTAACCGGGCGGCGCCGGATCGTCAAGAAATGCCGTCTTGCCTGCGTTCGGGACACCGGCGTTTCGAGGCGCGATCACGATCCGGGATCGGTGTCGATGTCGACCCAGACCGGTCGGTGGGCGCCCACCGGATCACCCTGCCCCGCGGCCACAACCCGCAGGGCGGACGAAGGCAGGGCGTAGCTGACCCGCATGGTCCCGGGCCCCGGGGCTGGCCAGTGGGCGGTGTCGCTGCCAGGGGCCGGATCCTGCACCCTGGGGTCTGCCAGGAACGCCCGCATCGCCGCGCGACGACCGTCACCACGCAGCGGATCGAGATTGGCATTGCCCAGCAGAACGAACCGCTCACCGGGTGGTGGCTGCGGCAATGCGCCATTCAGATACTGCTGCCAGAGCCGCAGTTCATCCGCGTTGCGTCGGCCATTGCGGTCCTCGGGCCCGTCAAAAACCGGCGGTGTGGCGTGAAAGGCCAGGACGTGCAGTCTTTCCCCGTTCGACAGGATGACCGGGACGTCCCAATGCGCCGTGCTCGACAGCCGCTGAAGATCGGCGCCGACGTCATCCAGGGCCATGCTGCTGCCCGGAAAATCACGCCAAAGCAGTTGACTGAGATCGGAAATCTCGCCGGTGTCCAGCGGCAGACGGGACAAGAGTGCAAGCCCGCCCTGCCCGTTGAAATAGCCAAAGCCCTGCGCGTCGCGTGGCCCGCCCAGGCGCCCGTCGCCGTCAAGGTCAAGCCCGGTCGGCCAGCCGCTGTTTGGACGTCGTGCGAACAGGTGCGCAAATCCGGCACCGTGCTCTGCCAGACGTGCGTTCAAAGCAGCAAGCGCCTGTAGGTCATGGTCGAAATCAATATCGCTCAGCAACAGGACATCCGCCTTCAGACGCGCGATTTCCTGTACCACGGTCGAAATTTCCGGGTCGCGATCCTCGAGAATGTCGCGCAGCAGCAGGCCCGGACCCTTGCGGCTGAGATCCACATGCCACGTGGCGACGCGCAGGGTTTCGGCGCCGATGACCGTGGGGAAAAGCGTGCTGGCGACGATCTGCAACGCCACAATCAGCAGAGCCTTTATCAGGCGGCCTGATACTCGGTCTGCGCATAGGCGCGGCGACGCTTTTCCTCGATCAGCTCGGCGATCCGGCTGAGGGCGATACCGCGCATCATCAGGCTGGCCGGCAGAAACGCCCATGCAGTCATTGTCCAGATCAGGGTTTGCGGATCACTGAGTGAGATCGGATCCGCAATACCGGTTGCGGCTTTCATTACAGCCGGGATCAGGAATGGCAGAAGAAACCCTAAGGCGACGTTAACATGCGCGTCGCGCTTGAGCCGGAAAATGACGTCACCGCCGGCCGTGGGGTCAAACAGTGGCAGGTTGACCCAGAAATTGAACGCCCCCTTGCGAATAGGCCAGTTCAGCACCCGGACCAGCGCCACAAAGATCAGCATGGAAGAGAACGAAATCAGATAGGCCAGACCGGCATGGGTGCGCACCTTTTCCAGCACCGCCAGCGGCGCGTCGTGCGGCACCAGCAGCACCATTAGCCGGACCGGCGAAAACGGAAAATCCATGGCCGCCCCGATGCGGGCACCGATATTGGTCAGTGTCTGGCTCAACAGGGTCGGGTCGGTCACGCCATGGCTGATCGCCGTCAGCAGCACCACGGTCAGGAACAAGGCGACAAAGCGCAGGCGGTTGAAGGGCGGCGCGTTGCGGAATTCGATCACGCTGGGGTAGAGGCTGTAATATTCGACAAAGGTCAGCAGGGCAGCAAGCAACGCGAGCAGAGCGACCATCTGGGTCGTATCCGCAGACACGCCACGCAAAGTCAGCGCGGGCAATGCAATGAGCATAGCCACCATAAAGGCGCGAGCGCCCGCGCCGATTATGCGCTGTATCACTGCCGTATCCTTTCAAATCGGACGGACGCGATTCGATGCCGCGCCCTTGTCCCAACCTGTGTGCGCCAATTGTGGCGCTCTGCCTCATTCTTGCCCAATTCTTGCCTTCTTTCCTCAGGAGCCTCAAGCACCTTGGAAACAATCGGCAATGATTACGGCCAAAACAGGGTGGGGTTGATGCCCGATTACATCAAAAATTTAGCGACAATAAGGCCACTCTATGGGGAACAACCAGATGTCGTGTACCCATACGGCTCGCTCCACTAGAGTGGCGGTAAAGTTTTAAACATCTATTAGGACAAAAGACGCCCCCGCGCCGCTTTTCTTGCGCTGGCACGGGGGAATCCGGGTCAGACCCAGGGGCGGGACTGGGCTGCGGCCTTTTCGAACGTGTCGATTGCGGCGGCCTTTTCCATCGTCAGGCCGATATCGTCGAGACCGTTCATCAGGCAGTGTTTCTTGAAGGCATCCACGTCGAAGGAAAACACCTCGCCGTCCGAGGTGGTGATGGTCTGGGCCTCAAGGTCGACCTGCATCCGGGCGTTGGCCCCCTTTTCGGCGTCCTTCATCAGCACGTCGATCTGCTCTTGCGGCAGGGCAATGGGCAGGATGCCGTTCTTGAAACAGTTGTTGTAGAAGATGTCGGCAAAACTGGGGGCGATGACGCAGGAGATGCCGAAATCCTTGATCGCCCAGGGGGCGTGTTCGCGCGAGGAACCGCAGCCGAAGTTGTCTCCCGCGACGATGATCTGTGCATCGCGATACTGTGGTTTGTTCAGCACGAAGGTCGGGATCTCGTTGCGGTCGTCGTCATAGCGCATCTCGTCAAAGAGATTCACCCCAAGACCGGAGCGTTTGATCGTCTTCAGGAATTGCTTGGGAATGATCATGTCGGTGTCGACGTTGATCAGGTCGAGCGGCGCGGCAATGCCGGTAAGTTTGTCGAACTTGTCCATTGGATGTGTCCTTTTCAAAGGCTCCTGGGCCGGTTGCGGAGCCGCGGCGCGGCGCCGCGGGTTGGCACGGGCAGAAGCAAGGGAGTTTGCATCATGTCGTTACGCGAAGGCTCAAAGGTTGAGTGGGACTGGGGCAACGGCACCGCCACCGGCAAGATCGTCAAACGTTATACGCAGAGGATCACGCTGGACATCAAGGGGACCGAGGTCACCCGGAACGCCAGCGAGGGCGAACCGGCCTTCCGGATCGAGCAGGACGACGGCGACGAGGTGCTGAAGTCCGCAAGCGAGGTCCGCAAGGCCTGAGGTCATGTCGGTGCCGCCGCCGGTCACATCAGATCACGCACGTCTGTGAGGTGCCCGGTCACCGCCGCCGCCGCCGCCATTGCCGGTGACATCAGGTGGGTGCGTCCGCCGCGTCCCTGGCGACCCTCGAAATTGCGGTTGGACGTCGCCGCACAACGCTCGCCCGGCGAAAGCTGGTCGGGGTTCATCGCAAGGCACATGGAACAGCCGGCCATGCGCCACTCGAATCCGGCCTCGATGAAGATGTCGGCCAGTCCCTCTTCTTCGGCCTGCGCCCGGACCAGGCCCGAGCCGGGAACGACCATCGCGCGCATCCCGTCCTTGACCTTCTTGCCCTTGAGGATCGCTGCGGCGGCGCGCAGATCCTCGATGCGGCCGTTGGTGCACGATCCGATGAAGACGGTGTCGATCTTGATCTCGGACAGCGGCGTGCCGGCTGTCAGACCCATGTATTCAAGCGAGCGCTTGGCGGCGTCGACCTTGCCCCCGGTGAAACTTTCGGCGGCGGGAACAAGGGCGGTAATCGGCAGGACGTCCTCGGGTGAGGTGCCCCAGGTGACAACCGGAGCGATGTCTTCGCCCCTGATGGTGACCACTTTGTCCCATTGAGCATCCTCATCGGTGAACAGGGTCTTCCACCAGTTCATCGCCGCTTCCCACTGGGCGCCCTTGGGGGCGTGCGGACGACCTTTTACATACTCAAATGTCTTTTCGTCCGGCGCGATGAGACCGGCGCGGGCGCCACCTTCGATCGCCATGTTGCAGACGGTCATGCGGCCTTCCATCGACAGGTCGCGGATCGCCTCGCCGCAATACTCGATGACATAGCCGGTGCCGCCGGCGGTGCCGGTCTTGCCGATCACCGAGAGGGTGATGTCCTTGGCGGTGACACCGGGCGCGAGCTTGCCGGTGATCTCGACCTTCATGTTCTTGCCTTTGCGCTGGATCAGCGTCTGGGTCGCCAGTACGTGTTCGACCTCGGAGGTGCCGATGCCGTGGGCCAGCGCACCAAAGGCACCGTGGGTCGCGGTGTGGCTGTCGCCGCAGACCACGGTCATGCCGGGCAGGGTCCAGCCCTGTTCCGGGCCGACGATGTGCACGATGCCCTGGCGCACGTCCGAGACCGGGTAGTAGTGGATGCCGAAATCCTTGGCGTTCTTGTCGAGCGCCTCGACCTGGATGCGGCTGTCTTCGGTCATGGTGGAGGCATCGGCGCGGTCAAGCGTGGTCGGCACGTTGTGATCCGGTACGGCGATGGTCTTGTCCGGGGCGCGCACGGTGCGGTTTGACATGCGCAAGCCCTCGAACGCCTGCGGGCTGGTCACTTCGTGCACCAGATGGCGGTCGATGTAGAGCAGGCAGGTGCCGTCGTCAGCCTCGTGGGCGACATGGGCATCCCATATCTTGTCATAGAGCGTCTTGGGGGACATGCGTCCTCTCCCTTTGATGATATTCGTAAATTGGGGGCTGGCAGTGCCGATGTGCGCCCGGGTCCGGGCGCGCAGACTTATAGTCGGGCCAGCACAGTGTGCGTGGCGCCGAAAAAGCGCTCGCGCAGGCGTGCGCGGTCATCAAGGTCGAACACCAGTGTCATAGGTCGGCAGATACCCCTTTGATCCGAGTCTATCAAGAGCCGGGTTGACCACAGCCTCTCCGGCGCCTTGCCGGATATCCCGCGTCCCGCGTTGCCGACCGGGGCATCTCTTCAGGGTCTGCCTCAGGGCCGCGGCCCGCGGGTCTGCCGTCTCCGCCTGTAGATTTGTCCAACGGTCTGCCCATCGGACCGGCACACCAGATCACCCGGTCCCCTGCCGGTTACTCCCGGACGCGCCCTGTCCCGGGATGGCGCAGGGCCCGGCGCCGGGTCGGCTGCCTGCACCCCGGCCGGCTTTGCCGACCGCCACTGCGTGACGCTTGCCTTGCCGGGATTCTTGGTGCAACGCTGGGCAGATGGCATACAGGATTGCACATGAACCCAGATGAGCAGACGGAAGCGCCGCTCGATCAGGTGCAGGAAATCGCTCTGGGTCTGTTCGCGCGCAGCGAAGCCTTCCTGATCGGACTGCTCCGCCCCTGGAATGCCTATCAGCTGATCATTGCCCTCGGGGTCTTTGCAGTCGCGCATGTGCTGGCGGCGATCCTGAAGCCACGGGTCTACGAATGGATGCGCGGGCTGGAAGGCTTGCCGAAGTGGCAGATGCGCCTGTTGGTCATCATGCACCGCCGACTGCGCATGATCCTGTTTGTTCTCATCATCTGGCTCATTGTGGCCATCATGCTGGAGGTCACCTGGCCGTCGCGGTCCTACATCCTCGGGGTGATTGCCGACCTGGCCACGGCCTGGCTGTTCATCGTCTTTGCGACGCGCCTGATTGCCAACGGCTTTCTGCGCGCCGCGGTGCGCTACGGCGCCTGGGCCTGGGTGACCCTGACGATCCTGGGCCTGACCGGCGATGCCCAGACCGTGCTCGACAGCTTCGCGCTCAGCGTCGGGGAAACACGCATATCGGTGTGGCTGGTGCTGCAGGCGGCGGTGACTCTGGGTTTGCTGATCTTTGTCGCGCGGTTCCTGGCCACCACCACGTCGGCGCGGATCCGGCGCAACGACGAGATTTCGCCGTCGATGCAGGTGCTGGCCATCAAGTTCCTGCAGGTGGTGCTGTATGGAACGGCGTTCTTTTACGGGTTGAAGCTGGTTGGCGTCGACCTGACCGGACTTGCCGTGCTGTCCGGTGCAATCGGCGTCGGCCTGGGCTTTGGCCTGCAAAAGGTGGTGTCCAACCTTGTCTCGGGCATCATCATCCTGCTCGACAAGTCCATCAAGCCGGGGGACGTGATCAGTCTTGGCGAGACCTTCGGCTGGATCGAGGCGCTGGGAGCGCGCTATGTCAGTGTTGTCACCCGTGACGGCAAGGAATACCTGATCCCGAACGAGGACCTGATCACCGGGCAGGTGGTGAACTGGTCCCATTCCAACGAATTCGTGCGGCTGGATATCTATTTCGGCACCGCCTATCAGGATGACCCGCATCGTGTGCGCCGCATCGCCATTGACGCCGCCGCCGGTGTGACCCGGGTACTCGCCTTCAAACCGCCCGTCTGCCACATCGTCGGGTTCGGCGATTCCTCGGTCGACTATATCCTGCGCTTCTGGATCAGCGATCCGACCGGGGGCCTGACCAATATCCGGGGCAACGTCTATCTTGCGCTCTGGGACGCGTTCCGGGAAAACGACATCTCGTTCCCCTACCCGCAACGCGAAGTCAAGGTTCTGGACGGCTCGGTCCTGCGCACGACTTCAGAGCGCGCATTGCCAGAATAAGCGGGCGCCCGGCGTCACTCGGGTTGTGCCCCGCGCGCCCCACCGCGCCAGTCCAGCACCACTTTGCCACTGGTTCCCGCGCGCATCGCCGCAAAGCCTTCGTCGAATTGATCGACCGCGAAACGGTGGGTGATCACCCGGCGCACATCCAGTCCATTTTCGAGCATGGCGATCATCTTGTACCAGGTCTCGAAAATCTCGCGACCATAGACCCCTTTCAGGGTGATCGCCTTGAACACGATCCGGCTCCAGTCCACCGGCGATTTGCCCGGCGGAATGCCCAAGAGCGCGATGCGGCCGCCCATGACCAGCGCCTCGACCATCTGATCCAGCGCACGCTGGTTGCCCGACATCTCAAGCCCGACGTCAAAGCCCTGCTTCATCTTCAGTCTGGGGATGACGTCCATCAGATCCTCGCGGCCGACATTGACCGGGACCACATCCGTCACCGTAGCGGCCAGATCCAGCCGCGCCTGGTTGACGTCGGTGATCACCACGTGCCGCGCGCCGACATGGCGCGCAACCGCCGCGGCCATGATGCCGATCGGCCCGGCCCCGGTGATCAACACGTCCTCGCCGACCAGATCAAAGGACAGAGCGGTGTGCACGGCATTGCCCAGCGGGTCGAGAATCGCGCCGATCTCGTCATCAATGGCTTCGGGCAGAGGCACCACGTTGAAGGCAGGCAGACGCAGGTATTCGGCAAAGGCGCCGGGTTCATTCACCCCGATCCCGCGGGTGGCCGGATCGAGGTGGAATTTGCCCGCACGGCTCTGGCGGCTGGTCTTGCCGATCAGGTGCCCCTCGCCCGAACATCTCTGCCCCAGTTCCAGCCCTTCGACATTGCGGCCGATCTCGACAATCTCGCCCGCGAACTCATGCCCGGTGATCAGCGGCACCGGCACGGTGCGCTGCGCCCAGTCGTCCCAGTTCCAGATATGCACATCGGTGCCGCAGATGCCGGTCTTGTTGATCCGGATCAGTACATCCTCGGGGCCGATCTCGGGGACCGGCGCGCGCTGCATCCACAATCCCTCGCGGGGTTCGGCCTTGACCAATGCCTTCATGTCATTGCGCATCTCAGATCACCCCCAGTGATTTGCCAACCCGGCCAAAGGCCGCCAGCGCCGTGTCCAGATCGTCGCGGAACAGCGCCGCGTTCATCTGCGTGCGGATCCGCGCGCGCCCCTTGGGCACCACCGGAAAGAAGAAACCCGAAACATAGACGCCTTCGTCGAACAGGCCGCTGGCCATGTCCTGCGCCAGCCGCGCGTCGTGGGTCATCACCGGGATGATCGGATGCTCGCCGGGCAGCACTTCGAATCCAAGGTGCTCGAGCCCGGCACGCCAGTAGCGGGCATTCTCGAACAGACGGTCGCGCAGACGATCGCCTTCGCGAACCAGGTCCAGCACTTCGAGTCCGGCGGCCACAACCGCGGGCGGCAGCGCATTGGAGAACAGGTAGGGTCGCGCCCGCTGCCGCAACAGGTCGATCACCGGTTGCGGCCCGGCGATATAGCCGCCGATGGCGCCGCCCAGCGCCTTGCCCAGCGTGCCGGTCAGAATGTCCACATTGACGCCAAAGTGTTCGGGCATGCCCGCGCCCGTCGCGCCCATGAACCCGGTGGCATGACAGTCATCCACCATTGTCAACGCCTCGTAGCGCGCAGCCAGCGCCGTGATCTCGGGCAGCGGCGCGAGAAAGCCATCCATGCTGAACACGCCGTCGGTGGCGATCATCACATGCCGCGCTCCGTCCGCGCGGGCCTGCTTGAGCTGCGTCTCAAGGTCGTCCATGTCGGCATTGGCATAACGATAGCGGCGCGCCTTGCACAGCCGCACCCCGTCGATGATCGAAGCATGATTGAGGCTGTCACAGATGATGGCATCCTCTGGCCCAAGAAGCGGCTCGAACACTGCGGCATTGGCATCGAAACAGGCCGCGAACAGGATTGAATCCTCTTTGCCCAGGAAAGCTGCCAGCTTTTGTTCCAGCGCCCTGTGCAAATCCTGGGTGCCGCAGATGAACCGGACCGAGGCCATGCCGTAACCCAGCCTGTCCATCGCCGCTTTTGCCGCCGCGATCAGCCGGGGGTGTGCGGCGAGCCCAAGATAATTGTTGGCACAGAGGTTCAGCATCCCGTGACCGCCGACGGTGATCCTTGCGCCCTGCGGCGACGTGAGGGGCCGTTCCACCTTGAGCAACCCGTCCGCCTCGATGTCGCGGAGTGTTTCGGTGATCCGGCTCAGAAAGGCGTCATTCATGCTGTTCTCCTGATCGCTGCGCGGTTTCTATCATAACGGATTAATATCTCAAATAGAGGAAATGCGTTAAAGTGGAAAAATTCCACTATCGCGGAAATACGCGAGGCCGTGCAGCGATCAGCGGCAGGCCACGCGGCCGGGATCCGGCGCCGACCCACCACGGGCGTCAGGCGTCTTGTACCACCAGAAACGCCCGGGCGGCGCCGTCCTGCGCGCGGATCGCGTGTGGCAGATCCGCCGCATAGCGCGCTGTGTCACCCGGCCCCAGAATCTCGGAAGCCGTGCCGGAGGTGATTTCGATCCGACCCGCGATGACGGTCAGATGCTCACGCGCGCCCCGCCGGTGCGCGGCACTGACCAGAGCCCCACCCTCGCCAAGTTGCAGGTCGTAAACTTCGTGCCGACCCGCGTCTTCGGGTGGCGACAGGATCCGCAGGCGGCAGGACTTGCCCCGGTTGTCTATCGTGGGCACCTCATCATTGCGCAACAGTTCGATCCCGGCGCCGGTGGTCGCGCCGTCCAGAAGCCCGGCAAAGTCGACCTGAAGCGCGCGGGTCAGATTCCAAAGCGTCGCGATGGTCGGCGACGACGTGCCGCGTTCGATCTGGCTGACCATCGAACGCGAGACGCCCGAAACCTTGGCCACGGCGTCCAGCGACAGCCCCTGCGCGCGCCGGGCATCCCTGAGCCGCGTCGGCAGGCGTGACAGGATATCTTCCGGTTCTTCCGTCATAGCAGAATCCATGTCCTGCGCGGTGACGGCTGTCAACTGCGGATCAAACCTCCACCGCGCCAATCAGCATTTGCGGCGGTGGCCGTGATGTTCACGATGTCCCCAAACACAGGTCCGGCATCGGTCATCACCGCATCCATCACGGACTGATCGGCAAAGACCGGCGTCGCGATGGCACAGTGTGCCGCAAGCGTGTCCGGCCCGCCCGCCGCCCCCTTTGTCACCAGACTCTGCGCAATATGCGACCCGATCCGGGCAGCCCCATCGGAATGTGGGGATCTAGGTAAAGGTCATAGTCTAAATTTGTCGCCTCGGTGATCGGGCAGAAGAGCTGCACAGAAAGGCTCGTGTTCTGCCTTTCTGCTCGCGCCGGGTTCGCGCAGGTCTGACGAAACGTTGCGGCTGACAAGCAGGTCACGCCGCCGCATAGTCCGTGCAAAGCATCAAGGAGTTACCCCCATGTCCGACGACATCGTCATCCTGAGCGGTGCACGCACCGCCATCGGCACCTTTGGCGGCGCGCTGGCGTCCACTCCGCCCATCGCCCTGGGCGCCACAGTCACCCGGGCCGCGCTGGAACGTGCCGGAGTCGAAGGCGGGCAGATCGGTCACGTCGTCTTTGGCCATGTGATCAATACCGAGCCGCGGGACATGTACCTGTCCCGCGTTGCGGCGATCGAGGCCGGCATTCCCGACACCGTCCCGGCGATGAACGTCAACCGGCTTTGCGGGTCCGGCGCGCAGGCGATAGTCTCGGCGGTGCAGTCGCTGATGCTGGGCGATGCGGATTTTGCCGTCGCGGGCGGCGCGGAAAACATGTCCCGCAGTCCGTTCATCGTGCCGCAGCAGCGATGGGGCGCCAAGATGGGCGACGTGCGCACGCTGGATATGATGCTGGGGGCGCTGAACTGTCCGTTCGGCACCGGGCACATGGGGGTGACCGCGGAAAACGTCGCCGCCGAACACGACATCAGCCGCGGGGACCAGGACGCCTTTGCGCTGCAAAGTCAGGAACGTGCCGCAAGCGCCATCGCCGAGGGCCGGTTCAAGGAACAGATCGTGCCGGTCGAGGTACGCGTCAAGCGCGATGTCGTGGCCTTCGACACCGACGAGCATCCCAAGGCGACCAGTGCCGCGGCGCTGGCCGGGTTGCGCGCGGTGTTCCAGAAGGAGGGCAGTGTGACCGCCGGCAATGCCAGCGGCATCAACGATGGCGCGGCGGCGCTGGTCTTTGCACGTGCAGGGGCGGCATCCTCTGCGGGGCTGACCCCGAGGGCGCGGGTGCTTGGCTATGCCCACGCCGGTGTGCGCCCCGAGGTCATGGGCATCGGCCCGGTGCCGGCGGTGCGGAAGCTGTTGGAACAAACCGGTCTGTCGGCTTCCGATTTCGACGTGATCGAGAGCAACGAAGCCTTCGCCGCGCAGGCTTTGGCCGTGAACAAGGTCCTTGGTCTCGACCCGGCCCGGGTCAACCCCAATGGCGGCGCCATCGCGCTGGGGCATCCGGTTGGCGCAACCGGCGCGATCCTGACCGTGAAGGCGCTGTACGAACTGGAGCGCACGGGCGGCAAGCGGGCGCTGATCACAATGTGCATCGGCGGCGGGCAGGGCATCGCTCTGGCCATCGAGCGGGTGTAAGCCCGGCGCTTGGTCCGACCCGGGGGGCGCGGTCCTTCGGGTCGGACCAGAGAAATTGCCGGCCGATACGCCCTCGTGGTCGGCCTTCCCGGTGAGGTCAGCGCCTGTTTTCGGGCTGGTCCGGGGCGCGACGCTGCGGTAGATGGCCCCTATCAACGGACGGAGGCCGGCTTGGACCATTTTCTCTATCGCGACGGCCATCTCTATGCCGAGGATGTGCCGCTGAGCGAAATTGCGGCGCAGGTGGGCACACCGTTCTATGTCTACTCCACCGCCACGCTCGAACGGCATTACCGGCTGTTTGACGAAGCGCTGGAAGGCATGGAGCATCTGGTCTGCTACGCCATGAAGGCGGCGAGCAATCAGGCCATTCTCAAGACGCTGGCCGCCCTTGGCGCCGGCATGGACGTGGTTTCGGGCGGCGAATATGCCCGCGCCAAAGCCGCCGGCGTGCCGGGAGAGCGGATCGTGTTTTCCGGCGTCGGCAAAACCCGCGATGACATCGCAATGGCGCTGGCAGGCGGCATCCGCCAGTTCAACGTCGAGAGCGAGCCGGAGATGCTGGTGCTTTCAGAGGTCGCCAGCGCGATGGGAAAGGTGGCGCCGATCACCATCCGGGTCAACCCGGATGTGGATGCCAAGACCCATGCCAAGATTGCCACCGGCAAATCCGAGAACAAGTTCGGCATCCCGATTGCCAAGGCCCGCGCCGTCTATGCACAGGCCGCCGCGCTGCCGGGGATCGAGGTGGTCGGAATTGACGTGCATATCGGATCTCAGCTGACCGATCTCGCGCCGTTCGAGGCAGCCTATCTCAAGGTGGCCGAACTGACCGAACTCCTGCGCGCCGACGGTCATGCCATCCGCCGCCTGGATCTGGGGGGCGGACTGGGCATCCCCTATGCCCGCTCGAACGAGGCGCCGCCGCTGCCGACGGATTACGGCAAACTGATCCGGCGCACTGTCGGCCATCTGGGCTGCGAGATCGAGATCGAACCGGGGCGGCTGATCGCCGGGAACGCCGGACTGCTGGTCAGCGAGGTCATTTACGTCAAACAGGGCGAAGACCGCGAATTCCTGATTCTGGACGCGGCGATGAATGATCTGATCCGCCCGGCGATGTATGACGCCTGGCACGACATCGTGCCGCTGGTGGAACCCGAAGCAGGCCAGGAACGGGTGCCCTATGACATTGTCGGCCCGGTCTGCGAATCCGGCGACACCTTTGCCAAGGGCCGGATGATGCCCAGATTGCAGGCGAACGACCTCGTGGCCTTCCGGTCTGCCGGTGCATATGGCGCGGTTATGGCGTCAGAATACAACACAAGGCCGCTTGTCCCCGAAGTTCTGGTGAAAGACGATCACTTTGCGGTCATTCGGGCCCGTCCAAGCTTTGACGAAATGATATCCCGCGATACCATCCCCGAATGGCTGTAGGGCATCCTTCCTGCGGCTGATCTGCAGGAGCGACCCATGGCGCCACCCGAAACACTGCCGCACGAGGTCTTTCAGGCTGTGCGCGGGCCGTTGCGGCTGACACGCGCGGGCATGCTGGCCGAACGTCTTGTGCGCTGCTTCTGGCCGCTGTGGTCGGTGCTGATTGCCGCTTTGGCTGCGCTGATGCTCGGCCTTCAGGATCTGGTAAGGGTCGAGGTGGTCTGGGGCGTCGCACTGGCGCTGGCGCTGGCGATGCTGGCCGCCCTGATCTGGGGACTGCGGCGTTTCCGGGTGCCGACCCGCGAGGGGGCACTGACGCGGCTGGACGCCACGATGCGCGGCAATCCGATCCAGACGGCGCTGGATACCCAGGCGATCGGCGGCGACGACGCCGCCTCGCTGGCTGTCTGGCGCGCACATCAGGCGCGGATGCGGGCACGGCTGGCCGAAGCACGGGCCGCGCACCCGGACTTGCGGGTGTCGCGCGCGGACCCGTTCGCGCTGCGGTATGTGGCGCTTCTGGCGCTGTTCACGGCGCTGCTGTTCGGCTCGGTCCTGCGGGTGCAGTCCGTCACCGGAATGGGCCCCGGCGGCGGTGGGCTTGCAACCGGTCCGACCTGGGAGGGCTGGCTCGAGCCACCGGGATACACCCGGCTGCCGTCGGTTTATCTGAATGACATCACCAATGCCGCGCTGATCGCCCCCGAGGGCGCACAGATCACCCTGCGCATGTATGGCGAGGTTGGCGCGCTGCGCGTGACCGAAACCGTTTCCGGCAATCCCCTGCCCGAAGACGGCAATACCGCCACGGCGCAGGAATTCACCGTGGTACAGTCCGGCACGCTTTCCATCAATGGTCCCGGCGGTCGCAGCTGGGATGTGGCGATGACCCCGGACACGCCACCCATTGTCACTCAGTCCGGCACTGTCGAGACGAGTTATGACGGCGAGGCCGCGATTCCGTTTTCCGCCAGTGACGATCATGGAGTCGTTGCCGGCACCGCGCGGTTTTCCCTGGCCCTGAGCGAGGTTGACCGGCGCTACGGGCTGCGCATCGACCCCGAACAGCGCCCGGTGATCGAGGTGCCGCTGCCGATGCCGATTTCGGGCGACCGGTCTGATTTCAGCGAGACCCTGATCGAGAATTTTTCGGAACACCCCTGGGCCAACCTGCCGGTGACCGTGCGCTTTTCGGTCGAGGACGCGGCACAGCAATTCGGTACGGCGGCAGATCAGATCATGACCCTGCCCGGACGCCGGTTCTTTGATCCGATGGCTGCCGCGATCATCGAACAACGCCGCGCGCTGCTGTGGAACCGCGACAATGCACCCGAGATCGGGCAGTTGCTGCGTGCGGTTTCGCACCGGCCGGACGATATCTTTCGCTCAGCGGTGCATTACCTGCGGCTGCACACGATCCTGCGGCGGATGGGGAATTTTGCCGACCACGGCATGACGGACGAACAGCAGGCCGAACTGGCGACCGCGATGTGGGATCTGGCCCTGCTGCTGGAGGAGGGCAATCTCGAGGATGCCCGCGAAAGGCTCAAACGTGCGCAGGACCGGCTGTCCGAAGCGATGAAGAACGGCGCCTCGGATCAGGAGATTGCCGAACTGATGCAGGAGTTGCGCGAGGCTACCGACGATTACATGCGCCAGCTTGCCGCCGAAGCGCAGAAAGAGGCCGAGCAGAATCCGGAGTCCGAGATGTCCCAGAACCAGCAGGGCATGGAGATGAGCCAGAGCGACCTGCAGGCGATGATGGACCGGATCCAGCAATTGATGGAAGAAGGCCGCATGGCGGAGGCGCAGCAGGCGCTGGAAGAGTTGCGCGAGATGATGGAAAACATGCGCGTCACCCAGGGCCAGGGTCAGGGCCAGCAGTCCCCCGGACAGCAAGCGATGGAAGGACTGGCCGAGACGCTGCGCGAACAGCAGGGCCTGTCGGATCAGGCCTTTCGCGACTTGCAGGATCAGTTCAACCCCGACCAGCCGCCCGGTCAGCAGGGCCAGCAACCGGGCGAGGGTCAGCAGCAGGGACAGGGGCAGCAACCGGGACTGGGGCAGCAGGGCCAGGGTCAGCAGCCGGGTGAGGGCCAGGGTCAGCAGCGTGGCGAACAGGGTCAGGGCGGCCAGCCGCTGGAGCAGGACCTCGCCCAGCGACAGCGCGAGCTGCGCGACGAACTGAACCGGCAGCGCGGCCGCCTGCCCGGCCAGGGTACGGCCGAGGGCGAGGCTGCGCGCGACGCGCTGGAACGGGCCGAAGGCGCGATGGAGGGCGCCGAGGATGCGTTGCGCGGCAATGATCTGGCCGAGGCGATCGACAGACAGTCAGAGGCGATGGAAGCCCTGCGCGAAGGCATTCGCAACCTGGGTGAAGCCATGGCGCAACAGCAACAGAACCAGGGACAGCAGGGCATGGCCGAGGGCACCGAGCCCGGGCAGCAGCGCGACCCGCTGGGACGCAGCGCCGGCAGCAATGGCCAGATCGGTTCCGAAGAAGGTATGTTGCAGGGCGAAGACGTCTACCGGCGCGCCCGCGAGCTTCTGGACGAGATCCGCCGCCGCTCTGGTGAGGGACAGCGGCCCGATGCCGAGCTCGAATACCTCGAACGCCTGCTGGAACGGTTCTGACCGGTCTTGCCACCGGGCATTCCGTCGCTTTGGACCCGGGGTGCCCAATCTGTGAAAGGGGCGCCTGTGCGCCGCGTCGGACCGCCTCCGGCGGGAGTATTTGCAAAGAGAAGAAACCGCCTGTCTGCGCCTGAAGGCCGCCGGGTCGGCACAGGGGCTGCGTCAGATGTCGCCGTCGACGCGGCCACGCAGCGATTTCACCTCGCCCCGGACCTTCTTGGCCTGCAGGCGGCGCTTTTTCGATCCGAGTGTGGGTTTTGTCGGAATCCGGCGTTTGGGTTTTTCACAGGCCTGCAGGATGAGCGCGCCCAGCCGGTCGCGGGCAATTTCGCGGTTCCGGGCCTGGCTGCGGGTCTCGTCCACCTGGAGTATCAGCGCGCCGTCCTTGGACCAGCGGCGCCCGGCCAGTTTGCGCAGACGGGTCTTGACCGGCGGCGGCAGGTTGGGTGAGCGCTCGGCCTCGAAGCGCAATTCGACGGCCGAGGACACCTTGTTCACATTCTGCCCTCCGGGGCCGGAGGCGCGGATGAACTGTTCGCTCAGCTCCCAGTCCTCGATCGTGATCCTGTCGTTGATCCGTAGCATCGTCTGTCCCGTCACCCTGGCGTCGTTCAAGGTCGACACCGTGCAGTCGGAAAGGGCCGCCCGATCTTCGGACGGCCCTTCGAGAATTCAGGAGGTGGGGCCGGTTAGGCACTCACCAATTCGGGGTTTGCCACCCAAGGGATTGCCCTACGGCGCGCGCCTCCGAACTGTTCCGACACCTCTCTCCAATGTTTCTCTCGACACTGGATCACCTCCTTTCAGTTTTGTTGAACCTAAGGAAAAGGTGGCACGAGATGTTTGAATCGCAAAGCGTTTTTTGTCCTCAGGCGTGGATTTTTCCGGCAAGTGCCTTTGAAACGATCATCCGGAACGGCACCAGCGCAACCAGGGCAAGCGCCAGTTTCACGCTCCAGTCGGCAACGGCCAGAGACACCCAAAGCGGTACAACCGGCCCGATGCCCAGCAACGGCAGCGCCTCTCCCGCCCAGGAGACGTCATTGCCGGGTTCGATGAACGTCAGCGCGGCCGAGAACGCAATGGTGAAGAACAAGGCGGTGTCGACAGTCGACCCGACAAGGGTCGATGCGAGCGGGGCACGCCACCAGGCCCCGGCACGCAGCCGGTCAAAGATGGCCACGTCAAGCAACTGCGCCGTGAGAAACGCCAGGCCGGAACCGATGGCAATGCGCCAGGTGACCAGCGGGCCGAATTCGCCGACGATCCGGGTGCCGATGAAAGAGCAGAGGATGCCGACCACAAAGCCGGCGAACACCACCTGGCGGGCAGCGCGCGCACCGTAGATCCGGTTCATCAGGTCGGTGACCAGAAAGGCGAAGGGATAGGTGAAGGCCCCCCAGGTGAGCCAGTTTCCGAACAGGAACTGCACGAGGATGTTGGAGGCAAGGACGATGGCCGCCATGGCCACAATTCCGGGAAGGTGTTGACGTGTCATCTGCATGGCCCGTTTTTCCAAGGTTGCGGGAACTTGGCCCCCTGTCGGGGACCGGAGGGCCTTAAACCCGGTCGGGCCGCCGCGCAAGTTATTCCGTGACGGCGTATTCCACGAACTCGGTGCGCTGGAAGAATTTGAAGTTGTCATCCGAGATCATTGTCAGCCGGATCCGCCCGTCTGTGTCGCGCCAGACCGACAGCCCTTCGAGGTTGTCGAACTGGCCGTTGCGGGATTGCAGCAGGATTTCTCCGTGGCTGATGCTGGATCGGGTGACGTCAAAGCGGCGCACACGGGACAGAAAGCTGAGGCCGGTAAAGCTGCGTTCCAGAATGTAGAGTCGACCGTCGGGGCCAAAGTCCGCGCCCACCACCAGAAAGCCGCCAAACCGCGGAATCGAGAACGGCTGATCCCAGCGGCCGTTCCGGAAACGGTAGACCGGGAAGCCGGTCGTCAGCTCTCCGGACCGCTCGGGCAGGGTGTACAGCCAGCCGCGTGCGTCTACCGCCAGCGCTTCCAGCCCCGAATTGTTCCGCATCTGCTGGAACGCCGGCGGCCGGGGCAGCGGCACGGGGCGTGCCTTGCGGTATTCCCAGACACGGGTGTCGCCCTCGAAGGAAATGTAGGTGCGCCCGTCTGCCGCGATGGCGAGTCCCTCGCTGTCACCGTGGTGCTGCGGCAAGGGCCTGCCTTCGCGGCCCTCAAGCGCGTGAAGCGGCCCCGAGGCGACACGGCTGATGCGCCCGTTGCTGCGGGTGAATGTGCCGCGCAGGATGTGGGCGCGATCGCTGATGGCGGTAAAACCGGTGCCGTCGGCACTCAGCTCGAGTCCGGAAAACCCGCCAAAGTCCGGGTCCGGCAGGGACCATGTGAACGCGCCGATGAATTGCACCCGCCCCGACGGCTCGGCCGACACGCCAAGTGTCAACAGAGCCGCAAGCGCCGCGCCTAGCGCGATGCGAGCACGCCGGAGCATTGACCGGGAAGATCGTTCAGAGTGAGTTCACGTTTGGGTTTCGGCTTGGGTGCGTCGGGATCGCGCGGCTTGGCTGGCGGCGGGTTCAGGATGTTGTTGACCCAGGACTGCGCGTCGGCGCAGCCATCCCCGGCGGGTGGCGGCGTCTGGTTGACGCAACCCGACGCCCCCGGGGGGCAGGCCAGTCGCACGTGGAAATGAAAATGATGTCCGTACCAGGGCCGGACCTTGCCCAGCCAGCTGCGTTCACCCTTTTCGTCGTTGCACATCTGCACCTTGGCGCCGGGAAAGATGAAAATCCGCGCGACACGCGGGTCGCTGGCGGCGGCCTTGATTATTTCATGGTGGGCACGGGTCCAGTCACTATTGACGTAGGCGCCTTTGGCCCGCTGCATGGAGATCGAGGAAATGTCCTCGCGTTCGGCACGGCTGCGCGAGAGCGTCGTGGGTGGCAGCATCCAGATATCGGCATCCAGTCCGATCTGGTGGCTGGCGTGGCCGGTCAGCATCGGGCCGCCCTTGGGCTGACTGATGTCGCCGACATACAGCCCGGCCCAGCCGGGATGTTGCGCCGCCTTGCGCGACAGGTCCTGAATGAAATCAATGGTGGTCGGCTGCCCCCAGTTCCGGTTGCGCGACAGGCGCATCGCCTGCCAGGTCGCACCGGTTTCGGGCAGCTGGACATTGCCGGCGGCGCAGCCCTTGGCATAGCTGCCAAAGGGTTCGGCCCGCTGCGCCGAGGCGCTGTGTTCATTGCCAAACAGCTGCTTGGCGCTTTTGCTGGAGACCACTCCGGACACCGGCACCGCCATTGCGGCGGCCCCGCGCGACATGGACTGGAGGTTGCTGGAAGGTTTCCCGCCACCACAGCCGACAAGGGCGGTGATCAGCGTCAGGGCCAGAATGGGTCGGATCATACTGCTCGATCTCCGTCGGGTTTTACCCAGAGTAGCAGAATCAACCCCACTGCGAAAAGCCCGATCAGCGGCGAGACCCCAACTTGTTGTGATCCGCTGGCATAGGTGGCAATCCCGATCAGGGTCGGCGCCATGAAACTGGTGGCCTTGCCCGCCAGCGCATAGAGGCCGAAGGCTTCGGTCATGCGCAGCGGGTCCGCCTGACGCACCATCATCGTGCGGCTCGCGGACTGGATCACCCCGCCGGCGGCGCCGATCATCGCGCCAACGACGTAAAATGCGATGTCGGGCAGCTTAGACCCCGGCGCGACTGCAATGCCCAGAACGGAGTCGCGCGAAATCAGCACAATGGCGACGGCCACACCGGTCAGGATCAGGATACAGGCCGTGATCACCGGCTTGGGTCCGAAACGGGCGTCGGCCATGCCGCCGAGCCAGGCAAACAGAGCGCCGGCGATGATGGCAAGGATGCCGAAGATTCCCACATCGACCACGCTCCAGCCCAGAACGCCGGCCGCGTAGATGCCGCCAAAGGCATACATGCCGTTCAGCGCATCGCGGTAGAACATCGACGATCCGAGATAGGCAAACAGCGACGGCGACTGCGGCAGGCGCTTCAGCGTCGCCTTCAGGTCGCGCAGGGCCGTGGCCACCGCCCCCTTCGGGGCCGGGCGTGCGCGCGGGTCGCGCACGTAGACAAAGAACGGGATCATGAACACCGCGTACCAGATCGCTGTCAGGGGGCCGACGAAACGTGTGCCTTCGCGCGCCTCTGCGTCCAGCCCGAACAGCGGCGACAGGCCGACAAAGGTCTTGCCGGTGGTCGCGCTTTCCGCAAAGAGCACCAGCATGATGACAAGGGTCATCAACCCGCCAACGTAACCGAAGGCCCAGCCATTGCCGGAAATGCGGCCGATCTCTTCCTTCGGGCCAAGATCAGGCAGCATGGCATTGGTAAAGATCGTCGCGAACTCCATGCCGATCATGCCAATGGCAAAGAAGAACAGCGTGGCGATCAGGTTGAAGTCGCCGGGAGCGGCAAACCACAACATCGCCGAGCCCAGCACGTAAAGGCCGGAAAACAGCCAGATCCAGCGAAGCCGGTTGCCGCCGGTATCGGCGAGCGCGCCCAGCACCGGTGCCAGAATCGCAATGACCACGCCCGCCGCGCCGATGCCAAAGCCCCAGGCGGATTGCGCCGCGGTGCCGTCGCCCATCAGCTCCTTGACGTAGGGCGCAAAGATAAAGGTGATCAGCAACGTGTTGTAAGGCTGACTTGCCCAGTCGAAAAAGAACCAGCCCCAGATCCGTTTGCGCAGCGTCGACGCCCTTGCGGTGGTGATATCTGCTTCAATGGTCATGTCGCCCCCTGCCTTTGCGCCGATAAGACGGTCTGGCGCAAAGGCTGGCAAGCGGGTTTCGCTCTGATGGCGGCAAAACCCGAGCCGCCACAGGCAGACCGCGGCCTATGCGGGCTGTCTGTCCGGCAGGGCGGTGGCAACCGCATCCTGCATCGGCGGCCAGGGGCGCATCGCTTCGGCCTCTGTCCATTGCCGCACCCACTCCGGCATGGGTGGCGAGGATGTCTCAAGCCCCATGGCCGCCATCAGGCGCGCCGTCGAAACGATGCCGCTCTGATCCGTCACGGCCGAACGATAGACCGCATGGCTGGAACATTCTCCGTCGGTTTTCCACATGCTTTGTTCCACGTACAGGAACCGCGCGTCCCAGCACAGCAGCCGCGAGCGCATCTCGACCTTTTCGAACATCCGCACCCGGCGGCGGTAACGCACCGCGGTTCCGGCAATGATCAGCCCCCACCTTTCACGCCGAAGCACCGTCAGCAGTCCGCTGCGCTGCGCCAGCGGAATCCGCCCCAGATCGAAAAGCGTGAGCGCGCGGCCGTTGTTGAGTTCCTTCCACAGGTCGATGTCCCAGGGCCAGCACAGGTGGTGCGAAACATGCACCTCGCCCAGCGCGAGCGGTGGCGCGTTGCGAAAGAGGCGCAATTCCTTGAACAGTCGGACGATGGGATACATGGCGGACTCCTGATTTGTGTCCCTTTCGGGCAAGTCGGCCCCCCGAGGTCAACTGGAACCTAGCGGCACTCTTGCCCTTTGTGAACCGCGCCCTTAGGTCTTGGGCGCTTGTCGCGTAAAAAGGAACCCTGCCCGATGCAATCGCTGTTTCAGATCTTCATGCTCCTTCTGGACATCGTCTGGTTCTTCATCATCGCACATGTCATCATGAGCTGGCTGATCAACTTCCAGGTGCTCAACCTGCGCCAGCCGCTGGTTGCCCAGATCTGGGACGGACTGAACCGTCTGCTTGAGCCGATGTATTCGCGCATCCGCCGGATCCTGCCCGCGATGGGCGGAATTGATCTGGCCCCTCTTGTGGCGCTCGTGGTGGTCTATGCCCTGCGGATCATCCTCGCCAACAACGCCGGGTATTTTTACGGATACTGAAGGTACCACGGGGCGATTCCGCCGACCCGGTCAGCGGCGGGTGAAACCGGACGCCGGGCACTTGTTTACCGATTCTTAGTGTGTGAGACTTGGTATCAGAGCAGATATAGTAAAATAACAGGTTCAACCCATGCCCGACGGCCTTGGCGGAGAGATTTCCGGCGCGAATGCGATTCTGCGTGACGTTTTCGGGTTCGACGCATTCCGCCCCGGTCAGGGCGAGATTGTCGAGGCTGTGGCCCGGGGCGAAAACGTGCTGGCGATCATGCCGACTGGCGGCGGAAAATCCTTGTGTTTTCAGCTTCCTGCCCTGCTGCGTCCGGGCGTCACACTGGTCATTTCGCCACTAATTGCACTGATGCGCGATCAGGTGCGCGGCCTGCGCGAGGCGGGCGTGGCGGCTGGCGCACTGACTTCGGGCAACACCGAGGAGGAAACCGAGGCGGTCTGGTCCCAGCTGTCGGACGGCACGCTCAAGCTGCTGTATCTCGCTCCCGAACGGCTCGCCAATACCGGCACCCAGCGGATGCTGGCCCGCGCGGGCGTGTCGTTCATCGCCGTCGACGAAGCGCATTGCGTCAGCCAGTGGGGCCATGATTTCCGCCCGGATTATCTGCGCATCGGCGAACTGCGCCGCGCGCTGGATGTGCCGCTCGCCGCGTTTACCGCCACCGCGGATGCCGAAACCCAGGTCGAGATCGTGCAGCGCCTGTTCGAGGGCGAACAGCCCGCGACCTTCCTGCGCGGCTTTGACCGGCCCAACATCCACCTCGCCTTTGCCGCCAAGGATGGCCCCCGGGCGCAGATCCTGAACTTTGCCGCCGCGCGCAAGGGTCAGTCAGGGATCGTCTATTGCGGCACCCGGGCCAAGACCGAAGGTCTGGCCGCGGCGCTGAGCCAGGCCGGCCATACTGCCTGCCATTATCACGGCGGCATGGAGGCCGATGCCCGCCGCCATGTCGAAACCCGGTTTCAGCAAGAGGACGGGCTGATCGTGGTGGCGACGGTGGCCTTTGGCATGGGGGTGGACAAGCCCGACATCCGCTGGGTGGCCCATGCGGATCTGCCGAAGTCGATCGAATCCTACTATCAGGAAATTGGCCGCGCCGGCCGGGACGGCGCCCCGGCCGAAACCCTGACCCTGTTCGGCCCCGACGACATCCGACTGCGCCGCACCCAGATCGACGAAGGACTGGCCCCGCCGGAACGGCAGGCCGCGGACCACGGTCGGCTGAACGCCCTGTTGGGGCTGGCCGAAGCGCAGCAATGCCGCCGCAGAACCCTGCTGGGATATTTTGGCGAGACAGACATCACCTGTGGCCACTGTGACCTGTGCGAAACCCCGCCCGACGTGTTCGACGGCACCGAGGCGGTGCGCAAGGCCCTGTCCGCGGCGCTGCGCACCGGCGAAAGCTTTGGCGCCGGGCATCTGATCGACATCCTCACCGGGACTGCCACCGACAAGGTCAAGGCGCGCGGCCATGACTCCCTGCCGACCTTCGGTGTCGGGCGCGATCTGAGCAAGACGGCATGGCAGGGGGTGTTCCGGCAGATGATGGGCTTTGACCTGATGCGCCCGGATGCCGCCCGCCACGGCGCGCTGGTGATGACCGAAGCCGCCCGCCCGCTGCTGCGCGGCGAGGACACCATCACACTGCGCCGCGACAGCCTGAACCGTGCCGCCTCGGACCGCCGACCGGCTGTCAAGGCGCTGGTCAGCGACGAGGACGCACCGCTTTTGTCGGCCCTCAAGGCCAAGCGGCGGGCCCTGTCCGAGGCGGCCTCATTGCCGGCCTACATGATCTTTCCCGACCGCACGCTGATTGAAATGGCCGAGGACAGGCCGACAAATCTGGACGCGATGGCGCGGATAAATGGTGTCGGCGCCAAGAAACTCGAAAAATATGGCGCCGAGTTTCTCTCGGTGATCACCGGCGCGGGCGAAGAGATGCACCCAACCCGGCGCAGACTGGCCGGTCGCGATGCCGGGGATATCTATGACAGGTTGCTGGCCGCACAGTCGCAACTGTCACGCGGACCCGAAGGGCATGACAAGCCACTCAGCTGTTCCGCCGGGCAACTGGCCAAGGTGGCACAGATGCGGTCTCCGGATTCGCAGGCGCTCGAGAATTTGCTGGGTGAACGGCGGGCCGAACGGTTCGGGCCGGCCTTTCTGGACGTTCTGCAAAGCGATTGCTAGGCCCCGGGCCGCTCTGGATTGCCCTGTCCCGGAGTCGCGCCGGGCCAGGGGGGCGCAGGACGCAATCGCACCCGACCGGCGGCCCTCGCCAGCGAAATCAACGGTTGCCGCGCCGCGACGACGACAGGAGGCGCTGACCGCGTTTGCACCGCCGTGCACATATCACGAAGCCCGAGCCAAACTATGGCAGGGCGCTTTCGTCACGGGTTGGCTCGGGCGCGCAATCCGTGCAGAAGGTCGCTCTAAACCAGTCCAGTCCGCAGATCCGTGATTTGCGCCAACTTTCGATCAAGACGGGAACCGCTCTGTGCTTATTCTGTTGTCACCGGCCAAGAATGTTAACGAAGAACGCGCAGCCGGTCGTGCCGCCACGACCCCGCGCTTTCTCGACGAAGCCGAAGAGATTGTATCGGTGGCGCGCCATTGGTCCGACGATGAAATCAGCCAGATCATGAAGGTGTCGTCGGCGCTGGCCAAGCTCAACCGCGAAAGGTTCTCAAGCTGGTCGCGTGGCGGTGAATGCGCTGCCGGACTGCTGTTCGACGGCGACGTCTACAAGGAACTGGAACTCAGCACCTTCGACGCACAGGCTCTGGATCTTGCATCCCGGCGCTTGCGCCTGCTCTCGGGTCTGTATGGCCTGCTGCGGCCAACGGATGGCGTTCAGGCCTACCGCATGGAAATGGGACGCCGTTGCCCGGGTCATCCGGCGGGCACGCTGTACAAATTCTGGGGGACAAAAATTGCCAGGGCCATTGCCGACGATGCCCGCGCCATCAAGACCAACATTGTCCTGAATCTTGCTTCGGAAGAGTACAGCAAAGCCGTCGATCCGGCGGCCCTGGACGATCTGACGGTGATCAGCCCACGGTTCGAGGAAGAGCGCGGCGGTACGCGCAGGGTGATCGGGGTATCCGCCAAACGTGCGAGAGGCGCGATGGCCCGATGGGTTCTGCATTCCGATGCATCGGAAGCCGGGGACCTGCATGGGTTCGATGTGGGCGGGTACGTCTTTGATTCCGAAGCCTCGGTTGAAAATCGTCCGGTCTTTGTCCGGGGCTGACCCAGGGCACAGGATTCGCTTTCGGGTCATGAGACCTCTGGCTTCCAGAGCACTTCACGTTTCGGTCCCCCGGTACGAAGCGAAGGCGCCGGTGGCGGGCTACCCGACCTCCCGCTTGTGGGCGGGCGTGCCGACATAGGTTTCGAATTTGGCCAGCAGCTCGGCCTTGCGCAATGGCTTGGTCAGGTAGTCGTCCAACCCCGCTTCCAGTATCGCTTCCCGGTCGCCCGACATCGCGTGGGCCGTTACCGCGACAATCGGCACGTGCGTCCCGCCGCCTTCGAGTGCGCGGATTTCACGGGTCGCCTGTTTGCCGTCCATGCCGGGCATAGAGATGTCCATGAAGATGATGTCCGGCCGCTGCGCCTGAAATGCCGCGACCGCCTCGAAGCCATTGCTGGCAAATGTCAGATCCAGGTCCAACGCCGCCACCATCTTGCGGAACACCAGTTGGTTGGTCTTGTTGTCCTCAGCCAGCAAGACGCGCAGCGGCGCCAGATCGCTCTTCGGGGCGGTGACAGCCAACGGTGGATCCTTGGGTGCACTCTGGGCGTCCAACCCTTCGATCGCTGCAAACAACGCGCTGCGGGACACCGGCTTTTGCAGAATGGCGGCGACCGCCTGACGCAACGGGCTGTTCTGCAGCGCGCCGGGAGTGCGGGAAAACAGGAAAATCGGCACCGCCTGCCCCTTGTGCCGCAGCTGTGCGGCCAGTGCCGCGCCCTCCATGTCCGGCAGGTCCTGTTCAATGATCAGCAGATCCGGCGGGTCGGCCATCAGGTCCAGCGCCTCGGCACCGGTCAGACAGAACGAGACGTCGAGCCCCAGAATGCCCAGCTGCTTGCCAAGGATGCTGCGGGTGGCGCTGTGGTCATCGACAACCAGCACCCGTTTCAGCCCGTCCGGCACCCTGGCGGTTTCATAGGTCACCGGCTCGTCGGTTGGCAGCACCACCCGAAACCCGAAACAGGTGCCCTTGCCTAGCTCGGATTCGACCCAGATTTCGCCGTCCATCAGCTGGATCAGCTTGCGGGTGATGGCGAGGCCCAGGCCGGTGCCTTCGAACTGGCGATTGCGCTCATCGTCGACCTGATTGAATTCGCCGAACACGTGATCCACTTTGTCCGCAGGAATGCCGATGCCGGTGTCTTCGACCGTGATGTGAATGGCTGTCCGGCCCTCAGCGGCCGGGATGCCGACAATGCGGACCAGAACGTGCCCGTCGATGGTGAACTTCACCGCATTGCCCAAGAGATTTGTCAGCGCCTGACGCAGACGCCCGGGGTCGCCGACGAACCGGCTTGGCAGGAACATGTCGTAATCGACCAGCAGCTCAACCGACTTGTCGCGCGCAGAGGGCTGTAGCAGCATCACCACCTCGTGCACCGCGCGCTCCAGATCAAAGGGTTCGGGGTGGAGCACCAGTTTTTCGGCTTCAATCTTGGAGAAATCCAGCACGTCGTTGATGATCACCAGCAGCGCCTCGCCGGAACTGCGGATGGTTTCCGCATACAGCCGCTGCTCTTCCGTGAGATCGGCGTCCATCAACAGGTCGGCCATGCCGACCACACCGTTCATCGGCGTGCGGATTTCATGGCTCATGTTCGCAAGGAACGAGGATTTCGCACGATTGGCCGCCTCTGCCCGGGACTTGGCCACTTCCAGATCGCGCTGCACCTGCTTCATCTGGCTGATGTCGATGCGCAGCCCGACCCGACCGCCATCAGTGGTTTCTTTCTCGTAGACGCGCAGCCACCGGCCGTCGCTGAGGCGCTGTTCGTGTTCGACCGAGGTTCTGCGGTGCATGTCCATCCGCTCTTCCAGCCACGACTCCTCGCGGCCCAGCGCATCGGCATATTGGCCATTGGCCAGACCGAAACGCAGGATTTCCTCGAATGTGGTGCCGGGGATCATGGCTTCGGCGCTCGCCTCGTACATGGCACGATAGGGGGCATTGCACATCAACAGCCGGTCATCGGAATCGTAGATCACAAAGCCGTCGGGCAGTTCTTCGACCGCCGACCACATGCGCATCAGTTCGGTGATGTCCAGCGCAAGGCTCACAATGCCGCCATCCGGGGTACGCCGGTCCTGGATTTTCAGGAACTGTCCGGACCACAGACGGATTGTCACCGGCGGGATCACCTCCATCTGCCAGCGTGCCAACATGCGGTCCCGCCAGTCGCGGGGTGACGCCCCCTGCAGATCCGCGATGCCTTCTTCGATCATCATGTCGACGATATGCGGATAGCTGGCACCCGGGGCGATCGTGTCCAGCCCCTCGAACAACGCAAGGTATGGGGGGTTGGCAATTTCCAACAGTCCATCGGCATTGAACAGGGCAAATCCGTCGCGGACCGAGCGCAGCGCCTTCCAAAGCTGCCCCTCGACCACTTCGATCTTCTGGAACGCCTCGCCCAGTTCGGTTTTGACCCGCGTGTTCTCGTCCCGCACATTCGCCACCTCGGCGCGGGTTTCGGTGATTTCGTGGCTGAGTTTGCGGGCATGGTGCCCCAGTTTGCGGTTGGCGGAAAACAGCTCGGCCTGCTTGAGTTCAAGCAGCCGCTCCGCCGCCAGTCGCGCGCGCCGTTCCTCGGCCAGTTTCTGCGCCAGACTCATGCCACTCTCCGCCACATAGGCGCACTTTTGCGCGGACAGGGTGAATAAGTGTTTAAGCCGGCCCGGCGGGAATCGTTGCGCGGGCCTTGGCTGCCATGCCACCATACGCTGATTGTTCCGGGAGGATTTTCATGCGTCGCGTCCTTACAGCCCTCATGCTTGTGATGATGGGTCCTGCGCCCGCGATCGCACAGGATCCGGTTCCCGAGCGGCGGCTGGTGATGACCCGGGACGTGGACTTCTACGGGGCTGACCTGCAACCTCTGTTCGACACCACGCTGGACGCCTGCCAGAGGGTTTGCCTGAACGACGCAGGCTGCAACGCCTTTACCTTCAACAGCCGGTCGCGCGCCTGTTTTCCCAAATCCACCGTTCGCGACCGCCAGCCCTATGACGGCGCTGTCTCGGCTCAGGTGTTGCCCACATCGTCAACGGTGCTGTCGCAAGCGGCATTGCGGGCGCAGGATCTGGCATTTCTGGAGGCCGCCGATCTGATCCAGGCCCGTGCCGAGGCCGACGCGCTGGCGGCGCGCCATGCCGGGGGCGAATGGAGCGTCGAACAGCTTTTGCAGGCGGCGCGGGATCAGGCGGCGCAGGGCAACATCCGGGATGCGATGAACTGGATCGGCGCCGCGCTGGCTCAAAGCGATGCGCCCGATCACTGGCTGGAATATGCGCATCTGGCCGGAAGCCTCGCCGACGGGACCGAAAGCGGAGACGGGCACGAGCTGCGCCTCCGGGCGGAACTGGCAGCGGTCAACGCCTATCTGCGGGCCGAAACCACCGCCGCCCGGGTCAGTGCGCTGGTGGCCCTGGCCCGGACGCTGGAGCCGTTGGAGCGGGGTCGCGAGATGATACCGGCGCTGCGACTGGCCGAAAGCCTGCAGCCGCGCGCCGACGTGACCGCTTTGCTGGACGAGGCCATCGGCAAATACGGCTTCCGGATCGTGGAAACGACCGTCGCGGCGGACAGTGCCGCGCCGCGGATCTGCGCCGAGTTCTCGGAGCCGCTGGTTCAGGCCGGACTCGACTACGCGCCGTTTGTGCGCCTTCCGGATCCGCGACTGGTGGTGCAGCCTTCCGAGCGGCAGATCTGCATTGACGGTGTCGCGCACGGAGAGCGCTACGCCCTGACCTTCCGCGCCGGCCTGCCCTCGGCCGAGGGAGACGCCCTGACCCGCGACGTTCCGGTGACGCTGTACGTGCGTGACCGCAGCCCTTCGGTCCGCTTTCCCGGCCGCGCCTATGTGCTGCCACGTTCGGCCGATGCCGGATTGCCGATCGAGACGGTGAACCTTGACTCCGTGCTTCTGACCCTGTCGCGGGTCAGTGACCGCAATCTGGTCCGGACGATGCAGGACACCTATTTTGGCCGTCCGCTGGGGCAATACGAGCTGGATTTCTTTCAGCGCGATCTGGCCGAAGAGATCTGGACCGGCGTCGGAGAGGTCGAGAACAGTCTGAATGCCGATATGACGACCCGGTTGCCGCTGGGCGCGGTTCTGCGGGACCAGGACCCCGGCATCTATGCGCTGAGCGCGCGCATAAAGGGTGCGGATCCCTACGAGGATCCGGGCGCGACCCAGTGGTTCGTGCTGAGCGACATCGGTCTGGCCACCCTGTCCGGTGCGGACGGCTTGCATGTTTTTGCCCGCAGCCTGGCGGATGCCCGGCCCCTGGCCGGACTGACAGTGACGCTGGTGTCGCGGTCCAACCGCGAACTGGCCGTGGCGCAGACCGACACCGACGGCATGGCCCGGTTTGATCCCGGCCTTGCCCGTGGCACCGACGGCGCCGCGCCCGCGCTTGTCGTGGTGCGCGACGGGGACAGGGACCTCGCCTTCCTGTCACTGAGCGATCCGGCTTTCGACCTGTCAGACCGTGGCGTCGAGGGGCGCGAACCGGCGGGGCCGATCGACGCCTTTCTCACCACCGACCGCGGGGCCTACCGGGCCGGAGATGTTGTTCACGCCACCTCGCTGCTGCGGGATTCCGATCTGCGGGCCATCGACGGTCTGCCGGTGACCGCGATCCTGACCCGACCCGACGGCGTCGAACATTCCCGTACCCTGTCCGCCCGTGGTGTGGCCGGCGGGCATGTGTTCAGCCTGCCGCTGGCGGCCTCGGTGCCGCGCGGCACCTGGCACCTTGCGGTCCATGGCGATGTCACCGCCCCCGCCCTGGCCGACCGGACCCTGCTGGTCGAAGATTTTGTTCCCGAACGCATCGACTTTGATCTGACCCTGCCCGAGGGCGCGATCCGTTCTGCCGCGCCACCGCCGCTTGAAGTCTCTGCGCGGTATCTGTTCGGTGCGCCGGGTGCGGATCTGCCGATCGAGGGCGAGGTGCGGCTGTCGGCCCGCGACACTCTGGAGGCCTTTCCCGGCTACCGGTTTGGCCTGCATGACGCCGACAGCGACATTCAGACCCGCAGCCTGCCCGGGGATCTGCGCACCGATGTACAGGGTGCGGCGCAGATCGCCCTGCCCCTGCCCGACGCAGCAGACATTACCGCGGGTCGTCCCTACAGTGCCGAAATCATCCTGCGGCTGTCCGAAGGCTCGGGCCGCCCGGTGGAACGCAGCCTCACCCGTCCGCTTGCGCCCCTGCAGCCGATGATCGGCATCCGTCCGCTGTTCGACCAGGTGGTGCCCAATGGCGCCGAAGCGCAGTTCATGGTGCAGGCCATCGGCCCGGACCTGACCCCGGTGGCAATGCAGGCACAATGGACGCTGAACCGGGTCGAGACCCGGTATCAATGGTATCAGCTGTACGGCAACTGGAACTGGGAACCCGTCACAACCCGGACCCAGGTCGCATCGGGCAAAGTCACTCTCGGAGCGGCGCCAGTGGCGCTGGCACAGGCGGTTGACTGGGGGCAGTACGAATTGCTGGTCGAGAGTCTGGACGGCGGCCACGTTGCCACGTCCGTCGGGTTTGATGCGGGTTGGTATGCCCCCGCCGATGCCGCCGCGACGCCCGACACGCTGGACCTGTCGCTGGACAAGCCCGGGTATCGGCCGGGGGAGACGGCAACCCTGCGCATTGTGCCGCGCTATGCCGGTCATGCGCTGGTATCGGTGCTGAGCAACCATGTCATCGCGATGCAGGCTGTCGAAGTGGTGGAGGGCGAAAACCTGATCCGGCTTCCGGTGACCGACGAATGGGGCGCCGGCGCCTATGTCACGGCGCAGGTGATCCGGCCCATGGATGTGGCGGCGGGACAGAACCCGGCACGCAGTCTGGGCCTGGCACATGCCTTGATCGATCCGGGCGCGCGCAAGCTGGAAGTGTCGATTGAAACCGCCGACGAGTCGGCGCCGCGCGCGCCACTGAAGGCCTCGGTCCTCGTGGATGGTCTTCAGCCGGGACAGGAGGCCTATGTGACGCTGGCGGCTGTCGATCTGGGCATTCTGAACCTCACCGGGTTCAAGTCACCCGATCCGTCGGCGCACTACTTTGGCCAGCGGCGGCTTGGGGTCGAAATCCGTGACCTGTACGGGCGGCTGATCGACGGAATGAATGGCGCAATGGGAGAGGTCAGGTCAGGCGGCGATGCTTCGGCGCAGATGCGGCTGCAAAGTCCGCCACCCACCGAGCAGCTGGTGGCCTTTTTCTCGGGGCCGGTTGCCGTTGCGGACGGGCGCGCAGAGATCCGTTTCGACATCCCGGAGTTCAACGGCACGGTGCGGCTGATGGCGGTCGCCTGGTCCCCCACGGCTGTCGGTCAGTCCAGCCGGGAAGTACTGGTGCGCGACCCGGTGGTGGTCAACGCCAGCTTGCCGCGGTTCATGGCGCCCGGCGACAGCTCGCGGCTGTTGCTGGAGATCGTCCATGCCAAGGGGCCGACCGGACCAATGGAACTGGAGATCACAGCCCCGGGCCTGACGCTGGACGCGGCTGCGCTCCCCGCCCGGGTGGACGTCACACAACAGGGCACGGCGCGACTGCAGGTGCCGCTTACCGCCCCGGACGTCGGCGACCATACCATCCGGGTGGCCCTGACCACACCCGACGGCACGCAGCTGGTCAAAACCCTTGTCCTGGGTGTGCGGGCAAACGACCCCCCGGTGGCGACAACCCGGCGGTTTTCGCTCGCCCCGGGGCAGACCTTCGTGCTGAACGGCGATGTCTTCGACGGGCTGCGCCGCGATACCGCGACGGCGCTGTTGTCCGCCGGGCCGCTGGCGCGGTTCGACGCTCCGGGTCTGCTGGCATCGCTGGACCGCTATCCCTATGGCTGCACCGAACAGGTGACCTCGCAGGCCCTGCCGCTGCTGTATCTGTCCGACCTGGCCGAGGCGATGGGTCTGGGCACAACCGCGACGCTGGGCAGCCGCATCGAGCAGGCGATCACCAGAATCCTGACGCGACAGGCCGCGAACGGCGCCTTTGGCCTGTGGGCCGCCGAGTCCGGCGACTTCTGGCTGGATGCCTATGTCACCGACTTCTTGAGTCGGGCACGGAGTGCGGGTCACGACGTGGCCGACATTGCCTTCGCAGCGGCTCTGGACAATCTGCGCAACCGCATCTCCTACGCCGCAGATTTCGATCAGGGCGGCGAGGACATCGCCTATGCATTGATGGTACTGGCCCGCGAGGGGCAGGCGGTGATGGGCGATCTGCGCTATTATGGCGATACCAAGGCGGATGATTTTGCCACCCCGCTGGCGCTGGCGCAGATGGGCGCGGCGCTGGCCAGCTATGGCGATCAGACCCGCGCCGATCTCCTGTTCGCAAAAGCCGCACAACGGCTGTCGGGTGACTCCCGCCCGGACACACAGGTCTACCGCACCGATTACGGCACTGCATTGCGCGATGCCGCCGGTCTGCTGGCTCTGGCGGCCGAATCCGGAAGCACGGCGGTCAACCGAGACGCGCTGGCGGCGCAACTCGCGGCGGCGGACCGTCCGCTTTCGACCCAGGAGCAGAGCTGGTCCCTGCTGGCGGCGCACGCGCTTGTGCAGGACCCGTCAGTGGCGGGGCTGACCGTCGACGGCGCGCCGGTGGCCGGACCCTTCATCCGGCGGCTGTCCGGTGACACAATCCAGCCGCAGGACATCAGAAATGCCTCGGACGCGCCAACCGACATTACCCTGACCACCCTGGGTGTCCCCGATCTGCCCGCCCCGGCGGGCGGCTATGGCTACGCGATCGAACGGGCCTACTACACAATGCAGGGCGATCCGCTGTCCGGCCCGGTCACACCCGGCGACCGGCTGGTGACAGTGCTGACCGTGCGTCCGGCCGAGGACGGTGGCGCCCGGCTGATGCTGAACGATCCGTTGCCCGCAGGCTTCGAGATCGACAACCCGAACCTGTTGCGGGCAGGCGACATCCGGGCGTTGGGCTGGCTGGAACCGGCAGAGACCCGCACTGTCGAGTTCCGTGCCGACCGCTTCCTTGCGGCCGTCGACTGGCAGTCGGCCGAGCCGTTCCAGCTTGCCTATGTCGTGCGCGCCGTGTCTCCGGGTCGTTTTCACCATCCCGCGGCATCGGTCGAGGACATGTATCGCCCGCAATATCGCGCCTGGACCGGAACCGGTACGCTGGACATTGCCGAATGAGGGGGACGGAATGAGCGGTACAGTGATCAGCCGGATGCGCTGGCGTGCGCTGGACCGCGGTGGCGAAGACAACTGCGCCCTGACCCATCTGGATGGCGGCTGGATGCTGGTCGGCCATGCGCGGTTTCACGACGACCTGGGCTGGGCGGCTCTGGACTATGTGATCCGCTGCGGCCCGGACTGGACCACCAACAGTGCCGACATCACCGGCACCCATGGCGAAACCCGGGTTGCCCTGCGGGTGGTGCGCACCGGGGCGGCGTGGCAGGTCAACGGCATTCTGCAACCTCAGGTCGCCGGGGCCACCGACATCGACCTCGGGTTCACCCCGGCAACCAACCTCATGCCGCTGCGCCGCCTGCCGCAGATCGGGCGGCTGCCCTGCCGGGCTGCCTGGCTGCGGGTGCCGACCGGCGCGGTCGAGCCGCTGGACCAGACCTACACCCGCCAGCGTGGACACATCGTCCAGTACCACGCCGAACAGACCGGCCATGCCACACAGCTGCGGGTGAACGAACACGGCTTTGTCACCCATTATCCCGGGCTGTGGGAGGTGCAGCATGCGCCTTAGGCACGGCCTTTCGGCGTTGTTTCTGGCCCTGTGGTCCGGCGCGGCACTGCGTGACGGGATCGACACCTGGATCGACACCACCGGACTGCCGCCGCTGGTGATCGCCACCTCTCCCGAGGTGCGCGACCGCAACGGCGCGCTGCTGCGCGCCTATACCGTAGAAGACGGTCGCTGGCGGATGCAGGTCTCGGCCGAGGCCGTCGATCCGCTGTTTGTCACCATGCTGCTGGCCTACGAGGACAGACGGTTCCCCACACACAACGGACTGGACCCCCGCGCCATTCTGCGGGCCGGGCTTCAGGCCCTGTTGCAGGGAGAAATCCTGTCCGGCGGTTCGACCCTGAGCATGCAGGTGGCACGCCTGCTTGAGGACAGCGGCACCGGGTCATGGACTGGCAAACTCAGACAGGCCCGGGTGGCGCTGGCGCTGGAACGACAGCTCGACAAGGGCCGGATCCTGTCGCTCTACCTGCATCTGGCACCCTATGGCGGCAACATCGAAGGTCTGCGGGCGGCCACACTGGCGTATTTCGGCAAGGAACCGCGCCGCCTCACTCCGGCAGAGGCCGCTCTGCTGGTTGCCCTGCCGCAGGCACCGGAATCCCGCCGCCCGGACCGCTTTCCCGACGCCGCGCGCACTGCCCGCGACCGGGTGCTTGCGCGCATGGCCCGCGCCGGAGTGCTGAGCGCAGAGGCGGTGCAGGCCGCACGCCGCGACCCTGGTCCCACAATGCGCCGCGCGGTGCCACAGCTTGCGCCGCATCTGGCCGACCGGGCGTTGTCACTGGGGGGCGCTCGGGTGATCACGACGCTGGATCGTGACCTGCAAAGCCAGCTGGAGGATCTGGCGCGGCGACATATGGCGGGTCGGGATGCCCGCCTGTCGCTGGCGTTGCTGGTGGCGGATCACACAACGGGTGAGATCCTTGCCTCGGTCGGCTCACCCGACTACGCCGCCACTCCCGGCCAGGGGTTTGTCGACATGACGCAGGCGCTGCGCTCGCCCGGCTCGACGCTGAAGCCACTGGTCTACGGGTTGGCTTTTGACCGTGGTCTGGCACATCCCGAGACGCTGATCCCGGACACGCCGGTGCAGTTCGGCACCTATGCGCCACAGAACTTTGACAGGCTGTTCCGCGGCGAGGTGCGCGTCAGCGAAGCGCTGCAACTCTCGCTCAATATTCCCGTGGTGCGCCTGACCGAAGCGCTGGGGCCCGCGCATGTGATGGATGCCCTGCGCCGCGCCGGTGCGAGCCCGCAACTGCCCTCCGGCGTGCCGGGCCTGGCGGTCAGCCTCGGCGGCGTCGGGCTCAGCCTGCAGGACCTGGTGCAGACCTATGCCATGCTGGCCCAGGGCGGGCGCGCCACACCTCTGCGCTGGAGCGGCGCGGCGCCGGTCGCCGGCAACCAGGTTCTTGGTCCGCGCGCCGCCTGGCAGGTCGGGCACATCCTCGCCGGGATCCCGCCCCCGGCGAACGCCGGGCCACGCGGGCGGGTGGCGTTCAAGACCGGCACGTCCTACGGCCATCGCGATGCCTGGGCCCTGGGCTATGATGGCCGCTATGTGGCCGGAGTCTGGATCGGCCGGCCGGACGGCACACCGGTGCCCGGTGCCTTTGGGGCCGACGCCGCCGCGCCGCTGCTGTTCGAGGTGCTGGGCCGGGTCCGCCCCCGGCCGGTGCCGCTGCCGGCACCACCCGCCGATACGCTGATGGTCGCCAATGGCGCACTGCCCTTGCCGCTGCAACGGTTCGGTGGGCCACAAGGCCGCGCCGCGAAACTGTCGATCCGCTTTCCCCCGGACGGCGCCTTGCTCGAGGCCAACTCCCTCGGCATTCCCCTGAAATTGCGCGATGGCACGGCGCCCTTCACGGTCCTGCGCGACGGCGCTGTCGTCGCCGCCAACCGGCGCCGGTCCGACCTGCTGATTCCCACCGGAGGGCCCGGTTTCACCATCCTGTCGGTGATCGACGCCACCGGCGCGTCGGACCGGGTGTCGCTGGAACTGCGCTGAAACCCCGGATCTGCAGCTGACTTCTCCGGGACATGAAATTCCCGGGGAGCCCGCGCCCACTGTGCAGTCAGGGGCAGCTCCCCCGGCTCAGCCGACCGGGCGCGAGCGGAAATACAGATAAAGCGGCAGGCCGCAGCTGACCCCGATTCCAAAGATCGCCGGAATGCAGACCAGCGCCAGCCAGTTCCGCCGCACCGCCACTTCGGACAGGATCCACAGCGTCAGCACAACGGCTGCGATCGTCAGGTCCCAGACCAGACCGGTCGACGACGCGTTGACATGCCACGCGTCGATCAGGGCAGCCGCGTCCCAGCCATTCTGGCGCAGGAAGGTCACGAACCAGTACATCGGATGCACCGTACCCCAGACGGCCAGAGCCAGCCAGAGATGGCGCAACCGCAAAGTCAGAACCCGAGCCCGAGCGAGAACGGCCCCTTGCGCAGGCCGACCCCGCCGCCCAGCGTCACACCGTTGCTGCCACCGCTCAGGCTTGCGGTGTACGACGGGCGGATCGGGTCACCATCGGCACCACAGCCCGCCAGTGCCAGAACCCCAAGTATCGCTGCAATCCTCATCCCAACGTCTCCTGCCAGCGGGCCACCTGTTCGCGCACGCGCATCGGCGCGGTGCCCCCGTAACTCAGACGCGACGCGACAGAGTTGTGCACGCCCAGCACCTCGAACACCGCCTCGGTGATGCCCGCGTGCACGCCCTGCAGGTCCTCAAGAGCGAGGTCCGGCAGATCGCAGCCCTTGGTCTCGGCCAGAGCCACCAGTGCGCCGGTCACGTGATGCGCCTGACGGAAAGGTAGGTCGAGAACGCGCACAAGCCAATCCGCAAGATCCGTGGCCGTGGAAAAGCCGCTGGCCGCCGCGCGTTCCAGCGCATCGCGGTTGGCGGACATGTCCTTTACCATGCCCTCCATCGCCGCCAGCGCCAGCATCAGGTTGTCGGCGGCGTCAAAGACCTGTTCCTTGTCTTCCTGCATGTCCTTGGAATAGGCCAGTGGCAGCCCTTTCATCACCATCATCAGCGCCACGTTGGCGCCGAAGATCCGGCCGATCTTGGCACGGATCAGCTCTGCCGCGTCGGGGTTCTTCTTTTGCGGCATGATGCTCGAGCCGGTCGAGAACCGGTCGGACAGGGTCACGAACCGAAACTGCGCCGAAGACCAGATCACCAGTTCCTCGGCAAAGCGGCTCAGGTGCATGGCGCAGATCGAGGCCACGCTCAGGAACTCCAGCGCGAAATCCCGGTCAGACACGGCGTCCAGCGAATTGGCCATCGGGCGGTCAAAGCCCAGCGCCTCGGCAGTCATGTGGCGGTCAATGGGGAACGAGGTGCCGGCCAGCGCAGCGGCGCCTAGCGGCGATTCATTCATCCGCGCCCGTGCATCCCGCACCCGCGACAGATCGCGCGCGAACATTTCGACATAGGCCATCATGTGATGCCCCCAGGTGACCGGTTGCGCGGTCTGCAAATGGGTGAACCCCGGCATCACCCAGTCAGCACCTGCCTCGGCCTGAGTCAGCAGTGCCTTCATCAGCGCGACAAGGCCCGCCTCGGCAGCGTCCAGCTGATCGCGCACCCAGAGACGGAAATCAGTGGCCACCTGATCGTTGCGCGACCGCGCCGTGTGCAGACGGCCCGCCGGGGTGCCGATCACTTCGGTCAGGCGGGATTCGACGTTCATGTGAATGTCTTCGAGCGCGGTGGAAAAAACGAAGGTGCCGGCCTCGATCTCTGACAACACCGTGAGAAGGCCTTTTCGAATGGCCTCGACGTCGCTAGGACTGACGATGCCCGTCGCGCCCAGCATCGCGGCATGGGCCCGAGATCCGGCAATATCCTGTGCCGCCATCCGCTGGTCGAATCCGATCGAGGCATTGATCGCCTCCATGATCGCATCCGGTCCCGCGGCAAAGCGGCCGCCCCACATCTGGTTCGAGGTTGTGTCAGACATCTGCAAAGCCCTTCGGAGGCAAAATGAAACGGTTTCTTTACGCGTTCGTCTATACCGGCCTTGCCCTGCTTGCAAACCCGGCCCTTGCCGACATCAACACCGCATCCGCGCTGCGCGACGGCGACATGAAGAAGATGAACTTCCATTCCGAACCCAGGGCAGCGGGCACGTCGGAATTCATCACCTTCGACGACACCCCCCTGACGCTGGCCAACTATCACGGCAAGTGGGTCCTGCTGAATTTCTGGGCAACCTGGTGCGCGCCCTGCCGCAAGGAAATGCCAATGCTGGCAGCATTGCAGACCGAACTGGGCGGCGAGAGTTTTGAGGTTGTGACCATCGCCACCGGGCGCAATCCCCCGATGGCGATGGAAAATTTCTATGCCGAGATCGGTGTGACCAACCTGCCGCTGCATCGCGACCCCAAATCGGCGCTGGCGCGGGAAATGGGGGTTTTGGGTCTGCCGATCACCGTTATTCTGAACCCCGAGGGACAAGAAGTCGGGCGGCTTCAGGGCGATGCGGACTGGTCGTCGGACAGTGCCACCGCCATGCTGCGGGCGCTGATAACAAACAACTGAGGCGGGACAGCCCCCTGCCCCGCCTCCGTCCCGCGTGCCCCCACGCGCCGTTTTGACGATTCAATCCATCAGATCAAACCGTCAGTATCGGTCCCCGGATAAACATGTAGTGACTGCCCTTCGCGCGCGGCGGCAGCCCATAGGCCGCGTTCTTCTGAAGCCGGCACCCATCCACCAAGACCTGGAGCGGTGTCTCGAGCGACGCAAGCTGTGCTTCGGGATCGATGCGCGCCCAGGCGACATAGGAGATCAGCTTGTCGCGCAACCGAAGGTTGGACGGCGCGTCGTGGTGCTTGGACATCGCCATATCCAGCGCAAACGGCCAAGCCACAACAATCAGAAACGCAAAGAACAAAAGCCGCATCGGCACCTTCCAGTTGACGGGCTCAGACGACCCTGAAGGGCAGAATGTGGCAGCTTTTCGGCAGGAGCAAGCAGATTGCCATATTTCCGCCACAATGTAGACAGTCTGTCAGGCAATGCGGGCTGTGGCCGGAAACCGTTTCCAAATGCCGCTCCGCATTTAAGGTTTTGTTAAATCATCCGTTCACAATCAACCCCTTAGAGCCGACATGCCTCTTTGGCGTCATCGCTCCCAAGGCGTCGGTCAAAGCGGACGGGCCGCAGCTTTAGCGATGATCGCTCCTCGCCCGCAGCCAGCGGAACACCAGCGGTGCAAACAGGATCACCAGCGTGATCCGCACCACGTGATGGCTGGCGACATAAGCAACCTCGGCGTGCATGGCGAGCGCGACAAGGCTCATCTCCGCCAGTCCGCCGGGAGAGTAGGCAAGCAGAACCTGTTCGATGGTCTGGCCAAACAGCGTATGGAACGCCACGGCGAAAACCACCGTGACCGTCAGCATGATGAGTGTCGCCCCAAGGCTGAGCAGCAATGCGTGCGCGATCTGTCCCGCCCTGGCCCCGACAAACCGGCAGCCGATGATGGTGCCAAGGATCACCTGCGCCAGCACGACCAGTTCCGACGGCGGCGGATAGTCGGCAATCCCGGACAGATGCGCCACCGCGCTGACCAGCATCGGACCGATCAGCGTCGGCGCCGGAAGGCGCAGCAGCGGGCCGACATAATACCCGAGGACACCGCAGAGCAGCAGAACCCCCAGATCCTGCAGCGGGATCTCGGCAAAGCCGACCCCGAATTGCGACCGGTCCCCCAGATCATGGCCGGCGATCAGACGAAACCAGACCGCCACCAGCGAGACCACAACCACGATGCGTGCCGCGTGGGCCAGCGCAATTCTGGCATCGTCCCCGCCATAATCGCGTCCGATGAGGATCATCTCGTTCAGTCCGCCGGGCATGCCCGCAAAAAATGCGGTGACCGCGTCAAAGCCGCCAAACCGGCGGTAGAATGGCACAACCAGCACACAGGACACGGCGAGGTAGAGAGCCAGAAAACTGAACGACACCAGCCAGTCTCCGGCCTGCGAGACGACCTCGGGCCTGAAGCCCGCGCCGAGCATCACGCCAATCACCACAACCACATAGGGACGCACCAGCATCGGTGGCCGGATCGGCGCGCCCAGCACGGCGGCGATGGTGTTGAAGATCATCGGCCCCAGCATCCAGGGCAGCGGCGCACCGATGGCATTGAACAGCACACCGCCTGCCGTCCCGAGCGCCAGCGCCAGTGTGATATATCCCAACATCGCACGCCGCGACAGCGCCCCGGGCTGTGGGTCGATGTTTCTGTAAGCTACCATGAATTCATGGCAAGGGTTCTGAGCCGGTGCCGCACGGCCTTGCTCACCTCATGTGATTTCTGGCGCAGAATGGCACCCTTGACCGTTCTTCGGACTGTTGGGTGGAACTGTCAAGCGCGGCTCAGCGGCAGTAGGATCCGTTGCGGTGTCGTGCTGTGTCAAAATGGAAATGGTCACGGTGGAAGCCGTCTGACCCCGGACCAAGCACAGTGCCAAAAGGCCCGCAGGCCGCGCGATGCAGTTTCTTGAGCAAGGTACCGTCCCTGCCGTTGTCCCAGCCGTCCAGAACGGTGATCTCGGTGCCGTCGCGCAGCCGGACACCGGAAATGTCGATCGCCCGGCCCTTGCCATGCTCGGAAATCTTGGCGCCGCTCTGGTTGTTGCGCGACCGGCAGGCATAGTGCGCCGCGACATTGATCCGTGCCACGCCACCGCCGCGTGATCCCACCGCAGGGGCCAGCGCCGTGTCGACCCAGCGCTTGAGCGTCTTTGCAGTGGTGCAGTCGATCGTCGCCTGCTGGCTCAACGCTATGCCGCTGACCGACCGCAGCTTGACCGCGTCCTTGATGCCGCAGCCACTGATCCGCCCGGGCACAAAACCGACCTTTTCGCCCTGAAGCCTGGGGTCGCCACACACCGCGCCGCGCGCCTCTTCCTGACGCTGGGCCATGGCCTTGCGCACGATGGCGCCCGGGCGCAGAGAGGGGCGCAGGGCCTGACGGATCGCCAGAGGTGATGCCTCGGCAAAGGCGCGGACCTGCTCCAGCGCGGCCAGCGGTTCGGCACGTTCGACCGGTTCAAGCCGCGACATGCGTGCGAACAGCCTGGCAGCCAGAGCGGCCTCGAATATTTCGGGTCGCGCGGCTGGGCGGCTTTTTGCCGACAGGCGGTCAGATTGGCGGTACGGCGCCAACTGCGGGGTCGCGGCCGTCAGCGCCAACAGTCGAGCAACCGGGCGGAGTGAATTTTTGGGGGCCTGAGCGACGGCGGGAGTGGCAAGCGCGATAACTAACAAGGCATTGATAATAAACCGCATTATCTCTCCGTCTTTGCGCGCCCAAAGTCCGGGGCATCCGTGTCCTGTCCAGCCTGAATGATACCACGGCGAATGGCGCGCGTCCGGGTAAAATAGGCGTGCAGGTGATCGCCGTCACCGGTGCGGATGGCGCGTTGCAGGGCAAAGAGCTCTTCGGTAAAGCGGCCAAGGATCTCGAGCGTGGCCTCCTTGTTGTTCAGGAAAACGTCGCGCCACATCGTCGGATCCGACGCCGCGATGCGGGTGAAGTCGCGGAAACCGGCGGCGGAATACTTGATCACTTCGCTGTCCGTGACCCGGCGCAGATCATCTGCCACCCCCACCATGGTGTAGGCAATCAGGTGGGGCGTGTGGCTGGTCACGGCCAGAACCAGATCGTGGTGCTCGGCGTCCATCACCTCGACATTGGCGCCGAGCGCTTTCCAGTAGACGGTCAATGTGTCCACGGCTTCGGGCGCGGTGCCCTCGACCGGGACCAGCAGACACCAGCGGTTGTCGAACAGCGTGGCAAAACCGGACTCGGGGCCCGAATGCTCTGTTCCCGCCAGCGGGTGTCCGGGAACAAAGTGCACGGTGTCGGGCAGGTGCGGCAAGACGGTTTCGATCACCATCTTCTTGACCGAACCGACGTCGGTGACAGTGCAGCCGGGTTTCAGATGCGGGGCGATTTCGGCAGCAACAGACCCCATCGCCCCGACCGGAACGGCAAGAACAACAAGATCGGCGTCCTTCACCGCCTCGGCGGCGCTGTCGCAGATCGTGTCACACAGACCGATGCGCCGCGCGGTGTCGCGGGTGGCAGCAGAGCGGGCGTAGCCTGCGACATGACCCGCCACGCCACGGCGCTTCATCGCCCAGAACATCGACGAGGCAATCAGGCCAAGGCCGATCAGGGCGACGCGGGGATAGACCTCGGTCATCGCTGACCCGCCTTGAACTGCCCCACAGCATGGGCCACGCGGCGGCACGAGGATTCATCACCGACGGTAATGCGCAGGGCGTTGGGCAGTTTGTAGGACCCGACCCGGCGCACGATCAGCCCCTGGCTTTGCAGGTAGAGGTCACAGGCCTCGGCTTCGTCCTGCGAGCCAAAACGGGCAAGCACAAAGTTAGCGGTCGACGTGTCTGACGGCACGCCGTGTTCGGCCAGCGCTTCGGACAGCCAGGCGCGCATCCGGGTGTTTTCCGCACGACATTTTTCGGCATAGGCCTGATCGCGGACCGCCGCCTCGGCCGCCACCAGTGCCGTGCTGGACAGATTGAACGGGCCACGGATGCGGTTGAGCACGTCAATAATCGCCTGCGGACCGTAGCCCCAGCCGACGCGCAGGCCACCCAGACCGTAAAGTTTTGAAAAGGTGCGGGTCATCACAACGTTGTCGCGTGTCTCGCTCAGTCTGGCGCCGCCGTCGTATCCCTCGACATAATCGGCATAGGCACCGTCAAGCACAAGAATGGCCTGCGGCGGTATGCCCTCTGCCAGCCGCTCAAGCTCGGCCGTGCCGATCATCGTGCCGGTGGGATTGTTGGGGTTGGCAAGAAAGACCAGTTTGGTGCGCTCACTGCACCCGGCCAGAAAGGCATCGACGTCTGACACCCGCTCGCTTTCGGCGACTTCGATCGGGGTTGCGCCAGCGGCCAGGGCGCTGATGCGGTACATGCCGAAACCGTGGACCGAATGCACGACTTCGTCCCCCGGCCCCGCATAACACTGACACAGGAAATGGATGATCTCGTCGCTGCCGACGCCACAGATGATGCGGCTTGCCTCCAGACCATAGATCTCGGCAATCGCCTGCCGCAGGGACGCGTGGTCGGTGTTGGGATAGCGGTGCAACTCGTGGGCCGACCGCCGGACTGCCTCCATCGCGGCGGGGCTGGGCCCGAACGGGTTTTCATTCGAGCTGAGCTTGACCACGTTGGACACCCCGTCCACATGCGCCTTGCCGCCCTGATAGAGGGCGATCTCCATGATCCCGGGCTGGGGAGTGATCTGTGTCATCTTTGTTCTCCTGTCCGGATGTCTTTAGCGGGCAGGGTTGCGCAAGAAAAGCGGCAAGTGGCGGCAGCTCTGATGCCGCGCGCCGGAAACCGGTTGTGATGGCAGCGGACAGGCCCGGACCTGCTCGGCTGCGCCCGCCCGCTCAGCTGGCCAGCACGTTGCGGAACTGCCAGGGGTCGGATTCGTCTATATCTTCGGGGAAATGCTCCCAGCGGTCCTGAAGCGGGGTCCAGTCGGTATAATGCGCCTCGACCGGGCCAAGGTAGGGGCGCTGCACGTCAAGACAACGCGCGTGGTCCATCTCGTCCGTCTCGACGATCCCCGCCCTTGGGTTTTCCAGGGCCCAGACCATGCCGGCAAGCACGGCGGAGCTGACCTGCATCCCGGTGGCATTCTGATAAGGGGCCAGATCGCGGGTTTCGGCGTTGCTCAGGCGCGACCCGTACCAGAGGGCGTTCTTCGCATGACCGAACAGCAGCACGCCCAACTCGTCGATGCCCTCGACGATCTCGTCCTCGGTCAGGATGTGATGCCTGCTTTGCTGGCGACCTGACCCGAACATCTCGTGCAGGGACAGGACAGCGTCATCCGACGGGTGATAGGCGTAGTGGCAGGTGGGGCGAAAATCCGGAGCGGCGGCGTCGCCGACGGTGTAATAATCGGCAATCGAGATCGCCTCGTTATGGGTCACGAGATAACCGAACTGCGGCCCCGGGGTCGGACACCAGGTGTGCACGCGGGTGATCGCGCCGGGACGGTCCAGCCAGATGCCGGCCTGACAGCCGGTGTCATGGGAATGCCCGTTTTCCGGAAACCAGGTTTCATGCGTGCCCCACCCCAGTTCGGCCGGCTGGAAACCTTCCGAGATGAACCCTTCGACGGACCAGGTGTTGACAAAGACGTTGCGCGGGCGCGGTACCCGCCGCGCCTGGGTGTCGCGTTCGGCGATGTGCACGCCTTTGACACCCAGATCCTGCATGAGCGTTGCCCAGCCCTGGCGGTCGTTCGGGGTGGTGACGTCGCTGCCGGTGTCGCGTGCCAGGGTCAGCAGCGCCTCTTTTACAAACCAGCTCACCATACCGGGGTTGGCGCCGCAGCAACTGACCGCCGTGGGGCCGCCGGGGTTGGCGGCCTTTTCGTCACGGACCTTCTGGCGCAGCGCATAATTGGTGCGGTCCGCATTGTTCTGGGTGTCAAAGTAGAATCCGGCCCAGGGTTCGACCACGGTGTCGATGTAAAGCACCCCCAGATCGCGGCAGTACCTCATCAGGTCCAGTGACGAGGTGTCGACCGAGAGATTGACGCAGAAGCCTTTGCCTTCGCAGAAGATCGCACCCAGAACCGCGCGGTAGTTGTCCTTGGTGATCGCCGTTGGCAAATGCTTCAGCCCGTGCTGACGCAGGAAATTTGCCTGCGCCGCGTCGGGTTCGACCACGGTAAGCTTGCTGGCGTCATAGTCGAAGTGCCGCTCGATCAGCGGCCAGGTGCCCTTGCCGATGGATCCGAAACCAATGATCAAGATCGGGCCATCAATGCGGCCGTAGACCGGGTATTCCTGTGTCATCCTGCGCCCTCCTGCGGGTGGTGCAGCAACACCTATCGTGACGGCGACAGAAGGGAAACGGGTCACGCTCGGGCTGGAACGACAACGCCCGCCAAGAGTGGCGGGCGATGCACAGAGACGTCCGGTGGGCGGAGGCTGTCAGGGACTCAGGCGATCCGGTTTTCGGTCTTGGGGTCGAAAACCACCGACTTGTCCATGTTGATCGCCAGATCGGCGATGTCCCCGGCGTTGACGTGGGCGTCGGCCCGCATCCGGCCGATCACGTCCTTGCCCGCCATTGTGGTGGTGATGAACGTGTCCGACCCTGCGGGTTCGGTCACGTCGACCTTGTTCTGCACCGGCACGACGGTGTTGGCGGACTTGTCGGCGCCGTCGGGATCGGTGATCGCTTCGGGGCGGATACCGAGCACGACCTTTGTGCCGTCGCGGCCCGACAGAGACGATGCGGGCAACGGCAGCGGCAGCGTCAGCGGGTGGCCGTTATGGTCGGTGATTTCGGCGGCGGCATCTGCGCCCTTGATGCGGATCACCGCATCCAGAAGGTTCATCGACGGCGACCCCATGAAGGCCGCAACAAAGATGTTGTTCGGGGTATCGTAGATCTCCTTGGGGGTGCCAAGTTGCTGGATGTAGCCGCCGTTCATCACCGCGATGCGGGTCGACAGCGTCATCGCCTCGATCTGGTCGTGGGTGACGTAGACAATCGTGGTGCCCAGGCGCTGGTGCAGCTTCTTGATTTCGGTGCGCATGTCCACGCGCAGCTTGGCATCAAGGTTGGACAGCGGCTCGTCGAACAGGAAGACGTCGGGATCGCGGACCAATGCGCGCCCCATGGCGACACGCTGGCGCTGGCCACCGGACAGCTGGCCCGGCTTGCGGTCGAGCAGCGGCTTGATTTGCAGCATGTTGGCGACCTTGTCCATCGCACGGTCACGCTCTTCCTTGGGGACGCCGTGCATCTCCAGGCCAAAGGTGATGTTCTTGCCAACGGTCATGTTGGGATAGAGCGCGTAGGACTGGAACACCATCGCGATGTTGCGCTTGGACGGGTGCACCCCGTTCATCGCCTTGTCCTTGATCGAGATGGTGCCCGAGGAAATCTCCTCGAGGCCTGCGATCATGTTGAGCAGCGTGGACTTTCCGCAGCCCGAGGGACCGACGAGCACAAGGAATTCGCCCTGTTGCACGTCGATGTCGACGCGGTGCAATACCTCGACCGCGCCGTAGGACTTGGTGACGTTGTCGATCTTGAGAAAGCTCATGAGGGCAACCCTTCGGTTGAAGTAACGTGAGACGGAGCGCGGTTCATCGCCATCACCCCTTGACCGAGCCGGACATCAGTCCGCGCACGAAGTACCGGCCTGCCACGATGTAGACGAGCAGTGTCGGAAGGGCGGCATAGATCGCGCCTGCGAAGTGGACGTTGTACTCTTTGACCCCGGTAGAGGAGTTCACGAGGTTGTTCAGCGCCACGGTGATCGGTTGGCTGTCGAAATCCGCGAAACTGGCGCCGAACAGGAAGTCGTTCCAGATGTTGGTGAACTGCCAGATGATGCAGACCACGGTGATCGGACCCGAGGACGGCATGAGAATGCGCCAGAAGATGCCGAAAAAGCCCGCGCCGTCCATCATCGCCGCCCGCACCAGTTCGGTCGGAAACACCGCATAGTAGTTGCGGAAATAAAGTGTCGAAAAGCCGATGCCATAGACCACATGCACAAGGATCAGGCCGGTGGTCGTTCCGGCAAGGCCGGTGAGGCCCAGCACACGTGCCATCGGGATCAGGACGATCTGGAACGGGATGAAGCAGGAAAAAAGCATCAGTCCGAACAGGATCGTATCGCCGCGGAACCGCCACTTGGTCAGCACATAGCCGTTCAGCGCGCCAAGCACGGTGGAAATGGCGACGGCCGGCACGACCATCTTGATCGAATTCCAGAAATAGGGTTTCAGGCCGGTGGGCTCGACGCCGATCTGTGCGGTTGACCAGGCAGCACGCCAGGCGTCCAGGGTCCATTCGCGCGGCAACGACATCATGTTGCCGCCGGTGATTTCCGAGAGTGGTTTCAGGGAGTTGATCACCATGATTGCAAAGGGCAGCAGATAAAACAGCGCCATCAGCAACAGGAACAGGTAGATGAAGGCGCGGCTGATCCGGCCCGTCCGCAGGGCGGTATCCTGAGTTGCGACAGACATTATTTTTTCTCCCGCAGTTCGGCGTAAAGATAAGGCACCATGATCGCCGCGATGGTCATCAGCATGATGACGGCAGACGAGGCGCCGATGCCCATCTGGTTGCGGGTGAAGGTGTAGGAATACATGAACGTCGCCGGCAGCTCTGTCGCCCGCCCCGGTCCGCCGCCGGTCAGCGCGATGACGAGGTCATAACTCTTGACCGCAAGATGGCTCAGGATGACAAAGGCTGACAGGAAGGCCGGGCGCAGTTGCGGCAGAATGATCCGGCGGTACATCTGCCAGTTCGATGCGCCGTCCATCTGCGCGGCCTTGAGGATTTCGTTGTCGATGCCCCGCAGGCCGGCCAGGAACATCGCCATGACAAACCCGCTGGATTGCCAGACGGCGGCGATCACAACGGTGTAGATCGCGTAGTCGGAATTCTTGATCCAATCAAAGCTGAAGCTTTCCCAGCCCCAGAGATGCATGGTGTGTTCAAGCCCGATGCCGGGATCAAGGAACCACTTCCACGCGGTGCCGGTCACGATGAAGGACAGGGCCATCGGATACAGGTAGATCGGGCGCAGCAGACCTTCGCCACGGATCTTCTGATCCAGAAAGGTGGCGAGCCCGAGGCCGATCAGCGTCGAGATACCGATGTAAAGCCCGGCAAAGATGCCCAGATTGGTGATCGATGTGGTCCAGTGCGAGAGCCGGAACAGCTTGGAATAATTTTCGAACCCAACCAGGTTGAAGCTGGGCAGAATGCGGCTGTCCGTAAAGGACAGGTAGACCGTGAAGATGATAAAACCGTAGACGAACAGGAAAATCACCGCCAGCGAAGGCGAGAGCACCAGTTTCGGAATGAGTGTCTGCAAACGGGTTTTGAGATCCGCCTGCGTCGGTGCAGATGCCATGGCTCTGTCCAGTCTGTCAGGGGAGAGTGGGAGGGCTCTGGCGCGCGCGGCGCCAGAGCCCGGTGCGCAGTTACTGCGCGATTTCGATGGCTGTCACCAGTTCTTCGGCCGCCGTCTGGCTGTCGAAGGAACCGTTGAAGAAGGCCGTCACAACGTCATAGTAAGCGTTCTTGATCGACGCCGGGGCGCCATAGCCCTGCGCCAGCGACCCGAACAGGTTGCCCGAGGAGGATGCCGCCGCGAGATCCGCGATGCCCTTCTTGCCGCAGGCGTCAAAGTCGGTGTCAGGCACATCGGTACGCGCGGGAACCGATCCCTTGACCACGTTGAACGCGGACTGGAAGGTCGGAGACATGATCGCCGTGGCAAGCGCCGCCTGCTCTTCCGAAACGACGCCGCCCTGGTCGAACATGGCGAACTGGTCAGCGTTGAACATCACCTGGTCCTGGGTGCCCGGGAAGCGGAAGCAGAGGAAATCCTCGTCCGGGACCTTGCCGGCAGCGACGAATTCGCCCTTGGCCCAGTCGCCCATGATCTGCATGCCCGCTTCGCCGTTGATGACCATCGCCGTTGCAAGGTTCCAGTCACGACCCGAGAAGTTGTCGTCGACGTTGGCGCGGATGGCGCCGAGACGGTCGAACGCCTGCTTCATCGTGTCAGAGCCCAGCGCTTCGGGATCGAGGTCGATCAGGGCCTTCTGGTAGAACTCGGGTCCACCGGTCGACATCACGACGGAGTCAAACAGCGTGGCTTCCTGCCAGGGCTGTCCGCCCTGCGCGATCGGCGTCACGCCCGCCTCTTTGAGGGTCGCCATTACCGCTTCGAACTCTTCCCAGGTGGTGGGAACGGTAAGATTGTTGTCGTCAAACAGCTTCTTGTTGGCCCAGACCCAGTTCACGGAGTGGACGTTGACCGGCGCAGCCACCCAGCTGCCTTCATACTTGGCGAACTTCTGCAGCGCCTCGGGAACCACGGCATCCCAGCCGTTTTCCGCGGCAGCATCGTTGAGGTTGGCAAGCGCGCCTTCCTTGGCCCAGTCGGTGATGTCAAAACCCAGCATCTGCACGGCGGTCGGTGCGTTGCCCGAAGTGACCCGCGCCCGCAGAACGGTCATTGCCGCCTCGCCGCCGCCACCGGCAACCGGCATGTCCATCCAGCCGATGCCCTGCGCTTCAAGGTCGCCCTTGAGCACGTTCAGCGCAGCCGCTTCGCCGCCAGACGTCCACCAGTGCAGAACCTCGACGTCCGCAGCCACGGCCGTGGTTGCGGACAGCGCCAGAACGGCTGCAGACAGTTTGAGGTGTTTCATAAGTGTCATAGGTATCCTCCCAGATAGGTACGATAATGTCTCGTCCGCCGCTATTGTAACGATTTAAATCCCGGGTGTGTCAACTGGTTTTTTCACATGAAAGAATTTGTTCGCACGCGCAGCATAAAAGCGTTTTGAAACCGGTGGCTTATGAAAGTCGTTGACAGCGGCGCTTTGGTTGTAACGATATAAAGCAGTCAGTGCCTCGAATCTGACCAATTGGAAATGGACACTCAAGTGAGCAAGGAACCGCACCCCACGCCCCCCGTCGGAAAACCTACGCTGAAGACGGTTGCGCAGGCGACAGGCTATGCGGTCACGACGGTGTCGCGGGCACTGTCCAACGATCCGAAGATCGCGCAGTCGACCCGGGACACCGTCGCCAAAGCCGCGAAATCGCTGGGGTATGTGCCGGATCGCGCGGCGCAGAGACTGCGCACCGGGCGCACCAAGGTGATCTCGCTCCTGATCAACCCCGGGCACGAATATCTCGGCTTCACCCATGTGCTGCTGAACGGCATCACCGCCGCGCTCAAGGGCACGGGGTATTCGGTCACGATCACCCCCGATTTCATTGATTCGGACCGGGTGTCAGCCATCGAAAACATCCTGCGCAACAACCTTGCCGACGGCATCGTGTTGTCGCGGACCGAATGTTTCGACCCCCGGGTGCGGCTGCTGCTGGAAAAGGATTTCCCCTTTGTCAGCCACGGGCGGACCGAGTTCACCACGCAGCACGCCTTTGTCGATTTCGACAACGAAGCCTTTGCCCGTCAGGCGGTTAAATGGTTGCTGAAGGCGGGGCGCAAACGCCTGATGATTGTGCTGCCGCAGGCGCAATTCACCTTTTCCCAGCATCTCCGATTCGGCTTCCTGTCCGAGGTGCGCGAAGCGGGAATCGATCACATCATTCCTGAAAACCTTACCATCGACACCCCGCCGGCCGAAATTGCCCGCCAGCTGACCAGCCTCCTGCTTTCGGAGTCACCGCCGGACGGAATCGTCTGCGTCGGCGAGGTCATGGCACTGGCGGCTCTTGCGGCGATAGACGATGCCGGGATGGTGGCGGGAGACCAGGTGGATATGCTGATCAAGCAGGCCTCACCGGTGTTCGACCTGATGCGGCCCAAGTTCCGCTCGATCTTTGAGGATGTCGAAATGACCGGGCGTGCCATGGGGGAAATTCTGCTGCGGCGGATCGACGGTGCGCCCCCCGAGACCCTGCAAAGGATCATCGCGCCGGTGGATGGTCCGCACCTTTCCGGCTGAGCTTCAGACCACGACCTCGAACGGCTTCTGCGCCCCGACATCAAAAACCCGTTTGTAGCGCTCAATCTCGTCCTGCGGGCCCATCGCCTTGTTCGGGTTGTCCGACAATTTGACCGTTGGACGCCCGTTGGCCGATACCGCCTTGCAGACCAGACTGAACGGCGCCAGCCGGTCGCCCTCGGTCAGCCCGCGGAAATCATTGGTGAGCAGAGTGCCCCAACCGAAACTGACCCGCACCCGGCCCAGGAACTGCTTGTGCAGTTCGACAATCTTGGCCTCGTCCAGCCCGTCGGAAAAGATCACCAGCTTGCTGCGCGGATCCTCGCCGCGTTCCTGCCACCAGCGGATGGCGGTTTCGGCACCGGTTGCCGGATCGCCGCTGTCGATGCGGATGCCGGTCCAGCCCGCCAGCCAGTCGGGCGCATTGCGCAGAAACCCGTTGGTTCCGTAGGTGTCGGGCAGAATGATGCGCAGGTTGCCTTCGTGCTCTTCGTGCCAGTCCGCCAGAACATCGTAGGGGGCGTTGGCCAGCGCGGCATCGTCCTCGGCCAGCGCAGCATAGACCATCGGCAGTTCATGCGCGTTGGTGCCGATGGCCTCCATATCGCGGTTCTTGGCGATGAGACAGTTCGAGGTGCCGGCAAAGCCCTTGCCCAGACCTTCCTGCATCGCCTGAACGCACCAGTCCTGCCACAGAAACGAGTGCCGCCGCCGGGTTCCAAAGTCCGCGATCCGCAGATCCGGAACGGTGCGCAGGTGTTCGACCTTTTCCCAGAGCTTGGTCATCGCACGGGCGTAAAGCACCTGCAGCTCGAACCGTCCCATGGTGTTGAGCACGGCACGGCCACGCAGCTCCATCAGAACCGCGAGGGCCGGAATTTCCCAGAGCATCACCTCGGGCCAGCTGCCCTCAAAGGTCAGCTCGTACTGGTCGCCGACGCGCTCCAGATGATAGGGGGGCAGGCGCAGATTTTCGAACCAGTCCATGAAATCCGGGCGGAACATCTGCCGTTTTCCATAGAAGGTGTTGCCGCGCATCCAGGTCGATTCACCGCGCCGCAGCGACAGGGACCGGATGTGATCCAGCTGTTCGCGCAATTCGCCCTCGTCGATCAACCGGGCCAGCGGAATGTGGGTAGACCGGTTGATCAGGCTGAACGTCACCTGGGTTTCGGGTTTGTTGCGGAACACCGACTGGCACATCAGCAGCTTGTAAAAATCGGTGTCGATCAGAGACCGGACGATCGGGTCGATCTTCCACTTGTGGTTCCAGACGCGGGTTGCGATGTCCAATTCACGGCCTCTTCTGCTTGCTCATTCCGTGATACGCGAAGCCTTGGGGGCGATCCAAGCGGTTTATCGCCTCGGGAACAGCGCGCCAGCGCCGCCAGAAGATCAGCCTTTCGGACGGGTTTGGGCAGAAAATCATCCATTCCCGCCGCCAGGCAGGCAGCGCGGTCCGAATCAAAGGCATTGGCAGTCAAGGCGATGATATGTGGCTGCGGCCCGTCCATCTGCCGGATCACCTGCGTTGCCGAGATACCGTCAAGCACCGGCATCGACATGTCCATGAGCACAATATCCGGCCGGTGCTGCGCCACCAGATCCAGCGCTTCGGCTCCATCTCCGGCAAACCACAGCGTAATCTCGAGGTCCGACAGGTAGCGGGCGATCAGCAGGCTGTTGGTGCGGTTGTCTTCGGCGAGCAATATCTTCGTACCTTCAAGGTTCGGACTGCCGGTCCCTTCGGGCTGGCGGGGTGCGGCACGATCATGTTTCTGCTGCGTCCCGGCCTCGAAGGTGAACACAAACACCGACCCCGAGACATCACCTGGCGCCAATTCCAGATTTCCCCCCATGCGTCGCGCCAGCTGCCGCGAGATGGCGAGGCCCAGTCCGGTGCCGCCATATTTGCGTGTGGTGGCCACATCCGCCTGTTCAAACTGGTCGAAAATGCACGCGGCCCGGTCGGCAGGCACTCCGATACCGGTGTCCGATACCGTGATCCGCAGGACATGGGACGCCGTCTTGTTCTCGACCGACACGTGCAGGGTTACGCCCCCCGCGTCGGTGAATTTGATGGCATTTCCCAGCAGGTTGAGCAGCACCTGACGCACGCGGCCTTCGTCACCGACGACAACGTCCGGCAGCGGGCCATCGTGGCAGATGTCCAGGAACAGCCCCTTGTCCCGGGCGGAGCCACGCAGCAGGTCCGCCGACATCCGGATGCACCGGGCAAGGTTGAAGGGATCTTCCGCCATGCCCATCTTGCCGGCATCGAGCTTGGAATAATCCAGGATGTCGTTGATGATGCGCAGCAAGGCTTCGGCCGAAGTATGGATGGCGCTGACATATTCGCGCTGCTGGGGGGCCAGCGCCGTTTCAGACAGCAGGTCGGACATTCCTATGATGCCATTCATCGGAGTCCGGATCTCGTGGCTCATGGTGGCGAGAAATGCAGCCTTGGCGCGCGCGCCCTCTTTGGCGCGGGATGTCGCGCGGGTCATTTCAAGTGCATGGCTCTTGGCATCGGTGATGTCGCGCTCGATCGCGATGACGGTCTCTGTCAGCCCCCGGTCGTCGCTGATCGGAACGATATTGGTTTCAACCCAGATCTTTCGCCCGTCCTTGGCGTAGTTCAGGATCTCCGAGCGCAGCGGCCGGCCGTCTTTCACTGCCGCCCGGATCGCCGCGACCGTCTCTGCGCTGGTTTCATCGCCGTTGAGCAGTCTGCCAACGGACTGGCCCACAGCCTCGGCAGCGCTGTATCCGGTCGTCTGAACAAAGGCGTCGTTGACCCAGACAATTGTTCCGCGGCTGTCCTGCATGATCACGCTGTCATTGGCATGACGGGCCACCAGCGCCAGCTGGCGCGCTTCGCGCTGGCTTTCGAAAAGATCCTGATTGCTTTGCGCCAGCGCCCGGGCCCCCGTCAGCAAGTCACGGCTCGACCGCACATGGGCACGTTCGGAATCGACCACCAGTTGCAGAAAGATCCGCGCACTGTAGGCCATCAACAGCACGCCCATGACTTCGTAGCCGTGGTGCGGGTCAAGCCCGCCGGCCAGTGCGACGTCGGCCCCCAGATATCCGGCCCCGGCCAGCATGTAGATCGCCAGCCGCGTCCGGGCCGCTGGCGGGTGATAGGGCATGACCACGCCGGCATTGATCGCGGCGGCAATGAGGAACGCGAAGGCGAAAAAGCTGGCGTCCACTCCGGCGGTATTGCCAAGCGTGACCAGGATACAGCCGGAAATTGTCAGCGCCTGGAAACCGGCGGTCAGTGTCGTCACCGCTCTGATCCGGGCAAAGCCGCGCCCCTGCCGCTGCCAGCGCGGCACCTGGCGCAATGCCGTGCAGTCAACAGCTTCGCCCAGAAGGGCTAGAGCGGCGACCGCCACACCGGTTGCAACGGTTTCCAGCAACGCCAGGGACAGCGCGCCGATCAGCGTCAGCCACTGCCGTGCCCAGAAATAGGCGACCCGCCCGCGGGCGTAACGGGCCAGGCGTCCCTCGGGAGACTGGCGCATCTCGAAAGCCGTCACCTGAGCTTCTGAACTGGAAAGAGCCTGCGCCATGCGGGATGTCCACCAAACCTGTTCAGCCCGGTGTACCCCGCGTTAGGTTAACAAAGTGGCAAACGCCTCAGATCAGCTCGATCCCGGCTTCCTGCATCGCCGACCGCGCCGCGGCTAGCGATCCGCCGACGTCGATGCCGCGCGTCGCCGCACTCAGAACCGTCACATCGTAGCCCAACCGCGCGGCATCAATCGCCGAATAGAAGACGCAAAAGTCATAGGCGAGCCCGGTCAGCGTCACAGTGTCGATCCCGCGGCTGCGCAGATAGCCATCAAGCCCGGTCGGAGTGGCATGGTCGTTCTCAAAAAAAGCCGAGTAGCTGTCGATGTCCCTGCGATACCCCTTCCTCAGGATCAGATCCGCAGGATCCAGATTCAGTGCCGGGTGAAAGGCGGCGCCCCGCGTGCCCTGAATACAGTGATCGGGCCACAGCACCTGCGGTCCGTAGGGCATCTCGATGCTGTCCAGCGGTTCCTTGCCCGGGTGCTGGCTGGCAAACGAGGAGTGTCCTGCAGGATGCCAGTCCTGCGTCAGGATCACGGCGTCGAACCCGGACATCAGTTCGTTGATCGGCGCGACCACCGCATCTCCGTCAGGCACGGCCAGCGCACCCCCGGAGCAGAAATCGTTCTGGACATCGATGACGATCAGGGCGGACATGGCAATACTCCCGGCTATGCACTCTCAGACTAGGGTGTGGCGATGGCAGGCTCAACAGTGCGCGGCTTCACGCTCTTGATCCGGCGCCGTGGCAGGCGTACATCGCGGCCATGTTCACCGTCGCCGCCCTGTATCATTTCACCCGGTTCCAGAACCCCGCCGCATTTCAGGCGCCTTTGCGCGCTGCCTGCCTGTCGCACCGTGTCACCGGTACGCTGCTGCTGGCGCCCGAGGGAATCAACGGCACCATCGCCGGGCCGGACTCGGGCGTTGCGGCCGTTCTCGAACAGATCCGCGCCCTGCCCGGCTGCAACGGGCTCGAATGGAAAGTCTCAACCGCGCAGCAGCGTCCCTTTGCACGGATGAAGGTGCGGCTGAAAAAGGAAATCGTGACCATGGGTCAGCCGGATGTCGACCCCCTTGCGGGAACCGGCCACTATGTTGCGCCCGCCGACTGGAACGCCCTGATTGCGGCACCGGATGTCGCCGTGATCGACACCCGCAACGATTACGAAGTCGCCATCGGCAGCTTTGACGGTGCCATCGACCCGCAGACAGCCAGTTTCCGCGAATTCCCGGACTGGTGGAAAGCGAACAGCCACCGCTTTCACAACAAACGGATTGCGATGTTCTGCACCGGCGGCATCCGGTGCGAGAAATCGACGAATTACCTGCTGGGTCAGGGGGTCGCAGAAGTGTATCACCTGAAGGGCGGCATCCTGAAATACCTCGAAGAGGTGCCAGAGCAGGACAGCCGCTGGCACGGGGACTGCTTTGTCTTTGACGGTCGCGTCTCGGTCGGGCACGGGCTGAGCGAAGGCCCGCACGAGCTCTGCCACGCCTGCCGCCGCCCCATCCTGCCAGCGGACTACCATCGCCCGGAGTTCGAGGAAGGGGTCGCCTGCCATCTCTGCGCCGCGGAGACGACAGCCGACGACAAGGCCCGTTTCCGCGAACGCCAGAAGCAGATCGCCCTGGCCCGCAGCCGCGGGCAGCGTCACCTGCAGCAGGACGTTTCGGACGATTCCTGACCCGCGCCCCGACGCGGGCTCTCGAACATCTCCGGGTTCAGATATCCCGGGGAAATCCGCAGGATGGGGGCAGCGCCCGCTTTTTCACCACCCGAGGTCAGCACCAGCAGCGCATCGCCGGGCGCGGCCCGTTTGACACCGCCGCCGCAACGGTCAATGTGGGATCGACCCCATTTTGCAGGAGTGCTGCCGTGAAATCCAGCGATCCCATCCAGAGCCACACCCTGCGCGACGGTGACGTAGAGATCACAGTCCTGTCGCTGGGCTGCGTCGTGCAGCATTGGCGCGTCGGAGCGGTGCCGGTTGTCCTGGGCTACGCAGATCCCGAAGCCTATCGCAGCAACCCTGTCGCCATGGGTGCCCTTTGCGGCAGAGTGGTGAATCGCATTCGCGATGCCCGCTTTGAGCTGGACGGCGAGGTCTGGTCACTGGATGTCAACGCACCGCCGCATCACATTCACGGCGGCTCGGGCGGGTTCGGCCTGTCCAACTGGAGCCTCACGCCCGATGGTGACCGCGCCGTGACCCTGCGCCTGCATGCGCCGCATCTGGATCAGGGATATCCCGGCGCGGTTGATGCCGAAGTGCGCATGACACTCGACGGCCACCGCCTGAGGTATGACATGACCGTGGTGCCCGACCGCGAAACACCGGTCAATCTGGCCCAGCATCTCTATTTCAACCTCAACGGGTTCGGAGACGTGCGCGACCACAGCCTGCGGATTGCGGCGTCGCGTTACACACCGAACGGCCCCGACCTGATGCCGACAGGTGAAATTGCCGATGTCGCCGGTACGGACTACGATTTCCGCTCCGCGAAAGTGCTTGCCGCAGCGGACCCCGACCGCAAGGGCTGGGACGGCAATCTGGTGCTGGACGCCGGTCCCGGGCCACAGGCCGAAGTGACGGCGCCCAATGGCATGCGCCTGCGTCTGTGGACGGATCAGCGCGGCATCCAGCTTTACACATCCAATACTCTCGGCGCGCACACCGAACCAAATGACAGTGCCGCGCATGCGCCGTTTGCCGGCATCTGCCTTGAGGCGCAGAACCTGCCCGGGGCGCTGAAGCATCCGCAGTTCGGCTCGATCCTGTGCAGCCCGGCAAACCCCTACCGTCAGCAGCTCGAAATCGAGATCACCCCTTGAGATCCCCGTCTTTCGCGCTCCCGCTGCACCGCCTATAGTCCGGCCATGACCGACCGTAGCGCCCTGCCCCTGACGCTGGACGATATCCAGACCGCCGCCGACGTGCTGCGCGGTCTGTCCGACGCCACGCCGCTGGTGCCGTCGCCCTACATGGAACGGCAATTCGGCCAGCCGTTCTGGCTCAAGCTGGAAAACATGCAACCCATCGGCGCGTTCAAGCTGCGCGGCGCGCTCAACGCGATGGCAAACCTGCCCGAGGGCACCACCGGCGTGACCTGCTGTTCCACCGGAAATCATGGCCGGGGCGTCGCCTATGCAGCGGCGAAAAAGGGCCTGCGGGCGGTAGTCTGCATGTCTGAACTGGTGCCGCAGGCCAAGGTCGACGGCATCCGGGCGCTGGGGGCCGAGGTGCGCATCACCGGGCATTCGCAGGACGAAGCCCAGGCCGAGAGCGCCCGGCTGGTGCGCCAGGAAGGGCTGGTCGACATCCCGCCCTTCGACGATCCCTTCGTGATCGCCGGTCAGGGCACGATCGGGCTGGAAATTCTGCAGCAACAGCCGGAAATCGAAACCCTGCTGGTGCCGCTGTCCGGTGGTGGGCTCGCGGCGGGTGTGGCGCTGGCGGCCAAGGCGCTGAAGCCTTCGGTCAGGGTGGTCGGCATCAGCATGGACCGTGGCGCCGCAATGTACGAGAGCCTGAAGGCCGGACACCCGACAGCGGTGCCGGAGTATGCCAGCCTTGCGGATTCGCTTGGCGGCGGCATCGGCGTCACCAACCGGCTGTCGTTTCCGATGTGTCGCGCCCTGCTGGACGACGTGGTGCTGGTAAGCGAACAGGAGATCTACCGCGCCATGCAAACCCTGTATTATGAGGACCGCATCGTAGCCGAAGGCGGCAGCGTTGTTGGCATCGCCGCTCTTCAAGCGGGCAAACTGACCCTGGACGGCCCGACGGCAACGGTGATCACCGGGCGCAATCCGGACATGGAGGTCTTTACCCGCATCGTCTCAGGTCAGGACGTGGTGCTTGGTGAAACGACGGTCAGGGGAATGCCCTATGCCGTCTGAGATTCGCATTCTGACAGAAGATCACCTGCGCGCGATGGTGCCGCTGGATCTGGCGCTGGTCGATGTGGTCGAAGCAGCCTTTGTCGCGCTTGCGGGCGGCAGAGTGATCATGCCGCCGATCCTGTCGATGGACCTCGCCGCCGTCCATGGCGAGGTCGATGTCAAGACGGCCTATATCCCCGGGCTCGACAGCTTTGCGTTAAAGGTCAGCACCGGGTTCTTTGACAATGCCGCCCGTGGCCTGCCCAGCCTGGGTGGGTTGATGACAGTTTTCTCTGCCACCACCGGACAGGTTCAAGCGGTGCTGCTGGACAACGGCTTTTTGACGGACATGCGCACCGCCGCGGCCGGCGCGGTGGCCGCCCGGCATCTGGCGCCGACCGAGGTCACAACCGCCGGTGTCATCGGCACGGGCCTGCAGGCGCGGTTGCAGATGCGGGCGGCACATCTGGTCCGGCCATTCGAACGGGTGCTGGTCTGGGGCCGCGACCCGCAAAAGGCCGCTGTCTGCGCTTCGGACCTGGCCGCGGCGCTGGGGATCGAGGCGGAACCGATCACCGATCCGGCAGAACTGGTGCGACGCTCTCAGCTGGTGGTCACCACCACCCCGGCGCGGGTTCCGGTGCTGCAGGCGGAATGGCTGCACCCCGGGTTGCACGTGACGGCAATGGGATCCGACGCGCCGGGCAAGATGGAACTGGCACCCGGGGCGCTGCTGCGCGCGGATCTCTATGTTGCGGACCGGGTGTCGCAGGTCGAACGTCTGGGCGAACTGCGCGCCGCGCTGGACGCCGGCATCTGGACCCGGGGCACGCCGCCCGAACTGGGCGAGATCATCACCGCTGTCCACCACGGGCGACCGTCGCAGGACGCGATCACCATCGCCGACCTGACCGGGACCGGGGCGCAGGACACCGCCATTGCCAGCCATGTTCTGAGCCTGACCGACACGCCATGCTGAAGCTTGACGCCCGCGACATGGAAATTCTTCGGGTGCTGAGCCGACAGGGTCGGATCACCAAGGCAGAGCTGGCCGACCGGGTCGGGCTGTCGCCAACGCCCTGCTGGGAACGGTTGAAAAAGCTGGAAACCGCCGGCATCATCGAAGGCTACGGGGCTCGACTGTCGCTGAAGGCCTTTGGTCCGCATGTGGTGGTGTTCGTCGCCGCCGAACTCGAGGGCCACAAGGCGGAACATTTCCAGGCTTTCGAGCGGGCGGTGATGCTGCACGAAGAGGTCACATGGTGCTGGGCGCTGGGGGGTGGGTTCGACTACCTGCTGCAGGTCGTGACACGGGATATTGATGCGTACCAACGGCTGATCGACGCGTTGCTGGAAGCGCGGATTGGCCTGGCTCGCTACTACACCTATATCGTGACAAAGCCGGTGAAGTCCTCCTTCGGCCCGCCTCTCGGGTTGCTTGGCGACAATTGATGGCGCGGCGCCCGTCCTGACCGACGCCCGGCCAGCGGCGCAAATGGACATTCTGTTCTGCCGGGCGCCGGTTTGGGCTGGTTTCCCGCGACATGGCAGAGGATTCCTCTGCCAGCCACAGCGATTTTGGTCTCACTCACTGGCGGCACAAAGTTAGCCTGACTCCAGTCCAGTCCAAGGAGTTGAGCCCGTGACCGTCCATCAGACTTTGCCAAAATCGCCGCTGTCGCAGGTCTCTGATCCGCGGCTGCTGCGCAGTTTCTCCTACATCGGCGGCAAATGGGTCCGGGCGGCGGATGGTGCCGCCTTTGCCGTGACCAACCCTGCGGACGGCCAGTGGCTGGGCGAAGTGGCGAGCCTGTCCGGCGCAGAAGCCGCGGCCGCCGTGGATGTGGCTCAGGCGGCTTTTGCAACATGGTCGGCCACCCTGCCCCAGGAGCGCGCCCGCCTGCTGCGCCGCTGGTACGATCTAATGATCGAGCACCGCGAGGATCTGGCGACACTGATGGTGCTGGAACAGGGCAAACCGATTTCCGAGGCCCGCGGCGAGATCAGCTACGCCGCCGACTTTGTCGAATTCTACGCCGAAGAAACCCGGCGTCCCAACATCGAAGGCGTGACCTCCCATCTGCCGGACGCCGAGGTCGAACTGTGGCGCGAACCCGTGGGTGTGGCCGCGCTGATCACGCCGTGGAACTTTCCGGCGGCGATGCTGACGCGAAAAGCCGCCGCCGCGCTGGCCGCAGGCTGCACCGTTGTCTCTCATCCCAGCGCCGAGACGCCGTTTTCGGCGCTGGCGCTGGCAGAGCTGGCAGACCGTGCAGGCTTTCCGCCGGGCGTGTTCAACGTGATTACCGGATCGGCGCCGGTGATCGTCGAGCCCTGGACCAAGGATTCCCGGGTGCGGGTGCTGTCCTTTACCGGCTCAACAGAAGTCGGGCGCCTGCTGTACCGGCAATGCGCCGACACGGTAAAGACGCTGATCATGGAACTCGGGGGGCATGCACCCGTGCTGGTGTTCAAGGATTGTGACCTCGAACAGGCCGTTTCCGAAAGCATCAAGGCAAAATTTGCAACCTCCGGTCAGGATTGTCTGGGCGCGAACAGGATCTTTGTCGAACGGCCGGTATACGAAGCGTTTGTCGAGAAATTCACCGAGTCCGCGCAGCGCCTGACTCTGGGACATGGCCTTGAGGATCCCGACCTCGGGCCGCTGATGAACGAAAAGGCGGTCGCAAAGCAGGAAGAGCACGTGGCCGACGCCCTGGCCAAGGGTGCGCGGCTGGTCTGTGGTGGCATGCGCAATGCGCTGGGGCCGCTGTTCTATGAACCGACCGTGCTTGCGGAAGTGCCGTCTGACGCGGCGATATTGCGCGAGGAAACCTTTGGACCGGTGGCGGCCATTGTGCCGTTTGACACCGAGGAAGAGGTCATTGCGCGGGCAAACGACACGGAATACGGGCTGGTCGCCTATGTGCACACGGTGGACCCGCGCCGGATCTACCGGCTGGCCCGGGCGCTGCAGTTCGGCATGGTCGCGGTGAACCGGACCAAGGTCACCGGCGCGCCGATCCCCTTTGGCGGAATGAAGCAGTCCGGGCTGGGGCGCGAAGGCGCACGCCAGGGGCTCGAGGCGTTTACCGAAATCAAATACGTGTGCCGCGACTGGGCATGACGGGAATCCGGGGCAGCGGGAAAAGAATTTTCGTCCGAAAATTCTGGACCCGGCGTCCCGCACAATATTTTACCTAGAGGAAGAACCATGCTGAAAAACGATATGCTGGAGCAGTGGGACCGGGAGAGCTTTTTCCACCCTTCGACCCATCTGGCGGAATTCGCCCGCGGAAATGTGGCGCAGCGGATCGTGACCGGTGGCACCAACTGCCATATCGAAGATCGCGATGGCAACCGCCTGCTTGACGCCTTTGCCGGGCTGTACTGCGTCAACGTCGGCTACGGCCGGCAGGACATCGCCGAGGCAATTGCCGCGCAGGCCAGGGAGCTGGCCTACTACCACTCATACGTCGGCCACGGCACCGAAGCGTCGATCACCCTCGCCAAGATGATCATGGACCGTGCGCCCGCACATATGTCCAAGGTCTATTTCGGCATGTCCGGGTCGGATGCCAATGAGACGAACATCAAACTGGTCTGGTACTACAACAACATCCTCGGACGGCCCGAAAAGAAGAAGATCATCTCGCGCTGGCGTGGCTACCATGGCTCCGGTCTGATGACCGGGTCGCTGACGGGACTCGAGCTGTTCCACAACAAGTTTGACCTGCCGCTGTCGCAGGTGATCCACACCGAGGCGCCCTATTATTTCCGCCGTCCGGACCCGGCGATGAGTGAGGCGGACTTTGTGGCCCATTGTGTGGCCGAACTGGAAACGCTGATCGAAGACGAGGGTGCGGAGTCGATTGCCGCCTTCATCGGCGAGCCGGTGCTGGGAACCGGAGGCATCGTCCCGCCACCTGCCGGCTACTGGGAGGCTGTTCAAAAGGTGCTGGAAAAGCACGATATCCTGTTGATTGCCGACGAGGTCGTGACCGGCTTTGGCCGTCTGGGCACAATGTTCGGCTCTGAGCATTACGGATTGAAACCCGACCTGATCACCATCGCCAAGGGGTTGACCTCGGCCTATGCGCCGTTGTCCGGCTCGATCGTGAGCGAGAGGATGTGGAAGGTTCTCGAGCAGGGCACCGACGAAAACGGCGCCATCGGCCATGGCTGGACCTACTCGGCGCATCCCATCGGAGCGGCGGCGGGCGTGGCCAACCTGAAGCTGATCGACGAGCTGAACCTCGTGCAGAACGCCGGAGAGACCGGCGCCTACCTCAACAGGGTCATGGCCGAGGCGGTCGGCGGCCATGCCAGGGTCGGCGACGTGCGTGGCGAAGGCATGTTGTGCGCGGTCGAGTTCGTGAAGGACCGTGACAGCCGCACCTTCTATGACGCCGCCGAGAAAATCGGCCCGCAACTGTCTGCGGCACTTCTGGAGCAGGGCGTGATCGCCCGGGCAATGCCACAGGGCGACATTCTGGGCTTTGCGCCCCCCTTCTGCCTGACCCGGGCAGAGGCTGACGAAATCGCCGGCAAGACCGCCATCGCGGTGAAAAAAGTCCTGGGGTGAGGATCACGGACCCCGCGTTGAAGGCGCGGGGTCCCGTCTTTCCGAAGTTGCCCGCCGGATTTACGGCCAATCTTCCGTTGGCGTAACACGCGGTTCAACCGTCATCAGCCTTGCCACCATGGTCTGCAAATGAGGCGGTCGCAACGCGCCACCTCCCGCGCCGGGCGGGTGATGGCGCCGCTGCCAAAGGCGATGCCCGGGACTGGCAGGCAAATCGCCGTCTCGCTGCGCGCCGTGACCGCTCAGGCCCGGGCAGGCTGGCGGTGCATCTGTTCGAGCAGTTCGACTTCCTCGCGCGAGCCGAGAATCGTCGCCGTGCGCTGGTGTGGTTGGGTCGGAACCAGGTCGAGGATGCGTTCGGTGCCGGTGGACCCGAGACCGCCGGCGGCCTCGATGATCTTGGCCATCGGCGCAACTTCGTACAGCAGGCGCAGGCGACCGCCGGCCGCACGATTCTTGTCATCCAGCGGATACAGGAACACGCCGCCGCGCATCAGGATCCGATGCACCTCGGCCACCATCGAGGCCACCCAGCGCATGTTGAAATCCTTGCCGCGCGGACCTTCCTTGCCGGCCAGGCAGTCATCCACGTAGTCACGGACCGGCTGATCCCAGAACCGGCTGCGGGCGGAATTGATCGCGAATTCGGCGGTGCCGTCAGGTATCGTCATGCTGGGCTGGGTCAGACGGAAAATGCCGGTACCCTGGTGCAGGGTGAATCCCTGCACACCCTTGCCCGCCGCCAGCACCATCATCGTGGCGGGACCATACAGCGCATAGCCGGCAACCAGCTGGTCGGCGCCCTTGCGCAGCACGTTCTTGTCGCCGTCCGCCTCGACCTGCATGATCGAAAAGATCGTGCCGACAGACAGGTTGGTGTCGAGATTCGACGACCCGTCCAGCGGGTCGAAAAACAGCATGTAATCGCCCTTTTTCGGCTCTTTCAGCCAGACGACCTCTTCGATTTCTTCCGAGACCAGCGCGGCCAGACGGGGCGAATTGGCACAGGTCGACACAAAGATGTCGTTGGCGATGATATCCAGCGGCTTCTGGTCTTCGCCCTGCACATTGCTGCTGCCGGCGATGCCGAGGTTGCCCTTTAGCGGTCCGTTGCGCACCTCATATGCTGTGGCGCGGCAGGCAGAAGCGATATCTTCCAGAAGGAAGATCAGGTCCGAGTCGTGACCAGCATCGGTCAAGTGGCGGCGCAGGGTGATCGCGGTCATTGCAGGTCTTTCCAATCAATCTTGTCAAAAAGTCATTGCGGCCGAAACCGCGCGTTTCCAGGCGCCGTATTTGGTGGCCCGGTCACCATCGGACATGTCAGGCTCAAAGCTGCGGTCAAGCCGCCACAACTTGGCAAATCCGTCCATGTCCGGGTACACGCCGGCGCGCTGCCCGGCAAGCCACGCCGCACCCATCGCCGTGGTTTCCAGCACCTGTGGGCGATCAACCGGCGCGCCGATGATGTCGGACAGGAATTGCATCGCATAATCACTTGCCGACATGCCGCCATCGACCCGCAGGGTCTGGTCCCCCCCTTCCGGGGTCCAGTCGGCATGCATCGCTTCCAGCAGGTCGCGGGTCTGGTAACCGACAGATTCCAACGCCGCGCGGGCAAATTCAGCCGGGCCGGAATTGCGTGTCAGACCAAACATCGCTCCCCGGCATTCGGCGTTCCAGTAGGGGGCGCCAAGACCGGTAAAGGCCGGGACAAGGACAACGTTCTGACGCGCGTCCGCCTGTTGGGCCAGGGGCTGCGTCTCTTTGGCATCGCGGATGATCTTCAGTCCGTCCCGGAGCCACTGCACCACCGCACCGGCAATAAAGATCGACCCTTCCAGGGCGTAGGTCGGCGTGCCGTCCAGTTGATAGGCAATGGTGGTCAGCAGGCGATTGCGGGATTTCACCGGCGTTTTCCCGGTGTTGAGCAGCGCGAAACAGCCGGTGCCATAGGTTGATTTCAGCATCCCGGGCTGGAAACAGGCCTGACCCAGCGTCGCTGCCTGCTGATCGCCCGCAACCCCCAGAATCGGGATCTCGCGGCCGAACAGATCGGGACGGGTGCTGCCGAAATCGGCGGCGCAATCCTTGACCTCGGGCAGCATCTGCATCGGAATGTCGAGCAAATCGCAGATTGTCTGCGACCAGCGTCCCTTGCGGATGTCGTACAGCAGGGTGCGTGCCGCGTTGGTCGCGTCCGTCACATGCTCGGCACCGCCAGTCAGTTTCCAGATCAGGTAGCTGTCGACGGTGCCGAACAGCAGCTTGCCCTGCCTGGCCTTTTCCCGTGCGCCCTCGACCGTGTCGAGGATCCATTTCAGCTTGGTCCCGGAAAAGTACGGGTCGAGCAGAAGACCGGTCCGGTCAGTGAACATTTCCTCGTGCCCCGCGTCGCGCAGAGCGGCGCAGGTATCTGCGGTGCGGCGGTCCTGCCAGACGATCGCCCTGTGGATCGCCTGCCCGGTGTCCCTGTCCCAGACCACGGTGGTTTCCCGCTGGTTGGTTATGCCGATCCCGGCAATGTCCCCGGCGGAAATATCGGCCCGCTCCATCACCTGGCGGCAGGTGCCCGCGACAGTCGACCACAGGTCGGACACGTCGTGCTCCACCCAGCCAGACGCCGGATAATGTTGCTCGAACTCTTCCTGCGCAACTGCGGTCACCTTCATCTGCGCGTCAAACAGGATCGCCCGGCTGGATGTGGTGCCCTGATCTATGGCCAGGATGTAGCGCATGGCCGCTCCTCTCTCTTGCTGTGAGTCACCCTGAACAAAACGGGGACCGGCGGTGTCGGCCCCGCTGTGCACAAGGTCCCGCCGACGGCGAGCAAAGCACAAAAAAGCCGGAGCCCCAAGCGGGGCTCCGGCGGTGGTGTGTCACTTCCACGAAGCGATCAGTTCGTCATAGCTGACGGTCTTGGGCTCTTCGTCCTCGTTCTCCAGCTTGGGCTTGGGTGCGCCCGGCTGCTCGAGCCAGTATTCGGCCGTCTCGACGGGGTTCATCTTCGGGCCGATGTCGCCCTGGATGCCGGCCCGCTCAAGACGCTCCATCACCGATTCCATGTCACCGCAGAGGCTGTCCAGAGCTTCCTGCGAGGATTTGGCGCCGGACATGGCGTCACCGATGTTCTGCCACCACAGCTGCGCCAGCTTGGGATAGTCAGGCACGTTCGTCCCGGTCGGCGACCACTGAACCCGGGCCGGCGAGCGGTAGAATTCCACCAGTCCGCCAAGTTTCGGCGCGCGCTCGGTAAAGCTTTCGTGCTGAACGGTGGATTCGCGGATGAAGGTCAGACCCTCATGCGCCTTCTTCACGTCGACGGTCTTGGAGGTGACGAACTGGGCATAGAGCCAGGCCGCCTTGGCACGGTCGACCGGGGTCGATTTCATCAGCGTCCAGGAACCCACGTCCTGATAGCCGACCTTCATGCCTTCTTCCCAGTAGGCGCCGTGCGGCGAGGGGGCCATGCGCCATTTCGGCGTGCCGTCCTCGTTCATCACCGGCAGGTCGGGCAGAACCGTCGCCGCGGTAAAGGCGGTGTACCAGAACATCTGCTGCGCGACATTGCCCTGCGCCGGGATCGGGCCGGCCTCGGAGAAGGTCATGCCCTGCGCGGCGGGCGGCGAGTAGTCCTTGAGCCACTTGATCGCCTTGTCCACGGCGTAGACGGCCGCGGGCGAGTTGGTGGCGCCGCCACGGGTCATGCAGGCGCCGACGGGCTGCGAGTTCTCGTTGACGCGGATGCCCCATTCGTCGACCGGAAGGCCGTTGGGTTCACCCTTGTCGCCCATGCCGGCCATCGACATCCACGCATCGGTGTAGCGCCAGCCAAGGCTGGGATCTTTCTTGCCGTAGTCCATGTTGCCAAAGACTTCGCCCGTGACGTCCAGATGGCTGAGGTCACGGCCGGTGAAGAACTCGGCGATATCCTCGTAGGCCGACCAGTTGACCGGAACGCCCAGGTCATAGCCGTACTTTTCCTTGAAATCGGCCTTGTTCTTGTCGTCGTTGAACCAGTCGTAGCGGAACCAGTAAAGGTTGGCGAACTGCTGGTCGGGCAGCTGGTAAAGCTCGCCGTCCGGGCCCGTGGTGAACTGGGTGCCGATGAAGTCGTCGATGTCGAGACCGGGGTTGGTCACATCCGCGCCCTCGTTCGCCATCCAGTCGGTCAGGCTGCGCGCCTGCTTGTAGCGCCAGTGGGTGCCGATCAGGTCGGAGTCGTTGATATAGGCGTCATAGATGTTCTCGCCCGACTGCATCTGCGTCTGCAGCTTTTCGACGACGTCGCCCTCCCCGATCAGGTCATGGGTGATCTTGATGCCGGTGATCGCGGTGAACGCGGGCGCCAGTACCTTGGATTCATAGCTGTGGGTGTCGATGGTTTCCGACACGACCTTGATGTCCATGCCTGCAAACGGCGCAGCCGCGTCCACGAAGAACTGCATTTCTGCTTCCTGTTCCGCGCGGGTCAGGGTGGACAGGTCACCGATCTCGGAATCGAGAAACGATGTCGCCGCCGCCATGTCTGCGACCGAAGGGCTTGCAAAACACGCAAGTGCCGCGGCCACTGCGGTGGTGGATTTTAGATTGAGGTTCATTTGGTTCCTCCCATTATTGAACCGTTTTATCGTATCCGGGATCTTCTAACGCCCCGGATGTGCCGTTCTCTCTCAGACGAAGCGGAAGACCGCGACGGCGTAGATCAGGCAGACAATCAGCGCGTATGGTTGGTGCGCGCCGACGATCCCGAGCCAGGCCAGATTGATGAAAGCCGAACCCAGAAGAGTGATGAAGAGGCGGTCGCCCCGTGTCGTTTCGATTTGCAGGACACCCGTGCGCGGGGTCTCCGGGAATTTGATTGCGAGGATCGTGAAGGTGATCAGCAGCAGGGCGATCACTCCGAAAAAGGCCGCCGTGGGCCAGGTCCATGCCATCCATGCCATGTCAGAGGCTCCTCATTGCTGTCTGTACGGGCCGGGTCCGGCCAAATTCCATGATCATCCTTACACCCTCCCCAGGGCAAAGCCCTTGGCAATGTAGTTGCGCACGAAATAGATCACGAGCGCACCGGGCACGATTGTGAGCACCCCGGCCGCGGCCAGCACACCCCAGTCGAGGCCCGAGGCCGAGACCGTACGGGTCATCGTGGCGGCGATCGGCTTGGCATTCACCGAGGTCAGCGTGCGCGACAGCAGCAGTTCGACCCAGGAGAACATGAAGCAGAAGAACGCCGCGACACCGATGCCCGATGCCACAAGCGGCATGAAGATCTTGATGAAGAACCGACCGAAGGAATAGCCGTCGATATAGGCCGTCTCGTCGATCTCTTTCGGCACGCCGCGCATGAAGCCTTCGAGGATCCAGACCGCCAGCGGCACGTTGAACAGGCAATGCGCCAGCGCCACGGCGATGTGGGTGTCGAACAGCCCGACCGAGGAGTAAAGCTGGAAGAACGGCAGCGCAAAGACGGCCGGCGGCGCCATGCGGTTGGTCAGCAGCCAGAAGAACAGGTGCTTGTCACCCATGAAGCTGTAGCGCGAAAACGCATAGGCCGCGGGCAGCGCCACCGAGATCGAGATCACCGTGTTCATCACCACATAGGTCAACGAGTTCACGTAACCCATGTACCAGCTCTCGTCGGTCAGAATGGTGATGTAGTTGGCAAAGGTCAGATTGCGCGGGAACAGCGAGAAGGTGCCGAGGATCTCGGTGTTGGTCTTCAGGCTCATGTTCAGCAACCAGTAGATCGGCAGCAGCAGGAACAACAGGTAGAGCCCCATGACGATGGCCGAGCCCTTGACCTTGATGCGTCGCTTGGTGCCCTGGGCTGTCAGGTTGCCCGGGATGGCGTTCGGGTTTGTGGTCACGTCGGTCATGTTACACTCCATCCCGTTTGTCGAGGTTGACCATGACGGTGTAGAACACCCATGAAATCAACAGGATCACGAGAAAATACATCAGCGAGAAGGCCGCGGCGGGTCCAAGGTCGAACTGTCCCAGCGCCATCTTCACAAGGTCGATGGACAGGAAGGTCGTGGCGTTGCCGGGGCCGCCGCCGGTGACGACGAAGGGTTCGGTATAGATCATGAAACTGTCCATGAAGCGCAGCAGGATCGCGATCATCAGCACCCCCGTCATCTTGGGCAGTTCGATATAGCGGAACACCGCCCAGCGACTGGCCTGATCGATCTTGGCGGCCTGATAATAGGCGTCGGGGATCGACTGCAGACCGGCATAGGCCAGCAGCGCCACCAGCGAGGTCCAGTGCCAGACGTCCATCACGATCAGCGTGCTCCAGGCGGCCAGAAACCCCTGGGTGTAGTTGTAGTCGATGCCCAGCGACGCCAGCGTATACCCCAGCAGGCCGATGTCGACGCGGCCGAAGATCTGCCAGATGGTGCCGACCACGTTCCACGGGATCAGCAATGGCAGCGACATCAGCACCAGGCAGAACGACGCCCAAAAACCCTTTTTGGGCATGTTCAGCGCCACGAAGATGCCCAGCGGCACCTCGATCGCGAGGATGATGGCCGAAAACACCATCTGACGGCCCAGCGCGTTCCACATCCGGTCGGAATGCAGCAGCTCGTCAAACCAGGTGAGACCCGCCCAGAAGAACTGGTTCTGGCCAAAGGTGTCCTGAACCGCGTAGTTCACCACGGTCATCAGCGGGATCACGGCAGAGAAGGCCACGAGAATGAGAACCGGCAGGATCAGGAACCATGCCTTTTGATTGACAGTCTTTTCCATTACGCAGCCCTTCCCCGGTTGTCCTGTACGCCGGACGGATTGACCAGCCAGTCGTCGGCGTAGACATTGATGTGATCCGCCTGAAAGACGACGCGGGTCATGTCGGCACCGATGATGTCGCCCTCATTGGCGATGATGTTGATGTCATGCCCGGCAAAGCTGGCGCGGACGATCTTGTGACGGCCCACATCCTCGATCCGGCGCACCTCGACCGGAAGCCCCTCGGTGGCCGACAGCTTGCAGTACTCCGGACGCACACCGATCTCGACCTTGCCCTGCGGCGCGGGATAGCTGGACGCCAGCTGCACCTCGTGGCCGTCGACGCGCGCGGTATTGCCCTGCACCGTGGCGGGCAAAACGTTCATCCCGGGTGAGCCGATGAAATAGCCCACGAAGGTATGGGCAGGCCGCTCGAACAGCTCTTCGGGTGTGCCGATCTGCACGACGCGGCCGTCATACATCACGACGACCTTGTCCGCGAAGGTCAGCGCCTCGGTCTGGTCATGGGTCACGTAGATCATCGTATGACCGAATTCGTGGTGCAGCGATTTCAGCTGCGTGCGAAGCTCCCACTTCATATGCGGGTCAATCACCGTCAGCGGTTCGTCGAACAGCAGCGCGTTCACATCCTCGCGCACCATGCCGCGCCCCAGACTGATCTTTTGCTTGGCATCGGCGGTCAGGCCCCGCGCCTTGCGGTTCAGCATTTCTTCCATGCCGATCATCTCGCCGATCTGCTGCACGCGTTGCGCGATATAGGCCGGGTCCGCGCCGCGGTTGCGCAGGGGAAAGGCCAGATTGTCGCGCACCGTCATCGTGTCATACACGACAGGAAACTGGAAAACCTGCGCGATGTTGCGTTCGGCTGTCGGCGCCTGGGTCACATCGCGACCATCAAACAGGATGCGCCCCTGTGACGGGTTCAGAAGCCCCGAGATGATGTTGAGCAACGTTGATTTGCCGCAGCCCGACGAGCCGAGCAAGGCATAGGCCTCGCCGTCGACCCAATCGTGGTTCAGCTCTTTCAGCGCAAAATCGTCTTCGGATTTCGGATTGCGCAGGTAGGAATGGGCGAGGTTGTCGAGTGTGATCTTGGCCATGTACTCTCTCCCTCAGGCGGCTTGCGCATAGGCGGCGGGGGCCACAAGTGCGCCTGTTCTGTCAAAGATATAGATGTGACTGGGGTCGAGATAGACCGCGAGATCCTCGCCCAGAGGCAGCTTGTGAATGCCGTGGATCAACCCGACCCAGCGTTCGCCCTGATGCTGCAGGTGAATGAAGGTTTCCGATCCGGTCAGTTCCGTCACCACCAGCCGGGCGGTAAAGCCGACGGCGCCTGCGGTGTGTTTGCGGATTTCAAGGTGATTGGGCCGGAACCCCGCAGTGTAGTCCCCATCCGGCAGCTCAGCCAGCTTGCCCACGGCCGGGGCGCTTTCGTTGCTGCCAAACTTCAGGGTCTGGCCGGATTTCCGGATTTCTACAAAGTTCATCGGCGGATCGCTGAACACCCGCGCCGTGGTCGCATCCATCGGATGGCGATATACATCGGGCGTCGGACCGAACTGCGTCACGCGCCCCTCCCAGAGAGTCGCCGTATTGCCGCCCAGCAGCAACGCCTCTTCGGGTTCGGTGGTGGCATAGACAAAGATGCTGCCTGCTTCTTCGAAAATCTTCGGGATCTCGATGCGCAACTCTTCGCGCAACTTGTAGTCAAGGTTGGCCAGCGGCTCGTCCAGCAGCACCAGCCCCGCATCCTTGACCAGCGCGCGCGCCAGCGCACAACGCTGCTGCTGACCGCCGGACAGTTCCAGAGGCTTGCGTTGCAGCATCGGGGTCAGCTTCATCAGATCCGCGGACTTGAGCACGGCAGCGTCGATTTCGTCTCTGGTCTTGCCCAGCAGGCGCATCGGCGAGGCGATGTTGTCATAGACCGTCATCGACGGGTAGTTGATGAACTGCTGATAGACCATCGCCACCTTGCGATCCTGCACCCGCATCCCGGTGACATCCTCGCCATTCCAGTGAATGGTTCCGGTGTTCGGAACGTCCAGTCCGGCCATCAACCGCATGATCGACGTCTTGCCCGAGGAAGTCGGACCAAGCAGCACGTTCATCGTGCCCTTTTCCAGTGTCAGATCGGTCTTGTGAACGTGGGTCTGCCCGCCCACAACCTTCGAGACTCCTTGCAGTGCAAGCGTCATATCGTCCTCCCCCCTTTGTCCGGTTACTGCGCGGCGTGTGCCGTTCTGTCAGTCCGGGTGTCCTTCATGAAGCGATCAAGCGTCGCAATCTCAACGTCCGTCATCCGCAGCCCCAGCTTGGAGCGGCGCCAGACCACATCCTCGGCGGTGCGGGCATATTCCCTGACCATCAGCCAGCGGACTTCGGATTCTGTCAATGTCCCACCGAAACTCCGGCCCAGATCATTCTCCGTCTTTGCCGCTCCAAGGATGTCAAAGGCTTCGGTGCCATAGGCGCGGACCAGCCGCTGCGCCCAGGGTCTGGTCAGGAACCGGTATTGCTGTTCCAGACTTTCGATCAAAGCCGACACACCCGTAACCGGAAAATCGCCCCCCGGCAGCGTGACGCCGGCGGTCCATTTTTCTGGCAGATCGCCGAAATACGGTTTCAGACGGTCGAGCGCACCCTCTGCGAGACGGCGGTACGTCGTGATCTTGCCGCCAAAGATGTTCAGGACGGGCGCGCCGCCGGTGTCATCCACCTTCAGCGTATAATCGCGCGTCGCCGCCGTTGCGCTGCTGGCGCCGTCGTCATACAGCGGACGGACCCCGGAATAGGTCCAGACAATGTCATCGCTCGTGACCGGAATCTTGAAGTATTTCGATGCGAAACGGCACAGATATGCCTGCTCTTCGACCGAACAGACCGGCTTTTCCGCCGGATCCGGGTGCTCGGAATCCGTGGTGCCGATAAGGGTGAAATCCTGTTCGTATGGGATGGCAAAGATGATCCGCCCGTCCTCACCCTGGAAAAAATAGCACTTGTCGTGATCATAGAGCTTTTTCGTGACGATGTGGCTGCCCTTGACCAGACGCACCCCTTCCTTCGAATTGCTGTGTACCTTGGTGCGGATGATGTCACCCACCCAGGGCCCGCCGGCGTTGACCAACACATTGGCCTGCACCCTGCGCTGCGCCCCTGTGTCGCTGCTCTCGAGCAGGATCTCCCAATGGCGGTCGACGCGCGTTGCCGACAATACCTTGGTGCGGGTCATGATCTGCGCGCCCCGCGCTTCGGCATCGCGGGCGTTCAGCACCACAAGCCGGGCATCCTGAACCCAGCAGTCCGAATATTCATATGCCTGCACGAACTTGTCCTGCAATGGCGCGCCTTCGGCCCCCGATGTCAGATCGACAGTGGTCGTGCCCGGCAGAATTTTGCGCCCGCCCAGATTGTCGTACATGAACAGGCCCAGCCGGATCAGCCAGGCGGGACGACGCCCCTTCATCCATGGCATCACGGCGTTGAGCAGCTTGGACGTCGGGGTTTCAGTCTCGAACCGCATGTCCTTGTGATACGGCAGGACAAAGCGCATCGGCCAACTGATATGCGGCATTGCGCGCAGCAATGTCTCGCGCTCGATCAGGGATTCGCGCACCAGATGAAATTCGAAGTACTCCAGATAGCGCAGGCCGCCATGAAACAGCTTGGTGGATGCGGAAGAGGTGGCCGAAGCCAGGTCATTCATCTCGGCAAGCGCCACTGACAGGCCGCGTCCCGCCGCATCCCGTGCGATGCCACAGCCGTTGATGCCACCACCGATGATGAAAAGGTCAACCGCCTCGGTCTGAGCATCTGCGTCGGACATGGACCCCCCCCCGGGCACTGTTCGCTTGCGACAAATCATGACAGCGTTTGATCAGGAATGAAAGTCAAATAAGTTCGAATTCTTTCGGTTTCACAAAATTCCTGTAACTGAATGACATTGCTCCGCAAAATGATGCGCATCCGACAGTCACACGCCAGATTCTGCCGAAAATTGGTACGACGATGTGCGCAAATGTGCGATTTTGTGCGATAGTGCGCCGAATCGAAGCCGATGAATGGTTTCTACTGAGATGTTCCCGAAACCTGTCACCGACCGGGCGGGAAACGCGGGACGGAGATCTGGAGAATGTCACAAACCTTTCGTCATCCGGAAATTCTGGAAATCGCACGCCGGGAAGGCCGTGTGACCGTCGAACGCCTTGCCGATTATTTCAGTGTCACGCAGCAAACCATCCGCCGTGACCTGACTGATCTGGCAGACGCGGGCCAGCTTGAACGTGTCCATGGCGGCGCGGTGCTGCCTTCCGGAACTTCCAACATCGAATATGAAGACCGCCGCGCACTGAACGAAGCGGCCAAGGTCGCGATCGCCCGGGCCTGTGCGGCGCGCATCCCGTCGGATTCCTCGGTATTTCTGAACATCGGAACCAGCACCGAGGCTGTCGCACGCGAACTGCTGCGGCACCAGAATCTGCTGGTGGTGACCAACAACATGAACGTCGCCAATATTCTTGTCGCCAATCCCGAGTGCCAGATTGTCGTTGCCGGCGGATCCCTGCGCCGCTCGGACGGAGGTCTGGTGGGCGACATGACGACGCAGATCATCCGGCAGTTCAAACTCGACCTGGCGGTGATGGGCTGCTCCGCGCTGGATGCGGACGGAGACCTGCTCGACTTCGACTTTCAGGAGATCGGGGTCAGCCAGGCCATCCTCGAACAGTCGCGCAGCGCCTTTCTGGTCGCCGATACCTCCAAGTTTCAGCGCAACGCGCCGGCCCGCATCGCGTCGATGTCGGAAATCGACACCTTTTTCACCGATGCCCCACCGCCTGCGGCATTGATTGATCATTGTCGTGAATGGGGCACCGAGATTGCCCTGTGTCCGCCCTGAGGCCTTCGTCTGTCAGAAGTAGCTGCGCACAAGACTGCTTGCGATCAGCGACCAACCGTCGGCGATGACGAAAAAGGCCAGCTTGAACGGCAGCGACACAATCGCCGGCGGCACCATCATCATGCCCATCGACATCAGCACAGCGGCAACCACGAGATCTATGATCAGAAACGGGAGAAAAATCAGAAACCCGATCTGAAACGCCCGGGCAATTTCCGACAGCATGAAGCTGGGCACGAGAATCGACAGATTTGCGTCCGGGCTCAGTTCCGCAGACTGCGCATCCGGCCGCAGTTCCGCCATGGCATGAAAGGTGTTCGGGTCGATGCGTGCGGCCATAAACACGCGAAACGGCTCCATTCCGCGTGCAAAAGCCTCTTCGACGTCGATCTGGTCCGTCAGCAAGGGCGCGATTCCGTTGGCATAGGCGGCCTGGAACACCGGCTCCATCACGAAATAGGTGAGGAACAAGGCAAGGCTGACAATCAGCATGTTGGGCGGAGATTGCTGCAAGCCAATCGCCTGGCGCAGAATAGCGAGCACCGTGACGACGAAAGGAAAGCACGTCACCATCATGGCAATGCCGGGTGCAAGGCTCAGAAGGGTGATCAGGGCAATCAGTTGCAGGCTGGTGGCAGTGACGGATCCGCCTTCGCCCAGATCGAGCGAAAACTGCTGCGCCGACGCGGGGTGCGCCGAAAAAAGCAACACCAGCGCCAGAGTTGCTGCCAATATGCGGGACAAGGTCAGGATGGCGCCTGAAAGTCAGTCACTTTGGTCAGCCGCACCGCCAGCGTGGTTTGCCCTTTTCCTTCCACCACTTCCAACGCGCCGATGCCAATCAGCTGGTCTCCGACGAAAAGCTCGACCGGGTCATCAATCTTCCGGTCAAGCGTCAGTACCGAACCTTCATCGAGTTTGAGAAGGTCGCGGACCAGCGGCCGCGCGCGGCCGACCGAGACCGTGATCTCGATCGGGACCGAAGTAAAAGGCATCGCTCCGTCCGCCCTTATGGATGTCTCCTGAGTTGCATTATCCATTGGCCACCTTCTTTCGGTTCTCGTTTACAAAGCCCTGCAACGCACTGCTCACATCGGACAGGATCGAGGTGAGGTCTATTTGCTGTTCAGTTTTCCCAAACCGGATATCCGCTTGCCCCCCGGACATGGTGTCATCTTCCGTCACACTGAGCGGAAAGCCGAATTCCTGGTCAAGCAGACCTGAAACTGCTTCAATGTTCTCCGGCGCGACCACTATCTCGACACCCAGCGCGCCAATGGCGCGGCTCTGAGCCTTCAGTTGCTCGAGGATGTGCAGGCCCAGAGCCTCATGGGCAATCCGTGGCAGTACGCTGCGGACGATGTCTTCCAGCAAGGGGTTCATCGCGCTCAAGACCTGAGAGTAGGCTTCATGATACGTGAATGACATGTCCTGCAAGTTCTGCGCAAAATCACTGGAAATGCGTGTCTGGTCATCCGACTGCGCCTTGATCGCGTCATCCCAGCCGGCCCGGTAACCGTCCTCGAATGCCGCGAGTTTCAGACCTTCAAGCGCCTCCTCACTCATACCTGCGCAGGAGGCTGGCAGTTGCGCGGCCACGTCAAAATCCTCAAGAAGTTCCTGTATGCGCATCAGCCGACCTCTTCCGGTTCATCAAGCCAGTTGCGCAGGATTTCGACCGTCTCGTCACGCCTCTGATCGATCAGACCGCGCAACCGTCGAACAGGATCGTCCGAAACCTCGCCAAACGCCGGTTTCTCCTTGTTGGAAAATTCTCGTGCAGGGGCAATGGCGGGAAGGGTTGAAATCCCGTCGACTGGGTCGATCTCTCCGATCAGAGCGTCTGCTCCACTCCTGTCGGGTTCATGTGCCGCATTGCCCAGCGCGAGCGGCCGGTCGTCGGACAAGGCCTGTGCCATGACTTCTCCCCCACCCATCAGGATCGGACGGACAACGAACAACCCCAGGACCAGCGCCACGACGGCGAGTACGCCTATTTGAATCAGGGAGATCGGGTCGAGGTTCGCTTGCAGCCAACCCGGAGCGACCGCTTCGGTCCCCAGTCCCTGGGGGCGCTCGAATGGCAGCGAACGGATTGTGATGGCATCACCGCGCGCCTCGTCCAGACCGACCGCAGACGCGACAAGATCCTTCAGAGCGGTCAGTTCGCTGTCCGGCAGCGGCACAAAATTCAGGTTGCCCTGTCCATCCGGCGAGAAGGTGCCGTTGACCAGTACCGCAACCGTCAGGCGTTTGACCGCGCCTGCCGATCGGGTGATCTCGCGGGTCGTTTCGGAAACCTCATAATTGATGCGTTCGCGCGTCTCACTGTTCTGGCTGGACGCACTGTCGCCCCCCTCATCCCCGCCCGTCGGCAAGTTCGATGCCACAGTCACATCCGCACCGCCACTGTCCTGGGATTGGCTCGACCGCTCTTCGGTATCGGAACTGATGACCACCCGGGTCTGCGGATCAAGGCTGCGCTCGACTATCGATTCGCTCTGGGTATCGGTATCCACGCTGACCTCAACCACCGAGTTTCCGTGGCCCACACGTGCATCGATCAACCTTTGGACGCGGTCTCGGAGTTGAGCTGCCTTGTCGGTGCCGCCGCTGGGCGGCACGCCGTCCTCTGATCCAATCAGTCCGTTCTCTCCGTCGATGACCGCGACGTTTTCGGCCTCCAACCCGGGCACCGCAGAGGCCACAAGATACTTCAACGCCCGCGCCTGCGATGCCGTCAGGCTATTGCCTGAGGTGCTGACGGAAATCGACGCCGACGGGGTAACGTTTCGCTGGAACGGATTGGCCGAACTATTGGCGATATGAACCCTGGCCTGAGTGATTTGCGGGTTCGCAACGATGGTGCGGGCGAGCTCGCCCTCCTTGGCACGCCAGTAGGCGGCATCGAACATTTGTGACGTGGTGCCGAAGCCGGAGAGGCTGTCCAGAAGTTCGTAGCCCTGGTTGCTGTTTGCAGGCAATCCTTCGCTTGCCAACGTCATCCGCAGCGCGTCGCGGTCAGGCGACGGTACAAATATCGACCCGCCGCGGATGTCGTAGGGGACGGCCCGCTGTTCCAGCGCACTCACCACGTCCCCGGCCGCACCCGATTCGAGCCCGGAGTACAACAGCGCCATTCTGGGGGTTGCAACGATGCGGGACATTGCCAGAACCGCCGCGAACATGGCAAGGCTGGCGCCCAGGACCATGATCCGACGTCGCGCGCCCAGGGCGTTCCAGACAGTCAGGATCTGTTTCAACAGCTACCTCCGATCAGATGTGTTCTACTTCTGTTTCAGCGACATCTTTGGCGCAGCGGCCTTAATAATCCGTTAGTTCCTTCGGGTATAAAAAAGCTTCGACGAGTGAGGGAAGAAAATGACCGATGCCGCCGCGCCGGATGTCGAACCGGAAAAGAAATCGTCGAGAATGCCCATGATCATCGGTCTGCTTCTTGCGCTGGTCGGTGGGGGCGGCGGGTTTTTTGCTGTCTCCACCGGGCTCCTGTTCGGCACGGATAAACACGCCGAGGAAGCCGACAGGCAGGTGGAGGGTGGCGAGGATGTCCCCGCCAAACTGCTGCCGGACATAGCCTTTGTTTCGCTGCCACAACTGGTGGTGTCGCTGGGCCCCGGTTCAGAGAGTCGGCATCTGATATTTCGTGCGGATCTGGAGGTGCCTCGCGACAAGGTGGCGGACGTGGAGGCGATCCTGCCGCGCATGGTTGACGTTCTCAACAGTTATCTGCGCGCCCTGGAACCGCGCGACATTGAGGAACTCTCTTCACTGGTCAAGCTGCGGGCACAAATGCTGCGTCGCGTCCAGCTTGTCGCAGGGCAGGAACGTGTCCGTGATCTGCTGGTCATGGAGTTCGTCCTGAACTGAAAGGAGATATGCTTGGAGTTTGTTGCAGATATTCTACTGGTTGCCGGCGCATTGGGAGCCGGATTCTACTGCTTTATTCTGGCGCGACGACTGACGCGCTTCAATGATCTCGAATCCGGCGTTGGCGGTGCGGTTGCGGTTCTCTCCGCTCAGGTGGATGATCTGTCGCGGGCCCTGGTGACAGCACAGAAAACCGCCGGATCTTCGACTTCGACGCTCAACGAGTTGACGGAGCGGGCTGAAGACGTTGCCAAGCGTCTCGAACTCATGGTGGCCTCGATGCACGATCTGCCGCCGAATGGTGCGGCCGCTGAACCGTCCACGCAATCGCAGACGCAACCCGCCCAGGAACCTGTGTTTTCCCGTCGCATGCAGTCAGGGGCGACTCGATGAGCCGCGTGAAACAAGTGGTTGCCGCGTCGGGAAGGCCGCGAAAACCGCGCAAAAGGCGCGCAAAGGGATCTTTGGCTGTGATTGGCGGATTGCTGGTGGCCTCGGCACTGGTGAGACTGGGCGGAGACGCAGGCCAGGCCTTCGCCAAGGGCTCTGCTCCGACCGAAGCCCGCCTGGCGGACAGCATCGATGCGCCGGAAACCTGCGCGTCCGAAGCGGACATTGCGCCGATCCTCGCGGCAATTGATCAACGTGAAGCACGTGTGGTCAAGCGGGAGAGTGACATTCGCTCGCGAATGCAGGCTCTGTCGCTGGCCGAGACCGAGATCGACCGCAAGATGACGGCATTGGTTGATGCCGAACAGAAGCTGCGCAGCACGCTGGCCGTCGCGGAAACCGCCGCCGAGGACGACTTGACCCGGCTCACCGAGGTCTATGCGACGATGAAGCCGAAGCAGGCCGCTGCCCTTTTCGAAGAGATGGATCCCGAATTTGCCGCCGGCTTTCTGGGACGCATGCGGCCGGATGCGGCTGCAGCGATCATGGCGGGCCTGAGCCCCAGGGCCGCCTACACGGTCTCGGTCATGCTCGCTGGGCGCAACGCGGATGTTCCCAGGAAATAGTGCCTTTGATGCGGTAGCCGAACCTGTTTCTGGTTCCGAAATCGCGCGAGCGCATGGAACTCACCCGGTTGGGCGTTGCGCTCGGCAAGCCACGCGGTTGACTTTGGCATATTACGCGGTAGGCAGACAAAGCGCGATGCGCGCGGCCATCGGACATCAAGACCTTGACCAAGAGCCATTGGATATCAGACGCAAAGTGGGTGCGCGCCGGTCAGCAGAGTCGCAGCCAGAAGACGCAGATGGCCCTGCTCGACGCCGCCGAATCCTTGTTCGCCGAACGGGGGATGGACGCGACTTCCGTGGCCGAAATTGCCGCTTTGTCGGGCTGTTCGGTTGGATCGGTCTATCACCACTTTCGGGACAAGACGGCATTGCTTCACGCCATTCTGGAACGGCTGAACGCCGAGTTGCGCGACACCATGCGCCAAATTGTCGAACCTGAACGTTGGCAGGGCGCCCCCATTCGCGCGATCCTGCACGGATACCTGGAGTTTTTGCTTGAGGTGGGACGTTCCCGGCCCAGCCTGAAGGTGCTCGACATGCCGGAAGTGCGTCAGGACAGCCGCATCTGCGAACGCCTGATTGCGTCAAAGCGTGAATCCTTTGATGGTCTGTACCGACTGCTGTCGGACAGGCGTGCCGAAATTACCCACCCGGATCCGGATGTCGCCATCCGTCTGGTGCTGGACCTCATGATGGCGATGCTCAAAGCGCGGGCTGGTGCCTTTGGCTATCCTTCGCAACTTTCAGGCGTGGGTGACAGCCGTTTTGCCGATGAAGTGGTGCTGGCCGCCGCCGCCTATCTTGGGTTGCCCGAATCCGCTTGAGTCGCTTGACCTCGGAGAGAGCGCTTCTAATTCCCATTGGGTAGCTGGTTGACAGCCGCACGCAAACGGCAGAAACAGAATCAAAGTTCAGATTCAATTTATGGCACCCATGCCAAAAACCTTGTGATGAGCGGCGCGCACATGACGCCGGTTTCGAAACGTCAACAGAGGGTGGTCAGATGACAAACTTCACAATCAACGGCAGGGACGTCACTGTCGATGTCGAGGCGGATACACCCTTGCTTTGGGTTGTCCGGGACGAACTGCGCCTGACAGGCAGCAAGTTTGGCTGCGGCGTTGCCCAGTGCGGCGCCTGCACCATGATGGTCGACGGGATGCCGCGCCGGACCTGCATCACACCGGTCGGATCCGTTGACGGCGCCAGCATCGAAACCATTGAAGGCCTGGAAGGCCGCGAAGCAGAGGCGGTGGCCGCTGCCTGGCAGGGTTTGGATGTGCCGCAATGCGGCTGGTGCCAATCCGGCCAGATCATCAGCGCCACGGCGTTGCTGCGCGAGGTGCCCAAACCCACTGACGACGATATTGATGCCGCGATGGCCGGGAACGTCTGCCGCTGCGCCACCTATGTGCGGATCCGTCAGGCCATTCATGACGCCGCTGACTCGATGGAGGGTTGAGCCATGACCATTCAAAGCCGCAGACAGTTTCTCGCCACCGGGGCCGGCCTCGTGATCGGACTTGCGCTGCCGATAAAGGGCCGTGCGCAGTCCGGCGCGGCTGCCGTGCTGAGCAAGGACGGATCCGCCGCAGGGACGTTCGCGCCAAATGCCTTTGTGCGCGTGGCGCCGGACAACACCGTGACGGTGATGATCAAGCACATCGAATTCGGTCAGGGGCCCTTTACCGGCCTTGCCACGCTAGTGGCCGAGGAAATGGACGCCAGCTGGGCCCAGATGCGTGCCGAATCCGCCCCTGCCAATGACGAGCTTTACAAGAACCTGTTCTTTGGCTTGCAGGCCACCGGCGGCTCGACTGCGATGGCGAATTCCTACATCCAGATGCGGCAGGCCGGCGCCGCCGCCCGCGCCATGATGGTTGCCGCAGCCGCCGAGGCATGGGACGTCCCGGCAACGGAAATCAGTGTCGCGGACGGCGTCGTCACACATGCGCAAAGTGGTCAGTCCGCCTCGTTCGGCGATCTTGCCGAAGCTGCGGCGCGGCAGACGGTGCCTGTGGAACCGGCGTTGAAGAATCCCAGTGAATTCAAACTGATCGGAACCGACCGACCCAAGCTGGACACCGCTGCCAAGTCCGATGGCACTGCGATATTCACCATGGACGTCCATCGCGAGGGCATGCAGACGGTTGTCGTGAAACACCCCGATGTTGTTGGCGCAGCCGTCGCTTCGTTCGATGCCAGCGCAGCACTGGAGGTCAAAGGCGTGGTTGCCGTCCGCCAGATCCCGCAGGGTGTCGCCGTCTATGCCACATCGACGGGCGCGGCGCTCAAGGGCCGCAGCCTGCTGACAGTCTCGTGGGACACCAGCATGGCGGAGACGCGTTCAAGTGATCAGATCTATGAGGATTTCTCACAGGCAGCGACACGCGAAGGCGGGGTCGTGGTCGAAGAAACCGGTGACTCCGGTGCCGCGATCGACGCTGCCGAGATCGTGCACGAAGCGGAATTCCGGTTTCCATATCTGGCGCATGCCCCGATGGAGCCGCTGGACGCGGTGCTTGAACTGAAGGACGGCAAGGCCGAGATGTGGATGGGCGCGCAATTTCCGGGGGTCGACAAGGGTGCGGTGGCCCGGGTTCTGGGCCTGGATGGCGCAGACGTCGCGCTGAACGTGATGCTTGCGGGGGGCAGCTTTGGACGCCGCGCCCAGACCACCGCCCAGATCGGCAGCGAAATCGCCGAGATTGCAAAGGCTGCGGGCAGCGACGGAGCATGGAAGCTGGTCTGGACCCGCGAGGACGACCTGACCGGCGGCTATTATCGTCCCTTGACGGTGCATCGCATGCGGGCCGGTCTCGACGCGGACGGCAACATCGTTGGTTGGGAAAACACCGTTGCCAACCAGTCGATCATGCTGGACACCTTCTTTGACGATGGCAAATCCGAAGGCACGGACCCGACGTCTTATGAGGGATCGACCAAGATGCCCTATGACCTGCCTGCGCTGCGGGTGAACTGGGTGCGGATGGAAAGCCCGCTGTCGGTTCTCTGGTGGCGCTCTGTGGGCCACACCCACACTGCCTATGCAACCGAAGTATTCCTGGACGAACTGCTTGAAAAAGCGGGGAAAGATCCGGTGCAGGGACGTTTGGACCTTTTGAAATCCGAAGCTGGGCGCGACCGGGCCGTACTGGAAAAGGTCGCCGAGATCGCCGGATGGGACGGCGAGCGGGTCAAGGGCGACCGGGCTTATGGTCTGGCTCTGCACGAAAGTTTCAGCACCTACGTGGCGCAGATCGTCGAAGTGTCGGACGCGGGCGGCTATCCGCGGGTACACAAGGTCTGGGTGGCGGTGGATTGCGGAGTCGCGGTAAACCCCAACGTGATCCGCGCGCAGGTCGAAGGCGCGGTTGGCTATGGCCTGGGGACGGCCCTGTTCAACGAGTTGACGCTGCTGGAGGGTGGCGTCGTGGCCCAGAAGAACTTTGACACGTATCGCATGTTGCGCATCCACGAAATGCCCGAGATCGAGGTTGCGATCATCAACAGCGTCGCCGATCCCACCGGCATCGGAGAGCCGGGTACGCCCCCGATCGCACCCGCCGTGGCCAATGCCTGGCGCGCGCTGACAGGACAGGCCGTGCGCCGTCTTCCCTTCAAATCTGCAGGTGCCTGAATGAAACGTCTTATCCTTGCCCTCGGCCTGACCCTCGCCGGCGCGGCGTCGGCCGAAACCGTCAACGGCCTGAAAACCGCCGATGAATTCGCCGGGGTCCAAAACGATGAGGAACGGTCGGTCGCTGTGTTTCAGGAGATGATGAAAGTCATCGAAAGCCCGCGCTGCCTGAACTGCCACCCAAGGGGCGACACGCCTTTGCAGGGGGATGACATGCATCCCCACATGCCGCCTGTCCAACGGGGCGTGGCCGACTTCGGGGCGCCCGGGATGTATTGCACCACCTGCCACGGTTCGGAAAATGTCGCGTATTCCACCGGAGACGGGTCGATTCCAGGACACGTGCCGTGGCAACTTGCGCCCGTTGAAATGGCGTGGGTCGGCAAGTCCGCGCCAGAGATCTGCGCGCAACTGAAGGACCCCGCGCGCAACGGCGGCCGGGACCTTGCCGAGATCCACGAGCATATGGCCGAAGACGGATTGGTTGGCTGGGGCTGGACTCCGGGCGAGGGTCGGACCCCTGCCCCGGGGACGCAGGCAATTTTGGGTGAATTGGTGCAGGCCTGGATCGACACCGGAGCCATGTGCCCCGAAAGCTAGGGTCTGCGGAATTTAACGGACGGCCCGGAGCCCAGGCTCCGGGCTTTTTTCCCTGTTCCCTGCTTCAAACGGTGCGAGAATATCTTGCGTACCGCCGGACCATCCGCAGAACATCGTCGCCATGCTGAATGGAAAGGGATTGACAGACGGCACAGATGAACCAATCCTTAAATGGTTCGCACGCTGATCCCATCCGGTATCGTCGCGTGTGGTTTTGCAAAGGATGCGCGCTGCCGTGCCGTCAGAAGACTCCTCACCCCGGAATGCCTCTCAGGTGCTGGCCGACGTCCGCAAGCTGATTGCCGGTGGCGGGTTGGATGCAGATGGCAAGCTGCCGAATGAACGCGACCTGTCGGTGCAACTGAATGTCGGGCGTCGCGGCCTGCGCCGCGCGCTGGATGCGCTCGAAGCCGAGGGGCTGATCTGGCGGCGTCAGGGCAAGGGCACATTCATCGGCCAGCCGCCGGATCCCAAGGGCAAGCTGGCTGCCGAAATCAGCGCCGAGGCCAACCCGCTGAGCGTGATGGAAGCGCGGCTGTGCCTGGAGCCGGAACTTGCCGCGCTCTGCGCCCAGCGCGCCGGCCCCGAGGATCTGGTCCGGATGCACCACCTGGTGGATCGCATCGACCAGACATCGGACGCAGAATCCGCCGAACTGTGGGATGGTTCGCTGCACCGGCTGATCGCCCGGGTCGCCGGCAACCCGATCCTGATGACCGCCTTCGCGCTTCTGGATGCGGTGCGCACGTCGCAGACCTGGCAAGATCAGCGCGACCGCGCCCGCTCTCCGGAACTGCGCCGTCTCTACACCCAGCAGCACCGGTCGATCGTGTCCGCCATTGCCCGGCACGATACTGACGGCGCGCGGGCGACGATGCGCGAACACCTGTCTTTGTTGTCCCTGAACCTCAGGGCCGTTTATCCAGGGGACAGGCCGTGACCATGAACACCCCGTTGCTCGAGGTGCGCGACCTGTCCATTCGCGTCGCAGGGGTCGGCCCTGCGCTGGTCGACCGGATTTCGTTCACCCTGAACCCGGGCAAGACGCTGTGTATCGTAGGCGAAAGCGGCTGCGGCAAAAGCCTGACATCACTCGCCCTGATGGGTCTGTTGCAGACGCCGCCCCTGTCCGTGGCAAGTGGCACGGCGGTTTTTGGCGGTCAGGATCTTCTCGCGATGACGCAGGGCGCGCTTGGTCGCGTGCGGGGCGACCGGATGGCAATGATCTTTCAGGAGCCGATGTCTTCCCTGAACCCGTCGTTGAAGATCGGCGAACAGATCGCCGAGTCCGTGCGACGCCACAAGCGGGTGGGCCGGGAGGCCGCCCGCGCCCGAGCACTTGAAATGCTCGAACGGGTCCGGATCCCGGCAGCGGCGCGTCGACTGGACGCGTATCCGCACGAGCTGTCCGGCGGCATGCGCCAGCGGGCGATGATCGCCATGGCACTGGCCAATGACCCGGAACTGCTGATCGCCGACGAACCCACAACGGCTCTGGACGTGACCATTCAGGCGCAAATCCTCAACCTGATGCGCGACCTGCAGGCGGAAACCGGCGCCGCGATGATCCTGATCACCCACGATCTGGGGGTGGTGGCCGAAATGGCGGACGAGGTTGCGGTGATGTATGCCGGTCGCATCGTCGAAATTGGCCCTGTTGCCCGGATCTTTGACGACCCGCAGCACCCCTACACGATCGGCCTCATGGCCTCGATGCCGTCGCTTGGGGCCCGCGCAGACAGGTTGGTGACAATTCCCGGAGTGGTTCCGCAGGCGGCCGAAATGCCGCCAGGGTGCCGCTTTGCCAGCCGCTGTCCCTTTGCCTCGGCGGTGTGCAACACCGTCCCGATGCTGGCCGAACTGGGATCGGATCACGCGGTGGCCTGCTTTCATGCGCCGCTGGAGCAGCCGTCACGGCCGCGCGCGGTCGCCCTGTGAGCGCCCCGGTGATCCTGAGCGCCCAGGGGTTGCGGCGCGATTTCGTGACCCGCAAACCGCTGTTCGGCGCCAACACCATCGTGCGCGCCGTCGATGGAGTCGACTTGCAGATTCTGCAGGGCGAAACCGTGGCGATCGTCGGCGAAAGCGGCTGCGGAAAGTCGACGCTTGCGCGCCTGCTGGTGCGGTTGATCGACCCGTCCGAGGGTTCGGTCTGGTACGGGGGCCGCGACATCGCACAATTGGATCCGCGCGCTCTGCGGGATTTGCGCCGCGACCTGCAATTCATCTTTCAGGATCCGTTTTCATCGCTCAATCCGCGGATGACCGTCGGCGCCCTGATCGAAGAGCCGCTGATAACCCACGGCATCGGGGACAAGGCCCAGCGACGGGCCAGGACCAACGAGCTTCTGGCCCGGGTGGGTCTGCTCCCCAGCCATGCAAACCGGTATCCACACGAGTTTTCGGGCGGGCAGCGGCAGCGTATCGGCATCGCCCGCGCGCTGGCCACCGGCCCGAAACTGATCGTCGCGGACGAACCGGTCAGTGCACTCGACGTGTCGATCCAGGCGCAGGTGGTGAATATTCTCGAGGATCTCAAAGAGGCCTTCGGTCTGACCCTGGTGATCATCGCCCATGACCTGGCAGTCATCCGCCACATGGCCGACCGGGTGGCGGTGATGTATCTGGGCGAAGTGGTCGAAATCGCCCGGACCGAAGACCTGTTTACCGCGCCGCGCCACCCCTATTCCGAGACGTTGCTGGCGGCGATTCCGATCGCCAGCGTCAGGCCCCGCCGCGCCCGGGCGCGGTTCGAAGGCGATCTGCCCAACCCGACTGCGCCACCTCCGGGATGCCGGTTCCACACCCGGTGCCCCTATGCACAGCCACGCTGCCAGACCCACCGGCCGACGTTGCAGGATCTCGGTGACCGTCAGGTGGCCTGCCATTTCGCCGATACGCTGGATCTGAAGGGGCTGAACGGCGGTGCCGTCATGCGCAGTCCAGCCACCACCGCCCGGTTTGCGCTATATCGCGCGGCACGGGCGCAAGAAGACGGGAAAACCGTCGCCGGAAAGACCGACAGCTCAACAGAGGAGTCACTCACATGACCATCACGAAAACACTTGCGCTCGCGCTGACGCTGGGGATCAGCGCCTCGGCGCTGCAGGCCGCCGACCTGCGCATCGGCCTGCAGGAAGATCCCGACATCCTCGACCCCGATCAGTCGCGGACCTTTGTTGGTCGGATTGTCTATGCCTCGCTCTGCGACAAGCTGGTCGACATCACGCCCGAACTGGAAATCGTCCCGCAACTCGCAACCGGCTGGGACTGGTCCGACGACGGTCTCGAGCTGACGATGACCCTGCGCGACGGCGTCACCTTTCATGACGGAACCGCCTTCGACGCCAAGGCCGTGGTCGCCAATATCGATCGCAGCCAGAACATGGACGAGAGCCGCCGCAAATCCGAGCTGACCTCGATCACAGCCGCTGAGGCGGTTGACGATCTGACCGTCAAGTTCACCCTCGGCGCACCCGATGCGACCTTGCTGGCGCAGTTGGCCGATCGTGCCGGCATGATGGTCTCCCCCACCGCCGCGACGGAGGCAGGCGTCGATTTCGGTCTCAACCCGGTCTGTTCCGGACCCTTCAAGTTTGTCGAAAGGGTTCAGCAAGACCGGATCGTGCTGGAAAAATTCACCGGATACTGGGATGCCGACGCGATCCATTTCGACACCGTGGTCTTTCTGCCGATCCCGGACACCACCGTGCGGCTGGCCAATCTGCGTTCCGGCGACCTGGACATGCTGGAACGGCTGGCCGCCACCGATGTCGCCTCGGTGGCAGACGATGGGTTTCTGCTGATGGAGCAGGCGGTTTCGCTGGGCTATCAGGGAATTACCGTGAACGTCGCCAACGGCGAACGCGCCGCCAGCCCGATCGGAGAAAATTCCGCAGTGCGCCGTGCGCTGTCGCTGGCCATCGACCGCAAGGTGATCAATCAGGTGGTGTTCGAGGGCGCCTTTGCCGCCGGCAACCAGCCGTTCCCGCCGACCTCGCCCTGGTACAACAAGGATTTCCCGGTGCCCGAACGTGACGTGGCAGCCGCGAGGGCCCTGCTGGAAGAAGCCGGTTTCGCGGATGGCATCACGATCGAGGTGCAGGTGCCCAACAACCCGGTACAGATGCAGCTGATGCAGGTGGTGCAGGCAATGGCCGCCGAAGCCGGGATCACTGTCGAACTGCTGGCCAAGGAATTTGCCACCCTGCTGTCCGATCAGACCGCCGGCGCCTATACCGCCAGCCAGATCGGCTGGTCAGGCCGGGTCGATCCCGACGGCAATATCCACCAGTTCATGACGACGGACGGCGGCATCAATGACTCTCATTACTCGAACCCGCAGGTCGACGAGCTGCTGAACGGCGCGAGGGTCTCCAACGACATGGCGACCCGCAAGCAAAGCTATGATTCCGCGCTTGCCATCCTGCAGGACGACATGCCGATCATCTACCTTTACCATCAGGCCTGGATCTGGGCGCTGGACGACAAGGTTCAGGGGTTTGTGCCCTACCCCGACGGGATGATCCGGCTGCAGGGCGTGTCGTTTTCACAATGAGCTTGCAGGCCCGGTGCGATGGGTGCCGGGCCTGCCCCACAGCGGAGTCGTTAAATGCTGGCCTTTCTCGGACGCCGCATCCTGATCGCCATTCCGACGATCATTTTGATCTCGATCTTTGTGTTCGGAATGCAGAAACTGCTGCCCGGCGATCCCGTGCTGGTCATGGCAGGCGAAGACCGCAACCCCGAGATGATCGAGTTTCTGCGGGAAAAATACCGTCTCAACGATCCGATTCCGGTTCAGTATCTCACCTGGATCGGCAACGCCTTGCAGGGCGATCTCGGAATATCGCTGCGCACCCGGCAGCCGGTGTTGGAACTGATCGGGGAAAAGCTGCCGGTGACCCTTCAGCTGGCGGTGATGGCGCTGATCATCGCGCTGTTGATCGGTATCCCCGCCGGTGTGCTCTCGGCCTACAAGAAGGGGACCTGGGTGGATTGGCTGGCCAATCTTGTCGCGCTGTCGGGCCTGTCGGTCCCCAATTTCTGGCTCGGGATCATGCTGATCCTGCTGGTGTCGGTCAACCTTGGCTGGCTGCCCGCCTCGGGGTACCGGCCGCTGGCACAGGACCCGCTGCAATCCATCCTGACCATGCTGATGCCCGCCTTCGTGCTGGGCACCGGGCTGGCCGCGACACTGATGCGGCACACGCGTTCCGCCATGCTTGGCGTGTTGCGCTCGGATTATGTCCGCACCGCCCGGGCCAAAGGGCTGCCGGAACGCATGGTGCTGGTCAAACATGCCCTGCGCAACGCGCTGGTGCCGATCGTCACAGTGACAACGCTCCTGTTCGGAGAGCTTCTGGCGGGCGCGGTCCTGACCGAACAGATCTTTACCATTCCCGGATTTGGCAAGCTGATTGTCGACGCGGTGTTCAACCGTGACTATGCAGTGGTTCAGGGCATCGTGCTGTGTACCGGGGTTGCGTTCATTGCCATGAACATCCTCGCCGACGCCGCTTATCGCGTGCTGAATCCAAGGATGAAGGACTCGTGACCATCCTGCCCGTCACCACAGCCCCGGCCCCGCGCACGCCCAGCCGGTTCTGGCGCAAGCTCCGCGCCAGCAAGTCCGCCGTTCTTGGCGGGATCCTTGTGATCTTTTTTGTCGCCGTCGCACTGGCCGCGCCGCTGCTGCCGGTGCCCGGACCGATCGAAACCGACTGGGGGGCGGTCCGCAAAGCCCCGTCGGCGGCGCACCCCTTCGGCACCGACGAAATCGGCCGGGATGTGTTGTCGCGGATGATCTGGGGCGCGCAGGCCTCGTTGTTGGCCGGGGTGGTTTCCGTCCTCATCGCCGTCGTTCTGGGCGTGCCGCTGGGTGTGCTGTCGGGATACCTGCGCGGCTGGACCGATGCCGTGATCTCGCGCTTTACCGAGGCGTTGCTGGCCGCGCCGTTCCTGATCCTCGCCATTGCGCTTGCCGCTTTTCTCGGGCCCAGCCTGTCCAATGCCATGATCGCCATCGGACTGTCGGCAATGCCGCTGTTCATCCGGCTGGCCCGCGCCCAGACGATGAGCGTGATGACCGAGGACTATGTCGAAAGCGCCCGCGCCGTCGGGCTTGGCCATTTTGCGCTGATCCGCAAGTATATCCTGCCAAACATTTTTCCACCCATACTTGTGCAGGCGACACTGACCATCGCCACCGCCATCATCGCCGAGGCGTCGTTGTCCTTTCTCGGGCTTGGGCAGCAACCGCCGGCCCCGAGCTGGGGGTCGATGCTGAACGTGGCAAAGAACTTTCTCGAACAAGCGCCCTGGATGGCGTTGTGGCCCGGCGTCGCGATCTTTCTCGTCGTGCTGGGCTTCAACCTGCTGGGCGACGGATTGCGCGACGCACTTGACCCGCGCGACTTGTGACGCTTCAAGCAACGGGCCGCTGAAAAGGCAGAGAAAATGACCTACTCCATCGTCGCCAGGGATCCCGAAACCGGCCAGTATGGCGTGATCGTCGCCAGCCGCTTTTTTGCCACCGGTGCCCTGGTGCCGCATTTGCGTGGTGGCAGGTGCGCTGTCGCTACCCAGGCCTTTGTAAGCCCGATCTGGGGCATGGAAGCCGCCAACCGGCTCGCCCTCGGGGAACGCGCAGAAGACGTGGTGCCGGACCTTGTCGCGCGGGATGCGGGTCAGGCCATTCGTCAGATCCACATGATCGACATGGCCGGTCGCATCGCGGCCCATACCGGCAAGGACTGCATCGGCTGGTGCGGTCAGATCTCCGCCGACGCGGTGTCCGTGGCCGGCAACATGTTGGCAGGACAGGCGGTTATCGCGGACACACTGGCGGCCTATCTGGCGCATCTGCATTTGCCCTTCGGACCGCGCCTGTTGGAGGCGATGGCGGCAGGGGCCCGCGCCGGCGGCGACAAGCGGGGCACCCAATCCGCCGCGCTGGTGATTCATCAGAGTGAGGACTACCCTTGGCTTGACCTGCGCGCCGACGATCACCCCGACCCTCTGGCCGAACTGCGCAGGTTGTACGAGGTGGCACAGGAAAGATTTGTGCACGTGGCCAAGGCACTGCCGACGCGGGACAATTTCTCGGGCACGACAGACCGGCGCGGCATAGACTCCGCGATCAAGGAGGCGGATGCCGCACGCCGGGCGGCGGGTATACCCAGCAAATCCTTTGCAACTGAACTGGATCCTTGACCCCTGTCACACGCGGCGGGCAAACGGGCGGGCGGGTCATCGGCGCCGCAGCAGGGATGCACCCTATTCGGGTCTGGCAGCGCGGAGTTCAGCGTCAGTACCCCTTTGATGCGGACACCGAGGTCTGCCAGTCTTCCTCCAGACGCCGCTCGGCCAGGGTGAAATTCCTGCGACGCTGCACTTCCCGGTCGTCAGCCGCCAGGTCTGCTGTCACCTGGTGCCGGGCAAACGCGGTCTGCGCCGCCGCCAGGGTTTCAGCCTTGCGGACCTGCAGAACCGCAAGCTCCTGAGTCAGCCGCAACCGCCGTTGTGCCAGCCAGTTCTGCCAGACTCCGTCCGCCCCTAGCATTCTGCGGGCGTGTGCCTGATCATCCTGTCGCAAGGACCGGTGGCGCAGGTTTTCAATCTCGTCCAGTTCACGGCGCAGGGCATCCTCCTGGACCAGCATGTCACGGTGACGCGCCAGCGCCCGTTCCTCCATCAATGCGGCAATGGGTTGCAGATCCTCGAACTCTGATGCCATCAAAACCTTCTTTCCTGCACCCGTTTGCGCATCGCGTCGGCAAACCGTATGGCCGCCGCGACAGGGCGGTAGTGTTCATGCTGGATCGACTGGCCGATCTCAACCGTGGCATAGAGCGCCCGGGCCGTGGGTGGGTCGGAATGGATCGGCACCATCGCCTCCTGACCGGCCTCGCGTATTCTCGCTGCCACGTGATCGACCCCCTTGGCGACACAAACCGGCACATTGCCTGTCTCCCTGTTCCACTTGAGCGCGACGGCATAGCGGGTCGGGTTGACGATGATCACATCCGCAGTGGGCACATCCCGCATCATCTGGTTCATGGCGATTTCCTGCGCCCGCGCCCGGCGCTGCTGCTTCATCGCCGGATCACCTTCGGACTCCTTGTATTCGTCGCGCAGCTCCTTGTGCGACATGCGGTTTTTTCGCAGATGTTCCTGATGTTGCCACAGAAAATCAATTCCGCCGATGACCGCCGCCACGACAGCGACAATGGTCATCATCTTGATCGCAAGTGTCATCAACAGGCTGACGACGCCAGTCGCGCTGCCCTGCAGGGACCCGGCAATCACTGCCATTTGCGCGGACAGGAACAATCCCAGTACAGCCGAATAGACCATGAGTTTGGTGAAGCTCTTGGCGAACTCGAACAACCCACGGCGGCCAAACTTGTTCTTGGCGTTTTCCAGCAGCGACAGACGCGACCATTTCGGGGCCAGTTTCTGCGGTGCCACCACGATCCCCTTCTGCGCAATCAAGACCGCCACAACCAGCAGCCCCGGTCCGATGACCCACGGCAGAACCGGCGCCATGCTGTCCGCGATCAGGCGGCCAACGACCGGTGTGCTGCCCTCGCCAAAGTAGGTCGCAACCAGCAAATGCGGATGGTCAATCAACGGCAACATCGCCTCGGCCAGCCCGAAAAGCGACGCCTGTCCAAGCGCAAGAGCGGTCAGCAATATTCCTGCATAGGCCGTGGCGGTCAGAAGATCCGGCGAGCGCGCGATCTCGCCCTTCTTGCGGGCTTCGTCGAGCTTGTGCTTTGACGCCTCATGTGACTTGTCGCTGTCATCATCGTTTTCGCCTGCCATCAGGGTGGTCCGAAGGGTTTCGCGAGAAAGCTGTCGAAGGCAGTGTGCCACACCGTAAGCAGGATCGGCGCGGTGACAAAGAGCAGCGCAATCGCGCCCAGAGTGATCACCGGCGCGCCGACAAAGGCGACCATGAGCTGCGGCATCGCCTTGTTGATGACACCGAGCGTCACGTTGTAAAGCACAGACAGGATCACAAACGGCGCCGCCAGTGTGAAGGCCAGCCGGAAGGCGTGATTGACATGCTCCCGCCCCCAGTCAGCCAGGACGCCCGGGTCCGGAAACGTTGCCGGCGGCATCGCGTCATAGGACATGATGAACAGGGCCGCCGCTTTGACATGCAGCCCGGTCATCATCATCAGCGCCATCGCCGAAACCGTAAGGACCTGACCAATGGCCGGCATCGGATCCATCGCATTGTTCCCCGTCAACTGGGACAATGACGTCGACTGCGCCGCTATTGCACCGGCCGTCTGCAGTGCCAGCACAAACAGCCGGAGCCCGATACCCAGCGCCAGACCGGCAACGACCTCGGTCGCGATCATCCTGAAAAAAGTCTCGACACCTGGCTGCGGGACTGGATACGTCCCGGTCACGGCCGCCGCGACAATGACCGACATCGCCAGCGACAGGACCAGTCGGATCCGCACCGGCACCGAGCGTTCACCCAGCGCGGGCATGACCGAAAGTGCCGCGCCGACCCGCAAGAACACGGCAAACAGCGTCCAGAGCTGTTCCTGCAAGGTGTCCACCAGTGCCATCACAGTGCGACGACGCCAACGAGGGAGGGGCGCGCTTCGATGCCGATTTCCTCAAACGACAGGACCGGGTTGGCGATCCCTTTTGCGGCCAGGATGGTGCGTAGGAAACGGCGGCGTCTACATGAGGTGACAAGCGCCGGGAACACACCCCGGGCCCCAGCATCTCCGACCTGCCTGGCCACACCGCTGGTCAACGTTTCGAAAGATTCGGGCGGCAGCGCGACATCCATGCCCCCGCGGTCCCCCTCGATTTGATAGCGGGTGAACAATTCCTCCCACTCCGGAGCCAGCTGTATCAACGGGATTGTCCCGTCATTGCGTCGCATCCCCGCGACCAATTGAAATCCCAGACGCTGGCGAACGTGCTCGCATATCGCCTCGGGGCGCGCCTGCTGTCCTCGGGTTTCGGCAATCGCTTCAAGGATCAACGGCAGATTTCGGATCGATACCTGTTCGTCCAGCAACATCCGCAACACCGCGTGCAGCAGGTCGATCTGTACCCTCTCCGGGATGAGTTCATCAATCAGCCGCCGGTTCGCTTCAGCCCGGGCAGTGTTCGAAAGTGACACCATCTCATCAAGGATACGGCGCAGCGACCGCAGGCTCAGGAGCCGGCCGAAATTACGCTTGATGACTTCCAGAAGATGGGTAGCCAGCACCTCGGTCGGGGTGACGATGGTGACGCCGGTCAAAGCCGCGCGCTCCCGGTCCTCGGGCTTGATCCACCGCGCGGGCGCCCCGTAGACCGGTTCGCTGACATCCCGGCCGTCGGGCAGGCGGGTCTGGTCGTCGGGCACGAGTGCCAGCACAAGGTCCGGATTCAGCGAACCCCGGGCAAGCTCTGCCCCCTGAATGCGCACCACATAGGTCCCGGTGGGCAATGCCGCAGAGTCGGTCAGCCGGATTTCGGGCATGATGACGCCAAAGGTCGCGGCAATGTGGTTGCGCATATTGGAGATCCGCACATCAAGGCCGGTACCCGGGTCAAGCACCATGTTCACCAGGTCCGGCGCGAATTCGACGTGGATGTCGTCGAGATCCAGAATATCGCCGATCGGCTTCTGCGCGGCCGCCAATTCAGGCTCGGCATCATCAGGCGCTTCCTGTTCACGCGCGGATTTGCGCGCCATGCCATACGCGGCACCGCCGAGCACGGCGGCACCGGAAATGAAGGGCAAGAATGGCAACCCCGGCACCAGGGCGAACAGTGCCATGAGCACGGCGACCGTGCCCAAAGCCGCGGGATAACGGCCAAGTTGCGCCACCAACGTCAGATCGGTCGCACCGGTGGCACCGCCGCGCGCCAGCAACAGCGCGGACGCAATCGAGATGATCACCGCCGGGATTTGCGACACCAACCCGTCGCCAACGGTCAGGATTGCATAGGTTTCGAAGGCACTGCCGATCGCCATGCCGTGTACAAAAACCCCCATGATGATCCCCATCACGAGGTTCAGCAACGTGATGAGCAAACCGGCGACGGCATCGCCTTTGACAAATTTCGACGCGCCGTCCAGGGATCCGAAAAAAGTCGTTTCCTGCAACTCCCGCTCGCGCCGCTCCTTTGCCTCGGCATGATCGATGGCGCCTGCACTCATGTCGCTGTCGATGGCCAGTTGTTTGCCGGGCATCCCGTCCAGGGCAAAGCGGGCGCCCACCTCTGCCATGCGCGCGGCACCCTTGGTGATCACGGTGAAATTGACGATCATCAGCACGCCAAATACCACGAGGCCCATGAAAACACTGCCATTCATCACGAAACTTGCGAACCCCTGGATGACATTACCAGCGGCGTGGGTACCCTCGTGCCCCTGGCCTATGATCAACTTTGTCGAACTGACGTTCAGCGACAGCCGCAACATGAGCGAAGCAAGCAGGATTGTCGGAAAGGCGGAAAAGTCCAGGGGCCGCTCGATGAACAGCGTGACCGTGAAAATGAGGATGGCCAGCCCGAAAGAGGCGGCGAGGCCGACATCCAGAACCCAGGATGGCACCGGCAAGATCATCATCACGATGACCGCCATCAAAGCGACCGCCAACAGAACCGTAGGGCGGAACAGTGTCTCTTTCAGATCAAGTATCACGCCTCTGAGTCCACGATAACCGCCCGACTTTCCGATCCGGGACCTTTGACCGGCCCGCGATCCGACGGTGCGAGAATCACGTCAGGAAACATTCGGCCCCGCCTTTTGTCTTTCACATCAAACCGAGTATCGGGCCGAACTGGTTTATTATCTGTTGCCAAAAGTGGTCGTTTTGCCAAATGACCGGGATGAAGGTGCTGCGTTCACACGCGTCACTCAACAGCGGCCCGTGTGTGCACCTGGGGGCGGCCATGTATCGCGCCTTCCGGAGCGGCAGGTTGCTCAGCAACGGGGCACAGTCGCGCATACAGGGTGACGGCCGCAGGTTGCCTTTCCCGGTGTCCGGCAGTGCAGGTTTACTTCGAGATGAGCGGAGCGTGGCGTTCTCTTGCTCGGGGTCGACCTGATCGCGCAGTTCCGACAGCACCGGCGCGTCACCGACATCACCGGAAATGGCCCCGGCAGCGCGGATCTCAGGTGTTTTTCCGTCAACTCCAAGCTGAATGTTGCAAAGGACCCGGCGCCAGGAGCCGCCGAGTCCGCATGTGCGCCGCTCAGCTCTATCGCCCTCTTTATGCCAGTGCAATCGACGGGCAGGTGCTGCGCGTTCTTGGAACCACAGGATACGAGGGTCCCTTCCAAGGCCTTCCGCCGACGCGACATTGTGCTGAAGTCGGGCACCATCCTGTCTGGCCCGGAGAAGTTTAGCAGGCTGGCCATGCGCCGGGTGGCCAGTAAAAGCGGCAGCCCCAAGCGGACCTTGTGGTCCAGAAGGCCAGACTTGCCGCACTGAACCGCGCCGCGTTTGCCCGAGATTGGCATTCTGAGAGCCATCTGTTCCATCCCGGCAGGAAAACCGACATCGCTTGCCAGCGTTCTCCCGCATTTCCTTGCGGCCCTTGGCGCAATCCCCTCGCGGCAAATTGCCTGCCTGGCAGCGGGACGGGTGTCCGCGCCGGACGGAATTGGGATCGATACCGTCCAGTCGACTCGCCCGGCGCTGCAGGATGTCATGAGACCGCATCATCCAGAGTGCCGCGTCTCGCCGCTTGCGCATTGCCCATGCCTCTCGGAACCAATGGCGCGATATGGCGCATCGTCACTCTTGCCCCTCAATTCCTTTCAGCAGTTCATTATCCAACATGATGTTCGCCAAAGGGTGCTTGAGCTTGGCATTCTTGTCCTCCAGCTCTTGACCTCGCTTCGCCGGAGCAGGCCGGATCAGCAGCCCAAAGAGGCTGGCATGAACAAGGGACCATCAGGCGACTGGTCGGCGGCAAGAACGCCAAGTCAATAAGAAATATTCCGCAGCTCGACGATCACCCACGGCGCAACCGCCTGAGACAGACTTCTGCCAGCGCGGCATGGGCTTCAACCTGGACAATACCTGAAACCAGTGTCCCGCGAATTTCGTTCGGGACCACACATTTTGCAACCGTGCTGAAGTTGGCGCATTCACCCGTCTGGCAGTAATCTTGTGGCTTGCAACAACTCGTTCAGGGTTTCCCGGGTTTCTTGGCTGTCGCTGACCAGCGCCTCCGAGCCTTCAAGTCTGGCGTCAGCAGAAACCGGCAGAGCGTCAGACTGGGAGAGTCTTGCGGCGTCGGAAAATGGCCCATCGGCAGTTTGTGCGACCGTGTCCCAGTCGCCCGCAATCCATGCTGAGTAAGCTGAATCCGCCTTTCTGCCAACTTCATCGAAAGCCATCTGGGCAAAGCTGTAGTCGCCCATTCTCGCCCTGGCCTCGGCGCGCAGTTCCAGAACGTCCAACCCCTGCAATCCGATCAGCGAGATTTCAGCGTCCTCGGGGCGGTCCTGCGCCAGAAGCACGCGGGCGTCCAAGAGTCTTGCCGGGCGATCCTCCTGGTCCTCTCTGAGGTTCTTCAGCACTTTTGCCGCTGCATCCGGCAGACCCAGCAACAGCATCCGCTCTGTCGCCGCCAGGACGGTATCGCGGTCATTGCCCAAAGGGTGCTCAGAATCAGAAGCGAGCGCGATCCGCAAAAAGGTATTGTCCTCGGCGTGTTCAATCAGCGCATTTGCTGCTTCGACGCGGACGGAACGGTCTGTCTCTGGTTGACCGGAGCTGTCGGAATCCAACTCCTTGAAAGCCTGAGTGAACGCGCCGCGGCCAATCAGTGCCCTGATGTGCGCGCGCCATAGGCCAGGCCTGTCATCCGAGCCGCGATATTCAACGGAATAGGCGGAGGCCAGTTCGGAGATATCCGTCGGCGTCGGCTTTCCGCGCACCGTGTTGATGCTCACAAGCGCCTCGACAGCCTGGGCCGAAGGGTATCCTGTTTCCGTCCGCGCAACTTCCGTGAGCCGTTGTGACGCGGACTCAAGCAAGCCCTCTTGCATGTCCATCCTTGCCCGCGCGAGGGCGACTTCAGCGTTTGGCGCGGGCTGCAACCTTGCGATCCGCTTTAACAAATCCTGCGCGGCGGGACGCTCGCCTTGCGCAAGCAACCTGTCGACCAGACGATGGGCAAGATAGGGCTTGAGAGGTTCTGGCAGGTCTTCGAAGGCGCGCAAAACCGCGTTGGTGTTGATGGTCGGTCCGGGTTGCGTCCCGGTGAGGTTCAGAACGGACCACAGGGCAGCAGGACCGTCGCAGTGAGTCTGTCCCTCAAAAACCGGCACAGGCTTTGGCAAGCCGATCAGCAGGTTGCTGAGGCCGTCCAGGGTTTCCGAGCCGCCGGGATCGGATAACCGCAGCAGCGTCTGCGCTTCGTTGCCCAGCCCAAAATGCAGATAGAACTTTGCCAATCGCATGGCCTTTTGCGGATCAATCAAGTCGAATTCCCCGACCAGATCTTGCCTCAGTTCGCCCAGCTGGACGACAAACGGACCCTCCCCGGCCCAGTCAGCCAACGCCAGATCTTCCGCAGCCATGCAATGCACGCCACTCAGCAGAATGCGCCCTGCCTCAAGCGAGAGATTGGGCTCATCCACCGTCGGATGGGAGACGACAGGGTCATGGCCCGGCGGATGCGGCGGGTCATCAGGGACCGCGGCGGGGCCGGGTGGATCTGCCGAGATGTCCAACAGTCCGCGTGTCACCGCCCGGGCCAGTTGTTGAGTCGCGGTACGCTCTATTTCGGCCAAGGCAATCTGCTGCTCAGCGGTTTGGCGGTCGATTTCCGTCGGAGCGGCATTCGGACCGGAACCATGGCGACTGGCTAGTTTATCCAGAGGCAGGGTGCCGAAGGTTTCCACGGCAGGTGCAACTGCACCGACCGGCGCCGGACCGTACTGCAAGTCTGCGAACATCCGAGGCCGCGCCTTCGGCGTGTTCCGGGACAAAGGCGCGAGACTATTGTCAGGTTCGGCGTCAGAGATGTCTACGACCAACATTTTGCTGTCCAGCACAAATGCGTCAACCTTGCAGTCGCAGGCCAGTTTCAGGCCAAGGTTGCTGGTGGCGGAGGGCGTGCCAACTTCGAGCAGCCTGTCGGCATTCAACCGTTGGAACACGTCCTCGGTATCAAAGGAAAAGCTACGGCCCGGAAATTTAATAACACGGTCATATGGCGGCTGGCCGGGCGACAGCGCCCAATCTGTGCCGGGGGGGATGTCAATGACAAGACGCGTAAAGCCGACATGCTCGCCGGAGCGGACCTGAAGAACCTGGGCGGCAGCGGTGCCCCCCCAAAGTACCATGAGGCATGTGACCAGAAGCCGGATCATGCGGCCTCCTGTTTGACAGCCTTAAGCGCCTCTTCGAGATCCACGAAACTGGGACGGCAATGTGCCGGCGTGTTCTGCCGCCCGACCTCGATGCAGATGTTGGTGGAATGGTTGTAAAGATTCGCCACCAGAACTTCGCGGATCAGCTGATAGAAATGACTGTCCTCTTCGACCACCGCCTTCACCTTGCTCGCAAACGGGGCAACCAGCCCATAAGCAAGGAAAACGCCCAGAAACGTGCCGACCAGCGCGCCACCGATGAGTTTTCCCAGCACTTCGGGAGGCTGGTCGATCGAGCCCATGGTCTTGATAACGCCCAGAACTGCCGCGACGATGCCAAGCGCGGGCAGGCCATCCGCGACTGTCTGCAGGGCATGACTTGAATGCAGCGCATGGTTGAGAGTGGCCTCCATCCGCTTTTCCAGCACTTCCTCCACCTGATGCGGGTCGTCGTAGTTCATGGAGACCGACCGCAGCGTGTCGCAGATAAGCTCGACCGCCTCACGGTCGCTCTGAATCTTTGGGTATCTCCCAAAGATCGAAGACTCTTTGGGGTTTTCAACATGTTCTTCGACAGCGACCGGGCTGCTGCGCGCCAACCGCACGAGTTCGAACAGCAGGCAAAGCAGATCGCGGTAATCATCGTGCTTCCACTTTGGACCCTTGAAGACTTTCGCCATATCTCTGCATGTGTGTTTCACGGCGCTCATATCATTGCCGATAAGAAAGGCGCCGACTGCGGCTCCGCAGATGATCATTATCTCGAACGGCAGAGATTTCAGGATGATGGTCATCTTGCCGCCGGCCAGCAGGTAGCCTCCGAAAACCATCCCGAAAATTACAACGATGCCGATAATTCCAAGCATGTCCAAGCTCCGTTGAGAGACACCAGGGTGGTGTCATGCCGCGTTAAGAGTGCGCCCCTGCGATACAGTTTCGATCCGGTTCCCGCCCGACCGCCAGAAGCCGGGTTGTCTACATCACCACAAATTCCGCATGCAGCGCTCCGGCTGCCTTGATGCTCTTGAGGATGTCGATCATGTCGCGGGGTGAAACGCCCAATGCGTTGAGGCCAGCGATGACCTTCGACAGGGTGGTGCCGGCGGGAACTTCGGCCAGGCCGATGCCCTGTTCCTCTATGATGCCGGTTTCGGTCCGCGGAACGATCACCGTTGCGCCTTCGGAAAACGGGTTCGGCTGAACCGCAATCGGCGCCTCCTGGATCCGCAGGGTCAGATTGCCCTGCGAGACCGCCACCCGCGAGATGCGCACGTCCTCTCCCATAACGATGGTGCCCGAGCGTTGGTCCACGACCACCCGCGCCCGCCGCTCGGGTTCTACCGGAAGGTTCTCGATCGCGACCACGGCATGGGCGGGCGATCTTGCCCCCGACCTGGTCAGGTCCACGCTTACCGTACCTGAATCCAGCATCACGGCCGATGCACGGCCGAATTGTCGGTTTATGACCGTTTCGATCCGGGCCGCCGTGGTGAAGTCCGGTTCACGGAGTGCCAGCCGCAGCGATGAAAGTTCGGTGAAATCAAAGTCGACTTCGCGTTCGATCCGGGCTCCCGCCGGAATGACGCCGGATGTCGGAACCCCCTGGACGACAGAGGCAGCCGCGCCGGTCGCCTCGACCCCGCCGGCAATGATCGTGCCTTGGGCCACAGCGAAGATCTGACCATCCGCGGCATTGAGCGGCGTCATGATCAGCGTCCCGCCCAGCAGGCTTTTTGCGTCACCAATGGCGGATACCGTCACATCGATCTGTCCACCCGCACGGGCAAACGGCGGCAGACGCCCGGTGACAAAGACCGCTGCGACATTCTTGGGGCGGAATTGCTCACCCGAGATGTTCACACCCAGCCTCTCGAGAATGTTGGACATGATTTCTTCGGTAAACGGTGAATTGCGCAGTCCGTCGCCGGTGCCGTTCAGGCCGACAACCAGGCCGTAGCCCACCAGATCGTTGGAACGGACACCGTCAAACTCGACCAGGTCCTTGATCCTCACATTTTGCGACATTGCCTGCGAAGCCAGAACAACAAAAGCAAATGTCACAAGCAGGAGACGTCGCAGCAGCCCGCTCATCGCATGAACTCTGCAAACGACATCCGGGCTGCCCGGGCCGTCACCGCATACAATGCCTCCAGCTGTACTTGCGCGTCCTGCAGGCGAACCGCCGTGTCGTACTGATCCACACCAATCAGTTTCAGGCGGGCCAGCTCGGTCGCTGTGCCTTCCGTGGCATTGCGGGTCTCGGTTTCTTCGATACGAGCCTGAAGCGTGCCCACACCAGACCTCAGGTCGGTCAATGGGACCAGTGCGGTCTGCAACTGCAATCCAGCCGACTTCAGCATATCGGACTTCAGATCAGGCGGAAAAGCCAGAGCGGCATCGTGGCTGAGCGCCGCGAAAGACAGTGCCTTGATCATGTTGCGGAAGACCGGGTCATCGGCGCGTACATTCAGTTTCGCACTGTCGCTGGAACTGAGGCGGGTGTCTGCAACATCGGTTGTCGATCCGGTATAGGCGACAGTGTCGAACCCGCCACCCGGCGTCTCAAACCAGGCGTCCAGCCTGGCCTCGACCCCGGCCACTGTGATTTCGCCGGCCAGTTCGGCGCGCAATGCGTCCAGAATTGTCGTCGCATCCGCGACCGCGGCCCGGTCGGTCGCCACGCCGCCGAAAACCGAGCGGCCTGCCGCGGTCGAATTCAGGTTTGACAGGGTCGCGACAAGTGTGGCTCGGGCATCTTCTGCCAGGGAATTGCGAAGATGCTCTGAAACCACCATTTCCGATTGCAGCATCCGGGGCGACAATTCCTCGATCCGTCCCTGCACCTGCCCCAAGGCCGATTGCATCACTTCCGCGAGGTAGGTCGCTTCGGCAGTGGCGATCCGAAAGCTGTCCAGTGACTTCAGAGAACGGTCCAGCGTTGCGAGAACTGTCAGATCACCTCCAAGATGCGCGGCCTTGTCCCGCGCCACACCGGTGGAAATCTCGACTCCCAGTTGACCGATCTGATCCCGCAGCCTGGTCTGATTGAGACGCATTACGAGCGACTGCGCCATGTCACCAATGGATTGCATCGGGCTCTCCTTAAATCGCCAGAACTGTCTGGATCATGTCGTCCACGGTCGTCATGACCTTTGCGTTGGCCTGAAAACTCTGCTCAAGCAGGATCAGGAACTGCAGTTCCTGATCTGAATCGACGCCTTCGGCGAGAACCAGCTCGCTGAGAGCAACGTTCTGCGCCTGTGCAAAGGACAGCTGCGCATCCTGCCGGACGCGAAACGCGCCAATGGCTGAAGACCAGTCCGACGCACGTTCCGCCACACTCTGAGACGTGGGTGCAAGGCTTGCGGACGACGGCAGGACCGCATCCGTCAGCGTGGCATAAAGTGCGTTGAGCAGTCCGGCCTGGCCGACCTCCCCTGGTCCGGCTGCCCCCAGACCGTCGCGCAGACGCCAGGTTTCGCCGCCGTCGCGGGCGGCAAGCGGGTTGAGCGTGATCCGGCCGGAAATGCCGATTTCCTCGGTCGCAAGAAAGGCCGATCCGGCGTCCATGAAGAGCCCCGGGTCGGACACGGCAATACTGCTGTCCGGCCCGCCGGGCCCCAACCGCTCAATGACGTCGCGGGCGACACCGTCCAACTGGGCCTGAAGCAGGACCGTCTCCTGGTCACGGACCTGAAACCGAGCGCCGAGCGAGCCGCCTGACATGGGGCCATTGACGGACATGTTCACTGACTTGCCGTTGATCGAGAGCCCAGACAGCAACCCGTTTTCCTGCGTCATGTGCGGCAGGATGATGGGCGTCGGCGCAAAGGCCAGCGTGGCGGCGCGTCCGTCCAGCAACGCAACGCCCCCCGTGGAAAAAAGCGCCACTCCGCCGTTGTCGCGCGCGACACTGCGGAGCGGTATCGCCTCGGCGATTGTATCGATGGCCTTCTGCCGTTGGTCCATGAGGGACGAGGCATCCCGGCCCAGCCGCGCAGCGCTCATGATCCGGTTGTTGAGTTTTTCGACCTGCGCCAATGTTTCATTCAGCTTGTCCACCTGAAAATGGATCGCCCTGTCCGCATCTTGCCGTGCATTCTGCAGACCCGCGGACAGACCGTTGAAGGTTGCGGCCAGATCCTCCGCCGCCGCGGACACCGAATTCAGGCGTTGCGCAGAGGCCGGATTGCTGGCGGCGGTGATCAGCGCGTTTTCAAAGGCCGCCATGCGCCCGCTCAGCGAGCCGGAATCCGTGGGTTCGCCGACCAACAGTTCCATTCGGACCGCGAAGTCCTGCAGCGTTTTGCTCATCGCGGTTTCTGCATCGGACAGACGACGATCACCCAGAACAACCGGGTTGACGTGTCGGCGGACCCCGTCGACCCTGACACCGCCAGAGCTCAGGGTGCTGGTGGAAATCGCAAGTTCCCGGCGACCATATCCGTCAGTCTGAGCATTCGAAATGTTCGACGACACGACGCTGGCAGCGCGTGCATTTGCGGTGAGGCCGCTGAGGGCATTGGACAGGGCTCCGGAAAGGGACATGGCGGTTTCCTTTATTTCGTCAAGGCCGGTTCAGGCGAAGTCAGGCCGCGTCAGCGTTTGATGTTGGTTGTTTCCTGCAACATCTCGTCCACGGTCTGGATGACTTTGGCGTTCGAGGAATAGGCGCGCTGCGTCTGGATAAGGTCCGTCAGTTCGCCAGCCACGTCCGTGGTCGATTCCTCACGCGCAAACGAGACGATGTCACCGGAGGGTCCATCCGTGGCATCCCAAAGGAAAAAGCTGCCACTGTCGGGAGACGGCAGGAAGACCTGGCTGTCCAGAGCATAAAGCCCGTTTGGATTCGGCAGGTCGACCAGGGGCACCTGAAAGATGGTCCGGGTGAAGCCGGTGTCGAAATAGGCTTTGACCATGCCTTGTTCGTCGATCTCGACAGAGGTCATATTGCCGACGGGTGAGCCATCTTTGGTGATGTTGAGCGGCGCAAAACTGTCCGACAACTGAGTCAGGCCGTCACTGGCGCCGGGTGTCCCGATCACGATCTCGATCGGACCGCTGGCGACATCGACGATGATGGTGCCTGTTGCCGGGTCATATGCCCCACCCGTGGTGGTGGTTACCGATGACAATGTGCCTCCGGCCGAACGCGAATTGTCGAACGTCATTTCGTATTCGCCGATCACCACTCCAGGCTGCGCCGTGTCAGTGAGCACCATGGTCCACGTGTTGGACGAACCGGCAGCGGGAATGGTGGGCGTGAAGGTCGCGTTGATGTTTTCGGACACACCCAGGTTGTCGTAGTATTCGACCGACAGGTCCAACGAGTCACCGGACGCGTCGAAATATGTTTCTGTCGCAGGCAGATTGACGCCCATGGCCATCTCGGTCGTCGGCTCACCGGACAGCTGGTTGGCAAAGATTCTGACCGGGCTCAATCCGTCGCTCGTATCCCGCGGAAACACCGGGATCACGCCGTCGGCCGTGGCGGGCCAACCCATCAGAACCATGCCGGAGTCCGAAACCAGATAGCCGTCGGAATCGGTCCGGAACGAACCGGTCGTGGTCAGCATCATGGTCGGCTCACCATTGCCATTGGAGACTTCGGCGACGTTGGCAACCGGCAGAAAGCCGCGGCCGCGGACCGCGAGATCGGTTGCATTGCTGGTCGCGACCAGTGAGCCGCCCTGATCGATCATCCGGCGCGATTGGGTGCGCACGCCGCCCGCGGCGTAATTCCCGCCGGTAGACGCCGTCACCATCGATTCAAAATCCGTTTCGACGCGCTTGTACCCGTAGGTTGCCGAATTCGCGATATTGTCCGAAATCGTTGCGAGTCGGCTGGCATTCGAAGCCAGACCCGCCACACCGGCATTCAGGGAAGAAGAGATCGTCATGGACACGCCTTTCTGCTGTATCTGCAACTGTCATCGACACAAATACGCGCGGCAGCTTAACGTGCCGCTAACAGATAAAATCCAATCCATTGCAGCCGGTGGCAGCGGTCAGAGGCGGCGCAGATAGATCACTTCGATCCGGCTGTTTCGAAAATCCATCCTGTCGCGTGTGACCGGTTCGCGGTCGGCATGGGCGGTGACGCGACTGAACCGCGCCGAAGGCATCCCCTGTTCGCGCAGAAGATCGCGCATCAGACCCGCCCGCTCGGCAGACACCTCCCAGGCCCTGTCGCGCAGCAGAACGATCGGCGCCGCGCGCACATGCGCCTCGATGGCAAGTGGATTGGACACCAGGCCCGATACCCGCAGAACCACGCCCGAGAACTGTCGCAACAGCTCGGTCGGCTGGCCCGCATCGTCAAACAGCCGCGCATCCGCGGCCTCGAATATTTCGACAACCAGCCCTTCGTCGGTCACGCGGGTTTCGATGTGCTGCAACAGCGGATCGGCAACCATGCTTTCGCCGCCGCGGCCCATGAGCAACTGCTCGACTTCCCTGAATACCTCGTCTTCTGCCGACTCGCCGTCAGCCTGCGCGCCCCGCATGCCCGATCCGCGCGCCCTGTCGGATTCCGTCGGTCGCAGGCTGGTCGCTCCGGTGCCCATTTTTGGCAAGGTGTTCTCGGAAAAGACCGAGGCTCCACCCAGACTGCCGTCGCCGCCTCCCGAGACGCGACTGATCGCGATCGTCGGCGAAAAGTAATCCGCGATACCTTTTTTCTGTTTTTCCGTTGTCGCGTTCAGCAGCCACATCAACATGAAAAAGGCCATCATTGCAGTCACGAAGTCTGCATACGCAACCTTCCAGGCACCGCCATGGTGCCCGCCGCCTGCGATGATCTTTTTCTTCTTGATGATGACTGGCGCGACATTGCTGTCGGCACCCATCTCCACCACCTTCCATACTCACCCGGAAACAGGGGTAGCAGTCGGGATGTTACCGTCGGCTTAACAATTAAAACTGTCCGGTGAATCTCCGCCGACCGGGACGTTGTCTATATCCCACAGAGGCCGGACAATTTGTGTGGCGGATAGACAGCCTGATGCAAGTGAACTAGCAAAGGCGGAACGGCTGATGATCTGGATGGACGCGAAAATGACCCTGACCGGACCGAGGATGACAGGCGGCGTCAAGGGCCGTGGCGCCCTGACGCGCAAGGCCGCTTTGCTGCTGGGTGCGGCGATGATCACCGTGCCGCTGTCGTCAGGCGCGCAGCCGATCCCGGGGTACAACCTTTACGGCTCGCCGGGTCTGGTGGACATGCCCACCGCCGATGCCGCCCCGGACGCGACGCTTGGCGCGACCGTTTCGAAATTTGGCGACAATACCCGCACGACCCTGTCATTCCAGATCACGCCGCGGCTGTCGGGCAGCTTCCGATATTCCGCGATCGACAATTTCGACACGGTGGCCAGCGTCAACGACGTCTATTACGACCGCAGCTTTGACCTGCGCTATCAGCTACTGACGGAAGGCGCCTATCGCCCGGCCGTCACCATCGGTTTGCAGGACTTCATCGGCACAGGACTTTACGGTGCCGAATACATCGTCGCTTCAAAGGACATCGTACCCGGTCTGCGGGTGACCGGTGGCCTGGGCTGGGGTCGGCTTGCCAGTCGCAATGCCTTTGCCACCATGGGAACGCGCCCCACCCAATTTCTGGGTCAGGGCGGCGTTCCGACATATGACCAGTGGTTCCGTGGCGACGTGGCGGGCTTTGGCGGCATCAGCTATGCCCCCAACGATCGGCTGACTTTCAAGCTGGAGTATTCGTCGGACAACTACGACGAAGAGCGCGTGACCGGGCAGTTCGACGGGACCTCGGCGTGGAACTATGGCATCGACTACCGGTTCCGCAACGGGGCGCAGCTGTCGCTGTACCACGCCTATGGAAACGAAGTCGGCGCCCAGCTGACGCTGTTCGCCAACCCGAAAATCGCGCCGGTGCCCGGCGGTGTCGAGACGGCGCCCCTGCCCGTGGCGGTACGCAACCCGGCCGACATCAACGATCTGGGCTGGACCGCAAACACGGCCACAACCACCGAAGCCAGAACGTCGCTGACCCAGACGATGGCGACGGACGGTCTTGTGATGGAAGGGCTCAAGCTTGAGCCGCGCCGCGCGACCCTGCGCCTGCGCAATCCGCGCTATGGTGCAGCCTCTCAGGCGATTGGCCGCACCGCGCGGGCGATGACCCGGACCCTGCCCGACTCGATCGAGGAATTTGTGATTGTCCCGGTTCAGGACGGGATGCCGATGTCGGCGGTGATCCTGAAGCGGTCCGATCTGGAATCGCTCGAGAATGACGCCGCCGTCGACATGCTGGCCCGCAGCCAGATCGTGGACGGTTTTGGCCGTGCTCCGGCTGTCGAACCGGGGCTGTATCCCCGCTTTACCTGGTCTCTTGCGCCCTTTGTCGCGGTCAGCGCCTTTGATCCCGACAACCCTGTGCGTCTGGACGGCGGGCTGAGGTTGCGCGGAAACTATCTGGTGACGCCCAACTTCGTGCTGGCCGGCGCGGTGACGAAAAAAATTGCCGGGAACCTGGATGCCGTGACCCGGACGATCACATCGAACCTGCCGCGGGTGCGCACCGATTATGCCGAATACAGCAAGCAGGGCGATCCGGCGATCGAGTATCTGACCAGCACCTTCTACGGGCGTCCGGGCGAAAACCTCTACAGCCGCCTGACGCTGGGCTATCTTGAAAAGATGTATGCCGGCGCTTCCGGTGAATTGCTGTGGAAACCGGTGAACAGCCGCCTTGCGCTGGGGGTCGAACTGAACCTCGTGCAACAACGGGCCTTTGACCAGATGCTCGACCTGCGCGACTACCGCGTCGCGATGGGCCATGCCTCGGCCTATTACGATTTCGGCAACGGCTTTCACGGTCAGCTGGACATGGGGCGTTACCTGGCCGGCGACTACGGCGCGACACTCAGCCTCGACCGCGAGTTTGCAAACGGCTGGCGGGTCGGTGCCTATGCGACATTTACCGACGCCTCCTTCGAGGATTTCGGCGAAGGCTCGTTCGACAAGGGCCTGCGGTTCACCATTCCTCTCAGCTGGGCTCTTGGAACGCCGACGCGTCAAAGCAACAATCTGAATATCAAGTCTCTGACCCGCGATGGCGGTGCCCAGCTTGAAGTGCGGGACCGGCTGTATGACCAGGTGCGGACGAACCACACGCCGGAACTGGCGAAAACCTGGGGAAGGTTCTGGAGATGACGATGCACGGTTTTGCACGGATTCTGACTGTTGTGTCGCTGTCACTGGGCCTGGCCGCCTGCGGCAACGACAGGAATGCCACCAGCCCGGTTGATATGGTGCAGCAGGTCTTTCGGTCCCTGACCAGCGGCGGCACCGCCGGTAGCGGAGCGCAAATTCCCGCGTCCCAGATCGAAACCGCCTATGCGGCGACGCCGGCGCCGATCGCGCTGGTCACCATCGAATCGCGTCAGGGGCAGGCGCTTGTGCTCGAGATCGAGCGCAACGGTGCCTACCAGACCTTTGCCACCTCTGGCCGGCAGGTGGTTGTCCTGCGCAATGGCATGATCACCGGGACACGCGGTCTAGGCGGCGATCTGATGTCCTCTGACGCCGACGGGCTTGTCGCCTTGATCCGCGCCAGGCAGGCCGGCAAGACACCCTATGCGATGCGTTTCCTCACCGGCGAAGATGTCACCGAAACGCTGAGCTATTCCTGCGATGTGTTCCCGGACGGCACGCAATCGCTGACACAGGGGCGAATCCGCACCACGGCCACCAAGATGATCGCCAACTGCACCGGCGCGGGCAAACCCTTTACAGACACTTTTCTGGTGGACAGTACCGGCTATGCCCTGAGCAGCCGCCAGTGGGTCGGCGATTACAACAACTACCTGCGGGTGGAAACGCTGCGGAAATGAGGCCGGCGCCCTAACGCGGGCGTTTGTGCATTGTCACCCGGCTCAGGATGGTGGCCCACATCAGTTTGAAATCCTTGCACACCGTGCTCTGGCGCGCATAAATCCGGTCGAGCCGAGCCTTGCGCGGGATGCAGCGGCGGCAGTACACCTCTTCGGTTTCCTGGGCCGTCCTGCATTCGGCCAGCAAGAGTTCCTCGTGTTTGTGAAACGCCATCGTCGCCAGCCCGGTGATCCCGGGACGGGACTTCAGAACTTCGGCATAGATCTCGGGATATTTCATCACATAGCGACGCAGGGGCGGTCTCGGGCCGACAAAACTGATGTCGCCGCGCAGGATGTTCCAGAGCTGCGGTAATTCGTCCAGCCGGTAGCGGCGCAGAAAGCGCCCGGTTGCCGTCACGCGCTCGGCCTTGTGCCCGCCTGACACGCCGGAATCCTTTGAGACCACGGTCATCGTGCGGAATTTCCACAACAGAAAGGATCTGTCGGGTGTGGTCATCCGCTTGGATTTATACAGGATCGGGCGACCGTCCTTGATCAGGATCGCCAGCGCCACGCCGATCAAAAGGGGCGACAACACGATGCTCAGGCCAATGGCGCTCAGCATGTCGAAAAGCTTTTTCTGCGGGGTCATTCAGCCTCTTTCCAGCGCAACCAATCCGAAACCAGATACTCTGGGCGGGCATTTTCCATGCGCAGCGGACAAAGCGCATTCAGACGCGCAGTGTCAAGGATGACGCGACGGGTGGCGGCTGCCGGCGCATCCCGCCACACCACCTGCCGACCGGCGGCGCGGACGATCGACTCCATCGACGTCGAAACCGGCGCAGCCACGTTCAGCACCTCGGGCAGATCCTGGCGCGGCAGGGTCGCAAGCTTTGCCAGAACCTGCGCAAGATCCGTGGCCGCGATATAGCTGCGCTCCGGGCCGGCGCCATCGGAAAACCGGTCAAGGTGCACCACCTGTGACCGCGACATCGCCGCAAAGAGACTTTCGGCGCCGGCAACATTGCCGATCCGCAAACTGACGGGCACGGGCCCTCGGTCACGCCGCGAAGCGAGCAGGGCGCGCTCCATCTCCAGCTTGGCCTGACCGTAGTCGGACAACGGAACAAGCGGTACGCATTCGGTCAATGGTTCTGACACCGCGGCATAGATCGCGGCGCTGGAACAATGAAACACCCGATCCGCCCCGACAGCATGCCCGACCTCCATCGCCGCCAGGGCCAGCGCGGTGTTGGCTGCCAAATCCGCCCCCTGCCCCGGGATCACGCCCCACAGCGCGACAACGGCGTCAGCCTGCGGTAAATTCGTCAAGTCCATGCCCGGTGCCCAGACCAGCTCATCTGTAATTCCCGATGCGCGGCGCACAACGGGCACAAAATGCACATCACCGCCGCCACCTGCGGACCAGACGGCCCGCACAAGTCGGCCAAGCTTGCCGTTCGACCCCAGAATGATGATCCGGGGGCCTTGCTGTCTTTGCGCCACTTTTTGCCGCCCTTCGCCGCAATCTTGCATAAACCGTCTGTCTATCAGCGCCGTCTACCGCTAGAAAGACCCCGAAGTCAGACATAATCGTTGGGGGACGATACGTGCGGAACTCTTTGCGCCTGGTTGCCATGTTTTCGGCAGTGTTGCTCGTCGCGGCGTGCAGTCTGCCGCGCGGCGCGGCACTGCAATCCGAAGTGCTGCAGGAGGCACGTGAAGAAAACCCGACTTTCCAGGTTGTTCCCGTGACCCGGGCCAACATGCCCGGCATCGCCTCCTGGCCGGCGACGGGACAAGAGACGCACTTCAACTGGCTGGCCACCAGCGAGGGTCCGAATTCCTCGGTCATTCAGGCCGGCGATCTGGTGGATGTGATCATCTGGGACAGTCAGGAAAATTCGCTGATCACCAACCCGGCGGAAAAGGCCACGACGCTCAAGGGCATCGAGGTTGGATCCGATGGCGCGATCTTCCTGCCCTATGTCAATCAGGTCTATGTCCGCGGACTGACACCTGCGTCGGCGCGCGCGCGCATTCAGGCGCAGATGGAGCCGATTGTCCCCTCGGCGCAGGTTCAGGTCAGCCTGCAACCGGGGCTGGGCAACTCCGTGGATCTGGTTGGCGGAGTGCAACGTCCGAACAATTACCCGCTGGTGTCGCGCAACTACAAGATCCTCAGCCTTCTGGCGACCGGCGGCGGCATCACCCAGACCATGCGCAACCCTGTGGTCAAATTGCTGCGCGGCGGGGCCACCTACCGCATCACCGCCAAGGATCTCTATGCCACCGGAAGCCGCAACACGACGCTGCGCGCCCGCGACACCGTTGTGGTCGAAGAGGACGAGCGCAGCTTTACGGCGCTGGGTGCCTCGGGCAACGAAGACCTGATCTATTTCCCCAAGGATGAGCTCACGGCGCTGGAAGCGATGTCGCTGATGGGCGGCATTCAGGATTCCCGGGCCGACCCCAAGGGTGTGATGGTCCTGCGGGAATATTCGCCCCGCCAAGTGCGGTATGACAACACCGGACCCGGTCGGCAGCATGTCATCTTCACCTTTGATCTGACTTCGGCGGACGGCTTGTTTGCGGCACGCAAATTCCGCATCAACCCGCAGGACACGGTTCTGGCCACCGAGTCCCCGCTGACCAAGGCGCAAACGGTCTTCAGTCTCATCGGCAGTGTCTTTGGCCTCACCCGTCAGGCACAGGGTCTTGCCCTGAACTGAGCGTCAAGAGCCTCTGATCCAGGGCGCTGTCCGGCGCCCCGGCAGCGTGAGGGCATCATGCACCGGGCCCGGGCCGCCATGCAGATGAAACCATCTGTCAGCGTCACCCCCTTTCAGTCATTCACCGCGGGAGACAATTACGTGAGCATCGAAATTCCCGCCTGGGTGAACGGAGAACTCACCCCGGTGGACAAACTCGAGGCGCATGTCAAAGGCCTGCGCCACAAGGCTGTTTCGGTCTTTGTCACGCGCGGAAACGAGGTGTTGATCCAGCGCCGGGCGATGGGCAAATATCACACACCCGGTCTCTGGGCCAACAGTTGCTGCACCCACCCCGGCTGGCAGGAGTCAGGTCTTGACTGCGCTGTGCGCCGTCTCGCCGAAGAACTGGGCATAACCGGCCTGTCGCCTGAATACCGTGACCGGGTGGAATACCGCGCGGATGTCGGCGGAGGGCTGATTGAACATGAAGTCGTCGACATCTTCGTGGCAGAAGCCCCTGTGGATTTGACGCCCGAGCCCGACCCGGGCGAGGTGATGGACATCCGCTGGATCCCCTACGGGGCACTTCTCGCCGCTGTAGCGGCTGAACCGGACGAATTTACGCCCTGGCTGCGGATCTATCTTGGCAGCTACGCAGACCGGATCTTTTCCGCAGCGATGCGGGCGCCGGTCTGACGATCACGGCAAGACTGTTCTTGTCGGGATGCCTGCTCGGTCTCTGAAGCACCGGTCAGACCCGGAAGGTTGACACCACGGGAATGATCCGGTCCGCCTGCATCCGCACCATCTGGGCCAGCCGCGCCTCTCCCGGGCAGGACGGTATCGATGCAATCGCGCCGGACAGAATGTCGTTGAGTCGCCGCGACGCACCCTGAACCCCCAGTTCGCTCACAGCGTTTGGCCGTCCGTGCAGAGAATCCTGCCCGGTCGGTTTGCCCAGGGTGGATGCATCGCACAGCGCATCGCGCAGGTCATCAGCCACCTGGAAGGCCTCGCCAATACGGGCGCCAAGCTCGTACCAGGGTTCAGCCTCGTGACCGGCGGCAATGGCCCCCATCTGCGTCGCGGCAATGAACAGGGCACCGGTCTTGGAGCGATGATAGGCCGAAAGGTCAATTTCGGCCTCGCTCTCCCAACCCTGGCCGGCACAGATACCAGACGGCATGCCCGTCTGCTGCGCCAGCGCCATGACCAGCGCCAAACCCCGACCCGGCACCAGACCGGCAGCCCGGGCGAGCACCTCAAACGCCAGGACGATCAGGGAATCCCCGGTCAAGACAGCCAGTGGATGGGAAAAGGCACGGTGCAGGGATGGTCGGCCACGCCGCATATCGGCGTCATCGAAACAAGGCAGATCATCGTGAACCAGGCTCGCACAGTGGACCAGTTCGACAGCCGCAGCCGCCGCATTCGTCACATCGGGATGGTCTTCGCCACATGCCATCGCCACAGAGACCAAAATGGTCGGCCGGATTCGTGCACCGCCCGGTGTTGTCGCGTAGCTCAATGCCCGGGACAGGTTCGCCGGGGCTTTGCCACCCTGCCCCTGAGCAACCGCATTGCGAATCGCCGCATCGACACGCGCCTCTATGGACATCGGCAACTCCTGTTTCCGGGCCAAGTCAGACTGCCCGGACATGCACTAATTACTTGCGCCGGACCAGCTGCCCGTCTGCGTGATTCCGGGCGCCTGAACCGTCCACCCGTGGGCACCGTCAGACCGCCATGGGTGTAACATCAGTAGAAACCCATGCCGCGCACAGTGGCAAGATGCAGCGTTCCGGAGAGTCTCCTGCATCATGGGCTCAGTCGCGAAAGCGTGTCGTTTTCGTTACGCTTTCGGGCAGTTTCCCGTCTCGCGCTCACGATCCGCCACCCGTCGGGCGCAACACTCCTTACCGGCGTGCAAACAGGCGGATGCGCCTGTCGCCGGGTGCTTCTGCGGAGGTTTGGCGGCAATTCTGGCGATTTCGTCTTAAGGATGTGAAAGTCCCGGAAATTCGCTTGCGCCGCGTTCCAACGGCAGACAAAGAGCAGAGATGGCATTGTTCCTGTTTCTGCGCGAAAACGCCCGCTGGCTGGCTGCCGGCGCGATGCTCAGCTTTCTGTCAAGCTTTGGGCAAACCTTTTTCATTGCGGTATTTTCAGGCGAAATCCGCGCGGCCTTCGGGCTGAGCAACGGTGCCTGGGGCGCGATCTATTCTCTGGGAACCACCTGTTCGGCGATTGCGATGGTCTGGGCGGGCGGTCTCACCGATCTGTATCGGTCGCGGGCTCTGGGGGCGTTTGTGCTGTGCTGTCTGGCCGGCGCCTGTCTGTTCATGGCGCTGAATCCGGTTGCGGCGCTGCTCCCGGTTGTCATTTTCGCGCTGCGGTTCTTTGGTCAGGGCATGACCAGCCACATTGCGGTGGTGTCGATGTCGCGCTGGTTTGTCGCCACGCGCGGACGGGCGCTGTCCGTGGCCGGCCTCGGCGTTGCACTGGGCGAGGCGGTGCTGCCGATCACCTTTGTATCGCTGATGCTGGTTGTCGACTGGCGGCTGCTCTGGATTGTCGCCGCTCTGATCGGCCTGGGCGCGATTCCACTGCTGTTTGCGCTGCTGCGGCAGGAACGCACACCGCAGAGCATGGCAGAAACCGACCAGTCCGCCGGAATGGAGGGCCGCCATTGGCGCCGCAACGAAGTGTTTCGCAACCGACTGTTCTGGTTCATGATTCCGGCGCTCATGGGGCCACCCGCCTTCAGCACCGCGTTTTTCTTCCACCAGGTGCATTATGCCGGGGTCAAGGGGTGGGATCACCTGTCGCTGGTCGCCATGTTCCCGGCCTTCACCCTCGTCGGCGTCACGTCGATGATCCTGTCGGGTTGGGCGCTGGATCGTTTCGGTACACCCCGTGTGCTGCCCTGGTTCCAGCTGCCGGCAGCGATTGCATTCCTGTTTTTCGCCCAGGGCGACACCTTGAGCGGCGCCTTGGCGGGTCTGGTGTTCCTTGGCATGACACAGGGCATGCAATCGACCCTGCCCAATGCCTTCTGGGCGGAATTTTTCGGAACCCGCCATCTCGGCTCGATCAAGGCGATGGGGGCGGCCGTGATGGTCTTCGGCACCGCTGTCGGTCCCGGACTGACAGGCATTCTGATTGATCACGGCCTGTCGATCAGTACCCAGTATCTGGGCGTTGCCGGGTATTTCATCTTTGCCACACTGATGATGCGGTTCGGGGTCAGGCGCGCGGCCGCGCTGCTTGGACCGCAAACCCCCTAACGGTTGCGGCGGAGGTAAACGTAATAGGCGCCGGCGCCCCCGTGACGTATATGCGCTTCGGTGACCTGCAACACCGCCTGCGCAACCGGCGCCATGCGCAGCCACATCGGCACCTGCTGTTTCAGCACCCCGCGCCGGTGCGGCATCGGCGCATAGGGATCTTCGCGCTGACCCTTTCCGGTGATCACCAGCACCAACCGCGCGCCCTGGGATTGCTGCGTCAGGATAAAGCGGATCAGACTGGGATGGGCCTGATCCAGGGTCATCCCGTGCAGGTCGATCCGTGCCTCGGGGGTCAGCTTGCCGCGTTTGAGGCGCGTGTGCGCCTTCTTGTCCATATGCACCGCCTCGCCACGCAAACGCTGTGTGGTGGTGCGGGGCAGTGGCGAAACCTCGGGACTGTTCGGCGCCAGTTGTCCCAGCGTGAATGGGGTCAGAGGATCAACGGATCGCGGCGGCGGCGCGGCGTCCGGTTTGCGGGCGGCTGGTCCGATCGGGGCAAAATGATCGCGCCGGCCCAGTTTTTCCGTGCTGCGCGCCACCTGTCGCCACAGCTCGAGTTCTTCGGGCCGCACGCGCCGACGGGTCATTGCAGCGGATCCGGCAACAGCGCATAGGCGCGTTGTATCGGCATCAAAACCACCAACCGTCCGGGGTCCTTCAGCTGACCTGCCGCCTGCCCTGCGGAGTCGCCGGTGCCAAAGAAGATGTCCGCCCGCTGCGCCCCCTTGATCGCCGACCCGGTGTCCTGGGCGATCATCAATCGGTTCAGCGGCGCCTGCCCGTGCTTTTCGATCCATACGGGTGCCCCCAGGGGCGTGTAGGCAGGATCGACGGCAATGGACCGCATCGCAGTAATCGACCGGTTCATTGCGCCCAGCGGTCCCTTGTCCGCCGGCACTTCGCTGACTTCGCGGAAAAACACATAGGATGGATTGGTAAACAGCAGCTCTTCGCCCTCGAACGGATTGCGCCGTACCCAGTTCTTGATCACCTCGGCAGACACCTGGTGGGCATCATAGGTGCCGCGACGGACCAGTTCCTGACCGATTGACCGATATGGGTGACCGTTTGCGCCGCCGTAACCCACACGGACCGTGCGCCCGTCGGAATAGCGCACACGTCCGGAGCCTTGCACCTGCAGAAAGAACAGCTCGACCGGATCATCGACCCAGCAAATTTCAAGGCCGCGCCCGGACATTGCGGTGCCCGTCAGAATGTCCCGCCGGCTGAGCCAGGGCCCGGCGCTCGCCGCCTCTGGCGGCATGCGGTAAATGGGATACCGGAAACGTGGCGTTGGCACCGGCGAGCCGTCCAGCTCCGGCTCGAAATAGCCTGTGAAAAGCCCGTCGGCGCCGTCGCTGATCTGCACCGGGCGAAAGAACAGTTCAAAAAACTGCCGGGCATCGCGGGCATCCCGTGCCAACGCGCAGAGAGATCGCCAGTCCGGGCCTTCCAGATCCTGACATGTGTTGCGAAACACCGCCAGCGCGGCGGCGTGATCGTCATCGGCCCAGTTGTGCAGATCGTCGAAATCAAGAAGCGCATAGCCCGGTTCGGTGTCAGCCCTGCCTTCAGCACCCGCCATCACGACCCCCGTAAGAAGTGCTGTAAACAGCGCTCGGATCATTCGCCTGTTGCGACAAGCTGCCAATTGGGATCGTCGCTTCCCATGGTGCGGGCGTAGGTCCAGATGTCCTTCTGCTTCTTGGTCTGCTTGGCACTGCCTTCGACGATCTGCCCGGAGCTGTCCCGCACAACCGACGTGAGTTCCCCAACATAGCGCACGGTCAGTTCCGCCAGACCGGTTTCATCGTTCAGCGTCGCATCCTGCAACACCATCTCGCGCACCCCGATGAAGTCGGCCTCGATCTTCAGGCCCTGCGTTTCGCGGGCTTCAACCACGTCGGCAAAGCTCTCGTACACTTCTGCGCCGAGGAACGGCTTGATCTCGGCCAGATTGCCGTGCTCGAACCCCATCAGGATCATCTCATAAGCGCCACGTGCGCCGCCGAGAAAATCACCGACCCCAAAACTTGGCTCGATCCGCTTCATCCGGGCCAGCGCATCCGCTGCCGGGCTGCCTTCGGGCACATGGTCGATGATGTCGTGATCAGGCCCGCCTTCGATCACTTCGAAATCCGGACGTCCCTTGCCTTTCGGCAGGGATCCGGAGGAGGGCGGCTTTTCAAATCCGTCCCGTGTTCCCAACACGCCACGCAGGCGCAGGATCAGGAAAACGGCCACTCCGGCAAGAACCAGAAGTTGGATAATCGGTGAGTTCATCGAGACCTCGCGGTAAGGCATGCATTTAAAAGGATCGGTTATGACCTTATGTAGGTGCTGCGTGCGGGTGAGTCCACCGCGCCGCAGGAGAAGGAGACCGGACAGATGTGGCTATTTGCAGCTTTTCTTGCAGTCCCGATCATCGAGATTGCGCTGTTCATCCAGGTGGGTGGGCTGATCGGCCTGTGGCCGACCCTTGCCATCGTGGTTCTGACGGCTGTCCTTGGTACATATCTTGTGCGTTCACAGGGGGTGCAGGCGCTGAACAATGTGCGACGGTCGTTTTCGGATTTGAACGATCCGACCGAACCGCTGGCACATGGCGCGATGATCCTGGTGGCCGGCGTATTGTTGCTGACTCCGGGATTTTTTACCGACGCGGTCGGGTTTGCGCTTCTGACACCTCCGGTGCGCGTCGCGGTTTTCAACTATCTGCGCAAGCACATCAAGGTGCAACGGTTCGAAATGGGACGCGGCCCGGGGCCACAACGACCACAAGGGCCACGGCGGCCCGCAGGTCGCGGTGACGTGATCGATGGTGATTACGAGGATGTGACCGCCGCCGAAGATGTGCTGCCGCCAAAACAGCCGACGCATCCCGGCTCGGGGTGGACCAAGCACTGATGGCGACGCCAGGTCGGGCCACTGACCATTGAGGGACGCTGGCGATACTGCTAAGCACTGTGCGAAATGAGCCTCTAGGGAGAAGACACATGGCCGACGAACCGACACCGAACGGTGCGGATGGTGGCGCAACCGCCGCCCCGCAGATCAAAATGAACGTGCTCGCGCAATTCATCCGCGACATGTCGTTTGAAAACATCCTTGCGCAGAAGGGCACCGGCGGCGAAATGACCCCGGACGTTCAGGTTCAGGTGAACCTTGATGCGCGCAAACGTTCGGTCGAAAACCAGTACGAAGTGGTGATGAAGATCAAGGTCGACGCCAAGGCCAAAAGCTCGGGCGACCAGCTGTTCCTGTTGGAACTGGACTACGCCGGCGTTTTCAACATCGAGAACGTGCCCGAAGATCAGATGCACCCGTTCCTTTTGATCGAATGCCCGCGCATGTTGTTCCCGTTTGTGCGCCGCATCGTCTCTGACGTCACCCGCGACGGCGGCTTCCCGGCGCTGAACCTGGAAACGATTGATTTCGTGTCTCTGTATCGCAACGAAATCGCCCGGCGTCAGGCCGCGCAGGCACAGGCACAGGCTCCCGCTGGCAGCGCCTGAGCGCGCCCTAGTCCTTTGACCACAGGGCATTTGCCCCAAGCTTGGCGACAAAGGCGGCGTGTGCCGCCTTTTCCATCTCCGTGATCCGGGCCGGCAGCGGGGCAGGGCGCGGCATCGGACGCCACTGCGCGTCGGCGTTTGTGGCCTGGCTCGGCTCGTTGCGCGCCTGCGACAGCCCGAAATCCGGCTGCTTTCCGCCCACAAGCTCAAGGTACACTTCGGCAAGGATTTCAGAATCCAGCAGGGCGCCGTGCAGGGTCCGCGACGCATTGTCGATATTGAACCGGCGGCACAGGGCGTCAAGCGAGGCCGGCGAGCCCGGAAACTTCTTTTTTGCTATGGCCAGTGTGTCGATCGCCTGTTCCCACGGCAACTGGCGCTTGCCCAGCCAGCGCAGCTCGGCATTGAGGAATTTCATGTCGAACGACGCATTGTGGATCACCATCTTCGAGTCGCCGACAAACTCCAGAAAGGCGTCCGCGATCGCCGCGAACTTTGGCTTGTCGCGCAGAAACTCATCGCCGAGGCCGTGAACCTGAAATGCCTCGTTCGGCATCATGCGCTCGGGGTTTATGTACTGGTGGTAGATGTTGCCAGTCGGAATATGGCCCATCAGTTCAACTGCGCCTATCTCAACGATCCGATCACCGGATTCAGGGTCGAACCCGGTGGTTTCGGTGTCGAGCACAATTTCACGCATCGTTCAGCCGCCTTTCGATATCCGCCAGAACATCCTGCACCTGGGCGCTGGCATGCTCAAGGGTGTCCGTCTCGATCACATAATCGCTCCGGGCAATCTTCTCTGCAATCGGGTACTGCCGGGCAAGGATTTGCTGAAACTGCTTCTCGCTCATCGTGCCACGGTCCATCACCCGCTTTTTCTGTATTTCGGGCGAAACAGTGACACATGCGACCGCATCCATACCAACGTCGCCACCAGTTTCAAACAGCAGAGGAATGTCAAAAACCCCGATTTTCCCGGGGTGTGCGTGCATGAATGCCAGCCGGTCCTGCTGAACCAGCGGATGTACGATGGCTTCGATCTTCCCGATCAACTCGGGTGAACGAGCCAGGATGTCTCGCAGGATGGTCCGGTCGACGCCTTGATCCGTCACCGCCTCCGGAAACAGGGCCTGCATTGGTGCCACTGCGGCACCACCCGGGCCATACAGCCTGTGCACGGCCGCATCGGCATCCCAGACCGCGCAGCCAAGGTCTGCAAACAGACGCGCCGTGGTGGATTTTCCCATCCCGATGGAGCCGGTCAATCCAAGGCGAAACCTCATCCTAGAACGGCAGTCCGGGTCGATTCATCCACTTCCGGCCGCATCCCGAACCAGCGTTCAAAGCCCGGCACCGCCTGGTGCAGCAACATGCCCAAACCGTCTACGCAGGTGCAGCCCTGCTCGGCGGCGACCCGCAGCAGCCGGGTCTGAAGGGGAGTGTAGACCAGATCGGTCACAAGGGTTCCGGGCCGAAGCCCATCCAGCGGCACCCGCATCTCGGGCTTGCCGACCATGCCCAGCGAGGTCGTGTTGACCACAGTCGTTGCATCGTCCATGACATTCCCGGCCTGCACCCATTCAACCACATGCACACGCTGACCAAAGTCCTCGCGCAACTTGTCGGCGCGGATACGGGTGCGGTTTGTCAGGCGGATTTCCGGAACACCGCTGTCCAGCAGGCTGGCAACAATCGCGCGCGCGGCCCCGCCGGCGCCCAGAACAACCGCCGGGCCGGCTTCGGGCATCCAGTCCGGTGCGTTTTGACGCAGATTTTCGATAAAACCATATCCGTCGGTGTTGTCAGCGTGAATCTTGCCGTCGCGGCGAAAGATCAGCGTGTTCGCCGCGCCGATCAAAGTCGCCCGGTCCGTGACCAGGTCCGCCAGTTCCAGCACCCTTTCCTTGTAGGGCAGGGTGACGTTCAACCCGACAAAGCCAAGCTTCGGCAGAAACCGCAGGGTGTCTGCTAGGTCGTCCGGCGCAATTTCCATCGGGATATAGTGCCCCCGCAGCCCGTGTTTGCGCAACCAGTGACCATGCAGCCGCGGCGACTTGGAGTGATGTATGGGGTGGCCGATGACTCCGGCCAGGGGGATCCGGTCCGCGCTCATGAGGGCAAGCTTCCTTTCAGCACGAGGTGGTTCAGCAGTTCCAGAAGCGGCAAGCCAAGTATGGTGAAATGATCGCCCTCGATACGGGTAAACAAGCGTACACCTTCTTCTTCGAGCTTATAGCCGCCGACGGAATGGCGGATACTGTTCCAGTTTCTATTCAGGTAGTCGTCCAGATAGGCGTCGGACAGGGCACGCATGTGCATCCGCGCAATCCCGACATGGCGCCACAGCGGGGTTCCGTTCTCGTACAGCACAGCAGCAGACAACAGAGTGTGTTTCTGCCCCCGCAACCGACGCAGATGCCTTCCGGCATCGTCGATGTCGGCGGGTTTTCCGAACACCTCGCGGTCGATGGCGAGCACCTGGTCACAGCCCAGCACCAAAGCACCGGGATTGCGATCGCTGACCTTGCGCGCTTTCATTTCTGCCAGTGTGTCGGCCAGATCCCGAGGCGAGGCTTGTTCGCTGGCAAGAGCCGCGCGCACCGAATCTTCATCTATCCGGGGTACATCGATTCGATGTTCCACCCCGGCCGCGCGCAGCAATTCTGCCCGAATGGACGATCCCGAAGCGAGGACAAACGCCTGCATCATGTGGACAAACCCGTTGAAAACCCTGGTGGCAGCACCGGTGTCAGTTCTGGGGAAAAAGCAGTGCCTTTGCAAGACGGGGGATAAACCGACCGTCCCAGCATCGCTCGCCGGTGTTCTCAGGCTATGGAAAAGAACAACTCAAAACCTTTGAAAACTCTCGAGGTTCACAGTTCTGCGCATAGTTATGCACAAGCTGAGCCTTGCACCGGTCTCTTATTATCATAAAGATATCATGCTGTTACTTTTACAACTGGCGGTTTCAACAAGAAGCTTCCAAGAAATTACCCACAGCACCGTGCTCTGGGGGTAAATCGCGGTGAAATGACTTATCCCAAGCTTCGGCGTGACCTAACTTCATCATCATCTCTTTTATCTTAATACTAATTTAAGAGGGACCTTACCGATCGAACCCTCCCTCGAGACCCATGATTGACTTTGGTCCGTTTCACGCCTAAGTGCTTACCTCGCCTTCGTCCGAAGGTGTTTTTTCCCGAAGATGGATACGTGACGGACAGCCCGGCTGATCCCGTGAGGAGTTTGCATGGAAATCGAAAAACTGGATCTCGCCGATCTCAAGGCGAAAAGCCCCAAAGATCTGTTGGCAATGGCGGAAGAACTCGAGATCGAGAACGCTTCGACCATGCGCAAAGGCGAGATGATGTTCCAGATCCTGCGCGAGCGGGCGGACGAGGGCTGGCAGATTTTCGGAGATGGTGTGCTGGAAGTGCTGCAGGATGGCTTTGGCTTTCTGCGTTCTCCGGAAGCAAACTATCTGCCGGGACCCGATGACATCTATGTTTCCCCCGAGATGACGCGCAAATTTTCATTGCGCACGGGCGACACGATCGAAGGTGAAATTCGCGCTCCCGAGAACGAAGAGCGGTATTTTGCCCTGACCGATGTGGCGCGCATCAACTTTGAAGATCCGGAAAAGGCGCGTCACAAGATCGCCTTTGACAACCTGACGCCGCTGTATCCGGACGAACGGTTGAAGATGGAGATCGAGGACCCGACGATCAAGGATCGTTCGGCCCGTATCATCGACCTGGTCGCCCCGATCGGCAAAGGTCAGCGCGGACTGATCGTGGCGCCGCCGCGGACCGGTAAAACGGTGCTGCTGCAGAATATCGCCGCCAGCATCGAACGGAACCACCCGGACGTGTACCTGATCGTGCTGCTGATTGACGAACGTCCGGAAGAAGTCACCGACATGCAGCGCTCGGTAAAGGGAGAGGTTGTCTCATCGACCTTTGACGAGCCGGCCACACGGCACGTCGCTGTCTCCGAGATGGTGATTGAAAAAGCCAAAAGGCTTGTCGAGCATAAACGAGATGTAGTGATCCTTTTGGACTCAATCACTAGACTTGGTAGGGCTTTCAACACTGTGGTGCCTTCGTCAGGTAAAGTTCTGACCGGTGGTGTGGATGCCAATGCTTTGCAGCGGCCAAAGCGCTTCTTTGGCGCGGCGCGCAATATTGAAGAGGGTGGCTCTCTGACAATCATCGCAACGGCGCTGATCGATACGGGTTCGCGTATGGACGAAGTGATCTTTGAAGAGTTCAAGGGCACCGGTAACTCCGAACTGGTCCTTGATCGCAAGGTGGCTGACAAGCGCGTGTTCCCGGCAATGGATATCCTCAAGTCGGGCACCCGGAAAGAAGAGCTTCTGGTCGATAAGGGTGATCTTCAGAAGACATTCGTGCTGCGGCGTATCCTGAATCCGATGGGAACCACTGACGCGATCGAATTCCTGATCTCCAAGCTCAAGCAAACCAAAACCAACTCGGAATTTTTCGACTCGATGAACACCTGACCTGTTAGGGGTAGGGGATGGACACGATATACGCTCTGGCCACGGCGCAGGGCAAATCGGGTGTGGCAATTGTGCGGGTGTCCGGGCCTCTGGCCTGGGACGCCGGTCGCGTGCTTGCCGGAACCCTGCCGGAACCCCGACGCGCGGCTGTGCGTCGGCTGACCGGTCCGGACGGCGGTTATCTTGATGAAGCCCTGGTCTTGTGTTTTCCGGAAAAGCACAGCTTTACCGGCGAGCAGGTCGTCGAGTTCCAACTGCATGGCAGTGTTGCTGTCGTGCGGGCGGTGCTCGCGGCATTGAGCGTACAAAGCGGTCTGAGATCGGCGGAACCCGGCGAATTTACCCGCCGGGCGCTGGAAAACGGTCGTCTGGATCTGACTCAGGTAGAAGGCCTTGCCGATCTCATCGAGTCCGAGACCGAAGCCCAAAGACGTCAGGCCTTGCGGGTGCTTTCCGGGGATCTGGGGCAGCGTGTCACCGCGTGGCGCCGGGACCTGATTCGTGCGGCCTCTTTGCTGGAGGCGGTGATAGACTTTGCAGACGAAGACGTTCCGGTCGATGTGACGCCTGAAGTGTTGGAACTCGTTTCCAGTGTTCAAGAGGCCCTTGGACGGGAACTGGCCGGTTTCGAAGGCGCGGAGCGCATTCGTTCCGGGTTCGAGGTTGCGATTGTCGGTGCGCCCAATGTCGGGAAATCCACCCTGCTGAATGCGCTCGCGGGCCGGGACGCGGCGATCACGTCGGACGTTGCCGGCACAACACGGGATGTGATCGAGGTCCGGATGGACCTGGGTGGGCTGGCAGTCACCTTGTTGGATACAGCCGGGATTCGTGAAACCGTGGATGCGGTCGAAGCCTTGGGTGTTGCTCGCGCACGCGACAGAGCGGCCGCGGCGGACCTGCGGGTCTTTCTGGTTGAGGCCGGAACGCAACCCGATATGGCCGCCGAACCTGATGACATCATCCTCGAGGCCAAGGCTGACCTGCGGTCGGACGGGCGCGGTATATCCGGTAAAACCGGGCAGGGGCTCGATCTTCTGGTGAGCGAAGTTCAGCGAAAACTTTCTGAACGAGCGTCCGGGGCGAGCCTCGTGACCAGGGAGCGCCACAGATTGGCGCTGAGTGAAGGCGGACAGGCGCTTGCCGTCGCATCTGCTGTGGTTGCCGATGGTCCTGACAGTTATGATATCGCGGCGGAAGAGATCCGAGTAGCGATTCGCCGACTAAGCGCGCTGATCGGGAGTGTCGATGTCGAGATGCTGCTGGACGAGATCTTTGCGAGTTTTTGCCTGGGTAAGTGAGGAGTGTTTCACGTGAAACATTTGGAATTCGATGTTCTCGTGATCGGTGGCGGTCATGCCGGTTGCGAAGCAGCCCATGCCGCCGCACGGATGGGCGCGCGGACGGCGTTGATCACACTCAAACGCTCTGGCATCGGAGTGATGTCCTGCAATCCGGCAATCGGAGGGCTTGGCAAAGGCCATCTGGTGCGTGAAATCGACGCCATGGACGGCGTCATGGGGCGGGTGGCAGACCAAGCCGGGATTCAGTTCCGCCTTCTGAACCGTCGCAAGGGACCGGCTGTGCAGGGTCCCCGGGCTCAGGCTGATCGCAAGATTTACCGCACAGCAATGCTCCACGAAATGAAAGCTCACCCGAACCTGGACATTGTGGAAGGTGAAGTTGTTGATCTTCTGACCGTGGATCACAAGATTTCGGGCGTTCTGCTTGCAAGCGGCATCAGGATAAACGCGCGCGCGGTTGTGCTGACAACCGGGACATTTCTTCGCGGTGTCATCCACATCGGTGATGTCTCGCGCCCCGGGGGACGCATGGGCGACAACCCGTCTGTGCGGCTTGCGGCACGCATTGACGAACTGAAACTTCCGCTTGGCCGTTTGAAAACCGGCACCCCCCCACGTCTGGACGGGGGAACAATTGATTGGCAAAGTTTGCAGACTCAGCCCGGTGACGACGACCCAGTGATGTTTTCCTTTTTGAACAAGACTCCGATGGTTCGGCAGATCTCCTGCGGAATCACGCATACCAACGAGAAGACTCACGATATCATCCGTGAAAATCTCTCGCGGTCAGCGATGTACGGCGGCCATATCGAGGGCATCGGCCCACGCTATTGCCCGTCTATCGAAGACAAGATTGTGCGTTTTGCAGAGAAAACCTCGCACCAGATCTTTCTGGAACCGGAAGGGCTGGACGATACCACTGTTTACCCGAACGGAATTTCCACATCCCTTCCGGTGGATGTGCAAGAGGCTTATGTGCGTTCGATAGAAGGACTGAGCAACGCCAAAATACTGCAGCCAGGCTATGCGATCGAATATGATTATGTTGATCCCCGGGCGCTGGATTTAAGACTGCAAGTCAAAGACGTTCCGGGTTTCTTTCTGGCAGGCCAGATCAATGGGACGACAGGTTACGAGGAAGCCGCGGCCCAGGGGCTGGTTGCGGGGCTGAACGCCGCCCAGCACGCGGCAGACAAAGAACCAATCCTGTTCAGCAGATCTGACAGCTATATCGGGGTGATGATTGACGATCTGACGTCGCGCGGCGTGACCGAACCTTACCGAATGTTCACTTCGCGGGCCGAATTCCGGTTGTCGCTGCGGGCGGACAACGCCGATCAACGGCTGACCACGAAAGGGCTTGAGATTGGTTGCGTTGGCGAAGATCGCGAGCGTCTCTTCCTCGACAAGATGGACAGACTGAGCGCCGGCCGGGCCTTGCTCGAGGGCAGGGTTTATAAGTCGAGTGACATTGAGAAAATGGGCATCCCGGTGAGTCAGGACGGCGCCCGCCGTTCGGGGTATCAGTTGCTTGCGTTTCCCGACGTCACGTTCGCCGTCCTTGCCGAACATGACCCGGAAATTTCTGGAGTCGAGGATGATATCCGCACGCAGCTGGAGCGGGACGCGCTTTACGTGCACTACATTGAACGGCAGTCACGAGACATAACGGCGTTGAAGAAAGAGGAGTCCTTGCAAATTCCGCAGGATTTTGCCTTCGACGCGATTGATGGCCTGTCCAATGAACTGAAATTGAAGTTGTCACGCTCGCGCCCGTCCAACCTTGCGCAGGCAGGTCGCATTGACGGAATGACTCCGGCTGCACTCACCTTGATTCTGGCCAAGTTGCGTCAGTTCGACAAAAGGAAATCTGCATGACTCCAACTTCTGCTGACGCGGCGCTTGGAGATGTTTCACGTGAAACAGTAGCGACCCTGGAAAAATACGTCGCGCTGCTGCTCAAGTGGAATCGGCGTATAAACCTCGTCTCGCAGAGCACCCTGAAGGATGTCTGGACCCGGCACGTACAGGATTCCCTCCAGCTATATGACCTTGCGCCGGAAAAAACAGCGCACTGGGTGGATCTGGGCAGCGGCGGCGGCTTTCCTGGATTGGTCATCGCAATTCTTTCGCGAGAAAAAGACCCCCAGCGACGCGTGACACTTGTTGAAAGTGACCAAAGAAAATCCACTTTTCTGCGGCAAGTTCTGCGGGAAACCGGCGTCAAAGCGACAGTGCTCTCCGAGCGCATAGAAGTTGTCCCGCCCTTGTCTGCAACCATCCTCAGCGCGCGTGCACTGACAGATCTTGAGGGGCTTTGCGGCTATGCCCACCGTCACCTCGGCAAGGATGGCACTGCGCTGTTTCCCAAGGGCGCAACCTGGAAAAATGAGCTTGGCGCCGCACGGAATGCATGGTCATTTTCCTTGGTAGAGCATACAAGTCAAACCGACCCAAATGCTGTGATCCTGCAAATCGGAGAGCTTGCCAATGTCTGATCCGACCCGTCCTGCCGGACCAAAGATAATCGCGATCGCCAATCAGAAGGGCGGCGTCGGCAAGACGACGACCACCATCAATCTGGGTGCCGCTTTGGCAGAAGAGGGGCTCAAGATCCTCGTTGTCGATCTTGATCCGCAGGGCAATGCGTCGACGGGCCTTGGGATTGTTCCGGACAATCGGGATTACACCACTTACGAGCTTCTTCTGGAAGACATCGACCTCGAGGATGTCATTCAGAAAACCGACACGGATCGGCTTTTTCTCATCCCGGCGACGGTCGACCTTAGTTCAGCCGACATGGAATTGATTTCGAACGAAAAGCGCAGCTTTCTGCTGCACGACGCCCTGCGGCAGACGGCCATTGATGCGTTTGGCTTCGACTACATTCTGATTGATTGCCCTCCGTCTCTGAACCTGTTGACAGTCAACGCCATGGTGGCCGCGCATTCAATTCTGGTGCCCCTGCAGAGCGAGTTTTTCGCACTCGAGGGGCTATCTCAATTGATGCTGACCATCCGCGAAATCCGCCAGTCCGCCAATCCCGATCTCAGAATCGAAGGTGTCGTTCTGACCATGTACGACGCGCGCAACAATCTGTCGCAACAGGTTGAGGCTGATGCCCGCGCCAATCTTGGCGATCTGGTGTTCACCTCCGTCATTCCGCGCAACGTTCGGGTGAGCGAGGCGCCATCTTACGCTCTACCGGTTCTGGCTTATGACAGCACCTCCAAGGGTGCATTGGCCTATCGCGCCCTGGCGCAGGAATTTCTGAAGAAAAACGCAAAAATTGCCGCCTAGGAAAGTGGGTCAAAATGTCTGAGAAAAGAGAACCCCGCCGTGGCCTTGGTCGTGGCCTGTCCGCCCTCATGGCTGATGTGGAACCGCGCGCGGTCGAAAGCGAAGTTGGCGTTGACAACAAACGACGTCCCGACCGCATGATTCCGGTCGAGCGGATTGTTCCGAACCCGGATCAGCCTCGCCGCAGTTTCACCGAAGCACAGTTGGGTGAACTGGCGGATTCGATCCGCACCAAGGGTGTGATCCAGCCATTGATCGTGCGGCCGCGGCCCGGCAGCACCGAGGATGAATATGAAATCGTCGCTGGCGAGCGACGGTGGCGCGCTGCACAAATGGCACAATTGCACGAAGTGCCGGTGCTGATCCGTGACTTCTCTGACACCGAAGTTCTGGAAGTTGCGATTATCGAGAACATTCAGCGTGCAGACCTGAATGCAATCGAAGAAGCGGCGGGTTACCGGCAGCTGATGACGCGGTTCGGCCACACTCAGGAGAAACTTGCCGAAGCGCTCGGAAAGAGCCGCAGCCACATCGCCAACCTGCTGCGTCTGCTCAATCTGCCGGAGGAAATTCAGACCCACGTGGTGAATGGAACCCTGAGCGCCGGACATGCCCGGGCGCTGATCACCGCGCCCAATCCTTCCGAGATGGCCGAGAATGTTGTGAGGCGCGGGCTGTCTGTTCGGGAAACCGAAAAGCTTTCCCGGTCTGCGTCGGAAGCGGCGGATCCAAACCGTCCACGGCGCAAGCGGTCAGAGGGGGCATATGGGTCCGACAAGGATGCGGATACGAAAGCCCTGGAAGGCGATTTGTCCGCGACCCTGGGAATGAAGGTGGTGGTCGATCATGCGCCGGGTCAAGAGGGCGGGCGGGTCACGATCAGTTACGACACGCTCGAACAGCTTGACGCGCTTTGCATGATCCTGAGTTCCGGTCGTTAGGGCAAGAGCTCTGCGATCACGGAGTTCAGTAACAACCGACCCTGTTTGGTCACGCCCAGTCGGCCATCACCGCGCCACAAGAGACCCATGTCTTCCAATGATCGGCAGGTATTCTCGGGCAACGCCTTCGGTGACAGACGCCGAAGGCGATCAACATCTATGCCTTCGGTGACGCGCAGGCCCATCATCATGTATTCCCCTGCCTGATCTGCGCCTGAAAGCGGGTCAAAGACCTGGTCTCCGGAACCGGCTTCGGCCTGTTCGATCCATTTTCCGGGCGCGGTCCATGCCTCGGTGGCATATTTGATGCCGTCAATGGTCATCCGCCCATGCGCCCCCGGACCCACGCCGGCGTAGTCGCCGTAATGCCAATAGATCAGATTGTGCCGGGACTCGGACCCCGAAGGCGCGTGGTTGGAAACCTCATAGGCAGGCATCCCGGCGGCCTCGCAAAGCTCCTGCGTCAGGTCGTACATATCCGCAGCAAGACCTTCCTCGGGCAGGCCCTTGAGGCCGCCCCGCTTCGCGCGGTCATGAAAGGCCGTGCCCTGTTCGATGGTCAGCTGGTAGAGGGACAAATGGTCGACGGCCATGCTCAGCGCTTCGCCCAATTCGGCCCGCCAATCTTCGAGGCGCTGATCCTGTCGGGCGTAGATGAGATCGAAACTTACCCGGTCAAAGACCGACCGGGCGACATCAAACGCCTGTCTCGCCTCTGCCACGGTATGAAGTCGCCCCAGACGCCTCAGATCATCGGAGCGCAGCGATTGAATGCCCATCGACACCCGGTTCACGCCGGCTTCGACGAATCCCCGAAAGCGTCCCGCCTCAACCGAACGCGGGTTGGCCTCGAGCGTGATTTCGATGTCATTCGCGAGGGTCCAGGTGCGCCGCACGGCATCCAGAACTGCCGCCACGGTTTCGGGGGCCATCAGGCTGGGTGTGCCGCCGCCGAAAAATACCGAATTCAGCACCCGTCCGGGCGTCAGGCGACCAACCCGCTCAACTTCGCGCACCAGCGCGCGTGCCCAGCGTGCCTGATCAACCTGGGCGACAACATGTGAGTTGAAATCGCAGTAGGGACACTTTGCCTCGCAAAACGGCCAGTGGACGTAAAGCCCAAAGCCGCCGTGCCGCCAGTCCTCGTCAAATCGGGCGTTCAAAAGCACCCCGCCACAAACTTTGCGAAAGCGTCAGCCCGGTGCGAGATCTTGTTCTTGAGCTGACGATCCATTTCGCCGAATGTCCTGTCATGGCCTGCGGGCTGGAAGATCGGATCATAGCCATGCCCCTGAGTACCCCGCATCGGCCAGACAACCTGACCTTCCATCACGCCGGGAAAGACTTCGTCATGACCATCTGGCCAGGCAAGGACAAGCGTGCAGCAAAACCGGGCTGTCCGCGGGGCAGGGGCACCCCTGGCCTCCAGAAGATCATGCGTCTTTTGCATCGCCATGACAAAGTCCCGGCCAGAGCCGGTTTCCGCCCAGTCGGCGGTGTAGACTCCGGGTGCCTTGTCCAGCGCGTCGATTTCGATCCCGGAATCGTCTGACAGGGCGGGCAGTCCGGTGGCCTTGGCCGCGGCATGGGCCTTGATCCGGGCGTTTTCGGCAAATGTCGTTCCGGTTTCCTCAGGTTCCGAAAGCCCCATCCGAGCCGCGCCCACCACCTCAACGCCAAAGGGCTTCAGCAGGTCTGCAATCTCTTCCAGCTTTCCGGCATTGTGCGTTGCCACCAAAAGTTTCTTGCCGTCGAACTTGCGGGTCATGCGACCGCTTTCATCTGCATGGCAACCAGTTCGGCAACGCCTTTTTCGGCCAGATCCAGCAACTGCCCCATCTGGACGCGCGAAAAGGTCGAACCCTCGGCCGACATCTGCACTTCGATCATCTGACCATCGCCGCGCAGGATAAAATTGCCGTCGACACCGGCTTCGCTGTCTTCGGGATAATCCAGATCCAGAACCGGCTGTCCGGCATAGATCCCGCAGCTGACCGCCGCGACCGGCGAGATCAGCGGATCGCTGACAATCTCGCGCGCCTTGATCAGCTTGTTGACGGCAAGCTTCAACGCGACCCAGCCGCCGGTGATCGACGCGCAGCGCGTGCCGCCATCGGCCTGGATCACATCGCAGTCGATGGTGATCTGCCGCTCGCCCATGGCGACGCGGTCAACGCCGGCCCGCAGGGATCGCCCGATCAGACGTTGAATCTCGACCGTGCGGCCGCCCTGTTTGCCGCTGGCGGCTTCCCGACGCATCCGGCTGGTGGTTGACCGCGGCAACATGCCGTATTCTGCCGTGACCCAGCCCAGGCCGGACCCCTTGATGAACGGCGGCACACGGTCTTCGATGGTGGCGGTGCAGAGAACATGGGTGTCCCCGATCCGGATCATGCAGGATCCTTCGGCATGCTTCGTTACACCGGTTTCGATGGACACGGCGCGCATCTGATCTAGTTTTCGTCCTGAAGGTCGCATGGTTTTTCCCTTATCTGCTGCATCGCGGGCATATAGGGGCATCGCCCGGTTGCGCAACAGAAACCGCAATTGACCTCCCGGCGCAGGGGCCTTTAATGGTTCCCATGAAGGGTCACCCAGATGAATGACGGCAGGAATATTCTCGATCAGATGAACCACCGCTCGCGCGAAGTGTTTCGCCGCGTGGTCGAGGGTTATCTTGACAGTGGCGAACCCGTCGGCTCGCGCACCCTCACGCGCACTCTCAGCGAAAAGGTCTCGGCAGCGACGATCCGCAACGTGATGCAGGATCTCGAATTCCTCGGCCTTCTGAACAGCCCGCATGTCAGCGCCGGCCGCATACCGACGCAGTTGGGGCTGCGGATGTTCGTTGACGGTCTGCTCGAAGTGCGCGACCTCGACAGTTCCGACCGCCAGAAACTTGACGCGACTCTGACCAACAACACCGACGATGTCGGCGGGCTGCTTGACAGGATCGGCTCGGCCCTGTCCGGCGTGACTCACGGGGCCTCTCTGGTGTTGACACCGAAACACGAGGCACCGATCCGCCACATCGAATTTGTCGCCCTGGGCCACGACCGGGCGCTGGTGGTGCTGGTCTTTGCTGACGGTCACGTTGAAAACCGCCTGTTCCACCCGCCGCCCGGTCAGACCCCGAGCTCGATGCGCGAAGCGGCCAACTTCCTGAACGCCCTGATCGAAGGCAAGACGCTGTCCGAACTGCGCCATGTCATGGCCCGGGAAATCAGCGCCCGTCGGCAAGAGATAGACACTCTGGCGCGGGACCTCGTGGACTCGGGTCTCGCGGTCTGGGCCACCGAAGGGGATCAATCGGAACGTCTCATCGTCCGGGGCCGTGCAAACCTGCTGGCGGGCGACAGCCAAAGTGAGGAACTCGACAAGATTCGCAGCCTGTTCGACGATCTTGAACGCAAGCGCGACATCGCGGAGTTTCTGGAACTGACCGAAGATGGCGAAGGTGTGCGCATATTTATCGGCTCCGAGAACAAACTTTTTTCACTTTCGGGTTCCTCTCTGGTGGTCTCTCCATATATGAACGCGGATCGTAAGATAATCGGTGCGGTTGGTGTCATCGGACCCACGCGCCTTAACTATGGACGTATCGTGCCGATCGTGGATTACACGGCCCAGTTGGTCGGCAAGCTGATCTCCGACCGGAGGTAGAGGACAAGAATGGCAGACACGAGAAAAGATGATTTCCTCGACGATGTGGATGACGCCACCGCCGAGGAATACGCCGCAGAAATGGAAGAGATGGACGATGATGCCATCGAGCTGGATTCGCTGCGCGCCGAGCGTGACGAACTGAAGGACCGTTTCATGCGCGCCCTGGCAGATGCCGAGAATTCGCGCAAGCGGGCCGACAAGGATCGCCGCGAGGCGGAAAATTATGGCGGCTCCAAGCTGGCCCGGGATCTTCTTCCGGTTTACGACAACATGCAGCGTGCGCTTGCTGCTGCCACCGATGAGCAAAAGCAGATCTCTGCGGCGCTGCTTGAAGGTGTGGAACTCACGTTGCGCGAGCTGACGTCGGTGTTCAAGAAACACGGCATCCAGCCGATCAGCCCCAAGGTCGGGGATAAATTCGACCCGCAGCAGCATCAGGCGATGTTCGAAGCCCCGGTGCCGGGCACCAAGGCGGGTGAGATCATCCAGGTTTCGGCCGAAGGGTTCATGTTGCATGATCGCCTGCTGCGTCCTGCGCAGGTCGGCGTAAGCTCGATGCCCGCGAGCTAAGGCTTCACGTGAAACACAGCAGGGGCGGGGGTCAAACCCCGCCCTTTTTTTTGCTCAGACCCTTCAGTTCGTACAGCGCCTGCAACGCCTCCCTCGGAGTCATCTCGTCGGGCATCAGCAGCGCCAACCTGTCTTCAACATCGGATGACGCAGCCTTGGCAACCGGGGCAGGGGCGCGCGCCATCGCCGAGAACAGCGGCAGATCGTCGATCAGTGCCTTGGGGGACGCTCTTTCCCGTTCGCCTTTCTCGAGCTGCTCCAGAACGTGCCGCGCCCGGGAAATCACGGACGCTGGCAACCCCGCCAGTTGCGCCACTTGAACACCATAGGACCGATCCGCCGCGCCGGGTCGCACTTCGTGCAGGAAAATGACTTCGCCGTCCCACTCCTTGACGGCGACCGTGGCGTTGGTGACCCCCGGAAGCTTGCCGGCCAGAGCCGTCAGTTCGTGGTAGTGGGTTGCGAACAGTCCGCGCACCCGGTTGACCGCGTGCAGATGTTCCAGCGTCGCCCAGGCGATGCTCAGGCCGTCATAGGTCGCGGTACCGCGACCGATCTCGTCCAGTATGACCAGCGCCCGGTCATCTGCCAAATTAAGGATTGCCGCGGTTTCCACCATCTCGACCATGAAGGTGGACCGCCCGCGCGCCAGGTCGTCCGACGCGCCGACCCGGCTGAAAATCTGGCTCACCAGCCCGATATGCGCCGACGCCGCCGGCACGTAGGCCCCCATCTGCGCCAGCAAGGCGATCAATGCGTTCTGACGCAGATAGGTTGATTTACCCGCCATGTTCGGGCCGGTCAGAAGCTGCACCGCCGCTGCTTGGCCTTCGGGGGACAGGCCGCAGTCATTGGCGATGAACGGTGCACCACCCTGAGACTTGAGTGCGCGCTCGACGACCGGATGCCGTCCTCCTTCGATCTCGAATGCGCGGCTCTCGTCCACACGCGGCCGACACCAGTCCTGCGCGGATGCCAGATCGGCAAGACCGCTGGCAAGGTCAAACTCGGCCAGCGCCAGCGCGGTGAGCGAAATCTCGGCAGCCCGCTCCAGAACGGCACCTTTCAGGGCATCATAGTGCCGCTTTTCGATGTCGATGGCCCGCCCGCCTGCATTCAGGATTTTCGTCTCTATCTCGGAAAGCTCGACAGTGGTGAACCGAACCTGATTTGCGGTTGTCTGCCGGTGAATGAAGGTCTCTGACAAAGGGGCCGACAGCATCTTTTCCGCGTGGGTGGCGGTTGTTTCGATAAAGTAGCCCAGCACGTTGTTGTGCTTGATCTTCAGGCTGGAGACGCCCGCCAGGGCGGCATATTCGGCCTGCATCCGGGCTATGACGCCGCGGCCTTCGTCCCGAAGCGTGCGCGCTTCGTCCAGTTCTGTGTCATAACCGGGCGCAATGAATCCGCCGTCGCGGGCCAGCAATGGCGGATCGGCGATCAGGGCGGCGTCGAGAAGAGCGGTGAGTTCGTCATGTCCACCCAGACCCTGACAGGCCTCGTTCAGCAGAGTAGGCAATTCGCACCCCGCCAAACGTGTGGCAATCGCTGCCGCTTCCTCCAGCGCATTGCGCACTGCCGCGAGATCCCTCGGACCGCCGCGATCCAGCCCCAAACGGGACAGTGCCCGGTCCAGATCCGGTACCCGTTTAAGCGCATTCCGCAGGAACAGAGCCACATCGACCGAGTCGAGACACCACGCCACAGCGTCCTGGCGCGCCTGAACCACGCTCAGTTCCCGTGACGGAGACGACAAACGCCGTTCGAGCAGTCGCGCACCGCCGGCGGTCACGGTTCGGTCAATCACCGCCAGAAGCGACCCGGCGCGGCCGCCGTTCAAGGCATGGGTCAGCTCAAGATTGCGACGCGTGGCAGCATCAATCTGCATGAGGCGCGTGACCTGATCCTGACGCGGTGGCTGCAACAGCGGCAGTTTGCCCTTCTGGGTGATGTCGAGGTAATCGACCAGTGCGCCCATGGCCGACACTTCGACCCGGGCAAACCGCCCGAAGGCATCCAGTGAGGCGACCGCGAACAACCCGCACAGTCGCGTCTCGGACCCGGTGGAATCAAACGACGCCCGCCCCAGAACCGTCGGCAGGATTCCGAGGTCTGCCAATACCTCGCGCAGCGCTTCTTCGACCATGTCCGAGACCAGCACTTCGCTTGGGGCCAGGCGCGCCAGTTCCGCCCCGATCCGTGCCTGTCCCAAAGACATCACGTGAAACACACCCGTTGAGATATCGCACCAGCTCAGGGCCCATTCGTCCCGAACACAGGCCAATGCCGCGAGATAATTGTGCCGTCGCGCTTCAAGCAGACTCTCTTCGGTCAATGTACCCGGAGTCACCAGCCGCACGACATCGCGATGCACCACGGATTTTGCACCGCGTTTCTTGGCTTCGGCCGGGCTCTCCATCTGCTCGCAGACGGCAACCCGAAACCCCTTGCGGATCAGGGTCAGCAGATAGCCTTCGGCGGCGTGGACGGGAACGCCGCACATCGGAATGTCGTCACCGTCATGCTTGCCACGCTTGGTCAGCGCGATGTCCAGCGCCGATGACGCCGCGACGGCATCATCAAAGAACATCTCGTAGAAATCGCCCATCCGGTAGAACAGCAACGCGTCTTTGTACTGCGCCTTGATCTCCTGGTACTGCGCCATCATCGGCGTGACTGCGTTCATGCGGCCCCCTTGCATTCTCGCGCGACCCTACAAATCCCGCACCGGACGCGAAAGGTGAAAACCGAAGTTGAGCCGTACGGCGCCGTGGGCTAGAAGCACCGGACCGCTACGAGAGGAGCGCCCTACATGTCGAACCAGAAATACACCCGCGAAGAGGCACTGGCCTTTCACCTCGACCCGACGCCGGGGAAGTGGGAAGTGACGGCGACCGTCCCCATGACCACCCAGCGCGATCTGTCGCTGGCCTATTCGCCCGGTGTTGCCGTTCCCTGTGTCGAGATCGCGGCCAACCCGGAACTGGCCTATGATTACACCAACAAGGGCAACCTCGTGGCGGTGATTTCGAACGGAACTGCGGTCCTGGGTCTGGGCAATCTGGGAGCGTTGGGCTCGAAACCGGTGATGGAGGGCAAGTCTGTCCTGTTCAAACGTTTTGCCGACGTAAACTCGATCGACATCGAGCTCGACACAGAGGACCCGGAAGAATTCATCAAGGCTGTACGCCTGATGGGGCCGACCTTCGGCGGCATCAACCTCGAAGACATCAAGGCGCCGGAATGCTTCATCATCGAGCAGACGCTGAAAGAGCTGATGGACATCCCGGTGTTTCACGACGACCAGCACGGCACCGCCGTGATCTGCGCCGCAGGGCTGATCAACGCATTGCACCTGTCGGGCAAAAAGATCGAAGACGTGAAGATCGTCCTGAACGGGGCCGGCGCGGCGGGCATTGCCTGTCTTGAGTTGCTGAAGTCCATGGGCGCCCGGCACGACAACTGCATCATGTGCGATACCAAGGGCGTGATCTACCAGGGCCGCAGCGAAGGCATGAACCAGTGGAAATCGGCCCATGCAGCGATGACCGATGCCCGCAGCCTCGAGGACGCGATGAAAGACTGCGACGTCTTTCTCGGTGTCTCGGCCAAGGGGGCGGTCACACAGGAGATGGTTCTGTCGATGGCGCGCAACCCGGTGATTTTTGCCATGGCCAACCCCGACCCCGAGATCACTCCGGAAGAGGCACATGCCGTGCGCGAAGACGCCATCGTTGCCACCGGCCGCTCGGACTATCCCAACCAGGTCAACAACGTCCTGGGGTTCCCTTACCTGTTTCGCGGTGCGTTGGACATCCATGCCCGCGCGATCAATGACGAGATGAAAATCGCCTGCGCCGAAGCGCTGGCCGCGCTGGCCCGCGAAGACGTGCCGGACGAAGTGGCCCTGGCCTATGGCAAGAACCTCAGTTTCGGTCGTGATTACATCATCCCGACACCCTTCGACCCGCGGCTGATTCACCGCATCCCGACCGCGGTGGCGCGGGCGGGCATGGACACCGGCGTTGCGCGGCGTCCGATCATCGACATGGACGCTTACGAGCTTTCGCTGAAATCCCGCATGGACCCGACCGCAAGCATCCTGCGCGGAATCAACGCCCGCGCCCGCGCTGCCCAGTCGCGGATGATCTTTGCCGAGGGCGACGATCCGCGGGTGCTGCGCGCCGCAGTGATGTACCAGCGTTCGGGTCTGGGTCAGGCGCTGGTTGTCGGCCGCGAGCCGGATGTTGCAGCCAAGCTCACGGCCGCCGGAATGGCGGACGCGATCAGCGAACTCGAGGTGATCAACGCCGCAAACACGCACCATCTGGATGCCTACAAGGCGTTCCTCTATGACCGCCTGCAACGCAAGGGCCATGACCGCACGGATATCCACCGGTTGGCGACCCGGGACCGGCATGTCTTTGCCGCGCTGATGCTGGCCCATGGACATGGTGACGGGTTGATCACCGGAGCGACCCGAAAATCGGCACATGTGATGGAGCTGCTCAACCACGTGTTTGACGCCGATGCCGAACACGGCGCCGCCGGAGTCACGGCGTTGTTGCACAAGGGGCGGATCGTGTTGATCGCCGACACCCTGGTGCACGAATGGCCGGGCGAAGAGGATCTGGCCGACATTGCCGAACGCGCGGCGGGCGTGGCGCGGCATCTGGGACTGGAACCGCGCGTTGCCTTTGTTTCGTTTTCGACCTTTGGCTATCCGGTGTCCGAGCGTTCGGAAAAGATGCACCATGCCTCGCGCGTGCTGGACGCGCGTGGTGTCGATTTCGAATACGAGGGTGAGATGACGGTCGATGTGGCGCTGAACGCGCGCGCGCAGGAATCCTATCCGTTTCAGCGCCTGACCGGACCGGCAAATATCCTGGTCGTGCCGGCCCGCCATTCGTCGTCGATTTCCGTCAAGCTGATGCAGGAAATGGCCGGGGCCACCGTGATCGGGCCGATCCTGACCGGGGTGGATCAGTCGATTCAGATCTGCTCGACCAATTCCACGGCAAACGACATTCTGAACATGGCGGTTCTGGCGGCCTGCAAGGTCGGGTGAACGCGCCTTTTTCCGACGCCGGAGTGGGGGCCCGCCCCCACACCCCCGGAGTATTTGACAAGAGAAGAAGGGGCAGCCGCCGTGACCATCTATAATCTGGGGTCGATCAATGCCGATCTGGTCTATCGCGTGCCGCATCTTCCCGGTCCTGGAGAAACTCTGGCCTCGACATCGCATTCGCGCGGACTGGGTGGCAAGGGGGCCAACATGTCGGTCGCGGCAGCCCGGGCGGGAAGCCATGTCGCGCATATCGGCGCGGTTGGCGCGGACGGCGCCTGGGCGGTGGAGCGGCTTCTGGAATATGGTGTCGACACGCGGGGCATCGCGGTTGTCGGCGTTCCGACCGGTCACGCCGTGATTGCGGTGGACGATGCCGGAGAGAACCTTATCCTGCTCTGTGCCGGCGCCAACATGTCGGTGGGTGAAGCAGACATCGCTCTGGCGCTGAAGGATGCGGGACCGCAGGACACGTTCCTGTTCCAGAACGAGACCAATGCCGGGCCCTTCGCCGCGCAGCAGGCCTCGGCGCTGGGGTTGCGCGTGGCGCATGTGGCGGCGCCGTTCGATGCGGCCGCGGTCGCGCAGGTACTGCCTTTGCTGGATCTCCTGGTCCTGAATGAAGTCGAGGCGGCACAGCTTGTGGCGGCGACCGGAGTTGCCTTGCCGGATCTGCCTGTGCGCGACATTGTCGTGACGCTCGGGGCCGAGGGATGCCGCTGGCACGATACCGATACCGGTACGACCCGCGAGTTCGCTGCCTTGCCGGTGACGCCGGTCGATACAACCGGCGCCGGCGATACCTTTACAGGGTATCTGCTCGCCGGTCTGGATCGGGGCATGCCCATGGCGCAGGCGATCGGCCTTGCGCAGCGTGCCGCCGCGATCATGGTGACACGGCACGGTGCGGCGGATGTCATCCCGGACATGAAGGATGTGGCGGAGTCACGCTTTGCCTAACCGCCGACAAAAGGTGCATCGGCCCCCCAGAGCGCCCGCACCCGGGCATCGCGGCCACAGCCGACCCGGTAGCGGTGATAGGCGTCGTCCTGCCGGATCACGCCAAAGCGGGTGACGACCCGGTTGGTGCCCTTGTAATAATCCTGGTGGTAGGCCTCGGCCATGTAAAACACCGCCGCCGGCAGTATCGGGGTGACGATCTTCTGTCCGAGCGCCGCCTCGGCCCGCGCCTTTGCCTGTTCCGCTGCCGCCCTTTGGGCGGAATCAGCGACAAAAATGGCTGTACGGTAGCTGTCGCCCCGGTCACAGAACTGGCCGCCTGCATCGGTCGGGTCAATCGAGCGGAAAAACATCGTGTAAAGCTGGGCCAGGCTGATCTGCGCCGGATCATAGCGGATCTGTACCGCCTCGTAGTGCCCGGTGCCGCCGCGGGTCACCTGTTTGTAGGTCGGGTCCTTCACCGATCCGCCAGTGTAGCCGGAGACCACTTCCGAGACGCCGCGGACCTTTTCAAAGTCGGCCTCAACGCACCAGAAGCAGCCGCCGGCGACAACGATTTCAGCCGCCTGCGCCGCACGGGACTGGATGAACAGGCCAAGCGCGATGGACAGGCCCAGTATGGCGGGTTTCCAGAAATTCAAACGCAACATCTGATCCTCCTGTACTGACACCATGGCACCACAATGCAACCCGTTCCGGCAACCGCTGACATCGGATGTCACGCAGAGGTGACGTGACTTTACCGCTTGGCCGCCACGCGCCTTCGCCCTAGCCTGAGGCAAAAGGGACCCCACCGTGACCGATCATGTGACCACACATCAGGCCGAAGATGATGCCCGCAACCAGGACATCCTCATCTGGGTGAACGGCAAGCTGAAAGCGCGGGCCGAGGCGCTTGTCAGTGTCTATGACAGCGGTTTCATGCTGGGAGACGGCGTGTGGGAGGGGTTGCGGCTTTACGACGGGCGCTGGGCCTTTCTGGACGCGCATATGGACCGGTTGTTCGAGGCGGCCAGGGCCATAGATCTCGAGATCGGCCTGACCCGCAAGCAATTGATCGCGGCTTTGACAGAGACGCAGATCGCCAACGGCATGACCACCGATGCGCACGCCCGGCTGATGATTACCCGCGGTGTCAAGACACGGCCATTCCAGCATCCGTCGCTGTCCCGCTCCGGTCCGACGGTGGTCATCATCATGGAACATTCGCGCCCCAAGATACCGCGCCCGATCCGCCTGGCGACAGTGCCGCACATGCGCGGGCTGCCGATGACGCAGGACCCAAAGCTGAACAGCCACTCCAAGCTGAACTGCATCCTTGCCTGTATCGCCGCCGAAAAGGCTGGCGCCGACGAGGCTCTGATGCTGGATGTGCATGGCTTCGTGAACACCACCAACGCCTGCAACTTCTTTGTGGTGCGCCGCGGGCAGGTCTGGACCAGCACGGGCGACTATTGCATGAACGGAATCACCCGGGAAAAGGTGATCGTGGTCTGCCGTGCCGCGGGCATTCCGGTGTTCGAACGCAACTTCAGCCTGGTGGAGGCCTATGGTGCGGACGAAGCGTTTCTCACCGGCACCTTCGGGGCCCAGACGCCGGTGGGCGAAATTGACGGGCGCAGGATCGGATCAGGCGACATGGGGCCAATGACGCGGCGGATCCGCGAACTCTACAAGGACCTGATCCTGCAAGAGTCTGCGTGATGCGCATTGCCATGTGGTCAGGCCCGCGCAACCTTTCGACGGCGCTGATGTACAGTTTTGGCAACCGTGCCGATATGTTTGTTGTGGACGAGCCGTTTTACGGACCCTACCTGCGGCGCACGGGGTTAAGGCATCCGATGCGCGACGAGATCATCGAAAGCCGCCCCGAAACCGCCGATCAGGTGGTGGATGCGTTGCTTGGCCCGGTCCCGGGTGGCAAACCGCACGCTTATCACAAGCACATGTCGCAGCACATGATTGACGGGATTCCGCGCGACTGGATCCCGCAGGTCACAAATGTGTTCCTGATCCGCCATCCGGCGCGGGTTCTTGCGAGCTTCAGCGCAAAATACGAAGAGACCACGCTCGCGGACATCGGCTTTGTCCAGCAGGTGGAGCTGTTCGACCGGCTTTGTCAGCAGGGACAGACTCCGATCGTCGTTGACAGCGCCGATATCCGGGCAAATCCGGAACAGATGCTTCGCGCCCTGTGCGCCGCGATAGATCTGCCGTTTGATCCGGCAATGCTGTCCTGGCCGGCTGGCGGACACCCCCAGGACGGGGTCTGGGCGCCAGTCTGGTACGGGTCGGTGCACCAATCGACCGGATTTGCCGGACCCGAGGGTGCGTTGCCTCAGGTCAGCGGTGCCATGGCCGAGATCGTGCGTCAGGCATTGCCGCTGTATGACCACCTGGCAGCGCACAGACTGCGATAGCCGCGCGCCGTCGGTCAGGCGAAAAAAATTCCGACATCCTGAAACCTATCGGCGGCTTCGCCCGTGGCTTTCTTTGCAAGCAGCGGCACGGTGCCGATCTGCGCAGGTCTTGTGTCCGGACTTTCGCGCCGACACAGACAGTGCCCGGGCCGCAAACCCGACACCAACAGGAGAGACCCGGATGAAGACTCTTATTATGACAGTTGCCCTGACCCTGAACGCCGGCATGGCCTTTGCCGCCGCGCACAGCATGGCGCCGATGATCGAGGCGTCGAATCAGGCCGTCGCAAACGGCATCGTCACTGCGGAAAAGGTCATCGCTCCGGCCAATGGCTGGATGGTTGTGCACCGCACCGATGCCGAGATGAAGCCCGGCCCGGTGGTCGGCCACGCACCCCTGCGCGAGGGCGAGAACATGGATGTCGTCGCGATCCTGACCGAAGAGGTCAAGCCCGGTGACATGCTGATGCTCATGGTGCACGCCGAAGATGGCGGCATGAGCATGGGCGGATTCGAGTACACGCTGGGTGCCAAGGAAGACGGCCCCCTCAAGGTTGACGGCGCTCTGGTGATGACCACCGTTACAGCAGAGTAGTCGTCGGGCGTCGTCTGGCTGCGGAGCGGGCGGCGCTCACTGGACCGCCCGGCCTTTGGGTCGGGCGGTTCTTTTGGTTGCCGGCTGTTCCGGGCAAATGAGCCGAGGCAGCCGCGGTTCTTAGCCCTTGACGCGGCGGTTGCGTGCCGCAAGCAGTTTGAGACGCAGAGCGTTCAGCTGGATGAACCCCTGAGCGTCCTTCTGGTCGTAGGCGCCGGCGTCTTCTTCAAAGGTCACATGCGCTTCGGAATACAGCGAGTGGTCCGACCAGCGGGCCACGGTATTCACCGACCCCTTGTAGAGCTTGAGGCGGACTGTTCCCGACACGTGTTCCTGTGACTTGTCGATCAGCGCCTGCAGCATTTCGCGTTCCGGGCTGAACCAGAAGCCATTATAGATCAGCTCGGCGTAGCGCGGCATGATCGAATCCTTCAGGTGTCCGGCCCCGGAATCCAGGGTGATCTGTTCGATGCCGCGGTGCGCCTCAAGCAACAATGTGCCCCCCGGCGTCTCATAAATGCCGCGCGATTTCATGCCGACAAAGCGATTTTCCACAAAATCCAGCCGTCCGCAGCCGTGTTTTCCACCCAGCTCGTTGAGCTTGGTCAGGATGGTGGCCGGTGACATCGCCTCGCCGTTGATTGCAACGGCGTCGCCGCGCTCAAAGGTGATTTCGACCATCTCGGGTGTATCCGGTGCCGCCTCGGGTGCGACAGTGCGCTGATAGACGTAATCGGGCGCTTCCTCGCCGGGGTTTTCGAGCACCTTGCCCTCTGACGACGTGTGCAGAAGGTTCGCATCCACCGAAAACGGTGCTTCGCCGCGCTTGTCCTTGGCAATCGGAATCTGATTTTCTTCGGCAAATGCCAGCAGCTTGGTGCGCGAGGACAGATCCCACTCGCGCCACGGCGCGATCACCTTGATCTCGGGGTTCAGCGCATAGGCGCTGAGCTCGAAACGCACCTGATCGTTGCCTTTGCCGGTTGCGCCATGCGCGACAGCGTCGGCACCCGTCATTGCCGCAATTTCCACCAGACGCTTGGAAATCAGCGGTCGCGCAATGGAGGTGCCCAGCAGGTAAAGCCCCTCGTAGACGGCATTGGCGCGGAACATCGGGAACACGAAGTCGCGCACGAATTCCTCGCGCACATCTTCGATAAAGATGTTTTCCGGCTTGATCCCCAGAAGAACCGCCTTTTCGCGCGCCGGGTCGAGCTCTTCTCCCTGGCCCAGATCGGCGGTGAATGTCACCACTTCGCAGCCATATTCGGTCTGCAGCCATTTCAGGATGATCGAAGTATCAAGGCCACCGGAATAGGCCAGAACGACTTTTTTGGGCGCGGACATGGGCGTTTCCTCTGCAAGGTTTGGCGCGCGGAGTATCCGCTTTTGCAGCCAACAGCAAGCATTGCCCCTATCCGGGCCCGCGCGCACATGGTAGCCCTCCACCCACACGAAAGGGATGGAGAGCGACATGAAGGGCTGGCAGATTTTTACCCATTCGGTGCGACTCGTCTTTACCAATCTGGATCAGGCGCTGCGCGTCTCTATCGTGTTGTATCTTGTGCTGGCGGCGAGTCAGATCGCAACCTATCTCAACCCGCCCGAGATGGTGGAAATGGACGGCATGGACATGCCGCTGATGTCACCCGGCTACATGTCGCAAAACCTGATCTTCGCCATCCTGGCGATCGTCGCCAGTCTGTGGATTGCGGTTGCCTGGCACCGTTTCGTCCTTGCCGAAGAATATCCCGAGGGCTGGATTCCGCGCTGGCACGGTGCGCACATGCTGGGGTATCTCGGCCGGTCCATCCTGCTCGGGCTTGTGGTGACGATCGGCGTGACCGTGGCCGCCATTCCGTTCGGGTTGATCGCGTCCGGCCTGCCGCCCTTGATGATGTTGCTGCCCTTTGTGCTGGTCGGGCTCGGCTCGTTCCTGTTCTTTCGCCTTGGGGTGATGTTGCCCGGCGCCGCCCTGGGACGCAAAATCACTTTTGCCGAAGCCTGGACCGCGACGCGCGGCGAAAGCGGCACAATCCTGACACTGGCGCTGCTGGTTGTCGGAGCAAGCTTTCTGATCCAGCTGCCGACAATGTTGAGCGGGAACCCGCATTCGCTGATCAGCCTGATTTACGGTCTTGTGGTCAACTGGTTCGCGACAATCATCGGGATTTCCGTGTTGACGACCCTGTACGGTCATTTCATCGAAAACCGCCCCATTGACTGATCTCTTGCACAATTCCTGCCCCTGGGCCACAGAGCGGGCATGAGTGATTTTCAGGACAAGGCGCAGGCCGCCACCGCCGCGATGCGTGACGTCTTTCCCGCAACGCCCCTGTTGCGGAATGCCCATCTGTCCGACCGTTTCGGCGCTGACATCTGGCTGAAACGCGAAGACCTGTCACCTGTGCGCAGCTACAAGCTGCGCGGTGCATTCAACGCCATGCGCAAGCAGAGCGCGGACCGGTTCGTCGCAGCTTCGGCCGGAAATCACGCGCAGGGTGTTGCCTTCATGTGCCGGCATTTTGGCAAGAAGGGTGTGATCTTCATGCCGGTGACAACGCCGCAGCAGAAGATCCAGAAGACCCGCATCTTTGGCGGCGATGCCATCGAGATCCGCCTGATCGGCGACTACTTCGATGATACCCTTCGCGCGGCACAGACCTATTGCACCGACCAGGGCGCGCATTTCCTCTCGCCTTTCGACGACGAGGATGTGATCGAGGGTCAGGCCTCGGTCGCGGTGGAAATCGAAGATCAGCTGGGCCGGATCCCCGACCACATCATCATTCCGGTGGGGGGTGGCGGGCTGTCCGCCGGCACGCTCGGTTATTTTGGCACCGACACACAATACAGCTTTGTCGAACCTCTTGGCGGCGCCTGTCTGCGGGCGGCACTACAGGCAGGGCGTCCCGTAAAACTGGGCCATGTCAACACTTTTGCCGATGGCGCTGCTGTTGGTCAGATCGGAGAGCGGACCTTTGCAAGGCTCAAGGACGTCGGTCTTGCCAATGCGCTGACCATCCCCGAGGACCGGCTGTGCACCACCATGCTCGAGATGCTGAACGTCGAAGGGATTGTGCTGGAACCCGCCGGGGCACTGGCCGTTGATGCGCTCAAGGATCTTGGTCAGGCGATCCGGGGCCGGACTGTGGTCTGCGTCACATCGGGTGGCAATTTCGACTTTGAGCGCCTGCCCGAAGTCAAAGAGCGTGCGCAGCGGTTTTCGGGCGTGAAAAAGTACTTCATTCTGCGCCTGCCGCAGCGCCCCGGCGCGCTCAAGGACTTCCTGAACGTGCTGGGCCCGGAGGATGACATCGCGCGGTTCGAGTACCTCAAAAAGTCCGCCCGCAACTTCGGCTCGGTCCTCATCGGGATCGAGACCACCGATGCCGCCAATTTTTCCAGTTTTTTTGCCAAGCTTGAGACGGCCGGTTTCACCTATCAGGACATCACCGATGATGAGGTCCTGGCGCAGTTTCTGATCTGATGATTTTTGCCGGCAGGACCGCGATCGTGACCGGGGCCGGGCAGGGCATCGGTCGCGCGATCTGCCACGCGCTGGCGGCCGAAGGCATGCGCATCGTGGTCAGCGACCTGAACGCGGACCTGGCGCAGAAGGTTGCGACCGAAATCGGCGGGCTGTCGGTAACATGTGACGTGTCGGATCCGGGGCAGATCGAACGGTTGATCGGTCAGGCACGCGCGGCCTTTGGCCGGATCGACCTGTTTTGTTCAAATGCCGGGTTTGCCGCCGGAGAGCCGGATGGCGCCATGTCGGCCTCCGATGACCAGTGGCAGGCCAGTTGGGATGTACATGTCATGGCCCATGTGCGCGCCTGCCGCCTGGTGCTGCCCGAGATGATCGCCCGCGGCGAGGGATGCCTCGTCAACATCGCTTCGGCGGCGGGTCTGCTGAGCCAGATCGGCGACGCCGCCTATTCGGCCAGCAAACATGCCGCCGTCAGCGTCGCGCAGTCTTTGGCGATAACGCACGGTGATCAGGGCATTCAGGTCAGCGTGGTCTGCCCGCTTTATGTGGCGACACCATTGTTGGGATACGATGATGACAGCCCGGAAGGCATGCCGAACAGTCGGGTGCTCCGTCCGCAGGAGGTTGCACGGGCGCTGGTCGAGGGTTTGCAGCAGGGGCGGTTCCTGATTCTGCCCCACCCCGAGGCTCAGACGTTTGCACAACGTCGTGCCACGGACATGGACCGCTGGATTGCCGGTATGCGCGCGCTGCGCCGTACCGCGCTGAAAGAGGGTGCAGAGGCCAGTCTGCGCGACCTGCACCGGTTGATCTGAGCCGTCACGATACGGTCAGCTGCGCCGCAAGGTCGCGCAGGAATGCCGTTCGCGACTCGGCAAACACCTCGTGAACCTTGGCGACCTTCACGGTCTGGTGCTGCCCGGCGGCAGCGGCCAGTTCGCCGGCCTGACACAGCCGCGCCATTTCCGAAAACCCGAGGTTGAGCGCGCTGCCTTTCAAGAAATGAAGCCTTTCCTGCAATAGCTGCGCATTTATGGTGACGGAGGCCAGATCACCGAGAGAGTCCTCGACTTCGGACAGGAACAGATCGACAACTTCCTGAAAGTCATCTGCGCCGATTTCACTGTGCAACTCATGTATTCGCTGCCAGTCGATCATGAAGCCGCCCTCCTGTTGACCCCAAGTCTGGCGCGCATTCGTAAAGGCTTGGTTAGCGGCCCCTCAGAAGACTAAAGTTTTAGGTTTTACCGGCTGTTAAAGGACGGCCCGATAGACCGGATGGCGGTGCCGGGACTTTACTGAAAGGGGAAGTGCTTTGAATGCGACGCAGGAAATGCCGTCTGATCCCGGGGCGTGTCCCGCCCGGCCGCGGCGTGTCCTTGTGGTCGACGACAGCCGCGTGCAGCTGAAGATCGTGTCGGCCATGCTCGAACGCTGGGGGTTCGAGGTGTTTCAGGCCGAAAGCGGTGAAGCTGCGCTGAGGCTTTGCGCGCAGGTGGCGCCGGATGTCGTGCTGTCGGACTGGATGATGCCCGGCATGGACGGGCTGGAGTTCTGTCGCAGGTTCCGCGAAATGCCGAGCGACGGGTACGGCTACTTTATCCTGCTGACGTCCAAGGCGGAAAAGGCGGCTGTCGCTCATGGGCTGGATGCCGGCGCGGATGATTTCCTGACCAAACCGGTGCATGCCGACGAACTGCGCGCCAGAATCAACGCCGGCACCCGCGTGGTGTCGATGGAGCGGGAACTGAGCGACAAGAACCGGATGATCTCCGAGACACTGACCAAGCTTCAGACGGTCTATGATGCGATAGATGCCGACTTGCGGCAGGCCCGCCGCATCCAGGAAGCACAGGTGCCGCAGCGGGTCGGCGTGTTTGGCAGTTCGCGCATGAGCCTGCTGCTGAAACCCTGCGGCCATGTCGGGGGGGATCTGGTCGGCATGTTCAGTCCGAGCGATGGACGTCTGGCCGCATACAGCATCGATGTCTCGGGTCACGGCATCACCTCCGCTTTGGTCACCGCGCGGGTCGCGGGGTATCTGAGCAGCGCGCATCTGGACCAGAACCTGGCACTGGCCCACGGCAGTGATGGGCAGCTTTTGCGTGAACCCGAGGATGTGGCGCGATTGCTGAACGACCGGCTCGCCCCTGATCCCGGGGTCGAGGAATACCTCACCATGCTCTACTTCAACGCGGATCTGACGACGGGTCGGGTGCGCATGGTTCAGGCCGGACACCCGCCGCCGCTTTTGCTGCGCGCCCGGGGCGAGGCGACATTCCTGGGCAGTGGCGGCCTGCCCATCGGTCTTGTGGACGACGCGGTCTATCAGGGGCTGGATATCGACATGCAGCCCGGGGACCGGTTGCTGCTGTATTCGGACGGTTTCACCGAAGCGGTGCTGAAAGACGGCTCCATGCTGGAAGAAGACGGCTTGCTGCAACTGGTGCAGGCCTGTGCCGCTGATGTGGAGGGGCCGGAGTTTCTTGAGGATCTTTTCTGGCGGCTCAATGCGGCAATGCCGAGCGATGTGCCGATGGCCGACGATGTCTCGGCAGCCCTGTTCGAATTTGATGTTGTTCAGAGGTAACGTTTCACGAAGTGCCGGTCTCCCGGATTTCCCAGGCTATGCACCGCCACCTCTGGCGGCATCCATACCGCGTGGTGGCCCGGTTCACTGGGCGGGCCCAGCTGATATACGGGAAAAGCGAGGTATATCGTGCAGAGCTTTTCTGCCCAGATGTCGTAATCGGGCATAAAGGTGAATCGTCTCAGCGCACCCAGTCGGCGGGCCCCCGCGATCCGCCAGCCGGTTTCCTCCAGCACCTCGCGGTGCAGGGCGCGCAACGGCGATTCGCCAGGGTCAATACCACCGCCGGGCAATTGATATTCCGGTTCCGGATCGGCCTGATGGGTCAGTAACAGCGCGCCATCGCGTGGCAGAATCGCATAGACTCCGGGCCGCAGGGTATACTCGCGGCCACGTTCGGGCGGTGTTCCGAAACGTCGTGTCATGGGCAACCCCCTTGGACTTGGCCTTGTTGTGCCTATATCGACGCGATATGCCAAGTCGCGGCAGATAAGGAAACCCCATGACTCTTGGAACGAAACTTGCCTGGGACGACACTGTCCTGCCCTTTCAGCTGGACCGCTCGGACATCCGTGGCCGGGTTGCGCGCCTTGATGGCGTGTTGGCCGGTGTCCTGAAGCAGCACGACTACCCGGAGGTCGTCGAGGGGCTCGTCGCGGAAATGGCTGTCCTGACCGCCCTGATCGGTCAGACGATCAAGCTGCGCTGGAAGCTGTCCCTGCAGGTCCAGTCCAACGGCCCCGTGCGGATGATCGCCACCGACTTTTACGGGCCGCAGGACGACGGCACCCCGGCCCGCATCCGCGCCTATGCCAGCTATGATGCGGATCGCCTCACTGCCGGGGCCCCGAGGGACCAGGTTGGAGAGGGATACTTTGCGGTTCTTCTGGATCAGGGCGAAGGCACAACCCCCTATCAGGGGATCACACCGCTGCACGGCAAGACCCTGGCCAACTGTGCCGAGGCGTATTTTGCACAGTCCGAACAGCTTCCGACGCGTTTTGCGCTCAGCTTTGGCCGGGCCACAGAGCCCGGTGGGCCCGAGCACTGGCGCGCGGGCGGCGTCATGTTGCAGCACATGCCCAAGGCATCGCCCTTTGCCCAGGAGCTTCCCGGAGAGGGGGGAACGGGCGACGGCGGGCTGTTGCAGCCGGCCGACCTGCTCGAGGGTGACGCCGAAGAAAACTGGAACCGGGTGAACATTCTGCTCGACACGGTTGAAGAGCTGGAACTGATCGGCCCGACGCTGCCACCGACCGACCTTTTGGTGCGGCTGTTTCACGAGGAACAGCCCCGTGTCTTCGATGCAATGCCGGTCCGCTTCGGGTGCAGCTGCTCGGAATCCAAGGTGCGTCAGAGCCTGTCGATCTATTCCGCCCGCGACATCGAAAAGATGACGACGGATGACGGCCGCGTCACTGCTGACTGCCAGTTCTGCGGCGCCCACTATGACCTCGACCCAAAGAGTGTGGGATTCGAGGCCGAAGGGCAGTCGGATGGCTGACCAGATTGACGTGCTGCGGCAGGCGCTCGCGCGACCCACCGCCGCGTCGTCGGATTTTGACCTCAACCCCGGCGCGGTGCCGCCCGAAGGGCGTCTGCTGCGCGCCGCCGGGGTTCTGGTGCCGGTGATCCAGGGGGCGCAGGGTCTGGAACTTGTCCTGACCAAGCGTTCCTCGGCCCTGCGCCATCACCCCGGGCAAATCGCGTTTCCGGGCGGCAAACAGGATGAGGCCGATGCCGATGTGATCGGCGCAGCCCTGCGGGAGGCGCGCGAAGAGATCGGGCTGCAGACCGAGCAGGTGACGCTGCTGGGGCAATTGCCGACGCATGAAACGGTGACCAGTTTTCTCATGACGCCGGTCGTCGGGCTCATCACCGGAGATTTCACCCCGGTCGCCGAACCGGGAGAGGTCGACGAAGTGTTTCAGGTGCCGTTTTCTCATGTCGCCAACCTGGACAACTACAGCGTCCAGTCACGGCGCTGGCGCGGGCAGCGCCGCCAGTATTACACCGTGCCCTACGGGCCGTATTACGTCTGGGGGGCCACAGCGCGAATCCTGCGCGGCCTGGCGGAACGTTTGGCGGCATGACGGTCATCCGCGCAGAATGGCTGACCGCGCGGGCGCCTCAGGCCGTTATGGCGGCCCTGACGGACGGCGGCCACCAGGCCTATGTCGTTGGCGGCTGCGTGCGCAACGCGCTGCTGGGCGCCCCGGTGGCCGATGTTGATATCGCCACCGATGCACGCCCGGCCCGGATCATCGCCCTGGCCCGGGAAGCCGGTCTGAAATCTGTGCCCACGGGCATTGATCACGGCACGGTCACGGTTGTGGCGGATGGTCGGGGCTACGAGGTCACGACCTTCCGCGCCGACGTGGACACGGACGGGCGTCATGCCGTCGTGCGGTTCTCGAATACGCTGGAAGAGGACGCGCGCCGCCGCGATTTCACCATGAACGCGCTGTATGCGGATGCCGATGGTCAGGTGATTGATCCGTTGAACGGGCTGGCCGATATCATCGCCCGCCGCATCCGGTTTATCGAGGATCCGGTCCGCCGCATCCGCGAGGACTACCTGCGCATTCTGCGGTTTTTCAGGTTTTCCGCCTGGTATGCCGCGCCCGAACTGGGCTTTGACGCAGATGCCCTTGCCGCGATCGCGGGCAATCTGGACGGGCTTGGGCAATTGTCACGCGAGCGCATCAGCGGCGAACTGACCAAGTTGCTGTCTGCGCCCGACCCCGCACCCGCGGTGGCCACAATGGCGCAGACCGGCGTGTTGCCCCGGCTCTTGCCCGGCGCCACGGCCGAGGCGCTGCCGCTGCTGGTCGATGGTGAAAACCAGACCGAAACGGGGCCGGAACCGATACGCAGGCTCGCGGCGCTGGGCGGGTTCGACAGTGCGCAATTGCGCCTGTCGCGCGCTGACGGCAAACGCCTTGCACTGCTCCGGGAAGGGGTCGGATCAGGAATGGGTGTGGCCGAACTGGCCTACCGATTGGGCTATGACACCGCCCGCGACGTCTTGCTGCTGCGCTCTGCCTTGTTGGAACAGCCGCTTGATCCGGACTCGCTGCGGGTTGCCGAGGTTGCCGCCCACCAGAAGTTTCCGGTGCGGGCACAGGATTTGATGCCGGGGTATAGCGGGCGCGAACTCGGCGCGCGGCTGGACCATCTGCAGGATCTCTGGATCGCTTCCGGTTTCTCGCTAAGTCGCGCGGACTTGCTGAAAAAGCCATAAGCCCCCGGCGCACGGAACACTCTTCTCGACCCGGCCTGAATATTCGGCGAGGCGCGCGCGTCCTTCAGACATGGCCTTTCCGACCACAATAAGGGAAAGTCCGGGTATTAGACCAAAAGCCGCGTTCCCGAAGGAAAGCATCTGTGTTCCGGTTCTTTGAAAATCTGGTGGACCCCTACACCACCTATCCGCACACCAACCGGCCGCCGACCCGGCTGTGGCGCTTCATGCTGGATTACACGAAACCCTTTCGCCGGGTGTTTGTCGGTGCCGCGGTGATGTCGGTTGTGGTGGCGGTGGTCGAACTCTGGCTGATCTGGGTCATGGGCTGGGTGGTCGATATCCTCGCGGGTGAACCGGCACAGGTCTGGGCGACGCACGGCACGGCACTGATCCTGCTGGCGCTATTCATACTGCTGATCCGGCCGGCGCTGCAGGCGCTGGACGTGCTGATCCTGAACAATGCAATCATGCCCAACTTGGGCACGCTGTTCCGCTGGCGCGCCCACCGCCATGTGCTGCGACAGTCCGTCGGCTGGTTCGAGAATGATTTTGCCGGACGCATCGCCAACCGCATCATGCAGACCCCGCCCGCCGCCGGCGAGGCGGTGTTTCAGGTCTTCGATGCCATCACCTTTTCGCTCGCCTATGTTATCGGCGCGCTGGTGTTGCTGGGGCAGGCCGATCCCTGGCTGATGCTGCCCCTGGTGATCTGGTTCGCGCTCTACGCGGCGCTGATGACCTGGACCATTCGCCGCGTCGGCCCCGCATCCAAGGCCGCGTCGGATGCCCGCAGCCTTGTCACCGGGCGCGTGGTCGACAGCTATACCAACATCCATTCGGTCAAGATGTTCGCCCACCACGATCAGGAAATCCTATACGCAAAAGAGGCAATCGACAGGACCCGCGCGACATTTCAGACAGAAATGCGGATCTACACGATCATGGATGTCACCCTGGTGGCGCTGAACGGTTTGCTCATCGTCGGTGTGACCGGGCTGGCTTTGACCCTGTGGATGCAGGGTGCGGCCAGTGTCGGGGCGGTGGCGGCAGCGACGGCACTAACCTTGCGGCTCAACGCGATGACCGGTTGGATCATGTGGGCGCTCACCAGCCTGTTTCGCGAACTCGGCGTGGTGGCCGAGGGAATGGAGACCATTGCCCAGCCTATCACCCTGACGGATTCGCCCGATGCCGTGCCGCTGAAGTTGACGAAGGGAGAGATCAGGATCCGGAATCTGTCACACCACTACGGTCGCGAGTCCGGGGGGCTGGACGACGTCTCGATCACCATTCGTCCGGGCGAAATGATCGGGCTTGTCGGCCGTTCGGGGGGTGGGAAATCGACTCTCGTCAAGTTGCTCCTGCGGTTTTACGACGCCGAACAGGGCTGCATTCTGATTGATGGGCAGGATATTTCACAGGTCACGCAGGACAGCCTGCGCCGTCATATCGGTATGGTCCAGCAGGATTCCTCGCTGCTGCACCGATCGGTGCGCGACAATATCCGTTACGGGCGCAGCGACGCGACCGAAGATGAGATCGTTCAGGCTGCCAGGCAGGCGCAGGCACACGACTTCATTCTTGGCCTGAGCGACAGTTACGGCAACACCGGATACGAGGCCCTGGTCGGAGAACGCGGAGTCAAATTGTCCGGCGGACAGCGACAGCGGATCACCCTTGCCCGCGTGATCCTCAAGAATGCACCGATCCTGTTGCTGGACGAGGCGACCAGCGCGCTGGATTCCGAGGTGGAGGCGGCGATCCAGGATACGCTTTATGGCATGATGGAGGGCAAGACGGTGATCGCCATCGCCCACCGCCTGTCCACCATTGCCCACCTCGACCGCATTCTGGTGATGGACCAGGGCCGCATCGTCGAACAGGGCAGCCATGACGCGCTTTTGGCTCAGCAAGGTCTATATGCAGGTTTCTGGTCCCGCCAGTCCGGCGGGTTTCTCGACACCAGGACAAGGATCGCGCCGTGAAACCTGCCCGTTGGATCGACCCCTTTGCCCTGGCGCCGGGCCCGCCGCCGCGCCGCCTCTGGCCGTTCTTTCGCTGGAGCCTTGCCGGCAGCGAGCCGGCCTTGTTGCTGTCCTCCGTCGTGTCCATCGTTTCGGGCATTGTCGAAGTGATGGCCGCGCTGATCTTGGGACGGGTCGTCGACGCCGCGCTGGGCTCGGCCGCGGACGCGGTGTTTTCCGATCAATCCGGGATCCTGCTGTTTTCGCTGCTGTTCTTTCTGGTGCTGCGGCCGGTGATCTTTGGCGCCAACGCTTACCTGCAATCCATCGTTGTGGCACCGAATGTCTTCAACCTCGTGCTGTCGCGGCTGCACCGCTACACCCTCGGCCAGTCCGTCACCTTTTTCGACGACGATTTTGCCGGGCGTATCGCCCAGAAAGAGATGCAGACCGCGCGGGCGCTGACGGATTCGGTGGTCGAAATCGTCCAGACGGTTTTGTTTGCGCTCGCGTCGGTGGTCGGGGCGGTGCTGATGCTGGGCACGGTCGATGTCCGCATCGCGCTGGGGCTGATCGTCTGGATTGTCGGGTATTTGCTGATGATCCGCTATTTCATGCCGCGCATCCGTTCGCTGTCCAAGAACCGCGCCAGCGCTCGGGCGATGGTGACCGGGCAGGTTGTGGACACCGTGACCAACATCAAGACGGTGAAGCTGTTTGCCCATGCCGATCACGAAGACCGTGCGGCGCTGGGCGCAATGGACAGGTTCCGGGACAGCTCGCTCGACTTCGGGCGGCTGTCGGTGACGTTTCGTTTCTGGCTGATGGCCGTCGCCGGTGTCTTGCCGGTGCTGCTGGTGGGCGGAGCGCTGTGGTACTGGTCGCTCGGCCTGGTCACCGCCGGGGACATCGCTGCAACCGGTGCGGTGGCGCTGCGTCTGGCGCAGATGACCGGTTGGGTCAGTTTCACGCTCATGGGGCTCTACGCCAATGTCGGCGAGGTCGAAGACGGCATGCGCACGCTGACGCCCGCGCACACCCTGATCGACCGTGCCGGGGCCGGTGATCTGGCCGTGGGGCAGGGGGCAATCACAATCGAGGATCTCGGCTTTGCCTACGGGCGCAGGACCGGCGGGGTCGAGCATCTGTCGTTGCAGATCGCGGCGGGCGAAAAGCTGGGCATCGTCGGCGCGTCCGGCGCGGGCAAGTCCACGCTGGTTGCGTTGCTGTTGCGGCTCTATGATGCGGAGCAGGGCCGGATCCAGATCGATGGCACCGATATCCGCGACGTGACTCAGGAAAGTCTGCGCCGCAATATCGGAATGGTCACCCAGGAGACCGCAATGTTCAACCGCTCGGCGCTGGACAACATCCGCTATGGCCGGCCCGAAGCGACACAGGCCGAGGTTGAGCGCGCCGCCGAACAGGCAGAAGCGCATGAATTCATCCTCGGATTACGGGACCACAAGGGTCGCACCGGATATGCTGCCCATCTGGGTGAGCGCGGGGTCAAGCTGTCCGGCGGTCAGCGGCAGCGCATCGCCCTGGCCCGAGCCATTCTCAAGGATGCGCCGATCCTGATCATGGACGAGGCCACGTCGGCGCTGGATTCCGAAGTCGAGGCATCAATCCAGACCGCACTCGACCGGGTGATGCGGGGCAAGACCGTTCTCGCCATCGCGCACCGGCTGTCCACCCTGTCGAGCATGGACCGGATCGTGGTTCTGGATCAGGGTCGGCTGGCCGAAATCGGCAGTCACGAAGACCTGCTTGCCCGGGGCGGGTTGTATGCGCGGTATTGGAACCGTCAGTCCGGTGGATTCATCGGCCTGGACATCAACACCATGGAGATGGCGGAATGACCGCAGCGTACCGCTGGTTTCTGAGCTTGATCGACCCGTTTGCGCCCGCAGACGGAGCGCCGCCACAGGCGCTCTGGCCCTTTGTCAGATGGGCACTGAACGGGGCGCAAAAGGCCATCGGCCTGACACTTGCCGTCACCTTCACGGCGGGGTTGTCCGAACTTGTGGCCGCGTCGTTCACCGGCTGGATCATTGATGGCACGGCGGCGGGCAACCACGCCGGATTCTGGGAACCGTTCTGGCCGGTGATCCTGTTCGGGGTGGTGTTCTTTCTGATCGTGCGGCCGATCCTGTTCGCGGCCGATGCCGGTGTCACCAGCATCCTGTTGGGGCCGCATCTGTTCCCGCTGGTGCTGAGCCGGCTGAACCGGCACACGCTGGGTCATTCGATGCGCTATTTCGAAAATGACTTTGCCGGGCGCATCAGCCAGAAGGCTTTGCAAACGTCACGTGCGCTGACCGATGTCGTGACCGAGGTGGCGGACGTCGGAGTCTACTCGCTGGCGGTTTTCGGGGGCTCCCTGCTGCTTATGGCCAGCATCGATTCGCGGCTGCTGCTGATCTTTGTCATCTGGGGCGCCCTCTACTTTTTCGCGCTGCGCCATTTCATTCCGCGGGTCAAACTGCGCTCGGCTGCGCGGGCCGGGGCGCGGACACAGGTCACCGGTCAGATCGTGGATACCCTGTCCAACGTCGCGGCGGTCAAGCTGTTCGCGCACAACACGTTCGAAGATCGCGCCACCCTGCGGGAGCTCGAAACCTTTCGTCGCAGGGCGCTGGAGTTCGGTGTGCTGTCCTCGACGTTTCGCATGGTGCTGATGACGCTTGGCGGCATGCTGCCGTTGTTCAGCATTCTCGGCGCGCTCTACCTCTGGACCGCGGGCACCGCCACGCCCGGCGACATCACCATGACGGCGATGGTCGCGACGCGTCTCAGCCAGCTTACCAACCGCATCGGGCGCGTCGCCATCTCGATCTATACCAATCTGGGGGAAATCCAGGATGGGATCGACACGCTGGCGCCGGCGCACGAAATCACTGACAGGCCCGATGCCGCCACGGCCGCCGCGGGCCAGGGCGCCCTCCGGTTCGAGCACATCCAATTCGCCTATGGCGGCAAGGTGACAGCGCTGCATGACCTGTCGCTGGACATCCGCGCCGGCGAAAAGATCGGCCTTGTGGGCGCGTCCGGGGCCGGGAAATCCACTGTCGTATCGCTGCTGCTGCGGCTTTACGAGGTGGAACAGGGTCGAATACTGGTCGACGGCACCGATATCCGCGACCTCACCCAGGAAGCGTTGCGCCAAAGCATTTCCGTCGTCCGGCAGGAAACCTCGATGTTCAACCGTTCGGCGCTGGACAACATCCGCTATGGCCGCCCCGACGCCACCGACGCCGAGGTATTCGACGCGGCCCGCCGCGCCTCGGCGCATGATTTCATCCTGACCCTGCAGGACCACAAGGGGCGCTCGGGCTATGATGCGCGCCTCGGAGAGCGCGGGGTGAAGCTTTCGGGTGGGCAACGGCAGCGGATCGCCCTGGCCCGCGCCATCCTCAAGGATGCGCCGGTGCTGGTGCTGGACGAGGCGACAAGCGCGCTGGACAGTGAAGTCGAGGCCGAGATTCAGGCGGCGCTGGCGCAGGTGATGCAGGGCAAGACGGTGATCGCCATTGCGCACCGGCTGTCCACCATCGCCCAGATGGATCGCATCATCGTGCTGGATCAGGGCCGGATCGTCGAAGCCGGCAGCCATGCCGATCTTTTGGCGCGCAAGGGCCTGTATGCGCGGTTCTGGGACCGGCAGTCCGGCGGGTTCCTGGGGGCACAGGCGGCGGCAGAGTGAGGCTGGCCAGCCTGTTGCGAACGACGGTGACACAAAAGCCGCTGGTGATGCGGGCGACGCGGCAGGCCCCTCGACGCTGGGCCGGAAACCGGGCAAGAGGCGGTCCATGAACACATTGCACATCGAGCGGCTGGGGCATCAGGGCGACGGAATCGCGCCCGGTCCCGTCTATGTGCCCGGCACCCTGCCGGGCGAAGAGGTGACGGGCGAGATCAGCGGCGGCGTCATGGCGGCGCCAAAGATCGTCACACCCTCGCCAGACCGGGTCAAGGCGCCTTGCAGTCACGCGAAATCCTGCGGCGGTTGCCAGCTTCAGCATGCAAGCGAACCGTTTGTCGCCGACTGGAAAGTGGGTGTGGTGCGTCAGGCGTTGCAGGCACATGGGATCGTCGCCGAGATGCGCCTCATCCAGACCTCGGCGCCACGCAGCCGCCGCCGCGCCAGCTTTTCCGCGAAGCGTACCAAGAAGGGCGCGCTGGCAGGGTTTCACATGAAGGGGTCGGATGTGGTGGTTGCGGTGCCGCACTGCCAGCTGGTGCATCCCGACATAGCCGCCGCCCTGCCGATGGTCGAACAGCTCGCCACCCTGGCGGCAAGCCGCAAAGGCGAACTTTCGGTGATGCTGACCCGGACAGATAACGGGCTGGACGTCGCGGTCAGGGGTGGGAAGCCGCTGGATGCCCAGCTTCAGGCCGATCTTGGCGACCTGTCCCGCCAGCACGACCTGCCGCGAATCAGCTGGGACGGAGAAGCTGCCCTGTTGTCGCGCCCGCCATTTCTGCGCATCGGCAAAGCCCGGGTCGTGACGCCCCCCGGCGCCTTTCTTCAGGCCACGCCGGAAGGCGAAGCCGCGCTCTGGTCCGCGGTGCAGGAGATCACCCGGGGCGCAAGCCGCGTGGCGGACCTGTTTGCCGGATGCGGCACCTTTGCCCTGCGGCTGGCCGAAACCGCAACCGTGCACGCAGTCGAAGGTGAGGCGGCAATGCTGCAGGCACTGGATGAGGGCAAGCGCAATGCCCAGGGGCTCAAGCCTCTGAGCATCGAGCGTCGCGATCTGTTTCGGAATCCGATGCTGCCGGAAGAGCTTGCGCGCTTTGGTGCCGTGGTGATCGATCCCCCGCGCGCCGGTGCCCAGGCCCAGGTCGAGCAGATCGCGCTGGCCCGTGTCCCGCGCGTCGCGCATGTTTCCTGCAACCCGGTCAGCTTCGCACGCGACTGCGCAACCCTGGTGGCGGCAGGTTACAGGCTGGACTGGGTGCAGGTGGTGGACCAGTTCCGCTGGTCAACCCATGCCGAGATCGTTGCCAGCCTTAGTCTTGGGTGACCGGTAAACGACGCGTGAACACCAATCTATCATCTGTCGTGACGTTGCTTTTCGGGTTATAAAGCGAAAAAAAACGAGCGGGCAGTGCAGATGAAATTATCCAGATTCGCGATTCTTGCAATGTTGGCGCTGTTGCTGGCAGGGTGCGGCGCGCCGAGCAAGTTCAGAACCTACAACGGTCCGGCGGTCACGCAGGTCGTGGTACAGAAAAGTGCGCGCAAGATGTACCTGCTGCACAACGGCAAGGTGCTGCGCGACTATGACATCGGGCTGGGCTTTGCCCCCGCCGGACACAAGCAGATCGAAGGCGACGGGCGCACACCCGAAGGCAGCTACATCATTGACCGGCGCAATCCGAATTCGCGGTTTCACCTGTCGATCGGCGTTTCCTATCCGAATGAACTGGACAGGGCCCTGGCCGATGAGTTGGGCAAAAGCCCGGGCGGCGACATCTTCATTCACGGGCGTCCGAAGCAATATCGCAACAATGTGCGTGACTGGACCTGGGGCTGCATTGCCGTCACCGACCGCGAGATCGAAGACATCTATGCGATGGTCCGCGACGGGACGCCGATCCACATCAATCCCTGATCCATTTTCCGTCCGGCGAAAAACCCTGCGCCCCGTGCGATCTGCGGGGGCGGCGGTGGTTCAGGACGGAAAGCCCACGGCCTGCGACGACTGCGATGCACCGCCGACGATCAGCGTCCACCAGATCTTGCCGTTGGATTCCTGGAACCAGGAAAACCCCAGATCGCGACCGTTGGCGTCAAGGATGACGTCACGGGTTGCGGGGGTTTCCATCCAGGCCGCCAGAGTTTCAAGCTCTGTCTCGTAAGTCTCGGATATATTCTCGCCCAGCATGATGCCGGTGTAACCGACCCGCTGCACCCGGTCGATCGGAGACGAGCCGTCCGAGCCGAAGTGCCATGGCCGGTTCTGCACCGACATGTCGCGCGAATGGGTGGCGGCTGCGGCGTTCAGCGCGGCGTTCAGTTGCAGCGCGGGCGCGCCACGGGCCGCGCGCAGCGAATTTACCGCGTCGAGCATGCGGAACTCGACCCGCGCCTCATCCCCGCTGGCGATTCGGTACACTTTTGGCAGCGGCTTGCCGTCCGGCCCCATCGTCGGGGGCAGAGGTTCCGGCGCACAGGCGGCGAGGGCCAGCAGAAGAGGTACGAAAAGGAATGAGATCCGCGTCATGAGCAAGCCACCTGAAGTTTTGTCCCGACCTGCCTTACCGTGTCGGGCGTTGCTTATCAAACCCACATCGGCGTGAGCCCGCCTTCTGACGGGGGTTTGATTTGCGACTGAGACATTCCGGACATATTATGCCCGGAATGTTTTCTGCAACTATGGAGTCGATGACATGACGAAATCGGCAAAACCGAATTTCAACCGTCGGGCGTTTCTGGCGGGGACGGCCGCGATGATCGGCGCGCCTACGCTGGCGCAGGACGTCAACGGCGCGGGCACCGTCGAGATCGAGCGCGATATTTCCAGCGCTGTACGTCGCAACATCTCCAGCTTCCGCTCGCTGGACTGGCAACCCTATTTCTCTAATCTGAACAAGGGCGCGATTCTGGTCGATACCACCAGCCGGGCGCTGCACTACTGGTCCGAGGACGGGGGCGGCTACAGGTTGTATCCGACATCGGTGCCCCTGACCGAGGATTTGACCCGCCGCGGTCGCACCAGCATCGTGCTCAAGGATCCCGAACCGGACTGGCGTCCGACCCCGTCCATGAAAATCCGCAATCCCGAGTGGCCGGACTACGTGCCTCCCGGTCCGGACAACCCTCTTGGTACCCGCGCGATGCACCTCAGCTGGACCTACTACCGCATCCACGGAACCCACGACACGCGCAAGATCGGGCGGCGATCATCCAACGGCTGCATCGGTCTCTACAACCAGCATATTGAAGAACTTTATCAGCTGGCGCAGGTCGGAACACAGGTGTTGCTAATTTGACGACATTCCTCTGACGACGGCAAGATCGGCCTCAAGATGAGTTTGCATTCCCCGGTTTATACTGCATAGAACGAGTCACGAGGTAAGTCTTGGGTGCCTGCCGTTTATCACTCCTTACAGGGTGCGGCAGGCGAATATCTGGAGGATACTATGAAGAAACTCGCTCTCGCCGCCGCAATGACCGGTGCTGCCACTTCCGCAATGGCCGGTTCGTATGCAAAAGATGACGTGATGATGGAGCCTGTTGTGGTCGTTGAAGAGACCCAGCAAGCGTCGTCCTCCTCGGGCATCCTGGTTCCGCTCCTGCTGCTCGCCCTGGTGGCCGCAGCTGTTGCATCCCAGAACTAAGTTTTCCCGCTTCGGCGGAAAACTGGAAAGGCGGTGCGCAAGCGCCGCCTTTTTCGTTGTGTGAACCTTGCCTGACGACCACTCCGGGGCAGGGCCGTACTCGGGGCCGCCTCCGGATATCCTTCCGGAATGCCCCCGGGTGATCTGTGCGGCCGTGTCAGGCCGCAGAGCGGGGGATCACTGCTCTCACTCCAGCCAGCCCGCCAGGTTCTCTTCGATCACTGCGGACAGCGCCCGGATATGCGCCGGATCGTCGTTCAGGCAGGGAATATAAGTGAACTGCTCGCCGCCGGCATGTTCAAAGCTTTCCCGGATCTCTTCATTGATCTCTTCCAGCGTCTCGATGCAGTCAGCCGAAAAGGCCGGGGCACAGATCGCAATGCTTTTCTTGCCGTCCTCCGAGGCGAGCCGTGCGACTTCCTCGACTGTGTAGGGCTTCAGCCATTCCTCGGGGCCGAATTTCGACTGAAACGTCGTCTTGATCTGCGATTCGTCCCAGCCCAGCCGTTCGCGCAGCAGGCGCGTCGTCTTCTGGCATTGGCAATGATAGGGGTCACCCTCGCGCAGATAGCGTTCCGGCACGCCGTGATAGGAACAGCACAGGATATCCGGCTTCCGCTCAAGCTTGGCATAAGCCGTCTCGATCGACTGGGCCAGGGCTTCGATATAAAGCGGGTGCTGGAAATACGGGTCGACCGTCCGCACCGTTGGTTGCCATTTCTCTTGCGCCAGAGCGGCAAAGAAGGCGTCGTTGGCCGTGGCCGAAGTCGCGCCGGCATACTGCGGATAGAGCGGAAAGAACAGGATCTTGCGGCATCCCGCCTCGACCATTGCCCGGACCTTTGATCGGGTCGAGGGGTTGCCGTAGCGCATGCAGTAATCAACGATCACCTGATCGCCATAGCGGTCCTGCATCGAGACCGCCAGGGCGGCGGTCTGCGCCTTGGTGATGGTCATCAGCGGGCTTTCTCCGGCCGCGTGGTTCCAGATCGACTTGTAGGCTTCACCCGACGTGAAGGGACGCTTGCTCAGGATCACCAGTTGCAACAGCGGCTGCCAGAGCCAGGGCGAATAATCAATCACCCGCCGGTCCGACAGGAATTCGCCGAGATACCGTCGCATCGACCAGTAGTCGTAGTTGTCGGGTGTGCCGAGGTTCGCCACCAGCACGCCGATCTTTGGCGTGGTCACATTCGGGTGATCCGACGGCGCGTGTCCGGGCCGGGCTGCGGTGGATTTTGCGTCCAGCATGGTCTGATCCTGATCATTCTTTGTACCGGTCGTAAGTAAAGTCTCTGACGCGCAGGTCAATCGCTCAGAGGTGTTTCCCGCGTCCCCAGCGCATCCGCGAGCCGTGCCGCCGCCGATCCCGGGCGCAACGGCTTCGGCTGGCTGGCATCCGGTGCCCAGCCGGTCAGCACGATGATATCAAAGGTGGCAGGTATGCGCCCGTCAGCATCGCCATAGGTCGCGGCGTAAAGCTCGGCCGCGCGCAGCAGGACCGCGCGTCGGGTCGGTTTGCGCAGCCGGGCGCTCAGGGCGTTGTTCTCGGCCATCGCGCGCAGGTCCTGCATCAGCCCGAGCGCCGAGCCGTAACTGACCCTGAGCGGCATCGAATCAGCCACCGGTAGCGCCAGCCCTGCGCGCTGCAGCAACCCGCCGAGATCACGGATCTCGCCCATGGGGGCAACGCGCGGCGACAATCCGCCGGTCACTTCGATTTCGGCCTGCCCCAGAACGCTGCGCAACTCGTGCAGCGTCTGACCGCCAAAGGCCAAAGTCAGGCACAACCCGTCCGGCATCAGGGCGCGGCGGCACTGGATCAGTTGACCGACAGGATCGTTGGCCCAATGCAGTGCAAGGCAATGCACCACGAGATCATGCGCGCCCTCGTCCAGATCCAGAACCTCGCCATCGTCCAGGATCCGGGCTTCGGGCCAGCTGTCGCGCCAGACCTGGGGAAAGGGCGTGACAATCGCCGGGGCCTTAAAGGTTTTGGTAATCATTGCCAGCCGATCCTGAACTTCGTCACGGACAGCTTCGTGCAGGAACAGCGCGGGGGCGGACTGGGCGCGGCGACGGTGCAGCCGCAGCGCAGCTAGATCGGTCAGGGGGATCGGTTGGCTCATGGAGGAGTAGATAGGATGCTGAGGCAGCGGTTGCAAACAGCCGTTCAGATGGTCTATCCGCCGCGCTGCCTTGTCTGCGGCGGTCTGGTGGAAAGCGACTTTGGTCTGTGCGGCACCTGCTGGCGCGATACGCCGTTTATCACCGGCCTGGTCTGTGACCTCTGCGGCGTGCCGCTGCCCGGGACGTCCGATCTGGCCGAACATTGTGACGAATGTCTGAAAACCGTGCGACCATGGGTCCGGGGTCGCGCCGCGCTCTGCTATCGTGACAATGGCCGAAAACTTGTTCTCGGGCTCAAACATGGCGATCGCCACGATATTGTGCCGACAGCATCGCTCTGGATGGCGCGGGTCGCGCGGCCAATGCTGACGCAGGACATGGTCATTGTCCCGGTGCCGCTGCATTTCTATCGTCTGCTGCAACGTCGTTTCAACCAGTCCGCGGTGTTGGCGCAGGCAATGGCGCGCCAGACCGGGCTGAGCTGCTGTCCCGACGCGCTGATCCGCACGACCCATACCGCGTCGCTTGACGGCAAGTCGCGGGAGGATCGCTTTGCCACCCTGTCAGGTGCGCTGGCGGCGCATCCGAAAGGGGCGCAGCACCTGGCAGGCAAAACCGTGCTTCTGGTCGATGACGTGATGACCTCGGGGGCAACGCTCAGCGCCGCGGCCGAGGTGTGTCTGGCCGCCGGGGCGAGGGAGGTTTGCGTCACGGTACTGGCGCGCGTTGCAAAGGATGCCTAAATCCCTGACAAAGGGCGTCAAAGGAAACCGACATGCAAACCGTTGAAATCTACACTTCGCCGCTCTGCGGCTTCTGCCACGCGGCCAAGCGGCTGCTCACCCAGAAAGGCGTCGCCTTTTCTGAAATCGACGTGCTGGCCCACCCCGAGCGCAAGCCCGAAATGATCCAGCGCGCCAAAGGCGGACGCACCGTGCCGCAGATCTTCATTGGCGAAAGCCATGTAGGGGGGTGTGATGACCTGTTTGCACTTGATCGGGCAGGCAAGCTCGACGTTATGTTGACCGGATGATGCGCAAGGCGCAGTTCGAACCGGAAACTTTGAACTGGCGAACGCCTGTGCGCAGGGGCGCCGCACCCGAAGATTTCATGCGACCCGCCACAGGCCCGGTATGAGCGACAGCAATGCCCTCGCCATATCGTTGTTCAGTGAGCTTTTGACGGCGGATCAGCTGGTGCGAAACCGGCTGACCCGTGTCCTGCCTGACCGGATGGAAATCTCGCATTTCTCGGTGCTCAATCATCTCGCCCGTGGCGGCGGCGAGCGCAGTCCGGCCCAACTGGCGCGCAGTTTTCACGTGACCCGTGGCGCTATGACCAACACATTGGCCAAGCTGGAAATTTCCGGATACATCCACATCCGTCCCGATTGGGACGATGCCCGCCGCAAGATGGTGTCGATCAGCCTGGCGGGCACGCGGGCGCGGGATGCGGCACTGGATGCGATCACGCCGTTGATGACCGAACTGGTCTCGGAGCTTGGCGATGCCAAGGTCCGCGCCGCTTTGCCGGTCCTGCGCGAATTGCGCACCAAACTCGAAAACGACTGAGAATCGCGCCTTCTGGCCTGATGGCGACAGAGGATGAGAGTATCCCTGTTGAGGCGTAGGCCGGGGAAATCATCGGCATCGGGAAAAACCCCGGAATCCGGGATGTTCAAACCGGTGGTGCAAGCAGCGCAAGCCGGTCGGGGCAGAGGCGTTTCCACCTCTGCCCGGTCCTGTCAGCCGCGGCGACCGCCATGCCGCGAGCCGTCATGCCCCTTTTCCCATGTGGCCCCGTCCACCATGGTCCGCCCGGTCCAGCTTGCCATCGTCATTGCGGTCCATCCGCGTGACAACGTCGCCGAACCGTTCGTCCATCTCGGCTTGTGTCACGACGCCGTTTCCGTCCTCGTCCAGAGTCTGAAATGCGTCGACCATCTGACTGCGCATCAGATCAAGGTAGATGGTCGCGAACTCCTCAAGCGAGATGTCGCCCTCGCCGGAGGCATCGGCGCCAGCGACTATCGTCGCCCGGAATGTGTCGATTTCCGCTTGGGTCACTGCGCGATCACCATCTGCGTCAACCTGTTTCAGCACCTGCCCCAGGAGGCCGCGACCGCCGTGATCTTCGCGACCACCGCGTGCACCCCGGAAATCGCCGCGGGCTCCGTCCGGAGCATGCGCTTCGATGACCGAGGACTTTGGTGTCGTGTCGATGGCCGTCTGAGCGGTGGCAAGGCTCAGCCCGCCAAAGACGGCGATGATGGCCAGGAAGCTGACGGGGAGGAATTTGGAAGGTTTCATGTCGTGTCCTTTCGGGTTTCCGACGAGGCAGCTGCGCCTCGGTGATCCACACTTAGGGGCTGTTGCGCGGTAAGGTTTGTCAGCGACACCGTCACTTTGTCGCCACCTGTCGCAGGAGCGCAGCCTGAGACATCTTGCGACAATCCAGGGCCCGACACGCCCCGTCACCGATTGGAAACTTCTGTGAAAAGGGGGTTATATCCGGAACAGTGGCGTCGCCGCCGCCTGAGGAGACAGCATATGACCGACCCGATTGCGCCGCAGATCCTGATCGTTGACGACGCGCGCGACATTCGCGAACCGCTGGGTCAGTATCTGCGCAAGCAGGGGTTCCGGACCCGGCTGGCCGCCCACGCGGCCGAGGCACGCGAGATTCTGGCAGAAGCGGCCATTCATCTGGTGGTGCTGGATGTCATGATGCCGGGCGAGGACGGGCTGAGCCTGTGCCGTTGGGTGGTCGCCCGCGGCGGACCGCCGGTGCTGCTGCTGACAGCGATGGCGGATGAAACCGACCGCATTGTGGGGCTGGAGCTTGGTGCCGATGACTACCTCGTCAAACCTTTCAATCCGCGTGAACTGCTGGCGCGGGTGCGCGCCATCCTGCGCCGCGCCCCGCCGGAACTGGCCGCGCCGCCCAGCGGGCGGCGGCAGTTTGCTGACTGGGTCCACGATCCTGACGCCCAGCACCTGACCGGCGCGGATGGTCGGGTCGTCGCACTGACCACAGCCGAAAACCGGCTGTTGGGCATTTTCCTCGACCAACCGCGCGCCGTGCTGAGCAGGTCGACCCTGCTGGATCTGACGGCGGGCCGCGAAGCAAAAGCGTATGACCGCGCCATCGACAACCAGATCAGCCGCCTGCGCCGCAAGATCGAATCCGACCCCAAAGCGCCGCAACTTCTGGTGACCGAATGGGGCGGCGGTTACCGGCTGGTTGCCGATGTGACGGACCCGCGCGCATGAAGCGCCTCGGACGCCTGTTCCCGGATGCACTTGCCGGCCGCATCGTCTTGCTGCTCACCACGGCCATCCTTGTTGCCAATCTGATCGCGCTGGTGGTGCTGGGTTTCCAGCAACAGCGGTTTGACCGCCAGGCCAGCGAAGACCGCGAGATCGAGCGGATCGCCGCGCTTGTCCCGGCAATGGAGGCGGTGAATGCACGGGTCCGGCAGGTGATCGCCCGTGACGCGTCGACGCGCTTTGCCCGCGTCAGCGTGGACGATGTCCCGCTGTTGAACGCGACGGGGTCTGACAGCCGGTCGCGATACATTGCGCAAGGACTGGCCGATACGCTGGGGCGTGACGATCTGGCCGTCGCCATCATCGACCGCCTGCCGCCCCGCGGCAGCCCGGATCACCGCAGCGCATTCCGCAAAGAGCGCGTCATTGGCATCTCTGTCCGGCTGAGCGCACGCGAGGGGCAGGGCGCATGGCTCAACGTGATGACAAGCGGCGCCTCACCGCGCCCGGGCCGTGTAGACGGCAAACCGTTCCTGACCATTCTCGGGCTGTCGCTGCTCTGCGTCCTTGGCATGGGATTTGTTCTGGCCCGTCGTCTGACAAAGCCGCTTGGGCAACTTTCCGAAGCGGCTCAGGCTGCCGGACGCGGCGACCGCTCTGCGCGGGTTCCCGAGGAAGGTCCGCGCGAGATGCGCGAAGCGGCCCGCGCCTTCAATGCCATGCAGATCGAAATCTCGCAGTTCGATGCGGAACGCATGCGGATGCTGGCCGCTGTGGGGCATGACCTGCGCACGCCGATGACCAGCCTGCGGATCCGGGCGGAAATGGTGGACGATGATCAGCAACGGGAAGCAATGGTGCGGACGCTCGACGAGATGACCGTCATGGCGGACGGCCTTGTCAGCTATGCGCGAGAGGGGCAGGACGGGGAAAAGATGCAGACGCTGGACCTTGGTCCGCTGCTGACTCAGCTTTGCGCCGACCGGGGTGCCGTCTGTGATGCCGCCTCGAACGTGCGGGTGACCGGCCGCCGCGTCGGCCTGCTTCGGGCTTTCGGCAATCTTGTCGACAATGCCTTGCGATACGGACAGGACGCCACCGTTTCCCTGTCTCGCGACCGGCAGGTTGCCATCGTGAGAATCACGGACTCAGGCCCCGGTATTCCGCCGGACCGGCTGGAGGACATGTTCCGCCCCTTCACGCGCGGGGATGACAGCCGCAATATCGAAACCGGCGGTGCCGGGCTCGGGCTGTCCATTGCCCAGACGATCATCCTTGCCCATGGCGGGCGGATCACCCTGGAAAACCGGGCCGAGGGCGGGCTGTGTGCAACCGTGACCCTGCCACTGCAACCCGCGCAGGACCCGGCGCCCAGGCTGTAACGCAGCAGGGTACAGGGCGAGAGGCCGCCGCAGCGGTCGCGCCGGAATGCGCGCGCATCTCAGGGTGACGCTACGCCGATGACTGGGGTGGGCAGCCTGCTTTCTCGTGCAAATTCCTGACGCGGAGCCGCACAGGCCAGAACCTGTGCGGATCTGGCCCGAGTTAGTCTCAGAGAGCCATCTTGCGTGCCGCAGCAAACGAGACCAGGCGGCGGCTCTTTTCGTCCCACAGATCCAGACTGGCGCACTTGAAGCTTTGAAGCAGCGTCATCCGGCTGCATTCCACCAGTTCCTTGTGATCGCGCAGAACTTCGGACAGGCGGTAGAACGGGATGCGGCTGTAGAGGTGGTGGACATGGTGAATGCCGATGTTGGCCGTGAACCAGCGCAGGATCGGCGGCAGGTCATAATGCGAACTGCCGTGTAGTGCTGCCTCGTGCAGCTGCCAGTCCGGATTTTGTTCCCAGTGGGTCGTCTCGAACTGGTGCTGGACATAGAACAGCCAGACACCGATCGACGCCGCGATCAGCGTGGTCGGCAGAAACACCAGGAACAGGGCCTGCAGGCCGCCGAAATAGACGATCAGGGACACCACGCCGAGGATGCCGAGATTTGTGCCCATCGCACTGATCCAGTATTTCTTGCCCTGGGTCATCAATCCCAGTGGCAACCGGTTCTGCAGGAAGAACAGGTATGTCGGACCAAGCCCGAACATCACCAGCGGATGTCGGTAGGCGCGGTACAGCAAGCGGCCGAAAGCGGTGCGCTGGTGATACTCTTCGATGGTGAGGGTCATCACGTCGCCGATCCCGCGGTGATCCAGATCGCCGGCATGGCTGTGATGAATGGAATGCGTCCGGCGCCACACGTCGTAAGGTGTCAGCGTGACCACCCCCAGTGCGCGCCCGATCCAGTCGCTCAGGTTCCGGTTGCCGTAGAACGAGCCGTGCCCGCAGTCATGCTGGATGCAGAACAGGCGCAGCAGAAAACATCCGTTCACCGCCGAAATCAGCAATGCCCCGACATAGGAATACTGCGCCACCCAACAGGCCAGCACCCAGAGCGCCACGAACGGGATCAGGCTGACCGCCAGTTCAAAGCTGCTGCGCAAGGTGTTTGGTTCGCGATACCGAGCGAGGATGCGCACCCAATCGGCGGGGGCACGGGTCGATCCGTCAATGGTGTGATGTGTCATGGCCTGCTTCGTATTGTTTCCTGCATTCGGATACGCGAACTCTGTTGCATAGCAAGCAAAAACACGCGTCCTGGCAAAAAGGAGCGGATTATGTCGGGCAGAAAGGCTCTTTGTTACAGTTGTAACCTCGTCTCCGCTAAAATCTTGCTAACGCGCTGCCTGCGGGTTCTGCCGGTCTTCCGCCTCCGGGCCCCGGTCCTGACGGTTCTGCGCCACCGGTCCGGCCCCTGCAGGCACAGTATTTCCAGTTGTGGCGGACACCCTTTCGCCGTACACCCGCCCTGTCAAAAAACCGGGGCACTGGGTCCGTCACAGACCTCCTTCGGGCAATGAATCAAGGGGCACGACACAATGGCAGGCGCCAAGACAAAGCTCAGCTTCGCAATCAGCGGCTTTCCGGAATTCACCCCCGAGCTGCGGGATGTGGAACGGCAGTGGCTCGCCACCCTGGCGCAGGTTTTCGAGAGCTATGGCTACGCCAACATTGAAACGCCCTCGGTCGAGACGGTGCAGACACTGGCCTCGAAGGGCGAGGATGTGGACAAGGAAATCTATGCCCTCACCCGTCTTGCCGCCGTGGGCGAAGGCACGGCCAAGCTTGCCCTGCACTACGATCTGACCGTGCCGACCGCGCGGTATGTGGCCAAGCAGCATGGCAACCTGACGTTCCCGTTCAAACGCTACCAGATGCAGCGTTGCTGGCGTGGCGAACGCCCGCAAGAGGGCCGCTACCGCGAATTCACCCAGTGCGACATCGACGTGATTGACGCGGACACGGTTTCGCTCGCTTATGACGCCGAGATGCTCGAAATGGCTGTCGTTGCCCTGACGAGGCTCAAGGTCGGGCCGGTGAAATTTCAGGTCTCCAACCGCAGGATCATGGATGGTCTTGCAACCCATCTTGGCCTGCCAGACGGCACGCTTCTGGCCCGCATCCTCGACAAGGTCGAGAAGCTGAGCACCGAGCAACTGTCCGAACGCCTGACCAGCGAACTGGGGCTGGACGCGGGCGGCATCGACACCTGCATCCGCTTCTGCCAGATCAAGGGCGGCCCCGATGCCATTGCCGATGGCATGGACGCGCTGGGCCTCTCCAATCCTGACGCCGATGCCGGGCGCGACGCGCTGTGCACATTGCTTGCCCGCGTCGAGAAGAGCCGCCCCGCGGATTTCATAATCGACGGGGATCTCGCGATCTCGCGCGGATTCGACTATTATACCGGTGTGGTCTACGAGGCGCGCTTTATCGATTTCCCCGGCTATCCGTCGATCTGCGCCGGCGGGCGGTATGAAAACCTTGTGGGCCAGTTCATGAAGCGCAAGCTTCCCGGCGTCGGCATCTCGATCGGGCTGACCCGGATCTTTACCAAGTTGCTGAGCGAAGGGCTTCTGGAATCCGGGCGTCGCAGCCCGACCGAGGTGCTGGTGGCCGGCGACGAGTCGCTTGCGGCGGCCGAAGCCGAGAGCCTTGCGGCGCAGATCCGCGCGACCGGCGCCAATGTCGAGATCCTGCCGGATGTCAGCCGACTGGACAAACAACTGAAATACGCCAATGACAAGGGCATCCCCTATGTCTGGATCGTCCGCGACGGGCAGCACATGCTCAAGGACATGACCACGGGCACACAACAGGACGTAACCGTGGAATCGTTCGCCGCTGCGCGGGCACATTAGGTCGGCTTGTAGGCCGTTAAATCCGCGCCCACGGCCAAGTCGGCCGGGGCGCTTGGTCTAACAGACTGATAAGGCGTGTAATTCACCTCATCACGGTTGGGGATTTAACTTCGATTTTCTGCCATAACCCTATGGACAACCATCGCCGCATTCGATAAATCCGGCGCACTGTGGCGACTGTAGCTCAGTGGTAGAGCTCTCGGTTGTGGTCCGAGTGGTCGCGGGTTCGAAACCCGTCAGTCGCCCCAATTACCCCCCGTTCAGAAAATTCGCTGTGCCTGTGTCCCTGGACGTGTCGGCGACAAGCGCCAGGTCGGGGCGCCAGGATCAATTCTCGCTGCGCCTGCCTGCACTGTCCGACACCATGCCTCCTTCGGTCCCGACTTGGACGGCAGCCGATTCAACACCGGCCAGCGGACCAGCATGGACCCGCGCAACCGCCCGAACCGCACGGACGCATGATGCCGGACTTGTCGGGTGTTCTTTTACCGCCGGAAAAATAAGCCTGTGCTTGCTTCCGACAGCAACCGCATAAAAAAATATCCACCGACACGGTGGACCATTTCCGGGGAAAGCTGCGTAAGACCCTGTCGCCGGATGCCCCCACGGCATGCGTAACACTCAACTTAATCAAGGTTATCAAAAGGTTAATTTCTCCCGCGCCTCCACCCATCCTTAACGGCGAAGGAGCTTGTGCGCCGGGCGCCACCGCATTTCCGAAAAATTGTACGCTTCACAACATTTTTTTTCCGCGCTCATACTTCCCAAGCTGACACACAAAGTCTAGGGAAGAGCGATATCGTGCCTTGTAAAACGTTAAATGTTAAATGCGGATTTTTTTGAAGGTTCTTTAGCAACCGTTCAAAGCATTGTACCCAACCGAAATGCACTAACTTATTGAAGATGCCGCGCTTGACCTGGAGTTTTCGTCATGAAACATTTACATACTGGTAATTGGATCGGCACTCTTTACGCCCCGTCCAAGTCAGTGGAGTCCGGACGGGAAGTCCAACCCGAAGGCATTTATGCCCGCTATGGGAAGCGCACATTTGATATTGTTCTGGCTCTGCTGCTTTTGCCGGTCATTGCCCCGGTGCTATTCGGCCTTTGGTTGATTGTGCGCCGCGATGGTGGACCCGGCTTCTTTGCGCACCGCAGGATTGGCCGCAATGGCAGGGTCTTTCCCTGCTGGAAAGTCCGCTCAATGGTGTTCGACGCCGAACGGAAATTGCGCGCTTATCTCGCCGAAAACCCGGAAGCGGCCCGGGAATGGAGTCGTGACCACAAACTGACAAACGACCCCCGTATCACCCCCTTTGGAAACTTCCTGCGCAAGAGCAGCCTTGATGAGCTGCCGCAGATCTGGAACGTTCTGAGGGGCGACATGAGCTTTGTCGGGCCACGTCCGATTGTCCGCGAAGAACTCAAGCGTTACGGCCCGTACAGGCGGATCTACATGTCCATGGCGCCCGGGATCACCGGACTGTGGCAGGTGTCGGGCCGCAACGATGTGACCTATGACGAACGTGTCCACATGGATGTCGAATATGTCGGCTCGATGACTTTTGTCACTGACACCAGGATCATTCTGGCGACCGCAAAATCGGTGATCAACCGGACCGGCCGGTAGGGTCATCGGAATAGACGTGAGCGAGACGAGCCTGTGACCCATCCAGCGTCCATCCGGCGGTCAGAAGAACGTCACAGCGCCACTCTCTATATGTGCGGCGGTGAGCCGCCCGGTGGCGTAGGCACCGGTATCGACTGCAATGCGCCCCTGAGCCGATTGCGGAACGTCAGTGATCGTGTGCCCATGCACCACCCAGACGGAATCGCGTCTCGGGACAGTTTCAAAATCTTCGTGGCCCCAGAGCAACGTCCGCTCGTACTGATCACCGATCGGCAGCGCCGGATCTGCTGCCGCATGCACAACCGCGACGTTGCCGCTCTGCCAGACAAGCGGCAGCGCCCGCAGCCAGGATTCTGTCGGCCCCAGAGCCGCGCGGAAATTGTCCCGCACATCGGCCCATTTTTCGGACGAAGCCGGACCCGAGACCGGGCTGATCCGGTAACTGGCCAGCGTCTGCAGCCCGCCGTGGCGCAGCCATCGCGGGCCATGCACCTCGGGCTCTTCCAGAAAGTCCAGCAGCATCCGCTCGTGGTTTCCCATCAAACAGACAACTCTGTCCGGAGTTCGCGAGTGCAGATCCTGCAACAGTTCCAGAACCTCGCGACTCTGGTCGCCCCGGTCAACATAGTCGCCGACAAAGACCAGATGAGTCGCACGGGTGCTGTCCTCGAGGCGCGGCAACAGACCTGTCAGCAAATCGGCCCGGCCATGAACGTCGCCCACCACGAAGAACGGCGCATCCGGCGCCAGAACTGCGTCAAATTTGGGTCTGGGGGCACGTTTCCAATGAAAAATTCGCATGCGCCTGAGTTATTCGGTTTCATCCGGACGTCCAAGACATCATTGGTCAAAACGACGCGAGGATCAGCAATGAAATCCTGCGCATGCGCCGCGGTGCACGCTGCGCAACAGGTAGAATTCAGAACCGCAAAAGGGTTTCCATGACGATTGTCCCTCAGGCTCGGTTTGCCCGGTACACGATGATTTCAACGGCACTGGCTCTGGTTTTGGCGACATCGGTTGCGGCCCGGGAACGGCCAACCCCGCGCCCGCCACTGAATTTCCTCGGGGTTCCCGGTCTGATCGACATGCCGACCGGCCACGCGATGCCGGATGCGGATCTGTCCTTTACCGCAGGTATCTTTGACGGCACCGTCCGCAATACGGCACATTTCCAGATCACGCCGCGCCTGTCGGGTGTGTTCCGATACGCCTACATTCGCGATTACGGCGGGTCCGGCGCTTATTATGACCGCAGCTTTGACCTGCGCTATCTGCTCAACCCGGAGTCCGACACCCTGCCGGCCGTGTCGCTGGGGATGCAGGATTTCGGCGGCACCGGAATTTACGCGGGTGAATACATTGTCGCGACCAAGACCATAGGGCGGCTGCGGGCCACCGGCGGGATCGGTTGGGGTCGATTTGGCAGTCATAACAGCTTTGACAATCCGCTGGGGATTCTGGCGGACCGGTTCAAGACCCGGCCGGAACAGACCGGCGGCATTTCGCAGACCGGCAGGCTGGACGTCGGCCAGTGGTTTCGTGGCGATGCCGCACTGTTCGGCGGCCTGCAGTACCAACTGGGCGAGAATCTTGTACTGACGGCGGAATATTCCTCGGACGCCTATAAGTCCGAGACCGCGCGCGGACTTTTCAAGCGGACCGCACCCGTGAACATTGGCGCGAGTTACCGATTTGAGAATGGTCTCGATCTCAGCGCAGCTTATCTTTACGGCTCAACGGTCGCGGTGCGCCTGAGCTATTCCATCAACCCGAAATCGACCTCTGCGGTGCGCGGCGGGCTGGAAACCGCGCCGCCGATTGTCGCGGTGCGCGCACCCGGCGCGGCGGACGATCTTGGCTGGACCCGACAGGCCGACGGCAAGGAAATCCTGCGCAGCAATGTCGCGCAGACCTTTTGGGAGTCGGGACTGCGGCTGGACGCCTTCGCTGTCGATGCCCGCAGCGTGCAGGTGCGTTTCCGCAACCTGCGCTACACCAATTCGGCTCAGGCCCTCGGGCGGGCGACCCGTATCCTCACCAGTCTGATGCCGGCATCGGTCGATACCTTTGTCCTGACGCCGATCACCGATGACGGCACCGCCGCAGCGCGCATCACCTTCAAACGCAGCGATGTCGAAGAGCTGGCGCATGCCCCGGACGGTTCCTGGCAAGCCCTTGCCAGAGCCGGTATCGACGACGCCTATCCCGCTGACGGGGCAGCCGTTTCCCAGGATGTATTCCCGGGATTCACCTGGGGCGTCGGTCCCTATCTGTCCGCCACATACTTTGACCCAAAGCAACCCATTCGCCTGGATCTCGGCGTGCAGGCCAACGCCCGGTACGAACCGCAACCCGGGCTGGTGTTCCAGGGGCAGATCCGACACCGGCTGACCGGCACTCAGGGTGACGTCGACCCGTCGAATTCCATCATCCGCCACGTGCGGTCGGATGTCGGCATCTACGCCCGCGAAGGGCAAACCGCGCTCACCAGCCTCACCGCCGCCAGATATTTCCGCCCCGGCAGTGATCTCTACGGCCGTTTGACCCTTGGCTATCTGGAATCGATGTACGGCGGACTGTCGGGCGAACTGCTCTGGAAACCCGTGACCAGCCGACTCGCCTTTGGGGTCGAGGCAAACTATGTCCGCCAGCGGAATTTCCGGCAGGACTTCGGCTTTCAGGACTACGATGTGCTGACCGGGCATCTTTCGACATATTTTGATGCCGACGACGGGTTCACCTATCAGCTGGACGCCGGGCGCTATCTGGCCGGTGACTGGGGTGCGACGCTGTCGGTCAGCCGCGAATTCGGCAACGGCATCCGTATCGGCGCCTTTGCGTCGCTGACCACTGTGTCCTTCGACGACTTTGGCGAGGGGTCGTTCGACAAGGGTATCCAGTTCGAAGTGCCGCTCTCGGTTCTTTCGGGGCAAGTGAGCAAACGCAAGATCGCACGCGCCATTCGCCCGGTGCAGCGCGATGGCGGGGCCCGGCTGGATGTGCAGGGCCGACTGTACGACGGGGTGCGGGCCTATCACCAGCCGGAACTGCAATCGCAATGGGGGCGCTTCTGGCGATGAAGAAATCTCTGGTTATCCTTGCCTGCGCCGTCTTGCTCTCTGCCTGCAGCAGCAACGGCACTGGTCAGCCGCCGCCCTTGGTTCGTCAGGCGCTTGGCGCAATTTTGTCGCGGCAGCAGGTCACCGATCTGCGCCAGACGATCACACCGCAGTTTGTCGCCGACCTGGACCAGCCTGCACTGTTCGTCGAACTTCCAGACCGCGGCGCACAGGCCGGTGCGGTTTTGGTTCAAGACCATGACCGCCGACGGATATGGGCGACGCGGGACGGCGTAACGCTGACCCTTGTCAGTGGCGTTCTTACCGAAAGCCGCGGGCTGGGTGGCGATTTGATGAGTACAGACCTGAGTGAAGCCGGGTTGGCGCTTGGCGGGGAAGTCGAAAGTGCCGTGCGCATCCACCGCTATTTGACGGGTGACAATTCCTTGGATGCGATGGCGTTTGTCTGCAACTACCGTCGACAGGACCGGGTGCCGGTCGTTACCCTTACCGGAAGCTTTATGGCGAAGTACGTTTCGGAAGACTGTGTCGGACCCGACATCAGGTTCGAGAATCGATATTGGATGACAAGCACGGGCGCGCCGCTGAAATCCATCCAATGGGTTGGTCCTGACATTGGATACGCGCTGATCGAGCATCTGCGCGATTAATAATTCGCCACTGTGGAAAAAAAACCCGAAAAACAATCAATTCCCGGACTTGGCAATTGTAGGGAATGCTCAAACTGGTTAACCAGATCGAATATAGTCCTGTCAGGAGATGCGACATGCAAAAGAAATTTCTGAGCCTCGCCACCTGCGCCGTACTGATGTTGGGTACAATTGCGCAGGCGGAACAAATCAAGCCGCTGAATAAGGCGAATGGCACGGTATCAACTCAGGGGGCGCCTTTTCTGATCGGCGGACTCGGTGCTGCTGGATCGGCAGCCGTGATAGGTGGTGTCATCCTGACGGTCGGCGCGGTTGCGTCAAACGTCGGTGGTGGTGGCGGCGGTTCTTCTGCACCGCAGACGCCAAGCCAATAACCCGGACTCCATAAATTATGCAGAAAGCGAATCCGGGACAGGGTTCGCTTTTTCTTTGTGCAAGGATCGCCCTGATCCCGCAATCTTGCCAGAATGCCCGCGACGACAGGATCGAAGGATTATAGCCAACATGATCAGAACGATTTTGGTCACCCTGATTTTTTTCGGTCTCTCGGCCTGTGGCGTGGCGTACAATTCACCTTCGGTGAATTCTTTTGCCAGCACCGATGCGAAAGTGCGGGTATTGCCAGTCACTCCGGAATCGGTCCTTGTCGCCAACCGATCCGACTACAGCCCCAAAACCCTGCCCGCGGTGTTTTTCCAGACTGCGGGAACCGGCAGCGGTCCGCGCGGCGCGGGGGCAGTGCCGAATTCGGTGCTCGACCAGCGGGTCAAGCCACAGTCGATGGACACACGTCTGCCGCCTCCGACAACGCCGCAACCCTATCAGATCGGGATTGGCGATGTCATTCTGCTGGCCACCCCGCAGGCCGGATCAACAGTGGAGCAGCTGACCGGTCTGCTGGCAGCGTCTAATTCCCGTCAGGGCTATACCGTTCAGGATGACGGTTCGATCTCGATTCCGAACGTCGGGCGCGTGGTGGTTTCGGGGATGACGCTCGAATCCGCCGAGGCCGAGCTGTTCCAGCGTCTCGTCGAAAACCAGATTGATCCGACTTTCAGCCTGGAGATTGCCGAATTCAACTCCAAGAAGGTGTCGATCGGCGGGGCGGTGTCCAACCCGACGGTGGCGCCGATTTCGCTGACACCGCTTTATCTGGACGAAGCCCTCGCCGCCGCAGGTGGCATCACCGTGACGGACCAGGACTATGCTTCGGTCCGCATTTATCGGGACGGCAGCCTGTATCAGATCCCTCTCAACGAACTGTACTCGAAACGCGGTCTGCAACGCATTCCGCTTATCGACGGTGACAGCGTGTTTGTCGACACGGCCTACGAGCTGGACCTGGCGCAGGCCTATTTCGCCGAGCAGATCCAGATCGCACAGTTTCGCCAGCAGGCGCGCATTGCCGCGCTCAACGAGTTGAACGCCGAAGTGTCGATCCGCCGCGGGGCGCTGAGCGAGGCGCGCGACAACTACATGACCCGGCTCGAGCTGGATTCGGTCGGGCGCGACTATGTCTATCTTGCCGGCGAAGTCAGCAAGCAAAGCCGTTTCGCCCTGCCGTTCGGCAACACGGCCAGCCTTGCCGATGCGCTTTACAGCCAGGGAGGGGTCCCGACCACCACTGGCAACGTCAGCAAGATTTATGTGCTGCGCGGTTCGCCGGATCCCCGGGAGTTTTCGGCGCTCACAGCCTGGCAGCTGGATGGCAGCAATGCTGCCAACCTGCTGTTGGCCACCCGGTTCGAACTGCGGCCAAACGACGTGATCTTTGTCGCGGAACAGCCGATCACCCGCTGGAACCGCGTGATCAACCAGATCACTCCGACGATCATCAACACCACCGTGGCCGCTGCAACCAACTGAACCGGCACCGGATTCGCGCCCGCCGCCCGGCTTTGCTCAGTCGGCGGGCGCAGGCATGGACTCTGTGGCCAGCTGGATGACGGTGCCTGCTGCGGCGTCGGCATCGTCCGCGTCATGCGTGACCATCAGCACCGGAAGATCCATTTCGCGGGCGCGATCAAAGACAAGGCTGCGCATCTGCCGGCGCAACGCGGCGTCCAGGCCGGAAAACGCCTCGTCCAGCAACAGCGCACGCGGTTCCGACAGCAGCATCCGCATCAGCGCCACCCGCGCCTTCTGTCCACCGGACAGGGTTTCGGGATCCCGATCCGCATAGCCGGTCAAGCCGATGTCGGACAAAGCCGTCTCGATCCTCTTGTTCCGCCAGGCACGGGACCCGCCGGGACGCAGGCCAAAGGCCAGGTTTGCTCCGACCGACAGGTGCGGAAACAGCAGGTCATCCTGAAACAGGATGCCGATTTGCCGCTGTGCCGCCGGCAGCGTCGTGATGTCGGTCGTGCCCAGACAGACCATCCCGGTGGCTTCGAAATCCGCCGCCAGCGTGCCCGCGACATAGGACAGAAGGGTGGATTTTCCGACACCGGACGGCCCCATCACTGTCAGCACTTCACCCGGTGCGATGGATTGGTCGATCGACACCAGCGGAACCCCGCCCCTGGTGATGCGGACATTGTGCAGGATTAGAGCCTCAGACATGCAGACCTCGTCGATTGCGCCAGACCACAGCCGGAACCGCCAGCGCCAGGATGAATGGCCCCAGAACCGCCAGCGTCTGGGCGACACCATAGACCCCGATGGCCCTGCGGTCGCCGCCCGAAGCGAGGGCCACCGCCTCGGTTGTCAGCGTGGGAACGCGCCCGCCGCCCACCAGAAGGGTTGGCAGATACTGCCCGACGGACACCGCCACCGCCACCGCGGCTGTTGTCAGGATGGGCCGCAGAAGCATCGGCAGGCGCACCCGCCACAAGACGCCCCATTCCGACGCCCCCAGCGCGGCGGCGACGGTCCCGTTGCGCCGGTCCCAGGCGCGCCACGGATCCCCCAGCGACAAAAAGACATACGGCAGGACAAACACCAGATGCGCCAGCACCACCGCCCAAAGGGTGCGGTCAGCGCCCAGGCTCAAGAGCAGTGTCTGCAACCCCGGCAGAAACGCGGTCTGCGGCACAAGCAGCGGCAGGTAGATCAGCCACAGACCACGCCGGGTCAGGCTGTGGCCGCTGCGATACTCTGCCTCCAGACACCCGAGGACCAGGGCCAGCGCCAGCAACGTGGCCAGTACCGCGATCAGGACCGTGGTGCCGGTCGCCGACACGATGCCGGGCAGATGGCGGGACCAGCTGCGCAGGTCAAAGCTTTGCGGCAGGGCATCGGGAAACGCCCAGAAGCCGGCCAGGGACCAGACCGCCAGAACCGCGATTCCGGCCAGCACGACAAAGGCCGTCAAAAGCCCCAGGGCAAGCCCGACCGGTCGCAACACCGGGTCTGATGCGCCTCTGTTTCCCTTTGAAATCCAAATGCAGCCCAAACGCGCGACCACAGATTCTCCGCACCGCCACAGGCCCAGCGCGCCAAGCACCAGCGCCCCCTGCAACAACGCTGCGGCCGCGGCGGTCAGGCGCTGCGCGAGATCAGGATCGCTCATCCAGCGCACGATCTGAACGGACAGGGTCGGCGGGGTCGAGGGGCCCAGGATCATCGCGACGTCGACCACCGACATCGAATAGGCCAGCACGACGTATACCGGCAGCCTGATCTGCGAATAGACCGCCGGAAACACCGTCTTCAACCAGGCCGCGATCCGGTTGTAGCCCAGCGCCTGCGCCACACGAATCCGGCGGCGTGTGTCAACCTGCCCAAGCGCCGCCAGCGCCATGAGCAATAGAAACGGCACCTCTTTCACCACCAGGCCTGCCGTCAGGGTCAAACCCCAGGGATCCTGCACGATCAACAGATCCGGCGGCCTGTCCCACCCCGTCAGCGGCGATGCCAGTCGCGACAGCCATCCGGAGGGCGCAATCAGGAAGGCAAATCCAAACGCAGTCGCCGCATGTGGCACGGACAACAACGGCGACAGCAACCGTTCCAGCATCCGGAAAGGCCCGGAGCCGTGCCAACCTGCCAGCGTCAGCGTCACGATGGCCAGTGACAGCGCGGTGGCAAGCAGACCGGTTGTCAGCGACAGACGCAGCGCCGCCCCGAGGCCGGGCCAGTCGAGCAGCGCCGCGATCGGATCAAGGCTCGGCGTCGACAACCCAGCGGCGGGCAGAATGCCAAAGGCAGGCAGGAACGTGCAGAGCAATCCGGCGCAGACCGGCCCCAGCATGGCCAGCAGGGTCAGCGCGGGCACCAGACCCAGACCGGAGGGTGACCACTGAAAGCCGGCCCGCAATGCCCCGAGGGCAGAGATATGCCGGGCCAGCGCACGCATCAGGTCATTTGCCGGAGCCGTAGCGACGGGTCCAGTCTTCGGTGATGCGGGTCATCCAGCTGGGGTGCGGTTCGGGCAGTGCGACACCCAGTTCCGCGGGGCTGAGCGTGGCAATGCCCAGATCCAGTGCTTCGAATGCCGCGCGATCCGGTTCGGACAGCGCTTCCATGTCCAGTACGGTGCCATAGCCAAGCACGGCCGGATCCTGTGCCCGCGCCTGCGCGGCAGGCGACAGCAGCGTGTTGGCGACCACCATTGCCCCGGCCTTGGACCCCGAATTGTAGGGAATCGCCACATAGGACGCGTTGCCCAGGGTGCCATTCTCCAGAACGAAGGTGCGCACGGTGTCCGGCAGCTGATTGTTGGCTATCGCCGTCGATGCCTCTCCCGGGCTGAAGGAAATTGCGAGGTCGATCTCGTTGTCCGCCAGCAGTTGCAGCTGCGCCGGGCCTGTGGCGGGATAGGCCGATCCCGAGCGCCACAGCACCGGCGTCAGCGCGTCAAGATATTCCCATAGCGGTGCCGTCACCGCAGCATAGTCGGCATCGTCCGCGGCTTTGGACAGGGTGTCGCTGTTGTCCGTCAGTTCGATCAACGTCTGCTTGAGAAAGGTGGCACCCAGGAAATCCGGCGGCTGCGGATAGGTGAAACGACCGGGATTTGCCTGTGCCCATTTCAGGATCGCCTCGGCGGAGGGCTGCGGGTCCATGTCGGCGCTGTCATACATGTAAACGACCTGCGCCATCGCCCAGGGCGATTCGTATCCCTCTGTCGGCACGGTGAAATCCGACTGAACCGTTTTGCCAGCAACGTCGACGAACTGCCAGTTCGGCAGGTTTTCCGCAAAGGGGCCAAACAGCAGGTCCGCTTCCTTCATCGCGGCAAAGTTCGGTCCGTTGATCCAGATCATGTCCACTGCGCTGTCATCGTTCTGACCCGCCTGCCTTTCGTTCAGCACCCGGGTCACCGCATCGGCGGTGTCCGCCAGCTTGACATGTTCCAGCGTGACACCCTGTTCCGCCACCTGATCGCCAATCCAGGCTATGAAATCATTGGTGGCGGTCGATCCGCCCCAGGCGTGCCAGTAGACGGTCTGCCCCCGGGCATGTTGCAGCACGGTATCCCAATCTGCCGGATCGGGGTCGGCGGCAAGCACGGGCATTGGCGCCAGCAGGGCGGCCAGCAGGGGTAGGGCAGTAGCAAGGCGTGTCATGTCGTCTCCGCTTCAGTCATTGAAAATCTTGTAGGCGGCCAGCATCCGAAGGGTGGCAGTGGCAAAGCAAAGCGTGCCGAAAATCCAGCCGAGGGTTGAGAAGTGCTGAGGCAGCAGGCACAGAAGCACAAAAAAGCCGATGGTTTCGGTGCCCTCCAGCAGGCCATTGGAAAAGTAGAGCGATTTGGAGCCTTGAGAAGAGGTCTCCATCCCGCGCTTTGCCGCCAGAATCGCATAGCCGAGAAAACTGGTGCCGTTGAAGTAGAAGGACGCCAGCAGGAATGCCCCCGCCGCGCCATTGGCAACCGGATCCATCAGCACAAAGGCCAGCGGCACAGCGCCGTAAAACAAGAAGTCGCAGGCAATATCGAGATAGCCGCCAAAGTCGCTTTTGCTGCTGGCACGGGCAACTGCGCCGTCCAGCCCGTCGGCCAGCCGGGACAACAACAACGGCAGCAGCGCGGCAAGCGGCGCCCCGGCCCAGATCATCGCCGCCGACAGCAAACCCAGGGCGAGCCCAAGCAGGGTGATCTGGTTGGCGGAAATGCCCAGCGCGGCCACGCGCCGCCCGACCGCGTTCAGCGGCGGGTCAATCAGTCTGCGGGCGGCGGCATCGAACATCCTCAACTCCTGTCGGACAGGGGCATAAAGGCATGAGCCGATAGGCCGGGCAATGGCCATACGGGAATGTGACATGCTGTGTTCTCGCACGCTGTGACCGGACGGATTTGCATCTGCAGCAAAAAGCCGGTCTGGTGCGCATTGGACCCTGTAAGAATTGAGCCACACTTAAAATCCACGAAAGCGAGGCGACGATGTTTCCCAACCCCGGTCCGACGGTCGCCCGGCGCTGCCCGCGCATCGATGAGCCGCGCCGGTCATGAGCGACGTTCTGGTTCTGGGTGCGGGGATGGCGGGGCTGGGTGCGGCTCTGGCATTGCAGGCGCGTGGGTACGACTGCACCGTCCTGGACCGAGTCGGACCCGGACAAGAGACCAGCCATGGCAACGCCGGCATCCTGCAGTCCGAAGCTTCCGAACCCTATGCCTTGCCGCGCGCACCGCTGACGCTGTTGAGGATGGCCCTGGGCAAGGACAATGCTGTCGCGCTGGACCCGCTGGCTCTTCCTGGTCAGGCAGCCGCGTTGTTGCGGTACTGGTGGGCGTCGCAGCCCGGGCGGCACGCCGCGACGACCGTGCTGTACCGCCAGTTGATTTCCGAGGCGATCCCGGCGCATGCCCCCCTGATCGCCGCCGCCGGGGCGGACGGGCTGGTTCAACGCGACGGCTATTGGGAGGTCTACCGCACCGGCCGCACCTTTGAGGCTGCGGAAAGCGCTGCGCGTCGCATGGCGCAGCTATATGCCCAACCCTACACGGTGTTCGACGGTGATGCCTTGCGGCACGCCGAACCGGCGCTCAGATCCCGGCTGGCGGGGGCAATCCTGTGGACCGGCCCATGGCGGGTCACCGACCCGGGCGGACTGGTGCGGGCCTATGCTCGCCTGTTCGAACAGCGCGGCGGCCGCGTTGTCACCGGCGACGCCACCACGTTGCAACGACAGGGGGCAGGCTGGCGCGCCGGTGGATACGCGGCCGAGCGGGCGGTTGTGGCGCTTGGACCCTGGTCGCCGGCGCTGTTGCGCCAGTTTGGCTACCACGTTCCGATGGTTGCCAAGCGCGGCTATCATATGCATTTCAACGCTGCCCATGGCTTGCGCCGGTCGGTTGTCGATGCCGAGCACAGTCTCGTTCTGTCGCCCATGCGGCAGGGGCTGCGGCTGGCCACCGGGGCCGAGCTTTCGCGCCGGGCCGCCGCCTGTCCACGCCAGTTGCGCCGTGGCGAACGGGCCGCCCGGGAACTGCTGGACATAGGTCAGCCGGTGGAAAAGGTGGCCTGGTCGGGCATCCGGCCCTGCCTGCCGGGCATGCTGCCGCTGGTGATGCAGGCCCGGAATCACGACGGTCTGTGGCTGCATTTCGGGCATGGCCATCAGGGCTTTACCCTTGGACCGGCCACCGGAGAGCGTCTGGCGCGGGCGATGAGCGGTGACGCCTCTGCGGTCGCCGGGCTGGATCGGGGGATGATCTAGCGGAAACTGACGCGGCCGGTGCAGCGCGTGCCAGGGTTTCACGAGGCGGCGCGAAGAAACGGAAACCGTATTTCTGCGTCCCGGCCTCTGGGTTTCCTCGACGCCTTGGCGTACCCCGACACAGAGAAAATCAACAGGAGCCAGAAATGTCCCAGATCACCCGCCATCACACCGGCCCCCGCATGAGCCAGATCGTCGAACACGGTCAGACGATCTATCTTGCCGGACAGGTCGGGAAACCCGGCGATGACGTCACCGCCCAGACCAGAACCTGCCTCGAGTCCATCGACGTGCTGCTGGCCGAAGTCGGTGCCGACAAGACCCGCCTGCTGCAAGTCACCATCTGGCTGGCTGACATGGCGGATTTTGCCGCGATGAACGCGGTCTGGGACGCCTGGGTCGCGCCCGGTCACACCCCGGCGCGGGCCTGCGGCGAGGCCAAGCTTGCCACCTCCGACTATCTGGTCGAGTTTCTCGTGACCGCCGCAAAGCCCTGACACCCGTGGCGGTGTCGCTCAGACACCGCCGTCGCGTGCCCTGGTCCAGCGATGTATCCAGACCGGGGCAAGCGCCTGGCTTTGCGGTCCACGCATGACCAGACGCAGGTCCGACCGGTCTGCATTGCCCGGCCGCAGCTTGAACGCCACGCGCAGCCGCGTTGGTGCGTGTTTCCCGGCGGCTTCCCGCTCGCCCGCGGGCAAGGGAAGAAGCACCGGGTCAGACGCCTGCGCTCCGTCGGTCGCGGCAAGTTCCGGCCAGACGTTTTCCGGCAGGCCTTCGAAATCGACGACAAACTGCAATGACTGGCGGTCGTTCGGATCGATTCCGCTGCGGGTCTGGAAAATCCGCGCCCCGTTTTCCGGTGGCGGCGACAGCGTCCAGACCAGATCATAGTCAAAGCGGTGCTCGGACCCTTTTTCCAGCGACTGGCTTGGCCGCCAGAAGGCGACGATGTTGTCCATGAACTCGTCCCCGGTGGGGATTTCGATCAGGATCACCGCTCCGTTGCCCCAATCGCCACGCGGCTCGACCCGGGCCGAAGGACGTTGCCCGTATTTTGCCTCGGTGTCCTGAAAGGCGGCAAACCGGCGGTCGGACTGGTAGAGCCCGAAACTGCGCGGATCCGTGTCGTTGAAGGACGAGCTCTGCACCTTGGCCGGATTGCCGACCGGCCGCCAAAGCGTCTCGCCCGCGCCGTTCTGGACAACCAGCACGTCGCTGTCATGCACCGCCGGCCGGAAGTCGTCGCCGACCGAGGACCGCAGCGGCCCCTTGAAATACATCGAGGTGAGCGGCGCCACACCAATCGAATCCAGTGTCTTGCGGGGAAAGATGGTGACCGAGATCGCCTGCCGGGTGTCGTCACCCGGGGTGACGCGCATGTCGATGTGTGCCGACAGGGACGGGCTGTCGATCAGCCCCTCAATGCGCAACTTGCCATCAACGGGGGTGTGCAGGCGCAAATGGATGATCTCGGGAAATTCTTCGGGAGCTCCGCCGCCGGTGCCCAGCGCGACCGAGCGCGCGGACAGGCCGTAGACCATGTCGCGGCCGATGGCGCGGAAATAGCTCGCTCCCTGAATGACCAGAAATTCGTTCTTCTCGTCCGGATGATTCAGCGCCGTCCGCAACCGCACACCCGAAAAGCCCGCATTCGGCGCTTCGGCCGGAATCTCGTCAAAATATCGCAGGTCGAAGGAAAACAGATCGGGCGAAAAGCCATAGGGCTCGATGCCGTTTTCGGTCACCCGGTCGACGGTCACCGGAGTCTTGAAGAACAGCCCGGGCGGCAGCAGGTCCACGGCATAAACTCCGCCGTGGTCCAGCATGGCCGCCAGTCCGGGAAGCGGCCGGATGCCACGATACGAATCATAGTCGAGACCGGCGAAAGGCGGCGGAAGCGTCCGGTTCCCGGGCCGGTAGGGCTCGGAAGAAAGCTTTCGCGCCCGCGACAGCAGGTCATCGTCGGATCCGGAGTCGGACTGCGCATATCCGCCGCGCGCGCCCAGCAGAGTCGCGGCGGCGGTCACTGTGGTTAGAAAACTGCGTCTGTGCATTGTGTTACCGGTCAGTTCTGAGGGGGCCTGTTTCACCGGTCAAGATACGGGACAAGGACCGGCGCCGCCAGTAGCGGGACAGCAACAGGCAGAACAAACAGCAGCGCGGACGGATTGAGAACCCACACCACGGCCACAAGCGCCGTGCCTGCCAGCGCCTCGAGTGCGCCGCTGGGCAAAGTCAGGCTGCGGGTGCCAGGGTTTTTCCAGCCGCAGTCGCGGCCGCTCAGAACCGAGCCGACGGCCAGCACGTGACGAATCATGACGATGGGCGCCAGCAGGGACGAGAGCACCAGTTCAGCAAGGCTGGCGCGCAACAGGATCCGGCGTCCTCTTGCATGGTGTGTTGCGCGCAGTGACCGCAGCAACCCGCACAGTTTCGGAGTGAGCAGCAGCCCCGCCACCGCCAGCAATGGCCAGACGGTCGCGGTCGGCACCGACCCGGCGGCCAGCAGCACCACCAGCGCCAGCCAGATCGGACCCGCCACATAGCCCATGATGCCGACCGCCATGTGCAGACGGCTGATCGGATGCAGGCCCTGCGCCCCGATCAGACGGCTGTGTTGCAGGTTGCCCTGGCACCAACGCCGGTCACGTTTGTGAAATTCGGCCAGCGTCTGGGGACCATCCTCGGCGCTGGCGCGGGTATCGGCATCGATCTCGATCTTCCAGCCGGCGCGGCGCATGAGGGCTGCCTCGACGAAGTCGTGACTGAGAATGTCGCCGCCAAAGGGTGCCTGGCCGCTGAGTCTGGGCAGATGGCCCGCCTCGCGGAAGGCCTTGACCCGGATCAGCGCATTGTGGCCCCAGTAGTTGCCGGTATCTCCGGTCCAAAGCGCAAAGCCGGTCAGGAACGTCGGGCCCATCAGCCGCGCCGACAGGCGCTGCAGCTTGCCAAAGCGGGACTGCGCAGGAATCAGGCGCATCCCCGCCTGCAGCAGGCCGGTCTGCGGCGAGCGCTCCATCCGGGCGACCATGGCGGCGATGCGCGATGCGCCCATGCGGCTGTCGGCATCCAGCGTCATCATGTAATCGAAACGGTCACCAGAACTGTGCAGCCAATCCGCGATGTTGCCGGGTTTGCGGCCGGTGTTCACGGCACGGCGACGGTAGGTGACTTGTCCTGCTTCGATCAGGGGGGCCAGTGCCTGCGTCTCGACGGCAATTTTTTCGGCATCGCGGGTGTCGGACAACACGAACAGGGTGGTGGTGTGCTTGATTCCCTGACGCTCAAGATCGGTGGCAAGGTCGGCCAGCATCCGGGCAGGACCGGCAGGATTCTCGCCGCAGAGAGTGAGCAGAACCGCCGTGCGGCCGTTCGGAGCCCATCCCGGGGCGGCGCGGAACGGTGTCTGCCGCGGCGCCATCAGTCCGATCAGCGCGGTGGTGGCACCCAGCGCCAGCGTCAGCGTGGTCAGCGTCATCAGCACGAAGGCAAGGCCGCTGGCCAGGGTCCAGTCGTCGATCGCGGCGGCAAACCCCGTTGCCACAAGCAGGGTCAGGGTCAGGGTCAGCGCGGCCTGAAGCCAGGCCAGAGAATGGCCCTGACCCGGATGCGGATAAGACGACGGGACCAGAACCGATCGCTGCGACCGACGGCGCAATGGGACCGGTGGCAGAACCGCCCGCAAAGGGGTCGGTGCCACCCGGTGAGGGGAGACATGCAAAGTCATAGTGAACCTTCGTGCGTTCGGAGCGTGCGTTGGAGACGGCTCCTTTAGTCTGCATTTACCGCTTCGCTGCGCCGCCGCAATGGGGTATGAAAAAAAACCTGAAGCGCTTGCCAATTGGCGGGATCCGCGTGGGCGAATTTCCGCCACAAGACTGTAATCGCTCAAAAAATTATCACATTGCAACGGAACCTTTTAGCAGTTCGCTGCAACTGCACAATAGCAATCTCTTGCGGTCCACGCCGGGCTGTGCTTTTCCCTGAGCCAGGATGAAGAGACCGGCCCGGAAAATCACGACGCGCACAATGACCGCCACATGCCGGGCGCTCTTGATCGCCCGTGCCGCGGCTGGTTGGCCATGATGCGCCCTGTGCCCCGGCTGGGAAAACGCGCATTCCGCGCAGCTCAGATCCTGGTCAGTATCGCCCTGCTTGCGGTTCTCTGGAACGCCGTCGGGGGGGCCGAGGCGCTTGGCAGCCTGATGCGCGCCAAGGCCGATTGGCTGCTGCTGGCCTATGTCGCGCTGACCCTGCAGACGGTGCTGTCCGGTCTGCGCTGGAAATTGACAGCACAGGGCCTTGGGCAACGGTTCACATCGGGGCAGGCGGTGCGCGAATATTACCTCGCTCAGTTCGTGAACCAATCGCTGCCCGGCGGCATGGTGGGTGATGCAGGCCGCGCGTTGCGGGCGCGACACCAGGCTGGCCTGATGCGTGCATCCCAGGGTGTGGTGTTCGAGCGGCTGTCAGGTCAGGTGGCGGTCTTTGCGGTCATGGCGCTGGCCTTTTTGGTGACTTCCCTCGCCCCCGGTGGTCTGGATTGGCCGCTCTGGGTGCGGTCCTTTGTGGTGCCGCTGATCCTTTTCGGAGTGGCGGCTCCGGTGGTGTTCTGGTTGGGGGGGCTGCTGCCCGGACCGCAAAGTCGCGCGCTTGACAGTCTGTGGGCAGCGCTGCACGCCGCGCTGCTGGCGCCCCGGGTTCTGGGCTGGCAAATCCTTCTGGGGCTTGCCACCACGGCCTGTACCCTGTCAGCTTTTGCCTTTTGCGCGCGGGCCACGGGCACCGACCTGTCGCTGGCCGAGATTCTGGGGATCGTGCCGCTGATCCTGTTCACCATGTTGATTCCGGTCTCTGTCTCGGGCTGGGGGTTGCGCGAAGGTGCGGCTGCGGCGCTGTTCCCGGTCGCCGGGGCTTCGGCGGCCAGCGGACTGGCGGCCAGCATCGCCTTTGGTCTCGTGTTCATAGCCGTGGTTCTTCCCGGGGTGCTGCCGCTGCTGCAAGGCCGCCGGAAATCGCCCTGAAAACACTCATGTCGTAAAATACGACACTGGTGACGTTTTCCGTCGGGACGCGGTCACGGGTTCGGGGCAGGATGGTTGCATGAGCCCATCAGCAGCGGAGTTGCCATATGTCCCGGGATCCCCTTCTTCAGCCCTATGCTTTGGGGTCCCTGACCTTGAAGAACCGGATCATGACCACCAGTCACGAACCGGCCTACCCCGAAGACGGCATGCCAAAGGACAGGTATCGCGCCTATCACGCCGCCCGGGCAAAGGCCGGTGTGGCTCTGACCATGACCGCCGGGTCGGCGGCAGTTTCGCGAAACTCGCCACCGGTTTTCAACAACGTGCTGGCCTACCGCGACGAGGTGGTGCCCTGGATGAAGGCTCTGGCTGACGAGTGTCACGGCCATGGCTGCGCGGTGATGATCCAGCTTACCCATCTGGGCCGGCGCACGCAGTGGAACAAGGGGGACTGGCTGCCGGTGGTGTCACCTGGCCCGTTTCGCGAACCGTCACACCGCGCCTTTCCCAAGGTGATCGAAGACTGGGAAATAGACCGCATCATTCAGGACTATGCCGACGCGGCAGAACGGATGCAGGCGGCGGGACTCGATGGTGTCGAGTTCGAGTGTTACGGCCACCTGATGGATCAATTCCTGTCCCCGCTGACCAACGCTCTGGACGCACCCTGGGGCGGATCGCTGGAAAACCGTGCCCGTTTCGCGCTCGAGGTTTACCGCGCCTGTCGCAAGCGCGTGGGCAAGGGGTTCCTGCTGGGGATGCGGTATTCGGCGGACGAGGTGGCCAAGGGTGGCATCGATGCGGAAGAAGGCATCGCCATCGGTCATCTTTTCAAGGAGGCGGGTGTCGACTTCCTGAACATCATCCGGGGGCAGATCCACACCGATGCGGCGTTGACAGACGTGATCCCGGTGCAGGGCATGAAATCGGCCCCGCATCTGGATTTTGCCGGGCGCATCCGCGCCGAAGTCGGTCTGCCGACGTTCCATGCCGCGCGGATCCCGGATGTGGCCACGGCACGCCACGCGGTGGCCAGCGGTCAGCTTGACATGGTGGGCATGACCCGCGCCCACATGGCCGATCCGCAGGTGGTGCAAAAGATCATCGAGGGCCGCGAAGAGGATATCCGTCCCTGTGTCGGCGCGACGTACTGTCTGGACCGGATCTATCAGGCGGGTGATGCCCTGTGCATCCACAATGCGGCGACGGGGCGCGAGTTGTCGATGCCGCACGACATCCCTGCGGCGACCCTGCGCCGGAAGGTGGTGGTCGTCGGTGCCGGACCTGCCGGGCTCGAGGCGGCGCGGGTGGCCGCCGAACGCGGCCATGACGTCACGGTGTTCGAGGCGGCGGGCGACCCCGGCGGGCAGGTCCGCCTGACCGCGCTGGACCCGAGGCGCAAGGAGATGATCGGCATCATCGACTGGCGCATGGCGCAATGTGCCGCGCGCGACGTTACCTTTCACTTCAACACCTATGCCGAGGCTGCGGATGTGACCGCGCTGTCACCCGATGTGGTGATCGTCGCCACAGGGGGATTGCCCAACACCGATGTGCTCGAGACCGGCAATGATCTGGTGGTCTCGGCCTGGGACATCCTGGCCGGCGATGTCAAACCGGGCACCTCTGTACTGCTTTACGACGATGCGGGGGACCATGCGGCAATGCAGGCGGCGGACCTGATCGCCCACGCGGGCAAACACGTGGAGATCATGACGCCGGACCGCAGCTTTGCTCCCGACGTGATGGCGATGAACCTGGTGCCCTACATGCGCAACCTTCAGAACAAGGATGTGCGCTTTACCGTGACCTACCGACTGATGGCGGTGGAAAAGGACGGCAATCGCCTGCGCGCGGTGATCGGCACCGATTATTCCAACCACAGGGAAGAGCGGCACTTTGATCAGATTGTCGTCAATCACGGCACCCTGCCGCTGGACGAGCTGTATTTCGCGCTGAAGCCCCTTTCCAGCAATCTTGGCGCCGTGGATCAGGACGCGCTGATCGCCGGGCGGGCGCAGAGGGACAGGCGCAATGTGCAGGGAACCTTCCAGCTGTTCCGGATCGGTGATGCGGTGTCAGCGCGCAACACCCACGCGGCGATTTACGATGCGCTGCGGCTGATGAAGGATGTCTAGCGGCCGTGTGTGCCGGGCAGCTGTCGCGCCCCGGTGTGACGCGAAAGTCCCCGATGTCCATTCCGGTCGATGAAACACCGCAAATGAACCAACGGCCCGGCGGCAAATGTCCCAAAGATCACCGCAACGGACCGTGATTCCCAACCCGCCAACGCAGGACCCCTTTCCATGCTCAGAGACGCCGACGTTCTCTCTCTTCTCTTGTCGCGCCAGCCCGGCTATTCGCTGGAACAGCCGTTCTATCAGGACCCGGGCCTGTACGACTCTGACCTGCGCCACATCTGGTACAGGGACTGGCTGATGACCGCAGTCAGCGCCGAACTGCCCAAGACAGGCAGCTATGTCACCCGGCAGATCGGCGACCATTCGGTGATCGTGGTGCGCGGTGCCGACGGCGTGGTGCGCGCGTTCCACAATTCGTGCCGTCACCGGGGCAGCCGGATCTGTTCCGCCGCCAAGGGCAACAGCCCGAAACTGGTCTGCCCCTACCACCAGTGGACCTACGAACTTGACGGCCGGCTGCTCTATGCCCGCGAGATGGGCGCGGATTTCAAGCCTGCCGAGTTTGGCCTGAAGCCGGTGCATTGCGAAGAGGTGGCTGGCCTGATCATGATCTGCCTTGCCGACGAGGCGCCGGATTTTGCCCCCATGCGTGCCCAGGCGGAAAAATACGTCGGACCGCACGGCCTTAAGGACTGCAAGGTCGCGTTCGAGTCGACCATTGTCGAACAGGGCAACTGGAAGCTGGTGATGGAGAACAACCGCGAATGTTACCATTGCGCCGGCTCGCACCCGTCGTTGTGCCGCACCTTCCCCGAGGATCCCAACCTGTTTGGCGGCGCCGATGGCAAGGGCTCGGCCGTTCTCGAGGACCACATTGCCAAGTGCGAGGCGGCGGGGCTGCCGTCGAAATTCAGCATCGCGTCGGACGAACAATGGCGGTTCATCCGCATTCCGTTTCTGGGGCAGGCAACAAGCTATACAATGGATGGCAAGCCGGCGGTGTCCAGACGGGTCGGCGACGTGCCGTTTGACGCCGCAGGAAGCTGCCTGCTGTATCACTTCCCCAACAACTGGAATCATTTCCTGAGCGATCAGGGCCTGGTGTTCCGCATGACTCCGATTTCACCGACCGAGACCGAAGTGACAACGGTCTGGCTGGTGCACAAGGACGCGGTCGAGGGCGTGGATTACGACCTTCAGCGCCTGACCGAAGTCTGGGTGGCGACGAACTCCGAAGACCGCGCCATTGTCGAGGAAAACCAGCGCGGCATCCGCTCGCCTGCCTACGTCCCCGGCCCCTATTCGGCGCATCAGGAAAGCGGCGTGATCCAGTTTGTCGACTGGTATGCCCGCACCCTGCAGCGGCGTTTGACCGGACGCGGCAAGCGCGGCCTGATGGCGGCGGAGTGATCCCATGATCCCGATGCCGAAAGAGGATTCGCCGATCTGGAAAGATTCCGAGTTGCTGGAATGCGTGCAGTGCATTCCGGAAGCACCGGATGTTGTCAGCTTCGTCTTTCGCCCGCCGTCGGGCTCACGGTTCCTCTACAAGGCCGGGCAGTTCGTGACGCTGGACCTTCCGGTGCCGGGCGGAAACATCCAGCGGACCTATACGATCTCGTCCAACCCGGCGGCCACGGCCTATATCACCGTGACGGTGAAGGCGCAGAAGCAAAGCGTGGCAACCCGCTGGATGCTGGACCACCTGAAACCTGGCATGCGGCTCAAGGTGTTCGGCCCCACCGGCCTTTTCCATCTGCCACCGCAGCCGGATGACAAATATCTGTTCATTTCGGCGGGCTCGGGCGTCACGCCGATGATGTCGATGGCGGCGTTCCTGTGGGAGCGTGGCGAAGATCCTGACATCACCTTCATCTCTGCTGCGCGACGTCCGTCCGAGCTGATTTTTCGCCGCAAGCTGGAACACATGGCCAGCCGGGTGCAGGGCATCAAGCTGAACTTCGTGGTGAAAGAGGATGATCCCTACGACGCCTGGACCGGCTATCGCGGGCGGTTCAACCAGTTGATGCTGGGCCTGATGGCGCCGGATTACCTGGAGCGCGAAGTCTATTGCTGCGGACCTGAAAGCTTCATGGCTTCGGTGCGCGACATGCTCAACAGCCTGGGCTACGACATGGCGCACTACCATCAGGAAAGCTTTGCCGCGCCTGCGGAAACCAAGGAAGAGCTGACCGAGTTCGATGATGTGGTGCCGCAGGACCGTGCCGTGGCGGAGCTGGTGTTCACCAGGTCCGGAAAATCCGTGGCTTGCCACGAGACGGACACCGTGCTGGCCATAGCCAAGGCTTCCGGGCTGAACATTCCGTCCGGCTGCACCTTTGGCGTCTGCGGCACTTGCAAGGTCCGCAAGGTCTCTGGCGAGGCGCATATGGTACACAACGGCGGGATTTCAGAGGACGACATCGCCGACGGCTACATTCTGGCGTGCTGTTCCAACCCGATCGGACGGCTGGAGGTCGAAGCATAGCGGGCGACGGTACCTCACCCCTGATCCGGTCGCAAATCCTGTAGCGTCATGCCGTGGCGCGACACGAACCGGGCAAGTTCGCTGTCGCTGGCCGCAGTCCCGGTAAAGGTCTGCACGTAATAGGGCATCCGGGGCAGGCGCAGTTCCGGCGGTTCGACCACCATCATCGAGACATAGCCGATCTGCGTGTAATAGACCGTAAAAGCCCGCACTTCGGCCTCGGCGGGGGCGTATCCGAAGCGTTCGAACATCGCGCGGATGGCGGCAATCCTGTCCTGATCCGTGCTTTCCAGCACGGCGCGCAAAGCGGGATCGCCCAATGCCCAGTTGCGGATCGCAAAATCCAGTTGAGCGTCGAACAGACCGGGTTGCAGCCAGCAGTCGAACAGGTTCAGCACCGCTTCGGCGATCGTTTCGGCAAAGGCCCGGGTCCGCGCCACCATGTTGCCGGTGTTCTTGTCCTGCCAGCGGGCGATCAGCGCCGCAAGCAGCGCCTCGCGGCTGTCGAAATGTCCGTAGAAGCTGGTCCGTGACAGGCCGACACGCTTGGCCAGCGGCATCACCTTGACGGCCTCGACCCCCTGTTCGATCAGCAGCTGGTATGCGGCTTCGAGCCAGAGTTCCTCGGACCCGCGCCAGCCACTTGTTTTTACCGCCATGCCGTGCCCCTGTTGCTGGCGACCTGAGTATCCGGGTCAGGCCGTCGATGCAATTCGCAGCACGGTTTTGCCTGTCGGATGTGCATTCAGAAACAGCTTCTGTGCATCGGGCTGTTGTGCCTTGTGCCCCGGCATTATTGCTGCAATGCAGCACGGATGTGGTCTTTGCCGCGCCGTCAATTGTCCTTTAGCGATCCTGCGCGCACCTGGCGCGGTTCAGCCTGAACGAGGAAACCCCGATGCAACCAAACCGTTTCCCTTTGCCCACCGTCCTGGCGCTGGTTCTGGCCGCTGCCCTGCCTGGCGCCGCTGCGGCGCAGGGCTCGGAACGGCCGCCGACACCGGTCACAGTGGTCACGTTACAGCCGGAAAATGTCACGTTGACCTCGACCCTGCCGGGCCGGGTTGTCGCCTCGGCTGCCGCCGAAGTGCGTCCGCAGGTGGCCGGGATCATCACCGAGCGGCTGTTCACCGAAGGTGGGCGTGTCGAAGTCGGCGATGTTCTCTTCACCATCGATCCCGCCACCTACGAGGCAAACCTGGCACAGGCCAAGGCGCAGGTGTCGCTGGCGCAGGCACAGTTGAACGCCGCGGAAAAGGAACTGACCCGGTTCGAGGAACTGCGCCAGCGCAACGTCGCCTCGGATCAGGCCTATGATTCAGCTCTGGCCACCCGCGAGGCCAATGCCGCCAGCCTGCAAGTTGCACTGGCGCAGTTGCAGGGCGCGCAGATCGAGCTGGACCGCACCCGGATCCGCGCCAGGCTGTCGGGCGAGATCGGCCGGTCCCTGACCAGCCAGGGCGCGTTGGTGACCGCCAGTCAGGCCGCTCCTCTGGCCGTGATCCGCAACATCGACACCGTATACGTCGACGTGACCCAATCCGCCGCCGAAGTGCTGCAATGGCGCCGTGGTGCCGGAGTCGAGGGGCTGGGCGAAATTGACCGCGCGGTGTCGCTGACGCTGGCTGATGGCAGTGTGTTCGATCAGACCGGCAGCCTGACGGCCGCCGAGCCGGATGTGGACGAACAGACCGGTGTGGTCGTGCTGCGGATGAGCTTTGACAACCCTGACAAGCTGCTGCTGCCGGGGATGTATGTTCAGGTCGAAATGCCGACCCGCCCCATCGTGGGTGCCTTCCGCGTCCCCCAGGAGGGGGTCAGCCGCGACCGGCGCGGCCAGCCCATCGCCATGATCGTGACCGGTGACAATACGGTCGAGCAGGTGCCGCTGACCATCGCGCAGGATCTGGGGTCGGACTGGATTGTCACAGACGGGCTGAGCGCCGGCGCAAAGGTGATCGTCGAGGGCCTGCAAAAGGTTCAGCCCGGCGCCACCGTTGCCGCGTCCGAGCGGGCGCAACTGGCCAAAGCGGCGGACCCCGTCGCCAACGCCAGGACCGAATAACCCAGAACCGTCGACCCAGACCCGATCCGGAGCACCGCACATGGCCCGCTTTTTCATCGACCGCCCGATCTTTGCCTGGGTTCTTTCGATTTTCATCATGGGGATCGGCGTGCTGTCGATCCTGACCCTGCCGATCGCGCAATATCCGCAGATCGCGCCGCCCACGGTGTCGGTCAGCGCCGCCTACCCCGGGGCATCGGCGGACACGGTGGCCAACACCGTCACGCAGGTGATCGAACAACAGATGACCGGCCTGGACGGTCTGCGCTATATCTCGTCCAGTTCGACCTCGTCCGGCGGTGCGTCGATCACCCTGACGTTTGAAACCGGCACCGACCCGGACATCGCGCAGGTGCAGGTGCAGAACAAGCTGGCACAGGCCACGGCGCTGCTGCCCGAACCGGTGACGCGGCAGGGCGTGACGGTGCGCAAATCCTCTTCCGGCTTCCTGATGGTGGTCGGCCTGATCTCGGAAGACGGCACCTTCGATGCGACCGACCTGTCGGACTACCTTGTGTCAAACATGGTGAACGAGATCAGCCGGGTCGAGGGTGTCGGCAACGTGCAGGTGTTCGGGGCGCAATACGCCATGCGCATCTGGCTGGACCCGTCCAAGCTGGCGGCGTTCGAACTGACTCCGACGGATGTTGTCGCCGCCGTATCCGCCGAAAACGCCCAGATCTCCGCGGGCTCCTTCGGGTCGCGCCCCGCGGTCGAGGGTCAGCAGCTGAACGCCACGATCACAGCGCAGTCGCTGCTGCGCACTCCCGAAGACTTTCGCCAGATCGTGCTGCGGGCCGAGACCGACGGCGGGCTTGTGCTGCTCAACGACGTGGCGCGGGTGGAAATCGGGGCCGAGAACTACAGCACGATCTCGCGTTTCAACGCTGCACCGGCTTCGGGGATGGCGATCAGCCTCGCCCCCGGTGCCAACGCTCTGGACACCGCCGCAGCCGTGAAGGCGCGGATCGACGATTTTGCCCGGGTGTTCCCCGATGGCATTGGTTACGTGATCCCGTTCGACACCACGCCCTTTGTGACCATCTCGATCGAGGAAGTGGTGAAAACCCTGGCCGAGGCCATCGTGCTGGTCTTTCTGGTGATGTTCCTGTTCCTTCAGAACTTGCGGGCGACGCTGATCCCGACGCTTGCGGTTCCGGTCGTGCTGCTGGGCACCTTCGGGGTGCTTGCGGCCTTTGGCTTTTCGATCAACACGCTGACCATGCTGGCCATGGTTCTGGCGATCGGTCTGCTGGTCGACGATGCCATCGTCGTGGTGGAAAATGTCGAACGGATCATGGAGCAGGAGGGGCTGAGCCCGCTCGAGGCCACCCGCAAGTCCATGGACCAGATCACCGGTGCGCTGATCGGCATCGCCGTGGTGCTGTCGGTGGTGTTTGTACCGATGGTGTTCTTCCCCGGTTCGACCGGGGTGATTTACAAACAATTCGCCGTGACCATCATCAGCGCCATGGCGCTGTCTGTGGTGGTGGCGCTGACCCTGACGCCGGCGCTGTGCGCAACGCTGCTGAAAAAGCCTGCGCACGACAAGAAACGCGGGGTGTTCGGGCTGTTCAACCGCGGGTTCGACAAAACCGTCAACGGCTATGGCCACAGCGTCGCCTACATAGTGCGCCGACCGTTCCGTATGGTCCTCGTCTATGGCGCGATCCTTGCCGCCATGGGGTTCCTGTTCATGCGCACCCCCGAAGGATTCCTGCCGGCCGAAGATCAGGGCATTCTCTTTACCCTGATCCAGGGTCCGACCGGGGCAACGGCAGAGCGCACGCTCGAGGTGGTGAAGCAGGTCGAAAGCTACTATCTCGAACAGGAAGGCGATCTGGTGGAATCCGCTTTCGGCGTTGTCGGTTTCAGCTTTGCCGGGCAGGGTCAGAACATGGGGCTGGCGTTTGTCCGGCTCAAGGATTGGGATCAACGCACCGCCCCCGGATCCTCGGTTCAGGCCATCGCCGGGCGCGCCTTTGGCGCCTTCAGCCAGATTCAGGATGCCATGGTGTTTCCGATCGTGCCGCCGTCGGTGATCGAACTTGGCAACGTGTCGGGGTTTGACTTTTTCCTTCAGGCCCGCGCCGGGCAGACACATGAACAACTGTTGCAGGCGCGCAACCAGATGCTCGGGCTGGCCGCGCAAAGCCCGCTGATCGCGTCGGCCCGGCCTTCGGGGCTGGAGGACGCGGCGCAGTTCAACCTGGACATCGACTGGCGCAAGGCCGGGGCGATGGGCGTGTCGGCCACGGATGTCGGTAACCTGCTGTCGGTGGCATGGGCCGGGCGCTACGTGAACGATTTCATCGACCAGGGCCGGATCAAGCGGGTCTACGTCCAGGGCGAGGCGGATGCACGCGCCACGCCGTCAGATCTGGAGAAATGGCGGGTGCGCAACGACAGCGGCGGGCTGGTGCCGTTTTCCAACTTTGCCTCCGGCAACTGGACCTTTGGCGCGCAGGGGGTAAACCGCTACAACGGCGTCCCCGCGATGCAGATCCAGGGCTCGCCCGCGCCCGGCGTTTCCACCGGCGAGGCCATTGCCGCAATCGAAGCCATGGTCGACCAGTTGCCCCCGGGCTATCAGGTGGCCTGGACCGGCCTGTCGCTCGAGGAACAGCAATCGGGCAACCAGGCGCCGCTGCTTTACGCGCTCAGCCTCGCCGCGGTGTTTCTGGCGCTGGCGGCACTCTATGAAAGCTGGTCGATTCCCTTTGCGGTGATGCTGGCCATGCCCATCGGCGTGCTGGGCGCGCTGGGCGGCGCGTATCTGGGCAGCTTTGAAAATGGCGTGTTCTTTCAGGTCGGCCTGCTGACGGTGATCGGTCTGACCGGCAAGAACGCGATCCTGATCGTGGAATTCGCCCGTGAACAGCGCGAGGCAGGCAGGCCCCTGTTCGAGGCGGTGACCGAAGCCGCGAAACAGCGGTTCCGGCCGATTCTCAGTTCCCATTCATTCTGCCCATGTCGGGCAGGTTTATCGGGTTCATTATCGATGGCATGCCTATTTTGGCGCGGAC